>JBBARP010000004.1:0-239625 GCA_040399745.1 Bdellovibrionia bacterium | reverse complement strand
CAGTCGTGGTAGCTGCAGTCGTGGTAGCTGCAGTCGTGGTAGCTGCAGTCGTGGTAGCTGCAGTCGTGGTGGCTGCACTTCCCGTCGTCGGTGCCTCAGCCTCGCGCAGAGCTTCACTGCCGGCGTAGACCACCGACTGGCGGTAACTGAGGAGAGTGTCCTTGGAGTTGACTAAGGTGATCCGGCCGGTTGGCGCGTTCTGCGAAAGAGCGCCTCTCAGCCCCATTCGGCTGGCAAGTTCTGGATCGGTTAAGTAGTCGATCTGAAACTTCCAGGTCGGTTTAACGCACTTTCCGGCGAGCGCAGAATCTTTCGAGCAATCGGGTTTGACGCGGATGACTGGTTGGAAAGGGCACTGAACGGAAGGGTAGGTGATGCAGTAACTTCCGTTCGGGGCGATTCCAGATTTTGCGTCAATCGCCCCGGATTTAAAGAGAGTCTCGGTGACGGTATTTCCCGAGGCTATGTCGCGGGTTTGAATTCGTAGAATGCCGAGCGGGTAGCCCTCGCCGAGATGGTCGAAATACTCGCTAACGCGAAGTCGGTAGGTAGCGTCAACTACCTTCTCGTCGCCTCCCACATGGTCATCGCCGTTGATGTCGAAGAGGTTTCGTTTGAAGGGGGGAACGCGGTTTTCCTGAGCCGCCATACTGAAAGAAAGCGTCTGCGCGCTTTCTGAGAGCAGCCCGGAAAGCTTGGCGTTGTAAGTGTTGATCGAGGAATTGGCCTGGGTGCGGCTCGTAGACTGCTGGGTGAAGCTTCGGATTTGAAGAAGGACCAAAACCAGTCCGCCCAAGATGGCAAACGCCACCATGAATTCAATGATGCTGAAACCTCCAATCGACTTGGAGGGGCTATTCTTCGTCATTTCCTGTTCCCCCAGTGAAATCCCCAAGTTTCAGTTTAGGGGGCAGGGGCCTAGGAGGCAACCTTTTGTGTCAGGTAAAAAGGGTCTGGGAAATCAGGCGTCTACGTCACGAAGTGGGGCTTTGGAGAAGACCGTGTCGCGCGCCACTTGGGAGTTAAATCCCCGTCGTAGAAGGGCTTGGTAGGCTCGGTTCGCGATTTTTCTGTCCTCACGAAACTTGGGGTACCGACGCTCAACCCACTCGCGGGCCGTTTCGCGCTCGGGAGCAATTCCAGCTTCCTCGCAAATGGCTTCAATCGTGGCTGCAGGAAGGGGCACGCCCTTTTGCTTTAAAACTTGGGCGATTGCTCTGGGGCCTTTACCTCGAAGGGCTTGGTGGCGAATCATCATCCGCGCGTAACGGAGGTCGTCTACGAGTCCCTCAGTAACGAGTCGGGCAACCACGGCCTGTGCTTCTGCGAGATCCACGCCTTTTCTGCCATGAAGGTAGTCGATCAGCTCTTTTTGGCTGCATTCGCGGCGCCCCAGGCGTCCCAGTGCGCGTTGCCGCGGAGTGGGTTCGGGCCGGTCAGACGTGCCGGCGGAGGCGGGTTTGGGCTTGAATTCGCGGCTCATGCGCCGAGAGCCTACTTCAGCTCAGCGGTTTGTGAATAGCTCTCGGTAGTAATAAGCGAGCTTGGCCCGGTACAAGTACGAGTCGATGGCGTACGGATTCATGATCGTCACGGGCTCTCCGGTGCCTGTTTTTTCGGCATTGTGCCTACGGAACAAGACGCAGTGGCCGAGCTCGTGGAAAATCAAAGCCTCTTTTTCGACGGCATCCAGGTCATTCCAAACGTCCTGGTTGATGACTACAGTGGGGCTTGCGTCGCTGGAAAGGACGCAATAGCCCTGCTCTTGGGCACTGTCAGTGGGCCCAAAATGCATGATCAGGTCGTCGACCTTCAATGTCTTGCCCTGTTGGCTAGCAACAGATTCAAACTTTTGGACGTAGGGGAGGAAATCTCCCACGTCTAAAGTTTTCTGCCGGGCACAGCCTGTTGCCAGGCCGGCCAAGACTAGCCAGAGTAATGCGCCCTTCTGAATCTTCATGACAACCAACGTCCAACCGAGAGAAACAACCCTACGAAATAAGCGTGACGCGATGCGGCAAAGTCCGCAAGAATAAAAACCGTCATTTTTGGTTGGTTTTAAGGTAGAAAAAACCGTAAAAACAAAGGCTTATGGGGTGGTGTGAGTGTCAAAAAAATGGAGCTCGTTTTTTGCGGTACTGGGGCTAGTTCAGATGGATGCCGATGGCCTTTTTGGTCAAAAAAGCGCGCTCCATCAGGAGTCCCTGAAGTGGGCCGAACACCTCCGCAAACGGGGTGCAAAACTCGTGGTTTTCCCCGAGGGCTCCAGTACCGGCTACGTCACGAACCAAAACGTGTGGTGCCGAGCGGAGCAGGGGCAGAGGTGCGAAAATCGCCACTGCCACCCTGTTGAGCCGGTCGCTGAAAACGTGCCGAGTGGAGCCACCACTCAGGCTTGGCTCCGGTGGTCGAACCAAGCGGGCGTGAGCGTCGTATTCTGGATCCCGGAGCGCGACGGAAATCGCTACTTCAACACCACCGTTGGGGTGAATCCGGATGGAACTTGGGTGCGCTACCGAAAGCGCGACCTCTACAAGTACGATCGGTGTTGGGCCGATGCGGGGAATGCTTCCCAGGTTTTTGATACGCCGATCGGTCGTTTCGGCCTTTTGACCTGTCTGGACGCTTCCGATCGAAACGGGCGTTATTACGCCGAATACCGCGCGAAGAAAGTCCAAGCCGTTTTGATTTCCATGGATTGGGATGAATCGGCCAAGGGGAAAAGAAGTGCTCGCCGCATGATGGAAGCCAAAGCCCAAGAAGTGGGGCTGCCCCTGGGTGTGGCGGATCAGAGCGCTTGGGACGGAACGGGAGTCTATCTTCCGGACCGCCAAAAGCGTCTCCGAGAGGAGGGCTTGCCCGAGAATGCCGTGGGTCAGGCAGGAGGGGTCTTGGGAGGCTGGAATTCGCCCCCTGGCGGGCCTTGACCCGCTTTGGAAACCAAGCCATAACGCATGGCATTATGAGGCTTCGGGCGCGGTTGAGTTTCCTGGGGTTTTCGGTTCTGGCCCTTTTGGGTGCGGGTGGGGTGGCGCAAGCGCAGACGCCGGTGACGCTCAGTGGGGGATGCCCGCTGTCGAATCCGCTCTACAAGGATTTACGATCAGCCGCAGCGGCGCTTGAGAAGCGCGTGAATTTGCCGGCCAGCTGCGAAGAGCTTCAAAAGAAACTCGAGGAAGCATCTAAGCAAGTGAAGACGGCTGCAGATGCTTTGACTCGGATTCCGGTGGATTTCGGAAACGAGAAAGTGACGCGCTCGCTTGCGCAAGGCACTTTGCCGGACGGGTCGGTCGAACTTCGGCAAGCAGTGTCGGGGATTGTCGATATTGGCAATGTGGTTTCAAGGCTCGGAGGCGATGATCGCTGCGGCAGGGCTTTGCTCAGTCGATCCGACTGGCTAGAGGCTTTGGTCGATACGGTCAATAGCCTGATGCCTTACGTACTTTTGGTGGGGGGGCGAAGCCCTCAGACCACCACCTTGGTGCTGACGGCTACGGCGGTTGGTAGTTCCGTCAAAACGTTTCTGACGCTGCACCGAAATAACTCGTTTGATATGCGGCAGAGTTCGCAGCGGCAGACGTTCATCGAAAACGCCTGCGCCTTTTACGAATACAACGACGCGGTTCGCGGACTCGTTCGCGCGCGTTCCGGCGAAGTCAGCGAAGTGGACGAGCGCGTGAAAGAACTTCAGCTGGCATTAGAACGCCTGGACGCAAGGAAGCCTTCTTTGCCGGAGCCTGCGCGCGAAATTTTGGAGCTGGATTTAGCTCTCAAAAAAGATCGCTCTCGCTTAGGGGAGCTTGAAGCTACCGTTGCTCGATTGGCAGAAATTGAATCCTTCGCCTGTCACGTGGTTCGAACGGAAGTCGAGCAATCGGTCGTGGGCCGGGGCTGGTCGTTTGCTTTGGCTGCGGCCGAGCGACTGGATCTGCTTCTGAAAGAAAGTGCTGCTCAGGGGCAGGAAGTTTCCGGCCGCGCGCTTTTGACGACGTTTGCGCGCCAGATCAGCACCGATCCCTCATATTACCAAGATAACGGCGATGGAAAGTGTCTGAAGCGCGCACGCGAGTGGTTTAGCGTGATGAAGCAAGTCTTGGACGCAACCGACCAGGAGCTAGGACGCCCTGGGCGCCGTGATCTAGGCGGTCGAGACGAGTTCAAAGCTCGAGCTACTTGGGAAGAGCAGCGCCGGGGAGCTCAAGCGACTTTAGATCTGGCTAAGGCGCGCCAGCGCTTTCTGTCGGCCTTGGCCAATCAAGGCGAGCAGCTCGAAATGTCGGAGCTTCTGGATACGCGGGATGGAATTTACCGAGGCCTTTTTGCGGATGAAACTCGGAACTTGATTGGGATTCGGGTGAAGCGAAAAAGCCCGGCCGAGTCCTGGCTGGAACACAAATGGCGTCAAAGCCGGGCCAAGCTACTTGAATTCGATAAGATGGCCCATCCCATGGATGAAAGCTGGCTTCAGACCGTTTCGCGCTTCGACAAAACGGAGCTTGCCGCTGCCGATCGGGCGCGGCGCTGCGCGGAAGTGGAGTCGGCGCTTTTGACGTGGACCACGGCTTTACGCCATGCCGAAGCCTCCCGCCTGTTTTGCGACACCTTTAGTACGACCCTGACCGTATCGAGCGCTCCGGGGGTATTCGAGTATTGCCAGGGCAAATTCGATAAGAACGGCCAGAACTTGGCCGCAGGTTTCATCGTTCGGCAGGAAACGGAAGTCCTTTCGCGGCAGACCAAAGCCCAAGTCTTCAATTCGTGGTTAATCCGAAATAAATGCGAAAAAGTTTCGGGAGCGCTGCCCAAAGCGCTTCCATGAAGGACTTTTAAATTATCTTTCGATGATGTAATAGGTCGTCCAACGATGACTTCCACTGAGCTTTGGTCCGAGAACGATGTGCTGCGCCAGCGACTCAATGAACTCCGGGTTCGATTGGACCGCGAGCACGAAGAGATGCTTCGCTTGAAGGCCGAAAATCTTTGGCTCAAGCGTCTCATTGAAGAGTCGCGCCGTGCGCCGGTAGCGCCGCCTTCGATCGATAATGTGACGCGGATTTTCTGAGGGGCTTCCCTCAGGTCGCGGCCCCGACCCATTAGGGAGCGATCAGCGAAAGTGCTGCGACGACTCCGCAAAGAGCGGCAGCGTTCCAGAGATTTAAACGTGGGAAATGGTGGCTCACGTATCGCATCGACTTTTTGAGTGTGGCTCGGAGTCCGGTTCTCTCACAAGTTGTGTCGTTGGTGACACCGCGCCAATCCTGATTTAGGCTGCCCTCATGCGCCAATCCCATCAGGTTCGCTTCCTTTTAGGTCTTTTGCTTGCGGTGAACGCTGTATCCATTTTCGGGTACGCCACTTTCGGAACCCATCCGGAATGGTTGGCGCGTTACCCATGGTCGGTGCCGATTTTCGCAGTCGCTAACCAAGCTTTTGCGCAGGGACAAATCATCGTGTCGCTGCTGACGTTGTTGGTACTTCTTTGGGGCGCTTGCCGCGCCGCTTGGGTTCCTGCCTTTTTGGTGGTGGTGCTTCTCAGCGGCTTGTCCGAATTTCTGGGAACCAGTTACGGAATTCCGTTTGGGAAATACGAGTACACAACGCTTCTCGGCGCGAAGTTCATGGAAAAGGTGCCGTACCTGATTCCACCGAGCTGGTTCGTGATGGCCATTCCTTCATTCGGCTTGGCAGCCTGGATCACTCGAAAGAAGCCGTCCCTCGGAATGCGAATCGCCGTGGGATCGCTTCTTCTCCTCATGTGGGATCTGACGCTAGATCCCGCGATGAGTTACTTGATCCCGTTTTGGGTCTGGGAGAAAGAGGGCAGCTTCTACGGGATGCCCTGGTCGAACCTCTTTGGCTGGTACGTGACGGGGGTGGCCTTGATGGGCGCGTTTGAAATCCTGCGCGTCCGCTCGTGGCTCGAACGCTTGCCGGTTCGAACGATGGCCATTTTTTACGGCGCTAACCTCATGCTGCCGGTGGGTCTCGTAGTGGTGGGCGGCCTTTGGTACTCGCTTCTGGCCACCCTTCCGGTGATTGCTCTCTTGGCAGTCGCGCTTCAGGGAGACTTGCGAGCCGGAACTTTAAGCGCCAAGTCGCCGAGCTGATCTTGGAGGTGCTGGGCGTCCTGCGTGGAAATCGGCTGCGGGCCGCCCTTCAGTTCCACAGTCAGTACGGGTACCGAGCGGTCGTTCCACATAAAGCGACCTAGACTCCCGGGAAACGTTCCCAGGCGGCGTGCTGGGAGTTTGCCCACGCGTGGCAAGGGGGCAGGGGGGCCGTCAAAGTCCAAAACGCCGTAAGGCGTGTGGATCGAAACAATGAGGTCTGGGTTGAAATTCTCGATCTGGTCGATCGCGCACTTGGTTTCAGGTTCGCTGCCGGGAATCGTTCCCGGGAAGCGACGGGGGCTTGCGCCTGCGTGCTTCTTCCAGAATTGAACCGCGTTCTTTTCCCAGTCGCGAGTGGGGAAGTTGCGGTTCAGGTCAACTTGGTTGGCGTTGACGCGGCTTCTGGCGAGGAGCCCATCGGGGTTCAGGATCGGCACCACGCGCCAGGAGTTCCGCGCGTCGACTTGGGCCAGACGCTCCATCCAGGCGCGCGCGAGTGCGCCGCTTTCAGGCTCGTCGCCGTGGGTGACCGAAAAAACCAGGATCTTTCGACCGCCTGGCCGCCGGCTCGGTTGGTCGAGGTGGAAAATCTGTCGACCCTGAACGCTCGCGCAACCTGGTAAGCGCTGGGCTCCGAGGCAAACTTTCGACACGAGTTCCGGGATGTGGGCGCCAGGAAGTGAGATCAGCGTGTCCCGGCAGTGCTGGACCAGATCGTGGGTCGCGACTTCCGTGACTTGGGGTTGTGTCGGAGCGCTCGCTTCAGCCGCAGATGCGGAAGCGACGAGCAATGCAGGAAAAAAAATCGAGAAGAGAGAACCCATAGGCTCCTGGTCAGTCAAAGCTTGCGTCAGAAGAGATCATCTTCCTTATCGATGCCTTTCTTGATGGAATCAATGTCGTTTTCTGCCTCTTCATCCTCTTCAAGCGTGTTTCTGGGTGACTGGGCATGCTCGAGTTCATCGATGCCGCCGTACAGATCCAAGTCCCGGATCATTTGGGCGTACGCTTCGTCGCTGTGAAGGTCGTGTTTCAGGGCAAGAAGGGTCTTGTCCGGATACTTTTCGCAGAGCTCGGAAATGTAGCGCTGAAGGGTGCCTTGCTCGAGGATGTCCTCCTTCAGTTTGATCTGTTTCCAGTACTTGATGTAGCAGGCACGGGAATAACCTTTGGTCGTTGCCGGCGCCGTGCAGCCGATGACTCGGCAAAGCCCTTGCTCAAAAGCACTCTTCCGGCCGTGCGCACCCTTCTCGTTTTTGCGAGCCACGGACGGGCGGTCTTTCAAGCGGCGCTCTTTCTCAAGAGGCACAGGTTTGGACTTTTGGATGGCGCCGGGAAGCTCCTTCGGGGCTTTTCCTGAGACTGCAGCGGGGTTCTGGACGCCTTTTTTTGGGGCTGCCTGAGCCTTTTGGTTTTCTGCTTTTTTCGCGGGTTTTTCTGGAAGTTTCTTGGCTGCGGGACGCGTTTTTTGGGTCATGCTTCTCTCAGTGTAAGGCAAATCGGGGGAAGGAGAAGTGGAAGTTTCAAGATCGCGTGCTATGCTCCCGCCGAGAAACTATGTCCAAGAAAGCACTGGTAATCGTCGAGTCCCCTACGAAGGCAAAGACGATCCGCAAATTCCTTCCGAAATCTTTTGTGGTTGAGGCCAGCATTGGTCACGTCCGCGATTTGCCGCAATCGGCTGCCGATATTCCGGCCGCGCTGAAGAAGGAAGAGTGGACGAAAATCGGGATCAACGTGGAGAAGGATTTCGAGCCTCTCTACATTGTTCCGAAGGGAAAGAACAAAGTCATCCAGGACTTAAAGCGAAAGCTGAAAGAAGCGGATGAGCTTTATCTGGCGACCGACGAAGACCGCGAAGGGGAGTCGATTTCCTGGCACCTCACCGAGCTGCTGAAGCCCAAGGTTCCAGTCAAGCGCATGGTGTTCCATGAGATCACCAAGACGGCGATCGAGAAGGCCCTGCAGCAAACTCGCGAAATCGACATGCACTTGGTGCGCGCCCAGGAGACGCGTCGCGTGCTGGATCGCTTGGTCGGTTACACGCTCTCGCCGTTGATCTGGAAAAAAATTGCCTACGGCTTGTCGGCCGGTCGGGTGCAAAGCTCGGCGCTCCGAATGATTGTCGAGCGCGAGCGCGAGCGTATTCGCTTTCAGAAGGCCAGTTTCTGGGACATTCGCGCGGATGTGGCTCAAGTTTCGGTAGGCGGAAAGAACGCACCGGCGGGCGAACTTTTCGAAGCGAAGCTGCTCAGTGTCGGAGGAAAGCGCGTCGCATCGGGCAAAGATTTCGACGAGACCACCGGTAAACTCGCGGTCGGCAAAGACGTGGTCGTCTTGGACGAGACGCTCGCCCGTCAGGTGGCTTCGAAAGTGACTGGCACCGAATGGAAAGTGCTGTCGGTCGAAGAAAAAGACATTCACAACCGTCCTTCGCCACCCTTCATCACGTCGACTCTGCAGCAGGAGTCGAATCGTAAACTAGGCCTGTCTTCGCGCGACACCATGCGCACGGCTCAGGCGCTTTATGAAGAAGGCCTGATTACCTACATGCGAACCGACTCACCGAGTCTGTCGCAAGAAGCGATCAAAGCCGCTCGCGCCCAGGTCGAGGAACTCTACGGCAAGGAATACTTGTCGCCTGAGCCGCGCCAATTTGAAGCCAAATCCAAAGGTGCTCAAGAAGCTCACGAAGCCATTCGCCCGGCTGGCCAGGAGTTCGTTCATCCGAAAGACACAGGCCTCGGCGGTCGTGAACTGGCTCTTTATGAGTTGATTTGGAAGCGCACCATGGCCACTCAGATGGCCGAAGCCTTGAAGCGCTCGATGAGCGTGAAGATTCAGGCCGAGGATTCCGTCTTTCAGGCGAATGGAACCCGGATTCTGTTCCCGGGCTTCATTCGCGCTTACGTGGAAGGTGCGGACGACACTCAAGCCGCGCTTGACGATCGCGAGCTGATCTTGCCTGCTTTGGCAGCCGGTGACCGTGTGAAGCCGCACCAGGTGGAACCCTTGGGGCATGAAACCAAGCCGCCAGCGCGCTTCACAGAAGCATCGCTCGTTCAAGGCATGGAAAAGGCCGGAATTGGCCGTCCGTCCACTTACGCATCCATTTTGTCGACCATCATGGACCGCGGTTATGTTCGGAAGGTCCAGAACGCTTTGATTCCGTCGTTCACGGGCTTTGCAGTCGTGCAGCTTCTTGAGAATCACTTCGAGCAGTTGGTGGACCTGGGCTTCACTTCGAAGATGGAAAATTCGCTCGACGAAATCGCAGAAGGCGATCGTGAGCACATTCCGTACTTGAAAGAATTCTACCTCGGCAAGCAGGGGCTTCTCGAGCAGGTGAAGGAAAAAGAGCGCAAAATTAAGCCCGAAGCTTCGCGCACGGTTTCGCTTCCTCACCTTCAAGGCGTGGAAGTGAAGATCGGCCGTTTCGGCGCCTACTTGGTTCAAAAAGAGCCGGGCGCGCCTTCCGAGAAAGCGGCTGAAAAAGGCCAAGAGTCGGATGAAATTCATGCCTCGATTCCTGAGGATTTGGCACCTGCCGACCTGACTCGCGAGCAGATGCAGGAGCTTCTGGAGATTCAGAAGCGAGGCCCACAACCCATCGGGCAGAACCCGGAGACGGGCGAGTTCATTTATTGCCTGACTGGCCGCTTCGGTCCTTACGTTCAGCTGGGAGAAGTCAGCGAGACGGTTCCTAAGCCGCGTCGCGCTTCCGTGCCGAAGGGCTTTGACCCGCGTGCAGTCACGATCGAGCAGGCCCTTCAGTGGCTCAGCCTTCCAAGGCTCCTTGGGAAGCACCCGCAAACCGGGCTTCCTATTCAGGCCAATAATGGGCGTTTTGGTCCCTATGTGGTGCACGACGGAAATTTCCGCTCGTTGAAGAAAGAAGACAACGTTTACACAGTGTCTTTGGAGCGAGCTGTCGAACTTCTTTCGCAAGAGAAGAAGGGCCGAGGCCAAGCTTCCCTGATTCGCGAAGTGGGTCAGCACCCGGAAGATCAAAAGCCGGTGGGCGTGTACGAAGGTAAGTTCGGTCCGTATGTGAAGCACGGAAAAGACAATGCTTCGCTTCGGAAAGAACAAGACCCCGCCACATTGACGCTCGAGCAGGCGATGGAACTCCTGAACGAGCGTGCTGCGGCTAAGGGCGGTAAGGCCAAAGGTGGCAAAGCCAGAGACGGGGCTAAGGCTGCGAAAGCTCCGAAAGCGGCGTCGAAAGCAAAAGGCAAAGGCAAGAGCGCAAAGGCGGCCGCCGAGCCAGCTGCAGGCTGACGGCGGCTTTTAGATGGCTGAGCGTCGCAATTCCGCGCCAAGGAAGCCAACTCGGGGCGCTTCGGTTTCGCCTTATCGAAAAGGCGAAGTGGCGCTCGAGCGCGCTTTTTCAAAGCTCGGCTTAGGTTCTCGCACTCAGGCGCGTGAGTGGATCCTTGCGGGCCGAGTCAGCGTGGCCGGGCGAGTGGTTCGTGATCCGCGCTTCGGCGTCGTTCCCGAAACTGCGCGGATTGTTCTGGATGGTGAGAAGCTGGAGCGGGCGCGAAGTTGTACGATCGTGTTTCATAAGCCGCGCGGGGTGGTCACCACTCTTCGCGATGAAAAAGGTCGCCCGACGATTTTTAGCGTGCTGAAAGATTTACCTGAGCCCGGGCTCATGCCTGTAGGAAGGCTCGATCAAAACACGTCGGGCCTTCTGCTTTTGACGAACGACTCCCGGTTCTCGGATTGGGTTTTAAATCCAGAAAATGCCGTGCCTCGGGTTTACCTCGTTGAAGTGCGGGGGTTGGCCACGGATTCTCAGCTTCAGGCCATGATTCAAGGGGTCACCGAAGCGGGCGAGGTTCTGAAAGCCGACGGGGCAGAGATTTTGAAAGCTTCTGGTAAGGAGAGCCGCCTTCTGATTCGCCTGTGCGAGGGGAAGAACCGAGAAGTGAGGCGGCTTTGTGCTTCTGTGGGGCTTCCTGTGCAGCGCTTAAAACGCATTCAGTTGGGTGGTCTTGAGCTAGGGACCTTGCCCGTGGGGCAATGGCGCGAGCTCGAAATGCCAGAGCTTCTTCAGGTATTTCCTGGCTGTTCGGTCCGTTCTCCGCGGTAAAGGCGCGCGCCTTCCACTGGCTTTTTCCGCTTTTTCGGCTCATAACTGGGACCGTTCAAGGAGCGTTGCGAGAACGACGTATCGGACCCGGTCAGGACCGGTGCGAGCGGCTTCCCAGGCTTGGACACGAATTCACAAACGGCGCTCTCAACCCGAGTACGGAGTTCCTTATGGCAACTGAAAAAGACTACGTTGTTGCGGACCTTTCGCTGGCGGATTGGGGTCGCAAAGAGATCAAGATCGCCGAAACCGAGATGCCGGGCCTGATGGCCATTCGCGATGAATACGCTGCTCAAAAGCCTCTGAAGGGCGCGCGCATCACGGGCTCGCTGCACATGACCATTCAAACGGCCGTGCTGATTGAGACCTTGAAAGCTTTGGGCGCAGAAGTGCGCTGGGCTTCATGCAACATTTATTCGACTCAAGATCACGCAGCCGCTGCCATCGCAGCAAGCGGTACTGCGGTCTTCGCTGTGAAGGGCGAGACCTTGAAAGAATACTGGGACTATACCCACCGCATCTTCGAATGGGCCGATGGTGGCTTCTCGAACATGATTCTGGATGACGGCGGCGACGCGACTTTGCTTCTGCACCTGGGTGCAAAAGCGGAGAAAGACTTGTCGGTCCTGGCTAAGCCCACGTCAGAAGAAGAGACCGTGCTTTACGCTTCCATCAAGGAGAAGCTGAAAGTTCACCCAAGCTGGTACTCCAAGCGCCTGGCTCAGATTAAAGGCGTGACCGAAGAAACCACCACGGGTGTGCATCGCTTGTATCAGATGCACGCGCGCGGAGACTTGAAGTTCCCGGCCATCAACGTGAACGACTCGGTGACGAAGTCGAAGTTTGATAACTTGTACGGCTGCCGTGAATCGCTGGTCGACGGCATCAAACGCGCAACCGACGTGATGATCGCGGGCAAAGTGGCCCTGGTTTGCGGTTACGGCGACGTGGGTAAAGGCTCGGCGCAAGCTCTGCGCGCGCTTTCGGCCCAAGTCTGGGTCACCGAGGTCGATCCGATCTGCGCCCTGCAAGCTGCAATGGAAGGCTACCGCGTGGTCACCATGGACTACGCTGCCGACAAAGCCGATATCTTTGTCACGGCGACGGGCAATTACCATGTGATCACTTTGGAACACATGCGGAAGATGAAAGATCAGGCCATCGTTTGCAACATCGGTCACTTCGATAACGAAATCGATGTCGCAGGCCTGGAAGAGTACAAGTGGGAAGAGATCAAGCCGCAGGTCGATCACGTGATCTTCCCTGACGGCAAGCGCATCATCTTGCTGGCCAAGGGCCGTTTGGTGAACTTGGGCTGTGGAACGGGTCACCCGAGCTACGTGATGTCGTCGTCGTTCGCGAACCAGACGATCGCTCAGATCGAGCTGTTCACGAACACGGCTAAATACCCATTGGGTGTTTACACTTTGCCAAAGCAACTCGACGAAAAAGTGGCGCGCCTTCAGTTGAAGAAACTGAACGCGGAACTCACCGTTCTTCGGAAAGATCAGGCTAAGTACATCGGCGTCTCGCAAGAAGGCCCGTTTAAGCCAGACTCCTACCGTTACTGAGGATTGCCCTAGGCCCAGTCGGGCCCAGGACGACTTCAGTCCGAGGTTTTCTGAACGCCGATTCGTCACCTGGTTGACGGATCGGCGTTTCCTTTTCTCGAGTTGCAGCAAGCTTCTTCCGAAACGGAAGGGATGGGAGAAGCTCCTCGCGCGAATCCGCCTTTTACGCTCTACCTGCTTCGCTTAGTCGCCCTAGCAATGGCCGTGGCGACTGGGCTCGGTGTGGTGCAGCTGGCGTGGCTGAGTATCGCAAGATCGGCCAGCTTGCCCTTGGCGTGGCTGGCTTGGGGAGGCTGGGCTTTAGCGCTCCTCTATCATTTGGGTATCTTGGCTTGGCTCATGCTGCGCTCCAGTGGCTGGATTGTCGCGGGCGCTCTGGGGGCTCGAGAAATCCAGGAGTCGCAGGTGCGCCAAACCGTCTCTCAATGTTTTTCCCAGCGGGTCCGCCCGTTTTGGATTCGGGGTGCAGCGAATGCGCTTCTTCTGAGTGATCGCTTGCTTCTCAGTCGTGCGCTCGCAGAGTGTTTGGAGTCCAGCGAGCTTCGTGCTGTCTTACTTCACGAAGCAGCTCACCGAAGGCTTGGGCACCTGCGCGAGCGTTCGGCCTGGGTTCTTGTGGGGGTCTCCGCATTCTTTGTTCCCTGGCCTGGAATGCTTCAAGCGGGCTTCGGAATTCAGGGTGGGCTTCTTTTCCTTCCCACGCTGGGTCTGTATCTAGCGGTCGCTGCCGCTTTGCGTGGACTGATTCGACTTCAAGAGTTTGAGGCGGATGCTTGGGCAGCCCAGCAGATGGGTCAAGGGGTGTCGCTTGCTCAGGCGCTCGAGAAAGTCACTGCGCGAAACGGACACGATCCACGGCGACTAAGCGCTCTTCGATTTCTGAGTCCCACAGCCGGTCATCCCACCTGCGAAGAACGAGTGAAGCGCCTAGAATTGGGCGACTGGGGCACGGTGCAGACCCGGTTTCGCCTTTCGCTGCGAGTAGTAGCCTTTGCCGGGATTTGCGCCCTGGCTTTGATTTCACCCTGGGCAGTAAAGCAAGGCATGGGCCCGCATTTAGCGGTTCGCGCCGCACGCTTGGGGCAGGTCGAGGTTCTTTCCCGGCTGGCTAAAGAGGGCGTGGATCTCTCGGCCCGGGATTATCTAGAGTCAGGAATGACACCCAGAGAAGTGGCTGAAAAGACGGATCAAAAAGCAGTTTTAGGGTGGTTTTCTGAAAAGGATAATCGCATGCCGGCTTCAGTGCCGTCAGAAGTCCGCCGATAAGCCGGGGAGAGCCTGTGATGGATCAAAAAGCCTTCCTCAGCCTACTGGCCGCAGCAGTTCAGCATGGAGCGAGCGACATCCACCTTCATCCGGGGATGTCCCCCGGCTTTCGCTTGCGCGGGGATTTGGTGAACGTAAAAGGCGAGCCCCTCACGGAAGCGGATTTCCAGACCATTGTTCAGGTTCTTTTTCACGGCAAGGAAATGCCCAAGGATCTTTCCAAGGTCCAGGATCATGACGGCTCCTTCGAAGTGAAAAACCTTTCACGCTTTCGCTACAACTTATTTCGCTACAAAGGCCGTTTAGGAGTCATTCTTCGCATTATCCCGGCCGATATCCCCACCATCGAGAAGCTAGGGCTTCCTTCGGTTCTGAAGAAAATCGCAGAAGTTCCTCGCGGTTTAGTACTGGTCACGGGCGCGACGGGCTCAGGGAAAAGCTCAACCCTGGCTGCGATGATCGATCATATCAACGGCACTTCGCCTTGCCACATCTTGACCATTGAAGATCCGATCGAGTTTTTACATCCCAATAAAAAGTCCAGGCTGAGTCAGCGGGAAGTGGGAAGTGACACGGGAAGCTTTGCACACGCCCTGCGTGCGGCACTTCGCCAAGACCCGGATGTGATTTTGGTGGGCGAGATGCGCGACCCGGAGACCATCGATGTAGCGCTGAAGGCAGCAGAAACCGGGCATTTGGTTTTCTCGACCGTTCATACGAACGACGCGATCAAGACCATTGGCCGTTTGATTTCCGTGTTTCCCCCGGAAGAGCAGCGCATGGTGCGGATGCGCCTGGCTGATAACTTGATGGCCACGATCTCTCAGCGCCTGATCAAGCGCGCCGATGGAAAAGGATCGATTGCGGCGCAAGAAATCATGATCTCAAACAAAGGGATCGCTGAGTGCATTTCAGATCCTGATAAGACGCACGAAATTAACGACTTCATCACGAAGTCCCGCGAACTTTCAGGTGGGCAAACCTTCGATCAGCACTTGAGCGAACTTTTTCTGAAAAAGCTGATCACGCGTGACGCCGCTATGGAGAATGCGACCAGTCCTGCCGACTTCGAGAGAAACCTGATGTACGGCGGAAATCCAGGCGCAGAGACTGGGACGGCCGACAATGGAAAGCGTCGAACGCCACCGCCGCCGAACCGAAAGGCACCTGAGAGCGACGGCCCTACCAGCAGTCAAGTGGTGGTGCTGGAAGGCATGGGACGAGACAAAGAAAAGAAGGGCGCCTAAGCGGCGGCTCCTCGGTCTTTTCGTTTGGATGAAGCTTAAAAAAGAGAAAGGGGCGATCCGCAACCTGCGCGAATCGCCCCTCCGATTTTTAAAAAATCAGGGACTGCCTCAGGGGTGGTCGAGCACCACGGGTCTGAGGGCTCCGCTCGGGGGCGGTAAGTACCAAGGCTGCTCAAGCCACATCAGGCCAGAAATCAAGCGCTGACCCGTGGCGTTGGGGTGAAAGCAGTCGAGCGAGAGCAGGTCCCGGGTCAGTGCGACTCGGTCCCAGGCATCGGCTAGATAGATGTCCAGGCGTCCTGCGTAACGAACCTTGGCTTCAGCGACGACTTCCCGAATCATGATGTTTCGGCGATCGACTAGGTCTTTTGCTTTCAGTCGGCCGGCTTCGTCATTCCAAGTGGTCAGGCGATTACAATACTGAAAGAGACCATCCCTGAGCTTGCTGCACTTCATGCCAAAGATGGAGCGTGCGTTACGAATCTCGGGCCTCCCCAGTTCGTAGGCGGGGAGAATGGTGGTCATCAGGATCTTGATGGGCTGCGCCTGAGGAATGCTGGCTAGGATGTCGAGCGTCGCGAAGTAGGAGTCTCGCATCTTCTCGCCAGGAGTTCCTTCGCTACCCCCTTTGGCACACACGTCATTCGCTCCAATCAGCATCGTGACGTATTCAACGTGAGTGTATTTTCCGCTTTGGGCTTCTCGGAGTACTTTCTTGGCCTGGCCAATCATGTTGTTCACACGTGAACCGTTGACGGCAAAGTTCTTCGCTTCCAGAGCGATCGGCGAACTGGATCCGTAAGAGTGGCTGACCAGGCGAGGGGCGTGTCCAAAGACGCGGTTGCCCGTCGCCCAGCTATAAGTGTTCTTATTGTCCCAGATCATCTTTGCTTCGACGTCTGAGGCTTTGATTTGAGATTCACTGACGCCTTTGGGCAAAATGAGCGGATAGGCTCGCGTTCCGGGCTCAATGCTGAGTGCGGCAACGTCACTCGACTGCTTCGGTAAGGAGGTGTCAGACATGGCACCGACGGTCAAAGAATCGCCCAGGGAGACCATGAGGGCTTTAGGGCGTCCATCATCCTTGGGGCGCGGTTTGGCAAACGCTTCGGCTCGAGGAGCGTTCAGCGCTGCAGGGATGGACAACAGGGCGGCAAAAAATGCCGCCAAGCGGACAGGGGGCCTCATGGGTGGGTTCCTCCACAAACCGCTTCGGCAAACGTGGAGGAACAATCAAGTTTTAGGCCGAACTTTTAAGCCCGATGTGAATTTTGTCGAAGCGTCTGCTCTGGCGAGCTGACCGAGGAATGACGGGAAGTGAGGAGCGTATTGATTTGATTGACTGCTCCCCGGGTCAGTTGGATGGCTAGCTCAGCGTGTTTGCGCTTGGCTTCCGGTAGGAGAGCTGAGGCTTCTTCAGTGCACTGTTTAAGTACTTGAGTTGCCATTTGCAGCGTGCAAAGCGGGCTTCTCAGGTCGTGCGTCAGTTGCGCGAGGATTTGGGAGCGAGAGGCCTCGCCAGAAGAGGACTCCAGTGTGCCCCGGGCCGCAGGAGGCGAGATCGACTGGTGAATGAGATTTCGAAAGCACCAAAGGCGACCTCGAGGCTTTAAAAACGACCCAAGAGGCTGGGAGTAAATTTCTAGGGGGCGTCCGTTTTTGAGAAAAAGCGTGAAGCTCGAGCTGTGAGTTTGCTGAAGTTGCGTGCTCAGAGCGAACTCTTCTCGCGCCTCGGCAGGAAGAAGTTCTTGGAGGGCGCTCTCAAACTGGGGGAGGGAAAATGGTTCCAGTTCCCCGATCCCCAGGAGCGTTTCCAGGCGCGGACTCCGGGCCAGGAGGGTTCCGTCTTGATCGAGGGCGAGAATTCCGTCGCCCGAGCTTTCGAGAAGAGACTTCAGTAGGAGATCTGTCATGACGCGATGCGTTTTTGTCATGATTGGAGGGAGGGTGGCAAACCCAATTTTTAAATTTAACCGCCCAATCGGCGCGCTAACCAGGCACCACACAAACCTGAATTAGTTGGTTTTTTGCCGAATTTTAGGGCCTGAAACCCACTTTGTCTCAGCAGCGATCCAAGCTCGTCTTCGCTATAGTGGAAAAAATACTGAATGAGTTCAGGGGTTGAATCGAGGAAATCAGGAACGGGGGGAGGCGGGGTGTTGGCTTCGCGGTGCGAAGTGGAAAAGTCAGAAGAGAGGAAGAGGACGCCCCCGGGCCGGAGTCCCTGGAAAAAACTCCCGAGCAGGCGCTGAGCACCTGCCGGGGGTAGGTGGTGGATGAGGCGGTGCGCCCAGATCCCGTCCCATTCGCCAGCGGAGGGGGAAAAAAAGAGCAGATTCTGGCATCGCACTTCTTCGTGAGTGGCTTCACGCGCTTTTTCGGCAAGTGCGTCGGCGCCTTCAATTCCCACAGGCTGAAGCCCTGCTTTTCTGAGTTCTCGAAGGGCCCAGCCGGACCCTGAGCCTGCGTCCAAAACGCGAGCGCCTGAATGGAGATGACTTCGAAAAAGCTCAACGGCTTCCGGTTCACGTTTGCCCCAAGTTTGACCGAAAATCAGATCGGCGTGGTGGCGGTAGTAGGCGAGCGTTTGGTCGACTTCCTTCATAGAGCCGAAAGCCTTTGGCAAAACGCACTGGGCTGCGCAAGGGAGTTTCTCGCAAACTGTGTTAAGGCAGAGCCAAGATGCGATTTCCGAGTGTTTTCTTAAGTCACGGCACGCCCATGTTGGCGCTTCAAGAGCCCGAAGACGACGTCTACGTTCGTAACGTTCAAGCTTGGTTCTCCAAGCTTCCTGAAAAACCTCGGGCAGTCGTCGTGGTCTCCGCGCACGGTCTTTCTGAAGAAGGCACGGTTGAAATTTCAGCCGTGAAAGAAAATTCTCTGATTTATGATTTCCGCGGTTTTCCGTCAGCCCTTTATCAAGTGCGCTATCCGGCGCCCGGCGCGCCGGATTTGGTTCCGCGATTGATTGAGCTGATTTCTTCCAAGGGTTTCCGCACTGAGGTGACCGGCCGAGGGATCGATCACGGCGTCTGGGTGCCGCTCCGCGTCGCGTTTCCGGGCGCTGAAATTCCGATCATCCAAGTGTCGCTCCCTCATCCCTCGCAGCCCGAAAAAGCGCTGCTTCTGGGGAAAGCTTTGGGGGCTCTTCGGGAAGAGGGGGTCCTGATCGTCGGTAGCGGAGGAATGGTTCACAACCTTCACCAGCTTCAATGGAATCAGAAGCACGGTGAGCCCTTGCCATGGGCTCGAGCCTTCGCAGAATGGGTTCAGGCGCGCCTCAGGGCCAAAGATGTGGGTGCCATCGTGGACTTCGAAGCGGAAGCTCCCTTTGCGAATCTGGCGCATCCGACGACCGAACATTTCTATCCGATCTTCATCACTCTGGGGGCGAGCCTGCCGGGTGATGAGCTGGATTGGATTCACGAGGGATACGAATACGGGACTCTCTCGATGGATTGCTTTGCTCTTCGCAGCTGAGGCGCTCTCAACTTTCCCTTGACCAGCTTGCCCTCCCTGAGGGAACTCCTCGCCCGGGGGAATTATGGGGAAAAAAGGGGATTTGGGGAAATCCGTTTTTTTGGTCCTGGGAATGCTCGGTGGCTTGGCGGCTACCGTTTCTGCGGTCGCATCCGACACAGGACGAATGGAAGTACGAGGTCGCGCCTACAGTGCAACTGAGTGCCGCTATTACCATTCGAGTCGCGGAGACTTTTTGTTTCGCTACGCTCCGAGTGAAGTCTGGTCAAAAGATGTCGCGCGCGTCGAGCTGGTTTACCGCTTTCGCGACACTTTCAACGGCGTGAAAGAAACTCAGCCCACTCGCTTAGAAATGAGGCGCGGCGGCCGAGGTCCTTTCGAGTTGGACCTGACGGACGTTCAGGTCGATTTGCGAGGCGAGAGTAAATTCACCGCGCTTCGATTCTTTTTGGAGCTGGAACTTCGCGATGGAAATCGTGTGGTGGATCGCGGCGGTACTTTCGGACAAGGCTTCGAAGTCTCTGTGCCCGAGCGCGCTTGTACTCGAGGTCCGTTTCAAATGCTTACGCCGGACGCCGTTCCCGGGCTTTGATCGCTGTACTTTTCTTGAGAGATTCGGAAAAGGACCGTGCAAATTCTGTCACCGAGTTCCAGTCGGTGTAGTCGGTGTCCCGCTTTGTGTCGGTGCTTCGTCCGGTGCTTTTTGCCAAACGCTTCATGAACCACCGGGTGATGGGGCCGTACTGGGTGTAGCTCAGGGATCCGGCGAAAATTTTCCAATCCCAGGGTTGCCACTTCGTTCGACGAAAAAAGCTTTCAGCGATGCGCTCTTCGGCTTGTCGAACGGCCGGGCGATCGTCTTGAAGGATCCCTAAGCAGACGCTGAAGAAGCGACTGGGCATCAGTGTAAGCAGCTCACCGTGTCGCTTCGCCCAAGCGCGAACCGGCCACGGATAGCGTGAGTTGTAAACGGGCGCACCGATCAGAACCCCATCATACGAGGCAGGGTGAACTTGTTCGCGAATGGCCCGCTCGGCCTCAAAAAGATCGACTCGGTGGCCTTCGCCTTCGAGCTGGTTGGCGATCACTCCGGAGATTTTGGAGGTGTGGCCGTTGGGACTTGAGTAAACGATGAGAATTCGCGCCATGATGCCCAAGCTATTTTGCAAATCTGGGTCCGAACCCGTGCATCGTCTCGGTGCGTTCCTCGTGATACTCTCAGCGAGTGGGTAAACCTAGATCATGACAGAGTGGAAGATGAGGCGCGTGATCGTGGTTACTTCGGCAACGTGTTTGCTAGTTGCCCGTTCGGCTCAAGCTGCGAAAGTCGGTTTGGCTTCGCCACCGCCTTCGGAGAAGGCGGCCGCAGTCACTGAACCCTCCACTCGGCTTCTGCAATTCTCGGTCGCCCAGAGGTTCACTTACCGGGAGAATCAGGCGGGCCCCAACCTTTCTTGGTTGCCCGCGTGGGAGCCGGAGTTTCCGCTCAGTCTCAACTGGATTCTTCAAGGCTCGGTCGGCGGAACCGTGATGACTTCGAACTTAGGGAGTTTTCCTGTTCTTCGGACTCTGGTCGGAATGTCGTACCGGGGCCTCAGTTCGTCCTTTTTTCCGGAGGCTGTCGTGGGCGCGGAAACTTGGGCGCTGCGTGAGGGCGGAGTAGGGATCGCTTCGGGGCTGAATTTTCATCACTCGTTGAGTTTTAAATCCATCCCCGTGCTGCGAGGGTTGAGCTCGGCTTACTGGGGAATTCACTGGGCTGCGATTCCCGATCACCCGGCTTATCAGGTGAATCTGGGTGTTCGCTGGGGAGGCCAGTAAGATGGCGCGTTTGATTCGAAGTTCCCTGGTGGGGATGGGTCTAGCTCTGACTCTTTCGGGTTGCGGGACTGACATTGTTTTTGATTCGCAGGTGTCTCAAAATCGCGTTTTGAATTTCGTCAGCGGCCAGAGCGCGAGCATCGTTCTGAGCGGAATCACTTCGCCAAGCGGTGTGGCAGTCAGTGGTGGCGATCTGTACTTGGCTTCCAATTCGACGATTCAGAAGGCGTCCCCTTTGCCGACCCTTTCGGGATCGCCTTCCTTGACTAATTACCCCAGGACTCTGAGCGGAAGTGGGGGGATTGCTGCCGCAGCTTCAGGAGCGATGGCGTTGTCTTTTGTCTCTGAGGGGGGCGGCGGTTACGTATTTGGAATGCTGGGATTTGCTTCAGCAGCTGATCTGATGCTGCGTTCGATTCGCTGGCTTTCGGCGGCATCTCCTGGGGCCATTCATCAGCAGTGCATTTCGGATCGAGACTTTGGCCTCTACGGCGGCGATGCAGGCGACGTAAGCGTGAGTTCTGGCGGAACTGTTTTTGCGTTAGCCGATGTGTATGGACACCGAGTGCGCCTCGTTGTTTCTCCGTCTGTGAGCACCACTACCAGTGCGGCTACGACCCGTATTCTTGGGCAGGCCAGTGGTTCGGCTTGCAGTTCGAGCTCGGTCGGTGCGAGTACTTTTCAGAACCCTCAAGGCGTTTGGACCGATGGTACGCGAGTGGTGGTCGCTGATACGGGGAATCACCGTGTTTTGATCTGGACCACTTTTCCGACGATGGATGGTCAAAGCGCTTCATTGTGGTTGGGGCAAACCAGTGTCACTTCGAGTACGGCAGGCAGCGGCGCCAGTGGCATGAGTTCCCCAAGTCGGGTTTATTCGGATGGAACGAGTCTTTTTGTCTCAGATTCTGGGAATCACCGAATTTTATTTTGGAAAAAGTTCCCCACTCAAAGCGCGCAACCGGCTGATGCAGTTCTCGGGCAGTCTGATTTTTCGGGCACGACCTCAGGCACGGGCTTCGAGCGTTTGAATACACCGCGTGGATTGACCGTTTCAGATCAGAAGCTTTTCGTGGCCGACTTTTCCAACGACCGAGTCCTGGTTTTTCAAAGTCAGTGAGAAATCCTAGCCCTTCTGACCACTCCACATTCCCTTCCAGGTGGGTTTTCCGGAAGAGCGCGTGTCGTGGGCTAAACCGAGAAGGTGAGCGGCAATGAGTGCCCAAAGCGCTTTCGAGGTGAGCTCGTGAACCTCATAAACCCATTCGTCACCGTAAAAGGTGTCGCTCAGTTGCATGAAGCCCGTCAGTGAAAGCACGAGAACGGCACCCCAAATTCCCAACATCACGGGGGCGGCCAAAGGGGAGTGCCCCTCCTGTCGATCCAAAGGTTTTCTTGCGACTAGTTTTTTGAGTTCAGCGCGAATCTGGCGCGGCCGGGGAAGCATGGAGCTGAGCTTCAACGCCCGCTTGGAGCTTCGTTGTCCTGAGACCGCTCGGATCACGACCAGTGCTGCGGCGGCATATCCTACCCACTGATGTGGCTCTTCCCCTTCTTCCAAAATAGCGAGGTTCAGAATGCAAGCAGCAGCAAGAGCCCAATGGGTCAACCGAACCCAGATGGGCCAAAGAACGGACTTTTTTGGTGAAGATTTCATTTCGAAAAGTGAGGAAAATTCAGCGCTAACTCAGCGGACCATCGACTTGATGATTTCACCGGTCTTGGTGTCGTAATAGGTTTCGACTTTGTTTCCGTTCCGGTTCAGTCCGTACATTTCGTAGCAGTCGCCGCTCACTTTGAAGATTTTGATCTTCGTGCCTTCAGCTTCAATTTTCTTTTTCAGAGTTTCTTGCGGCATCCACTCATCTTTTGGGTGAGCGGTGCACTTCACGGCTGCGAAGGCGGTGGATTGCGAGAAGAGAAGTGCAAACAAGGCGCCGAGCAAGATTCTGTTTGTCATGGCCGAAAAGCTACACCTTGTACGAGACGACCGCAACGGCAGTTCGAGCGAGAAACCGTGAAATGGCTGGTCGTATACTCAGGGCTTTAAAGACGTGCATCCACCTGACGGATGATGGCCCCGCCTAAGCATTCTTCCCCTTGATAGAGCACGACGCTTTGCCCGGGCGTCACAGCGCGCTGGGGTTCTGGGAATCGGACACTGAGTGCGCCGTCCGGAAGAATTCTGGCGAAACAAGCTTGGTCGGATTGCCGGTACCTGACCTTGGCCGTGCACTCGATTTCCTGGCCTGCTTCCATCGGTGCCGAACCTGCAATCCAGAAGGGGGCTTCAGCCTGAAGTCCCTGAGAGTAAAGCGCTGGGTGATCGGTGCCGCGCTCGACGTAAACGATATTCTGAGCGTGGTCTTTTGCCACCACAAACCAGGGCTCGCCTTGTCCGCCTAAGCCCAGGCCTTTTCGCTGGCCTAAGGTGTAGTAAGCCGAGCCGTGATGGGTTCCTACTTTCTTTCCGTCCAAGTTCCGGAAATCTCCGGGCTGAGCTTGAAGGTACTTTTGAAGAAACGGCCTGAAGTCACGTTCGCCGATGAAGCAGATGCCGGTGGAATCTTTTTTTCGCGCAGTCGGGAGCTTCAGTTCTTCCGCGATTCGCCGCACCTCAGGCTTCGGAAGATCGCCGACCGGAAAAAGCGTGCGAGAAAGTGCCGCATTTTGAGTCATGCAAAGAAAGTAGCTTTGATCTTTGTTCGGGTCTGAGCCTTTGAGTAGGCGCGTGATCCCGTCGCGTTCACCCAATCGGCAGTAGTGGCCGGTGGCCAAAAAATCAGCTCCCATGCGAAGGGCTTGATTCAGGAAGACTTTGAATTTGATCTCCCGATTGCAAAGCACATCAGGATTCGGGGTGTAGCCTTTTTTGTATTCTTCCAGGAACTCGCTAAAAACTTGGTCCCAGTACTCCTTCACGAAGTCGACCGCACTGCAGGCAATGTCCAGGCGATCGCAAACGCGCTGAACGTCTTCCCAGTCTTTGGCGGAAGTGCAGACGCCGTTTTCGTCTTTTTCCTCCCAGTTCTTCATGAACAGGCCTTCGACTTGGTAACCTTGCCGGACTAAAAGACCCGCAACGACCGACGAGTCGACCCCGCCGGACATTCCGACGACGACCCGGGTTTGATCTGGAGTTTTGGCGGGTTTGACTGACATTTCGGGCATTTATACACGATGCGTCAACTTTTTGCGAGGGGGCAGGCTAAATCGTGGTAAATGGGTCGGAAAATGACTCAAGACTGGAAAAACAAACCAGAATCCTACTGGCGTGAAAAGCTCACCTCCGAGCAGTTTCGGGTGACTCGCCAGCACGGAACCGAGCGTCCCTTCACCGGTGAGTACTGCGAAGCTCACGCACCCGGAACCTACCTGTGCGTGTGTTGCGAGCAGCCCCTTTTTGAGGCGGGCCAAAAATTCGAGTCCGGCACGGGTTGGCCGTCCTTCACGGTGCCACTCACTCCAGACGCGATCACCGAAGTGGTCGATCGCAGTCACGGCATGACTCGGACCGAAGTACGGTGCTCGCGGTGTGATGCTCACTTGGGACACGTCTTTCCGGATGGGCCGCCGCCCACGGGCCTTCGTTATTGCATTAACTCGGTGGCGCTTCGTCACCAGCTTTCATCAGTAGGTGAACAGGAGAAGTCCTCATGAGTCGTCATCGTCGGATCCCAGCCTCGGGAATCAATTTGTTTCAACTCATCTACATCCTGATTCGCGAGTACGAAGAAAAGACGGGGAAGAAGGCTCTGAACCTGTCTTTGGGGAATCCCGACTTGCTTCCGTTTTCGGAAGTGCGTGAATTGAAGGCTCGGTTTGCAGGCCTCGAGCGCTACGAGCTTCACACTTACGCCGAAGACAATAACGTGAACCAGTTTGCCGAAGGCATGGTCCGCGCTTTGACAGGCGTCGAAGTGGCTGAGAACGCTCACATGAAAGCCGTTCCGATTGCCGGGATCAAAACGGCGACCGCCCTTCTTCCGCTCGCTTGCGGAATGCATTTGAAGGATCGCAAGCAATTCCATGTGGTGACCAACCTTCCTGCCTACGATGTGATGGGCACTTGGACGACCAGCTATTTGGCGTCGAACCGCATTGTTTGGCCACTGTCGTCGACCGAAGGCATGGCGCTGCGGATGGATCGCTTGGAAGAGGCTTTAAAAAAGGCCCAGGTCGAGCGGCCGGATTTGATTTTCGTCATTCGCCCGGGAAATCCGGCTTCAGCGGGAGCCAGCCGCGAAGACTGGAAAAAGCTGATCGAATTCTGCATCGAGCGCGGGACTCGACTCGTGAACGATGGCGCCTATACGGCGCTGGGCCGAGAGGGTGGGCATGTGCCGCTCTCCCAAGTGGCAAAAGATTATCCGGAGCTGGAATGGGCCGAGCTTCTCAGTGTCTCAAAATGTTTCAGCGATCCGGGCGCTCGCTTGGGCGTGATGGTGGGCTCAAAAGAGTTCGTGGAAGATTACATCCTGATCAAAGGAAACACCGACTCGGGACCTAACCCCCATGTGATGGCCGCTTACGGCGAGCTCTTTAAAGATACGGCCTTGGCTCGCGATCTTCTGAAACGCCTGACTGACATTTATTTGGCGCGCTTAGGCTATCTGGTGCCGAAGTTGAAGGCTCTGGGGCTTCAGCCGGCTTGCGAGACCACGGCAGGCTTCTTCACTCTTTGGAAAACTCCGGAAACAGCCTGGGGGTACAACCTGGCGGAAGAGTCCCAGAAGCGCGGCATGAGCCGCTCGGAGCTTTTCAATCGCTTGACGATTGATCAGGCCGGTGTGGTGGGCGTTCACTTTCAAGGGCCGCCCGAGACCGGTGAAAGCTTCATTCGCTACGCCGTCTGCACCGACGTGCTGAGTCCCGAGTTTCAAAGGAATTTTGAAGCTTCGATGAAGCCCTGACTTGGGCTTCAGGCAGAACTGAGGCGGGCCGATACGAAGGGTGACAAGGAGCGCACTTCGTGGAGTCATCGCCTGTTCAGCCGTCTCGGATCGGATTGAAATGGAAGCTTTGGGGCCTAGCTTTGGTTCCTGTGGGGGCTCTCTTTGTCCTGGGCATTTGGTCCTCACGCTCGCTGTCTCAGTTGGAAACGGCTTTAGGCCGAGCCAACGAGGCGCGTCTGCCCATGGCAAACGCTTCTTCGCAAATGCTGGTGGGAACCCAGTCTCTGCGATTGCGAATTCGTGAGGCGCAGGACGCTGGGGATGCATCGGAGCGCGTGCGCGCCTGGGACTCGGTTCGCAGCTTGGAGCAAGACGTGGAAAAGGCTCGCGCAGAAATGGGCGCGCTGCCTTTAGCTGAGGATTCACGGGAAAACTTTCTGGAAGCCAGCGCGCATTGGGAAAAAGCGCGTGCTGAATTGAAAACGTACTCGGACCCAAGACGCTTTGAGCTTGAGCTACGTAGTTTTGAAGAAACCTTGCGCGCGCTCGATGCCACACGCTTGGCGCGAGCTCATGAAGACACGCGAAGGATTTCAGCTGAAATGGGGCTGACACGCTGGGTATTTGGCTTTCTCATCTTTGGACTCGGCGGTTTACTGGGTTTGATGGCCGGTTATCTGAGTTGGAGTTTGCTCAAGGTTCTGAATACCGTTCGAGAGAATCTCAGTGATTCAGGCAGAGAAATTGCCCGAGTGGGCTTGCGGATCCTCGATGCCTCCGAACAATTGGCTTCAGGATCGACCGAGGCTGCGTCGTCGCTCGAACAGACCGTTTCGTCGATCGCTGAGTTGAACAGCATGGTGGCTCAGAATAGTGAAGACGCTCAGACGGCCGCAAAGATTTCGAAAGAGTCGCGTTCGAAAGCGGAAGCCGGGGACGCTCAAATGTCCCAACTGATTCAGGCAATGGGCGAAATCTCTGAATCCTCGCGTCGTATCGGTGAAATTACGGATGTGATCGAGGACATCGCCTTTCAGACGAATCTTCTCGCCCTGAATGCGGCTGTGGAAGCAGCCAGAGCAGGAGAGCAAGGAAAAGGATTCGCAGTCGTTGCGGAAGCGGTTCGGTCCTTGGCTCAGCGTTCAGCGACCTCGGCAAAAGATATTGGTTCAATGATTCAGGAGTCGAAATCCAAGATCGAGCGAGGGGTTCAAATTGCTGACCAAGGTGGTGTCGCTCTTCGTTCCATGCTTCAAGCCGTTCAGGAGGTTTCGAACTTGAACGAGCGAATTGCGCTCGCCTCAAAAGAGCAGACAGCCGGACTCAGTCAGATCTCGAAGGCCATGAATCAACTCGATTCCGCCACTCAGTCAAACTCCATCAGTGCTGAAGAGAGTACTCAAGGTAGCGGTGAGTTGATGGATCAAGCGGTGGGACTCCAAGCGGTGGTCGATCGCTTGGATGGATACATGGGCGTCGAAAAGGAGGCGAAAGAGGACCTTCCTCTAAGAGGTCTCCCAAGACCCGTTCAGCAGTTCTCGGCTCCGGAAACTCTCTCGATCGAGGACGATGCGGATGACCTCCAGGTCGTCGATCAAGAGGCGTCCGCGCCTATGTCGTCCTCTCCTGAGGCGCCTCGGCTCGTCGTGGTTTCTTCGACCGAACCAGGAAGCGCCAAAACACTCATTCCGTTTGACGACGATGAAGTAGCTGAAGACCTGTCGTCTAGCCAGCCGGTCACTTTGCGTCATACGCCGCTTCAGCAAGCCGCGGGGGCCGAAGAGCTGAGTCGAGATTCTTCGGAGGGCAAGCGTGCTCCATTGAAGCGTTCTCAGGCAGATCCCATCAGTCGTCTGCCGGGCGGGCACGGCTCGTTTGAAGGCTTTTAAGGTTTCGACTCTGAGTCGAGAATTAAGGCCAAGAGTTCTTCACGGGAAAGTGCGCTTTGAGAGCTCTGTGCCTGAGTCACTTTTCCGGCGAGTACGGCCTGAGCCTGGGTCCGCTTGAATTCCTGAAGCTTCAGGATTCTCTCCTCAACCGTATCGCGAGCTACCAAGCGATGAATGAGGACCGGATTTTCCTGCCCGATTCGGTGGGTTCGATCGGCGGCTTGGTCTTCGACAGCCGGGTTCCACCAAGGGTCGAGGATGTACACGTGATCAGCGGCAGTCAGCGTCAGGCCTGTGCCCCCTGCTCCGAGGGTCAGGAGCATGACCGGCGGTCCGTCGACTCTCTGGAAAGCTTCCACCACCGATCCTCGGTCGCGAGTCGATCCGTCGATCCGAAGAAACGATATTTTATTTTGCGCGAGGAGTGGCTCCACGCGGTCTAAAAGAGAAGTCCACTGAGAGAACACCAGGGCGCG
The DNA here is from genome assembly GCA_040399745.1 of Bdellovibrionia bacterium. Classification (GTDB taxonomy): domain Bacteria; phylum Bdellovibrionota; class UBA1018; order UBA1018; family UBA1018; genus CANFHS01. Next base: position 211,772 of record JBBARP010000004.1, on the reverse strand, counting down.
GTGCCCAGCAGCGATCGAATGCTGGAGCGACTCGAGGAGCAGATCGAGTTTCGAGGAACTCGCTTGTGCCAGATCCTGATGCCCAGGCAGTAGGCCAGTGTGGCAGCAGGCTTGCCTCAGCCTGAGGAGGGCCTCCAGAGCGGTGAGTGGGCTTTGGCCTTGTCCCAAGGACTCCAGTACTTCTTTCCGGGTCGATGCCTCAAGCGCGCGGTAAAGGTCCCGCTCAGCTTGCGAGAGTTCGGCCTCGAGCACGATTTCCGTCCGTGGCGGAAGATCCTGAGCCACTTCGCGTTTTAAGCGGCGAAGGAGAAACGGCCTGACTTTGCGATGCAGTTTGGCAGCCGCTTCTGAATCACCCCGAGAAATGGGTTGAGACCACTCTTCTTGGAATTCGGATTTTGAACCCAGAAATCCTGGGTGAAGGAATCGAAAGAGACTCCACAGGTCTTCGAGTCGATTCTCGATCGGCGTTCCCGATAGCGCCATTCGGAAGCGAGCCTGCAGGCGGTGGGCGGCTCGGGCGACTTGGCTCTCAGGATTTCGAATGGTTTGAGCTTCATCGAGAATCACGGTGTCCCATTCGATTTCAGAAAGCGCGTCCTGATCGAGTCGAAGAATTCCGTAAGTGGTCAGGGTCACCGAGTGGGTGTCAGGTTTTAAATTTCTGCCGCTTTGCCGATACACCCCGACGCTGAGGGAAGGTCTGAACTTTCGGATCTGGGATTCCCATGCAGAAACCACGCTGGTGGGAGCCACGATCAGCGTACGCCCCTGAACCACGCAGAGGGCTTGTAGCGTCTTTCCAAGACCCATGTCGTCGGCAAGGCACGCGCCTAGGTCCTGCGATTTCAAAAACTGCAGCCACCGAACCCCTTCCATTTGATAAGGGCGAAGAGAAGCCTGGAGGTCCCTCGGAAGCGCGACCTCTGGAAGCTGATCAGGACGTTCCAGACGCGTTCGGAGCTTCTGAAGGGGATCGGGCAGGGGCGCTTGCGTGCTTTCCCAGAGGTCGGAGAGTTCGGGGGCGTAGCTCTTGGGAAGGACTCCTTGATGCTCTTCTCGGGCGCGCAGGAGCCTCTCCAGCGATTCCCCGTACCTGGAGAGCCAGTCCACCGGAAGAGGAGAGAACCCACCTCCGAGCAGGGGCACGGCGCTTTCGTTCTCGCGCCAGGCCCTGAGAACGCGCGCTGGATCAGCCGATTTCAAAGGCTGCGAGGCGGATTGGTGATCAAAGAACACTTCTAGTTGACCTGAAGGTTGCCACTGAAAGCGAGGACTGAGGTTGCCTTCGCTACGGAACTGGGAGGTGGCTGAGTCCTGATGCTGAAATTCACGCGAAAGGATTTGCCCAACCCGCAGAGCCTCTGCGCTTTTCAAAGTCCGGCGTTGTCGCGGCGACAGGTGGAGCTTTTCTTGGAGAGTTCTTTGAAGTTCTTTTTCCAAAGAATAATCGCGCACGGGAAGCTTGGATCGGTCGGTGAGTTCAAGGCGTGAATCAATGACTTCTCCCAGTTCTCGGCCGTCGCTATCGACGTAAACGAGGCGTGGCAGAATCGAAAGGCTTTCTATAGTTTCAACTTCGGTCTGGAAGACGAGCTTGGCCTGGCAATCCTTCACGCGCTTGGGCAGGCGCTTGGCTGTGACCTTGACCGGAACCTTGGACTCAAGCTCAGGCAAGATTTCCATCACTAGGCGATCGGCTTGAGAAAACGGGATGACCCAGCCCGATTCCTTCAGGGCTTCGCGGGCGGTGGTTCCTAGTTTTGGGTCAATCCAGGGGTGGAGCGTCGTTTCTTCCCCCTTTTTTTGAACACCCAGAGTGTTGAAAAGGACCTGACTTGATGGACCGGATGCTGTCTCGCGAACGAGGCGAAAGCCTTCTGGGTGATCTTCTAAAACGAGGGTCTCGCTGACGGATCTGCGGGACACTTGAACGGTCTGGCCGTTCCATTCGACGCGTGTGGAGCCATCCAGAGCTTTCAGAAGAGCGTGCCAAGTGGAATGGGTGAGTGCTCCCCAGGCGCGATCTCCTTGCGAGAGCACTTGGTCAGCCGCGTAGTCTTCCTGGCTCACGGTCGGTGCAAGGCCAGGGATACGCCCACTTTGATGGCCGCCCATCCGAGCAACAAGTGATTCGCGAAGGGGCGTAGCGCCCTGCGGGGAATGAATCATTCGTTCGAGAGTCAAAGACGCCGCATCCGAGCGAATTGCGTATACGAGCCGAGCCGAGGGAGCCGTAGGGGGCAGGACGCGATGGGGTGCCGAATCAGCCGATGATTCTGCGGAAGGGGTCGCTGCGCGGAGGAAAATCACGCAAGCAGCCACGTGGCTGCAGGGCTCTGCTTTTTCTTCGCAGTCACAGAACGAATCCTCGTCCCCCGGCCAGATTTGAACCTTTGCAGCGATTGGACGCCCGGGGATCCTGACTCGAAGCAGGAACTCCTCAGAGGTCTTTCGCTCGAGCTGCACTTGGCCATCTCGGACCAAGGAAACGCCTTTGGACCAAACCGCTGGAAGGCAGTCCTTTTGGAGGCTGGCGAAGTAGCTTTCTTGCTCGGCTGAGAGCGCCATATTGGGCCTTTGGTAGCACGTCTCGTGGTGGGGTGCTAAGGCTGTCCAAGCTAGGGACTCAGGTTCCTGGTTGGAGGTCAGCGGATGGGTTTTGTTCTGACGGATTTCAGGCCTTTAAGTCCCCGTTTCCGAGTTTCCCAAGGGGCGGCTTTGGAGTGGCTTGCGGCAGCTCACGAGCGAGCGGAATCCCGGAATGCTCGGGAAAAAGTCCCTTCCGATTTCGGCTCCAGACTCAGGCTGCTTCTTCGCCGCTTTGGGTGCTCTCCTGAAAAAATTGGCCATCGGGGATCGGCCCTTGAAGATTTCACCCATCAGGATTGGGAGAAAATGCGTCTTTTCTCGCCCCAGTATTCAGCCGCAGGGGCACCTCTCAGTGAAAGAAATCGCGTCTATCAAGAGGCCGCTATCGAGGCTTTCGATCAGTGGTACCCGAAAGAAGGGGGCGGTGAGCAGGGGCGTTCTGTGCTCGCTGAGCGCGCTCCTTCAGAACTCATTCATGTGACTTGCACGGGTTATCTTGCGCCTTCGGCAGCACAACTCAGTGCCTCGACTCGTGGGTGGCTAAAAGACACTCGGGTGACGCACGCGTACCACATGGGATGTTACGCTGCGGTTCCTGCGATTCGATTAGCTGCTGCAGCGTTGTCGCTCCCGCAGGGACTAGGACACGCTTCACGCGGGCGTGTGGACGTGGCTCATACTGAATTTTGTACTTTGCATTTCCGTCCCGAACGCCACGAGCCCGAACAACTAGTGGTGCAGTCGCTTTTTGCGGATGGCTTGATTCGCTATTCAGTCGTGATGGGTGAGGATGTCCCTGCTGGCGAAAGCGGCATGGAGATCTTGGCGATTCGCGAAGAGCAGGTGGAAGCAAGTTCCGAGTCCATGACTTGGGTGCCCGAGGAGTCGGGAATGGCGATGACGCTTGCGCGTGATGTTCCCGAAAAAATTTCGCGCTCCTTAGAATCGTATCTCGTCAGACTTTTCGCCCAGGTGGGTTTGGATTACGCGGCCGAAAAGCAGCAGACTGTTTTTGCCGTTCATCCCGGGGGTCCAAGAATTATTGACGGGGTCTTGGAGACTTTAGGCTTGGAAGAAGCTCAAGTGAGATGGAGCCGAAAAGTACTCTTTGAGCGGGGCAATTTGTCGTCAGCGACCCTTCCGCACATTTGGTGGGAAATACTTCAAGATGAGTCGGTGAGGCCTGGCGTACGAGTGGTGAGCTTGGCCTTTGGTCCAGGCCTCACGATTGCGGGTTGTCTTCTCAAGAAGCGAGGAGGCACGGAGTGATCGAAGTCATTTTGGGTCTACCGATCTGCGTGCTTGCTATGGCAGGCGCTTTCTCGCTCCAGGGTGGGCTTCTCTTGATCGATGAGTTCTATTTTCATCGTCGAAGGGGGCTTGGACTTTGGGAGCGAGTGGGGCACCCGATCGATAATCTGCTGCTATTTTTTCCCCTCGTTTTTTCTTTTTTTCGCGGGCCGGAGAGCGATGCTGCTCGATGGGTCTATTTTGGATTTTCAGCACTGTCCTGTCTTCTGATCACGAAAGACGAGTGGGTCCATACGCGCGAGTGCGGTGCTTCAGAGAACTGGCTTCATGCGCTTTTGTTTGTTCTTCATCCTGTGGCGCTCGGCGCGGCGGCCTGGGCCTGGATTCAAATGGGGACTTCCTTTCGAGTGGCGCTCATTGGCGGAAGCCTTCCCGGGAAGATCTTCGCCGGTCAATTGATCTTGATGGTCCTCTTTTTTGGCTATCAGGTTCTGGCTGGAGTAGGACTGGGTAAATTCGCATATCCTTCACGCGCGAGAGTGGCTCATGACCTCCACGCGTGATGCGGTTTCCTCGGGCAGAGGAGCGGTCAACAACGCGGTCTACGACACTTTAGGCCGTCGCTGGTATGAAGCCGAGGACGATCCGATTGCTCTTTTGCGCGCGGAATCGCGGGCTCGGAACCCTTGGATTTTGAAGTTGCTCAGGGAGAGGGGGCTTCAGAAGGTTTTAGACCTAGGCTGTGGCGGGGGATTTCTCAGTCATTACTTGTCCCAAAACGGGCTAACAGTGACGGGATTAGACGCGTCGTTGCCGAGTTTGGAGGTGGCGAAAGAGCGAGACCCTTCTCAAGGGTCGGTTTATTTGCAGGGAGATGCGCGGGCTTTGCCCTTTCCGGATCAAGCATTTGATTCGGTCTGCGCGATGGATTTTTTGGAGCATGTAGACGAGGTGTCTTTGGTTTTGAAAGAAGCCGCGCGGGTGCTTCGGCCCGGCGGGGTTTTTTTCTTCCACACGTTCAATCGAAACTGGCTCTCACTGCTTGTGGTCATTCGGGGTGTGGAATGGTTCGTCAAGAACACGCCCAAGGATCTTCACGTGTATCGAAATTTCATTCGCCCCGAGGAGCTCGGTTCTGCTTTAGCGGGTGCCGGCCTTGAGTTGAAAGAGTGCTTTGGTTTTGGCCCGCGCTTTCTTCAGTGGCCGCTGCTTCGCCTCCTGTTTACGGGACGCGTTTCCAGCAACTTTAGGTTTGAGCGAAAGAAGAGCCTCGGTCTCGGCTACGCCGGTTTTGCCGTAAAGAAGTGAAGAGGTTCGTAATGGACACTCCCTCAGCGCTCGGCAGAACGGTGGGATTCCTTAGGACCCGACCTGCTTCAGTACCAGCTCTTGGCGATAAATTTGTGCGCTGACTCGCTCAATCAGCTGGCGCCCTTCCGTTCCGATCACGAGCTTTCGGCAAGCTTCGAGCGCTAGACGCTGCTCGGGGAGTTCGGTTTTTGCGCGTCGCAGGACATTGTCTGCGTAGTCATCTGCTCGATTCCCAGACAAAATCGGGCTGTAGCGAAGGAGGCCATCGTGAATTGCTTTTGCGGCTTCTCCTCGGGTTTTTGAGTCGAGCGTCTCCAGCAGCCACGGAACGACTTTACCGCGATCGATGGTGTCGAGTTGAAAGACCGGGAGGTCTCGAAGGTCGACGAGACCTGCGTAGATTTCACCTCGGGTTAAAGCACTCTCGGGGTAGCGCGCTGTGAAAAGGTTGGTGGCCTCGTCAGGCAAGCGAGAATCGCGCGAAGGGGCGATTTCTGGCCCGAGTTGAAAGCCAAAATAGGCAGGGCGAATTCGGTCGCCTTCACCCACGGCCTGCGACTTTGGAGGAAGCGTAACGAAATAAGCGGTGTCGCGGCTCATTCCACCGGGGAAGACGTAAAAACCGGAACGAGAATTTCGAGTCGCTTGGACAACCCAAGCCAGTGCCCCCGGCTTTTGTCCGGGAAGTGTGCCGCCAATGACTGCAGTGTCCGAGGGAACCCCTGCGACTCCTTGCAGGCAGTGAAGGAGCTCGTCGCCGAGTGGGGCTGCCTGGGCTGTGAGGCTCAGGAAAATCGAAGCAACCCAGAGTGATCCGCGCAGCCGCTTGCCTGAAAATTCGAGTTTCCGTTTCGACATCGGGAAGAGAGTCCTTGTGAAAGAAACGGCACCCTTGGAGGAAGCCCTCGGCCTATTCCGAAGGCTGTCGCGGCCAAAGGTGCCGTTCCCGGAGGAAACCGGGCTTGGTTTAATTTTAAAATGCGGGCTCGCCCTCCAGCGTGCAAAGTTTGCTGGGAACACGGCCCTTACGATCCGCTTTCAGTGAGGCAAGCGCATTCAAGAGGTAGCCGACGGGCTCGGAAGCTTGTTGCGGAGGGAAACCAGTTCCCGTTAATTCGACACTGAAACCGCTCAAAGTGCCGCCGGACTGCGAGACGCGCTTCATGGAAAATTTCAGATTTCGGTAAGACCAGTTTTCAGCTGCGCCTGTGCGGCCCGTGTGGCTGAACGTGCCTTCATCGGACTTGCAGCGAAGAAAGCCATCCGAAGTGCGGAAGTCTTTTTCTTCGCACTGGGCTGTTTGAAATTGAACGGCGTATTCCCGAAGGCTCACTTCAAAAACGCTTCCACTTCGTCGGATATGAAGCGTGGGTTCGGTGTCCTGCTGAGCCAGGCGGCAGCTCAGGGGTGCAAATCCTCCGGTGGGCGCGAACGCGGTTCGAAGTTGAGCGCAAGAAACCGCAAGAGCACCGAAAGCGGCTACTCGCGCAAGATTTCGGATGGAATGGCGGTTTTTCATGCTGCGAGTCGTACCGAAGGGAAGGAGCCCCTTCAAGGCTCACTTTGCGCGCAGGGCAGGGGGGTGGCATGATATGCCGATGAACTCCTTGTTTCCTAAGGGCTTTACGGATCAGGTGGCGCGTGACTTGGGCCCAGATTTTCTCGATTTCGACCCGGAAACTCGTCAAATTTACGGCCAAGATTGGAGCGGGATCTTGGAGCCAAACCCCTCTGCGGTGGCATTTCCGAGGACGACCGAGCAGGTGTCCCAGCTTCTTTCGGCGTGTTTTGAGCACGGCGTGCCCGTGGTGCCTTCAGGCGGCCGCACTGGCCTCTCAGGCGGTGCTTGCGCGGCGCAAGGGGAGCTGGTCTTGAGTTTGGTCCGGATGAACGCTCTCGGAACGGTCGACCCAGCCACTCGTACGGTTCGCGTCCAGGCAGGGGCTGTGACCGAAGCGGTTCATCGGCACTGCGAGCCCCAGGGGCTGACGTGGCCGGTTGATTTTGCGTCCAAGGGCTCGAGCACGGTGGGAGGAAACCTATCCACCAACGCAGGTGGGGTTCGGGTCATTCGATACGGCAACACGCGAGCTTGGGTGCAGTCGATTGAACTCGTCACTCCCGAAGGGGAAGTACTCGAGTTGAACGGGGAGCTGGAAAAGAACAATACGGGCTTTGATCTGCGTCAGCTGGTGATGGGTGCGGAAGGGACACTCGGCGTGATCACTTCGGCGACTTTGAAGCTCGTGCCTCTTCCCAAAAGGTCAGACGTTTTGTTTTTCTCTCTGACCGATATGGAGGCCGTGATTCGCTTATTCTCCTTTGCTCGTGAATCAGGTCTTCCGATCTCTGCTTTTGAGACCTTGAGTGCCGCTTGCTACCGAGAGTCCGTTCAGTTTTTTGGGATGAAGGCACCCATCGAGGATGCTCCTGAAGTAGGGGCTTACGCTCTTCTCGAGGTGGAAGACCTGGAGGCTGGAGATTTGCTTCTAGAGACCTTTCTCGAGCAGGTCTTCTCTCAGTCTTTAGCTCTGGACGGAGTATTGGCGCAAAACCCACGCGAGGCTCGAGACCTTTGGAGACTTCGCGAAGGGGTTGCTGAGGCCGTCCTTCATCAAAGCCTCGTTCATCAGCACGACGTTTCCGTTCCGGTGTCCAAGCTTCCTGAATTTTCGGCTCGGATCGAGGCTCAGTACGCACGCGACTATCCGGAATTTGAAGTCTTCATCTTCGGACATATTGGTGACGGGAATTTGCACATCTTTATCCGCGCTCAGAAAGAGTCCGGAAAAGAGGAATTCCTGAAGCGCTGCAAGGCTTCTGATTCCGCGCTCTTTCAGTTTGTGAAGGACTTCAAAGGAAGCGTTTCGGCTGAGCATGGGATTGGTCTATTAAAGAAGCCGGCGCTTCCCTACAGCCGAAGTGCTGCGGAAATCTCCCTGATGAAAGGCATCAAGCAAGCTTTCGATCCCAAGGGAATTCTGAATCCTGGAAAACTGATTTAGCCTTCAGACACCATTGCAGCGGCTTTTTGTGCCTGTTCCTCACCCAAGGATCCCGAGGGGGCCAAAGTGAGAAGCTCAAGCAGCTCTTTGCGCGAGAACGACTTCAGGCCAGCGCCCGATTCTTCGATCAAAGCGTCCGAGAGAGCCACTTTGGATTCCAAGATGCGAGCGATTCGGTCCTCGACAGTTCCCGGGATCTGAAGCTTGAAAACTTGGACGCCGCGGGTCTGGCCGAAACGGTGGAGTCGGTCGGTGGCTTGGTTTTCACGAGCTGGGTTCCACCAGCGATCGAAGTGCACGCAAACGGAAGCCGAAGTGAGGTCGATGCCTAGACCGCCTGCCAAAAGCGAGCAGACAAAAACTTTGCAGTTCGGATCGCGAGCAAAGCGATCGAGTCGAACGCCGCGATCTTGAGTGTCGCCGCGAAGTTCGGTGTAGCCGATTCCGCGTTCGAGGAGATTCTTCCCGATCAGATCCATCATTCCCAAGTACTGGGTGAAGACGACGACTTTCAGGTTCGAACCCAAGGCTTCGCCTAAGAGCTCTTCGAAAGCTTCCCACTTACCGCTTTGAGTGGGGTCAAGCTCCGCTGCGCCATTTTTAATGGATGCGACTCCAGGTAGGCCCGGGTGATCGCAAATCTGTTTGAGGCGAGTCAGCATAGCCAAGACGTGCGCGTAGTTCACTTTGCCGCCGGCTTCGAGCGCCTGGCGGGCTTGAGCGACATCTTCGGAATTCAGCCAAGCGGCGTATTCTTTGCGCTGAGGCTGAGTCATTTCGCATTCGACTACCTGCTCGATTTTTTCCGGCAGATCTTTCAAGACGGAAGATTTGGTCCGTCGCAGCAGGAAGGGCTGAACCAGACGCTTCAAGACGTTGATATTCTGACCGACGCCGCCTGTGTCGCGAGAGGGCGCGTAGAGGCGCTTGAATCGCTGAATCGATCCCAGGTAGCCCGGGATCAAGAAGTCCATCAAAGCCCACAGATCATTGGCGCTGTTTTCGACCGGAGTACCGGTCATGGCAATCCGGTAGCGACCCTTCAGGCTTCGCGCGGTCGTGCTGACCAGAGTGGTGGCGTTTTTAATGGCTTGGGCTTCGTCGAGGACCACGCAAAGCCACTCTTTGTCTTTCAAAAGCGCTTCGCGGCTCAAGATGCCGTAAGTGGTCAGAACAATCTGAACGCCTGAGTCGGGAAGCTTTCGGCCCGCGCCGTGGAAAACGACCCACTTGAGGCCCGTGTCGTATCTGGCGAGTTTTTGCTGCCAGGCTGCAACGACGGATGAGGGGGCCACGACCAAAGTGGGCGGAAGCTTCGCTGTGCTTTTCCGTCCATAAAGAGACGTCAGGAAAGCTAGAACTTGGTGGGTTTTTCCAAGGCCCATGTCATCAGCGAGAAGGGCAGACAGCCCTCGGTGATACAGGCTCCAGAGCCACTTCAGGCCTTCCGTTTGGTAGGGCCTGAGGTCAAAGCCGAATTCGACTTTGGGAAGCGCCGGAAGGCGTTTTCTCTCGAAAGTCTTTTTCCATTCTTGGAAATCGCCCCAGGTCGGGTCGACGACGAAATCTTCCACTCCGAGCTCAAGCGACAAGCGATACGCTGCGAGCGGATGGAGCGGGTTTTCTCCCGTGTCCTCGATTTTTCCGAAGCCAGTGGGTGCTTCTTCGGTTTCTTCGGCGGCGTCGTCCTGTGCGGTTTTGGTTTTCGGGCGCGCGTACTGATTGAGTTTCGAGAAGGGGACTTCGAATTTGAAGAGCCGGTCACCGAGCCAGACGAAGTTGTTCGACAGGCGTCCAATCGTCGAGAGCTGTCGGAGTTCTTCCGAGCCAACGGTGACGTCTTCTTTTCCTGCTTCGCCTGCACCGAATTCGTAGGTCAGCGTCCGGTGTTCACCGTCGGATGCGCCAATTTCAAGCTTGAGAAGCCTGAGCGGGCGCGAATCGACGGGAAGGTCCACCAGCGGATCAAAGACGAAACGTTCGCGACCTGGATCAACCAGGAGCTTGCCGAGTTGCTCAAGGGCCTGCGCTCCACGGTAAGCGATTTTATCGCGCTCCAGTCGCTGAATGTAAGCCGACTGCACGTCCAGGGTTTCGCTGGGAAGCGCGACACGAAGGGTATATCCGCGCGTCGTTTTCCAGAAGCCCGCCTTCGGAGTCGGCGCAAGATAGGTCAGGGTGATGATTTCGATCTTGCCGGTCTCGGGATCCTGGAAGCGGATTCCGGATTCAACAGTGACCGCATTCAAAAGCGGGCCATTGAACTGACCGCGGATTTCCAAAACGGGATCGCCTGGGAAAATCTGGTCGTCAAACGACATCGAAGCGTATCGGGCGGGCTCGACCTGCTCGCGAAGGGCTGTGGCTTCAATGAGTGTAATGGGGATGGAGAACGGGGCTCCCTCGTCGTCCTTTCCGATCAGAGTCGCTGCCAAGGGATCTTGGCGAATGTAGAAAGGAACAATGTTCAGGTAGGGGGCAGTGTGAAGGAGTTTCTTGAGAATCGCGTGAAGGTTGGCCGTTCGCGGATCGCGGATGACGACTTCCCCTTGATAGTCTTGGGCGACTCCTTTGGGTTGAACTTGTGCGGCGCCTTTTTGCATCAGCCAAATAGCCAAGGCGGCCACATGCTTACAATGAAGCTCATTGCGGCGGTGAACCGGGCAAGTGCACTTGGAGTTGGCGATCTTGCCGTTCTTCCCCATGACCAGCGCTGTGTCGTAGTTTTCGCGATTGCTGCCGCGAACTTTACCCAGCACGCGGTCGCCATCGAGCGTGACGCCCTGAACCCGATTGTCTCGGAAGTATTGGTTTCCGCGTCTCCAGCTGAGACGAGTAAAGTCACGCTTGGTCTGATGGTAGGAAAGCACGAAGATTTGAATCCTTCATTCGTTCGCCGCTGGGGCTTCTTCCAATCCTGCTGCCAGGAGCAGGTTTCACTGATAGTGGACCTTGACCCTTAGGGTAGGAGGGTCGGCTCTCAAACGGCTTCCTGTAGGCGCCGCGAATCCCCTGAGTGGTCGGAGATTTGCCTCAATCTGGGTTCCGTTGCAACCCCTTTTAAGACAAAGGGCCACTCCCCAGTGGGGAGCGGCCCTTGTGTTTGGCTACCAGCCCTTCATCGGGATCAGTCCCCGATTAGGCGGAAGCACCTTTGCGAGGGGCAAAGCGCAGTTCCAGTGCAAATTCGCCTTCCGGAGTCTGGAAGGTGATCTTCGCGGCCTGGCCGTTTTGCATTCTGGCCATGGCTTGGCTGAACTCAGGCGAGTCTTTGGTGACGGGCAGGCTGGCGAGTTTCACGTCGTAGCCCAGCTCGTTCAGGGTCCCTTTTGCGCGACCGCAGACCAAGTTCACCAATTCTGCCACACCGTTCGTCACGGCTTCGTTGGCGCTGGTCTGAGGAGCACCCAAGACCGTCGACATGATCTTGAGAAGGGTGTCTTCGTTCATCGTGACGATGGCTGCGCCATCCACCGATGCGCCTTCGATTTTGATCATCGAGGCAAAGCCGGTGTTGGTCTGCACGTGGCTGGAGGTGCCCACTTCCTGGTGCACCACTTTGGTTTCCAGGTTGGTTTGTCCGGCCATCGAAGTCACCGTGGCATCTTTGAAGATGTCCAAGAAATCGGGCGGAATTTGCTCGGACGTGCAGACATCCACCAACTCGATGGCATTTCTCAAGTCGGCCGCTGCAAATTGAGCCAGGGTCTGTGGAAGTTGCTTTCCGGGAATCACTCGTACTTTGTGGACCACGGCGCCCACTTCGGCGGCCACTTCGCGAAGTTTTAGCGCGACGTCTTCTCTTTTGTAATCGTCCGACATGAAGCGAATGACGGTGGGCTTCGGAGAAGCTTTGATCTTCTCGAGCACTTCCGCTTTCAGCGTGTCGATGGAATTGATGAAACCGGCTTCAAGGACCAGCACCTGATATTCCGGGCGTTCCTTCAGCTCGTAGGGTTTCGCGTCTAAACCAAGTTCTGCCAAGAGGTCAAAATCGTCGCTCATAGTCTTTCTCTCCGTAGGGGTTTCACGTAGACAAGTTGAGTTTGATTCGAGGAGCTCTGGCCTGACGAATTCAACTTGTATAACTAGGATGACTTTGTTGGTCGGAAAATTGAAGTAATTTGCATCTTTATCGTTTCAGGTGTGTCGAGTCGGATTATCGGCGTGTTTTCATGGTGTTAGTTGTATATTTCACTTATTGAATGAAATTATTATTTCGTTTTCTTAACAAATGAGACTGAAAATTTTTTGTCAGGGTATTGACTCCGGTCTTTTTTGCCCCCAGATCGGGCTGTTTTTGGTCTCCAGAAGCTCCAGACGGTGAGGCTAGCCAGTGCGGTCAACTTCAGGGCTTCCGTTTTGCCTCCCAAGAGGTGAGCAGCGAGGCACGCCAAACCGATTGAAATGCTTAAAAGCAGGGCGACACGCAGGTGCCGGTAGAGGCGCGCTCGAGAAATTAAGGCCACGCGCTGGAACTCTAGGCGATCGAGGGGGAGTGCTTCGAAGGAAAACGCTGCGAGCGGCTCGATGATCAAGTGAAGAACAGCGACATGCCAAGGCGCAAGCAGTGGCGCCCAGAGCCAGAGTGGCGGAAGCAGAGTGAGGAAAACAATCGGGATATGGGTCTCGATCAGGAAGCCAAATGCACGAGAAAGGTTGGCTCGAACTCTTCGACCCTCTCCTAATGCATGAAGCAAAGCTGGAAGGTCATCCTCCATCAGCACCAGTTGGGCTGCGGCGCGAGCTACGTCGGTGCCGCGTTTCCCCATGGCGACTCCTACGTGGGCTTGTCTCAGCGCTGGGGCGTCGTTTACACCGTCGCCGGTCATCACCACTTGACGTCCAAGTTTTTGGAGCAAGATCACGGCTTGAAGTTTTGCTTCGGGAGTTGCTCGCGCCAGGAGATCGCCTTTTTCCGGTGTCTCAGCATTCCAATCGGTGGGCTCACCATTGATCCGCCTCAATAGCGCTTTTGCGGTATCCGCGTGATCTCCGGTGATGACCAGTACTCTGAGTCCTGCGGCCTTGAATTCCGCGAGCGCTTCCTTCACTCCTTCGCGAAGAGGGTCTTCTAGGCCCACGAGTCCTAAGAACTCGGGCTTCTCCTTTCCAGGGGCGGATTCCCTAGCAACGGCAAGGACGCGAAGACCCTGCTGGGTCATCCTTTTTAATGCGAGAGCCGAGGCTTCGCGAAGACTAGGTCCAGCCTGACACAGATCCAGCACCAGTTCGGGTGCTCCTTTAATGGAGCCAACGGGCGAATTCCCGGGAGTCGATACCCAGCGGCACGCCACGGCTTGGAAGGAGGGGCCTGGAGGGCGCACTTCGGCGCGTATCCAATCTGGATGGTGATGATCGGTTCCTTCAAGGTGCGAGCGAAAGGCTTGAAGAACGGCTTGGTCGAGAGGGTCAGGACTTTCTAGGCGAGAAGCAAGCGCACTGAATTCTAAGAGCGCATGAAAGGAGTCGGGGAGGGCGGAAGTTTTGAGTGTCCTTAGGTCAAGCTCGTCCTGGCCATTCCAGAGCCAAGCCAAGCGCATTCGGTTCTCGGTCAGTGTCCCCGTTTTATCGATGCATAAAGTATCGGCATCCCCCAAGGCTTCAACAGCGGCAGGGCGCCTGACCAGCACTCCAAGGCGCGATAGCCTCCACGCCGATTTAGAGAGAAAAAGACTCGTGATCGCAGGCGCTTCATTTGGAATCAGCGCAATGCTGAGAGTTAGGCCCGGGAGAAGCGCTAATTCCCAGGGCGTTCCGTGTGCGTGGATCAGGAGACTCAGGCTTGCCCCCAGGAAAAAGGCAGCGAAAGTGACGCGCTTGACCCATTGGTTCACTTCCTTTTCTAAACGCGTGGGAAGAGTTCGCTGTCGTTGCAAAACGGCGCTCGCAAGCTTTCCCCATTCAGTTTGAGCACCGGTCAGCGTGACCTCGGCGACGCCGTCTCCTCGGACCAGGTGGGTTCCTGCGCGTAAAGCATCGCCCGCTTCTTTTTCGACGGGAAAAGATTCGCCGCTTAAGCGCGACTCATCCACTGCGCATCCTGCTGCCTCGATCAGGCATGCGTCTGCGGAAAGCGTCTCTCCTTCACTCAGCCGAATCCAATCCCCGGGGACGAGATCTTCTGCCGGAACCGTTTGCCAGATTTGATCGCGAAGCACGCGGACTTTGGGAACCAGAGCTTCGTGAAGCGCTTCCAAAACATGGGCGCTTGTCCACTGTTGGCGAACGGCAATTGCTACCATGACGACACCCGATGCGCCGAGCGCCAGGCTGTCAACGAGGTCGCCCCAGACGGCGTAAAGGCCGGCAGAAGCAAAGAGAAGGGCAGTCGACGCCTCGGTGGACGCACGGAGGATTTGGCGCAGAAGGCCAGGGGGGCGCTCCCAGGGGAGGCGATTTGGGCCCACGAGCTCGAGTCGCTGCGCAGCTTCTAATCGAGTGAGTCCCCTCATGGCCACAGAACGGCTGCAGGGAGCGAGCCTAGGTCAGTGACGGCAGGTGAATCCGCCCCCGGGGGCAGGCTCAGAGCCTAACTCAAATACAAGCTCTGCGTCGAGAAGCTCCGAGTGGGAAATCTCCGCCCGCGTTAAACACTGACCATTCAAAGTGACTCGTTGAAGGTAGGCGTTCTCGCGAGATTGATTGTGAGTCCGGATTTTCAAGAATCGCTCTTGTCCGTTTTGAAGCCCAAGGTTGAGTTTGGCTTCTCGGATTCGCGGCGCGCTGACCCAGTAACGTGCGGTGCCAGCTTGCGGATAAAGCCCTAGCGCCGCCAAGGTGTACCAAGCCGATAAAGCGCCAGCGTCATCGTTTCCGTCCAGGCCCAAAGGCTGAGGCGCGTAGCGGTGATCCAGAATCCAGCGCACCCAGCGCTGCGTGAGTTCGGGGTGGCCTGCCTCAATGAAGAGCCACGCAGCGTGAAAGTCATGTTCATTGCCGTGCCAATAGGCGGGGCGGGTCCAAGGATCGGCCATTCGGGGTGATGCCCCTTTCAAAAATCCCTCGAGTTCTTGGGTGAACTTCTCAGCGCCGCCAAAAAGAGAAATCAGGGTCTGGGGCTGATGGGGCACAGAGTAACGCCACTGATGAGCCGAGCCCTCTGCGTAAAACCGTGGGCGGCCGATCAGAGTCAGGTCTAGATTGGTCATCACGTTCGTTTGGTAATCTTCGAAGAAGCCCCGAGAGTGCCGAGGCCCGAAAAATTTACGACGAGGGTCCCAGAGGTTTTTAAAAGCGTTCGATTGCTTTTCTAGGAGGGCGATTCGATCGGGAGAAGCTTGGATCGCGCGGGCAAAGTCCGAGGTGACTGATGCAGCCCAGGAAAGCTCCAAAGTCTCGCTCACCGAGTGGTCCACCCGTTCTGATGGAATCCAATCAGGATACTCTTTCAGCCGCAGAAAACTTTTCTCGAGAAGGGGAAGGGCTTCCTGAGGGTCAAACCCTCCTAGCCCCTTCAGATAAGTTTCTGAAAAAAGAAAGTTCGCTGGGGCCCCGATCATGACGGGCAGATCGCCGCTCCCGTAAGGCCACCGAGGAAGACGGTCGAGTGCTTTGCCTAAGCGAAGAAGGCTTTGAATGACGTCTCGTTGCAGTTCGGGCGCAATAAGCGTGTACCAAGGATGAGTGGTGCGAAACGTATCCCAAAGGGAAAGCTCAGAGAAATGCCGGGATTTTGGGCTGATCTCGATAGGTCTCCCCTCAGGACCGGGCACGGTCGGCGCAGAATCCGAATAGAGCGTGGGAGAAGCAAAGGTGCGGTAAGCGGCAGTGGCAAAGTTCGTGAGAACGTCAGTCTCGTCGCTTTCAATTTGAATGCGGTCGAGAAGCGAACTCCATTTTTTCCGCGTCGAGTTCAGGACTTCTTCGAAAGAGTTTTCCCCGGACTGAGTCTCGAGACTGGTTTTCGCCGCACTGGCACTGTTTAGGCTCAGACAGAGGCGGATCTCACCCTGGCCTCCCGGCGGGAGAGTGAAGCGGACGGCAGGCCTTTTCTGGTGCAGTGCGGTTTCATCGAGAGCGACAAAATCGCCCAACCGCTGGCCGATTGCAAAAAAAGGCAGGCCCCCGTTTAGGTTTAGAAACGCAGACTCTGCGCGAAAATGAACACGAAAAGTCGAGGAAGAGTCTTGGGCCTGGATTGAAAGATTCTCGGCTTTCATTCCCGAGTGAAGCCCACCTTGCGCGTCGAAGTGAACGAAAAGGGGACGAGTCAGGTCTTCGTTTGTGTAGCGCTGAATACCGCAATTTTCTGTTGCGGTGAGTTCTGCACGGAAGCGCTCTTTTTTAAATCCAATCGAGTAATAGCCGGGCGATGCGGATTCGAGCGCGTGATCGAGGACGAGCTTTCCACCTAATGCGCGTGTCGAATCGACTTCACGAGACGGCACGAAGCGAAATTGACCGCCTTCTCGAAGGCCTGTGCCGGAAAGATGCGTGTGACTGAAGCCCACAATCCGGTTGTGCCAGTAAGCGTAGCCCGAGGTGGGAATAGAAATGCGGCTCCAGAGTTCGTTTGTACCGCCACGAACCGCAGTGTCCGGACCCAGGCGCACGAGGCCATGAGGCGCTTGGGCTGCAGGGGTCGTCATTCCTGCCGCGCTGAGTTTTCCATCCGTGCCCACAAAGGGGTTCACCGAGGCGATGAGGCCAGCAAAAAGAACTCCCCTGGATTGGCGCACCTGAGCGCGTGGGTAGCATTCAAAATGACGCCGAGCAACACGCCTGGGTCGTGCCAATATAAAAAGCCATGATGAGATCTCTCGGGCGTTGGATGGGGCGGGGAGCGGCACTGAGTTTATTGGGAGGCCTAGGCCTTCCTCATCCGGCGCAGGCCTATCCGGGCCTTATTTACGATGCGATCGATTTGACCTCAAAGATTCGCCCAGGCGTAGTCCCGGTTGCTCTCGATGAAGCGGGAGAAAAGGTTGCACTCACTTACACCGAGTCGCCGTTTGCGAGCTTGAGTTACCTTTGGAACGCAAGTCAGCCGGATCAACCGCTCGTGGTCCAGGCCCCTGCGGCCGGAGTTCATCTCAAGATTTCCTCGGTGAACCGCGAGGGGATTTTCTCGGCAATCGGAGCCGACGCCGCCGGGGCTCCGCGCGCCTACCGAGTCCTTCCTGACGGGCAAGTGGAGGATTGGGCTCCTGGAACGGCTTACGGCCTGGATTCTTCGGGCTCGCTCTTTGGGAGCGTGACGGATTCTCACGGAACCCGGGTGGTTGCTTGGAGTGCAGTGGGCCAGGAGCCCATGGTTCTCCCTACTTTGGACGGAGGGCTTCCTCAGATCAGGCAGTCAAGCGCCTCAGGAGCGTTGGTGGGGTGGTCTTACTCAGAGAGTGGCGCTGGCTTCCGTGCTGCCCTTTGGAATCGAAGTGGCTCGGGTTGGAGTGTTCGTGATCTGGGGACTTTGGGTGGACCGTCTAGTTACGGTCTGGGAATTTCACCGTCCGGAGAATTTGTCGTGGGCTGGTCTTACGGTCCAGGCGCGGTTCGCCAGGCACAGGCTTTTATCGCATCCAGTGCCTCAGCCGTCATGCGCGGGCTTGAGCCTGCGGGGAATTCTCAGCGATCTGTAGCTCGCGCAGTGAATGATGCAGGCTGGGTGGTGGGTGACGTCGCTGGAAAAGCCGTGATTTGGATTGAAGGAAAATCCTATTCCCTTCGCGACCTGATGTCCGAACCTGAGGGGTGGACACTGGGTGAAGCGAAAGCCATTAACTCGCGTGGCGATGTTTTGGTCCTTGGAATGCGTCAAGGGCAGGCTCGCGCCCTTCTTTTGAAGAAGCGCTAGGCCTGCCCTGACTGGAGGAAAACTAGGGAAGCGTGAAGTGAGTCTTCGGCTCAGATTTTCGAGCGCGAGTACTTGTGCTTCTTGCCGCCGATGATGACGGTTCCGTCTTCCTTCTTACGCTTAGAAGCGTCTTCCGTCAGCGAACCCGAGAACTCGAGGGCGATCTTGATTTTTTCGCCGTCTTTTTCAGCCTTGCCGTTGATCGCTTTTGCGAAGCGCTCTTTGTGGTCCGGCTTCTTTTCTTCTTTCTTAGCTTCGTCTTTCGGGGCGTCTGCAGAAGCTGCCATGAGCGTTTCGTTCAGGCTGAGTTTCTTCGCGGGCGCCGCCACTTCTTCTGCGACCGGAACGACTTTCATTCCGTTAAAGCCGAGATCAGCCAACTCTTTGGAGTCGGTGGTGACCTTGTAGAGACCTTCGGTTTCAGTCCCTGCGAGGCAAATTTCCGCGTCCTTCACCGGGGTTTCGGTTTCTTTTCCGTCAGCCGCGACTTCTGTTTTTGCGGTGAGGTCGTAGCAGAAGTGGTCGCCTTGGCGCAGAGCCTTCGAGGTGAGGTCGATCGTCGCAGGCTCTGCGGGAGCCTGAGTTGCTTTCGCTGCTTTCGGCGGGCGGGGCACGACGCGGCCGCAGGCGCTCAGGCCTAAGGCTGCAATAGCCAGGGCGAGCATGGCCAGGGCGGGACCAATGTGGGCGTGCTTCAGGGAAGCCAGAGTTTTCGTTTGCATAGGGAACCTCCAAATTTCTTGGGGGCCGATTAACAACCCCGACGCTTTGAGTCAAATGATTTGTGTAAGAATGGGTCAGCGCATCCGGGATGGGATGTCGTCGAGTTGCTCGAGCGCGTTTTTAGCCCAAAGAGCCTCAAAGTCAGTTTTCGAGGTTTGAAGTAACTTCCGGTAAGGATGGCCTTTTTTGAACTCGGGGAGTTGGATTTCAGGGTTTGAGAGATGAAGTCCCAGAAGGGCTCTTCCGTACCCGAAAGTACCGGGAAGCCGCTGCCAGCCATGAACGAGGGCCTCGACCACTTCACCTTGGTCTGCGGGGGGAATCGCTTTGCCCAAGGTGGCGCCCCAATCATCAAAGAAGGGGCCCATGGGGACCAGGAAGTCGGGCTGAGTTCGAAGCACTCGCGGCTTTCTCAGCGCGAAGTGCCGGTGGTTCTCGGCGGTCATAGAACTACCACCGACGGGGGATTTGTAGAGTTCCCCCGCTGTCCAAAGCCTGCCTTGGTGCCTGAGCTTTCCATCGCCCTGAAGGGGCTGAGAGCCGAGCTTGTAGAACTCGAGGCGCAGAGGATCGTCTACTGACAATTCCCACTGATCCATGACCCGATCGAGGTCCCCAAAATTGTGCGCGATACTGACCGAGGCCAGGAGGCAGCCCATTCCGTCGCTTGCGCGCCAGAGGGAGCCAAAAATTTCGGAATGGCGATGCGTCTCATCGCGAATGGCGTCGAATAGCTCGATGCGCTTTTGTTTCGCCGCTAGAGTGTCCCACTGCTTGAGCGCGCAGTAAGCGCCGCAGGCAACAGTGAACCATTCACCTAAGTGTCCATCGACGGCTTGGTTTCCCCAGGGAGTGCCGGCGGCGCCGAAGCTAAATCGGGCCGAAACGGGCTGATAATTCCATTCGCGGGCAGAGAGCACCCAGCTTGCCATCTCAAGCGCCACTTCGGCGGGGAGTTCTGCCGGCCAAAGTTTCTTTCTGATCTGATTATCGACGTCGGTGGGAACCGGAGTCGCACACGTCACATAGTGTGCGGATAGGCAGAGCTGAAAGTACTCGAAATGGGTGAGATCGCGTCCCTGGCCGTCGCTTCCCAGAGTCGAATCGTAATCTTTCAAGAAGGAAAGGGGCGCCAGTGCCGCGAGCTCGGCGGCTGACCCAGCTTTTTCAAAAAGCCACGGTGCCGTGTTCTTGACCTGAGAGAGAAGGAGTTCGGGTGCGATGCCGCGTGTGATGGTTGCCATGCCGGGCGATTCGAATACCATTTCATCTCAGGAATTTCAGGACGTTTGTCGGCGATAAAATCGTGGTTTCCTCAGGCGTGAAATGGCAGACGTTCCTGGAATGACTTGGATGAACGAGAATTTAGGTTTCAGACTGAGACTCAGGGTGGCGGGCTGCGTACTAGGGCTCGGGCTCCTCATTTCTACTCCACAAGCTTCTGGTGAAGTGGTTTTCGATGAACCAGTGGAGCGCCAGTGGCAGGAGGTTTTTGAGCGAGTCTATTCGCGAGATTATCGGATCGGTCGATGCGGTGGAAATGTCCTGGAGCTTCTTCGGGAAGCGAAAAGGCAAGGTCTGGATCTGCGTGGCGCTCAAGTGGTCCGATTGAAAAACGAGGGGAATTCTATTTTCGGAATGGTGAACGCCGAGTGGGCACGCGAGTCCGGCGCGAAAAACCCGACCTATCCCAAGTTAGGCCCGTCGCGCCTTCCAGGGGAAAAGAATTGGGATTTTCACGTTTTCTTGAGGCGGTCGAACCACGTTTACGATCTGGATTTTGGAAACGATCCGGTGGTTCCGAATTGGACGGATTACCTCGAGAAGATGTTCCTCCAGGAACCCGCTCCTGGAACGGGGCAATATGTCGGAAGAAACCGGAAGCTCTCTGAATACCAAGCCACCCTTTTGTCGGGTGAAGTGTTTCTTCAATCGAATGGGGCGGTACCAGACACTTACCGACCCAAGAGGGTCAGGCTCAAAGATTTACCGGAGGATTCCAGTGCAGCGATTTCGAGCGAATGAATAGATCTTGACTAATTATGTACGTTTTGTGAAACACCGGTTGAAATTCGGGTTTTCAATAGGTGAGTTTATGAAAGATTCAGTCATGCGTGATCGATTCAATCGAAATGTCAGTCTCTTTTTAGTGACTCTCGTTTTGCCGGCACTTGCTGCTTGCGGCGCAAAACAGGGGAACCAACCCAAGAAAGTAGCGACTGAGAGCGGTCCTGCAGGGCAGGCGGGGCCTGTAATCCCTGTGCCGGGGCCGGTTTTTGGTGAGAATCCTGCAGCCATCGGTGCCGCTTCGCAAAAGGTGCTGGTCTATCACTTGTCGAAGTCTGCGGTGCTGAAGCCGGGTGATGCTCCTGAGCTGGAGCTTCGGATGATCCCGCTGGGGCGCGGCCGAGTGAAAGCTGCTTTGGCGGATTACTCAAGCCACGGTTATGAAGAGCAGGAATTTCAGCTCAGTTCTTCGGCGAATCACGAAGAAATCAACGCTGATCGTCTCGAGGCCATCGGGCGCGATGGCCAAAAGCTCCTTCCGTTTGGTTCGATTCGGTTTGACGGCAAAAAGTCGGGCCAATTGGAAATGGGAAGAATCTGGATCGACTTTCAGGGTGCAGAGACCTGGATTCGTGATGAGTTCTATTATGTATTAGCCGAAGTCATCCAACCTGGCGCCGCACCGCAGCCTCCAGCTGGGCATGGACCGGGTGGTCCAGCTCCAGGTAACGGTGGCCCAGGCCATCCGCCTGTTCAGGGCGGCGGCTCCATTCCCGAGCAGACTCCGGTAACGGAAGTGGCTCCTCGAGTTTTACCGATTCGCGGAGTGCTCGGCCAACCCGTGAAGGTTTATCCTTTGGTTCGGAACACGGGTTCGCACGTCTGCAAAGCAAAGCTCGCGATCGAGTCGACTCAAGATGCGTCCAAGTACCAGCTTACGCTTGAATCGGAAGCTTGCGGCGGCTTTGAATTGAAAAGCATGAAGAGCGTGAGTGTGAAGCTTCTGTCTTCAGCGAACAGCGCTTACTTGAACCATGATTCGTTTGAATCGATCGACAGCCAGTGGAAGATCGATTTTCAAGGTTCGGGCTTTGAGTATGTTTTTGGCGCGGGACCGAACGGAACCGGTGCTTACGATCACGAGAGTGGAACCGTCCAATTGAACGGCGTGACTTACACTTACGACACGGGCCGCGTTTTGAAACGCGGTCATTGGCCTCGCTAAATCAATAGCCCTACCTAGATTCAGAACAGCAATAGGGAAGCATGGAGGCTCCAAAACAGTGTCCGTGGCCAGTTTGTGGCCACGAGGCGCTGGTGGGCCTTCGCTTGAAATCCGCTGGCGAGTTTTGAGTGGCAGGGAACTGAAAGCAGGGCCGTGCTCAGGAATACGCCGAACGTGAGACCGAGCGCTGCCCAGCGATTCATGGGACCATCATGCACTTCGGGACTCAGAACCAGGGCGATAGCCGTAGCGAGCTGAAGAAACATGGGCGGCAGAACGACTGCGGTGATTCGCGTGCTATGAACAGCGTGAAACTCAGAAAAACGTGAGCCTTCCACGAATCGCATCAAAGGGTAGTGCACCCACTGAACGATCCAGATCGCACCGCACATGAAAAAGACCGAGGCCGCGTGAAGCTTCCAGAGCCACTCAGGGGTCACGAGGAACCTAGAAGGCTCTCAATGGCCTGGGTGAGCGCTTCCGGTTTCGTCATCGGTCCGAAGCGATCGACCACTTTTCCTGAGCGATCCACCAAGAATTTGGTGAAGTTCCATTTGATTCCCGCACTGCCCAAGAGGCCTTTTTTCGAGGTTTTCAGAGCTTGATAAAGGGGGTGGGTCCCGGGTCCATTGACCTCGATTTTTGAAAACATCGGAAAACTCACTCCGTAAGTGAGTGAGCAGAAGTTTTGGATCTCAGTTTCACTGCCCGGTTCTTGAGCGCCGAATTGGTTGCAAGGAAAGCCGAGTATCACGAGCCCTTGGTCGCGATATCTCTTGTAAAGGCTCTCTAGCCCCTCGTATTGCGGAGTGAAGCCGCAACGGCTGGCGACGTTGACGATGAGAAGGACTTTGCCTTGGTGTTCACGAAGGCTAGTGCTCCGGCCATCCAAAGTTTTCAGTGAAATGTCGTAGAGGGGGGATTCGTGTGCTGCGCTCATGAAGGCATTCAAACATGAGAGGACTCTTCACTCCAAGCCGAAAGCCCGAGCTATGAGTGGGTTCACTTTTTAGGAGGAACTGCCCCGGGGCTTGCATCATACTAGAGGCATGTCAGACGACGCTCGTCCTCAGTGGGATTACATTCGTGACGATGGACGAACTTCAAGTCTGAAGGGTTGGCTTTGGACCATCGGAGCAGGCCTAGTCTGGTTTGGCTTGATGGCGGGCTTTCGCCCTCAAGGGGTCACTGTCGTGCGTGAGCGAATGACCCAGGCGCCCCCAGATCAAGTCTTTCAGGCATTCTCCGATGCAGAGCGGGTCGCAGAGTGGTGCGAGTGCGGATCGCTGAAGATTTTAGATCGGCGCCCTCCACGCCGAGTTCAATTCAGCGGAGCCTTGTTTGGAAAAGACCAGGGAGAGTCTCAAAGCGAAATTCTTTTCTTCTCGGAAGAGAAAGGAACCCGCGTTCGGTGGATCTGGAATGCGCGACGTTCCCCACTCAGTGCCACTTTTCGGGGAATACACGCCAGTGAACAGATCGTGGGTCCCGCCCTTGAAAAAGCACTCGACCGTCTGATGGAGAAACTCGATCGATCCTGAAGGCCGATCGGGCGCTGGCGACCCGCCTGACGCGGCCGAGTGCGGCTCGCGCCTCTCTTGGGGGGAGAGAAAACGCGGCGCTCTAGGCCACTCAAGCGAAGCTGCGCCCGATCGTGCCTCAGGACCTGAATCAGACCCCGTGGGGCCCGACTTAGGCCACTTTTTTCGATTCTTCCTTTTTACCGCTCAAAAGTTTCTGGAAGAAGCCGGGCTTGCCTTGGCCAATGGTGATCGGCTTCCCAAGGACCGCTTCGACGTGAGGAATGGCGATGCGAAGCACGCCTTCCGAATATTCAGTTTCAATCTGCTCGGCTTTGATTCCAGCAGGCAGGGTAAAGGAGCGGTAGAAGTTTCCGCGGAAGCGTTCCACTTGGGTTCGCGAGCGCGATTTTTCTTCATGCTCTTCCTGGCGTTCGCCCGAGACGCGAAGCTCGTTTTCGAACATCTCGATGCGGATATCTTCTTTCTTCATTCCTGGCAGGTCAAAGCTCAGCAAAGTGTGGGTTTCGGTATCTTCAACGTCGCAGGCGGGCGCGAATCCGGCTGCAGGCGCTGCACTGAAAAAACGCGACTCTTCAGGCCAGTAATTATTGACCTCGTCAAACATCCGCTCCATCTGTCGTTGAAGGCGATTTAACTCTTGGAACGGGCTTTCGCGGCGACTCCAAAGGTTTCCTGGGCGAAATAGGCTGGGTAGATTAGCCATGGGGTGTGCTCCTCGATAAAGGTGGGGTTCTTTGAGGAGCGAATGCAAAACCAGTGACACTTGCGGCGCGTGATCTTAAGGCGTCTGCCAGGACTCAAGCGTCAGAGCAGGCAGGCCTAGCGTGGTTCGCGCGTCATCGCAGGCGGGATTGTGTTTCCCGTTTTCAAAACTTGGCTAGAAATCACGACACACGCTGGGTCGGACTGAATAAATTCCGCAAAGCACGCTCTTTCCAAGTTCCCCTTGAAGGGCGGCGCAGCGAACCGGAGTATTCCCGGTGCCGCGCATGGAGACGAGCTCTGGATCGCTGGGATGCTGTTCCGTCCATTTTTTTGGCACAGCGCTTGGGGAGATACTCACTTCCTGCTTGGGAAATGAAACGCGAAAGAACGCGCAGCAACCACCGCAGTTTTGACAAGGGTGAGTGGAACTCATCTCATCATTTTAAAACGCTCGACCGCAGTTGGTCGAGCCCTTCTCGGAGTGTTAAATTACTGGGATGAAGCTCAAATTCGGATGGCAGATTCTTCCCGTTCTCCTTTCGATTCTTCTCTGGGGCACTTCCTTGGCGCAGGCCATTGAACCTGAGTTGCAAAGCTGGCACCTCTTTTTCACTCAAGGGAAGCTTTCTCAGAATTGGTCCCTCTATTTCGAGGCGCAGCCAAGGTTTAGGTGGCTGAACGACCGCTCGAGTTTCTCACCTGGAACGACCGAGCGTTTTCTGCTGCGTCCGGCGATCATTCGGAAGCTTTCGGACGGGGTGAGCACTCTGGCCTTGGGGTATGGCTGGACTCCACTTCTTTCTCCGAGTTTTCAGATGGAAAACCGGTTGTGGCAGCAGTTTCAAACGGAGTTTTGGCCCCATGCAACCGACTCAAAAATCATCCTTCGCACTCGTCTTGAGCAGCGAAGAATTGAGCCAGCCAAACAAACCGCGCACCGATTTCGTCAAATGGTTCGCTGGCTCAGTGACATCTCGGTAGGGCCTGAAGATTGGGGTTTAGGGAAGCTTGCGGTCAGCGACGAGGTCTTTTTTCAGTTGAATACGGTTCCTCGGGGGCCTTCGGGGGGACTGGATCAAAATCGGCTTTTCTTAGGAAGCCACTTCAAAGTTAGCGAATCCGTGTGGTGGGAGGCAGGCTACTTGAATGTTTGGGTGGCTCGACCTTCGCGCGAGGACCGGATGATTCACGCGCTGTACACGTTTGCTGCTTGGAACTGGTAGTTGCTCAAGGGACCGACCGAGACAAACTGTCCCATGAGCGGGTCGATGCACCTCGGATGACCCCCTTACTCAGGCAGCCGATGCATTCCTGAACTCAATCGGCTGGGGTAAAAACCACGTCAAATCAAAGGACTATCGTTTTTCAGGCGCTTGCGCTTTGAGCTGGCTCGCTTCGGCACCGAGCTTGCTTTGAAGAGAGAAAGGGAAAGGAACCTTTCAGCGATGAAAAACATGCCTTTGATTCAAAAGTACATGACTGCCATGCCCCATTCGATTCGCCGGGACAGTCCGATTGGAAACGCAGTGAGTCTGATGCGCGACAATCAGATTCGACACTTGCCGGTTTTGGAGGGCGGTCACCTCCTCGGGGTGGTGACGGACCGGGATGTGAAGCTGGCCTCTTCGTTTGAGGGGGCTGAACGTTTGACCGCAGAAGACGTGATGACGCCCGATCCTTACACGGTGAGCCCAGACACTCCGGCCGCTGACGTGGCCCGCGAAATGGCGGCTCGTAAATATGGCTGCGCCATTGTTCGCCAAGATAACGGAAAAGTGGTCGGGATTTTTACTGCCGTTGACGGCATGCGGGTTCTGGGCGAGATCCTGGATTCCAATTATAAACACTAATTGAAGGAATCCTTTCCGATGAAAGCCGGCGCAGCCCCTCCGTTGAAAGGCCGAATCGTTATCATCGATGACGAGCAGGAGATGCGCTCGCTTTTAGAGGATTCGCTTGCGGCCGATGGGTACCAGGTCATTGCGTACTCATCGGCCCCAGCCGCTCTGGCCGCATTAGCGCCAGGAGGGGCTCTTTCGGTAGATCAGGAGTCGGGAGATCTCGATCTGATCATCTCCGACATTAAGATGCCTCAGATGGACGGGCTCGAGTTCACTCGCCTCGCGCGCGAACTTCGCCCAGAGATTCCCGTCATCCTGATCACGGCCTTTGGGAGTATCGAGACGGCACTCGAAGCGATGAAGCTCGGTGCCTTCCACTACGTAGTAAAGCCGTTTCGCTTGGCTGAAATTGCAGTCCTCGTTCAGAAGGCTCTCGAGCACCGCAGGTTGACCCGTGACAATTCGGCCTTGGTCCGCGAAATGCGCCAAGGATGGTCCTTGGATGGGATTATCGGCAAAAGCGCCTCCATGCATCAGGTCTTTGATCTGGTTGAACGCGTGGCTCAGGCCCAGGCGAACGTGCTGATCACCGGGGAGAGCGGAACCGGAAAAGAGCGAGTGGCTCGCGCGATTCATACGCGCGGCCCCCGCGCCAAGGCGCCTTTTGTTGCCATCAACTGCACCGCCATTCCCGAAACGCTTCTTGAAAGCGAGCTTTTTGGTCACGCCAAGGGCGCATTCACTGGGGCACACCAAAGGAAAAAAGGGCTTTTTGAGGAAGCGGAAGGGGGAACTCTTTTCTTAGACGAAATTGGGGACATGAACGTTCAGCTCCAGGCCAAGCTTCTGCGGGTTATCCAAGAGCGCGAAGTTCGCGCTGTGGGTGAAACCCAAGGGCGCCAAGTGAACGTTCGGATCGTTGCGGCGACTCACAAGGATCTGAAAGCGGCGATTCGCGAGGGGCTATTTCGCGAGGATCTCTTTTACCGGCTCTCGGTGATCCCGATTGTCATTCCTCCGCTCCGGCACCGTCGTGAAGATATCCCGCTTTTAGCGGATCATTTTCTGAGGAAGTACGCTGCCTCCAATCAGTCCAAAGTCAGTGGTTTCACGCGGCGTGCGATGACTCGACTTCTCGGCCTTCGCTGGGAAGGCAACGTTCGGGAACTTGAGAATGTCGTCGAGCGAGCTGTCGTGCTTTGTCAGGGGCAATGGGTGGATGAATCGGATCTTCCGGATCCGGTTCCATCGACTTCTGAAGATTTTTTTGCGTCCGGGACCCGTGATTTTCCCACTCTGGAAGAGCTCGAGCTTCGCTACATCCGCACGGTCTTAGAAAAGACCGGGGGAAAGAAAGAGCAGGCTGCGCAAATCCTGGGCATCAATCGTCGCACCTTGTATCGCAAGGAACGTGAGGCCGGATGGGTACGCGAGGACTCGAGTCTCGACGACGCAGAACTTGGCTCGGGCGATGGGTCACAAACTCGATTTGAGTGATTCAGCGCTTCGGTCTCATGGTGTTTTAACGGCCCGGTTTGAAGCGAAGCGTGAATTCCGTACCGACGTTGACGGTGCTTTCGACTTCGACCTGAGCTTCCATTTCTGCTGAAAGCTGGGAAACAATGCTCAGCCCCAGCCCTGTTCCTTCGCCGACGTCCTTTGTTGTGAAGAAGGGTTTGAAGATTTCCTTCAAAAGGGCCGATTCAATTCCGCACCCGGTGTCTCGAACGCTCACTAAGCTGCACCCCGTTTTTTTGTCGGTTTTGGCAGAGAGAACCAGTTCATGCGTGCCATCGCGTCCTTCTGAAATGGCTTTTTGAATGGCTTGGGTTCCATTCAAAGTCAGGTTCAAGAGGATGTGCTGAAGGCGTGAGCGATCGGCCCAGATTACGGTTCCCGGTTCGACTTCGTAACGGGCGTTTGCAAGTTGCGACCTTAAGTTTTCACCAACCAATGAAAGCACTTCGTCAAAAACCGGAGCTGGATTGACCCACTCGAATCTGAGCTCTCCGAAGTTTCTTCCAAATCCGAGCAGCGACTGGATGAGTTGAGAAATGCGATCGGTCTGTTTCACGATGACATCGACGCCCTTTTTGGAGAGCGCGCTGAGAGGCTCGTTTTGGAGAAGCTCCGCACGTCCTCGAATCACTCCGAGCGGGTTTCCGATTTCATGGGCAATGCCGCTCGCAAGAAGACCAATCGAAGCTAAGCGATCTTGATGCGCCACTTTTGCTTCCAGTTCTTTTTTGAACCGAATGTCGACCGCAACGCCCATGTATCCAATGACCTTGGCATCGGCGGATTTCACAGGAGTGATGGTGAGGAGAACGGGGATCAGTTCTCCGTTTTTGCAGCGATTGATCAACTCGCCTTTCCAGTGGCCGGTTTCTTGGCTGCTAATTTCCGTCCACATGGACTGGTAGAAAGCTTTTGAGTGAAGCCCTGAGTGAAGGAGGCTCGGTTTGTTTCCAATGGCCTCCTTCTGTGTGTAGCCATAGGTGCGAACCCAGGCGGGATTCACGTACTGAAGGATCCCCCGCGGATCGCTGATCATGATGGCTTCGCTTGAGTCTTCTACGCAGCGGAAGAACACGTTCTGTGGATCGATCGAGAGATTCATGTCGCTCTACTCGTGCTCCCGTTGCTTGCGAAATGCAAGCTTGGGACAGGTGCGTCGCAGTGTTGAGACGTTTTGTCTCGTCGCCACCGCGCGCGAAAATGTCACGGAAAGATGAAGTGCAGTGAAACAGGAGATTTGAAGCCTTTTAGCCGCTTGGCTTGTGCTTTGCATTACGTACCTCGGAAGAGGAGACATCCAGATGGTTCCAAAAGGTGCGATCGCTTTCTTTGTTTCACTACTCGCTTTCTACGGCGCGGTTTGGATGGGCATGGCCTACCTCGTGGCCGCTCGTCAGGGATGATCGGGAGCAAGGATCCAGACGATGCTGAAATACGTGGGAATTGAGGAAAAGCGGGTTCTTCTGTCCGCCATCGGCGTGCTGACTTTCTCTGCTGGTGTGTTGGCCTACCTTTACTGGGGACGCGGCTTGGATCTTCCGGGTTGCGTGACCGATGTGGCTCCCTACCAGGAAGCTTCAGTGAAGCGCCTGGGCGAGAACCAAGTGGAAGTGCGCTACTTGGCAAAAATGTGGGCTTACGAGCCTTCTGAGATTCAAGTGAAGCCGGGCACAGAGCTTCTGATTTATCTGCACAGTGCGGATGTGAACCACGGGTTTCATATCGATGGCACGAACGTGAATTTGATGGCCGTGCCGGGAGCGGTGAATTTTGCCAAACTGAAAGTGACGCGTGAAGGCGATTATCCGATCGTCTGTCACGAGTTTTGCGGAGCAGGGCATCAGAATATGGCGGCCGTGATCCGAGTGCGCGAGTCGGCAGGTCCTGACGCGATCATCCCGGTTCCACTGGCTCAACGGACGTCACCTGCCACAGGGGAAAAGAGCAAGCTTTCGCCCGTGGTCATGGCCAATGCTCAGAAGCTTCTGGCAACGAAAGGCTGCATTGGTTGCCACAGTGCGGACGGAAAAGTGCTGGTCGGGCCTTCGTTTCAAAAAATTTATGGTCGTGCAGAGAAGCTCACAGACGGAACCGAGATTTCGGTGACCGAAGAGTACCTTCGTGAATCGATCCTCGAACCTAACAAAAAGATTGTTTCTGGGTTCCAGCCCCTGATGCCGAAACTCCCACTCGCAGAAGACGAAGTGGAAACTTTGATTAGCTACTTGAAGGAGCAAAAATGAGTTCTCAAACGTTGCCGCTCAATCAGCCCCTGCGTCAGCTTTCCGATACGCTGAGGCGTGTGGTGCTGACGGAGCTGCTTTTTCCGATCACTCTTTTGATTTTAGGGATTTATCACGGGCTTCTTCAGGTTCTTTACCGAGCGGGTTTCATACGGGCCAGTTCGTTCCTGGGCTTGGAATACTATCAAGGTCTGACGCTTCACGGGACCATCAACGCCGTGGTTCTCACCACCTTTTTTGCGGTGGCTTTTGGGAACGTGGTGGTGAGCTACTTTCTCGGAAAAAAACTCTCGGACGTTGCCGCGCGCTTCTCACTGACCCTCATGCTGGGCGGAACGCTCGCGGCCGCATGGGCGATGCTCGCAGGCAAAGCCACGGTGCTCTACACGTTTTATCCGCCTCTGAAAGCGCATCCGGCGTTCTACTTGGGTGTTGCGTCCCTGATTGTGGGCTCGTGGATTGCTTTTTTCAGTTGGATTCCGGCCTATCGCTCTTGGAGAACTGAAAATCCTGGAAAGAAAACTCCGCTAGCGGTCGTTGGGATTTTCTCCACATTCATTGTCTGGTTCATCGCGACTTTGCCTGCAGCCTACGAAGTATTGGTTTTGCTTTTGCCCTGGTCTTTGGGGTGGACCCCGACGGTGAACGTGGTTTTGGCGCGAACGCTGTTTTGGTTTTTCGGCCATCCTCTGGTCTATTTTTGGCTGCTCCCGGCCTACACCATGTACTACGCGATGCTACCCAAGCTCGCGGGTGGGCGCCTCTATTCAGACTTTGCAGGGCGGTTTGCGTTCATGATGTTTGTGGTTCTTTCCGCACCGATCGGGTTTCACCATCAGTACTCCGATCCAGGCATTCGAACGGCGTGGAAAGCGCTTCATGGGGTCCTTACTTTTGGAGTCGCCATTCCCAGTATGCTGACTGCTTTTACGCTTGCGGCTTCGATGGAGAACGGCGCTCGTGAACGCGGAGGAAAGGGGCTCTTTGCTTGGTGGGGGAAACTTCCCTATTTCTCTGCAAACGACTGGCTCTTTTCGTATCTGTTCTGTGGCCTGATCTTGTTCATCTTTGGCGGAATCACCGGAATCGTGAATGCGTCTTATCAAATGAACTTGGTCGTCCATAATACGTCTTGGATGCCAGCACATTTTCACATGACGGTTGCAGGTCCAGTCTTCTTGGCACTGATCGGAATGACTTTAATGCTGGTATCCCAGTTGACCGGGAAACCGCTGGGCTCGCCAGGCCTCCGACTGTCCGTTCCGTACCTTTGGATGATCGGCATCTTGATCATGTCCTCTGGCCTTTTCTTGGGCGGTGTTCGAGGGGAGCCGCGCAGGACGAATCTTGGGCTCACTTATACGAACCACGAGTCACCGCTTTTTCGCCACGAGTGGATTTCAAGCACCACCATGGCAGCCGTAGGTGGGACCGTCATGACGATTGCGATGCTGTTTTACTTCATCGTCTTTTTCCGAATGATCTTTTCCAAGAGGACGGTCGAGAAGCCGGAACTCTATTTCCCGACCTCAGAGCCGATTCATGACGAAAAGGTTCCGGTCCTGGAGAATTTTCGCCCGTTCTTGGTGGGCGCGGTCGTGATGGTGATTTTGGCTTACGTTCCTCCGCTCGTGGACATTGCTCGGGGGAAAGTGCCCGGATCGGTTCCGTTCCAGCCTGACTCACCGATTCCTGTTCAAACGTCTGCGAATCGCTAAGTCAGGCAATGCCCTCAAAAACGGAGTCCACACCCATGCGGAAAATTCAGCGGCGGCTTCAGGGAACCCTTCTCGCAGTCCTTTTGATGGGATCGAGCGTTCAGGCAAAAGCAGAGCAAGATTTTCCTGAGCCTCCGCTGGAATCGCGTGTTGTGGGAAAACGCGTTCCTGGCGATGCAGTATTCCGGGACGAGTCCGGTGCGCCGTTTTCGATGAGTCAGCTCAAGACCGAAGGAAAACGATTCTTGCTGGCGCCGCTTTTTACTTCTTGCAAACACACCTGTGCGGCAATCGCTGCAGGGGTGAAAAGTGCGCTGAAGGGGGTGCCCGAGGCCGAACGCCCTCAAGTGGTGCTTATGTCTTTTGACCCCGACGACACCGCTGAGGGGGCTGCGGAGTTTCGAAAGTTGCAAGAGCTTCCGAAGGACTGGCGAATCTTGATCGGAAACTCCCAGAATATCTCGCGTGCTTTGGAGGTTCTCGATTTTCGTCCCATGCGAAGTAGCGAGGCGGGCTTCCTCCATCCGAACGCGGTTTTCGCGCTCGACTCCACCCTTCAAGTTCGCGGAATTTGGCCGGGAACGAAGCCCACATCCGATTGGCTGAAGACGGTATGGGAACAATCGTCGCTTTGGGGACTGATGGATTGGCCTATGATGGACGCGCTTCTTCTAGTCGCCGGTGTGATCGGCCTAGTGGGGGGCGCCTTGATTTTGGGTCATGGCTGGAGTTTATCTCGAGAGCGAAAGCTCAATTCACATTCTGAGTCAGGTACTTCAGGGTTTCGAGTTCAAAGGTAGGTTGAATTCCTTCGGGACGCGGATTTTTTTTCGGATTCACCCAAAGCGTATCGAGTCCTGCTCGCGTTCCGCCCAAAATATCCGAATGAGGATTGTCTCCGATCATGAGGACCCGGCTTGGATCGGGCTTGCCCATTTGCGTAAGCGCGTAGGAGAAGATTTCCGGATCGGGCTTTGCAAACCCCACTTCTTCAGAAATGACGATCAGGTCAAAGAAGGACCGAAGGCCCGTTCGTTTGAGTCGAATTTCTTGAAGGTCGACAAAGCCATTGGTGATGATTCCCAAGCGAGCTTGCCCGTGAAGGTGCATCAGGAGTTCCTTCACTCCGTCCATCGGGGTGCAGAGATCAGCCATGGCTAAAAGGAAGCCGCGATTGAGCTCTTTTGGGGCTATATTCAGGCGTTCACCCCAGGCTCCGAAACGACGTTCTTTCAGCGTGTCGGCGCTGATTTTTCCATTTTGGTATTCCACCCAGAGCGGCAGGTTGATGGTCTGATACTCTTGGTAATCCGAAGAGCTAAATTCTACAGCGTAGGTGGAAAATAAATTCTTCAGGCCAGAGAAAGAATCAAAATGAAACAGGGTATCGTCGGCATCGAAGAGAACCCATTCATACTGATCGAGTTTCGGCTGCTGAAGCTTCGTCATGCGGCGGGGAAGTAGCAAAAGGCCTTAGGCTTGTCGAGCGAAGGGCTTACCTGTGAGGATGAGGCTTTGTGGAAACATCAGAACTGTAGGGAATTGCCTACAGAGGTGAGGGGAAAAACCTACAGGAAAGGCTGTGAAGAGCGGCTGAATGCGGGTCCTAGCAATGGCCCAAGCCTTGCTGAAGCGGCCTTTCATGCGTCAGGAAATACTTGAGACTCCACTAGAAAACGAAGCGTCCTCTTTTCATCTTCGGGAAATGCTGACCCCTGAGGCGGGGAAGACTCTGTTCTGGGCAATCGTTCAGCAAAGTGTAGTCGCGCTCTCGACCGTGTTTCTGACTCGCTTGGTGGGCGCCATTCACGCGGGGGCATCGATCGGTCTTTGGCTTGGACTCTACGCCGCTGCACTCACACTTCCCTGCATCCCTGGAGGACTGATGATTCTCAGTCGCAGGGCTTGGGCACGTCGAGCGGAGGAGAAGTTCTCCGAGGCTTTTCAGTCCCGATGGTTCGGCAGACCTGCGGCTTGGGGGGATGCTCAGATTCGGGATTCCAACGTGGCAGTATTCACCAAAGAAGGTCCACTCTTGATCCAAGACCTGACTTTCTTTTGGAATGATCTGGTCGTTCTGGCCTTGAATGCAGGTCTCTCCATCTTGGCTTTGGCCTTTGTGGTGGATTCGAAGATTTTGATCACTTACATTTTAGGCCTGGGCTTAGGGTTCCTTCTAGTGAGGGCTCAGGCTCGAAGGATGGGGCACTTGTCCCAAGCGCTTGAACGGAGTCGCCTCGGGCTCACTCATCAAAGGATGCAGGTTTGGGATAATGTATCCTTAGGGAATCGCCATTCCCATCAGCTCTGGTGGAACCGGTTTCGGGAGTCCTTTTTCAGGCACTTCCGAGACGACCAGGCGCTTTCCCTTCATCTGCAGATTTTTTCTACTTTGTCTGGATGGCTGATGCTGGCTCCCACCCTGGCTTTGCTAGCGGGGCGCTTGATTGGGGGCGGACTGCCTCCTGAGCAGCAGTTAGCCTTAGTCGTCACCATGCCGCGTCTTTACATGGTGATGAACGCGACCCATGACCTTCTGAAACGATGCATGGAGTGGGGGGGGATTCTCGGGCGCTGGAAGACCTTGAGTCAGGCTCTAGGTCAAACGGTGCCTGCGATTGGCGCCAGGGTAAGTTTTTCGAAGCTTCAAATGCGGCTCGATAGGGAGTCGAGTTCTCACTCAGTGGGGAGTCTTGAGGATATTCTGGACGGACTCAAGCGAAGCCCTCGGGTGACCTTAAGGGGCGAGAATGGGGCAGGGAAGAGCTCGCTTTGCCTCCTTCTTAAGGAGTCCTTGGGTGATGAGGCATTTCTCTTACCTTCTCACCACCAATTGGCGCTCGGGACTGGCCTTGAGCCGGGTTCGACTGGTCAGCGCCAGGTGGCGGGCCTCAAAGAGGTCATTTCTCAGCGGGCGGCAAGGGTTTTGCTCCTGGATGAGTGGGATGCCAATTTAGACGCTGCCAACCGGGATCAAATGGAGTTTTGGCTGGATCGGGCCTTAGGAGAAGGACTGAGGGTCGTTGAGATTCGCCATTCTTCCTCTCCTTCTTTTGTTTAATTTTTGACAAGAACGGTTGGTTGTTCTAGGTTCCGGGCCGAAATGAAAGATTTTACGAGCCTTGAACTTCTGCCGTCGATCCAAGAAACCCTTGCCGAAAAAGGCCTGGTTCGACCCACCGACATCCAGTCGCGCGCCCTGCCTGCTTTGCTTTCGGGCAAATCGGTTGTTGGGATTTCCGAGACGGGCAGTGGCAAGACGCTGGCTTACGCTTTGCCGGTGCTTCATCAGTTGAAGACCCTAGAAAACGCGGGCTCGCAGGTTCAGGCCGACGGCCACCCTCGCGCGGTGATTTTGGTTCCCGCGCGTGAGCTCGGTGAGCAGGTCACTCGAGTGTTCAAGCCCTTCACTCACACCACGCGTCTTCGCGTGCGAAGTGTGGTGGGCGGAACCGACTTTGACGTCGCCAAACGGAACGTCAGCGGCGCTTTTGATGTCTTGGTGGCAACACCAGGCCGTCTGATTAAGCTTCTGGATCGCGGTTTGGTGAACCTCAGCGACGTGCGCGTCCTGGTTTTTGATGAAGCGGACCAAATGCTCGACGCAGGCTTCTTGCCCAGCGCCATCCGGATCTCGGGGGACTGTAAGCCCCATCATCAAATGGTTCTTTTCTCAGCGACCGTTCCGCCCAAAGTGCAGGAGTTGATCTCGCAGCTCTTCTCTGCGGCCGAAGTGATTCGGAGCGAAGGAAGCCATCAGCTCGTTTCGGGCCTGACGACGAAAAACCTGGCGATCGAAAATGGGAAGCGTTTCCCGGTTCTTGAGTCGCTTTTGGAAACTTCGGTCGAAGGCGGAACTATGATCTTCACCAACACTCGCGAGCAATGCGACAAGCTTTTCGACGAGATGAAGAAGGTCGGTCACACCGCAGCCGTATACCGCGGCGAGATGGACAAGATGGAACGCCGGAAGAACTTGAAGCTTTTCCGGGAAGGCAAAATTCAGTTCCTGATCTCAACGGATCTGGCTTCGCGTGGTCTTGACGTCGAACACGTGGGTCGCGTGATCAACTACCACTTGCCCCAGCAGATGGAGAATTACATCCACCGCGCCGGTCGGACGGCTCGCGCTGGACGAAAAGGGGTCGTGATTAATTTGGTTACCGAGCGCGACGAAGCGTTTGTCGCGAAGCTTCAGCGCCTAGATGCGAAGAAGTCGATCGGACCGAAGAAGGATACTTCGGCAGAGTGGCCAAGTGAACCCGCGCACGAAAAGCCGAAAGCCCGAGTCATTCGGCCAAGCGGGATCGTCGTGAAGACGCGCGAATCAGTCACTTCGGCTCGACCCATTCTCCCGGTTCGTTAAGTCGACCTGAGGTTTTTTATGGGTCGGGTGGTTTTACTTCTCTTGGCCATGTTCGGAGCGTTCATTCCGAATTCGAGCTTTGCTTGGGTGAAAATTGAATGCTCTCGGAACTTGAAAGAAGATTGCGGTAACGAGAATGCTCGCGCTTGCTTTGACAGTTTAGGGCAGCGGATCATTCTTCGGTGCGTGCCTGGGATTGATGAGAGAACGAGCTGCGGTGACGTTCCGCCGATGCGGCCCGACTTCGAATTTTCTATGGCTCGCTGTCAGCTCTTGCATGAATGCGATCACGCAAGAAGTTTCGAAAATCAGTTTCGTATATCCGCCTGCATGGACGAGTATTCGGCGTATCTGATCAGCCAGAGGTGTTACCGAGACTCGTACCACCAGTTTTGCCCAAGCCGGCTCAATACGAAGCAATGCAAGCTCTTGGAGCAGCAGGTACAGTTTGTAACGATTGCTCTCAGTTATCTTAGCTGCTTACAAAAGCGAGGGCCACGCAACGGGTGCCTGAGAACTTGCCAGCAGCGGTTTGACTTCGAGGAATGCGAGAGAATTCACCAAGCGTATTCAGGCTGCGCAAAGTAGCGAAGTAAAAAAGCAATGACTGGGGTGTGGACGCCTCTTCTTCCCCAGCTTCACTGATAAGCGTGAAGCGACTTTTCCACGATCTCGCTCAAAATTTTTGCGAAGTTTGCGACTTTCTCGGATCGGTTCCGGCGCCAACGCTCTTCCACTTTCCAGGAATACTCGAGTTGCTCGGTGTAGGCCTCGAGCTCCATGGGGTTCGGGCCTTTGAGTGCAGTAGACAAGTTGGATGCCGCTAAAACAGCAACATCGCCAATGACCCAGTACCGCCTGCCTTGTCGGCAGTGGATGTTCTCGTGAAAGAGCATGGAAGCAAGAAACATCTGGCTCGCCTTTTCGCGAACGGACAAGGGCATCTCGGGCGCAAGGTAAGGCAGAAGCCCGTCCATCGATTTCAGTTTTCGAACTTTCAAGCCTGAAAAAGTTCCCTCGAGAGAGAAAAACGGCTCGGCAATGGCGATGATCCCGTTCATCGGGTTCGTGAAGCCAAATCCCTTCTTCAGCCAAACTTTGATTTTTCCTTGGTTCAGGCGCTGCAGAAGCTCTGATCCGGCTGCAACGTCGATGGGAGTGATTTCATTCTCAATCACTTTTTGTATCCGCGTGTGCTCCTTGAGACTCAGCATGCGCGACACGCCCGGAATATCGATCGTTGCACTCGCTTTGGCTGCCGCGGGCGCGATTAGGAGCCCCAAAGCACAGCTCACCCAAGCTCTCACCATCCCCACCCGCGTTTGTTTCCCCATGGTCCGCGTTGGTACCGCTCAGGCTGTTGACCTGTCAACGAAGCTTACGCGAAGGCTGTGCGGGTACTGCCTCAGGCCTTATTCGGCTGCTTCACCTGCAATGGCTTCGGGTGCGCCCATGACCGAGTGGGGCGAGGTGGTGGCACCGCCTGGGCTTTTTTCACTGCGTGCTAGGTTCAGTTCGAGGTCGTTTTTGGCCTCAGCAATGGCCTTTTGAACTGCGGCATCTGGAATCGCTGAGCAGGTTTTTAAGGCTCCGCGAAACTGAGTCAGCGTCAGATTGACTCCGTCACTTTGGATGCCTTCTCTTTGCGTGGCTCGCTTGGCACCCGATCCCACGGTCCTTAAGATTTGAACGATGTGGCGCTTCAGCGCGGTCATCAGGCTTGGGTGTGCTTCGGTCCGGCAGGTGGCGCGAAGGACATCGCGGCCTAGGACTTTTTCTTTTGCGCCGAGGGGTGTGACTTTCTGATCGGGCGAAACCCAGACCATTCTGGGATGGGTCGAGGTGACCGAGAGAAGGTAGTCTTTTCCATCTGCAGGACGCGCCATGATCACGTCGATAAGGACTGGCTTTGTGGTGCTGGGTAAACCGCCCGGGATGGCGCAAAACGCGCCGGGTGGCACTTGGTGAGGATTGAAGTGGTAGAAGCCCACATCACCGCGTTGGTTTTTTTCTAAGTCTAAAAAGGTGAAAGCTCCTCGGCCACCGTTTCCATACTCGCTGTCGATATCCATGTGGTTATCGGCAGGCACAAGTCCCGACCCGTGATGAAGCTCGGTCAGGCACTTCGAAGCTTGAGTGACGAGAACGGAAGAGGCTTCGGCTGCAGGAGCGAGCAAGGGGGCGGCAAGGAAAAGGGCGAGGGGGGTCAAGCGGGGTCGGTGAGCGGCTTTCATTTGACTAGTTTAGGGGAAGAAAGAGTTTTTTTGGGGTTTTCAGAGTGCCCCTCTGGTTTGAGGCGAATTCGATTCGGATTCAGTTTGACGCACCGCACCCCGGGCCCGTAAGGAGCTTCCCCGGGGGTGACTTTCGGATGACTCATTGGATTTCTCGATTTGGGTTGGGGTTCCTTCTTGTTTCGATGGCCGAGGGATCTTCCCTGGCGCTAGCCGCCGAGGGCGATTTGACCCGTCCGTGCGGGGTTGCTGAGGTCTGCCTGGCCGTTCGGAAGAGTCGAGTGACCTCCGACTCCCTTCCTCCTGTTGAGGTCGAGCAAGACGCCGTTTTAGAGCGAGTGAACCGGATCTGGAGCCAGTGCGGGATCGGCTTTTTCTGGGAATCCGAGAGGGTCTTAGATCTCCAGTATTTGCCGGTCCAACCCAAGCTTCAGTACCCCGAGCAGTTGGTCGAGCTGACTTGGATCTTGCCTGAATTTCGGCAGCTCGAAGTGGTTTACACAAAGAAATGGTACGGGCGACTCGGGGGAGATTCCCGCGTCTCTGTTCGTGCGGGCGTGGCTCTCAACTCTATCGAATACGACACTCGCGCTGATCTGCCGGCGGTCGTTTTTATTAACGAGCCCTTTCGAAATAATGGCGACGTTTTGGCTCACGAGCTGGGGCACGTCTTGGGCTTAGTTCATCGGGATGTTCCTGATTCAACCCCGAAGCACTTTCGCCCTGGAATGATGTTTCCATCGATGGGGTCGCCCCGAGCAGTCTGGCGATTCTCGGAAGATGAGTGCCTTTTGGCGCGCAATACAGCCCGCGAGCGTTGGCACGAAGCGCTTCGCTAAAAGCCAAGAGGGGAGCTGATCTCGGGCATTCTTCTTTCGGTCATTTTAGCGTAAGGTGGCGGTATGTCGCTGTTTCACCCGCGCAACCGTCACCAGGGCCGTTATGATTTTCCGAAGCTCCTGGAAGCCAGTCCTCGTTTAGCTCGATTCGTGATCCAAACGCCTCGGGGCGAGGATTCTATCCCCTTTGCTGACGAAGACGCGGTGAAGGCTCTGAATCAAGCGCTTCTGGCTTCTTATTACGGAATCACCGGTTGGGATATTCCTCAGGGCTACCTTTGCCCTGCCATTCCGGGTCGCTCCGATTACCTTCATTATCTGGCAGACCTTCTCGCAGATTCCCATCAGGGAGAAATTCCTCAAGGACCGAACGTGCGGGTTCTAGACATCGGCGTTGGGTCGAGCTGCATTTATCCCCTGATTGGTCGCGGAGAGTATGGGTGGAGTTTTGTCGGCGCAGATATCGACACAGCCGCTCTTGAGTCTTGTGCGAAAATCTTACGTTCCAACCCGAAGATTCAAGAAGGAGTCGAGCTTCGTAAGCAAGTGGTTCACCGCTCGGTTCTCAAGGGCGTGGTCCGTGCGGGCGAGAAGTTCGAGGCAGTGATCTGCAATCCTCCGTTTCACTCGACTCAGGCCGAGGCGCTGGCCGGCAGTGCGCGCAAATGGCGAAATCTAGGGCGCGGGAGCAGTCAGCACTTGAACTTCGGTGGTCAGGCGGCCGAGCTTTGGTGTCCAGGAGGCGAAGTTGCATTTGCTCAAAAGATGATCGAAGAGAGCATCGATTTCGGAAAAGACATCCTTTGGTTCTCAGTCCTCATTTCCAGGGAGCCTCATCTTCAGCCGCTTTACGCGGCTCTTGAGCGTGCCGACGTGGAAGAGTACCGGACCATCGACATGGCGCAGGGCCAGAAGATCAGCCGTTTCCTGGCGTGGAGCTTTCAGAAAAGCGCATGAGCTACTTAGAGACTGAGATTCAGTGCCCGTACTGTTTTGAGTGGATCACGCTTTTTGTCGATCCCGCAGGCGGCGCAGTTCAGTCGACCATCTCGGATTGCGATGTCTGCTGCCGACCGATTGAGCTTCAGATCCGAGTCGATGAAGAAGCAGAAAGTGCGTCGGTTCGCGCTCGTCGCGATAGCGAAAGCTCGTTCTAGCCTGGTCTTTACTTGAGTTGCGCCACCAGCGCCGTGGTGAAAGCCGTATCGGTTTTGAACGCCGCACCTGGAAGCGGCTGGTTCGTGTATCGAACGCGGTAGCCCACTTTGAAAGACAAGTACTTCGCGAGCATGGCGCTGAGCGAAGGCTCCAGGTTCAAGCGGTAGTCAGAAAACTCAGCGAGCCCCGGAAGGAACTCTGCTGAGAGTTTTCCTGAAACGTTGGGGTTCAGGGGTGCGGAAATTTCTGTAAACGTTCGCAGGAACCGAAGGTGGCGGCGAGGGCCTACGACCAAGTTTTCGATCGTCAGTCGATAACCGGCCTCAAACGACCACGTTGCCTCCTCGTCGTTCCAGATCGAGTACTTCAAGCCCAGGTCTGAGCTGTGCCTTTGATTGAAACCCGCAAACGGGTTGCTCTCCACACCAAGCCCTGCATAGCCGCTGGTATTGCCCGAGATTTTTTCTTCCCATTTCAACTGACTTCCCCAGTTCTTCGCCTTCAAGGTTCCGTCTGTCGTGGTTCGAAGAAAGTTTCCTCCGAGCTTAAAAAAATGGGTGTCCCAACCGTAAGAGTTCGATTGTTTAAAATCGCTCGAACTCGTTTTTGAGTTACCGCTGGTGAGAACCACACCCAGCTCGGAGTCGTTCTTCAGTCCCGCTGCGAAGGCAGTCGAATGGCTGAGAAGAAGGGCCGTGAGAGCGAGCGCGAAAGCGGGAGCAGGAAAGAACCTGGTTTTCAGCGACATTTTTTTCATGACACAAATTCTCATGGGGGCGGCTTTGTTTCTTGGGTTAAACTTTTGGGATGAACCGGGGGCGATGGGTCATTTTTGGGTTTCTACTGGGAGGGGGGCTTGCTTCCTATGCAGGTGCTGCGCCTGCTGTAAAACCGACGCCTCGGCCCAAAAATAAGCAGGAATCGCGAACTGGGTTTCCGCTGATTCTCTACTACCATCAGTTTTCATCGAAATCTCGCGATGCGTTTCGTGCACAGCTTCAGGGCTTAAAGGATCAGGGCTATCAGGCGATTCAGTCGGAAGATCTGGTGCGCGCCCTTGCAACAGGAAAACCCCTGCCCGAGAAGTCTGTCCTGATTCACATCGATGATGTCTACGAGAGTGCTTACCAAGTGGCGGTACCACTCCTTCGCGAATTCAAGATGAAGGCCGAGTTCTTTGCTCACACTCAGTTTGTGGGATCTGAGCAGGGTGCAAAGAAAATGACCTGGGCGCAGCTCAGGGAGTTGGAAAGTGATCCCCTTTTTCAGGTCAGCTCTCACACGCTCACTCATCCGGATCTGAGAAAGACGGTCGGGTTTTTGCCTGCAACGCAGTGTCGGGACTACACAAGCCTCCTTGCTCAAGAATTGAAGCAGCCCATTTTGGATTTAGAAAAGCAGCTTAAGCCTGAAAAGATGCCCGCGGTCTTGGCTTATCCTATGGGTAAGTACAATTCTTCGGTCAGGGCTGCCGCTCAGGAGTATTACCTTCTGGCTTATGCGACTGAGCTTTCTCGGGCTGACTCGGAAAAAAGTGAATCTTGGATTTACGAAATTCCCAGGACCAAGATGGAACCTCACTACGACTTGCAAGAAACCATTGCTGAGCACGAGAAACGGGTTGCGAAGCTGAACCTGCAATCGGAGTCTTTAAAGCTTCCGGAAGGTTGGAAAAAACGCGCAAAGCGTTGGCTTTATTCTGGGTTTTTGACTGAGGGAATGAAGTAGGCGTTTCGGCTGGCGGCTTGATTTGTGAGGAAATTGAGGCGCCACGCGATACCTTTTTGCCCCAAACTGCGTACCCAGCTCTGACACCTGAAGGAGGTTCAGAGATGAAGAAGTTTTTGATTGGGTTTGCGCCTGTGATGATGCTGGGTTTTTCGGCCTGTCAGGGGTCGCCCGAGTCTTCGAATCTACCGGACTCTTCACTCTCCGATACCGTGAATCCCAGGCTCCCTTCGCAGTCGGGAGCCCCTAAGAGCGGCTATTCTAAGGCAGTGCTTCTTTTTAATGGCAGTGGTGTATCGACCTCAGATTGGCAGACTACCGAGACTTTGATTCAGTCGATGGGCCTTTCTTATGACTTAGTGAACACCGCTCAGCTGAACGCCATGAGTTTGGATGAAGTGGCCAGTTACGGGGTCATGGTGGTTCCCGGCGGAAGTGGTGGAACCATCTACAAGAGTCTGTCTGAAGCCGCGCGCCTCAAAGTCAGGCAGGCCGTTCGGGACTATGGAATGGGTTACGTAGGCTTCTGCGCGGGGGCCTGGGTTGCCGTGGGGCCTGAGTCGAATACCGACCAGACGGCCTCTTATGGCTTTGCCGTTGCTTCGGGTGATGTTCTTCCTTCTTGGTTCCCGAGCGGCAACACTTCCCTGACCGCGGCTGTTGTTCCCGTGACTTTTGCCGACGGAAGCCAGCGGCAGCTGGTGTGGTGGGGTGGGCCATCGACGCCCGAGTGGGGCCAGGGCGTCGTAGCTCGCTACAGTAACGGAATCCCAGCGATCTCTGAGACTCGCTCTGGAAAGGGATATGTCGTGATCTCAGGGCCGCACCCCGAGGCGCCCCAGAGCTGGCGCGGCACCGCAGGAACCGACTCGGATGGTCTTGACTACGACCTTGCGAAATCCATGATTCAGGCGGCACTCACTCAGACGCCGCTCGCTACTTTCTAAGTGCTGGACTGAGGGGTGTATTTTCTGGCCTTGGGTAAGGCGTCTAGAACTTCCACCGTGAGAGGACCTAACAGGAGCGCAAGACACCCGATGGCTTGCGCTCCGTTTAATGTCTCGGAGTAGAGAAGGTACGAGAAAAAGGCCGCAAAGACGGGCTCACAGCTAAAAATAAGCGCCGTCTTGAGGGGGGTGGATTTGGCCTGAAATGCAGTTTGAATCCAGTAGGCGCCGGCCGTGGCAAAGAGGGCACAAAAAAGAATCGCTGTGAGAAGTGGGGGACTATTCAGCGTCAGTTTCAGTGCGTCGACGGGACTGCCCGTGATGAAAGAGGTTCCGACGGCGAGGGTCGCACAAACAGCAATTTGGTGAAGCGTGAGGCGGCTAGCTGAGAATTTCTGAGTAAAGCGACTGACCGCAAGAATGTGCGAAGCAAAGGCTACAGCACACAGCAAGGTCAGTGTCTCGCCGATGCTCCAGCCTAGGTCGAGATCGCTCGGGAACGATAAAAGGACTAGGCCAACGACCGACAGTGAAACGCCAATCCAAGCTGAAGCTTTCAGGCGTTTACGATCGATCACCGCGCTGAGAAGCGGAACGAATAGGACGGTGAGCCCCGTGAGAAATCCTGATTTTGAGCTACTCGTGGTTTGAAGTCCGTAAGTCTGAAGTGCATAGCCTAAGAATAGTAAGGTGCCTAAGATCACGCCGGCTTTCAGTTCCCCGGATTTTCCTTTTTCGGAGGGGATAAAAAGGGACTGAATCAGGAGAAGGGCGAGTGCGGCGATGGGAAATCGAATCGCCATAAATTCGATCGGTGAGACGGCTTGAATGGAGTCTTTGATGAGGGGAAAGGTAAGCCCCCAAGCTGCCGTCACGAAGAGAAGCGCTAGGTTGGGGAGAAAGCTTTTTCCAGGACGCTTGATTCTTTGACTCATAGGGTTCCTAGCGAGAGCGCCCGGACGCGTGTTAAAGTTTTTTGGTGCTTCTAGCACCTTTATGAAACCCAATCTACCGAACCTCAGTAAGTCGCGAGTCACCAAAGGCCTTCAATGCGCGAAGGCTTTGTACCTCTCGATTCATCGCCCCGAGCTTGCTGATCCAGGCGATGCTGGGAGACAAGCGATCTTCGATCAAGGTAACCGCGTTGGAATCGAAGCGCAGAAGCGCTATCCGGACGGAGTGCTGATCGATTTTCCGCCTAAAGAGCTTTCCAA
This sequence comes from Bdellovibrionia bacterium, assembly GCA_040399745.1. Classification (GTDB taxonomy): domain Bacteria; phylum Bdellovibrionota; class UBA1018; order UBA1018; family UBA1018; genus CANFHS01. Next base: position 167,807 of record JBBARP010000004.1, on the reverse strand, counting down.
CGCACTTGCGGAGACGAAAAAGCAGATCGAAGGCGGTGCGCGGGTTCTCTTTGAGGCCACTTTTGTCTACGCGGGCGTTCTCGTCAGAGTCGACATCCTGCATCGCAAAGATTTGAATGCTCCCTGGCAGATCGAAGAAGTGAAGTCGACTGCGCGGGTGAAGGACCAACATCTCCAAGACGCCGCGGTCCAGGCTTGGGTTCTGAAGGGGGCGGGTCTTCAGGTGGAACAGGTTTCCATCGTTCACCTGAATTCTCAGTGTGTTTATCCCCATCTCGATGAGCTTTTTATTTCGGTCGATGTGACTTCGGAAGTGACTGAGATCGAAAAGTCAGTACCTGGTCTAGTCTTGAGGCTTCAAAAGACGCTCAAGAAGCCCAGACCCCCTCGTATCGAGATTGGCCCTCAGTGTGATTCGCCCTACGAGTGCGAGTTTAAGGGCCACTGCTGGACCGAGAAGAAGATCCCCGACTTCAGCGTGTTTGATGTTCCGGGGCTCACATCGGATCGAAAGTGGGCACTCTATCAGGAAGGCAAAGTCCAGCTCTCTCAGCTATCCAAGCTCAATGAAGGGCTGGGCCCGAAGCAAAAGAGAATGATTGAAGTGACGCTCTCGGGGCAGCGCCAAGTGGATGCTGATGCCATCCAAAAAGAATTAAGCGAGTGGCGCTATCCTCTGCACTTCCTGGATTTCGAAACGACGGCACCCGCAATCCCGCGGTTTGATGGCACCCACCCTTTTGAGAACGTGCCGTTTCAATTCAGCTGTCACGTTCAGATGAGCGCTGGCGGCCCGCTGCTTCATTCGGAGTACCTCCACGATTCTTCTTCTGATCCTCGCGAGGGGCTCTTGAAGGCGCTTCTCGCTTCGATTGGCCCCAGTGGCTCAGTCGTGGCTTATTTCCAAAGCTTTGAAAGGCGCTGCCTTTTGGATCTCGCAAAGCGTTTTCCTGAGCATGCCGACGCGCTGACTGCCATCACTGAGAGGCTTGTGGATCCGCTCCCGATCTTTAGGGCGCATGTCTATGACCGAGAATTTCGCGGCAGCTTCAGCATGAAGAGCGTCGCGCCCGCACTCTTGGGCCATGAGATGAGCTACGACGGTATGGCGGTGGGGAATGGAGTCGAGGCTCAGGCTGCTTTCGATGAATTGATCTCAGATTCCACATCCCACGAACGCAGGAAAGAGCTTCGCGTCGCGATGCTGGAGTATTGCCGGAAAGACACTCTGGCGATGGTTCACTTGGTGGAATGGCTTCGAGGCCAAGGAAAGCCACGCCCGGACGTCGTTTAAGTGCCGCAAAACGTCTGGTAGGGCTCGGCAGAATCGGGCGCAGGCTCTAGGTAGGCCGCGTGCTCAGGCAAGTCCTCAAACGGGCGACTGAGTGCATGAAGTAGCTGAAGAAACGCTTCAGGCTGATTGCGTTCAGAGAAAAGCTTCAGAGCATTTTCAACGTGATGGTTTCTGGGAATGAGATGGGGATTTGCGGCTTTCATCCGCAGTTCAGCTTCGCGAAGGTTCTCAGGAGTGCTGCCCTTGAGGGCAACCCAGCTTTCCTGCCAGGACGAATACTCGGTGGCAAACTCACTTGTGAGTGATGCATCGCCCGGAATGGGGAGTTCACCTCGGGTGAGGGCACGGAAAGTGAGAGTGAAGTCGAGGCGGTACTTTTTCATCAGGGAAAGAAGCGCTTCAATCAGGCTGGTCGCCTCTTCACCGGCCTCAACAGACTCGGGCAAGCCCAATTTCTTCAGCATTCCTTGGGTCCAGCTTGAGTTGAACTTTGTCGAGAAGGTTTCCAAGCACTCTTTTGCGATACGAATCGCATCGTTTTGATCGGCTGAAAGAAGCGGCAGAAGTGTTTCAGCGAGCCGGGTCAGGTTCCAGTGAGCCATCGAAGGCTGATTTCCAAAAGCATAGCGGCCCTGATGATCGATCGAGCTAAAGACGGTCCCAAGATCAAAACGGTCCATGAAGGCGCAAGGTCCGTAGTCGATGGTTTCTCCGGAGAGGGTCATGTTGTCGGTATTCATCACGCCGTGAATGAAACCTACATTCATCCACTGCGCGACGAGCCGCGCTTGAGCTTCGATGACCTGAAGAAGGAAGTTCCGGTAAGGCTCGGTGCTTTCTTTGACTGCTGGGTAGTGTCTAGAAATGGCGAAGTCGGCAAGTTCCCGGACGGCCTGGGGTCCAAGGACGCGAGCCGCATACTCAAAAGTGCCCACTCGAATGTGGCTTTTAGCGACTCGGGCAAGAACCGCGCCTGGAAGGACGGTTTCGCGAAAGACGGGCTCACCCGTAGCGACCACGGCCAGACTTCGCGTCGTAGGAATGCCCAAAGCCGCCATGGCCTCGCTGATCAGGTACTCGCGCAGCATGGGGGCCAGAGCTGCTCGGCCGTCACCTCGGCGCGAGTAGGGCGTTTGGCCTGAGCCTTTGAGGTGAATATCAAAACGCTCGCCGCTTGGAGTGACCTGCTCGCCTAAGAGAAGCGCCCGACCATCGCCCAGAACGTTGAAGTGCCCGAATTGGTGTCCTGCGTAGGCCTGGGCCAAAGGGTCGGCTCCCGGCGGTAAATCATTTCCGGAGAAAATCCGAGCGCCCGCGTCCCCGCGCAGGGCCTCAGGGTCCAGGCCCAATCGGCCGGCGAGTGCCTCGTTCAGGAGTAGCAGCTCAGGCGACTGAACAGGCGTTGGTTTCACCCGCGTGAAGAAACGAGCATCGAGGGTTCCGTAGGTGTTTTGGAGGTTCCAGCCTGAGGGGTGGGTCATGGTTTTTTGGGGTGCATTTATCCGGGTTTTAGCTTCTTTTTCGTTTCGACCGTGGTAGCCCACCGGCATGTCTCTTTCAACGACTCGTGTGGATGTGCTGATCTTGGGCGCCGGTGGTGCCGGGATGATGTGCGCCATTCACGCAGGCAGGCGCGGTCGAAGCGTCCTTTTGGTGGATCACGCCAAGAAAATTGGCGGAAAGATTCTGATCTCGGGCGGCGGTCGATGCAATTTCACCAATACGGGTGCGTCGCCGCAGCAGTATGTTTCGAATAACCCGCATTTCTGCAAGTCGGCGCTGGCGCGCTATCCGTCGCGCACTTTTGTCGAGATGGTTCAGTCTCACGGCATCGCTTTTCACGAGAAGAAGCTTGGCCAACTTTTTTGCGACACTTCCGCCCAAGAAATTGTCGAGATGCTGAAGACCGAGTGCAATCAAGCAGGCGCACGTTTCTGGCTTGAGACCCGGATCGAGCGGATTGAGCGCGTTGACAGTGACGCTGAGGCGCACGACGCTGGGGCGTTGCCGCGTTTTCGTGTGGAGACCACTCAGGGACCGATTGAGTGTCACTCTCTGGTCGTTGCCACTGGCGGACTGTCCATTCCGAAGATTGGCGCCACAGGCTTTGGCTATCAAGTGGCCGAACAGTTCGGCTTTAAGCTCGTTCCTCGCGCAGCCGCGCTCGACGGGTTTACGTTTTCAGATTCCGGAACGCAGAGCCTGACCGCGCTTGCGGGGTTGTCAGTCGATTGCACGATGACCTGTAACGACGTGACGTTTCGCGAGAACTTACTCTTTACCCACAGCGGAATGAGTGGACCCGCGCCGCTCCAGGCGTCCCTGCACTGGCGCCCGGGCGATTCGATCACTGTCGATTTACTGCCAGGGCAGAACGTTTTTGAGTGGTTCCTGGACAAAAAACGCTCGGGCAACCGCTCGCAGGTGAAGAACCTACTCAGTGAGCTCTTGCCGGCGCGCCTGGCAGATCGCCTGTGCGAGCTTCATTTTCCTTCTCAGCAGCCGCTTCCCCAGGTCTCAGAAAAAGCTCTGGAAGCGTTTTGCCACCTCATCCACCACTGGAAGCTTCAGCCCACGGGAACCGTTGGCTACAGCAAGGCAGAGGTGACCCGAGGTGGCGTCGATACGGACGAACTTTCTTCCAAGACGCTCGAGTCCAAGAAGGTCCCAGGCCTTCACTTCATCGGTGAAGTGGTCGACGTCACAGGCTGGCTGGGAGGCTATAACTTCCAGTGGGCCTGGGCCAGCGGCTGGAGCGCAGGCCAAGTCGTCTAAACGACCGAGCCCGGCGCATCCTTTTAGTTTCGCATATCCTGCGCGGCGAATTTCGTCATCTGCAGGTACTCGTCGTAAGGACGAACGTAGTCTGCGACACCTTTGCCGCCCACTTCAATCACTCGGTTGGCAACCGTCTGAATGAACTGCTGATCGTGGCAGGAAAACAAAACGGTGCCCGGAAACTTGATGATTCCGTTATTCACCGAGGTGATCGACTCCAGGTCCAAGTGGTTGGTCGGGCCATCGAGGATGATGACGTTTGCGTCAGTCATCATCATCTTAGCCAACATGCAGCGCACGCGCTCGCCGCCGGAAAGAACGTGAGTTTTCTTCGTAGCGTCGTCGCCCGAGAAAAGCATTCGGCCCAAGAATCCACGGACAAAGTTCTCGTTCTGATCCGGAGAATACTGCCTGAGCCAGTCAATCAGGTTCAGATCTTTGGAACTGAAAAAGGTCGAGTTGTCTTTCGGGAAGTAGGATCGGGTCGTCGTGACACCCCAGCTATAGGAGCCTGAATCGGGCTCCATATCTCCCATCAAGATACTGAAAAGAGCGGTGACGGCTAGGTCCGTATCCCCGACGAAGACGGCTTTATCGCCTTTCCGAAGGGTAAAGCTTACTTGGTTCAGGACACGTTTTCCGTCGATCGTCTTAGTGAGATTTTCGACACTCAAAAGCTTATCGCCCGCTTCTCGTTCCGCTTTGAAGCCAACGAACGGGTAGCGCCGAGTGGAGGGCTTGATCTCGTCGAGTGAGAGTTTCTCGAGCTGTTTCTTTCTTGCAGTGGCCTGCCGGGACTTCGAAGCGTTGGCGCTGAAGCGGGCGATGAATGACTTCAGTTCTTCCGCTTTTTCAGAGTTCTTCTTCAACTTGTCCTGACTCTGACGAAGGGCCAATTGGCTGGACTCGTACCAAAAGTCATAGTTGCCCGTGTACATCTGGATTCTTCCGAAATCGATGTCCGCCATGTGAGTGCAAACTTGATTCAGGAAGTGACGATCGTGGGAAACGACGATCACGGTTTTTTCGTATTCAGCGAGAAAGTCTTCCAGCCAGTGAATGGCCGCAATGTCCAAGTGGTTGGTCGGTTCGTCGAGCAGCAAGATATCGGGCTGGCCGAACAGAGCGCGCGCCAAGAGCACTTTCACTTTTTCGTTATCTTTGAGCTCCCGCATCAGCTTGCCGTGAAGCTCGGTTGCGACTCCGAGGCCCTCAAGAAGAGCGCCTGCGTCGCTTTCGGCTTCCCAGCCGCGTAGGTCGGCAAACAGGGTTTCCAGTTCGCCTGCACGTTCGCCGTCGGCTTCCGAGAAGTCGGGCTTGGCGTAAAGGGCGTCTTTTTCGGCGATCACTTGGCTGAGGCGCGGCTGGCCCTGAATGACGGCGGTCAGGACTTGAACTTCTTCAAAGGTGAAGTGGTCTTGGCGAAGGAACGAAATCCGCTCACCCGGGGTGATCGAGACGGTGCCTTTGTAAGAAGTGATGTCGCCCGAAAGGATCTTCAGAAACGTCGATTTTCCGGCTCCGTTCGCGCCAATCAGCCCGTAACAGTTGCCGGGCACGAACTTAATATTCACATCATCAAAGAGCTTATTGGCTCCAAAGCCCAGGCTCAGTCCGGCGACGGTAATCATGGGGGTGTCTTACGCTAAAGGGGGTGGAATTGGCACCTAAATGCGTCAACTAAAGCCGGTTTCTTTTATTCTAGAGCTGTTGATTTCGATTTTCCCCTCAAACGGGGGTAAGTACGCACCCGGAATGTCTCATACCGTTCTTTTTACGAGCGCCATTTGGCCTGAACCCACGTCATCAGCGGCTGGGGTGCGAACCCGCTTTCTGATCGAGGCCATCCGAGAGCTTCGCCCCGATTGGCGCGTGGTGATGCATGCTTCGGGGAAGGACACGGAATTCCGTGGGGAGCTTGAGCGCACTCTGGGCGTGAGCTGTGTTCAGTACCTCCCGAATGACGAAAGTTTTGACACTTTCCTGAAAGAGCTTCAGCCCTCGGTCGTGGTTTTTGACCGTTTCATGCTGGAAGAGCAGTTTGGCTGGCGGGTGCGAGAAAACGCGCCCAGGGCGCTTCGGTTACTGGATACGACCGACCTGCATTTCCTTCGGTGGGCTAGGGAGGAGCAGCTTCATGATCCGTCTTCCACTTTTGATTTCAAAAGCCTCGAAGGGGAATCTAAGCGCGACTTTTTTAGAGAGATGGCAGCCATCTTACGTTGTGACCACTCGTTTGTGGTTTCCTCTTATGAGCGCGACCTGCTGAGTGGCTTGCCAGGCTTTCCTGCGGGGAGAGTCAGTCTTCTTCGCTGGGGTGTTGAGTTAGCTGAAACAAGCCAGCGCAGTTGGGAGGATCGAAACCACTTCGTGATGATCGGAAACTTTCGTCACCCGCCGAATCGCGATTCGGTGCGCTGGGTGAAGGAGTCTTTATGGTCGCTCATTCGAATGAAATTACCCAGAGCCGAACTTCACGTGTTTGGTGCCTACCCCGCAAAGCAAGACATGGAGCTGGATTGCCCGCGTGAAGGGTTTCGAGTCTTCGGTCCTTGGGCTGGAGATGCGCGGGAGCTTCTTTCCAGGTACCGAATTTTGCTGGCTCCACTTCGGTTCGGGGCGGGGATTAAAGGGAAGATTTTGGATGCTTGGGCAGCTGGGACACCTGTACTGACGTCGCCTATCGGAGCTGAAGGGATGCTTGAGGGTGACTCCACTTTCCCGGGCCCTGTTCTTCCGGTGAATGAGACTCAAGCTTGGGCGGATGCGTGTGTTTTGCTTTTCGAAAGCTCGGGCGATTGGAGCGCTTCGCGTGAAGAAGGCTTAAGTGCCATTCGTAGGGAATACTCTCCAAAGGCGTGGGCCGAAGCTTGGATTGCGAAGCTTGAAAGCGGGCTAGCTCAGCGTGAAGCGGGTGAAGCCCAGAACTGGAACTGGCTTTCCGAGCTTCTTCATCAGCAAGAGCAAAGCGCTGCAAAATCTCTGTCGCGATACATTGAAGTGAAGGAAAAGCTGAGGCTGCTTCAGTAATCGCTAGGTGATTTTTTCCCGACGTTTTGGCTTCATTGACCGTGAGGTTGTTTCCTCCCAGAATAAGGCTCTCACCTAATATCCAGAGGAGACGGTTCTCATGAAAAATTTCAGCCTTTGTGCGCTTGCGGTTCTGATTCTTTCCACGGTGGCCTGTTCGACCGCTCAGGTTCGAACCATGCCCCAGGAAGACGGCTATGTGACCGTTGTTGCCGCCGACATTGAGAAGGGCGATGCCGAAAAAGAAGCAGCCGATGCAGCAATCAAATACTGCAAGAAGCAGAATCAGCGCGCTGTCTTTGCGAAGCAAGAAACCAAGTACGTGGGGCAAATGGCCGAAGATACCCGGAATACCGTTCGTACGGCATCCAAGGTGGCTTCGATGGTTGGCTTCCAGTCGCGCAACGCAGGCTCAAAGCCGAGTAATATCGAAACGGCGGGCGATGCGGGCATGATTGCGACGAATGACCGAGACTACGAATCGACCGTGCGCTTTAAGTGCCAGTGAGGCGAAGGTTAGGTCCTCTCCGGTTTTGAAAATGGAAAAGGCCCGAGCACTCCCACATTGGGCGCTCGGGCCTTTCTTATTTGGGAGAAGGAGCTCTTAGCGGAGCGAGAGTTTGTCTTCGACAGCTCTTGCGCAGGCCTGTTCTTGAGCACTATCAGCGCCTTCAGCGACTTCAATCGACGATACGCTCACAAAGCCGTAGCCCGAGCCTCCCGGCTTATCTACGTCGAAGCGGAGGACGTTTCGGCCTGCGATCGATTTTAGCTCGATGTCCTTCGGAAGATCGAAGCTCTCCAGGGTTGTCCCGGATCGAGATTGTTTCACTTTTTTGGATGCAAGGACGTAGAAGTCGATTGAATCCTTGGGAATGCACAGTTCGATTTTGGATTGATGGGATCGGCTGATCACAGCGACGGTGAAGATACGAAGCTGCGGCTGAGCTGAAATATTCAAAGCGCCGAGCGAAGAAGTTTGTTCAAGATCGATCTTGTTTCGATCGAGGGCTTCGAGCATTAACCCGCCTGGACGTTGACTGGATTGGCTCAGTAGCATGTATCGGTCGGTTTTAACCGCGGCGAGACCGATGGCTGGGTCGGAACTTCGAAGGTTAGATTTCAGGAAATTAATGACGGCCTTTCCGTCTACTGCGCCCGCATCTTGTGCGGAAAAAGCTGAAGCCAAAAGTGCGGTCAAAAGAATCTTCTTCATGGTTAGTCTCCCTGCCCCAGTAGGAGGCAATGGATATGCCAACCAGAAAACCCACTTTTTCCCTTGGAATCAAAGGTGTGTCAGGCAGGTCACTGAAAATGGTTGAGTCGGTGTTTAAGACTTAGACAGGTGTCAAAGCCAGCAGGACGCGGGCAGCCGCTTTCCGGTCGGTGACCAAAAGCGCGCGCAACAGTTTCGGGCGCTGGGTCAGGGCTAATCCCAGGTCCTCGCCTGCGAGATCCAAGCGACAAACCAGAAGGCGCTGGGAGTAGTGATTCAGGAGGCTTTCACATTCACGGTAGAAGCGTTCAGATCCGTCGTTCGCGACCAAAAGAATCCGCGAAATGCGGCTGGATTGAGGCGCCTGCGGGGTCTTTTCCTTGAGCGCGTCTAAGCCCTTTTGCTCGCGCATGAGTTCTGTGCCGATTTGCTCGAGCCCCTGAATCGCAAAGCCGAGTTCCAAAGCACGGCCCAGTTCTTGGCGAAGCTTTGGATTCAGGGAGAGAGTCGCAACTTCATGCGTTCCTCTCTCCCAAAGGGGTGCAGTTTGGGTGGAGAGCGCCTTCAGGATGGCATCGTGGCGAGGATGATCGGTCAGATCTTTGGGAAGTTTCAGCACGGTTTCCTCGGGTTGGGATGCTCAAAAAGGCTTCAGTTCTTTACCCAAGAACTCGCTTCACCAGTTCGTCGGTCCAGAACATGCCAAAACCCGTGGTATCGCTGCTGACCAGTCCCAGTCCACCTTTGTTCTCGCCTGCGGACAGATCCACGTGGATCCACGGGGTTTCCTCGCCGATGAAGTGGGCAAGGAAAGTCGCTGCGTAAATATGATCCGCATTTTTTCCGGGCCCCACTTGGGCAAGGTCCGCCACTTTCGACTTCAGTCCGTCCTGAAATTCGTCACCCAACGGGAAGCTCCAGGTGCGTTCACCGGACGCATCTCCTGCCTGAACCGCGGCAACGGCAAGGTCCGGGCGGTTCGAGAAAACCGCGCAGCGCTGAGTGTCCAAAGCGCGAAGCGCCGTTCCCGTGAGAGTCGCGTAGTCGATACAAAGCGAAGGATTCGTTTTCCGCACCAAAGCCAAGGTGTCAGCCAGAATCAAGCGTCCTTCGGCGTCGGTGTCGATGATCTCAATCGAAGTGCCGTCGCTTGCAACGATCACGTCGTTGGGTTTGTAAGCGGTCGGAGAAACCAAGTTCTCGGACAATGCCAAGTAAGCATGCACTTCAAAGGGCGCCTTGATCTTTGCAAAGTAGAGGCACAGTGCCAGCGCAACGGCAGATCCGGTCATATCGCCGTGCATGCCAAACATATTGCCTGAAACTTTGATGTTGTTTCCGCCGGTATCGAAGCAAACGCCTTTTCCGACCAAAGCCAGGACTTTGGCTTTTTCAGCTTTCTTCTTCGACTGACTTTTCTTCCCTTTGGGAACGTATTTCAGAACCGCGATGCCCGCTTGGCTTGCTGGATCGGCTTGGTTCACAGCTAGGAAGGCTCCTGCCTTTTTCTTTTCGAGGTCTTTGATGGACCAGAACGCGTACGAGATTCCGTTTTCTTTTGCGAGTCCTTGAGCCTTTTTTCGGTACGCCGCCGGGGTGAGGACGTTCGAAGGGAGTTCAGCCAAGGTACGAATCAAGTTATTCGCTTCGCCTAAAGCTTTACCTTTCTCGATCAGTGACGGAAGTTCGTCTTGAATCGTTCCTGCGCGCCAGTCGGCCTTTTCGATCGCTTTTGGGGTTTCGTCTTTACCCTTTTTCTTTTCCGCCTTTTTTCCAAACGGCGTTGGCTTCCAGTGAGTCAACTTGCTGAGTGCTGCCAGTGCCAAGGCAGAGCGCTGAGCTAATTCGGCGGACGCATCCGCGAGCGCCTCGAGTTGAATGACCAGCGGCGTGTCAGACCCAAGGATTCCTTCAAACGATTTCCTGATCCCAGTTTGAAGATGAAACGATGAAGTGTTGGCTGGAACCGCAAGGATAGCCAGAGTCGAGCCATCACTGAAGTGAAGCTTCGTTCCGCTGGGGCGCTTGGATTTCTTCAGCGCTTTTTCAAGGTCACCCTTTTTTTCATCCCAAACGGCCCGCACTTCACTCGTGATCCGACCCGGCAGCGCCGACAGCTCGGTGAGGGGGCGGTTCAAATCTTTTGCAGGAATGATCAGGATTTCGTTTTTTGCCGTTTTCATAAATGCGTTTCCTCTGGTGGGAGCTTGATAGTGCCCCGAAGAGCCCTTTTATAGCTCAGAATTTCTTTGTCAGCGGTCGTATCTAAAAGTTCGTTCAATAGGACTGATACCGCCTCTTCGGAGTGTCCAAGACGGCTCAGAGTGAGTGCCCGGAATACGCGTAAGGGACGGTCGGCGGGGAATTCGGCTACGGCTTGATTGAAAACTTCAAGCGATTGCTCATAAGCGCCCAAACAGCGGTAGGTGCTACCTAAGCCGAGAAGAGCGCCTAAACGGTCCTTTCCGCTGAGATCGGACGAGAGGGCCCGTTCGTAGTGGATTGCAGCCTTACTTTCATGTCCGAGAACGTCCAATGTCCAAGCAACCTGATAGTTCAAGGCTGCGTCACTTGGATTCTGCTCGAGCAGCGGCTCTAAAATCGTGAGCGCGCGGGCGGCATCGCCTCTTTTTCTCAGGTCAATAGCTCCAGCAGTTTGGGCATGCAGTCGTTGCGATTTCTCCCAAGCTTGTCGCTCCATCACGAAGACTTTCAGATCCTGGGGGTTTCCGAGAATTACCTGCGCTTCGGGAAGTACGGTTTGAAGGCGAAAACCTAATGAGCGCGGAATCTTCTCGCTTCGTCCGTTGTCAGTGGCAGTCCGGACTTGGATTTGGTCCACCGGCAGGGAATTGAAAGTATGGTCGACCAAGAAACGAACGGAATCCCGAATCAATCCCTTTCCCTGAAAGGCTTCATCGATCCAGTAGCCGATTGGAACCATTCTTGTTTTAAGGTCGATCGCGTGGTGGCTGATCAGCCCTGCAAATCGGCCTGATTCGAAGATTGCTAAAGTGAGGCAGCCGGTCGCGAGAGCGCGCTCACAAAACGCGAGGTACTCTTCAATATCGGAAACCGTTGCCGTTTTATCGACCCAGGCGAGCCAGGGCCTCAGGTGCGCCCGGTTTCGGTCGACGGTTTGGAAGATTTCCGCTCCCATCGAAGGGTCGACTTGTTTCAGCTCAATCGTCGGGCTGAGTTGGAATTGAAGTTTCATGGGTGGTCTCATTTGCGGTCAGCAAAGCAGCAAGCGTGCCATGGGTAGGCTGGGGCTGAGATGGGGCCCAAGCGCGGCTTTCCTGCAACCTACGCGCCCCAGTGTAGAGTTCTGCCTACAAAGTGTGGGGAAGTGCCTACAAATCGTTCCCTTGAGGTTTCGAGGCGATTTTGCATGAAAGGCCTAGATTTCGATCTAAAGGAGCTCGCTCTCGCAAGTGGCACGACCGTTGCTGTCGCGCTGAAGCACTATGAACCCTCAGCCGCTCATTCGACGATTTCTGGTAGCGCGATTCCTTTCTACACTTGCAGATCAGTTCCTGCTTTTCGTGGTTCCACTGATCATTTTTAAGGCTACTGGGAGTGCAAAACTCTCAGGGCTTGCCTTTGCAATTGAATGGTTGCCCAGAGTGGTCTCTTTGCCCTTGGCGGGCCTCCTGGCGGACCAATCGGGAAGCCGAAAGATCTTCCTTCTGGCGGATTCGTTTCGGGCCGTTGCCTGTGTGCTGGGCTTTGGCTGGATCGTCGTGGCAGGCCAAGAGAACCTATTTTTGGTGCTCTCGCTGATGAGTGCGGCCGTAGCATTTTTCTATGCTCAAGGGTTTATCGCGCTTGAGGCGTCCCTTCCTCGCGTGTTCCCTGTGAGTGATTTACCGAAGGTTCAGTCCTGGCTGCAAGGGATTGAGCAGGTTTCGAGTATTGGTGGGCCGCTAGTCTCATCAATTTTGGTGCTCTGGTTGAAATCAGAAAATCTGATTCTGATCGCGGCTCTTCTGTTTTCGATCAGCTTCCTGGCGAATCTTGGTCTACCGTCCTTGAGTTCATCTGTGTCCCCGCAGGCCAAGAAGTCAATATCTGCTGACTTCAAAGTGGCTTGGGGTCACATTATGAAGCTTCCAGGGCTAAAAATGTTGATCGCTTACACCGTGCTTGTGAATTTGATGTACGGACTAGCTCGCGCGATCAGTGCGCCCATGACGGCTGGGACCTTTGGTTTGTCAGACCATTATTACGGTGTTCTGATCGCAGCGAGTGGCGGCGTGACTCTTTTGTTTTTAAGTTTCGTCCCCTGGTTGGTGAAAAAGGTTCCGTTCCGTTGGTACGGCTTTGGCGCTTTTGCTCTGCTTGCCGTGAGCTCGTTTGCCAGTGCGATTCCCTATTTCCCGGTCTTTGCTGTGAGCTTTGCCGTCCTTCACGGCGCGGACGCTCTCTTTAACGTCTATATTCGAACTCAGCGGGCAAAAGTGATCCCCAGGGAAGACATGGGAAAAACCATTGGCTTCATCGTTTGCCTTAATCAGCTTTCCGTACCGATTTCGGGCCTGTGGATGGCCCTTTGGCCGAAGGATTATGGCAGTCAGGGGTTGATTCTTTTGGTGAGTGCGATGGCTGTGGGGCTATCGGCGCTGATCTGGTTTTTGAGTTCAGGCCGCTCAAAAAGCGAAACTGCCCCCAGTATTGCGGGGCAGTCGGCTTAAGAAAAGCGAGAGAGGGGCAGGTAGGCGCCCCTCTTCATTTCAAGTACTCCACCAGCGCGATTTCTCCCGCGTGAAACTCCCTTACCCAGCGAAAGCCGAATTTCTCATAAAGGCGTCGCGCAGGGGTGTTGGCCTTACCTGTTGAAACAACTGTGCGCTGGTTTGGCCCGGCTTGCTCAAGCGCAAACTCGAGTAAGCGTGAGGCAATGCCCCGACCGAAGGCCCACGGGGCCACCGCTAGACGACTGACTCGGAGGTGTGGCTCCTCTTCCGTCATGGCTATCAGCCCAACGAGCCGGCCTTCTAGGAATTCCCCGTAGAAGCGCTCTTGTGCATTCCTCAGGGCGTCTAGCGTCTCTAAAAGTGGCGGAATCATCCGCGAGCCAATGAGTTTGGCCTCTTCCTCGTAGGAGTCCTTTTGAAGCTGGAAGGCGGCGGTGAGTGTTTCTTGTTGCGAGAGGTTGAGTCGCTGAATCACGTTGGAAGAGAATCCACTGAGAGAGATTGAACCTCAAGCGAAGAAAGGGACGCTTCTTCCGGGTTCTGTGATTTTTTCGTGTCCTCAGACTCGCCCATCAATCGGTAAAGTCCGTAAAGCGTGAGCGAGGCTGCAAGCCACTGAATAGCGCTTACTTTTTCTCCGAGAAGGAAGCCTGCCGTGAGAAAGGCCGCGATCGGCTCAAAGTACTGAGCCAAGAATGCGATTCGGGCCGATCGTGCCAGGGCCACTTGAAAGCAACCAAATGCGACAATTCCCAGCACGCCGGTCAGCAGGGCGCTTGAAACAATCTTAGGTTCGCTACGAATGAACGCGAGAATATCTGGGCATTGAAACAGAACCCCTAGGGCACTCAAGACGCCCATCCACTGGGTGAGTTCAGTCAACTCGAGAGGGGCAATTCCCTTTGCGGATAAACGCTCGCTTAAAAGCGAATACCCGAGCCACGTCAGCATTCCTGAGGCCAAGCTTACCCAGCCAATCCAACTGGGAGCACCTCCTGAAAAGTCCTCTGTGGCGCAAAAAACAAGCGTTCCGATCAAGGTGATGCCAAGAGCCAGCCAGTTTTTACGGACATATTTGCCGGCAGTTCGAGGCGCTGAAAGTAAAACCCCAAGGATGGGATGAACCGAGAACACAAGCGTATAGATCCCAGCCGGAATTTCTGAAAGCGCCAGGGTGATGATCCAGGTATTGAGAAGCGTAATCCCAATCCAAAGGCTGAGAAGTTTTGCTGAAATGGCCCCTGAGCGAAGGCCTCTGATGAGACTAGGACCTGCAGAAACGCCCGGGCGAAACACCCTCAACAGAAGGCGAGTCAGGACAAACGAAAACGAAAAGCGAATGAGAAGAAAAAGAAAGATCAGTTGAAACGAGGACGCAACTTGGCTTTTCTCCATCCAGGCTAAACGTGTCAGAACTGGGAGAACGCCCCAAACCGCAGCCGCGAGGAGTGCAGGGGTCCAGGCGCTGAAGCGAATCGTTGAGAAAAAAAGTGAGTTGGCTTCTTTCATTACAGACTCTGTGAAAAATATTCGCGTTCATTGTGCTCTCGCGGCGAGCTAGAGTACGCGGCTTCCGTTCGGTGCCTGGTGTGTGGCCGTGAGTAAAATGGTACCGCATCTCTCTGATACAGAAGCCAACACAAGGACTTCGGAAATGACTCCAGCAACATTCTTGCTCGGGAAGTTGACGACACATACCACCTGTTTGCCGATGATATTTTCAGCCTCGTAGTTTTGTGTGACTTGTGCCGAGCTCTTCTTGATTCCAAGCGCACCGAGGTCGATAGTTAAAACGTAGGCTTGATTTCTTGCTTTCAGATTGAGTTCAGCACTCAGAACCGTTCCGATGCGGATATCCACTCGTGTGAAGTCATCGAATGCGATTTCTGGTTCCTTCTGGGAAGGTTCATGTTTGTTGTTCATATTTTAAAAGCTCCTCGCACCAGGCCGAATTTAATTGGAATGCCTCGCGAAACACTTGGTAGAATTGCTGGAGTTCATCCTCGGGTACCATGCGACTGATCATTTGCTGGGTCATCTCCACGTGGTGGGCCTCGGCTGGGTCTGATCCGCCAACGTGCATAAGGAAAAAAATGAGATTGTTCTTCTCGGAAGGGAGTATCGCGCCGAGGCTGCTCCAAAGCGAATTCAGCATAAGGTTGGCATGACTCTCGAATGCGATCATGTGGGCGCATCGAATAGTAGGATTGAAATTAGAGAGTCCATTGTAAAGTCCTAAAAGATACGTGCGGGTTGCGCTCGAATAATGAGGCTCTAATGGTTCTCCGAAGATCCTTAGAAGATCTCGCTTCAGTATGTTTGAGTGAAAATAGCTCTTAGTTTTTAATAGTTCCTTTAGACCGCTCATCCCTCTGCCCGCGGTAAGAGCGAGCCCCCCTGTTTCGTCCCATACGAGGAAATTTCCAACTACTGAGGAAACTTCGACATGATCTGGAACGTCCATCGACTTGTCCATGCAATGGAAAAACAGGTCTTTTTGGCTTCCGGCCTGAATGTAAGGGAAGGCCTGCGACATCGCCAAGAAGTTGGACATCAGCTCTCTTAGGTCGTGCTTCACTGAAATCTGCGTGAAGGGGTGGGGTGAGAACTCATCTTGGATGATCTTGTTGAGTTCTTCCTGGATGTTGAACGATTGTCTTGAAAGGTCTAGTAGGTGTTTCTCGGTCTGATTTACGTCAACTTGATCTGATGCTGTTACAAACATAATTTCTCCACGTGTTCCTCAGAGAAAAACCAAGGCAGACACGCCCTGGTGATTTGAGTTCGATTGGGTTTATCGATGAATCAGTCGTTCATCGCTTTTTGCGCTTAAGCATGCGCCGTGCCAGCTGTCAGTCCTGAGTTTGCGTGAGCTGAGGCCTTGTAAAGACTTACTTCTGGTATTTTGTAGGTGGTTCCCAACAGCCACCTGTAGGTTTTTCCCTACAGTTAAGCCCTGAGGCCAGCTGTCACCGCCTACCCGGATCCGGAGCGGGGGTTCGCGCTCGGCTCAACTCTGTTGAACGATCTTCGCCAAGATTTCCTTAGCGTAATCCTTGTTCCATCTGAGCGTGCTCTCTTTGGCGATCACTTCGATATGAGTCGTACCTGCTCCGGCTTGTGTTATCTTGACGCTGACATCAGTTCCGCCTGCTTTTCCGCTGATCGACTGCTCTCTTCCTGAATTCTTGAGCTCACTACCCGTGATCTGAATTCCCATGCTCTTTAAGGCATGGGTGGCACGCTGATTGACCTGCTCGACGTCACCTTTCACGTCGCCTTGAGCGCCTCGGTCTGTGTAGGCAATGCCGCCGGCTGCGCCAGCCGCTCCAACTGCTGCGGCAGCACACCCGGTTAGGCTGCCGGCCAGCAAAGAAAGGAGCACGAGCGAGCGATAGGCATTCTTGTTTTGTCCGGTCATTTGAGAGGAAAAATGCAAACCACGTGCAAACGTTCTCGGGAAGGCCAACCCGGGCGGCTTACGCCGGGGGGCTTCGTCGTGTATAACAAGCCATGCCCACCACTCACGCTGCCAACGAACTCAGACTCATCCGCGTTTACGATGCCTCGGTGTTTCAGGTCTGGGAGGCGTGGACCGATCCTGCGCAAGTGGCGCAGTGGTGGGGGCCGCGCGGGTTCACGCTCACTCACATCAGCAAGGATCTGCGCGCTGGGGGCGAGTGGGCTTACACCATGCACGGCCCGGATGGCGTCGATTACCCGAATCGCACCCACTACCTCGATGTCGAGAAGCACGCGCGCCTGGTTTACGATCACGGAGCCAACGACAAACAGCCGCCTATGTTCCGTGTGACCGTTCACTTCAAAGAATCGGACGGCAAGACCACGATGGACATGACGATGGCTTTCTCTTCAGTCCAGGCAGCGCAGGAGGCGAAGAAGTTCATTCGCCTTGCGGGTGGTGAGACCACTTGGGACCGCTTGGCAGAGTTCCTGGCCAAGAAGGTATCTGGAAAAAATCTGTTTGTGATCAATCGGACATTTTCTGCACCGATTGAGCAGATTTTTTCGATTTGGACGAAGCCCGAGCATTTTTCCCAGTGGCTTGCGCCGACAGGTTTTCAGATGGAGTTTCTCGAGGCAGAAATCAAAACCGGCGGATCGACTTTCTACTCCATGGGAAATGGCGCGGGCGTGAAGATGTTTGGTCGCGCAAAGTATCTGGAAGTGAAAAGCCCGGACCGAATCGTTTACACCCAGCAATTTTGCGACGAAAAGGGCGGAATTTCTCGCCACCCCATGGCGCCCACTTGGCCTGAAACAATGCTGACCACAGTCACGCTTGCCTCAGAGGCCCCCGGCCAAACGCGAGTGACCATCGCTTGGGAGCCGCATGGCCACGTCACTTCTGAGGAGCTCGAGACTTTCATCCAAGCCCGCGCGGGTATGACTCAAGGCTGGACCGGGTCGTTCGAGAAGCTCGACGAGTACCTGTTGAAGCTTCAGGGGTAGGGCCTGGATTTCAGACTTACGCCGCCTTTTTTGAGGCGCGTTTAGCGGCCTTTTCTAGCCACTCATGAATCAGCGTCTGGTAGGGCTTGGATTGGCGAGCGGCGATCTTTCGTAATTCGCTCAGAAGTTCTGGATCAATTCGGATCGCAATCATGAGTTTCGCTTTGCCGGTAGCGGGGCGTCCGACCCTTCTGGCGCGTTTCAGCTCATCGGTCGTAGATTCGGGAGCGTCAGTGAAATCAATCAAATGATCCGGCATAGGCTTTACGTTCTTTGCGGCTAGCTTGCCTCGAGCTGATGATCCGGATCGTTTCTTGGTCACGTGGGCCTTTCCTGATCGTGTAGATCACCAGTAAAATTCGGCCTAAAGCTTATTACTGTATATACGATATTGGTCTTTGGAATGCAAGCCTCGCAGCGGATCGTTCAAGCTTCGGTGAAGCTTTGTGTCGCAGCGGAAGCAAAGGGCGGACCGTGCTTAGCCCGAGTTATGAGGCGTGTGTGTTCGAGGTTCCTACGAGGGGGCGTTTTCTCGGTCTTCCGAAGATTATCGCTTCCCAGCCACGATCACGCCTCACTCACCCGGTGTAAGCCGATCAAAGGCAAATTGGGGGACCGCATCGAGATCGGTAAACCACCATTCGATATTCCCCTGAGGCAGAAGATCAGACTCGTTTTTTAACAATTTGATCTGAGGCAGAGCTAAGCGTGCAGCCACCTCGCGCGCCACCTGGAGCGCAGGATTCACCACCACCCACCCGGGCATCGCCCGTTCAAAAAGGCTCTGAATCCACGGATAATGTGTGCAGCCTAGCAGCGCCACTCCCGGCGGGCCAGAATAGCGGCCGACGTACTCTTTAATCGTCGCCTCCAAAATCGGGTGATCCGTCCAGCCCTCTTCAATCATCGGCACCAGAAGCGGGCATGCCTGTTCCCGAAGATATTGACTAACTCCAGACTGTTCCGCCTCGAACGCTCTGGGATAGGCACCGCTGCGAACGGTGGCGCGAGTCGCCAGTAAGAGTAGCGGAGCTTTCGGCCTAGGCAACGCGGCCAGCGCTGCACGCACTCCGGGCTCGACTACCCCGATGACCGGTAACGACGGGCCCACTGCCTCGCGGATCGGCTCCAAGGCCCAGCTCGAGGCCGTGTTGCAAGCAACGACCAGTGCGTCGATGTCACGAGTCACCAGTTGCTTCGCACCAGCCACCGACAGGGCTCGAATCTGCTCGGGGCTCTTGGTTCCGTAAGGAACGTGGGCCGTATCCCCGAGGTAAACAAAGTCGGCGTCCGTGCACACTCTGCGCAGAGCCTCTAGAACCGTGATTCCACCCACTCCAGAATCAAAAACACCGATTCGCGCGGTCATACTCTGGCTCCTTCTTCGGTCACAATTAGACTTCCTGACAGAGGCGCAAGCCTGAGAGAAAGGCCCCCTCGACTCGTCCGCCCGCGCACCAATCGCCGCACGCCCCAATCCGGCGCGTACCGTCCCAGAAGAACGGCTCCCCGAAACTCGTCTCGGGCTTGGCGTAGCGCCAGTGGTGCGTCTGGCTCTGCGTGAGTGTGAGTGTGAGTGGACCCAGTAGTTCTTCTAAAGCAGCGCGGAGCAGGGGCTCGACCTCGGCCTGACTTGCCTCCAGGTGCGCCCGAGTCCAGGCCGCCGTGGCGTGGGCGATCAGAGTCGGGGAGGTGCCAGGGGGGCGCTTAGTGTGATCTCGCGCGATCCACGAGAAGACGGGGTGCCCGGTCAGTTCCAGCGCGGGCCATTCCACGGCGAGGTCGTTCTCCATCTGAGCGAGAAACGCCCAGCACGGCTCCAAAATCACCCGCCCGATGCGCTCGGCAGCTTCAGGGGCGATCAGCTCACTCGCAAGATTCAAGAGCTGAACAGGGGGAAGATTGAGGATGAGGGTGGCTCCGACGAACGCACGTCCGTCTTTCGTCTCAGCGCGGTAGCCCTTGTTCTCGCATCTCAGAGCACTCACCTCGGCCTCGGTGACGATCTCTAGACCCCGAGCCAAAAACTTCGGAAGAACGCTGATCCCCTCCGGACAGGCGTAGCGCGGGTGACCGTCGGGGCGGGCATGTAGCTTGCCGTCGCGCCACTCGGAGATGGAGCGATACCACGTGCGAATCCAGCCCTCGGTGAGGCCCTGTTCTACAACCGCTTGAAACTCGGAGGACCGCGCAGTGAAGAACTGGGCGCCGTGATCGACTACGGTGGTGCCGAAACGTCGGGTCGCCGCCCGTCCACCGACAACGCGCCCTTTGTCTAAGAGCCGGACGCTCGCGCCTTGCTCCGTCACCTGCCGTGCGAAAGCGAGCCCTGCCAACCCCGCCCCGATTACCAGAAAGTCTGTTGTTTCTTTCAAACGGGGGTTAGTCATATCGGTTCCAAAGATATGAATGAAAAAAACTTAATGGCCAATAAAAACGTTCTGGGTACCGAGCTGAAACCTTGTGGAATGGATCCCTTGACAGGTTTTTACCGCACAGGATCTTGCGAAACGGGGCCTGACGATAGGGGCGTTCACACCGTGTGTGCAGTGCTCACGGATGAGTTCCTGGAGTTCACAAAAAGTAATGGGAACGACTTATCGAGTCCCTTACCCCAGTTTGGTTTCCCTGGGCTTAAGGCAGGTCAGCGTTGGTGTCTTTGCGCCGCCAGGTGGTTAGAAGCAGAGCGGGCGGGCAGCGCGCCAAAGGTAGTCTTGGAAGCGACTCATGAAAAAACCTTGTCTACGGTACCTCTCGATACCTTGAAAAAGTATGGCGTCCATGAGGTTGGCCCCGAGAAATAGGCGGGCCTGCTCAAGTGGGGGCTACTACAAGCCTGTTATTCGCAAATCTGTTCCCACTTACCGTTGACGCATTTACTGACTACGCAGTTGAAATCAGGAATCGGCCGCATTCCGCATCCCTTTTCCTGAGCCATTGCGGCCTTCTTTTGTGCCCGAGGCGATGTATCGCAGCGGTAGTTTCTCTGTTCAAGCGTTCCGTAGAGCTGGATTCTCTGTTCGTTCGAGATGAGGGTTCCTGAATCAGGTGCGAGGATCTCGCAGATATATCCAGACGGAAGCTTTCGAATCTCATCGGGACCGAGAGAAAGTGTTGAACAGGCTGAGAGAGCTAAGGTTATTGCAATCAGCGGGTAGCGCATCGTTTAGTCCTAATAGAGAAAAAATATGCTTTGGATTTCTCGGGCTTTTCTTACTAAAAAGATAATATTTCAATCCCGATTTTAAATTTCGGTTGAAGTCCAGGCATCCAGAGCCCCAGAAATCAGGCTTCCCGCAAGCGCAATCAAAAGCGCGCAGGCAATGAGTCCCAGGGGTGTGCTCGTACTGATCGCAACCACAAACGAAGCGACATAAAGCCCAATCCCAGAAAGAGCTACTTTTCGGTGGCCGATTCGGTCTGCCAGGCTCCCCGTGGGGATATCTGTCATGAGAGAAAAGATCATCTCAAACGCGACGTAGTAGCTCAGTAGCGTAACGCTGAGTCCTCGTTGAAGCGCCTGCGGTTGCCAGAGAGCTAGAAAACTTCCGGCGACTGCGCCGTCGAGGAAAAGATAGAGGAGGACTTTGTTCATGATCAGGAAGGCCTCAGCATTAGCCTTTGCGATTTAGCTGATTTTCCATTGATTGCGCCGAATTGCTCGATTTTTTGGGCGAACGTTGGTCCAGGTTTCGGACTCATCGTTGACTTAAACTTCGCTCGAGCTTCCTTCATCATTCGCCTATGCGTGAGTTGCATGGGATTTTTTGCTCTTCACGTCAGTGGGGTGGTCGTTCTGAATTTGAGTTTCGCTCGGTGCGTCCAGCGTTGACTGATGCGCGATGCGACTGGAGTTCCAACAAAAAAAAGGGGGCGTGGTGGCTTATTGTCCGCAATGTGATTGCAGTAGGGGTCTGGATGAGAACAGGGAGATCAAGACAAAATACGGTCGTGTTTTTGTTGAAACCATTCGTCACGACCGATCTGATCGGGTGATGAAGCCCGCGTTTCGAGAAAAAGGCGAGGTTTCCAGAGTCTTCCACACCTGTAGCGCCTGCGAATTTGAGATTCACTTTCCGAAGGCCAATACCCGAACTGAGTTTCTTGATTCCATGAAATCGGACATGGAATGGAAGAACGTCGTTCGTCCGATAGGCCTTATCTTGTTGGTTTTCGCGGCTACTACGATTGGAAGATTAGTTTGGAAGAATACTAATGGATGGGGAACTATCTTTTTATATCCCACCGCGGTGTCACTCCCCACGCTGGCTTTTCTCTATTCTTTTAGGCGATTACCGGCACGTTATAAGAACATTTTGAATGCGGTTGCATTCGCTTCAAAAAAATTTCTGATTGGGCTTTTTCTTGTGTTGGGTGTCTCGATGATGGCGTCCTTAGTTCAGTGGTTGGTTCCTAAGGGCAAGGAAGCGCACATCGCGAATGTTATTTCCTGGCTCGGGTTGGTGGGCCTGATCGTTTTCGTTGTCCTGCGAGGGGTGGATCATTACCGGCTTTTGAAGCTGATTGATGATGAGTTGAGTGCGTATTTCCGAAGTGCCAAAGAGGAACATCAAAAGCGGCAAGAGTCGCAGTGGACGGGTCCTGAGGAGGAGAGCGACGATGCCTACATCGAGCGTTGCCTGAAGCTTTTCGGATTAGGTCCGAGCGCGACCCACGCGGAATTTAAGACTGCTTATAAATCATTTATGCGAGCCAATCATCCCGACGTGATCGCCTCGATTGAGGGCGCTACAGAGCGCCATATTCGAGAGGCGACAGAACGGTGTCAGGTGGCGAATTCCCTTAAGGAAGTTCTGGAAAAGTACTTCAGCGAGCGCCAGGGTGAGCCGCGCTATGCGTAAAGCAGGGTTCAAACACCGGTCATGTGGCGCTCGCCTGCTAGATCTCCTGCACTCAATTGCTCTTTAACTTGAGTGGGATCGCGCCCGCTGAAAACTTCGGGATGATCGTTATGGCAGCTTTGGCGCAGAAGTCCTGGACACCTGCATCTTCTGAGTAACTCGTTACCAGATGTCGCTGAATTTTCGAACTCTGGCGAGCCAGCCAGTCGGAGCCACGTTCGGAATCTCCCTGAAACTCATAGTCGACAAGGAAGGTGCATGCCTTTTCCGAATCAAAAGACTTGGCGTCCAAGATACTAGTGGCTTCCGTAAGTGACCTCGCGTGTGCGATCGTCAGCCCGCTCTTGCGGAGGTTGGCAAGTCGTTTATCCCAAAGTTCATGGATCGAGTTGTCGTCGTCTACAATGAGAACGAGTCCTCCTCTCGACAATTGAACTTCTTGTGCGAACCAGGTTGGGGCAGGGACACTGGCAAGTCTCACCTGAACTAAGGTGCCTTGACGTAACTTTTCTCGCTCTTTTATTAGCAGAGTTCCGCCTGCGGCCTGAATTGTCGCGATGGATGTCGCAAGGCCAATGCCGTTTCCATCGGCTTTACCGAAAGTATTCCCAGCCTCGCCAAGGCGTGCCAAAACTTCCTTTGGAAATCCGGCACCCTCGTCCTCAATTGCTATTTCTACTTCCTCGGAAGAATGGTGGCAGGAAACGGATACGGTCCCTTTCTTGGGTGAAGCTTCGATCGCATTCTGAAGAAGATTTGCGATGGCGCGTCTAATTGCATCTGGATTCCCGAAAGCGAAAGCTCCGTAGGCTTCATCCAATTGGGAGTGAATGAGGTGAACTTCAGATGATGGATCAAGAGCTAGTCGTTTTTCGATCAGGAGCTCTTCGGCCATCCCATAGACCCAGGTGGTTTTTCGACTGTTGTCCGATCCTTGGCTTCCACGATTCCTTCGAAGAAGCTCATTGGCGATTTCTTGGATTCTGAGGGTTGCGGTTCTGACGAGATGACGACTGTCTTCTGGGAGAGCGGATAAGTCGCTTTCGACGGCCCTGAGCGCGGCAATGGGCGATCGGATGTCATGTGCCAATTGTGCTGCTTGACGTCCCAGTGCGGCGTTTTGAGCTGTCTTTGCCTGGAGAAGGCGAATTTGGTCTTTCGCCAACTCCTGATCCCGTATGGCTGCGACGATCGGCACCAGTGATGGTCCCATCGCCTCAATTTGGTTTAGTCGTCCGCGATTCAAATCAGTCTGAAGTGCCGAGGCGAGGTGGTCGAGCGCTTTTAATTCCTTTCGCCTCCTTACTAGTCCCCAGACAAATCCGATCGTGAGGAACCAAAGGAGGAAGACGATGGTAGCGCCTTTCGAGATCGCCTTCCAAGGTGAAGCTGCGCTTACCCAGATACGTCCCACATATCGTGACTCAAAAAATAGATCGCGACTGAGTCCGACGGAACTGGCTTCGCTGCACGCATCTGAGCAAGTTCGAAACTCTGAAATTGTTTGAAGGATAGGTTTTCCGGTGATCCCGCAAATACACGAAGGAATGTTTTCATTCAGCTGAAGTAGCGAATTGAGTTGAATGAGGTTACCGTCATGCAAAAGGGCGGGAGCATTTGATGACAAGGCGTTAAACCAAAGGTGCCTCTGCTCTTCCGAGGTGCTCAGATCTAAAGAAACTTGATATCCAGCGAGCAGAATCCCGCCGAGGAGAATGCAGACTCGTTGGAGTAGGGTCATCGGCCGCGGGCTCATCGCTGTGCGCCCTGAATCAATGAGTAATCAAGTGAGACTTGACCGAGTGGGGATAGGCGGTAGCCCGTGAGTCCATGTCTAACGCAGCCTCTAAAGCGTTTAGAGAAGAGCGGGACTGCGTAGGCGTGATCGAGAACCCAGGCGTCCGCCCGAGTAGCAAGATCTCGTACCTCTGCTAGGGTTCTGGCTGATGCAGCTTGGTTAGCGAGCTGATCAACTTGATCTGAAGTTACACCGGAAGGATTCACCGTATCGTCGCTTCTGAAGAAAGAAAGAACTTCGAAAGGATCGTTGCGAGTGATGTTTCCGCCGACATAGAAAAGATCGAGGCGATGCTGATAGTAGGACTCAAAAAATTCGTTATTGTCCAAGAACTCAAAGGCGAATATTTCGCGTTTTGGGTCGGCTGCTGAAAATAGTTCAGACCAGCGGTAATCGCTTTGATTGATCTTTCTTAGACCAAATCTCAGTTTTCCTTTTATGAGTCCCTTTGCGATGGATCCTCGAAGGTTTCGGATTTCAGCTTCTAGACTATCGCTTGCCGGCGATCTGTGGCCGGGAACGCCAAAAGGGATGAGAGAGATAGAACGTTGCTCTTCCTTAAAAATTGAGGTCGAATCGAGCGCGAGCTCAAGAAGGCGTTTCACTCGCTTTCGTGTGGTCTCGGATTTTAGTGGCTGATTTCTGGCGTTTAACCCGAACCAAAAGACTGTTGGGCTCAGACCAGTGATCTCCAAACACGAAACTTTAGGTGAGGTGAAGTGCCCAAGATAAAGAATGTCGTCTACTTTTCCTTCTGAGAATTGTCTTGTTAAGGCCTCTGCTGTGGCGATTCGGAAAAGAAGTTGTTTCGGGCCAACATCTACTACGCTCTCTAATTGAATTGAGTCTTCTTGTTCGCCGGTCAAGCGATAGGGACCAAGGCCGACTAGACCAGTTTTATCCGAGACTGCAGCGGCCGGTGAGGCGAGGATGTCCAGCAGCTGGGCGGGGACAAAGGGGAGTCTAATGACAAAAGTGTGTCCATCTTCGCATTGGAACGAAGTTTCTTTTGGGAACCGGATCGAAGTTTCAATTTTTTTCTGAACTAGTCGTTCGAATGAAAATTTGACGTCGCCGCAAGTTAGATTTTTCCCATTATGAAAGAGGATGTTTTTTTTCAGGAAAAAACGTGACTCGGCTGGATTGTCGTTAGTTTCCCAGCGCTCTGCGATAGCACCGAGGAACTGACCCGTTTCTGGGTCTCGCCGAATGAGTCCACGATGGATTTGATTTCCTATGACACTTGAGACGCCGTCTCGGATTCGCCAGGATTGGAGTGTGAGTGGTTTGTTCGGAAGTCCAACCACTAGTTCCGTCATCCTCGTTGGGGTGTTGGTGCACCCGAAATGGATAAATTCCATGACTAAGAGAGAGACCTGTAGGAACTGGTAGCCTCGACGGCGGGGATTTGTTCTCAACCGTTCATCCCCAAGAAGAATCCAAGATTAAAAGCCGCGTGTAAGAGAATGCTGGGGACTACTGATGTTTGCTTCTCTCTTACCCAACCGCATGCGAGTCCAAGAAGCAGGGTGTAAACCGTTTGATAGTAAATGAAGGTGAATAGATCATTTGGCACAAATCGAATGGCATTGAGATGGGCCAGAGAGAAGAAAATACTGGTGAACATCCAGACGCTGGTCTTGGAAAGGCGAAAGGCTTCAAGCTGCTTCCAGAAGGTGTGCCGAAAAAGTAGTTCCTCAAGCACCGGCGCCACCAGCAATAGAAAGACTTTTGTTTCCAGGCTCGACGTATCGAATGGAACTACGAGACCTAAATGAGTCGCTCCAGAATGTGCACCCCATCCGGATAGGGCAAGCAGTAGGGTGATGGCGCCTAGTTGTTTCGATGGTTTGAGGTAAAACTCTGATCCTGTGCTCAATCGCGCAAGCGCCCAGAGAACGATGACAAGCTCGAAGGCGTAAGAGGCGTAGATGTGAACTGAGTCGAGATACTGCGGCGAGATCACGCGCAGAAAGAGATAGGACAAAAGAACCGTCAAAATTTCGACTCGAATCATAGGTGCCCCGTTTGGATTTCAGGTACTTCGACGTGATTCTTTTAGAAATCGGTAGATATTAGGTTTTACCTAAGCGCGACTGCTGACGTGGAGAAGTTGAACCCCCTCGCGCATCTCGCATCCGCTTTGATGCTCCGGGGGCGGCTCCTTCGCTGTGGCGCTCATCGTGCGCGCCACGCCCGCGTCGAAACTGCCGCTGGCAGTTTCGATCCGCTCACGAAGGCAGCATCCTCACTCAAAAGCAAAATACTCGCAGTCGCTTCGTCGCGACCGCCCACCGGAACCAGAGTTACACTCTGGCGACTAGTAACGGTCAGTTGCCTCGGGTATGTAACACCGAACCGTTAGCGTTCTTCAGGTAGAGGGTCTCCCCTGAATCATTGATTACAAATGGAAGAGATCCCACAGTCAGAGTCGCTCCTGCCCCAATCGACTCGGAGCTGATGAACGTTTTCTGACCACTGCCATTCGCATATGTATTGGCATCCCACAGTGAATAACCCTGCAACGAGATCAGACTAGTCGAATAGTTTTTTAGCGTAATCGACTCAGAAGCCGTCGGAGTCGCTACGAACGAGCATATCTTCAGGCCAGTCTGTGAGTCAGGACACAACCCACACGAATCGACCCCGCACGAAGACTCCGGCGTATCTGAACCGCAGGCACCAATGATGGTCATAGAAGCTAAAACAAGGAGCCAAACTACTCGTGCGCTTTTAACAGGACTCATATCGAAATATCCTTGCACAATGGCCTGTCCGAATAAAAACAGGGACTAGACCGATCCCATATGGAAATAACAAGAACTACCGATTCAGCAAAACAGACAGTATACTCAGCACCACTTGATATTCAGGCATAATAATTAAATGCGGATTTTCCCGTCCAGAGACGAAAAGATTTAGCACTCCGTCATTTATCTCCACATATTTCACTTTCTTGAGTGGAATATTGAGGTGCTTTTTCGGACCCTTGTAGCCGATCTGCTGATCCGTGATGAAGACAAAGCCAATGTCCTCATAAGCAATCTTCTCGCTGGTGCTTCTACCTAAATTGATTGAGCCCACCCGATAGTGCACACCCTTCATGAGCTTGATGGAGGCAGTTGGCCCAGAATAGCTCACGGAAGTCGTTACACGTCGTCTCTTGGCGAGTGCAGCCGCGATAAAAAAATGGAGACTCTCCCCCTCAGGAATAATGACCCCTTCGGGACGCTCTTGGAATGTGATGAGCTCCCCCCTGCCCAATAACTCAAGGTACCGCGCAGAGTTGAAGCGCTCCTGATCTAACCCAAGCGCCTGGGCTGAAACTCCAAAAAGATCGACAAGGTCATTCAGGAGAAGAGCCTCTTGATCACTCACTAGACCATCTGAAAGCGCAGACGAAAAGGCACCTTGGAACGCCTCTTTTTGAATAGTGGCCAACTCGCTTAAAGCGAGGCCATTCTCAGACACGATGCTGCTAATTCTGCTCTTTTCCTCAGACGAAATTTTTTTGTCCAAAACAGCCTGAAAGACCGCCTCACGATAATTCGCTAACGCCTCTCGCTTGCGTCGACGCTCCCGCCACCATCGAAACATTGGTCCACCTCGTTCGCATAAATGTTTATAGGGAAGTATATCCCAATGATCGGATTGCGCGACAGCGGAGCCACGGACGTGAAACTTTTTGGCGCAGGCTCCAGCAGCTCATGAATCAGTGTCTTGTTCTTGCAGGTTAATTTTTTTTAAATGTTGAGACTAGGATAGGCCGAAGATTTTTGGTCCTTAGTCCCTCAAATTTGCTGGAGCTGCTGGGAGTTGAACCCCCTCGCGCATCTCGCATCCGCTTCGATGCTCCCGGGGGCGGCTCCTTCGCTGTGTCGCGCATCGTGCGCGCCACGCCCGCGTCTGAACTGCCACTGGCAGTTCAGATTCGCTCGCGAACGCAGCATTCTCACTTAAATGCGCAAAGGTCGCAGTCGCCTCGCCGCGGCCGCTCAGTCGGGGTTCAACTCCCACCGAAGCCCGCACTCAAAACACTTTCGCCCGCAGCCTCATTCTTCGAATGCGACAGCGGGCGAAAGTCGGATCTAAAATGGTGGAGCCCCCTCACATTCGGGCTCGTGCCCTCGTTCCGGGGCGGCGCCCGCTCGGGCTAAGTCGCCACCTTCGCGGTCATCCTGACCGCGACTGCCCACAGGGCAGTCGGCCTCTTCGCGCTTCCTGCGCTCAGAGCATGCGCGCCTCTCCGCGTGAAATCGCTTTGCGATCTCCCGCGGTCGCCCTCGAGGACCGACTCCACCAAACTCAGGAGGCCAGAACGCTTACGCGTCCGAGCCTTTTTTCTTTGAGTTTGGTGGAGCCGGTGGGAGTTGAATCCCCTCGCGCATCTCGCATCCGCTTCGATGCTCCGGGGGCGGCTCCTTCGCTGTGTCGCGCATCGTGCGCGCCACGCCCGCGTCGGAACTGCCAGTGGCAGTTCCGATCCGCTCGCGATCACAATACACTCGCTTAAAAACGCAAAGCTCGCAGTCGCTTCGCCGCGGCCGCTCAGTCGGGGTTCAACTCCCACCGAAGCCCGCACTCAAAACACTTTCGCCCGCAGCCTCATTCTTCGAATGCGACAGCGGGCGAAAATCGGTTCTAAAATGGTGGAGCCCCCTCACGCTCGGGCTCGTGCCCTCGCTCCGGGGCGGCGCCCGCTCGGGCTAAGTCGCGCATCGTGCGCGCCTCTCCGCATGACATCGCTTCGCGATCTCCCGCGGTCGCCCTCGGGGACCGGCTCCACCAAACTCAAAAGGCCCGAACGCTTACGCGTCCGAGCCTCTTTTCTTTGAGTTTGGTGGAGCCGGTGGGAGTTGAACCCACGTCCGAAAGCAATCCACCGCCAGAGTCTACATGCTTAGCCCGGGTTTTTGATTGATTGCGGGGCGCCCCTGGGCAGGCTACCTGCAACCTCCGCCGACTTTGAGTTTCGCTCCGTCACCGTCTGCGATGGATCTGAGCTAGCCCACTAAAATGGCGCTTCATCCAGTCCCATGGGCGAGTTCCGGTGAAGCGTCGAGCTTAATTAATTAAGCTGCGAGTGCGTAATTGTCGTTTGCAATTACAAGTTGCCGCCTGTTTAAAGAGGCCTGACGGCACCTCTGCATGCATCCAGGGCTTCAATACTCCCGTCGAAACCGTGACGGCCCCAAATACCTTTTCACCTTAGCAGAACCCCCAGGAAACCGCCACAGGCAGTCTCGGGTGGCCGAATGTAACATTTGCCTTGAAAAATGTTAGCTTCGGCCAAACGATTAAATGATGACCAAGCAGCAGGAAGCTAGGCTGAAGAAGATGGGCGTCTTCACCCGGGCCCAGGCCGAGGCAATGGGTCTGAGTCATCAAAGCCTTTCCAGGTTAGTGGCGGAAGGAAAAATGAATCGCGTAGGGCGCGGTATCTATCTGCACGCCGAAGGCGATCTGGGCCGAGACATTGATTATCAGGTGGCCTGTACGAAGTTCGGTCCAAGCTCTGCAATTGGCGGAATCACCGCTCTTTTTCACTACCACTTGATCGAGCAAGTCCCGGGGCAGGTCTGGGTACTGGTGCATCCTAGCAAAACCACTCATTCGCGACTCTACCGATTGGTCAGAACCAAAGTGAGAATGGACCGAGAAGTGGTGAGTACGAATGGCTACCGAATCGTTACCGTCGAACGAGCGGTACTTGAAGGCCTGAAGATGGCCGGAAAAATTGGAGAGCGAACCGCCGTTCAGGCAGCGCGCGCAGCCTTTGCGACCCGGCAAACAACCGAAGGCAAACTGGGGCGGGCTGCAAAAGAGCTGGGGCTAGATTCTGTTTTGACAAAATATTTCGAGGTGATCACGACGTGAAACCGAGCCCGAAGACTGAGTCGATTCGACAAAGACTGAACAATCTCGCTCAAAGTCTCAAGTTGCCTTATCGGAACGTGGAGACCGTCTTCTTGATCGAAAGACTGGTCGCCCGATTAGTCGCCGATGAAACGCTTAGGGGGCATTTGATTTTTAAAGGCGGCTTTGTCGGCCTCAAGGTCTATGACTCTCCCAGGTACACGATCGATCTTGATGCGCTGCTCGTAAAATCCAACATTGAGGATACTCTGGCGCGGGTCAAGCAAAGGGCAGAACTGGATTCAGGCGATGGCACTTGGTTTCGCTTTGAAAACCAAGTCAGTCTGACGACCCAAGGCGAATATGGCGGCATTCGGCAGATATTCCGTGTCGGTATCGGCGAGGTCCCTGCAGACATCAGACGCGCACAAACCCTTTACTTCGACCTTGGCATTGGCGATCCGGTCACTCCAGGCCCCCGACAAGTAACAACGCCTTCGCTCATCCCGCAGAATCAAGACCTGAGTTGGTCTGTTTACCCCGTTGAAACCATCTGCGCTGAGAAGCTGCATGCGCTTCTTTTGCACGGCGATGCGAATTCCCGCTCTAAAGATGTCTACGATCTTTCGTTGTTTCTGCCAAAAGCAGACGACGCGATTCTCGGGCTTGCTCTGAAACGATGCTTCAAGTTTCGAGACACTTCGCTGCCTGAGAAAATTTCTGCGGACATTAAGAAAATCAACACTCAGCGTCTTGAGCAAGGATGGGTCAACTCGGTCTCGACGGTTCCGAATGCTCCCGATTTTAAAACCTCATTTGAGGCCCTTCTGAAAGCTCTGACGAAGCTGGAGAAATCCTTTTAGAGATTCTCTACTCTGCTCAAGCCGCGCCCACGCGGCTGGTCTTTGCGCCGCCTAAAGCGCCCGACCGTTTGCCGTGCTCGGGCGAATGACTGGGGAGCCTCGAGATCGATTCTCCATGCCTTTGCAGGCCTGCCGAAGCCAGCGCCACAAGAGTCATGGTCAGAAACAAAAGCATTCCGCCGCCCGTGTCGAGCAGGAACCCGCCCAAAACCGGACCCAGCGACGCGCCCAGGCGCTTGAAGTTTGCTGCCCCAAAGTAAGTGCCGCGCAAATGATCCGGCGCCAGTTGATCTAAGAATGCGCTCGAGGGGCCAAACACAAACACTTCGCCCACGGTGGCAATAAACATGGCCAAAAAATAGAGCGCAGGCGTCTGGCCGGCAAAAGCAAAGACGAAGAACCCAAGCGCCATAGCCAGCGAGCCGCCAAACAGGCTTCGGCTCATCCCAATTTTCTGAACGAAGCGGTAAGAGAAAAGTTGAAACACAACGACCGTGAGGCAGTTCGTGATCAAAAGGTTGGAGAAAAGCTGAACCCCGCCATCCACCGTTTTCACCAGGTGCTGTGAAAGCGTGCTCTCCATCTGGCAGTAGCCTAAGTTGAAAAGAACGCCTGCCAGGATGAAGTAAAAGAGCTTTCGGTCGCGCCCCAGTGCCTGAAGCGATTCTTTGAGCGTAGGCCTGACGCTTAAGGCGTCGAACGTTTCGCGCGGACGCTTCTTCAGAACAAACAAGAAGCCGACCAAGAAAAGCGCGTAAAACACCGCAGTCAGAAGAAATGCTTCTGCGGAACTCGATAGCCCCACGCGCGCGCCAATGGCGGGCCCAAGAGCCGCGCCCAAGTTAATCGCCGTGTAGCGCCAGTGGTAAGCGTAGGCGCGCTGCTCGGGGCGCGTCCAATCACTGAGAAGCGCTTGGTTCAAAGTTCCGTTCACGGCTGACAAAAGCCCAAGCGCCAGGCTCAGTGCTGCAAAGGCCACAAACTGGGGCGTTCCTTGCGCAAGGCTTGCTGCCAGGTAAAAGCCTAAAGAGGCCAGTGCCAAGCCCACGCACGAGCCAATAAACAGAGGCAAGCGCCCCATGCGGTCGGAGAGTTGACCTGCGAAAAAGCCGCCGAAGATTTGAGCAAGCGGGCTTAAACCAATGATGACGCCAATGGCCCAGGCGGGAAGGGCGGTGTTCTTCGATAAAAAGAGCGCCAAAAACGGCAAGCTCATCATCGAGGCTACTTTGACGGCTCCGTCGCCCACGATCAGCGCTCGGGCGGCCCCGGGCAATGCACGAAATTCACTCAGCATGACGCTTTGCGGATAGCGCAAGCGGCCTGAATTGTCGATCAAAAGAGGCGGTCTTCAGGCGTCCCAGCGAACAGCCGAGCCCGACACGGTCACGCGGTAGCGGGTGGGCAAGTTCAAGCGCACCAGAGCCACCTGAAAGTTCACCACCCCTTGAGCGCCTTTCAGAAGCGCCTGATGGCGAATCTGATCTTGAAGGGCTTCTAAAAGCTCCTGATACTCGGGGGCATGTTCAGCTTCTACTTCGCGAGTTGAAAGGACACCCGAAGCAGTGAGCACCTCAATGACCGACACCCGTGGCTGCTCAGGCAGGCTAGGCAGGCTCGTGACGGGGATTAGCCGTGCCGGCCCTGAGTCTTGAGCGGCGTAGGCCGTGCTTTTTGGCTCAGGCGGCGCAAGGTTCAGGTCATCTTGCCCATCGTGCTCAGACGGCAAAAGCTCAAGCCGGGCCTGGGTGCTTCGAAGCGTTTGAACGAGCAGGATGCCCGCAAACTCGCTGATTCTGGGAATCAGGATTCGGCCTGCTTCAAACTGAGGCTCTAAATCGACTTCCCGGATGCCGAGTTTCTCGCGGTTCACCAGGTCAATGAGCCTGGCGCGCTCGTCCTCGCTTAAGTGCCCGTGAATGCGAAGGCTAAAGGGGAAAGCCGCTTCCACCTGCGGAGGAAGCTCAGTGCTTTGAGCTGCGGCTTCGCGGATCGGGTCTAAGGGGTCAGGGCCCACGACTGACAGGGCGCCCGGGCCATCGTCGTCGCCTCCGCCCATGCTTTGGGCGCGGCTGCCGCCGGTGCTGTCACCGCCTAGGCCGCCTTGTGTGCCATCACTGGCTTGGCCAGCTTCACTCGAAAACGCTTCGCCCAGGCCGCCGTCTGAGAAAAACGGCTCACCTTGGGGCGCTTCGCTCAGAGACGATTCCTCCGGAAACGGCGCTGCCATGTCCGAGCCTTCGGGTGCTTCGGGCTCAAGCAGCGGTAAATCGTCCGGGGGAGAGTCGGGTTGGTCTGGGTTGAAAGTCATGCCTTCCTTAGAGTGTAACAGGAGTTTTCCTGGCGAAAAGGGCGGCCTTCCGGTAGCCGTCACGGCCGGTATGGCAAAGGCTTCGATTCAAGGTGCAGTGCTCACGGTCGACGGGTTTTTAGGGCAGTCCGTTTCAGGAAAGCTGCGGGGGGAGTTTGACGCGCGTTTTGCCGACCCCAGGCAAGCCGACCCCGGACGCTTTGTCTGGGACTATTGGCACGTGCCGGGGCAGTACACGCTGCTTCGGACGCCTGCGTACCATTACTTCACCGAGTCGCTTTGGAAGACCGTTCACGCGCGCCTTCAGGACTGGGGAAGAAAGAACCTGGGCTGCCACGACATTTCTCCGCCCTGGATGAGCTGCTACGTCGAAGGCTGTCACCAGGACTGGCACGCAGACCTTCCGCACGGCCCTTGGGCTTTTGTTTACTCGCTGACTCCTTGGAGCACGCGGCGCTTTGAAGGCGGCGAGACTTTACTGCTTCAAGAAGAAATCTTGGACTACTGGGGCACGTCTGAACGGGGGCAAGGCCAAGCGAAAGGTGCGACCGGCGGTGTTGAGCGCGCGGAAGTGATTCGCGAGGTCGAGCCCAAGATGGATCGCTTGACCGTGTTTGATCCGCGTATTCCGCACAGCGTTCGAGAAGTGCGCGGAGTGCGCGACCCGCGCCAGGGACGCTTAGTGATTCACGGCTGGTTTGTTCAGCCGCGCCCCTTTGTGGAAGGACCGCTTCCCGTGCGCTCGCTATCGCAAGCCTTGGGGGAACTGGAGCCAGTCATCGGGCAAGCTCTCGCAGGTGCTGTGGTGCAAGGCGTTTTGACTCTGCGCCTGCAAGTGGCGCCCAGCGGGGAAGTGGCCAAACTTCAGTGGCTGGCCGATCGTTTGAAAGCTTCCGGCGCAGATCGTGAAGCGATTCCGGGCTTAAGGCGCCAAATCGAGAAGTTTTTTAAGACCTGGAAGTTTGCCAAGGCGCGCGGACAAAGCTTAGTCACAATCCCCCTCGTCTTTGAGGCGTCCGCAGAGTAGTTCTTTTTAGGAAGAGGAAGATCACGATGATGCAGTCTCGCTCGGCAGGTTTCAGTCGCTTCATGGGTGGCTTGGTCGGTGGCTTAGTATTAGCGCTGGGTCTTTCTCAAACGGTTTTTTCTGCACATGCAGCGGAAGGAAAAAAGAAAATGAATCTCTTTCAAATCCCCCTTCAGACTTTGGCAGGAAAGCCCGCAAGCTTGGAAACCTACCGCGGAAAAATCCTTCTCATCGTGAATACGGCCTCTGAGTGCGGCTACACCCCTCAGTACAAAGGGCTTCAGGAACTTCACGATCGCTACTCTGGAAAAGGCTTGGTCGTTTTAGGGTTCCCGAGCAACGATTTCGGCGCGCAAGAGCCAGGTTCAGCTCAGCAGATTCAAACGTTTTGTGAGCGAAACTACGGCGTGAAGTTTCCGCTCTTCGCCAAGGGCCCCGTGTCAGGCGCGCAAAAGCAGCCTTTGTTTGCTTGGCTCGTTGAGCATTCTTCTGGAAAGAGCGAGATTGCCTGGAACTTTGAGAAGTTCTTGATCGGCCCAGACGGCGATGTGCTTCAGCGCTTTAAGTCGGGCGATAAGCCCACGGGCGGCGCAATTGAAGACGCCGTTCGTCGCTTACTCGAGCGTTGAAGCTGTCAGGAAGTGAGTGAGGCATTCACTCACTCACTCACTTCAAAAGAAGCTTCAGATACTCTTTGAGCCAAGTCAGGCGCTCTGAATAAGCGCGCAACTCAAGAGTCTCCGAGTCGGTGTGCATTCCGTCGCCCCAAGGTCCAAGTCCCACGAGTAGCGACATGCCGGTCGGAGCCAGGTGATTGGCGTCACTTCCGTAGCCTGCGTGCTCACCCACGACCCGAATCCCGAGCTTTTTCCCCACAGCCTGGGCCTTTTGAAATAGTTCGCGTGTGGAACTCAAGGTCATCGCAGGAAGATCGTTCAGACTCTTGATCTCCGTGACACAGATTTCGCCTGACGCATTTTTAACAAATGATGTCTGCTTCAGCTCATCGATTCGTCGCCTGAGAGCATTCAAGTCTTTCGGATCCCGATAGCGTGAGTCCACCTTCACGCTCGCCGAATCACACACGATATTGGTCTTGGTTCCGCCCTGGATCACGTCTGGACTCACTGAAAACCCACGCTCGAGTCGCGTGAGTTTGGCGAGTTCGATGATTTTACGGGAAAGATCCACGCAAGCGTTCACACCTTTTTCAGGCGCCTGGCCTGCA
Source organism: Bdellovibrionia bacterium (assembly GCA_040399745.1). Lineage (GTDB taxonomy): Bacteria > Bdellovibrionota > UBA1018 > UBA1018 > UBA1018 > CANFHS01. The sequence continues at coordinate 132,374 of JBBARP010000004.1, read as the reverse complement.
TGCGAGGCCTTCCCGTGAACCAGCATTTCAAACCAATAGAGCCCGGAGTGGGACGTCACCCAAGCTCCACCCGGCCGACCCGGTTCGAAAACCAGCGCTCGGCGAACGCCCTCGGCTTGTTGATGAATGGCAGCCTTGGAATACAGGGAGCCAATCTCTTCATCGTCATTCAGTAGAATTCTGACTTTTTTCAGGAGCCCTTGGTCTTTGAGTTCATCCAGAGCTTGAAGAAGCAGAATGACTCCGCCCTTCATGTCGATCACTCCGGGGCCGACCAGTTTGTCTGGAAAAACCTTCAAAGCTTGGAAGGGGGACGTGGACGGGAAGACTGTGTCCAAGTGCCCGACCAAAAGTAAGTCGACCTTCTCGCCTGGGAAGTCCATGACCCAGAGTTCGTGCCCACCCTCGAGCGCGATTTTTTTCTCAGTAAATCCGAGTTTGAGAAAATGAGGCCTAAGGACATCGCGAACCTGTTTTGACCCGCTCGTGTTTTCGCTGGCCGAGTTAATCTCCACAATCTGCTTCAAGAGATCCAGATAGTGAGGAGTCAGTTCTGCTCTTGCCGAGACGTTGAACAGAAGGCCCAGGAGCGCGATCCAGAGGGTTTTCATGCCGCAGATCATGGCAAAACTTAGTTTTGAGCTCCAGCGCAGAATGCCTGCAGATGCAACTCACCGAGGTCTTCAGCCGGGGCGACAGGAAAAGAGTGTCCACTGCGTGAGCATCGGGCGAAACACGCCCTGCTTCGCTGAAGGCATCCACTCGGGCAAAGCGCCTGCTTCGCGCTGACACCTTTCACGAAGCACTTCCGCTGAACCCTCTAGCTTCGCTTCGGTGTGAAAGTAGCGCAAAGGCTTCGAGCTATCAGGCATTCCCTGAAGAAGCGTGAGGAACGCGCCTTCGCTGGGCATTGCCACATACTGATAACCTTCGGGGCGACTCACAAAAACGGGCTGCACATCTTGATAGGGATCAGGCGCCACACCGTAGAGCAGATTCTCGGACGCGGTGGCTTTGCGGTTTAAAGCGTAGCGAAACGAATCGGCCGAGCGATTGGGGAAGGTGATCAGAAACGCAAGGAATAGGCCGTTTAAGGCCAAGAGAGCCACTTTCACGCTTCTTTTTTGCCAGACCCAGGTACTCCAAAGCGCGAGCAGCGAAAGCGCTGGAAAAAAAGGTGCGAGCGGAAACAAAAACCTGAGCTCCTTATGCGCAATGAGCGAGTGCCCAAGAACAAACGCCGTAGAGGCAATGACCCAGGGGTGGCGCCTGAAGGTGCGGTCTTTCAAACAAAGAACGAGTGTCGAAAGACTGAGCCAGCCCCAAGGCCAAGGCGTCTTAGCAAAAAGAAGCGTGAGATAACCCCAAGGCGGCATGGTGCCAAAACCTGCAGCAGCCCCTTGAAGAAGGTTGAACTGAAAGTAGCGCCAAGGCGTGAAAACAAGCGCCCCGTAGCCCCAAGCGTCGATCCCCACGCCTAAGCCAATGATGGCCAAAACCCCGAAGAGCCAAACGCTGAAGGCCTTCCAGCGCTCTTTGGGAGAAATGAAGAGAAGAGCCAGAAGTAGCGGCGCCAGAAAGAGCGCCGACTGAAAGCGCGCCAAAAACGCCGCGCCACCTAAGACGCCAGCGAAGAGCGTCCAAAGCAGGGGCTTTCGCTTCGCCTGAAAAGCGCGCGGCAGCACGGCAACGCTGAGAGCAAGAAAGCTTGAAGATAAATTCTCAGACGAAGTGCGCGCGTGAAGAAACGGCAGAAAGAAGAAAAGGAGAGTCGCGCCTTGAAGCCACAGAAGGGGTGAAGCGGCCGCACTGAATGGAGCGGCGTCACGTCTCTCGGGTTTGGGAGCGTCACTGCTCTCTTGTTTTGAAGTCTCCCCCGAAAACCAAAGGCCAAGGCTTTGCGCCAGCACAGCGCAAGATACCCACCCAAAAAGCGCGTGAATCGCCCGAGTAAAAGCCACGAACGCTGCGTGGGAAATCGAATCCCAGCCGAAGAAGGACAGCGCTCTCCAGCCCGCGGTCACGAGCCCTGGATGAAACCACGAGCGGATCTGACTCTTAAACTCCCACGGCAAAGCGTCCGCAGGCGTCCAGCCCATCTTGAAACTGGCCCACTCGAGCACTTGGAAGTGCTCGTCTGGATGAGAAAAGCCAACACTGAACGCAGCCGCCATGCCGTGAAGCACGAAGCTGAGCAGCAGGACCTTTTGAAACGGGCTTAAGCGTTGACGCCGTGGCACTTCTTGAACTTCTTGCCGCTCCCGCACGGGCAAGGATCATTCCGGCCAACTTTGGATGCGTCTAAGTTTGAGCCTTGTGAACCTGCCGAGAGGATCTCGCCACCCATCCCCATTTGCGGATGACTGAAATTCATCTGGCGGGGTTGGCGGGCCATCTTCCGGGGATCCAGGCCCTGAAGGACGACGGATGCTCCGGCGGATGAATCTTCATCTTCCTCTTCTTCGGAGTCCTGAATCGCAGGCTCAGAATCGGGCGCCACGACTTCAGCGGGATTCAGCGGAATCAGCTCGCCATCGGCCGTCACGTTGTACTGCATGCCGGTCGGAGCCTGGGGTTCCGGAATCAGCGGCTCATCACTCGCTTCTGCCAGTGCTTCGGCCGAGAGTTGCACAGCAAAGAGCTTCCTCACGACGTCGCCGTTGATTTGATCCATCATCATTTGGAAGAAGCGGAAGCCTTCTTTTTTGTAAGCGATGAGCGGATCTTTTTGACCGTAGCCTTGCAGGCCGATGCCTTCGCGCAAGTGGTCCATGGCGAGGAGGTGATCCTTCCAAAGCGCATCGATCGTCGTGAGAAGAATCATTTTCTCCAGCTGACGCACGATTTCGGGCGTGATCTGCTTTTCCTTGGCGTTGTAGGCGCGCTCGGCCTGCTCCAGGATCAGCTTTTTCAAACCCCGATCATCGAAAGGCTCGACCTCGCTTTCCGTGATGTGCGACGCAAGCTGAAGCGTCGAGCTGACGGCTGCGTTTAGCTCATGCACGTCCAAGCGCGGTTGGCCGGATTCGTCCTTCCGCAGTTTTCCGCCGGGGAAGAATTCTTGCGACAGGTTGGTCGCCAGTTCTTCGGTCATGCTGAAAACCATGTCGCGCAGGTTCTCGCGTGCGAGCACTTCGCGGCGCCAAGCGTAAACCACTTTGCGCTGCTGGTTCATGACGTCGTCGTATTCCAGCAAGTGCTTACGGATATCGTAGTTGTGGCCTTCCACCTTTTTCTGGGCGTTCTCGATGGCCCTGGTGGTCCACTTGTGTTCGATCGGCTGGTCTTCTTCCATCGCGGCAACCGTGCGCTTCAGGAGCTCGTTTGAGCCGAAAATACGCAGTAGGTCGTCGTCAAAGGACAGGTAGAAGCGCGATTCACCTGGGTCGCCTTGGCGGCCCGCGCGGCCGCGAAGTTGGTTATCGATACGGCGCGACTCGTGGCGCTCGGTGCCCAAAATAAACAGGCCACCCAAGGCCTGAACTTCTTCGCGCTCTTTGGCGCAAGTGGTTTTCCATCGAGCCACTGCGGCTTCAAATTTTGTCTGCCACTCGGCGCGCTCTTCGTCGGTAGCGGAATTACCCGGTGCCGGGCCTGCTTCCATTTTGGCCAAATTCTCGGGGTTTCCGCCCAAAAGAATGTCGGTTCCGCGGCCTGCCATGTTGGTCGAGATGGTGACCTGACTCTTGCGGCCGGCTTGTGCAATGACGTCGGCTTCGCGGTCGTGCTGTTTGGCGTTCAAAACGTTATGACGAACACCTTCTCGCTTCAGAAGCTGCGAGAGAACTTCGGATTTTTCCACCGAAACGGTGCCCACCAAAACGGGCTGACCTTTCTCGTGCAGGCGTTTCACTTCCTGAACGACGGCCCCGAATTTTCCGTTGTTGTTCTTGTAGATGACGTCGGCGTGATCCTGGCGAACCATGGCGCGGTTCGTGGGGATGACGGTGACGTCGAGCGTGTAGATTTGTTTGAACTCTTTTGCTTCGGTGTCGGCCGTGCCGGTCATGCCGCCCAGCTTGTTGTACATCCGGAAGTAGTTCTGGAAAGTGATCGTTGCGAGAGTTTGGTTCTCGTTTTCGATCTGCACGCCTTCTTTGGCTTCAATGGCTTGGTGAAGGCCGTCTGACCAGCGTCGACCCGGCATCAAGCGTCCGGTGAATTCATCGACGATGACCACTTCGGGGCCTTCTTCGCCGTCCCGAACCACGTAATCGACGTCGCGGTGATAAAGCACATGAGCGCGAAGAGCCTGATTCACGTGGTGAAGCAGCTCGATGTGCGAGGGATCGTACATGTTCTGAATATTCAGACGCGCTTCCATCACGTCCACGCCAGCTTCGGTCAGCGAAGCCGTCTTGGATTTTTCGTCGATCGAGTAGTGCTCGTCCTTCTTCAGGCCGCCCGAAGCGCGGATGTGGCGATCGATTTGGTAATACAAATCGGTCGTTTCATCGGTCGGGCCCGAGATGATCAGCGGAGTGCGGGCTTCGTCGATCAAGATCGAGTCCACTTCATCGACGATGGCGAAATTCAGTTCGCGCTGGACGTAATCTTCCAGACGGAACTTCATGTTGTCGCGCAGGTAATCGAAGCCAAACTCGTTGTTCGTGCCGTAAGTGATGTCGCACGAGTAGTTGCGCTTTCGCTCAAAATCGCTGAGTCCGTGCACGATGGTTCCGGTGGTGAGACCCAGGAAGCCGTACACTTGGCCCATCAGCGCGGCGTCGCGCTTGGCGAGGTAATCGTTCACGGTGATGACGTGAACGCCTTTGCCGGAAAGGGCGTTCAGGTAGCAGGCCAGAGTTGCGACCAGCGTTTTGCCTTCGCCCGTGCGCATCTCGGCGATGCGGCCCCGATGAAGCGTGACCCCGCCGATCAGCTGCACGTCGTAGTGACGCTCGCGACGCACGCGCCAGGCGGCTTCGCGGACCACAGCAAAAGCTTCTGGGAGCAGATCATCCAGGGTTTGTCCCTGGGAAAGCCGCTCGCGAAATTCGACGGTCTTGGCTCGAAGTTGCTCGTCGGAAAGAGGTTGGATGCTTTTTTCAAAGTCGTTGATTCGGGCCACGAGCGGCAGAATACTTTTCAGTTCTCGTTCGTTGGCCGTGCCGAAGACTTTCTTCGCCAAGTTCAGCAGTTGCATAGGGTCCCTGTTGTAACCGGGGGACCTCGGAAGCGCCACCGGCAATAGGGAAAAAGTCGGGATTGGAGTCGGAAAAAGCTAGCGCGGCGCGTCTAAAAAACGGAGCGTTTCTATCCCTGTCGAAGTGCGCGACGGAAGTGAAACGCAAGGATCGCAGCCAAGGTTCCGAGTGCGACGACCACTTCAAAATCAGTGGACTGAATGAGGCGGGGAAGGCCCACGGCGAGGCGAGTCGCCTGAACGCTGTTCCAAAACAAGAGCGCCGACAAGAAAGCTCGGATTTGAGCGGTTGCCAAGCGGGACAGGGCGTACTGCCTCGGAGCGTTTTCCTCGGTGATTCGCACCGGGTAATTGTGGCGGTGAGGTAGGCCTCGAATCCAGGTCAGAAAAAGAAACTGAATGACGGACAGCACAGGCACCGCCAAAAGCGTGTTCCTGGATGCCAGAACAGGACCCAGAGTCATCTCGCCTGACTTCCGGAAGGGGGAAGGAATCAGCTCAGGAATGGCTGGCCACTGAAGCGCAAGCCACGCTGCCGTGCCCACCATCAAAAGAAATGCAAGCCGAGTGAGAAGGATCTCGCTGGGACTATCTTGGATCGAGCTCAGGATCGGCCGCTTCATGCGAAACTCTCCCACTTAGTTTTCAAGAATGTAGCTGAGCGGATCGACGGGCGTTCCGTGCACGCGCACTTCGTAGTGCAAGTGAGGGCCGGTTGAGCGGCCCGAATTTCCCAGGAGCGCGATGGGATCGCCTCGGCGGATTTTCTGCCCTTTACTGACCAGCACGCGCTTACTGTGCGCGTACCAAGTCTCTAGTCCGTAGCCGTGATCGAGAATAACGGTTTGTCCGTAGCCGGGCTTGGAGTCGGCGTGAACGACCACGCCATCGGCAGTTGCCTTCACCGGAGTGCCCGGGTGATTGGCGATGTCCAAGCCTTCGTGCATTTTCTCGCGTCCGCCAAAGGGCGAACGACGCAGTCCAAACCCTGAGGTGAAGTAGCCGACAGCAGGTTTTCTTGTGGGGAGAGCCGCCAAAAAGGCCTTTTGATCGGCCAAAAGCTCGTACTGGTCCTGCAAGATTTGCTCGACCAGCAAGGTCTCGTAGGAAGCTTCGGAGAATTGACTATCAAGCTCCTCGAAGTCGCGACGCAAAGTCGCGTTTTCGGGATCTCCATCCAAGGGAGGCGGCACGACTGCGCTCGAAGCGAGCGTCGGTCCAGCAACGGAAGCTTCGGTAGATGCTGGAGCGCCGATGTTCGTGGCTGCGTCAGGCAGGGGACGGGCGTTCAGGTTCTTCACCAGATTGCCCCGGTCCTCGATGTTCGTGATTACTTTCAAGCGGGTTGCGAAAGTGCGGATGCGGTCCATCGTGGCTTCGATGGTTTGCATCTTATCTTTGTAAACCTGCACCTGTTGGCGCAATCGGCGGTTTTCCACTTTCAAAGTTTTGTTCTCGCCGATTTGGCTCATGACGAACCAGTAATCGAGCAACATCATGAACCCAAGCGCTAGACCAAAGAGGCCGCCGATGACTCCAGCGCGGGCCACCCAAGCGGGCAGAACGATGCGCCTGACCTGCGAGGTGCGTTCCGGAATGATGAGGATGGTGAAAAATCGGTTCGCCATTTTACCTTTCAACTCTCACACGACTCGAACGACAAGAACGGTGGTGTTGTCCTTCCCGCCTCGCGAATTAGCAAGTGCGATCAAATCCGCCACAGTTCCCTCGGGGCTCTCGTTTTCAATCAGACGCGACTGCACGATGTTCAGAATTTCCCGGTTTTCTACTTCCCCGGTGAGGCCGTCTGAACAAACGAGAAAGACGTCGCCTTTTTGAACGCTCATTTCATAAATATCGATCAGCGTTTCGCCCGCAAAACCCACCGAACGCGTGATCACGTTTTTCATGGGGTCCCGGCGAGCCGCTTCTCGCGTGAGAATTCCTGCGCGCAGCTTTTCTTCGACTAGGGAATGATCCCGCGTGAGCTGCCAAATGCAGCCCTTGCTCATGTAGTACGCTCGCGAGTCGCCCACGTGCGCGATGTAGAGTTTCTGGTTCTGAAACAAGAGCGCCGTAGCAGTGGTGCCCATGCCCTCGAGTTCGGGATCGTTGCAGGACAAAAGGAACACTTCGCGATTGGCTTTTGTGAAAGCTTGCTCGAGAACCTGCGGCGCTTGCCAGTTTGAAGCTTGGCAGGCCTTTCCCACCATCTCGGGCACGATTTTGACCACCATTTGGCTCGCTGTTTCGCCGCCGCGGTGCCCGCCCATTCCGTCTGCGACCAAGAAAAGACCTAGATCCGCCGAGCAAAATACGGCGTCCTGGTTCTTGGATCGTCTTAAACCCTGGTCGGTGGCAAAGCCGGCCTGGAAGCTCATGAGCGGATGGTGTCCTCGGTAGGTTGCGCTGAAAAGTTCAGACGCCGCCGACAGAGATTTCTCGGACTCGAACCGACGGAGCACCTGTGCTGCCGAAGAATCGAAGGTCCGCTCCCGTGTCGGTCACACCTTGGAGAATCCCCAAAATGTTTCCGGCCACTGCGAAGCCCTTTACCGGACGCGTCAGCTTCCCATTTTCGATCAGGATGCCGGAGGCGCCTAACGAAAAATCGCCTGTCACAGGATTGGCTGTATGAACGCCCATGAGGTCCGTGATGAGGATGCCTTGAGAAATGCCTTCACACAGTTGAACGAGCGACTTCTTGCCCGGCTTCAAAAAGAGATTCGTCGTGGAGATGGACGGCGGGGCCTTGATGCCCCGGCTGGCGCTCCCAGTGGGGTCCACGCCGTGTTTCTTTGCGTAATAAAGGTCGTAAAGGGCTTCTTGGAAGAAGCCACCTTCAATCAGTGTATTGCGGCGAGAAGGAGTCCCTTCGCCGTCAAAAGGAGAAGTGGCGTAGCCGCCTGGCAGAAGCCCGTCATCAATGAGGGTGACGGCTTCGGAGAACACCCTTTGGCCTTGTCGGCCCGCCAGCATGCTTCGCCCTTTGTCGATTTGCTCGGCAGAAAAAGAAGGAGCCAGAAAGTCGATCAAATCAGCCACGACGCTATTCCGAAGGACGGCCGGGCACTGAAGGGTGGGAGGTTGCTTGGCTCCGAGAAGCTCGGTGGCGTAGGCGGCCGCTTGACGCCCGACTGCCATCACATCCAGGCCCGAGAGTTCGTTGGAGAAGCCAAAATCCCCGCCCATTTGACTGTCGCCGTCTTGCTCGGCTTTGCAGGTAATGGAAGCCGAGTAGAGCGTGCTCAAGTGCTGCAAGTGCTCGCCGTGACTGTCGACCAAGTGCATTTCGTAATGGGTCTCACCGAAAGTAGCTTGGCGAACGGTTTGAATGCGCTTGTCGGCTGCGCGGCACTCGCGCTCGAGCTGTTTTGCGAGTTCAATTTTTCGCTCGATCGCCGTTTCAAGGCCTTTGGAGTCCAGCGTGTCGACCGCTGGGTAGACGCTCTCACTGAGGCTTGCCAGGGTGTGGTGCGGATCTTCGGGCATGATTTGCGAAACATCCCAAGCGGCTTGAGCGGCCCGACGAATCGCATCGACTTCGAGAGAAGTGGTGAAGCTAAATCCCATCCGCCCTTCGCGCAGCACGCGAATGCTGAGGCCCACGTCTTCAGCGCGGGTCAGCGAATCGACTTCTTGATTCTTGATCGCGATCTGAGTGGCCGTTTTCTTCAGAAAATAGAGATCAAATTGATTGGCTCCCAAAGATTCAAGGGAGCGGACCGCTTCGACCAAAGATGGATTGCCAAGGAGGTAGGAATGCATACCGTGGCGCAGAGCCTACCTGCAGGGGGTAAGGGGGTCAAGTTGAGGGTCAATCTTCAAAATGGAGGCACCCCGCTTTGACAGGCGCAAAAGTTGGGGAATACAATAGAAGTAGAGGACTCCCCCAAGGTTGGAGGAGCACTCAAAACCTCTAGGGAAGGGGATCAAATGGCAGGCAAAGATACCGGTTCGGAGCTCATGCGGCTTCTCGAGGGAGAAGCAGTGGTCCAGGACTTCAAGCACCTGCATTGGGAAGGGAATTTCGAGGATTATCTGGCCATTGTCCGGGCTAATCCGGCTGTGGCGCGCAATGCTTTCCAGCGCGCCTACGACATGGTGGTGGGCTGGGGCGCCAGCACTTACACCGAGTACCGAAAGACCATTACCCACTATAAATTTTTTGACGACCCGATCGCCAAAGGGAAAGACGCTGTCTTCGGCCTCGACGTTCCTTTGATGAAGCTGGTGAACTTCCTGCGTTCGGCCGCTTTGGGCTACGGCACTGAAAAGCGGGTTCTGCTGCTTCACGGTCCGGTTGGTTCATCCAAGTCCACGATTGCCCGCATGCTGAAGAAGGGGATCGAAGGCTATTCCCGCACCGACGCAGGCGCGCTTTACACGTTCCGCTGGGTGGACGACACCGGTAGCGGAATTTTGGGCAACCAGACTTCGGTGCGCGACCCGATGAATGACGAACCGCTGAAACTCGTGGCAGAAGAAATGCGCGCGCGCTTTGAGGCGGACCTGAACAAAGAGAACAAGACCGAGTACAAAATCGCGATCAAAGGCGACTTGAACCCGTTCTCACGCTTTGTGATGCGCGAGTTCTTGAAGAAGTACCAAGGCGACTGGGTGAAGGTGATTCGTAACCACATCAAGGTGGAGCGTCTGATCCTTTCCGAGCGCGACCGCGTGGGTATCGGCACATTCCAGCCGAAGGACGAGAAGAACCAGGATTCGACCGAACTGACGGGCGATATCAATTATCGGAAAATTGCCGAATACGGCTCGGATTCGGATCCCCGTGCCTTTAACTTCGACGGAGAATTCAACATCGCCAACCGCGGCGTGGTCGAGTTCATCGAAGTTCTGAAGCTCGATGTGGCCTTCTTGTACGACCTGCTCGGTGCTTCTCAAGAGCACAAGATTAAGCCCAAGAAGTTTCCGCAGACGGATATTGATGAAGTGATCATCGGTCACACCAACGAGCCCGAGTTCAAGAAGCTCCAGAACAATGAGTTCATGGAAGCGCTTCGCGACCGGACCGTGAAGATCGACGTCCCCTACATCACCAAGCTGAAGGAAGAGACCAAGATCTACGAAAAGGACTTCAACGGCGCCAAAATTCGCGGCAAGCACATTGCCCCGCATACTTTGGAAGTGGCCGCGATGTGGGCCATCTTGACCCGTCTTGAACAGCCGAAGAAAGCCAATCTTTCGCTGATTCAGAAGTTGAAGCTTTACGACGGAAAGACGCTCTCGGGTTACACCGAAGACAACGTGAAGGAGCTTCGTAAAGAAGCCATTCGCGAAGGCCTGGAGGGGATTTCTCCGCGTTACGTGCAGGACAAGATCTCGAACGCTTTTGTGAACGACAAAAACGGCGAGATTGGCTGCGTGAATCCCTTCATGGTGATGAACGAGCTAGAAGGCGGCTTGAAGCACCATGCTTTGATCGCGTCGGAAGAAAAGCGACGCGAGTACAAGGAAATGCTGGCTGTCGTGAAGCAAGAGTACGAAGACCTGGTGAAGAACGAAGTTCAGCGGGCTATTTCGGCCGACGAAGAAGCCATCACCAAGCTTTGCGCCAACTACATCGACAACGTCAAAGCGTACACCCAGCGGGAAAAGGTTCGGAACCGCTATACGGGAATGGACGAGGAGCCCGATGAGCGGCAAATGCGCGCGATCGAGGAAAAAATCGACATCCCCGATAGCCGTAAGGACGATTTCCGCCGGGAAATCATGAACTACATCGGCGCCCTTGCAATCGAAGGCCGCATTTTCGATTACAAGACCAACGAACGTCTGCATAAGGCGCTCGAGCTGAAACTGTTCGAGGACCAGAAGGACACCATCAAGTTGACTTCGCTGGTTTCGAACGTCGTAGATCGCAGCACCCAAGAGAAGATCGACGTGGTGAAGACCCGCCTGATCAAAAACTATGGTTACTGCGATGTCTGCGCAACCGATGTCCTGAACTTTGTCGCTTCGATCTTCGCCCGTGGAGACGTGAAGAAGCGGCAGTAAAGGAGTTCCTCTGATCTACAATATTCGTCGCGACCATTCGCGGTTCCGCCAGATCGTTAAGGGCAAGATCAAGCAGGACCTGCGCAAGTACGTCACCAACGGCGAGATGATCGGCCGCAAGGGGAAGGATTTAGTTACGATCCCCTTGCCGCAGATCGAGATCCCTCATTTCCGCTTTGGCCAGAAGGAGCAAGGTGGAGTGGGGCAAGGCGATGGCAAGGCCGGCGATCCCGTCGGTCAAGGCCAAGGTGATGGGAATGAACCGGGGCAGGGCCAGGCAGGCAAGGACGGCGGAGACCACCAACTTGAAGTCGATTTGACGCTTCAGGAGTTGGCCGAAATCCTTGGGGATGAACTGGCGCTTCCGAAAATCGAGCCTCGCGGTCACAAGACGCTGAAGAGCAAGACGGACAAATACACGTCGATTGCTTCGCAAGGCCCGAATTCCCTTCGCCATTTCAAGCGCACCTTCAAGGAAACCTTGAAGAGGCAAATCGCCACAGGTCAGTACAATCCCGAGAAGCCCGTCATTGTGCCCGTACGCCGGGACATGCGGTTTCGCTCTTGGAAAAGTGACGTGAAGAACGAGAATTCGGCCGTCATCATCTACATGATGGACGTGTCGGGTTCGATGGGGGACGAGCAAAAAGAGATCGTTCGCACCGAAGCGTTCTGGATCGATACGTGGCTTCGCTCGCAGTACAAAGGCATCGAAACCCGCTATATCATTCACGACGCAACCGCGCGTGAAGTGGATGAAGAGACTTTCTTCCGCACACGGGAATCGGGCGGCACTTTGATCAGCTCGGCTTACAAGCTTTGCCAGAAGATCATCGAGACCGACTACGCGCCTTCGGACTGGAACATTTATCCTTTCCACTTCTCCGACGGAGATAACTGGTCGGGCGAGGACACAAGGCTTTGCCTGGAGCTGATGCAAAACACGCTTCTGCCCATGGTGAACACCTTTTGTTACGGGCAGGTCGAGAGTCGTTACGGTTCAGGTCAGTTCTACAAAGATCTGAAAGAGCAATTTGGAACTGAGCACGAGTCCGTGATTCTTTCTCGGATTGAGAACAAAGAAGGCATCTTGCCTTCGATCAAAGAATTCCTGGGACGGGGGAAATAACCCATGCTGGACCGGAAACTCGACAGCACCATGCCGGCTGATTTGGCCAAAATTCGCGATGAGATCTTGGGCTATGCGCGCGGCTATGGCTTGGATTTTTTCGAGATCATTTTCGAAATGGTCGACAGCGAGCAGATCAATTCGCTGGCCGCTTTGGGCGGGTTTCCCGTGCGTTACCCGCACTGGCGTTTCGGCATGGACTACGACCAGTTGTCCAAAGGCTACGAGTGGGGCCTTCAGAAGATCTATGAAATGGTGATCAACACCGACCCTTCGTACGCCTACTTGATGAAATCAAACGCCATGGTGGATCAAAAAACCGTCATTGCTCACGTGTGTGCGCACGTGGATTTTTTCAAGAACAACACTTGGTTCTCAAAAACGAACCGAAAAATGCTCGACACCATGGCGAACCACGCCGTGCGGATTCGCGATTACATGGACAAGTACGGCCAGGACAAGGTCGAGGATTTCATCGATCGCTGCTTGGCCTTGGAAGCCCTGATCGATCCGCATCTGCCGTTCTCCAACCCCAAGTCAGTGGGAAAGCCAGAAGAAGGAAATGATCGCCAAGAGTCCGGGAGATTGAAGAACACGAAATCCTACATGGATCAGTTCATCAATCCGCCTGAGTTCTTGGAAGAACAACGCAAGCGTCGCGAGGACGAGAACAAGAAAAGTAAGAGGAACCCTTCTGAGCCTCAAAAAGACGTCCTGAAGTTTCTTTTGGACAATGCTCCGCTCGAAGCTTGGGAGTGGGACGTTCTGAATATCGTGCGCGAAGAGGCCTATTATTTTGCGCCCCAGATTCAGACCAAGATCATGAACGAAGGCTGGGCGTCGTACTGGCATTCGAAAATCATGACGGAGAAAGCGCTCGTTGATAGCGAAGTGGTGGACTTCTGCGACCACAACGCGGGCATCTTGGCGACTTCGCCGGGAAAAGTGAACCCCTACAAAGTCGGCGTCGAACTGTTCCGAGACATCGAAGACCGCTGGAATCGCGGCAAGTTCGGGAAAGAGTACGACGAGTGCGACGACATGGTGGCTAAGGCCAAGTGGGACAAAAAACTGGGCCTGGGCCGCCAGAAAATCTTCGAAGTGCGCCGCGTGTGTAACGACGTCACTTTTATTGACGAGTACATCACCGAAGACTTCGTAGAACGCCAGAAGCTCTACACTTATCAGTTCAACCGCCGCACCAATCAGTACGAGATTGCCGAGCGGGATTTTAAGAAAGTGAAAGAAAAGCTTCTGTTCCAGCTGACCAATCGCGGTCAGCCTTTCATCTTCGTGGTCGACGGCAATCATCAGAACAAAGGCGAACTGATGCTGCAGCACCGCCACCAGGGCTTAGATCTGGATGTGAAGTACGCGCGGGAAACGTTGCGCTCACTTCACGAGATCTGGAGAAGGCCCGTGAATATCGAGACCGAAGTGGACGGCCAGCGCAAAGTTTACTCGTACTCGGGCGGCGAGTTTAACGAGCGCTGATTCGGAGTGCGTTAGGGAAGCGCCGGGTGGGGGTGTGGGCTACACACCTCAATCTGCGTGCCGTCGTGAAGGGGAAGCTTGAGCTTCCAAGCGTGAAGCGCAAGGCGCGGGGCTGGCGCGCCTCCGTAAACAGTGTCGCCCAAGATGGGCCACCCTTGGGAAGCTAAGTGGCAGCGAATCTGGTGCATGACTCCGGTCAGGATCTGTACTTCGACCTCAAAAACAGAGGTGAAGGCGCTTAGGTGAGCATGGGTGGCGGTGAGCGCGATCGGCGTAATTGGGCGAACCGCCAGGATGCGGGTCAGCGCTGAAAGAGCCGGCCCCTTGAGCTGCGAGTCGCGGTAAGGATGCCCATGTGCCAGCGCGACCACGCGGCGCGAGCTTTTTTTCAGGCGTGACAAAGGCGTCACGATTTCCTGCCCAGGGTGCAAGGGCAAAGGCGTCGCGCTGGCCTTGGCCGAAGCCGCAACGCGCGCCAGGTACACCTTGGACACGGCCGGAGTGCTCCAAGCTAGGCGCAAGCGCTCCCAGTCGGCGCGCGTCTTGGCGAAAGCAAGGACCCCACTCGTGCCGGTGTCCAGGCGATGAAGGAGGCCGCCCTCGAGTGGGGCGGGGCCGGCGGCGGCGATCTGGGGATGGCGGGCGAGCACCCAGTGGGTAGCGGTGCCTGTCTCGTCAGATCGCAATGAGACCGAGGGCATTCCTGAGGGCTTGTCGATGACAAGTAGCTCATCGTTCTCAAAAAGGACTTTGGGCTCAAACATCAGTACGCGTCCGAACGGCGGTTGCACCGACTAGACTGACTCTCGACGTGCATGCCTTCTGGAGGAATCGGCAAATCATTGCAGCAGCCTCGTGCCGGAGTCAGGCCTGCACGCGCACGACCTCGGAACTCATCCCAAGTGTAGGTGCATCGGTAGCTGGGCTCGTTCAAGAGGGCTCTCACAATGTCAGACTGGGGCGCTGCAAGCGGAGCGCGCTCGAGATCTGGAATACTTTCCGGGTCGATCGTCCGCTCGCGGGCCCCCGCGTTCCGGGAAGTAGGCTGCTCTAAGGTCGAAGGGGCACCTTCGACGGCAGCATCGCTCAGGGGTTTTGGGTTCAGCGTGGGGAGCGTTTTTTCGCACCACGCGCCTTTACCTTCCGTGCCTGGGCTTCCGTCGGTTCCAACGGCAATCAAGGGGGCCTTCTTGGGTTCACTACCGCCCACGCTTTGCGACTCGGGAGCGCACGCCAGAAAGCTTGAGTCTTCTTCCCAGCGGGGCATCCAAGGATCGAACGGCCGAACGGGAACGCTTTGTAGTTTAGTAGACGCATTTCTTGCGTTCACCGTGGCCAAGCTCCAGCTCAGTGCAGGGTCGTTCAGCGCGTGATGGGAAAGAACGAGTAAGGAGCTTGAGCAAGACATCGCGTTCACATCATTGCCGCGATGATCGATCTTCGGGAGCTCGAGTCCGTCCAAACTTCTTCCGCGCCAAGCAGGATCGTTCGAAGCTCGGTAGCGCCCAGCTTCCGCGTCGTAAAAGCTCTGAAGGCAGGGTTTTGGGCCTGCAACTGTGTAATCGAAAGTACGAGAGCTGACACGCACCGGGCGATCCAGTACGTAGATCATGTCGAGCGAGGTCTGCCGGCGATTGACCATCCGCCCATCGGTATTGAACTGCGTGGGATGGGTCAAAAAGTAGCGTCGCAAACGATACGTGGGAAGGGCTGTTCCATCGAGCTTTTTCAAGACGGGACAACTGCCAGCCAGAGTTCCTGGACCGCTCAATGGTTTCGCCGCGAAACCCAAGCACGACTTCACGAAAGCGCTGCCTGAGGCCTGGGTGGGGTCACTTGAATTAGGAGTCGCCTGGCTGAAGCAAGACGAGCCCTGAACCGGGTTGTTCGGGTCAGCGAGCTTGCTGCGCGGAGCCTCAACTCCGACGCTGAAGTTCGCGCTCGGCGAGAGTGCCAGCGAAAACGTACTGTCATAAGGCGTGAGCTGAGGACCAATGGATGGCGAGTCAGGGTCGGTCACTTTCGGACAGAAGAAAGCGCTGTTTTGGCTAAACGCATCGGCTTGCTCGGTCGATTGAACGTAGAAATGGTAAGCGTAAAGCTGCGAAGATTTGCGTGGGTCGCTGAGCAGATCATTTCCTTGGCCCATCCCGGCTTGCCCGCTCATGGCCCCCGTACAGACGTTTTGAAGTTGACCTGCATCATTGAGTTTCCAGAAACAGAACTGGCTGCCATGGACGACGGCAGGTGTTTGCTTATCCTGGTCCGTATTCACCAGTTTTCGGTTAAAGATGCGGGTGCCGCGCTGAAATTTTTCAACACAGACGTAGCGTGAAATATTACCGAATGAGTTGCCTTTCTCATCTTGAAACTGACCGGAAAGATCACTCCCCGCGCGCGAAAACCCTAAAATCGAAGTCGTGAACTTCGAAGCATTCGTACCCGTACCCACGACTTGAATGCGGACTTCTGCACGTTCATCGATTTCGTTCAGAAATGCTTCAGGCGCACGGCACTCAACGTTACCGGGCTGCACTTGCGTCACCACGCCTTGAGCTTTCCGGGTGACGGCGACTGAGGTGCCCGAGGTCTCATTGACCTCGGTCCACTCGAGTAAGCACGAGCAGGGCTTTGAGGCCACGTCGCAAGCGTCTTGCGCGCTCTTCGTACTCGATGCGCTCAAATCCACATAAAGTCGAAGCGTCGGGGGAGTCGTCCCGCTTGAACTGGACTGAATCACGTTCACGCTACTGAGAGAATAGTTCGGAAGCGCGGGCGCACCGTTTCCGCTGGAGCTGGACTGCGAGATCACACGCGAATTCTTCGCGGGAGGAGGCGCGTTCATGCAGGCCGACTGCGTGATGGAGAAAGCAAGCACGAGGGCCGCGCTCAGTAAAAGCTTCATGGTGCCACCTCCTGCAAGACGCAAAGCGGGAAAACTCGACTCACTTGGGCTGATTCCGGCGTGAGAATGTCTTTGGTCTTGGGCAGGTAACGAATACGCTTATCCGAAGTGGCAGCGCACTCGGGGTTGGCCGCCGCATCGACATCGGGCCGAGTGCTGAGGCAGGAGCCCGGAACGTAGAAACGGTAGGGCAAATAGGGAAGTGCGCGTGAGTTCGGGCCACCTGCAGCAAACATGTCTTCCGAGTGAACGTCGACCGGACTGACAATGAACACGTAGTCAATTCGGGATGCAGGATCGAGGGTGCGATTTGAAAAGGTGCCCGCAACCCTGCGGTCTGACACTACCGTTGCTCGCGGGTTGACCTGCGAATGAACTGGGTTGCCGCAAAGCCCAAGGGGGTCGTTCACCGTGGCGTCTTTTCCGCCGCACTGGGTGCCGCCGGGAAGCTTGTTCGCATCAGTCGTCACGAACGACACTGCGTCGGTCCCTTCCCCGAATAGGGCTTGAGGCGGAACGGTGCCTGCTGCCGTGTAAGGCAAGCGCGTGCTCTGAGCGGCGCTGTCCCAGGTGGCACCGGGGCCAAAGAGGCTTTGTCCCTGAGTTCGGTCGGTGTGATGGTAGCGCATGCAAGCTAACGCGCCAGTCGAATTGAGAAGGACTCGGTCAGCGAGGAATTCATCATTCGTTCCTGCCGTTCCATTGAAGGCGCTCGCAGCGTCGGTTTTGCAATCTCCATAAGCGTTTGAACCTGGGTTGCACACCACTCCCGTAGTTGCAGCTGCAGCCAGTTGAGTTTGTAAGCGGTTACTCACCGGAAGAACGCGTGGCCTGAGCTCAGCGCGCATCAGCCAAAGCTTGGCCCAGCGGTAGCGGCTCGTGTCGATGTCTACTTCCGCTTGGCTTGGGCAAGCTTCTTTTCCCGGGGCCGATCCCGCAGTGAGGCGCGAGGGTTTCACTGCGTAGCCAAGCGGGAAGGAGTTCCCGCTTGGGCTACTGACTGAACCTTCGCTTGCAATGGCAACACTGTTTGGAGCGAAAAAAGCGGAGATGGGTACACTGAAGCGCCCCACGCTTCTGGAAGCCAAAGTAAACCGCGCGCGATCAAAAGACTGCGGGTTTCCAGGAAAAATTTGAACACTCTCCAACACACTCCCTTGAGGCTGATCGCCGCTAGGAGTTCGGGTCTCGGGAGTGGCGCTATAGAGTCGAAAATCTTGTTTCGATTCCGAGCCGACTTGGGCCGTAGCAGGAGTGAAGGGACAGATCCAGCCAGCTCCGTTTTGAGGAAGAGCTGAAGGATTGGCGTGAAAGTGAAACTGCGCAAGTCCCAGATTACTGGCGTAGAAGTTCAGAGGGTAAGTGAGCCTGGGGTCGTCCGCCAAGAAGGGGTCATTCATCGAGGAGTCGAGCTGCATGCCGATCGACAATGAGTCACGGCATTGGTGACGAGCGGGACTGACGTAAAGGAGCGGGTCTCGATAATTCGCAGAAACACTTCCAGTCGCAGGATTAAAGGGGAGTGCGTTCGCGAATTGATCGCGAAGCGCGCCCGAATAAAGTTGCGAGTTCCTGAGTCGAACCAAAATTGAGTCGGTAGCGTAATTGCTCGGAAGAGCCGATCCATCGGCGCTGTTATAAGTACAGCGAATCAGGTCTTCCTCGATGAGTACCGGAGGAAGTTCGAGCTCCTGGCTTTTTCCGTCCAGAGTTTTGTACTGAAAGGTGCACCGGCACGGGCTACTCGACGCCGCATCAGTCGTAGGCGCACAGTACTTCCCGATTTGCCCGTTCTGGCCGATCAGGTCGACTTGGGTCTCAGGAGTCGTTCGCGATTTCAGAAGCGTCTGAAGAGTCACGAGGCCGCTTGAGCTCGAAGCCGAAGAACCCGATGCAGGGCTTGCGGTAGACGAAGCCGAGCTCTTTTTTCGGACATCACTTCCGGTGTCCAGGCACGCGCTCGCTGACAACAGAAGCACGCAGGCTACTGCCGCTAAGCGAAGTTGGCCAAACTGAGTTTTCCCCGAAAGAGGCGCCCTCACGCCCATTGATTCCCCCGGGGTGAAAAGATGCAAACTTCGGGCAAAGCGGAAAAATTGAAAGATTTCGAGCGCTCGAGCAAATTCCGAACAGAGGCTCCCCTGTGAAAAACGAGATTTTTTCTCGTTTTTTGATTTAAGCCCTTGAAAGGATTGAGGGAAACTTTTGCCATTCTTCGTGTCGATCCTCTGGACGCTGTTCTCCCTTTAGACAAGGCAAGAGCCTGGAATCCCAAGGGAAAAAGGCACACCTGAAGGCCATTCCCCCGACCTACAGGAGATGGGTCACGGCGCTACCCAGCAATCGTATCGGCAGAACAGCGGAAAACCTCAAATGAGGCGCGGAATATCAAAGAAAGCCCGCAGAACCGCTTACTGTTTTCTGGGCCTTAGAAACTTCCGCCGGCATTTTCCAGGGCGTCGCGAACTGTGTTGCCACTGGCACCATTAGCAAGCTGATTGAGGGCGGTGATGATACTGGTCACGCCCAGCGTGAGAGTTTCTTGAGCGTCCGAGGCTTCAAAAGTTCCGCGGAAAACAATTTTGATGTTCGACGTTGAGCTGAACGAACCGTTGCTGTTGGTTCCCTCTGCGGCGTTCGTCGCCCCCGAAACACAGTTGGGTTCCAGGTCGAATTCCACGCGCTGATAGGTAGCGGTAGGAAGTTTGATCGCACCGATCGTGGTGCCTGTGGCCGTGAGAGTCACCTGGCCAGGAGTGAAGTCGACATTGTCTTCATCGGACTCTTCCGCCACGTCGGCTTTTTTGAAGCGGAGGCGTTTAAAGCAAAATTTTGCGTTCGAAAGGGCTGCATACGCGCTGGGAACCAGGAACTCCGGAAGAAAGGAGTTCGAAGCCGTATAAGTCCCGAGCTGAATGCTGACCGTGCTTTCTTCTGCTTTCGAGCAGCCCCCTAGGGGAATCAGGCTCAGTGCGAGAAGAGCAGTCAATGATGTGCGAACCCGTTTTGAAGCATGAGTTGTTTGGAGCATGGCTTTCCTCTTAGATTGTGTAATTAAGAGGATAGCGGATACTCAAAAAACCTCAACTCATTGCGTTATGAATCAGGGTTTGACCTGTAAAGTCATAGGCCTATCTCACTCCACGAAAGGACGCTTGATGGCACCAAGGAGGATCTGATTGGCCTGGCGCACGAGGATTTCCGGGCGCTCGGGATGACGAATGATTCCGCGAAGAATGCCTCCTTCTGGCCCAACCGTCAGGCACGCCGAATGAATTCGCCCTTTTCCCTGCGCTGAAAGAAGCGCGCAGCCGGATTCAATATCGAGCCAGCTCAATTCCCAGCGAAGATTCTTTCCGAGTTCGCGCTCCCAACTCAAAACAGTCGGAGCCAAGAGCTGAGAGCGAAGATTCAAACAGGGAAGACTGAATCTCTTGAGAAAGGATCCGGTGAGGCAGGTCTTCGCTTCCTGCGTCCAGCCTGTCTCCAGGGTTCCCTTTTGAGAGTCGCCCAAAGTCAGGCTTGCTTCCTGCTTAGGCCAAATAAGAATGCGGCTTTGATTTCGAGTGGGTTCTTCGCCCAAAAGCCTGAGCGCGGCTGGGAGCTTGGCCTCACTTGCACTGAGTGGTTTCGCTACTATCCAGAGTGGGTGATTGAGGCAAGTGCGCTCGACTCCGAAAAACACGAGGGTTGTCAGGACTGTCGAAAAGAGTCCGACCTGAGCTTTGCGTCCGAGCGAGAGTTTCTCTAGCTGCAGCACGGGGTGCGCAAGCTTCTCCAGGAAGGGAGTTCTGTCCGAGTCGCTTTCAGGCAATCTTCCTAGCCCGAGAGCGCACTGCCCGAGCGTTCCTCCGAAGAAGTAAACCTGAACGAGCCATGCGCTACTCCAAACCAGAAGGAGCCAGCCAGCGCCTTCCGGATCCGGCAGCGGAGGAGTTTCAGTGAAGTACAAAAAGAGCGCCAAAAAACCGACGATCATGAGCACGTCGATCGCGGCAGCCATCAGGCGCAAAAGTGGGGATGGAAATTCCGAGAGAGCGCCATGTCCGCGTGCCTGGAGTTTTCTGCTCATTTGAGAATTTTTGAATCTCCCCTCATTCTGATTCTGCATGAATCCTTCGTGGTTGGGAACGTTTCTAGGCGTTTTCGCATTGATCGGCGGGCAATGGCTCGAGGGCGGAAGTCTTGGCCAGATCCTTCAAGGAACCGCAGCACTCATTGTCTGCGCCGGCACAGCTGGCGCGACGCTCTTGGCGTTTCCTTGGGCGGACGTAAAGCGCGCTTTTTCGCGAATCCCCGGAATCTACTCGGAAGATTCCGTGCGCTTAGAAGGCTTGATTGAAGAGATTGTCCGCGCCGCTACCGCGATTCGGCGCGACGGCCTGGTCGCCGCTGAACAAGTCCGCGCGAGCGTAAAGGACCCGCTTCTGAAGCGAGGAATTAAGTACGTGATGGAAGGCTTCGACGCCGAGGCTGTGCGAGAAATTCTTGAAGCCGAAATTGACCGAGCCCTTCAAGACGAGGAGCGAGCGGCACGAGTTTTTGAGTCAGCGGGTGGATACGCTCCGACGGTCGGAATTCTAGGCGCGGTTTTAGGACTCATTCACGTCATGACTCAGCTGAATGAGCCATCAAAGATTGGCGAGGGCATTGCGACAGCCTTTGTCGCGACGGTGTACGGCGTGGCCTTAGCGAACCTGGTGCTTTTGCCCTGGGGAGCGAAGCTTCGCAGTCAGTCAGAAGACCGCGTCGCACACCTAGAACTCGTGAAGTTAGGAATTCTCGGCGTCCAAGAAGGGCTGAATCCGGTTTTCTTAGGGGAGCGTCTTCGAGCGCATCTAGGAAGAAAGAATACGAGTTAACCGATGTCTCGAAACCCAAGTGGACGAGGCCTAGGCAGCCGAACGCGGCGAAACCCACACTCAGGCGGAGGCGGCGGGCACGAGCGGTGGCTGGTTTCTTACGCCGACTTGATTACTCTTCTCTTCGCTCTTTTCGTCGTCATGTACGCAAGCTCTGTGGCGGATGCGAAAAAATTTAAAACGGTGGCTGAGGGCCTTCGACGGGCCTTTGCGGAAGGCGTGGTTCCTCAACCGAAAGTCGAATTACCCGGACTGGGAGGAGGCGGCTCGGTTGGCGCACCCGCACTGCCTGGCGCTTCAACTGCCGGCGCATCGAGCGTGCCGGGTGGAACAGATCCAGCGCTCCTTCGCGCAGAAGGCTCTGGAATCAGTTCGGACGTGAGAGACCGCCTGCTGTCGCTGGTGAACGCGGAACTTGGCGCAGGAGTCGCATCAGAAGAGATTTCTACCGAAGATCAGCGTGAAGGACTTCTTTTGAAGCTGGGAATTCGGGGGATGTTCGCCGCGGGCAAAGCGCAGGCCGATCCAGACTTAGTTCCGCTCTTGGATAAGATTGGCGCCGAGTTAAAGGCAAGCGGAGCGCGAGTGCGGATCGAGGGCAGGACCGAGATTTCGGAGCCCGGCGCCGGATGGGCGCTTGCGGCCGAGAGGGCTGCCTGGGTAGCAGACCGCTGGATCCAAAAAGGTGGCTGGGAGTCTTCTCGGATTGCGGTGGTGTCCTTAGGGGGAGTGTCTGCGCCTCCTGGGCAGGCGGTAAGCGAGGCCGAAAGGGCACTGCAAAGACGCGTCGATATTCGAGTGCTGCCTGAGAGGTAGATAGAAAAGACAATTAACTTCAATGGGTTGTCTTCCATTCTTTATCTTGATTTATTTGGTCAACAAAGTGCCGGCCGCTTGTTAAGCTTTCTTCATGATTCGGATTGAAATCGAGAAGGGGCTGGCTTGGATCCTCGCTGCAACGGGGGTCATGATGGCCTCAGCGCATGCAGCCGGGCCAAAACGCCTGAGCGATTCACCCTCGTTGAGAGGCGAGGACGCCACGACGCAAGCCAATCCCATTCGCCAGGTCGAGGTCCTTCCGGTTTATTCCCGAAGCTTTCAACTCCCCAATGGCGCTCGAGTTCAAATCGATCCCTACCTTCAGGACTTCGTGCGCGTAGCGCTGTCCGAAACGCCCAACCTCCGAGCGCGTTCAGTCACAGCAGCACCCGGTGCCCCGTCTTGTGAACGCGCTCTGAAGCTCGAGGCTCGTCTGGCGGCCATTGAACTCGGCGTGAAACAGTACGGGCTCACTTTTGGTTACTCTCCAGGAGGGGAACTATCCACTCCCGGCTCGCTGACCGGGCAAGTCGAAGTGCAAGTCGGGACTGTAGTCATGACCTTCCACTTACTGGAGTGCTCCAAAGAGGGCAGCTGCCTGGAAGTGGCTTCATCGCTCGCCACGCAAGCCACTTCGCAGACTCAAGCTGGAATTCAGGTGAACTTCTCTGAAATCCAGGGCTCTAGCGCCCTTCAGACGGGTCTTCAGTTTCTATTTAAGACGGAACTTCACCAGGCATTCAAAAAGGTGATCCAAACGGGGATTCGCGATCTTGCCTCTCGCGCCGCGACTGCTAGAACCCCTTGGCGCGGACGAGTCCTTTCGGTGGACACAGACCGCGGAACCCTCATTCTCGACGCGGGCTTTGCCCAAAACGTCCGCGCGAATCAGCGCTTCACCGTTTTTGCAGCTATGGAGCGTGACTCTGCGAGCGACGCTTGCACTTCGCTCGTGCATTTACCTCTGGCGCGCGTGCGAACCACGGACCGCCTTGAAATGGATTCGGCACCGGCTCGAATCGATAGCGTGGAAAGCGATCACCGTCCGATTCGTCCGGGGGACGAGGTCAGGATTACCCCGTGATTCGCTCTAGGCTTTGGCTTCTCTGGATTCTCGGGCTAGGCGTCATGGGCGCAAGCCCAAGTCAGACTTGGGCATTTGGAAAGAAGAAGAGTGAGACGCCTGCCGCTGCGCCAACTCCAGGACCTCCGCTTGCGGGAAAGCGAGTGATTCGCCTCAACTCAGTTCAGGCGGCTGAAATCGAGCTTCCCGACGAAACCACTTACCGATTTGGCGATGATTTTCAGGGTCTGTTTCGCCAGAAACTGGAAGAGACCGGCCGCTACCTGGTGATTGTCACTGAGCCGAAAACGGGCCGAGCTTTAAAAACGGCGCCAGGTTTTGAATGGGAGTCGAGCTGGACTCCCTCTGCAGAAGTTCGCGTCGGCGTCGAGGCGCTTTCGTTTGTTTCGGGTGGCCGAGGGGGAAGGATTTTTTACGGTTTTGACGAGAGACTGAATACAGGCTGGGAGAATCGAAACGAATTCCCACTCCGAAAGGTCTCATTCGAACCGAACTGGTTTGACCGAACGTTTGATCGCAAAGGGCCATCACTCGACCACTCTCAACTGGGCTTGGATCTGGGGGAGGGAATCCAAGTGAACGCGCTGTTTGCGTGGCTTGACTTAAAGTACGTGCGCTACGAAGCGCGCCTTCATCTTTCAGTGGAAGTCGATGTTCCCACTGAGAACCGAAAAGAGCTGAGACGAATTCAAGTCAAAGGGCAAGGTTACTATTACGACTTCGCAGGCGCTTACGGAGTCTTCGGAGCGGGCATCCGATTGGCCAGAAAAGACGCCATGCTCAGTGCTTTACGAAACTCGATTGGCGCCGCAGTTCAAGCACTGGATCGATCCTTTGAATCCTTGCCCGTTGTTGCGCGAATTGATCGCGTCGTTCAGTGGCAGGGAGAAACTTGGTTTTTACTGGGGAGCGGTCCCGGTGCCGGCCTTCCGGTAGGACTGGAGCTAGAAGTGCGCGACGTCCCAGGCGCTCGGCTCCGAGTAGAGCGCGAAACCCAGTCAGGCACCATCGCTCGGAGCTCAGGAAGCGAGGGCACACTGGATAAAATCCAGAGAGGCATGATCGCCCAAAGCTCCCCATCGATCCAGAATCACAGCTTCCCGGTGTCCGGGCGTGCGCGAAGTTTGACAACGACCGACATTCGAGAATTGAGCGATGCGCCACTTGAAACGATCGAGCTTCCTGCTCGGAACTTTCCAAAACCTCAGTTCCCGGAAGGTACAGCCAAGGGCCGAAGCGTCTGGGAAGCCACGCTGAAGATGCTGAGTGAAACGCTGCTTCTTCCGTATCGGTTGTGGCGATACGCTCAATACGACCGCGCCTACCAGCTCGAGAGCGACTCCCCTGAAGAAGAGCCAACCTCCGATGAGGAATGGACGAAGCGGACTTTGGCGCAAGGTTGGTCGTCGCAAATCGGCTTAGACCGTGCACTGAACGCCGAAAGACTTCGCGTTGAAGCGCGTGAAAAAGCTCCCGCTCATTCCGAGGTGATCGTCGCGATCCTCGACAGCGGAGTGGATTACAATCACCCGCTTCTCCATGCGTCGCTCTACTTGAACCCAAAATTCACCACAGACGTGCAAGGTCGAAAAGACCGTTACGGATGGGACTTCCTATCCAATGACAGCAGGCCGTACGATGACGGCTATCACGGCACCCAAGTGGCCAGCCTGATCCACGCGGTTTCGCCGAGAGCGCGCCTCTTGCCGGTCAAAGTTTTCGATCCGTTCGGGCTGACTCAAAGCGCGGCTCTGTACGCTGCTTTCGAGTATGCGCTGGACCGAGGCGCAAAGATCCTCGTTTGCGCGTGGGCTACGCGGAAGAACTCTCAGGCCCTGCGTGCAGCCGTGAAGCTTGCGCACACTCGGGGAGCGCTGGTCATTGCTGCTGCTGGCGACCGCGGGGATGACTTGAATTCCGGCGCGCCTGGAGTCGACGGAACGCCTGAGGCTTATCCAGCATCCCTGTCGAGTGAGTTTGACTCAGTCCTTGCGGTGGCTTCTTTAGACCGCAGCGATCGCCTGGTGCGGAAAAAGGGCCACTGGTCGAACTGGGGTGCTCACTCCGTGCAAATCGCTGCGCCTGGCGAGGCGATCGAAGTGGCCGAACCCAGAGCGCGCTACGCGGTTGACACCGGAAGTGGCCTTTCGGCCGCTCTCGTTGCCGGCGCGGCAGCGCGTATAGCCGAAACCCACGGAATTACGGACGGGCTGGAGCTGAAACGCACGCTCCTTGAAAACGCGCGAAAAGTACCCGCGCTTTCATCTTGGATTGAACAAGGACGAGTGCTTTCAGTGACTGAGTGAGCCTTGACGGAAGGTCTCTTGATGGGCTGCTGCAGATCGAGCAGCCAGCGCCTCAAGAATGAGACCAGAACCCCAGCTGAAGGGGCGCTCTGCTTTGTAGATGCGAGTGTTGCAGAGCGGGAGCTCTTCTTCGGGGCGGTAAACTTCGGCCACCGCACCGTCGCGCAAGCTGACACGCTCCAGTTCATCTAAAATCGCGTCGCTCTCGCTGAGGTCGCCCATCCGGAAAGTGACCTTGGCTGCGAGTCCCATCAGCCAAGACCAATAAATCGTGTCGTGGTAGTGAACGAGGCCAAAGCTCTTTGGGATTTTTTCGACGTCTTTAGCGTCATAGATCGGCCAAGTCGCCGCGCCCGGAGAACGCCCATTCACACGCCAGAGCGGGTGCCGTTTGAGGGCTTCATAAAGAAGCTGTGCTTCGCGACTTCCGTAGGGAATCAGCCCCAGATCAACGGCCAAGAGAAGACCGTCGAGCGAGATTCGCGCTTCTCCGGTTCGAGTTCGGTCGCCCAGGATCGAGGAGTATAGCCCCGTAATCGGGTCCTGAAAGCGGGCCAAGATTCGCTCACGCAAGCGGTCTGCCTGATCTTGATTTACCGTGAACCCGGGGAATTTCACGAGGCGCTGAGTAGCCGACCAATAAAGAACGTTCACGAAAAACGTGAAACCCCGCCTTTTTACGCTGTCTTGCCAATCGGCGAAGGCGCCTTGCTTGACCAGTCCTTCTTCCAACTGAGAGCCGTAAAAGCGGTAGGCGCGAATCAGATCCGGCTCCATCGCATTCCAGGTTTCCCAGTCGCCGGTTGCGTCGAGGTAATTCAGAGCCGCCAAGATAACCAAGGCGTTTGAGTCAATCGTCACCCCTTGGTTGCTTCCTCCGGCAAAGTTTGGTTTCAGTGGCTCGCGAAGCGGCACCCTGATTTTGAAAGGTTGCGCCATGTAGCGTACGGCGGTGCTGGCGTTGTCCAAGTAGCGTGGAACGAGGCCGTCCTTTTCGCGAAGGTTTCTTAGGATCAAAAACAAGTGATCGCGGACGACTTCGTTTCTTCCGATGGCAAGAAGGCCATTGGCAGCAAAAGCGAAATCGCGAGTCCAAAGTCCGCGAAACTGATGCTGTCCGGCGCTGAGATACTGACCGGTAGAAACTTGGTTAATGTTTTTCTCCAGCGACTTTCGAGCCACCAGCGCTAGGTTGGGATACTGCCTTAAATTCCCGGCTACAGAGTGACTGGGCAAAAGCGCTCCGACCGCGAAGCCCAGGACGCTGGAGACAAGCGCAATGCGAATCCAAGGGAACGACTTTTTCATGACAACCAAACGCACTGAAGTGCGGCCCCTGCGCCTTGGGCGCCACGTTGAACTTTTCCACCGCTCACCAAAATCGAATGACCGTCAGAACCCAGTGACCAAAACTTTCCTCGCAAAAACACATTCACCCCGTGGGTGACGTCTGCCAGCGGGTAGCGCGCCGCCAGTGCGTATTTGATCCAAGCGTCGTCGTAGGTGATGGTTCCATAGTCCTTCGGATCGAACTCGGGCGGCGTGGGC
Organism: Bdellovibrionia bacterium; assembly: GCA_040399745.1. Taxonomy (GTDB): domain Bacteria; phylum Bdellovibrionota; class UBA1018; order UBA1018; family UBA1018; genus CANFHS01. The sequence goes on along the minus strand of JBBARP010000004.1, from coordinate 105,063 downwards.
GTAATGTTCTTTCCGCTCCAGGGTTTCTGAGTGTCGAAATCTTTTTCGACAAACGACGGCACCGCCAAGAAATCGATTTTCCCTTTCAAGCGCGCATAAGGCGTCGCGTACCAAGAGTCCGCGCAGTTCAGGACGCCCAGGCGTCCTGCAGGAGTGGTGTAAACCGGAAGATTCTCTTCCTTGCCTGGCATCGTGAAGGGGAGTTCTTGCGGCGTTGGATAAACCTTGTGAAGAACCTCGCGGTAGGCCGTGCCGTCGGGGCGATAGGTCAGCGTGGTGTTGAAGAGCGGGCCTTCTTTCACCACGACCGCGTTCTCTTGGGTCACTTCGAGCGCCGGCAGGACGATCGACCCACCCACAACGGTCACGCCGTAGTCGCGAGCGAGGCGTGAAAAAGTGGAGTGATAGATTCGCGCTGCCGTTTCAGCCTTCATGCGAAAGATGGCGTATTTCACGCGGTCTTTTGCGTAGGCGTTCCAGAAATGGTGCAAGAACTTTCGAAAGTTCCCCAGGATCAGGGAAACCATCGCGCCTTCGACGGTTTTTGCGCGGTAAAGTCGATCGCGCTTCTCTTCGGCCGCGACCAGCCAAGTCGCCACATACTCAGGCAAAACCACGACGGATTTCGAATTCAGCCAACCGCGAGTCTTGGCCTCCGAGAAGTAAGAGTCCAGCTTTTGATGGAATGCTTCCGCCGAGCGATAGTCGGGAATCTCCATGAACGGCTGAATGCCGATGAGATTTCCGCGCCCCTGATCCTGTCCAAATGCGGTGGCTTCGATGAGCATGAAGGAGCCTCTTCTTTCGAAATAAGGTGATCAAAAAAGGGTTAGCCGCAGCGTCCGGCAGTGTCAAACTTGCGACGCGTCAAGTACTCCGGAATGAAGGACAAAAGGTACGAAATTGCCGATCGCTTTTGCGCGGTGGGAAGGGTCTCGGGCGCGTGTTTTGATCAAAGAAAAGAAGTCGCATTCAACCCAAGGAGGGGTTCATGCTCGCTCAACAGATTCCCGCAAAGTCGCTCAAAACGGCCCTGAAGCTGATCGCTCTCTCGGCGTCGATTTTACTCGCAGGAGATTCTGCCCAAGGGCTGGCGGCTTCGACTTCCTCAAGCTGGACCCCCCAAGTGATGAGTAATGGACTGCGCGTCTGGTCAAACCCCTCAGGGATGCCGCAGTGCGTGGATCGCGAGGTCGAAACAGGCGCAGTTCTGTTTCGTTACAGCGGCGATCGCTATACGAAGAAGGTCTGGATTCTGAGTGCAGGATTTCCTCAGGGCGATACAGAAGGCCGAAACTGCGAGAACGCCGAGACTTGGTCGCCAGAAACCACTTTGGGCTGGCGCGAGCTTCGTGGGGATGAAGTGTCGATTTCTGGAGTCGCTCTCGATCCTTCAACTTTGAAAGCCCTTGCTCAGGCACGAAACGGCGCAAGTCGCGTTCACGAAAATTCCGGTGACGAGTACTTAGCCAAGCACCCGATCGCTGATTTCACTCGTACCGTGAATCAGCGGATGGCGGGACAACTGGGGATGGGATTTACCTCTGAGGTTTACCACGCGTGGCTCGAGAAAAAGCCGAGGAACACGGAAGCCAAGCGTCACTTCCTGAATCTCTTGCAACGAATTGAGCAGGGGCAGCAGACTTCCTTGGCAGAACGCGCGGCGCATGTTCGATTCGTCATGATCCCAGGAGTGGGTGGGAACGCCGAAGAGATCACTCAAGATTCACCGCCTGCGCTCCTCGAGGGATTTGGCGGACTTCCGAGAATCTTCAAATCCATTGGGCTTCGCTTTCACCTACTCAAATCGGCAACCATGGCGCCGATTGATGACAACATCGCTGTCGTGCTTCCACGGATTCGCGAGATTCTTTCTTCGGGTGAAAACATCATCTTGATCGGAGGCTCGCGCGGTTTGCCCGAAATGATGGGCGTCTTGGCCCGTCTGAAGCAGGAACCCCCTGCACAAGGTTCGGGCAAGATCCTGGGAGTTGTGAATCTTTCGGGACTTGCCGCAGGAAGCTTGCTCTGCGATGCGGGCGTGAAGTGGCCGGTCCCGAGCGTCGTCAGAAATCTGGTGCGCGCTGCGAAGCTTCTCAAGGTTGCGGGCTCAGAAAAGATTTCAGACAGAAACGTCCAAGCCATTATCGAAATGTCGAGCGGGCCGATGTCGGCTTACTTTGAGAAGCTACTTCCGCAAGTCCCTCGAGACGTTCCTTATTTGAGCCTCGTAGGAACACGGCACGGAAACGGCCTAGCTGATGGTCAGCCCGAGATTCGGCGCCTTCAGAACATGCTGATTCGCCCCATCATTCCTCAGGCAGCCGCGAATGACGGCTACGTGGAGTATCCGGGAACAGATCTTCCCGAACCCTGGGGCTTAGACAGTCGCACGCTGGTGTTCAACGCAAGCCACATGATCGTCGACGGCGAGTACACGCCAGAATGGAAATTCTCGGACCCACGGCGTGGCGGAATTCTCTTAAGCGGTCTGTTCCACATGCTTCTGGATATGGTGGAAGGCGTAAAGATCGGCTAATTCAGCGCTCGACTTATTTATCGTCGTTCTGCTTTCCAGCGATTTTCGATGATCACCGTGGGCGCTAAGATGCGCTTCACGAGTGCTTCAGGCAAAGGCTTGGAATGCTGCCAAGTGACGGGACTCAGCGGGAAGCCGGTTGGATTCCCCTTTGGGTCGATCGACAAAACGCCGAGCGCAGCGCTCGTGAGGCTCTTGTCGATCTTCCTAGCGAATTCGAGCCGCTCCTGAAGGTGTTCGATCATCTCGGACTTGAGTTTCGCTTGAGCTCCCCGTAGGCGTGACTCGGCAAGCAAGATCTCTTGAAGATCACCTGCAAGGCGCTTCTCGCGGAGAATATTCCGTGCGTCCTCGACGTTTTTGAATGAGGTTCGGAAATGGGCGGGAACGAGCTGCTCCAAGTTGATGCCTTCTGCACGAACACGAAGCCCCATGTAGGGAGATTGATCGTTTTTTTGTGAAAGCGCGAATACTAGGCCGCTGTCTTCCGGCGCGATGGCCTTGAGGCGTTTCACCATTCGACTGAGGGCGTATCGGTCGGATTTCGCCAGGTTTTGCATCACATGAAGCGAGAGATAGATTTTATTTCGAGCTTCGGCTTGTTCGGCCGGCGATGAGCGCGGATTTTGAAGAGCGGTCAAGGCTTGCTTCAGCGTGTAGGAAAAAGTGACGAATTCCTGCTGTTGGTACTCAGGATAAAGCTGCTGACCGCGGTATCGAGGGAGAATGGGTTTCTCGGTGTTATCGCGGCTCAGAACCGCACCAAAGGTCCCACTTTTTCCCTGCGCTTGCTCATGCCTGAGGATCGCATGTCGAACTTCGTGCCCAATCGCCGCATCGGCCATGCCCGTTTGGATCGTTCGATGCGAGACAAAGATGTCTTGGCCTTGAGCAGCGGCCTCTGCCTGGTTTTTACGGAGGTAGAGAGGATCGTAAATGAGATCAACCCGATGAAGGCTTTTCATTCGACGCGCCATCCGGTTCAAAGGCGAGTTTCCTTGAGTCGCAGAAATTCTGTACCGATTTCCCGCCAAGACCTCATATTCAATTCCAGAGGCCTTCATCTGGGTTTCAGTCATTTTCCCTAGAACGCTCCGAGCCGCAATGATCTCAGAGCGGGCTTTCTCTCGGGAATCCCCCTTTGCTGAATCCATTTCTTTCTCGAGCTGGAGGATTTTTTTCAGCAGAGGCGTCGGCTCCCACGAGCTCGCTTTTCCGCTCCTCAGCCCGTATTCGGATTCGAGCCACCGAGCGAGCCCCTTGGAGTTTTCTCCGAGTTTCGGCACCTTTGCTTCGGCTTCGAGGCGGTCACGAAGGTTACGCGCCGCTCTCACTTCATCGGCGGTCGGTGAACTCCGCCCCAAGGAGAGGTTTCTTGCGCGAACCTCCCGGAGACGCTTCACAGATGAGTCCGTTAAAGGGTTCAAGGGTTTGAATTCTTCCAGCATCATCTGGTCGACTAACCGCTGGCCTTCCGAACGCTCATGATTGGCTTTCAGTCGTTGAAGAGGCGCACCGGGGACTCCATCATCACCGCCTGATTCCATAGAAAACAGTGCAGCTACTCGATTCATTTCTGTGCCGAGAGATTTAAAATCCTCCCGAACGGGCTGTTCAGGGATGCAAACAGGCGCGTCTTCATCTTTTGGCCCGCTCGGACACGACCTTCGATGAAACGAACGATAAGCGTCTGTTCCCCCTGGGATTGCCTGCAGAAGCGCGATCCCAAAGTTTTGAAGACAAGACTGAGAGTCGGCGTTTGAACATAAAAGCGCTGCTCGCGCCAAACTCTCGGCCGAGAGCACTGAGAAATAGCCGTTCTTTGCGACCTGAAATCCCGTTGCCGATTTTCTTGCCGCCTGGATGAAAACTTCTGCCTTTTTTGGATCCGAGTAGAAGCGCTTCGCTGCCAGCGCGAGCCTTTCGCTTTTGGCCAAACTCGAAAGCGAATCGAGTGGAAGAGTCGCAACAAAGAGGGCGGCATGCATCGCGATTTCGGGATCCTGGAATTGTTCGACTAAGGGAAGGTCCGGGTTTTTTCTTTGAGCCGAATGCACGAGGCTTGCTCCGGTTTCAAGAAGCCCGAGCGTACTCAAGCTTGCGGCTAGGAGGGGTGTGCCTGCGCCAAGCGTACCGATTGCCAGTGCTGCGGCTCCGACCGCGTCTGCAGCAAACCACGCGTCGTCAGAGAGTTCATTCTTGAGGCGATCGATGTCATAGCCAGTCAAGACATCCGCCATTCTGGAAGATGAATAGTGAGTGATTGCGTGAACCTTTCCGTTTTGGGCATCGTGCGAAACCTGCCGGATCAAATTCTGAAGGGCGTCCGCGTGCTCGACCGAGCGCTTTTTCTGGTCAGGATACTGAACGAGGCCATCACTCCAAAGCTTGGCGTAGGTGCCGATACTTCGAAGGACCGGCTGCGCCTGAAGAAGCGAGAGCGCCGCCTTCGGATCGCGACTGGCTTTTTGCGAAAGCTCGTTCAGCGAATTAGAAAGGACAGCGAGGCTGGGATGACTGCCCTTAAGGCTTTCCCAGTCTCGACGCGCTTGGGGGTCTTTTCGGAAAAGAGTCTCCCTTCCCTGATTTTTCAGCGCTTGAATGGCCTGATCGAGAATTGCACGGTCGCGTGTTTTCCATTTCTTCAGCGCTGCCTGATAGGTGGATTCCTTTCCAGGAAGCTCCCGTAAGGATCGACTCAATGCTTCGTCGTTGAGGCGTAAGCGATCCCCTCGCGAGGCTCTCAGTGCCTTTACTTGTTCGGGAGTATCCTGAGCTACACCGCTCAGTGCCTCTGGCTGAAGTATCGCTTGATGGGCCTCTTCATGAAGCTTCTTGAGCTCTGCCGCTGAGTTCGGAGGCTGGGGCTTCGAACTGAGGTAAGCTTTTTCCAAGCGCTCCTGCGCGGGGCGAAGAGCCACTTCATCTAAGAACTGCTCGCGAATACGCGTGATTTGCAGAGAGGCGAGCTGTTTGACGGCGTCAGGACTTTCCGAAGCCAAAACATTCAGCGCAGAAAACGGAGGCTCCGGCACGACCTGAGGAACTTCGAACGAATGTTTTCCTTCGGTTTGTCGGCAAGCCTGTCGGTCGAGGGCTTGGACTGCGAGTTGGGGCGCCTGAGGAGAGCTTCCTGATAGGAGGAGCTTCTCGATCGCATTGAGCTGACGCCGAAATGTGGAATCAAACGTTTCCGGGTGCGCGGAGGCGAGCTCATTCAGCGATGCGAAATCAACCAGAGCGCCGGGCTCAGCCAGGGCTGATGAAACGAAGAGGGGGGCTGAAAGTAAAAAGAAATAGACCCAAACCGAGCCCTTCACCCTGAAGAGGGGAGGTTCGACTGGGAAAGTGTTTTTTCGCACTTCAATCGGCCGACCGATCAAGCCGCTTTCTTCTCAGGAGTGCCTTTGGCTTCAATGCCATCGTCCTCAAAAGCTTCTTCGTCGTCACCTTCGGGGGCCTCTTTTCCGACCAGCTTCAGGTGTTCGCGGCGCCGCTTCGCCTTCATTTTGTTGATCAGGCGGCGATTTTCTTTTTCAAACCAGAGGTCTTCCTGGCTGTAGCCGGCCCTCTTTCTATTGTCGTAAGTGCTCATAGAATCTGCTGCTCCTTGACCCGTCTGGGGCGGGAAATGCGCCTCTTTTGATTCTACCTGCAATTTGATGCGTTGCGTCTTTTTCTCAAAAAAACAGTCACTTAGGTGGGTCACAGGGGACACATCCGCGAAAGTTCTGTAATCCTTAGTGGACAAGGAGAAGCAGGTCTTCTTATCTTAGGCGCTTCTTCTTGTTGTTCGGTGCGCCCTGATAGCCCAATGGTAGAGGCAGGCGACTTAAAATCGCTCCAGTGCGGGTTCGAGTCCCGCTCGGGGCACCAACCAGGAAACCTCTCAAATCCATGATCCAGCTGCCTTCTCCAGCTCAGTACTTCCCACTCGAGCGGCCTCTCTACGAGGTGGCTCCTGGACTTCGGCCTTTCGGGGAAGAGAAACTCTTCCAGATCGATTCTGATTACCTCTCTGCGATCCAAAACAAAGCAGACTGCCGGGCAGAGCGAATCTCGAAGTACTGCGTGACCGATTCTGCATTCACACCTGAACTAGAACAATTCGTGGTTCAGTGGGTTGCTCGCCGCTTGGTGAAAGAGTCTCCTGAGTTCTTCTCCTTGATCGAGGATACGAGTGCAGGAAAGAAACTCGCCTTGGAGAACCGCCTGACCGGAGCGCGAATTCAGCTTTCCCCTCACGAGGAAGGGCACGTGTCTTCTTGGGACGCGATTTCTTCGCAAGTCCAAGAAGACCTGGCGATCCAGATCCGTGGCCCGGGGCCTGACCAGGATCGCTTAGTGGCACTTCACCTCTGCAGTCCCAGTCACTGGGCTGCAGAAGATAAAATTGGACTGAACTTTCGCGCCATTCATGCGCCCATTCCAGGCGTTGAGAAGATGAATCGATCGGCTCCGCAGCTAGTGCAGGCCATGATCGATAAAGGGCCTTACATTCGCTTTGTCTGGGGCTTTGCTACCGATCACCGACTGAACCATCACCCCATCGCTCCGGCAGGAGTGGATCCGGCCGAGTGGCACGGCCGCGCTTATGCAGCCGATCGCCCTGAAAGCCCTTTCTCCTTGCGAGTCGAGCGCCAAGTGATCTGGGGCTTGCCCGAGGTCGATGCCTCTCTGTTTGTGATCCGAGTTTCCTTCATCGAAGGCGCAGTGATTCGCGAGAAACCAGAATGGCGCGACTTGTTGATCGGGGCACTGAAGTCCATGTCGCCCGAATCGCGTGTTTACAAAGGCCTGCAGGGCTCGATGCCTCAGGTTTTGGAATGGCTGGGGGGCCGGTCCTAGCGCCCGAAACGGGGCAAAACCGCAGGGACTCGCTTTTGGTAAGCTAGGTAACGATCCCCCCAGATCTGGATCAGCTTTCGCTCTTCAACCGGAATCGCAAAGACCAAATAAAGCGCATTCAGAAGAAAGAGCCAAAGCCTGTCCCAACTCATCACCGGCGTCACGAGCATTGCGGCCAGCGTAAAAAGATAAATCGGGTGACGGACCCAACCATAGAGCCCCTCTTGATGAAGAGGAAGATTTCCAGAAGGCGTCCATGAGGCGCGAACGATCGTAGCTTTCTGGAAGAGCTGCCAAACACCGATGAACTCGAGCCCGTCGAATTTCCGAAGCGCCCAAGCTGTCCCACCCATGAAGCCCCAGAAAAGAGCGGCAGACAGAATGTAAGTCTGGCTTTGCGGCAGGGATAGCGCCCAAACCACACGACCCGAGTGCTGCCAAAGTCCCATGACGCCGAGAAGCAGGGAGCCCGAAACCATCACGTAAAAGGTCCGAATGGCCTGAGGTGGCACGACTCTCGTTAAAACCTCCCGCACCCGAGGCTGAGCCAAAACACTGTGGGCAAGCCCAAAGACTGCGAATAGGGCACCATTCCAAACTGAGCCAAGAATCCACGAATCCGGGCCCACCCAGTTCGTGAGATCGACCCAAGGCCACAAGAAGGGATTCCAAGAGTTCGGCAAGGCTAGGTTTCTTTCGATCCAAACAAAGAATGCAATCGATGGCAGTGCGCCCCCTGCGAGCCAAGCCAAAAGCCAAAGCCAGCGAACCCCAGGGGAAAGGCGTGCGTCAGATGCCAAAGACGGTGCGACCATGGGGGCACCCTAGCGCACGCGCCCCGACAAACCCAAGCGGGGAGTGAAGCCTTCGGGTTGTGTTTCTCGGCCAGCAAGGCGATAAGTGAACGTGTGGCGTCCGCAGTCATGCAAGGAGTCCAGTGGCTCCTCCAAAAAAGCCTCGAAAAAGCAGGCTACCGCTTTCAACAGCTTCGGGCCGGAGAAACTCATATCGGCGTCTGGAAGCTGCCTCTACGTCCTCGTAAGCGGGGCTTTGCAAAAGTTCGACGTATCGTCTTAGTTCCAGGATTTGGCGATACTCCGCTTTCTTGGATCTTGACGGTCACGGCACTGAAGCCGGTTCTGTCTCGCGATTACGACGAGCTGGTTTGCCTCGAGTTCCCTGGCTTTTCAGGATTCCTGCGGGAGCATCCAGCCATTGAAAGTGTGGACCGGATGCTGGATTGGGCGGGCGATGCCCTCGAAGGGCTCGCACCCACCGCCTTAATTGGGCACAGTCTTGGCGGCTGGCTTGCTGCCGATTTCGCGCTTCGCTTGTCCGAAGGCAGTCGCCCGAAGAAAGGGAAGAAAATCCCGCTCGAGAAACTGATTCTGATTGCACCCTCGGGCGTCTTTGGAACGGCTCGCGAGCGGCGTGAATTCGAAGATCGTTTTAAGAGTATTTCTCAGCGGGGGTTTCGGGTCCTTCGCGAGGTCATGTTTGAAAAAGAGCCGGCGTGGTTCCGATGGGTTGAGCACGAGATGGAGAGCTTCACGCGTCGACCCGAAGTTCACAAATTCATCAACTCCTTCGAAGAGCGCCATCGCCTGGAGTCCAGGCTTGCCGCACTTCAGGGAAGTGTCTGGATTATCTGGGGCGAGCGAGACCGAATGGTTCCCGCGTCCTTCTTGCCGCACTGGCATCGCGCTCTTCACGGGGCAAGCGCTCAGGTCCGCTCCGTTTCCCTGAAGGGCGTAGGCCACACCCCGCAGGTCGAAGCGCCCGCCGTCTTGGCGGCTGTGCTGGGACAAATCCTTCTCGGGCAGGAGCCACACTGGGCAGGGACGCGCTTTTGGCAGGTCTGGAACTAATCACTCCACCGTAATCAGGTGGTAAGTTTTCTTTCCTTTTCGAAGAACCAAAACGCTGCCAGCGATGAGGTCCTTTCGTTCCAACTTGGCTGCCACATCTTGCACGCGCTCGTTGTTGACGTAGATCCCGCCTGCTTGAACGTCTTTGCGTGCTTGCCCCTTGGAAGGGCAAAGACCGGTCTCAGCAAGTGCGTCGACGAGGAGAAACCCAGGTTCAGTGTCCAGGCGCGATCCGTGAATCGTCGTGGAAGGGGCTCCTTTAAAAAGCTCCTTCACGCTCTTGGCGTCCAGTTCTCGAATTTCCGTTCCGAAAAGAGCTCGGGTCGCAGCTTCGGCTCGTTTCAAGCCTTCTTCCCCGTGAACGAGCAGAGTCAACTCACGAGCCAGACGCGTCTGGGCTTCGCGCTTTTCGGGAGCGGACTGGATCGCTTGAGCCAACCCCTCGATCTCTGCGTGAGAAAGGAACGTAAAGTACTTCAGGTAGGTCAACGCGTCGGCATCCGGGGTCTGTACGAAGAATTGGTAAAACTCGTAGGGCGAGGTTTTTTCGGCATCCAGCCAAACAGCACCCGATTCGGTCTTCCCGAATTTGCTGCCGTCGCTTTTCGTGACCAGCGGATGAGTCAGGCCGTAACTTTCCTGTCCTTCTACAAGTGCTTCACCCGCATGTGCCCTCATCCGGCGAATGAGCTCAGTGCCTGCCGTGATATTGCCCCACTGGTCACTTCCGCCTACCTGAAGCCGGCAGTGATGGCGCTGATTCAGCATGTAGAAGTCGTACGCTTGAAGCAGCATGTAGCTGAATTCCGTGTAGGAAATTCCATGGTCACGGTCTTCTAAACGGGCACGAACCGACTCTTTGGCCATCATGTGATTGATGGTGAAGTGCTTGCCGACATCGCGAAGGAAATCGATGAAGGACATGTTCCTGAAAAATTCGGCGTTATTCAAGACGAGCGCGGCGTTAGGTCCGCTCAGGCGCAGGAATCGCCCAAGCGTGCGAGTGACGCCTTGAACGTTTTTTTCTAGTTGTTCAGGGCCCTGTAGGGCGCGTTCTTGCGATTTCCCTGAAGGGTCGCCAATCATGCCGGTTGCTCCGCCTACGACAGCAATGACTTTATGTCCCGCTTCCTGAAACCGTCTGAGAACGAGGAGCGGAAGGAGCGAACCCACATGCAAGCTGTCCGACGTGGGATCGAAACCGACATAAAGGGTGAGGGGCTCTTTTGACAAAACCGAGGCGAGCTCTGGATCGGTGACCTGTTTGACCAGGCCCCGGTACTCGAGGTCAGAAAAAAGAGAGGGGTCCAGACTCGGATTTGGCGTTGTCATGCGTTGGCATCTTACCCGAGGGGTGGCTAAAATGGGCCCATGAAAATGGCGACAAAAATGGGGATGGGGGCCATCGGGCTCGCTTTGTGTGTGGGACTCCTGGGATGCCAGGGCGTTCGCCCAACTGATTTGGCGGGTTTCGGCACGGCTGGACGTCCACAGGGCTGCCGCATGCACGTCGATTCCAGGAAAATTCCCCATTTTTTGGCCTCCAGTGTTCCGGGCGCATTTGAATGCTTGGGATATGCGCATGGTTCTCAGCGCGGCTGGCAGATGGATTTTCTGAGACGAATGGCCCAAGGCCGACAAGCTGAAGTAACGGGCTCCTCGGGAATCCGGATGGATTTTTTGATGCGCCTTTTGAATCTCGAAGGGAGGGCGCGACAACTGACCTCTGAGCTTTCGCCAAGCGCACGTGAAAAGCTCGATGCCTACACCCGCGGAGTGAACTCAGGTCTTCTTGAGATCTCTGAAACGGCGCCTGAGTTTCAACGCTGGGGCTATCGCCCCGACCCCTGGAAGCCCGAGCAGTCGCTTGCCGTTTTACTGCTTCAATCCTTTGATCAGACCCGAAAGTCTTTTGAAGTCGATTTTCGTGAAAACACCCGCGCTCAGAATTTCCCAACCGTCCCCGACTGGGTTTGGCGCGAAGCGGGATCGCCCTGGGATGTTTCAGTGCTCAAACCGGGGGAGTTTCCAGGAAGCGCGGGAAAAGCTGCACTTCATTCGCCCGAGACACCCAAGCAAAAGGAAAACGCGCTTTTCTCGCAAAGCACCCCAGCGCCTGATTTTGATCGCGACCTCGGCCCCTGGCGCTCGCCCCCCGGGCTTGGCTCAAACAACTGGGCGCTCGCCCCCTCTCGCAGCGAAAGTGGAAAGGCGTGGTTTGCAAACGATCCGCATCTCGGCCTCAAACACCCGCCGTTTTGGTTCTGGATTCACCTCCAAGCACCGGATCTAGACGTTGCTGGAGCTTCGCTACCGGGAGTGCCTTTAATTCCGAGTGGTGTGAATCGCCATGCGGCCTGGGGATTGACCAACAGCTACTTGGATACGGCTCGGGTCTTTCTAGTCGACGAGAGAGAAGTCCCTGGGCTCAAACAAGAGCGCCCCACCATTCAATTTCGCCTCTGGAAGTTTCGGCTTCCGTTCTTTTTCAAAACGTTCCGCCGCACAGCTCAAGGTTGGCCGATCCTTCCGTTGGATGCTCCAAAAGGAAAAGTCTGGGTGCTTCGCTGGACTGGGTTTGACCTGAGTGGTTCTGAAATCTCCTCGTTCTTCGACGTCTTTCAGGCCAAAAGCGCTGCTGAACTCGATGCCTCTCTTTCGCGAGTCGGCGTTCCCGCTTTCAATTTTGTCTTTGCCGACACGAAAGGAAACATCGGTTACCGCGCCGTCGGAAAAGTGGCTTACGCCGAGAAGGCTTGGCCCGCGCGCATTGCTGAGAGTTCCTGGAATGAGGTTTTGGATTGGAAAACGCTCGACGCATCTGAAGCTCCAAGCCTTATGAATCCTTCACGAGGATGGATCGCTACGGCCAATCACCGTCATTGGCCGGAAGGGGCTTATCGTCACGGCGGATTTTCCTACGCGGAAGGGTTTCGAGGGAGCCGCATTGAAGAGCTTCTGCTGGCCAAACCCCGGCACGGGCAAGAGTCGCTTCGAAAAATTCAGTGTGACGTGCAAGCCGTGGATGCTCGCTGGTTTAAGCCCGAGCTTCTCGGAAAAGCGCGCGCTGCTTACCAGGAAGCCGGCATCGCCCCTTCGGCTTCTGAAGAAAGAGTTCTGAAAAAGCTTGAAGCTTGGGATGGCCAGACTATGCGCGATTGCACGGCCTGCGCTCCCTATCGCCGCTGGATGGAAAAACTCCTCGAAGTTGCGCAGTGGAAAGAGACCGCACTTCTTCGGGCGCTTCGAGGCGAACCCGCTGCAGCATCGCTCGGCATCACTTCGAAACTTGTTCTGGAGAAATTCCAAGAAGCACTGAAGGATCTCGCTCAGAAAGATCCTGGCATCAGCGATCCGAGTCAGCCCCTTCGCTCTTGGGGTGAGTGGCATCGCGCGCCCTTTGCGCACATGAGCGAGCTCTCGGATTTCTCCTGGAGTCCATTGGCAACGCCGGGCGATGAACATTCCGTCAACCCGGGTACCTCACGCTGGACAGGGCAAGGATGGTCGCACCATCAGGGAGCTTCTCAGCGATTGATCGTGGAGATGACGGACCCACCGACGGTACACCTGACTTTGGCCGGCCCCCAAGAAGGAGCCCCCGACGCTGAACCCGCAAAAGAGGATGGCCCCTGGAATCGCGATTGGGCTGGATGCCGCCCAGAGAAGGTTCAGTTTCCTTTGGATTGGTCACAAATTCCGGAGGCGCGATGAACTCTTCTCAGACCAAACATCCGATCCAGTCCACCGTTTGGATCGGAATTGGGTTTCTTGGGGTCTCGATGGTCTGGGCGCTGTATTTAGCTTTTGTTCCCATCGTACTGCGAGAGCGTTTCGCGCTCGACTCAACCCGGGTGGGTTGGATCAGTACGTTCAATCACTGCATCACGCTCGTGGCTTTGCCGTTCTTTGGGGCGTGGAGTGATCGTCTGATTGGAAGCCGAGGTCGCCGCCTGCCCTTTGTTCGGGTCGGCGCTCCGCTTGGAGCGATGGCGTTTCTTCTCCTCGGGGTACTGGCTGAGTCCGAGAGCATGATGCCGTTTCTTTTAGCCGCAGCATTCTTTCATCTGTTCATGGCCGGGTTTCGATCTCCGCTGGTTGCCCTCATGCCCGACTTAACTCCGTCTGAGCAAAGAAGCCGCGCGAACGGAGTCATGAACTTGCTAGGCGGAATTGGCGCTCTTCTGGCCTATTTTGGAGGGGCGTTCGCCCTGAAGGCAGGAGCCATGGGCCCCTATTTGGGTGGGGCTCTCGTCTTAGCCGTGTCCTGTGGGTTGGTGCTGCTTCGTGTTCGAGAGACTGCGCCGAGCGGTCCGGCTTCTCTTCCCAAGAAGGGTGTCCGGGCGCTCTTGCAAGCCTCAAGGACTCAGCGCCGCGAGAACCAAAGCGGCCTTGTTTTCCTACTTTTGGCGCTCTTGTTTTGGTTCATGGGATTTAGCTCGGTCGCCACTTTCTTCACGAGCTTTGCAAAATTCCACCTGGGCTTTTCTGAAGGCCAAGCGGCCATCTGGATGGGATTCTTTGCTCTTTCCTTCATGGCTTTCGCTATCCCGGGCGGGCAATTGGCATCAGGATTTGGAAGAAAGCCCGTCATTTTGACAGGGCTCGGGATTCTGGTTCTCTCCATTTTCTTCCTCGGGCGATCACCCGCAGGCCAGGCTCTGCCAGTGATTCTAGCCATGATCGCTTGTGGCGGCGGATGGGCACTGGTGAACGTGAACTCTTTACCTCTGCTTTTAGATTCCGTACCTCCAGGTCATATCGGCGCGGCGTCCGGCGTTTACTACCTTGCTTCCACTCTCGGAGGCGTTCTTGCGCCTCCTATGGTCGGTATCGTGGCAGATCGTTACGGCTACCCTGCGCTCATGACCGCAACCGCTTTATTCTTCGCAGTCGCAGCTCTGGCCCTCAAGGGCCTGCGAGGAGGGGAGGCACCCCCACGCTTTCGGATTTTTGGTCACCGGGGATATTCGGCCACTTTCCCTGAGAACACGCTCCTGGCCTTTCGTGAAGCGATTCGAGCGGGTGCCGACGGAATTGAGTGCGACCTTCAGCGCACGCGCGATGGCCAGTGGGTTCTTCTTCACGACGAGGACCTAGCGCGAACTTCGAATGGCGCAAGCCGAGCTGCTCTGAAGGATCTGACTCTCGAGGAGCTTCAGAAGATCAACGTGGGGCAGGGCGAAAAAGTTCCTACGTTGGAAGAGCTTTTAGATCTCTTGCCAGCAGACCGATGGCTAAACCTTGAACTGAAAGCTCCCGCAGTGCATGAAACTCATCTGCCCGAGCTCATTGAATTCCTGGAAGCCAAAGGGCGCCTTCAAGGGAACCTTCACGTTTCTAGCTTTCACCACGAGCTTCTCGTTCCCTTTGCAAGGCGCGGAGTGGAGACAGGTATGCTCATGGGTGAAGAACACTCCAAGTTAGGACTTGGCAACCTTCTGCGACGCGTTCGAAGAATTCGTCCGCGCTTCGTGAATCTTCCCGTTCAAGCCTTTGAGCGACTTTCGCCTTGGAAACTCAGGACCCTGATTTTTCTTTTCCGCACTTGTGGAGCCCGGGTCCTTTTTTGGACCGTGAATGATTCACGATCCTGGCAAACCGTTCAATCCCATGCAGACGGAATCATCACGGACCGAGTCGCTTGGGCCGTAGGTGGCTTCAGAGACTGAGGGACAATCCGAGCGAGAGTCGCAGATCGCGAGTTCTCTGGTTGGATTGATTATCATTCACCGTTCCGTGGGCATAACGACCCAGGCCGATCAGTTCAATTTTCGAAGCGATCGGCGTCGAGAATCCCGCACCCAGCAAGGCGCCTACGTCAGTTTTTCGACCCGCACTCGTGACGGGCTGATTGAAGGCTTGCCCGCCAAAACTGACCGACATGCTGCCCGAGGTAGGGAAAGCTGCGAAGGGGCCCGCCGACAAAATGAGCGGAGTCCGAGGCACGAGATACTGAGCTTCCAATGCAGTCTGAATGGAGTTTTGAGTCGAGGTCACTCGGAAGTTCTGCATTTGGCTATTGGCGAAAGCGCCGTTGTTCAAGTTGTTGAAGTTATTGTTATTCGAGTTTGAACTTCGCTTTTGGACCCAGCC
Organism: Bdellovibrionia bacterium; assembly: GCA_040399745.1. GTDB lineage: Bacteria > Bdellovibrionota > UBA1018 > UBA1018 > UBA1018 > CANFHS01. The sequence continues at coordinate 89,712 of JBBARP010000004.1, read as the reverse complement.
TCCGGAAGCTTGAATTCGGAAGGAGTCGCTCAACGAATAGCTGAGCGCCGCTTCGGGAAGAATCGAGAAGGTGTACGACATCGAGTTGCCGTACATCGCCATCGAGTTGAACTGGCTGTTGGTGGTCGGCGTCTGCTGAAGCGAATTCGTAGGGCGATTTCCGCCAATCATCAAAGATAAGCGAACCGGAGAGCTCGTCGACTCCTCGGTTCTGCGCAAGCGTTCGCTCCGTTCGGATGAAGCCACCACACTTTCGACCGGAACCACCCCGGCGCGTTCACGAGCTCGTGCCAGTACGACTCGGTCGCCTGGGCTGAGTTGTTCTGTCGACTGAACCGAGACGAGCGCCTTTTGTCCACGAATCCGGGTCACTGTTCCTACAGAACCATCGGTTTCAACTCGAAGCTGTTGACCTACCGAGAGCTCGTCTACTTCCGGTCCGATCACGACGATCGATTCTCGATCCACTTTCTTGTGAACGTGAAGTTCTGCCAGTGCTGCAGTCGGAAGAGTAGCGGCTGCCAAAACGGCGCTCACGGGAATCAGGGTCTTGCGAATCGTTTTCATAGGAACCTCGAGCACCTTCTCAGCAAGGGGTGTTCCAGCGAGTCAAAAGCCCATGAAATGCTATGAGCCCCTCGTAAATCGAGTCTCAGGGCTGATTCTTGCGCCTGGAGGGACAGGGGATCTGTCTAAAACCTCGACAGGCGTCTGAGAGAAAGATGGAGCGGGACAAGGGGCTCGAACCCTCGACCTCCACGTTGGCAACGTGGCGCTCTAGCCAACTGAGCTAGTCCCGCATACCGATCTGCTCGAATGAACAGGGGATTACCCCGACCCCCTTTCTCCGGTCAAGAGGACTTTTCTCGGCTCTTTACCTTTTCCGTCGAATTGGGCGACACTGACCACTCATGAAAATTTACACCAAACGCGGCGACACTGGAGAAACCGGCCTTTTCGGGGGCGAAAGAGTTCAAAAAGATCACCTCCGAATCCGAACCTACGGAACCTTGGACGAGCTGAATTCCGTTTTGGGAATTCTCCAAGCCCAACCAGGCGTTCCAGGATCCCTCAGGGAAACGATCGCTCGGGTTCAGGCCGAGCTATTTCAGCTGGGCGCGGAACTCGCTACGCCTCGCGGAAAGTCCGTTCCCTCAGGCCTTCTTGGGGACACTGAAATTCAGCGACTGGAGCAAGCCATCGACTCGATGGAGGCAGTTCTCCCGCCCCTGCAGTCCTTCATTCTGCCGGGCGGAAGCTTGGCAGCTTCTTACCTTCATCTAGCCCGAACCGTTGCCCGCCGAGGCGAGCGCGAGTTGGTTGCTTTGAATCGCGCAGAGCCTCTGCGTGAGCCCGTTCTTCGCTATCTGAATCGCCTGAGCGACCATCTGTTTGTCGCTGCCCGCTTTGCTAATTTCGAAGCGAAGGTCGCCGACGTTCCCTGGAGTGCGCCGAAAGCTCAAAGCTAAGTCAGGGAAGCGCGATTACGGGCCCGAGCGGTCTTCGTCTCGCTTTTTCTTCTCGGTCAGTTTCTTCATCTTGGCTTCGAGTCGAACTTTCCGAGAAGCATCGCGCGTATCCCGAGCCAGGCGCTTCAAGTGAGTTTTTTCGCGTCGTTGGACACGTAAATTCCGGAAGAAGTCGACGGCATAGTCTTTAGCAGACCAAAGGCTCAGCCCCAAAGAGATCCCAAGCAGGACCGTTCCGATCGAGAGAAGCGGAAGCCCCCAAAGGCCTTCCTTCACCATCAAGAACGGAATCGCGATCATCTGAAGGGCGGCTTTCCACTTACCGCCACCCGAAGCACCGATCACCACACCCTCGGCAGAGGCCAAAGCGCGCAGACTCGTAATGGCAAGCTCGCGACAAATCAGGAGCATCGTCACAATGGGTGAAATTCGGCCTAAATCCTGAAGGACGACGACCGAGCACACCACGAGAAATTTGTCGGCGAGCGGGTCCATCAGCTTGCCGTAAACGGTCACCAGCTTGTGAATCCGAGCGTAATAGCCGTCGAAGTAGTCGGTGATCGCCGCCACGCTAAAAAGCACGGCTGCTACGATATCGCCTTCATACGTGCCCATCCGAAGCGCAAGAACCACCAGCGGCACCATGAGGATGCGCGCCAGCGTCAGCAGGTTCGGGGTATTCGTGAATTTCAGGTCGTTTTCCTCGGACACGGGCCCAAACTAGGGGAAGTTCCGGTCTTTTGCAAAGCGGAAGAACCTCCTACACTAGGAAAGGTGAAACCCTCGAGATGGGCTCTGAGTCTGATCTGGATCCTTTTTCAGGTGCCTGCAACGTGGGGCGGCACCCCCGTCGATCCCTGGGGTTTCCCTTCTGACGCCGCCCTCAAAGGGGTCTTTCAAGACCGCGAAGTGGCCTCACGTGCCCGGATCGAAGCCAATCCGAATGGCTCAGGCCAAGTTTATCGGTTTCGCGCTACCGTTCTGATGCATGCCCCCTTGGAACGATCCCGGAAGGCCCTGACCGATTATGCAGCTTACGCACGCCTGATTCCCTTTGTCGCACGCTCGGATTATGACCCCTCGCGCGGGCGCCTTTTTCTGGAAGGCGGAATTTTCGGTTGGCGCCTGCGTTCGACGCTCGCGTTTCGCGAAGTATCGCCCGAGTGTCTCGAGTTCTCGGTTGTCGAGGGGCACTTTCAGGGCCTTCAAGGCAGGGTCGATTTTCAGCAACGCAACCGTCCGGGAGGCCTCCCCGGAACTTTGGTGAACTTGAGTGGGAGAGTTTTTGGCGCGCAGTTTCCACCGGCGTTTGTCATGGAACGAGGGGCTGAAATTGTTTTTGGCGTGGCCGGCAAACGCATGCGATCCTACGTAGAAGAGCACTTTGTCGATGAGCAAAAAGACCCCAGCCCCAACCGAAACGAGCTCCCTAGCCCCAGAAAACAAGCCCCCCGTCTCCGCTTCTGAGCAAAGGCGTGTGGCGCGATTGGCGCTCGAGAGTGAGCAGTTTCAGCTCGTTAAGCTCGGGGGCGCGGCGCTCGGGTTACCGAAGGTCTATCCCGTGGTCGACGCTTCCTCTGGCGGCATGGGGATCCGAATGGTCGATTCAGCCGACCTGCGCCTCTTTCCCGTAGGTACCTCCCTGGAAGGCACCCTAAGCCTTCGACGCGAAAAATTCCCCGTGGTCGCTGTGGTGCGAAACGCCGTGGATGACCGTGTGGGCTGCGAATTTACATGGCCCGAAGGCCAAGCCACTCGCGCTAAAGCTTTTCGCGAGGCGCTCGATCTGCTTTTAAGCCCTGAGTCCCTAGGCGAAGCCCTTCGCCCAGCCCCCGCCTCGCAGACCGAACCGGGCTCGATTTGGTACCAAGGCCCTTCCAATACGCATCTTTGGCTCTGGCGCGGAAACGACGGGAAGTACCGCCGCATGGCCGTGTTGGTCTTAGGGAACTGGATTCAATGGGACGAAACCGACGGGCTTCACACCGGCGCGCTCAAGTCGATCGTCCGCTCGGACCAAAGTATCGGGATGGTTTCGATCGACACGCTGCTCCTGGAGCGGGATTCCAGAGCTCAGCCCAATCGCCTGCAGGTTGCCAAAACGCTCATTGTGAGTTCTAACCTGCCCAAGGATCTGGCCCAGTGGTGCTTGCGGAAGCTTCAATCCGCCTGAGCGCTCGATTTCCCGGACCTTAGGACAGGACAAACGATGGATCGGAATTTTGCGTTGGAGTTTGTGCGCGTGACCGAGGCCGCAGCCCTGGAAAGTGCTCGCTGGATGGGCCGTGGAGACGAAAAAGCGGCAGACCATGCCGCAGTCGAAGCCATGCGAAAAATGCTGGGCTCCATCAGCTTTGACGGTACCGTCGTCATCGGAGAAGGCGAGCGCGACGAAGCTCCCATGCTCTACATCGGTGAGAAAGTGGGAAAAGGGCAGGGGCAAAAGCTGGATCTGGCCCTCGATCCCTTGGAAGGCACCACGATTTGCGCCCGCGGCGGCAATAACTCCATCTCGGTGATCGCCATCGCCGAAGAAGGAAACTTCCTTCACGCACCGGACTGCTACATGGAGAAGATCGCGGTTGGCCCCGAGGCGCGCGGCGCTATCAGCTTGGACGCCACCCCAACGCAAAACCTCCGCGAGATCGCCAAAGCCAAGCGTTGCCATGTCGAAGACCTTACGGTGGTCATCCTGGATCGCCCACGGCACCAGGATCTGATTGCGGAAGTTCGCGCTACGGGTGCCCGGATCTACATGATCGGCGACGGCGATGTTTCCGCAGCGATTGCGACTTGTAAGCCGGAATCAGGTGTGGACGTTCTGATGGGTACAGGCGGCGCTCCGGAAGGAGTGATCGCGGCGGCAGCCCTTCGCTGCACAGGCGGCGATTTCCAAGGAAAGCTAGTTTTCCGAAGCGAGTCGGAAAAGGACCGCGCACGCCGCATGGGGATTCAGGACCTGAACCGCATCTACGGTATTCAGGATTTGGCACGGGGGAATGTGATGTTCTGCGCGACCGGCGTTACGCAAGGCCCATTTTTGGGCGGCGTTCGCTTCTTCGCGGGAGGCGCCACCACGCACTCGGTCGTGATGCGATCGGAAACCGGAACCGTCCGTATGATCCAAGCTGATCATCACTTTGACCGAAAGCCAAAATACTGAAAAACTGGACGCTATGGCGAAAGCAGAGATCGAAGAAACCCTGAGCGTCGATCGCGACAAGTTCTTTCAGGCCGTGGTTGGCTACGAGCAGTACCCGAAATTCGTAGAGGGCTGCACGAAGGTCGAAGTCGACCGCTCGAAGCCCCCTGTATCGCGCGTGACCTACCATGTGTCGATGATCAAGGACATCAGCTACACCTTGGATCACACCGATGACGCCGCTGCCGGCAAAGTGACTTGGAAACTCGTTAAAAGCGACTTCCTGAAAAAAAACATCGGCGAATGGACGATTCAAAGCGCGGGCCCCGGAAAAACCAAGGTGAAGTACTCGATCGAAATCGAGTTCAATATCCCGGTACCTGGTCTCATTCTGAATCGCCTAGTGAAGAGCAGTCTTCCCTCGATGATCAAGGCGTTCGAGAAAAAAGCGCGAGCCTGAGCGCACGGATTTGACCTCTGTCGAATGTTTAGACAGGGTAGCGACCATTTTCTCGACATTCCAAAAGGGGCATTCCTTGTGATTCTAAGGGTTTTTCGCCTCAAGCGAGCTCACTGAATCCTGGCACCCGGCTTGCTGAAGTATCAGGCATGCCCGCTACTCGCGATCCCTCTCAGAAGCCTACTTTCCTGTTCACCAACCTGCACACCCTGTATCGGCAAGGGAAAGAGGCCGCGCAAGCAGCCTCTTCCGCTCCGGCTCCGGACGCCTCGGGCCGAGTCATCAAAGCAGGGGACTTAGCAGACCCCAAGTTTTCGGTCACCGAACACCGCCCTTCGGAGTTCATCGGAAAGCGCATCCAAAAACCAGCCTCTCTCGCTACCGTCGCTCCGCGCCTGGTGCCGCTTCATGAGCAGCGCGAAGAGAAGGCCACGATTTCGGCAAAAAGCCTCATGCCTCCGCCGAACCCGCTTCTTCGTTCGCTCGAGCAGCAACTCAAGCAACTGGACGACCTTCATCAGCGCCTTCAGTTCATGCTGAAGGAACTTGAAACTCTTTCAGACTCTTCCGATTCCGATTGAAGTCGATAGACCGCGCGCCACGGCTTACGTCAGCGGCTTGTCCGCACGATTTTGCGAGCCTGCGCCATTCGGCTGAATCGCAAGCAAAGTACCGTCGGGCGATCTCGGCGCCTCAGCCGTTTCTTTGATCGGCAGATTGTCCGGAAAATGAGGCCGATCCGCCCGCAGTTTCGCCACGTCGCGCTTAGGTTGATGCGGCTGGCGAGAGTAGGTGTTTTTCTTCGGGAGTTCGACGATGAGCAAATCTCCGTCGAAACGCTTCCGAATCTCTCGGGCGTCCACGTCCTGGCTGAGAGGATGGCTTTCGCTGTAGGCCTGGTAGGCCGAAGTACGGCGCTCTTGGCCGGATTGTAGCGATTGAACGTCGTCGTTTCTTCGATGCCCGGAGAGGATCACTTGCTGGTTCCTCACTGAGACAGAAACGTGCTGGCGCTCGTGTTCCGGGATTTTGGCGGTCAAGACAAACGCGTCCGAGGTTTCGCTGAGCTTCGTTTGAAGGTCGATGTGCTGATAAAATGGATCGTCGTTTCTTTCGCTAAACGCATTGAGTTTTCGCGTGGAGTCGTCGCGAATTTCAACGAGCTGACGGCTTGCACGAAGCCGTAGGTTGTTCAGAACCTCACGACTAGCAGCAATCGTTCGGTCAAAGAGCTGCTGGTGACGCTCCTCGGTAGCCTCTTGGCGAGCCAAATGGCGGTGGGATTCCGTCTCGCGCACTTGATCCGCAAGTTCCTTTTCTTTGACGAACCGCTCTTCGGTCTCATTGCGAAGCTGAGCCGTTCTTTCGGCGTTTTGCCGTTGAAGAGATTCAGTTTCTTCGCGCCCCGAGCGAATGAGATGTTCTTGGAGCTGGTGATTCTTCAGCTCAATGTCGTTGGCCTGATCTCGGCCATGCTTCTCACTTTGATAGAGAAGGTTTCGGTAATGCTCCTGGCGATCTTCGAGTTGATCTTTGCCCTGTTCTTCCACTTGAGTCAGAGCTTTACTGACGTCTCTTTGCGATGTTCGGACCGAGTCATAGCCCTTCTTTCGAACCGCCTCGAGCGAAGTAGCCTGACGCACCCGTTCGTGATCGTTTTCTTTTTCGTATCGATCCTTAGCGGCCTGAATCCGCTCTTCAGATTGGTTTTCAGCTTCGCGCGCACGACGCCGGGCGTCTAAGATTCGACCTTCGGCTTCTTTTTCGGCTTGGGTGGCGGCTCGGGTAGCGACTTTCGCTGCCTGATACACGCCATCGCTCGGTGAAACGCTCATGCACCTCTCCCTTCCATGGGATTCGGGAACAACCTCTTTAGGATACCGGTCCTGATTCCTTGGAAGCAAGTGCGGCGATTCTGAGGTTCTGAAAAATGTCGAGAGTGTCAAAATCGACACACATGTTTGACTCATCCGCTGAGCGGTCGGTACACTTTAAGACAGGATGAAGCGAACCCCGAGCAGGAAGCCTCAGGAACGTCGTAAAACCCCCAGGAGTCCCGCTAAGGGCAAAGGGAAGGCTACGTCCGCCTCTCCCCGGAAGGAGGCTGCCCGATCGGTGGCAGCCGGCGAGGATGGGGCCTGCGATTTCTGCGGCAAGCACCTCGTTCCAACCGAGAAAGCTCTTCTGGTTGAGGAAGAGAAGGGTCGCCTTTTCTGCACGGAAGACTGCATCAGCAATTACTTCTCTCCCGAAGTGGAGCGCCTCGAGAAGCAGTACTTCAAGCTCCTGACGACCGGAGATCTCTCGGCGGACGAACGCGAACGGTACGCCCACTTGCGCTGGGTGACGCTCGAAGAGCCCGATGAGGTCTGGTGCGAAAAAACACTTTCGGGTGATTACCGCTACACCTTGATTGCTGAATTCAAACCTGAGAAACGCTCCATCTGGTGCGTCTGTATCTGCTTGTTCCTTCGCGGCGAGCCCTCGTTCCTTTACTTGGCCTTTACGACTCGGAATTCAGCCATGGTGGCTCACTACCGTAAAGGAGAGCGCCTGCAGTGGTCTCGCCCCAAGGCTGAGCGCAATAAGAACATCGACGACAATACGGTGATCGAGGCCAAGCCTGCTGCGAGCGGCGAAGTCCTGATCGACGGGCTGGCTGACGCCTGGACTGAGCAGGAAGCCAGAATGGCTGAAATGGGAAGCCTCCGCCGCGGAGACGACATTCCGCCTTCTGATTTCCCGCTATTTCAAGCCTGTTTGGAAGAAACGCTCGAGCAGCCGGATGAGGTTTGGTCGCCGCCTAGTGCCGTTCCTCCGATGGCCGACAGCACGGACACGGACGAAACCGACGCCCTTCCTACGACTCCGCGAGTTTTTCACTTCGTTCGGAAGTATCCTTCGCAGGACGGAACCTTCTGGTACGTCGTCGTTGCACGCGAGACCGAAGAAGAAGAGCAGGTGGAAATTCTGGAAGCGTTTCCGACGCGTGACTCTGCGCTGCTCGAGCGGTATCGCAACGGTCAGCAAGAGGCTGGGACTGTTGCCGAACCCGAATCACCCAGTCGTTTGGTTCACTGACGGAATCTTCCGAAGGAGTGAGCGCTCGGGCAGGACCAGCGGTTGCCGCTAGTCAGGCAGCTCTGCATCTCGAGGCGTTGAGCTTCGTCCACAACGTAGACCGCGTTGTAGTCCAGATCGTGAGCAAAGCCGAAATCCAAGCGTTCTGCGATCGGAGTGCCGCAAAAGGAAAATGCGATCGCCCCCTGAAGTTTGGGAACCACCCGCCCACCAGTGACATCGTCGTAAACTTTAGCCGGGAAAGCGCAAATTCGTTGCCCTGTGCTTCTTGGGGCGCCTTTGAGTCGAATCGTGCCGGCAGAGTCCACTCTCTGGCAAGCCACGTATTCGCCCACGCCGCTCGTAGCATTGTAAGGATCAGAAGGAAGAACATTAGGAGACGAAGGGCAGCGAAACCCCGAATCACTGCTACCGCCGCCACTCACGAAGCTTCCCGAGGTGTCGACAGACAAGTGACTCGCCGAGGTCATCCCCGGATTACCGCAACCGAAGCCCAAGAAGGGCAACGTAAGTACGGTGAAAATCTGCCCCCAAGATTGAATTTTGTTCTTCCCCATACCGGCTAAGGAAGCAATCAGCGTGCCGCAATGTGCCGGCTTCCAGGAGGGGTTCACACCCTAAAAGTGTCGATTTTTTAGACACCTGACTTCATCGGCGGAACAAACGAAACAAGAGCAACCCACCCATGAGAAGCGAAAAACCGGGGAACCAATCTCCCCATCGCACTTGAAGGCTCCCAAGCGGAGGCAACACCGGAACCGTCACATTCAAAATGCCTGGACGAAATGTGGGCGTTGAACGCGCAATCGACCCATCCGGCAAGACCAGTGCAGAGATTCCCGTATTAGTCCCTCGAAGCTGCGGAACCCTGGCTTCGATGGAGCGAAAACGAGTCAGCGAAAAATGAAGCTCCGGCTCGGCAGAATCACCGAACCATGAGTCATTGGTAATGTTCAGAATGAGCTCGCTGCCTTTACGTGCTGCCTCCAAAACGTAAGAAGGAAAAAGCGCTTCGTAGCAAATGATGGGGCCAGCTTGAACGCTTCTCTTTGAGTCAATCGGGATCCCGATGGTTTCTGGCCCTACACCCCGGCCAAAATTCGCGACCATGGGGAAGATGTTCTTCAGAAAGGGAAGCCAGGAAGCACCCGGCAGGTACTCGCCAAACATCAGGAGGATGTTCTTTCGGTAAACCGCCAGGTCCTGAGCGCCTGATGCCCCGACCTGAGCTTCAGGATAGAGAAAGAATAGCGCATTGTAGTCCAAGCCGGCCGAATGATCGTACCCGCCAAACAGAATCGGAACTTTTTTAGAGCGAGACCAAGCCTCCACTTGCTGATCCCGAAGCAATTCGTCCGACGTCATTGGGGTGCGAAACGTCGAAGGATAAGCAGTCTCGGGCCAGATCACGACTTCGGGTTTGGGTTGAAGAGTGAGGGCTTCATCCGAAAGTGAGAAATAGGTATCTAAAACCTTTCTCGCGGCGCCACGTACGCCTTGCTTGGCTGCCACCTTTTCAAAGTCACCGATGTTTCCTTGAATGAGCGCTGCTTGGAAAGTGTGCCGAGGGTTCTTCATCCAGAGAAGCACTTGCTTCTCGCGCTGGAATCCATACCCCCAAGCTCCCACCCAGAGCGCCAATGCGAGCAAGAGCGTCGGCAGTGAGGCGGACCAAGCCGGCCAGATGCTGCGCTCTTCACGCTCGCGAAGTCGCCACAAAAGTCCGGTCACGGCCAAGTTGGAAACCACTACTAGGAATGTGAGAAGCGAGGCGCCGCCCAGATCCGCCACTTGCCGAATCTGCGGGGAATCATGAAAGGCGTGTCCGAGCGTGTCTCGAAACAACTTGGGAAAGATCGTATCCGCACCAGCATAGACCAGAGCAACGCCAGCGACCAAGAGAAGGCCGTGGCGATGGGTGATCCCGCCATTCTTCGAAGTCAGTCGCAAAAGAGCGGCGCGTAAGGGAATGGCTCCGAAAATAAAAATGGGCTGATTCAGTGGAGCAAAGAGCAGAAAAAGCAAAAGCGCCGGCGGCCACGACATCATTCCGAACTCGTGAAGCGTTCCCGCAACCCAGTAAAAAGTCAGGCAAGAGAAAGCCGTGGAAAGGAGTGCGCCCTGAATCAACGCCTCTTTCCTTGATCGTGTTTTAAGTAGCCCCAGAAGCCAGGGAACCAAAGCAAACGCAACCAGACCTGCCCAATTCCATGGAGGAAATGAAGCAGCCAAGAGAAGGGCCGACAAGAGGGTTAAGAAGCTCGGAATCATGCCGAGGCTTCACTCTAAAGCGAATGCACAGGGATGCAAGCAAGAGGCGGGGCGACCGGGAAGAAAGTTGTCCGCTGAAACGGGGCGGACCCAGGAACAGCGCGCTTATTGAGTTGCCGCTGCCGGCGGACGCCCAGGAAGAAGGCGCTGAGTGACCAGCCAAGCTCCGTTTTTGTCGGTCAAACTCACCAAGGCGGAGTGGGCATTCACTCGACCGCTGCTAGCGACTTTGCCCTGAAGCTGGGGAATTTTGTCGACCGATGAAAGGATCAGTTGCTTCAGCTGCTCAGGCTTGAGGCTTGGATTCTTCGAGAGAAGAAGTGCGGCCATTCCGCTGACAAATGCTGTCGCTTGTGAGGTGCCCGACATGTAGCCGTGCTGCCCCGAAGGCAGAGTGCTGTAAATGTTCTCACCAGGAGCGGCCACATCGACCTTGCTGCGACCCCAGTTCGAGGAACGAAGCAGGTTGTTGTGAATGTCGGTAGCAGCAACCGAAAGAATATTCGAGAGGCGATAAGCAGAAGGGTAGTAGTAGTTCTCGATCCGGTCCGTGTCTTGATGCTCGTTGCCTGCGGCAGCGACAAACAACACGCCTGCCGCTTCAGCGCGCTTGATGGCAAAGTACTCTTCTTCCGAAAAGTCGGGGCCGCCGCCGCTGTAATTGATGATTCTTGCGCCGTGCTCTACCGCGTAATCAATCGCCTTGACGGTGTTCTGCAAATTCACAGAGCCCGGATTCGATTCGCTGTAATAGCGAACTGCCATGATGGAAACCTTCGGAGCTACCCCGACCACCCCTGTGGAAGCGTCGCCTGCGGCGCCGATGATTCCAGCGACGTGAGTGCCGTGACCGTGTTCATCGGTCGGGTTCGGAGTATTCGTGACAAAATCCCAGCCGTAAATTTTCTGCCCTTTGGGAGCCTTGGGGTCCTGCCAACGGTTGGCGGACAGATTCGGATGATTGAAATCTACGCCCGTATCGATCACCGCAACGATAATGTCGCGCGACCCCTCAGCAATCTTCCAAGCGTCCGGGGCGCTGATGTGGCTTTTGTCCTGCGAGTTCAATAAGCCCCAATTCTTTAACCGAGAGGGGATGCTCGAGGGCGATCGCTGAGTCGTTCCGATAGCGGCGAACGGCAAAGCGAAAGCCAGAGCCACCAGAGCGAAGAAAGAAGGGGTGCGAATGCCTGAACTCATTGCAGTCGATTGAGCAAGACATGTGCCCGCGTTCGAGGGGCCATTCCGAGTCGACTGTGTTCCAGAAAAACCATGAAATTTCTGCAGCTTACCGATGGAGCCGAAGGGTCTTCACCCGATTTTAAGGTTCAAAGTCCCTGTCTAAGGTTTGAACACCTGGCTGTCAGCGCCGTGACAGCGCCGGGTCCATTCATCGCGGCATTCAATTTCATACTAATTTAATCAGGAATTAGGGCCGATGCGAAAGGGAGATGGGATTCCGAACCCTCATCAGCAGCACGGCGTTACTCTTCCTCACCAGCACGCTCTCCGATCCAGGAGCCAGCGCTGTATCGCTACTCCCCGAGGGAGAGCTTGCCGACCGGCTCGGGGCCGCCCTGAAAGTCCTTCGGAGCGTCCCCACGGGGCGCAGCCTCCTGGAGCGAGGCCGTAAGCGCTTTCACTTAGCTGATACCGCAAGCTTAAGAAGCCTTTTTAAGTGGTCCGACGTTTCCAGGACAGACGCGATCCTGACTCGTCATTATGACCCAGGCTCGCAGACCGAGGTGCGTGAGCGCTTGGTCACGGTCTATTTAAAAAAAAATCAAAGCTTTGATGATCTCGTTTTAGATGTGGCTCACGAGATGACTCACGCTGCGGGCGAGCCGAATTGGGATCCCTACGATCCGCACCTCACTGCAGTACGCTACATTCGCGCATCTCTAGAAGGTCCGGGCGGGGAGGTCGACGCTCTGACCAACGAATGCCGCGTAAGTCTCGAGCTTTCCGCTCGCTACGGAACATCAGCCCATCGCTGCGAAAGGTACCGACTCGGGCATTCTCAAAAGCAAGTCGATCGAGTCAAAATCCGTAAGGATTTCTACCGTATGGGCGCCTTCCATAAAGAAATACTCCAAGCTTTAGGCACCGATGCCGCTTCTTTTCCCGATTTAAGCACCGAGAGTCCTACGCTCTTTTCATCGACCGGCAATGCTCCCTACCCGTTGGCGCTGCTTCGTGAGTTTCAGGAGATCAACGGCGTGGCCTGCAGCAACACTCGCCGACGCCTCAGCCTCATGGCTCAAAGCTCAGGGCGGAGCGATGCAAGCCGATCGCCGGCCTCAGAAGTCGCTTCAGAACCCAAGCCCAAGCCCACACCCGCTCCCATCGACTCGCGGACTGAGGCTTTCTTGAAGCTGCGCTGCACCCAAGATTAGGGCCATCTCCCTCTGCGAGAGGGGTCCGTCCTTTGCAATTCTTCGGGGCATGATGGGAATCCTAGGTTGGGTCATCTTTGGCTTTGCTGTGGGCTTAATTGCGCGTGCACTTTTGCCGGGCGACGACACTCTGGGTGTCATCGGAACTACGGCCTTGGGCATCGTCGGAGCGCTGATCGGTGGTTGGAGCGGTCAAGCTCTCGGGTGGTACCGCCCGGGGCAGGGGGCGGGATTCGTCAGTGCGACCGTCGGCTCGATCTTGGTTCTCGGCCTGAGGCGCGTCTGGGTCACGAGGCGGGACCGCAAGAAGATCCTCCAGTCCTGGCAGGACTCCGAGGCCCGACGCGACAGAGCAGCGTAACTCATTGATTAACAAGATCTCTTTAAGATTGCTCCGCCTGCCCCCATCCCCTAGACTGAGGAGACGTGAATCTCTATCTGAAATGGAAGGCACAGTGCGGGGAAGTCCTCATCCCGCGCGGCGAGTACTCTGTGGCGATCCATCGGGATCTGTCGATGATTACGCTTCTAGGCAATGGCAGCGAATATAAGCTGAATGCCCAAAAACGCCCCACCAAAGCCAAGGTCAAGCAAGTGCGTTTGGTGTTTCAGCCATCGCTCGGAACCATCGCGTGGGTACTCTCGGTTTGCACGCCGCCGAACGTCGAGTGGTTCTGCCACTTGAAGATGATCAACCAGGAAGAAGAGCGAGAAAAAGAGAAGGAGAAGGAACGCCTTCGCCTCCTTCGCTTGCTCCGCTGATTGACTGAGCCAGCAGAAAAAGAAAAAGCCCCAGATCGCATCGCGATCCTGGGGCTGATTTCTGATCCAGCGAAAACAAAACCCGCTGCCGATTAGGCGCGGCGAGATTTGTTGATGCGGGACTTGGTGTTCTTCAGACGAGCCGAAAGACCGTCTTCTTTCACCGAGAACAGAGCCTGAGTGATGCCGCCCAACTTATCGATGGTGCGGATCGCGTGCGTCGAAAGACGCAGCGTCAGAGTCTGTTGCAACTCGGGGATGAGGTACTTCTTGTCTTTAACGTTCGGCAGCCAGCGAGTGCGGGTCTTGATGTTCGAGTGGCTGACTTTATTGCCGGTTACCGGGCCTTTGCCGGTGAGTTCACAGACGCGAGACATGTCTCAGTTCCTTCCCGCCTTGGCTTCGGCGATGGGCTTACCGGTGGTCTTAGCGACGCGGGTACGAACCACTTTGCCGTCCTTACCTTGGGAGGTTTGGATTGCAATGCGGGTCGGCTTGCCTGCGCCGTCCACCAATTGGACGTTCGAGTAATGAATCGGAGCTTCCTGGGTCAACACGCCGCCTTGCGGGGTCTTCTGGGAAGGCTTCACGTGTTTCTTGCGGAGGTTCACACCTTCCACCAAGATACGGAGAGTCTTCTCGTTGACTTTAAGGACTTTGCCAGTCTTGCCTTTTTCGGCACCGGCGATGACGGCGACTTGATCGCCTTTTTTAATCTTCAGTTTCATGACAACGACTCCTGTCTCAAGCCTTGCGGGCCACTACGCCCTTGGTCAGGCATTTGCTGCAGATCCGGTGCACGCGGATCTGTTCGCCGCACTCCGGGCAAGAGGTCAGCGAAAAGCCTTCCTCAAGCTTGTAGGCGGTCGAAAAACGCCGCATGTTCCGGCGGCTTCTCGAAACTTTTTTCTTCGGTGTTGCCATTGTGCTTCCTTCTTTGCATCGGCGCGCTCGACCCCCAGGGCCGCGACTGCGCTCGTAAACTTGACTGAGCACGAGTGAATAATCGGTCGCGCTCCGAGTTTCAAGCCTAGAATCTCAGGAAAATCACTTCCTGGGGGGCCTAGGAACCTTCTTTTGCCACTTCAGCGGCCCTTTCGGCTAGCCCTTCCACCACAGACTGGAAGAAATTCCGGTCCTCGAGACGTCCTTGGCCGAAACGGGACTCCATTTCGCGCCTCAGAGCCGGAACCCGGGCGGTTCCCCCGGTACAGCACACCAAATCAACTTCAGAAGTAGAAACCCCTGCGGCCTTCAAAGTATCGTCCAAAGCCCCGATGATTCGGGAAATCCGGTCCGAAGCGGCGTCTTCAAACCCTTGGCGAGAAACGTCCTGGAGGATCTCCACATCCGGGTAGTCGAACTCAAAGCGGGCTTGCGAGTCCGCGGAAAGCGTCCTTTTGACCCGTTCGATCTCCTCGAACACGGGAAAACCCAATTGTTCGTGAATCAGGGCAAAGAGACGATCCATCCGTTCACGGTCCTCGCCGCCTAGCGACCACTGGCGAACGTTCCGGAAGAACTCCAAAGTGTCGCGCTTTCGAAGCACCGAGATCTCGGCCGGAGAGCAAATTGACTCCATTAATCCTTTTGGCATGGTCAGCGTATTGGAACCAAAGGGAACCCGGTACTGAACCGTCGAGCCAAAATGAGGGGCAATAAATCCGCGCATCAAGGCTCCATCGAGCGAGTCCCCAGCCAAAGCAACGCCCCCGATCGCCAAAACATCGGAAGGCTGGAACGGCCCGGGATGAATTCGAATCAGGGTGTAGTCCGAGGTTCCGCCCCCGTAGTCGGCCACAAGAACGAGGCTTTCTCGAGAGGCCCCTTGTGCGCCAAGCTTGGCGCGGTATTCCCGGGCTGCCGCCACGGGCTCGGGCAGAAATTCGATGTGACGATAACCCGCCAGGCGCGCCGCTTTTTCCAGGCGATCCTGGGCAAAGCGATCTTCCTTGGGATCGTTCGAAAATCGCGCGGGCCGCCCAATCACAGCACTATCCGCTTCAGAACCGAAATGCTGATCGGCTCGAACCTTCAGCTCGCGCAAGAAAAGGGCAATGAGGTCCTCGAGGAGCATCATTTTCTCATCGATATGCGTCCCCAGAAAACTAGCCTGAGGAAGGAACTTCTTGATCGAGCGGATCAGCCGCCCTTGAAGATCCCGGGCCGAAAACTCGCGAATGGCTTTCGCGCCGAAATGAACTTCCTTGGCACTGGCAAAATAGAGAACACTCCGCAGGATTTCCGGCGTTGAACTCTCCGGATCCAAGGGAATGGGACCCTCGGCGCGTCCCGGCAGGCCTGAGGCCAGCAAACTATTGGAAGTACCGAAGTCGATAGCGTGAACACGGGTCATGAGGGTAGGGTGCCAGCGCATGCGTTATTTGCACACCATGATCCGCGTGGTGGATCTCGAAAAATCACTCCGCTTTTATACCGAAGGGCTTGGCTTTCAGATCGTCAGTCGTCAGGACTACGAAAAGGACCGCTTTAGCTTGGTGTTTATTCGGGCACCCGGGGATTTAGCCACGGGCCCTTTGATTGAACTTACCCACAACTGGGACACCCACGCCTACACGCGAGGAGATGCCTACGGGCATACGGCTTGGCGAGTCGACTCCATCGAATCGATCCAAGCCCGCCTTCAGGCTGCGGGCTACGACCTGAGCTGGGGTCCTGGTGTCACGCCGAGCGGGAAGACCCGAATGGCGTTCGTCGACGACCCTGACGGTTACGAACTTGAATTATTGGAAGAACGTCCGAGCACCTGAAGTCATGTCCATTCTGAACGTCGCTTTTTATCGTTTTGCAAAACTCGAAAACCTGCCGCAGATGCGAGAATCTTTGCTCGCCAAGGCAGAATCCTTAGGACTCAAAGGGACCATTCTTCTGAGCCCAGAGGGCATGAACGGCTTTTTGGCAGGACAAGAAGAACCGACCGATCGCTTCCTTTCCGGTTTGCAGAAAATTCCGGGTTTAGAAGACTTGATCGTCAAACGCAGCTGGACTGAGCAGATCCCTTTCGAGTTTCTTCTGATCAAGCTGAAGAAAGAAATCATCGCTTTCGGAGTGCCTGGGGTGGAGCCTGAAAAATTCACAGCGCCACGCCTGGAGCCCCAAGAATTGAAGCGCTGGCTCGACGAAGGCCGGCCCGTAAAACTGGTGGATACTCGTAACGGCTACGAAATGGCGCTGGGAGCTTTCGAAGGCGCGCTCGATCTGAAACTTTCCACTTTCAAAGAATTCCCGGAAAAGTGGCGAATCGCAGCTCAGTCGGTCGATCCCGGGACCCCCGTGGTGATGTACTGTACGGGCGGGATCCGGTGTGAAAAAGCGACAGCCCTCGCGGTTCAGCAAGGTTTTCCCGGACCGGTTTATCAACTGGAGGGCGGCATTCTTCGCTATTTCGAGGAATGCGGAGGAGCTCACTACCAAGGCGGATGCTTTGTGTTTGATGACCGAATCTCGCTCGACCCGAACTTAAAAGCCCCGGAAGGCATGGTTCAGTGTCGAAAGTGTCGGGCCCCGTGGGTCGCAGCGTCCGTTTCGATCACTGGGGATTGCGTAGCCTGCCGATCCGATCTAGCTGCGGTATCGGCCTGAATCTTCCGGTAGCGCATCCTTCCAGGCGCGGTTAGCCTAAAAGGCATGAGCGCCCACGTCATTCTGGAAACCTCGGACTGGAAGTGGATCGACTGCAAAGACCCGGTCCTGAGTCAGCTTCAAGAGCTCTCCGATCGCTATCACATGCCCCTGACTCTTCTTCAGGACTGCATGGATACGCGTCACTTGCCCAAATTTGAAAAAAGCGAGTCTTCGAATTTTGCTATTTTCAGAGCCTTTGACGAACGCTGCTCCCCTGAAGCCGACACCATTCAGGAACTCACTCGCAAGGTTGCAGTTTTCTGGGGCAAAGATTTCATGATCACGATCCACAGGACGGAACAACCGTTCATGATGGATTTCCTCAGTCACGCGGCCACTCAGGAATGGCACGGCCCCGCAAGCGCGGTATTTCGACTACTCGAGCGCGCCTTGGCCACTTACGAGCCCGAAGTCGAGCGTCTGAACGATCGCTTGGACGCCCTTGAGGCGGGAGTCTTTGCGGAAGGCAAAGGGTCTCATTTCGACATTCATCAAGCTTACTTATTGAAGCGCCGAGCTTCGCTCTTCCGAAGGCTCACTCGGCTTCAACTGGAAGCTATCACGCGTCTTTCTCAATCCAGCGACGCTTCCGCTACTCGACTTCAAGATTTACGAGAGCGCTGCGAGGCGCTCGCCTTTCACTTCGACGAAGTGCTCGAATCGGCCGTATTACTTCTGAATCTGCACCTCAGCTTGTCTTCTCAGCGAGTGAACTTGGCTTCGCACCAAACGGGAGAGGTGGTCCGGCTTCTCACCCTTTTCTCTGTCTTCATTTTGCCGCTCACGCTGATCACCGGGATCTACGGCATGAACTTCCAGCACATGCCCGAACTGGTCCACCCGCTCGGCTACCCGACCGCCCTAGGATTCATGGCGGCTATTGAAGTCGGCATCTTTCTTTATTTTAGGCGCAAAGGCTGGCTTCGCTAGCTTCTAAAATGGTGCGGTCGACTGGACTTGAACCAGCACGCCTCGCGGCATACGCCCCTCAAACGTACGTGTCTACCAATTCCACCACGACCGCACAGCAGCAGTTGATTGCCGGAGGGACGCACAGAATTAGCGGCTCAGAACTCAAACCGCAAGCCGAAAAAAGAGCTCGTGCCCGAGAATAAGAATCGGTCGTCCTCACCGGCGACGTCATGGATTTCGGCAACCAGGTACGTCCGAGACACACCGTAATTCACATAGAATTCGGCCGCCGCATCTGGGTCCATCCAGTTCAGAAGAAGCGCCACCCCAAGGATGCTGCCTTTGACATTGAGACGCCCCGTTCCCCCTTCGGTCAAAGCATAGGGCAGCCACTGCATCTCGTAACCCACGTAAGGGACCACCGGCTGCTCTCGGAAGTAGTGAAACTGGTAGCGAAACTGGGCGCCTGGACCCCAGATTCCAGCTTTCGTTGCCGTCACTTCTTGTTGCGCCTCAAAGATCGGATAAAACGTCAGCGTTGGGCCTAGGGACAGAATCCCCAGAGACTGGGTCCACGGGGGCTGAAAATCAAAGCTCAGCTGCAAGCCCCGCATCGCGGCACCATTCAGGCCGGGGACGACCGAGCTTGTGCCTACGCCTCGCGAAGAACCACTGACTTCGATCGACCACATCGGGCGACTACGCTGGTAGATCGGTACCCGTGGATCGACCTCAAAGCTGCGAGCCAAAGACGGAG
Source organism: Bdellovibrionia bacterium (assembly GCA_040399745.1). Classification (GTDB taxonomy): domain Bacteria; phylum Bdellovibrionota; class UBA1018; order UBA1018; family UBA1018; genus CANFHS01. The sequence goes on along the minus strand of JBBARP010000004.1, from coordinate 70,817 downwards.
CATCCATGTCGCCCGAATCAGCCTGAGCAGGCCGCGTGGCAACGGCGGAAGCCGGAGGCGCGGGCGCTTCGACCGCAGGGGGTGGCGCGACCACCTCTACCGGGGGTGGGACCTTCGCAATAGCCGGTGCCTCTGGAGCGGCTGGTGGCAAGGGCTCACTGGGAGCAACCGGTTCCTCGGCACTTTCAGCGACCGGCGGGGCAGGCGGAGCTGCTTCCTCGAGGTCAATCGGAGCTGTTGGAGGGAGTGCTTCTTCCGCTTTGGCTGAAAAAGCAGGCCCTAAAAAGAGGGCCGCAGAGACCGCGAGGCTTCCCCAGCGAAACTTCTGCTTTCCCATTCTTTTCCCCCTCGTTCCCGAATTATTCGCCTAAGTAGGCTTTCCTCACCTCGTCAGAACGCAGCAGCTCACTGGCCGGCCCCTTCAAGGTCACCGAACCAGTCTCCAACACCACGCCCTGATGTGCAATCTGAAGTGCCTGGAGCGCGTTTTGTTCGACCAAAAGAACGGTCATGCCCTGACGGTTGATCATCTGGATGATTTCAAAAATCTTCTCGATGATCTGCGGAGCCAAACCCAGGCTTGGCTCGTCCAGAAGCAGAAGCTCAGGGTGCGCCATCAAGGCGCGGCCCATCGCCAGCATCTGCTGCTCGCCACCTGACAAGGTTCCTGCGTTTTGCTTTCGGCGCTCTTTCAAGCGTGGAAACAGACCAAAAACTTTATCCAGATCGGCCTCTAGGGTTCTCTTGTCGGGCGCAGTCCATGCCCCCAGATCCAAGTTTTCTTCGACCGAAAGATTCAAAAAGATGCCGCGTCCTTCAGGGGATTGGCAAACGCGCTTCCGGACAATCAAATGCGGCGGAAGATTCGAGATCACTTCGCCCCGATAAGTGATGCGACCCGTCTGGCAGCGCGCCAAACCCGAGACAGCGCGAAGACTGGTGGTTTTGCCCGCACCGTTGGCACCAATCAGAGTGACAATCTGCCCTTTTGGGACTTCAAAGCTCACATTACGGATGGCTTGAACGGCGCCGTAAGACACCGAGACATCCTCGAATTTCAACAAAGTTTCGTTAGCCATGGGACGCCGAAGCTCCCTTTCCGAGGTATGCCTCGATCACTTTCGGGTGCCGCTGAATCTCTTGAGGAGTTCCTTCGGCAATCTTCACGCCGTAATCCAAAACAGCGATGCGCTCGCAAATTCCCATCACAAGTTTCATATCGTGCTCGATCAAAAGCACGGTCATGCCAAAGCGCGAGCGGATTTCGCGAATGGTATCCATGAGGGCCGCAGTTTCCTGGCCGTTCATGCCTGCTGCAGGCTCGTCGAGCAGGATCATGCGGGCGCCAGTCGCCATTGCGCGAGCAATCTCAAGCCGACGCTGATCGCCGTAGGGAAGATTACGCGCAAGCAAATGGGATCGACTATCGAGCTGGAACAGCTTCAAAAGCTCAAGTGCCTTTGCAGTGACCTTTGCTTCGTTTTCAACCACGGCCGAAGTGCGAAGAATCGACGCCAGAAGCCCGTAGCGTGGGCGCTTCGGGTCTTGATCCATCGCCACCCGAATGTTGTCCAGGACTGACAGGTCTTTGAACAAACGGATGTTTTGAAAGGTTCGGGCAAGACCCTTTCCAGTGATCTGGAAGGGTTTTAGTCCCACCAATTCTTCGCCGAAAGCCGCGATCCGGCCAGAAGTCGGGCGATAAACGCCGGTCAACATATTGAAGGCCGTTGTCTTGCCGGCGCCGTTCGGACCGATCAAACCAAAGATCGAGCCCACTGGAATTTCCAAAGTAAGCTCAGAAACCGCCTTCAGACCACCGAACTGCATCGTCAAAGCCTGCGCCTGAAGCGCGATTGGCGTTTGGGAATGAGTGACTGAACTCATCGCAGAACCCCCTGAGGTTGAGAGGCGCCTTTGCCGGAACGCTTTCCGCGCCCAGAGGGGAGCAAATCACGCAGTTCGCGGGTGCCGAACAGTCCATTCGGACGAGTCAGCATCAGAACGATCAGCATGAGGGAATAAATAATCATCCGGAAGTCGAGGGTCGTAATGCCGGAGTCCTTCAGGTAGCGGAGCGCTTCGCGGATGAAGGTGAGGAACAATGCTGCAACCACCGAACCCGTCACCGAACCCATCCCGCCCAAAACCACCATGATGATGACTTCAAAGCTTCGGTTGAAGTCGAAGGTCTGCGGATTCAAGTACCGCAGGTAGTGAGCGAACAAAGCTCCGGCAATACCGGCAAAGAAGGCACCAATCACGAATGCGCGGACCTTCGCGCGAGTCGTATTCACACCCATGGCTTCGGCTGCGATCTCGTCTTCGCGAACCGCCAAAAACTCGCGTCCCGGAGCGGAATTCACCAAGCGCCACACGCTATAAGTGGTCACAACGGCCAACGAGAAAACCCAGCCAAACGACGCCAGCGCCGGAATGCCAGGCAATCCGCGGGCTCCACCGATGGCGTCGACGTTCAAAATCACCACGCGGATGATTTCGCCAAACCCCAAAGTAACGATCGCTAGATAATCCCCCTTCAAACGAAGGGAGGGGAGACCCACCAAAAAACCAGCCAAAGCGGCCACGGTTCCGGCAAGCAACATCACGCCCGCAAAAATCAGGGATCCCATGGCGCCCTGAAGTAGCTCAGGATTGGTTTCCGAGAGTTTCAACGTGACGAAAGCCGCGACATAGCCGCCCACCGACATGAAGCCAGCGTGTCCCATCGAGAATTGACCGGTGAAGCCGTTCACCAGGTTCAAGCTCACAGCCAAAATCACGTTGATCCCGGCGTACATCAGGATCGTGAAAACGTAAGGATCCAGGTCGCCGATGATCGTGGCTTGGATTGCCCAAACCAACGCCAAGGCGGCCAACCATTTCCAAGAACGAAGCAGCAGCTGTTTCATGGATCAAACTTTCTCGCTGCGGCGGATGCCAAAAAGCCCAGTGGGCTTGAACAGCAGAATCAGGATCAAGATGACAAAGGCGAGAGCGTCCCGAAACGTCGGAGCGTAATAGGCCACCACGTAGGACTCAGCGAGCCCCAAAGTGATCGCACCCACCACCGCGCCGGTGACGTTTCCAATTCCACCCAGAACTGCAGCCACGAAGGCTTTCAGGCCTGGCATGGTTCCCATCAGAGGCTCAATCTTGGGATAGATCAAGCCCACCAAGACTCCGGCTGCGCCCGCCAAAGAGGAGCCCAGCATGAACGTCGACGAAATAATCGAGTTCGTAGGAATGCCCATCAAGCTTGCCAAGTCATGATTGAAGCTCACGGCACGCATGGCGCGTCCCAAGCGGGTCTTGAAGATGATCGTCTGAAGAACCAGCATCAAAACCAAAGAGATCGCAAACACGATCACTTGAAGAGGATTGAAGCGAAGCTCACCGATGGACCAATCTCCTGCGGGTTGAAACACCTGCGGGAAAAACTTCGGATCGCTTCCAAAGCCCAATTGTCCTGCAAACTGAAGGAACAAAGACACGCCCACCGCCGTGATCAACACGTTGATTCGCGGCGATTTACGAAGCGGCCGGTAAGCCAGCCGTTCGATCAGGAAGCCCATGATCGCACATCCCACCATCGCGATGAGAAGCGTGAGCAAAAGCGCACCGATCGACGGCTGGTCGCCGAAACCGAAGTGCTTAGCCGAGTACATGCCGATGAAGGCGCCCAGCATGAAGACCTCGCCGTGGGCGAAGTTGATCAGCTGCAGAATACCGAACACCATGGTGTAACCCAAAGCGATCAGAGCATAGGTGCTGCCCACCGAGATTCCGTTCACGGTGTGCTGGAGAAACTCAATCATCGGATAATGCCTTTTCTCGACCGATCAGGGCGTGATGGTGGTGCGGTACTTGTATTGGCCGTTCTCGACCACCAGAACCACAGCCGGCTTCACGGCGTTGCGCTCAGAGTTGATCGTGATCGTGCCGGTAACGCCCGGGAAGTTCACAGTTTGTGCGATCGCTGTACGCACGGATGCCGAATTCAGATCGGGCGCACGGTTCATGGCGTCGGCCAAAACCAGTGCTGCGTCGTAGCCCATGGCAGCGAGTCCATCGGGAACCGCATTGTAGGCTTTCTTGTATTCAGTCACAAAAGTCTGAACCACAGCCGACTGATCTTCTTGCGAGTAGTGATTCGAGAAGTACGAGCCTTCCACCGACTTGCCGCCGATTTCAGCCAATTTCGGGGAATCCCAGCCGTCGCCTCCCAGCAAGGGAACGGTGATTCCGGCTTCACGGGCCTGGCGAGCGATCAAACCCACCTCGGTGTAATAGCCTGGAACCATCAAAGCTTCAGGTCCTTTGCCTTTGATGTTGGTCAACTGGGTTTTGAAATCGGTGTCGCCCGAGCTGTAAGCCTGGTCGGCAACAATCGTTCCGCCCATTTCTTTGAATTTTTTTGCGAAGTAATCGGCCAAACCAACCGAGTAATCGTTTTTCACGTCGCGAAGAATCGCGACTTTTTTCAATTTCAGATTTTCTGCGGCGAACTTCGCCATGACCGTTCCTTGGAAAGGATCGATGAAGCAGACGCGGAAAATGTAATCGCCGAGCTCAGTCACCTTCGGATTGGTCGACGAGGGGCTGATCATGGGAATTTGATACTGCTGAGCGATCGGCGCCATTGCCATCGAACGGGAACTAGCTACTTCGCCCAAAATCGCTGCTACTTTGTTCTGAGTGATCAGCTTCGTGACGGCAGTGGCAGCCTCTTCCGGCTTGCCTTGGTCGTCCATCGAGATCAGTTCCAGCTTCTTACCCTTCACGCCGCCTTTAGCGTTGATCTGCTTGATCGCGAGTTCAATGCCGTTGTGGGTGGAGACACCAAAGGTTCCTTCGGTGCCAGTCATCGAGCCCACTTCGCCGACTTTGATCACGTCGGAAGCGGCTGGAGCGTCAGCGGCTTGTTTTTGGGTGCAGCCAACTGAAGCAAGAGTGAGGGCCAAGAACAAAAAAGAAAGCTTTTTTGAGGACATAGACATCTACTTCTCCATGGATTTCCCAGAATTTCCGGCTCAATATGCTGTCTATATGGCCGTGCGTCAACGAAATCGTACCGGATCTACTCCGGAATTCACCTCCGCACTGAAACTTTTTCTGGGCTACCTCGAAGGGACCGGAAAATCCGAGCACACCGTTCGGAACTATCAAACCGACCTCATGACGTTTGATCGCTTTCTTTCCGAAGGCCTGGGGAGCCGCAAAGTCAGCCTTTCTCAAGTGAACCGCGCGGATCTTCTGAAATTTCACGACTACTTGAAGCTCCAGGGATTTCGAAGCAACACCCGACGCAGGAAGCTTTTGACCCTAAGGAAGCTCCTCCGGTTTTTGGTTCGCCGAGGAAAGCTCAAACTCGACATCGGCGATCAGCTGCCCGCACCCGCAAAGGTGGAGCGGGTCCCTAAAACCTTCATCACTCAGGACCTGCTGGGAAAAATTCAAGCGCTCCCCGGAGAGTCAGAGATTGCGAAAAGAAACCGCATTCTCCTTTGGACCCTAGCTGAGACGGGATGCCGGGTCAGTGAACTGGGCGGGCTTCACCGAGGCAGCTTGCGTAAAGAGGGCCCCGGCGGAAAGCTCGGACTCCAATTCGACGGAAAATTCGAACGCTGGGTTCCGATCTCGCAAGAGCTTGCCCAGGCGCTCGGAGAACTCCCCGAGTCCAAACGGGTCACTCCGGCGCCCGCTCGACCGGCAGAGTCGCGTCAGCTGCTGTTTTGCGGGCATAACCGTCATGGAAGTCTAGGCGGCGCCATCACTTCGCGCGGCGTGGAACTCCTGGTGAAAAGTGCTGCGCCCGCGCTGGGCCTCAAGAGCGATGCCACGCCTCGCATCTTTCGACATTCTGCCGTTGTGGCCTGGCATCGAAGTGGCGTTGAGCGTGCGGAAATTCAGCGCAGGCTCGGGCTCCGCACGGATTACAGCTTCCGAATCTACGATCCGCTCCTAAAGGATGTCGTGACTTAAATCCAGCGGTCAAACCACATCCAGGTTCGGAACGTATCCGGACCCAGACGCCATGCGGCCGAGATGGGGAGAAACCAAAGGAACAGAGCCAGCGCGGATCCCACCAAGACCCAGCGCTTCCAATCGCCGTTAGGTCGAGACGTCTCGAGCCGGTCAAGCAACCAAGTCCAACAAAGGCTCAAGCTCAGTGCGGCAGGGTAGTAATAGTAGTGGAAGGCAAGCTTCCGGGGGATCAGCACCCAACCGAAGTAAAGGACCGCCCAAACAGCCGCAGCATGGCCCGCTGCCAAAGACCTCTCTCGAAAATAGCCCCAAAGGCAGGCAAGCCAAGCCAGCAGGCCACCCCAAAGCAAGAGGGGGTTGCCGAGGAGAAAAACGCCTCGAACTCCGTTCTGAGGCGAAGACTCGCGTTCAAACGCGTACCAAATCGGCTTCAAAAGAAGCGGCCACTCCCACCAGTGGCTGGCGTAGGGGTGAGCCGCCACGACCCTTTGCTGCCCCTCCCAGATTCGCCACTGCATGTTCCAGAAAATGTCGACCAATGTGGCGGAAGGCTGAAGATCCATTCGCAAGAAAATGAGAAAAGGCGCGTAGTAGACGAGAAGCGGCTGCACTCCCCAAACTCTGACCCAATGAAGCCAGGCCAAGAGACCTCCGCCTTCGCGGAATCCTGCCCAAAGTCCGAAACAGGCCCAAGGAATCAGCGCTGACCATTTACACGCCGAGGCAGCACCAAAAAAAAGGGCCGCGCGTGAGTGCTTCCCTTGAGCATAGTTCGCTAAAGCGAAAACCAAGAAAGCCACCATGAACGTATCCAGCATGGCGATCCTGGCCTGAACAAAAAGCATCTGCCCGGCAAGCCCAAGAAGCGCCACCGTCCAGGCACTCTTTCGACGCCCAAAGACGGCATGCCCCCACTGATAGAGGCCCACCCAGGTCAACGCCCCAAAAACCAGACTCATCGACCGCCAGCCTAAAGGAGAATCTCCAAAAAGCTGGATCCCCAGAGCGATGATCAATTTTCCAAGCGGCGGATGCTCCCAGTTCGGGTTTCCTACGCCAGCCAAAAATTGGCGGGCAGCCGGAATGTAGTGAAACTCATCGAAATTCAATTGAGTGGGATATTCGATCCCAATCCCAAAGAGGATCAAACCCAAGAAGAAGAGGATCCAGGTGTCGAGTCGCTTCACCTGGAAAAGGGTCGGCTAACGCTCTCGCGGAATCAAGGGATCTCTGCTAGCTTCGCATCAGAATTCAAAGGGAGTTTGACCATGCAGGAAACTGGAAACCCAAGCGAAACCAAGTCCGTCCCAACCGCAGAAAAAACGGTGGCTCGAAACGAGCCCTGCCCCTGCGGCAGCGGAAAAAAGTACAAACGCTGCTGTGGCGTGGATTCCGCACCCAAGCTGGGCGCGCCGAAGCCTGCCCCGTGGACTGCTGCTGCTCAGGATGCCGCCGCAAACGGTGAACTCGCTTCCGGTCTGGCCGCTCAAAACGGCGGGCTTCCTTTTGACCCCAGTCAAATCGATCCACAGTGGATGAACCAGTTTTCCCGAGCCATGCAGCGTTTGCCGAAAGCGCAGCTTCAGAAGTTTCAAAGCCTCATGACTCGCGCCATGGCAGGAAAAGACGTGAGCCGTGAAGCCGCCGAGCTCGAGCGCGTTCTGCCGGCCGAGCTTCGCACTCTGATGGGATCCTTCCAGATGCCTGGCATGGCAGCAGCCGGAGCCCAGACCGAGTCCGGACCGATGTCAGCCGAGGACGCTCGAAAAATCGTCGAAGAGGCGAAGGCTTCAGGGCAAATCAGCGAGACCGAGGCCAACGAGCTCTTGGCCGCTTCGCAAACGGATCAAAGCGCCGAGAAAGCGCCCCAAGAAGGAACGGGGTTCTCGAAGTTGTGGCGTAAATTCACTCAGAAGAAAACGTGACCAAACTTCCAGGCCTCATCGGCGTCATTCACCTTCCCGCACTTTCCGGCTCCCCTGGGGCGCAGGGGCTTTCGCCTGCCATCGCGATGGCACAGGCCGGGGCATGGGCTGTGAAAGAGGCAAGAACGCTCGCTCAAGCGGGTTTTGAAGGGCTGATTCTCGAAAACTTTGGGGATTCACCTTTCTTCCCTGAAAAAGTTGGCCCTGAAACCGTGGCATGCCTTTCGGTCATTGCAGCGGCAGTCCGTGAGTCCGTTCGCATCCCCCTAGGGATCAATGTTCTCAGAAACGACGCCCTGAGCGCTCTTGCGATCGCCTCAGTCACGGGGTGCGACTTCATTCGCGTCAACGTGCTTTCAGGAGTCGCAGCCTCTGATCAAGGCATCCTTCAAGGACAAGCAGCGCAGCTTTTGCGCGAAAGAGACCGCCTGGGATCCGATGTACGCATCTTTGCCGATGCGCACGTCAAACACGCGCAGAGCCTTTCCTCGCACTCCATTGAACTGGCGGTCGAGGAAAATGCCCTCAGAGCCGGGGCCGACGGAGTCATCCTGACAGGCGACACCACGGGTCGGCCGGTCGATCTGGAGCAGCTCCAAAGAGCATCCCGTTCGGCTCGTCATCACGGAGTCCCACTTTGGATTGGAAGCGGAGCAACTGTGGAATCGCTCCCAGAACTTCTCGGATGGGCTGACGGAATCATTGTGGGTTCGGCCCTTCGAAAAGGCGGCCGAGCTGCTGAGCCTTTGGACCTGAAGCGCGTTCGCGCCTTGGTCCGCGCTTGGCGCGAGACGCGCAAGAATTCGGCACGAGGACGTAAAGCCTCACAGAAAAAGTCACCAAAAAGGGGAGGCCGAGCGAGGTGAAACTCGGACGGCTCCTCCTCAAGGGGCTTTCTCGCCGGCCTTCGCGCCCGAAACGGGGCGCTGCACTTCCTCGTCCCAAGCCAACGCGGTTCAAGCCCACTCGCCCCAAGTCGACGAGCGAACGAACCCAAGCACCCAAGCCCACCCAGCGAGCCCTGCTTCCCGTCGCGATTCAAAAACCGCGTCCGAAGAAGGAGCCTGTCGCTCCTCACGACGGCGCGCTTCTCAGCGCTCGCTTAGTTCGTCCCGACGAAGCGCTTCGGTCCCGGATTGAAGCCTTTCTGCTCGACCAACGGTCCGAGCACACGCGCCGGGCTTACGGGCGCGATCTGAAGCGGTTTTTTAGGTGGCTGGCCTGGCGAAACTCCGAACGCGGACCGGAGCCCGTCGGGCGAGGGCTTCTGATCGCTTACAAAGAACAACTGCTCTCAGAAAAGCTCGAACACACCACCGTGGATCGGCATTTAGCGACGCTCAGAAGCTTTTTCCGCTGGCTCGTGGACGATGGCATTTTGGACAGAAACCCTGCCGAAGCCGTCCGTTTTTTGAACCCCAGGCGCCTATCAAAAACAGTCGCTTTTAGTGACGACGAGGTCCGGAAGGTTCTGGCGCTTCAAGATCGCCACACTCGAATTGGCTCGCTTCATCACGCTATGCTCATGGTCCTATTTTACTGCGGCCTGAGACGCTCTGAGCTTTGTGCGCTCAGGACCGGTAACCTCACTCAGGAGCGCGGACACCGAATCTTAAAGCTTCTGGGAAAAGGAAACACCGAACGGATCGTGGTCCTCGTGCCAGCCGTCTGGGAAGCTATCGAGCACTACCTGCATATTACACGAAGATCGTTGAGCGAAGACCAGCCTTTGTTTGGGGCCATTCGGGCGCAGGGAATCAAGCTCAGGCCCATGGACCCGTCCTATGTTTTTTACGTCGTCAGAAAATATGCTCGGCAAGCCGGCGTGACCCAACGCGTATCCCCGCACTCCTGCCGGGCTACCGCCATTTCAAATGCCCGGGACCATCAGGTGCCGGATCGGGCCATTCAGGAGTTCGCCGGTTGGGCTTCTCCCGACATGATCACCCGGTACGACAAACGAAAAAGCGCGGTGGAGAAATCCGCTGCTTTCTCAATCGATTACGGTGATGAACCGGAAGAGGCCTAAAAACGGGGCCCGAACCGTTATTCCGAGGTCGATTTATTACCCTTTTTAAGATATTACCCGAGCAGTCTGAGCGCGTTTTAGGGCTAAAAGTGTGGGCCGCTAGAGCGCTGAAGTCGGTTGAGGATGCGAGCAGTACTTTTCAAAAGAATTCTCCTGGGCGCTTTTGCCGCCTTGGGTCTGGTCTGGGCGGGTGCCCACCAGTCAGGCGAAGCTGCAGCCGATCCCCACTTTCAGCCCAGAAAACTTTTCTTTTTCACGGCTGAGTACGACACGCTCCCCACGCCCGGAGGCATGGGCGAGCAAGAACGGATTCGCGCCGAAATGGCGCAAGCCATAGGCTACGACACCACGGTCATTTTGCCCGGGTACCTCAGCAACTTAAACGCGCCTGAGTTATCGGGAATTCAAACTCGAGTCATCGAGCACGTGACCGTTGAAGCTGCACGCGATCCTGTGACTGGTAAAGTGAACCGGCACACCGCTTTCGAAGTTCACGAATGGACTCGTCCGGGAAAACCGAAAATTTGGTTCTTCGCTCATCGACCGGGCCAAGGGGAACGCACTTACTTTCAAAACGCCCCTCGCGAAGGCATTCGGTACAACCCTGCCGATATCGAGGGCGAAGCCTTTGCCGTTCTCAGTCGCGCAGTCGCACAAGTCGTCAAGAAGCGCGGCTTTGATGCTGGTTTTGCAGCCGACTGGCACACAGGACTTCTTGCTTCCGAGTTGTTGCGACTGGGCCGCGACGGACCTCGGGTGATCGCGACGATTCATAATGGCGGCTACACGGGCGAATTCGGAAAAGAGCTCATGAACCAAGCCGCTCTGGATTGGCTCCAGTGGCGCCCCAGCGGCCGTGAGTTTGAAGGACTCGAATACCGAGGCAATGTCTCGATGCTGAAAGCTTCGCTTGAGCATTCCGACGTCATTCTGCCGGTCTCGCGCGGCTATACAGAAGAGGTTCTCGAGCCCCGCTTCACCGAAGACATGGCAGGAGTTTACGAGCGCCGTAGTCGCGAGTGGCGGATGGTCCCGTTTGATAATCCAGTGGATGCTTCCGCTTGGAATCCGAAAGACCGTCACCATGGACAAATTTCTCACGCTTTCACCGCGGATAATTTGGCCGGAAAAGCGCTCGGAAAAGTTCAGCTTCAGCGGCAGCTTTTTGGAGACTCAGGCGTCGACCCCAATCGACCGCTTTTTTCTTCTACTTCACGCTTAGTGGATCAAAAGGGGTGGTCCTATCTTGCGCCCGCTTTGGAGCGCGCAGTAATCGAATTCCCAGAAGCTCAGTGGGTCATTTTGGGCGACACGGAAGGTGAGTTCTACCCAGCTGTAGAGGCGCTCGCGCGAAAATTCCCAGACCGGGTGAAGTTTCTTCCTTTCCGAGAAAACCGATCATTCGAGCACCCGCTCACCGCTTATTCCGACTTCAACCTGCTTCTTTCGAAGTACGAACCCTTCGGAATGACTCCTCCCGCATCGAAACTCAATGGCACTCTGCCCATCGTTTCGTTTACCGGAGGAATGCGCTCGACCGTGACTCACTGGGAAAATGGCTTTCACGTCAATATTGCCTACGAAGGGGCATCGAGCCGGGTTCTCCTGAATGAAAGTATTGCTCGTGTTTTGGATAGCTTTCGCTGGGCCATTCGAACGTATCGCGACCAACCCCATGTCATTGCGCGAATGAGAAAGCGCGCCATGTCGGACGATCCGTCGCCTACTCCGCGGAACGGCGAGCTGATTCGCTTAGTGGAATTTGTCATGAAGCAAGGTCCAAGGAAGCTTCTAGAAGCCTATGGACCGCGTGATCCCAAGCACCTTCCCGACGCCGATTCTCTAACGAGCGCAGTTCGAGCGGCCCCCGAAGCTAAGTGCGTGAAGAACGCGATCGACGCAGCCCTCGATCAGCGGCTTTAAATTTCCCGAAATCATATTGAAGGGCCACCATTCGCTTGAATGGCTCAAGAAGCGACCGAGGAGCCAAAGACTCGGGCTCCAGAAGCTGCACCACTCGTGAAACCGCCTCTAAAGTAGATAGGCAATAGGCCTCGGGCTGCTTCCGAATCAGGTCGTATTCGCTTCTCTCTAAAGAGTCGAAAGACACCCGCGGAAGATCAAGTAACCAGGGGTTCAACCGAAGAAGCACCTTGGCTGCCCACCAGGTTCCGTCCAAGACAAAGATCAGCGGGCGCTTTCCGTTTGGAAAAAGCTCCGCCCGTTCGTCAGGGCTTGCTTGATCTAAATTCAGCGCCTGCGCCCCTGGATACAGAACTGCCGGCGCACACTCCGGGTCCCGCAAAAGATTCTGGATCACAGGATTTTCTAGAAACCGAAGGCCTTCCAGGAGCCAGGAATCGGAAAGAACGAGATGCGCCATCCGAGCGGTGCCAATCGCTTTCCAGCTTTCGCGCGGGTGCTGCAAAAGTACGAACTGGGTATGGGTTGGGGTGGGGGTGAGCTGAGCGCAATAGCAGGTGCTCGCCGCCTTCCGGCAGCGGAAACACATGGGTCGAGCAATCGGCGAAGAGGCGCTCTGGAGGCTCATAGGCGAGCCCTCACCCTACCACGCAAAAACCCTAAAAATCGAAGTTCCTGTCAAAACTGCATTCGCGATAAGAAAAGTTATCGCGAATTAAGCAGGGAAGCGGACCTCAAAAAACCCGAAAAAACCTAGCCGCAGCAAACAAGCCGGTTCTTCCGCCCAAACCTCCGGCGGGGGTGGCGGGAAGCAAAAGCAGTTCTTAAAATCCAACGCCGATCAGAACCGAAAACTCGTGCGCAGAAAGCGAGGAATCGGAATGGGCGGATCGATAGTCGGAAGTGAGCTGTTCACTCAAGGCGTGCATGTATCGAAAATCCACGCGGTATTGGCCTTTTCCGCGTAGCGGGCGGGAGAAACCTAAACCCACCAGCGCACTCCAAGTTCCGTCCTTCAAACCTTGAGAGGCGAGTGACGAGTAAGTTTTCGCACCGCTAGGATCGTAGTCCCGAACCTGTCCCAGCCAGGCCGAGTAGGCTCCACCCAACTGAAAGTGCAAAGCTTTGCCGAGCTGGAATTTCGCAGTCATCGGAATATTCAGTCGCCAAACAAAATGATCTGAATCCGCCGACCCTGCCGTAGCGTTGAAATCCGTGTGATAGCCAAACTCCGAAGCAATGAGTCCGTACTCGAGGCGGGTGGTTTTCGTTCCGTGCTCCAAAAGGAAACCACCCCCAGCTCCCAGGAGATTGGTCCGCGGATAAGAAGTTCCATCCAAGCGAATCTCGGGAGTACCGCCAGTCCCCGCCGCAACCCACCAGAGTCGGGGACGGGCCTGGGCTTGAGAAATCGCAGCGAGAAACCCAACGACGAAGGCAAGGCTCACCCTCAGCGTCCGCATCAGTCCCCCACAAAAGCCGCCGAGGGCGGGTTCCCTGAATAAGTGCGGGCTTCTTGGCTGATTCGAACTTCATCCATCACACCGTCAAAAGCATCGCCCGTCGGCGAAGAACCTAGGCGGAAAGGGCCCTGTGGCGAGCGCAACTGAGAAACCCCCGCAGTACCGACCGTAGCACTCCCTGCGGAGTTTCCCCTGTACCAGAAACGCACTTGGCCTAGACTCCAAGTGACCGCGATGTGCTGAAACTCTCGCTTGTCGATCTGATCTTCACAATCGTCCAGTTCTCGAGAAGTGACTTCCACTTGAGTTGTGCCATTCAAGCTGACGACAGCCGAAAGGCGACAATTTCCGTTACTTCCGTAGAGCCGAATTTCCATCCCCAGATCATCGGCCCCCGTGCCAGCCCAATAAAAGAGCTTCATGTGACGACCGCTTGCAGGGATCGAGCGGAGTCGAATGAAGGCCTCAAAACTAAAGCTTCTTCCCTGCGGAACCCGGAAGGTCGAGGCACTGGAAAGAGCCCCAGGAGTTGCCGCACTGAAATCTGGGCCTTGCAGGAATCGAGCACTGCTAGAGGCCACGGCACCCGTTTGCTGAAGCGGGAATTTCTCATCGGACAGGCCTGAGTCCACCAACATTCCAGGGGTTGAATCGCCGTGGTAGAGCGCAAGCGTCTTGAAGGCAGATTGAACCCAAGTGAACTGAGCAGGCGTCGGATCGACGTTTCCAAATAGGTCGCGGGCGCGAACGCTGAAAGTGTGCGTTCCATTCGAAACCGAAGGAAGACCGAAGGGTGAAGCACACGCAGTCGGCAATGCTGAATCCAACTGGCACTCGAAGGTCACCAGAGCCTCAGTTGCCGTGAACTGAAAAGCGGCCTGAAGATCGCGGTTCGGAGAAACAGGCCTTACCGTCAGAGTTGTGTCAGGAGGCGTACTATCGCGGCTCCAGAGGAAACTCACCGAAGCAGATTTACGGTCCCCAAGTGACTGACTCAAACTCACCCGCAAGGTGCCGTCCGAGACTCCCGGCGCTTGAACTTGAAAACTTCCATTGGCAGCGCACGCCTGACTGACGAGCCCTGGCGAACCCGGGGCAGTTTCCGAGTAGGTCGGGGCAGCCAAGGGCGAACCGGCAGGCGAGGGCGTCTGCACATCCAGAAGTACTGTATGATCAGGCAAGCAGTTTCCGTTGACCGTCAAAGCACTGAGATTGTTCGCAATCAATGGCAAGGAAGGACCGAGAATCACCGGAGGCGCCACTGCAGGCGAGGCTTTGATCCAGCTTACGCTTCTTGCGTCGGAGAAGTTCCCTGCAACGTCCTGTTGCTTGACGCTGAATTGATAAGTGCCTTCGACTGCCTTCTGAATACTAAACGAGAAGTGACCGGCAGAATTACAAGTCGCTTCTCCGACCGTATCTCCCGTCAAAAGGATCGCCGCTGCTGGCTCGCAATTTCCTGAGACGACAACTGGACCTACAGAAGTTTCTGAACCCGCCAAGGGGGACAGAATCTCGAGTGCTGCCGGAGGAGCCGTGTCCCGGATCCAAGTGACCACTTCTTGAGCTGAAATATTTCCGTTAAATGGGTTCACCTGCTGGATACCGAAGGCCTCGGCACCGTCAGTCGCTTTGGCCACCTCGAATCGGAATGTAGACGCCTGGCAAACCGCACTCAGCGCTTCCCCATTGGCTCGAATCAAGGAGACGGCGTAATCTTCCTGGCACGTTCCTGCGATCGCAAGCAGGCTATCACGCGAAAGGTAGGGGTTTGCGCCAGGGCTTGCCAAAAAAGGCTTCGCGGGAGTCGAAGTGTCTCGGACCCAGTGAAATGAAGCGGGACTCGAAATGTTTCCAGCAAGATCGACTTGCCTGAGCTGGAGGTCATAGGTGCCATCCACAGCTCGAAGGACAGTGAAGGAATAAACTCCATCCACACACTGAGTGGTCTGAGTTTCTGTAGACGATTGCAGCTCAAGACGAGCTAGGTTCTCGCAAGCACCCGAGAGAAGGAATTGGTTTCCGCCAGAGATCAAAGGATTCGAAACCGGCTGACTAAAGCTTGGTAAAGCGGGAGCGAGCGTGTCCCGCACCCAAGAGAATTGCACTTCCTGCGATGAGACTCCGGCGCGACTCCGCTGAGAAAGCGAATAAACCCGTTCGCCGTCCTCGACACCTGAAACTTCAAAGCGGAATTGGCCGCTAGCGCAGATCTGTTGCTGCGCCGAGGCACCAGCAAGAACCACCTGCATCCCCAGAGTGCAGCTGCCTGAGAACACTTGAGTCGAAGCATGGCTATAACTGCGAGCATCCGCAGGCTGAGTCAAAGTAGGCAGGGCCGGAACGCTTGTATCCCGAATCCAAGCGACGCTGACTGCAGGCGACGCGTTTCCGGCAGCGTCCACTTGCTTCACTTGCAAACGATAAGTGCCGTCGACGTCTTGAGCGAAAACCGATGAAAAATTTCCGTCACACACGGCGGTGCGAACGCCGAGATCCCCTGAGATCTGAATTTGGCTACCGGGTTCGCATTCCCCGGCTAAGCGAAATTCATTACCTGCCGATTCAAGCGCAGCTCCAGCAGGCTCAAGGAGCACTAAAACATCAGGAGCCGCCGTATCGAGCGTCAAGCGGACCAGCAGCGGATCCGAGATCACGCCGGAAGCGCTTTTCTGAGTCAGAGCATAAACATAGTTTCCGTCTCGGGCCTGGCTCACGTCGAAGCTGAAACGCCCGCCTGAGCAGCCTGCACTCTGGGAGGCTGCACCCCCGAGAATCACGGTGTGGCCTGCGGCGCAGCTTCCTTTCAAGGTAATCTGAGACTGAGAAGTCAGGATTTCAGCGGTGCCCTCTAATGCGGGAGCGGCTGGGGTGGCTGCCGAACGAAC
Source organism: Bdellovibrionia bacterium (assembly GCA_040399745.1). GTDB lineage: Bacteria > Bdellovibrionota > UBA1018 > UBA1018 > UBA1018 > CANFHS01. The sequence goes on along the minus strand of JBBARP010000004.1, from coordinate 54,601 downwards.
CCAAGTGAGGCTGCGTACGTCGGAGGCAACCCCTCCTGCTACGCTCTGGCTAACACCATAAACGAAGGATCCATCCAGGTTGGCGTTGACCGAGAAACTAAACGCTCCCGCAGCACAAGGAGCACTCCGAGTGGCGCCTCCTGGCAGATGGAGCTGAACGTCTGCACCGGAATCACAGCGCCCGGCAAGGGTCAGCTGCGAAACAGCCGAAACATAGGGGCTTGTCGTCGGGGAAAGAATGACAGGAGCCAGAGGAGTAGAAAGGCGAGCGTCCCGAGTCCCCGCAGGAAGGCGCGGGCTGCTGCGGTAGCTCAGGCGAGGGTTACACCCTGGCAATGCAAAAATAAGAACCAGACAGCCCAAATGCCGAAAGTTCATCTCAACCCCAGGGAAACCCCAATAAAAGAGTACCCAGGCGGGCTAACCTTAACAAACCATTTAAGTCAGGTAATGAAAATAAATTCTATCCACCTGATTTTTATGAATTTTATTAGGACTTAAGAAAAGCAAACGCCGTTCCGAACCGACATTTATGAAAACCCTTCAAAAAACCGTGTCCCTTTGTCTTCTCGCGTTGCTCCTTGGGTCCAGCAGCACCTTTGCTGCCGACTCCAGCAGCCGCGGAGCTAAAAAATTTGGTCTTCACGTTGGCCTTTTGGGCGACCCGAATCCGACCGCCATCGGTTACAACGCCAACTACAACCTGACGCCCTGGATGCGCGCAACCGCAGGCTACGGCTCAATCACCGCAGACACTCTGACCGGAAGCCTGAAAGCTACGACTATGGGGGGCGGCCTTCGCTTCTTCCTGCCGAAGTGGAACTTCAGCCCAATGCTGGGCCTGAGCTACGCCAAGCTGACGATCAGCACCACCGGGACCACCTTAGCTACTGACGAAGTGGGCGGCTTTAGCGCAAGCGATAGCCACCTTTATTACACTGCCGGAATCGACTGGCAGATGGGCTTCGGTATGAACCTAGGTTTCGGAGTGAATACCTCACTGAAAACCAAGGACCAGCTCCCGTTCTTTAATCTCGGTTGGTACTTCTAACCACAACTCCCTATCCTCAGAGGGGAGCTCATTTTTTCTTGAACTCGCGCGGCCAGAGCAGGGTAAGAACAGGGAATGCCCCCGTTCGAACTCAAAGCTCTGGCCGCCGCCGTTTTGGCGGCCGAACCGCTCCGCGGCGCCACTTCGCCTAACCCTTGCGTCGGCGCTTCAGCGCTAGCAGTCGATGGGCGTCTTCTTGGCGCCGCGGCCCACCGCGGAGCAGGACTGCCACATGCCGAGCCTGAACTCCTGAGCCTCTTAGAGAGGGAGGGGAAACTCTCAGAGGCGCATACTCTGATTGTCACCCTTGAACCCTGCAACCATACGGGCCGCACTCCGCCTTGCTCGGAAACTATCGTGAGGCGCGCGCCACAGATCAAAAGAGTGTTTTACGTTTGCCAGGACCCGAACCCGATGGTGGCGGGAGCAGGAGCCGCATTTCTTCAGCAACACGGCGTTGAGGCAATCGCGCTTCAACCTGAGCACTTCTCAGGCGTTTGGGAACATCAAGACGCTCGCCAGTGGCTGAAAAGAGCCTCGGACCTCAGTGCTCCTTTTCGGAAATGGATCACAACCGGAAACCCTTACGTCACCGTTAAGCGAGCCTGGAATCAGCAGGGATCCATGATTCCCGAGAAGGGACAGAAAACCTTCACTCGCCCTGAGTCTCTAGTTCTCGCGCATCAATTCCGGAAGCGCTCAGATGCCATCATCACAGGCGCAGGAACCATCTTAGCAGACCTTCCTGAGTTTACGGTTCGTCACGTCCCGGATCACCCAGGGAAAAGCCGCTTGCTTTGGATCATGGCGAGAAACACCCCAATCCCGAGTCACTATTTAGACAGCGCAAAAGCTCGAGGCTTTCAAGTGCACGTCGGCCCCGAATCCCCTGAAGAAGTACTTCAGGAATTGGGACGCCGAGGCTGCCTGGAAGTTCTCATTGAGGCAGGCCCCGGCGTCTCCCAGGCCTTCCTGGGGGAAGGAAGCACCCGGAATTTTTGTGGTTGGGACGAACTCATCGACATCGTGAGCACCCCGGACGCAGATCAGATCCAGCTCACTCGGAGAGAGTAAAACTCTTCAGCTCATTTTCATCACAGACGTGAACCGTGGGCGCTTCTGGCGCACCTGGTGCGGACGGCCCTTGAGCTGCATTGAAAGTGAAAAGCTCGTTCAGATAGTAGTTGTAGTTATTCGTGTAGGTCGAACTCGACATAATGATTGGGTACATCACCGAAGCATAAGAACCACTCGACAGCGTCGCCGTGCGATGCGGCCGATAGAGCACGCAATGCCCCAGCTCGTGATGAGCCAAAAGCTCACGTTGAGTTTCTGAAACGCTATTCCAGAAATCAGGATCAAAAGTCACACGCCGAAGACCCGTTCCTGTCTCGCAAAGGCCAATGACCGAGCTTCCCCAGGAATCCAGGCTAGCGATCTGAATCTGAAGTTTCGGAGCACTCATGCCAGATACAATATCGACGCCTTGGGCTTTCCCGTCGTCGATGAACTTCTGAACGTATTTAGCGAGATCCGCAGGCCCCGTATAAAGGCCCGCAGCATCCACCCCACCCCCGGGTGTCGGGGGAATCACCGGATCATTCGTGATTGAATTTGGGTCCGCTCCCGGAGCCAGACTCAGTTTCTCCGATTCCTTACATCCCGCCATTCCCAGGCCAGAAAAGGCTGTCAGGGTCATCAGGACGGGCCAGATACGATTACTTGCCTTCATCTTTTTCCATCTCCTGATGAGAAGTACGCAGGCATTTCGGAAAAGGTATCGGCTGTGGTAGCTCTTCCGATCTGATGTTTTCCGGAATTATCGAAAAGACAGGAAAAGTACTGACCTCCCAAACCCAGCCCGGAGGTCTTGAGATCTCCATCGAGACAGGCTTTTCCGACCTCGCGCTAGGGGAGTCCGTGGCTGTCAACGGAGCCTGCCTGACGGTGACTCGAGCCGAAGGCACGCAAGCCTGGTTCTTTCTCAGTCAAGAAACTCTGAGTCGCACCGCTTTGGCCCAGTCGTTAACAGCGGGGGCTCGCGCCAACCTCGAAAGAGCGCTTCGCGTAGACTCCCGGCTGTCAGGGCACATCGTTCAAGGACACGTGGATGGGGTGGGGCACTTGGAAGGGATTCAAGCGGACGGCGAATGCCATCGCCTTCGTTTTAAAATTCCCTCATCCATTTCTCGCTATTGTGTAGAAAAAGGATCCATCACACTTCAGGGAATCAGTCTGACGTTGAACCAAGTCAGCGAGCCCAAATCGGATCCCGCATGGGTCGAGGTCATGATCATCCCTCATACCTGGAAAGAGACCCAGCTCGGCGACCTCAGTCCAGGGGACCCGGTCAACGTAGAAGCAGATATTCTGGCTAAGCACGTGGAGAGACTATGGTTGAGTCGATGAACGCAGCGATTGAGCAGCTCCGAAATGGCCGCATGGTCATCCTGGTTGACGATGAAGACCGGGAAAACGAAGGCGACTTGGTTTTGCCAGCAGAGTTCACGACACCCGAAGCCATTAACTTCATGGCCACGCACGCCCGCGGCCTGATTTGCCTCACTCTTCAGGCAGACCGAGTCGAGCAACTCGGTCTTGCTATGATGACCTCAAACAATCGTTCGGGTAAGGGAACGGCCTTTACGGTCTCGATCGAAGCTCGCGAAGGCGTCACCACCGGAATCTCGGCTTTTGACCGAGCCCACACCGTCAGAACCGCAGTTGACCCAAACAAAGGCGCAGCAGACATTGTTTCGCCGGGCCACATTTTCCCGCTTCGAGCAGTGCCCGGGGGGGTTCTGGTTCGCGCAGGCCATACCGAGGGCTCGATCGACCTTTGCCAGCTTGCGGGTCTGCACGGAGCAGCCGTCATTTGCGAGATCATGCGCGAAGACGGAACCATGGCTCGAATGCCTGATCTGAAGGCATTCGCCGAAAAGTTTCAACTCCCTATCGTCACGATCCAACAAGTCATTGCGCGCCGAATGGAGCAAGAGACCTTGGTCGATGAAGTAGCTCGAACCCGTCTTCCTTCCTCTTTCTCCTCGGGAGAATTTGAGCTTCGAGCTTTCAAAAGTCGAATCGACGGCACTGAACATGTCGCAATGGTGAAAGGCCCGCTGACAGGAACTCCTCTAGTACGGATGCACTCCGAGTGTCTGACTGGCGACGCCTTAGGATCCCTTCGCTGTGACTGCGGAGCCCAGCTTCAGCAAGCGCTTAAGCAAATTGACGAATCCGGAAACGGCGCCTTAGTTTACCTTCGAAAACACGAGGGCAGGGGAATTGGCCTGACCGCGAAGATCCAAGCTTATGCCCTTCAAGACCAGGGAATGGACACGGTCGAGGCGAATCGCCATCTGGGCTTCAAGACAGACCTACGAGATTACGGAACCGGTGCTCAGATTTTGCGGCTCCTAGAAATTCGAGAACTGAAGCTCCTGACAAACAACCCAAGGAAAGTAGTGGGTCTAGCAGGCTATGGAATCAAAATCGTGGACCGAGTCCCGATTGAAATTCCCGCTAATCCCCACAATCAGCGCTACCTTGCCACTAAAAGGGATGTCCTTGGACACGAACTCAGTTCACCCCTTCCTGGAAAGAAAAAATGAACTCTCTCGACTCCGGTCTTCGTTTTGCGATTCTGTCTAGCCCGTATCACGGTCAAGTCGGTTCAGGCCTACTGGAAGGCGCCACCGAGTACCTTCGGGAAAACCAAATCTCAGTCGCTTCAGAAGATATCTTCCAGGCCCCTGGAGCCTTTGAAATGCCTCTACTCGCTCAAGAGCTCGCTCGCAGCGGCGATTACCATGGCGTAATCTGTCTGGGCTGCGTGATCAAAGGCGACACGGCGCACTTTGAATTCATCAGCTTAGGCGCTGCTGTCGGAATCCAGCAGGCTTCGCTGAATACCGGGGTTCCCATCGCATTCGGGATCCTCACCACTTACACGGAAGAGCAAGCCCTAGTCAGATCCCGTCCTGGAACGGGCGCAGAGAACAAAGGCCGCGAAGCGGCTGCCGCTTGCTTGGCATCAGCGCGGCTTCTGAAAAAGATCCGCACCCTCTAAACGGCACCCCTGAAAGCAAACGAGGGAAGACCAGCCCACCTGATCTTCCCTCGGGTCAGCGCTTCAAAAGCCATCCTTACACCCACTATGCAAAGTCGGCCCTGCACTGAACGAGGCCCTTTTCATCTCGATTGAATCGTTTTTCAATCGTTGTTTTAATGAAAAAATAAAACCGCATACCCCGAAGTCGGAAAGACGGACTTTTTCCTGTTTCTCGCTCACTTTTTTCGAGCCAGTGGGTTCCGTCTGACACATTGAAACTCAGAAAATTGAGAGCCAAACTGGAAACGTGGGGTTCCGAATCAAGGTCGTGCCACGTTTTCTGAAATGGCACCTGAGCTACTTTCTAGTCCTGATCCTTCTCACCAGCTCTCGGGAGCCCTTGCGTGCGGAGACACCCTTTTGCGCCTCCTGTACACCGAACCGGGACTTTCAGGGAGTTCCTCAAGAGGTTCCCGCTGCCATTCAGGAACTCAGGATTCAGAGTTTTTTCGAATCCCCTGTGGACTCAGTCTGCAGAACCCCGCCCAGATCCATTCGTGAAGCAAACAAGGCGTCATCAAGCCTGCTCTTACCCGCTCGGTCCATCCGAAAGATCTTTCAGGAATCCAAGGCAGCAGTCCTGGAGGCAGCTAAGACCCGGCTGAACTTCGATAAAAAATCGGGTGGGGCTCCTACGATCGACGCCATCTCCCAACAGCTTCAGAAAACCCAGATTTTATCGCTTTCCGAGTATGAGTCCGAGATCGCAAAGTTGCCGCCTCAAAAGGAGGTGGATCTGACAAGTGGTCAAACCCAAGTTCGCGAATCCTTTCAGGCGGAATACCAACGGATCAAGCCCTGCGGCAAAAAAGGGGAGTTTCCGAGCGCATTTCAGAACCGAGGCTTGGGGTGGATTGTCCTTTGTCCGGGCCTCATAGAGCGCGCCAAAACTTTGTCAGGCGGAGACCCAGAGGTTCTTAAGTCGCTTCTCGTTCACAGCATGGCACACGAGCTTGGGCACTCCTTGGACTCAGACGAATTTCCGCACTGGCATCGTAAACTCCGGAATTGCCTGATTTCGTCCCAGGCGGATCTCGCCGGACGATTCGTTGGAAGAGACCGCAAACTCGACGTCGAAAGTCGGCTCTCAGAAGTGAGTACCGATCACTGGGCGATTGAAGCATTGGTGAAAAACTTCCGGACTCGAAAACTTCCTCGCGAGGTAGCTCTTCAACACTTGAAGACTGCGCTTTTTGATCAGTGCGGAAAACCCGGGGCGCCACCGTATCCGTCTGGGCAATTCCGAATCGAAGGAATCGCGGCAGGAAATCGTTCCCTCAGGAGTTTTCTGAAGATGCCCGCAGATCCAAAATCCTGCTTCTAACTAGGCAAAAACGATCTATTCTACATGCTCAGTTAACATAATCTTTCTTATCAGACTCAAGAATACTGACTCAAACCGTGCTTCAGTATTTCGTTCCAACTAAAGATATCGGATCATTAAGGTCACTATGAATCCTTTTCTCAGACGCACACTCCTTCTCGCGCTTCAAATTGCAGCTCTCGGCTCCTCTTTGAGTCAGGTCTCAATGGCAGACACAAAGGATTACACCGCGTCGGAATTAGTGATGAAATTTAACGACCAATTCACAGGCCGCGTCACCTTTGAGATCGATTGGGACCACTGGAATAAGGACGCCAAGAGCTTTCGCGTGAAGGCAAAAATCGGGAATTCAAAAAACGCATTCCCAGTTTTTGAGGAAATCGATCGCTCGCAGGATTCGGAAGATCCCATCGCCCCCCTGCGGACACTCAAGGACAAAATCGAGACATTGAACGAGGCCTACGCAGAAAGACTTGCTCAAGCAGCTCAAGACTTCGAGGCTGACTCCAAGCGACTTGAAGCTAACTTCCAAGTAAAACCATCGAGGATGGCGGACGGCAAAATCAACCTCAACATCCAAGGCTGTAAGGACAAGGATGATGCTCTTTTCACTACTCTCCCCAAGATGGAGATCGGTTTTCACTCAGAATTTCAAGCCGGGAGCATTCACTACGAAAAAGGCACTCTAGATACCTATATCAAGAATGCCGGCTCTCAAGCGCTTTGGAAGGGGCTAACTGAAACGGTTGGAAAGTGCGAAGATTCCGACCCCCAGAAATTCAAACTCGAAGCAGCAAGACAAGCGTTGGCCACTGAAAGCGCCAAGACAAAAGATGCGATCTGGACCGTCCCCTGCAACGCAGACGTCACTCGTTCGAAGAAGCTGAGCCTGACTGCAGCGAACTGCGAACGCGCCCTTTCTGGATTCTTTGATAAGTTCAACTGCCCCTTGGCCCATACGAACGGCATCCAGTGCGAGGCGACAGGTACTTCAATCCAATGCCAAATCCGCCCCACCGACCGATGCCACCCTGCTGTTGAGGAGCCATCCTCTGAACCCCTAGTTTGCGAGACAGGCTTCATTCAAAGAACGATGAGCTTTTTCAAAAACAAGGACACCGATATCCGATTTTGCCAGCGGAATGATTCGGACTCTCAAATGAATTCAAAGCTCCTGGAGAAGAAATCAAACCCCCCGTACAAACCTCGCAACACTCAAGAGGCTGGGGCGGCGGCTAGCGACGGGGACCGATAAGCAGGACTTCCCACATCGCACCACTCACCCCAACCTGTAGGCTTTTCCCTACGGCGCTGTAGGGACTTGCCCACACTTTTAACCAAGCCTCAGAGCGGGTGAAGCGGGGCGACTCCCCTGTTTAGATCGCCCCGGAATGGGCGTTTTCTCTCGTTTTTTCCGACACCTAGGCTGCCATGCGATCGCCACTCTGGCTGGTTCGTCGCGCGCCCTCAGTCCCCCACCCCGCCTTGGCACCCGCTTTGCTCTATGCGGCAAAACCTTTGGAAAGGATTTTGCCGATGAAAACTCAAAAACTAACCGCCCTCGTTCTGACCGTCCTTCTTGGCGCCGCATGCGGTGCTAAACCTCAAAAGAAAGCGGAGACCGCCTCTTCGACCGCAAACCCAAGTAATAAACCCGAGCCGGTACCCACCCCGACGCCCGACCCGTGGGTAGCTCTGCTTCCGAAGCTCAACCAAAGCCTCACCCAGCAACTCATCGAAACTCAATCCGCAAAGCCCAAACTCAGTGCGATGAAGATCCTGGAAACCCTAGAGATCGCCAATGAGGCCTCCGGAATCTTCACCAATCTGACGCCAAGCGCGACTTCGCAGTGGCTTGAGCTCCAAAAAGGTCTCACCGAATCCAGCTGCGCCAAGCTAAATACGGGCCTGACCGAAGCGTTCCAAAAGCCGCAAGTCCAGCGCGTGATTACATCTGCCATGAGTACCGAGTTCTGGACGAACTTCTGTCAGATCAGCCGCTCCCGAGAAGTGCGCCAGCGATTCGCACTCCGCCTTCGCGCAGACGGTGCGGTCGACTTGAATTTCGCTGCGGGCGAAAGCGTCGAATCGAAAGAATCGATCACTTTCGATCTTCTGGCTCCCGTATACGTCAACTTGCACGCCTTCAAAAAAATTGAGGCGACTTTTGCTTCCGAGCGGGCTCAGACGAAACTGAACCAGCAGGGATTCCGCTTTCTGCACCTGCTACCAGCGGTTCAAGGCCTGAACGAATGGTACGCCTGGGCCACGGCTCTGGAGTCGGTCAGAAACGACATTCTTGCCACTCTGAAGGCCATGCCTGAACTTCCCCAAGAAACGGACCGAAAGCTCGCACAAACCCTTCTTGGCGGCGTCAGCACCTGGCTTAGCCAGATTGAGCCGGTGTTGAAGGAAGCCGAGGAAGCCCAAACGGGTCCAGCTCGCTTGCTGATGAACGCCGTACGGATGGACCAGGACACTTTCGAGGAAAAAAGTCCTTCGACTCTCTACCTTGAGGCAAAGCAAGCTCTCGAAAACCTTTCGAGTCAGCTCTACGCGGGTGAAATGATGAAACTTGAACTCGCCTTGGGTGCAATCCCCCAGGCCGCCTCAGACCGTTACAAGCAAACCGCGAAGAGTTTTGCTGAACCCATTGCACACTTGAATCAGCTCAGCCCGGGCGCCAAGGCCCTGGCCGAGAACTCACTCAAAGACCAGCGTTAACGGCGCCGAGTTCCTTCGCTCCCGGAATACCGGAAGGCCATTAAGTTTCCACCGCTCGAAAGCAGGTAGAGCTTTTTGCCTTCCGGATCCAGGGCAGGGGTCGAAGTAAATCCGCTCCCCCAGCCCGAGTTGAAACGATAAACGCCACGCCCCGTCGCTTTTTCAACCACGTAAAGATACTGGTAGCTGCTTCCAAAAATCAGATGCCGATCCGTCGAAGTGAGCTGCGTTGGCGTTCCGCCGTCCATCTCAAACTTCCAGATCACCTTGGCATTCGATTTCTGAAGGGCGTAAACGCTGCCGTCGCTCGAGGGCAAATACAGGCGCTCTCCCTCGACGACTACCTGCCGGCTCCCGCCTGCATCAAAGCGCCAGAGGATCTCGCCACCCTGACGCTTCAAGGCGTACAAAGCGCCGTCGTAAGAAGGTACGTAAAGCACGCCTTGATCCAAAACCGGACGAGCATCGACGTCGGTGAATTTCGTTCCTTGGTGAAGCTTTCGCTCCCACTTCAAGGAACCGTCGGCGGCATTGAGCGCGACCAAAAAACCATCACTGAGACCAACCAGCACTTCCCCTGAGTCCACCCAAGGACTCGAAGCACCTCGCACCGTGGCGCTCCCTGCGGTGCGCCTCCGGTAATGCCAAAGCCACTTCTTCGTGGCGGCGTCCAAGGCATAAACGGTGTCGTCTGCGGTCGTCACAAAAAGGCGCCCGGCATCGAGCGTTGGGCGCGACACGATCGGGCCATGCACATCGAGGCGCCAGATCACGCGACCGTTTTCAGCCTGAACCGCATAGAGGTAGCCATCGCCACCCCCGAAGTAGACTACGCCCTTTTCAACAAGGATCTCGCTGACTACGCCGCCTTCAATCGGCAGGGTCCAGCGGTACTGCTGGAGGCCTGGATAAAGAGCCGCAAGCCCCAAGCTTCGACTCCCAAAAACCAAGGTATTCTCAAATACGACCGGGTTCGAATACTCGTAACCCCGCCCGGTGGTTTCAAGAATGTCGCGAGTGGAAAGCGTCCAGTCGCGACTCAGTACCGTTTCATCGGGCTTCAAGCCTGAATGCCGGTTTGGGCCGGTACAAGCCGACGCCAGGAGCGCCACTCCGAAAATCCATCCAAATCCCGGAACCCCAGAACGAATCCGCGTACGCAGCATATTGGTTTCCCCCCTTTGAGACCGGGACTTAGGGCAAGCGTGACTTTGCGATCTCGGCAGCCTTCGAGAACTCCGTATTCGGAAGCTCTTTCAAAATCCGCTCGTAGACTTGCTTGGCACGAGCAGAATCGTTCGAAGCTTCCAAAACGCGCGCCTGAGAAACCAAAGAATCGCCGCGGATGGTATCAAAGCCCTTCGGAGCCTCGTTGGCAGCTTTCTCGAAAGACTGGATGGCTTGGGCGCTCTGAGCAGAAGCTTCATAAGCGTAGCCCGCAGCACTCCAGGCAGAAGCGCGGTCAGCACCCGATGCTTTTTTCGCCGCCTCTTCAAAAAGCGGAACAGCCTGCGCGGCCTGACCATGATTCAGATACCGGCGCCCCAGGCTCAGGCGTGCCTCAACGGAAGCTTGAGTCGAAGGATACTGAGAAATGACGGCCTGATAGGCCTTGAGGGTCTCCGGGAAACGTGAAGCCAGATCGAGCTTCTCCATTTCAAGCGCTGCCGCAGTGCTCGCGGCTTCGGCTTCCGTTTTCTTCCCTTTTTCCGGGGTGGCGGCTTTGGGCAACTGGGCTTGAATTTCTTTCTCTTCTGCTAGGCGCGCCGAATACAGAAGCTCCCCTGCCTTCTTCGCTTGAGAATCGCGATAAGTGCCCCAAGCCGACCAAGCACCCACCATGGCCAGCCCAGCAACAGCAAAGCCTATCCAGAGGGATTGTTGGCTTCGCGCCTTTTTCACCACGCCTGCGCCTGAAGCTTGAAACGCATCCGGACGCTTGAGTTCTTTTTTGTCCAAATTGGAAGCCGAGTCGCTGAACGTAGTGGTCATGCCCTTCGGTGTAGAAGAGGTCCCCGGAGGTTGTCAAAAAGAAAGGCCAGGGATACCCTTTGAAAAGATGAACCTTTTCCGCTGGATCACTCTCTGTTTAGCGCTTCTCACCACCTCCGCAATGCCAGCCATGGCTCGCGATCTCCAGGGCCGTTTAGGCATAGGCTACAACTCCCAGTTTGCCGCATCGCGTGATGGCGGGGTACCCGGAGTCAGCGTTAAGTACGCACTCAGTCCCGATCTGGCGTTTGAGGGGGTTTTCGCTTTGGCCACTTCAAGCCCGAGCCAAAGCGTTTCGGCCGTGAAGGCGATGAAGAACGTCTTCATGGAAACGAATCTGAACTTTTACTTCATGGGTGGTTTGGGTTTTTGCGCCCGCGCGGGCAACTCAGGCCTCGAGATGATGGGGGGCGCCGGAGCCGAATTCCTGATCCCCGGAGTCGACAGCTTAGGGTTCTCCATGGAGACCGGCGTTTCGTTCGACAACTTGTCCGGAAGCTACGCGCTTCGGACCATGGGCGTCAGCTTTCTGAATGCGGGCATGCACTTTTACTTCTAAGCACCTGGGCTTTCTTCTTCTCGCCCTGGGTCTCAGCTTTTGCGTTCCAGCCGGGGCCGCAACGCTGGACGATCGCACCCAACAGTCGGAAGAAAACGACCACCAGCCGAACGCCTACACCGATTACGGCGATTTTAACGACGAAGAGTCCGAAGCAAACGACCTACGCTTCTACCAATACGGGCGCCTCTTCGGGATCCAGATCGGAGTGGGTAACTCGGGTGCCACGGGTAACCGAGGAAAGCTCTGGTCGGGCGGCTTCCCGATGCTCAGTGTGAAGACGGTTTACTGGTTCAATTTCAATATGGCGTTGGACTTGGACCTCTCGAGCCTGAGCCATGTTTACAACGTGCCCGAGCGCGGCGGCACTACCGACGTTCAGCTCATTCAGCTCGGCGTGAACTTGCGCTATTCCTTCGACACTCGCGATGCAGCGGCGCAAGTGGCTTTCGCTAATCCGTTTGTTCAGGTTGGAATTGCAAGTTACGGCCTGACTCAAACTACGGCTGACACGGGAACTTCCGACCGAGACTCCGCATTCGGCGTTTCAGCTGGGGCAGGCCTTGAATTCGCACTCGTCCCAAGAACCAGCTACTTCCTGATCGACGGAAGAATCCACATGGTGCGTTTTGCTGACACCTACACTTCGAACTTCAATGTCGCTGGCGCAGGAAACTTGAGTAACCTGACGGGGCTCCTTTACACGGTCGGAGCCCACCTTTTGTTTACTTGGTGACAACGCCTCGCTTGAGGCGATCTTCGCCGCGCATTTTTTTGGACATCGATTGACGCGCTTTTCGTGGATTGGCTTTCCGGGTGCTGGTGCCTTTCACGAAGAGGAGCTTGATCGGACTACCCATATAACCCCAGAGTTCGCGCACTCCGTTGGCCAAGTGGCGCCGCAAGCTGAAGTGAACTCGCTCGGGATCACTCACATGGAAAACAAAGGTGGGAGGATTTCGGCCCGACTGGTGCGCCATGTAGAATTTGGCATTCATCGGATTGTGAATCGTTGAGGCCTTGCGAACCCATTCGGTCAAAGCCTTCGTCGGCACGCGCACTCGGCGCTGCTCGATGATCTCTTGGCAAAGATCGCCTAGATCCTGAAGGCCGCGTCTCTGCTTGGCACTGACGAAAAGGAGCGGTGCATACCGAAGAAAGGCCATTTCTTTTCGGATAATCTCGGCCGCTTCCTCGCGACCAAAACCTTTCTTGCCGCGCTGGGTGTCCCACTTATTCAGTGCCAACACCACGCCGCAGCCCACTTCCTCGATCATGCCGCCGATTTTTTCGTCCTGATCCGTGATGCCGGTTTCACCATCCAGGAGCAAAATCGCCACATCACAGCGTTCAAGCGCTTTGCGCGATTGAACGACCGAGAGAACTTCGACGCCTCTTTCAGTTTTGCTTTTCCGCCGAATCCCCGCCGTATCGATCAGAATAAACTTTCGGTCTCCGAGCATCGCTTCAGAGTCCACCGAGTCGACCGTAGTTCCGGCAACCGGGCTTGCAATCATGCGATCTTCACCCAGAAGGGCGTTCACCAAAGTGCTCTTGCCGACGTTGGGGCGCCCGACGATCGCAATGCGCGGAGTGCGCGTAGCCCACGCAGGAAGCTCCTCTTGAACCTTTTCAGGCGCTTCCTCATTTTCTTCGCCCGATTCCTCGTCGCCAACGTCCAAGTCGACGACAAAGTCTTCCTCTTCCACGATGGGTTCGCGGGAGGGCTCATCTTCAAAGGGTTCTTCTTCTTCCTGAACGGTGAAGTCCCAGCCTTTTTCGGTGAGGCGGTCCAGAATCAAAAGTTTTAGGTCATCGATGCCGCGACCATGCTCTGCGCTGACCGGAAGGATCGGATCCACCCCGGAAGCGTAGAGTTCAGCCACACGATCCTCGTGGCGGTGATCATCCACTTTGTTGGCAATCCCGATCACGATCTTCTCGCGGGAATCCAGAAGGCCAGACTGCTTGAGGCGCTTCAGAACGTCCTGGTCTTGAGGGATCAAACCGGTCTGAGAATCCAGAAGCACCAACACGACGTCTGCTTCAGAAAGCCCGAGCTGAACCTGCCGCTCAATCTCGGCAGCCCAGCGTTCGCCCCCCAGTCCGCCGGTGTCGACGAGCTCAATCCTGGCGCTGCGCTTGCCCATGCGCCACTCCACAGGCTCGAGCAAGCGATCGCGGGTTACGCCCGGCTCGTCATGCACCAGCGCGCGCCTGCGCCCCAGAAGGCGGTTAAACAAAGTGCTCTTGCCGACGTTCGGTCGGCCCACAATCACCAAGCGAGGAGAACGATTCTTCGGCGCGCTCATTTGCGACCTCCTTTGCCTTTGGGATCTGGCAGGTGGTAGCCCAAGCGTTTCAGAGCCTCAGCGTCTTTGCTCCAGTCCTTGAGAACCTTCACGCTGAGCCCCAGGAATACGCCTTGGCCCATAAACTTCTCAACTTCGGTCCGAGCCGCAGTTCCAATGGCTTTGATTTTCTGACCGCCCTTGCCGACGACCATGCCTTTTTGGCTGTCGCGCTCGACGTGAATCACGGCTTCGATTCGCGGCATTTTTCCGCCTTCTTCAAAGCGTTCGATTTCAACGGCGCAGCAGTAGGGCAATTCTTCACCGAGCTGCAGAAGGAGTTGCTCGCGAATTTTTTCCGCCACGAAGAAGCGTACAGGGCGATCACTGATCTGCTCCGGATCCGGATAATGCGGGGCACCCTCTGGCAAGGTTTCCCAGGTGGCCGAAAGTAACTCGTCCACACCCTTCCCTTTTAATGCGGAAACTTTGAATTCGCGCGTAATCTTCACGCCCAATTCCTGAGCTCGCGCGGGAATCTCGGTCAACAAACCGCCAGGCAGAACGTACTTCAGGTCAGCCTTGTTCCAGATCAGGAAAATGGGAACTTGAGCGGCCTTCAGGATCTCCAAGACCACCGTCTCGGCTTTAATCACCGAGGTGGGATCCACTAGGTACCAGATGCACGAAACGCCCTCGAGGGCTTCGCGCACTTCGTTCATCATGTAGGCGTTGATTCCGCCTTCCTTTGCGTTGTGAATGCCGGGAGTGTCGACAAACACCATCTGACCTTGCTTCTCGGTAAAAATCCCCAAAACTCTCTCTCGAGTGGTCTGAGCTTTCGGAGTGACGATGGAAAGTCGCGAGCCCACGATGCGATTCATGAGCGTACTTTTGCCGGCATTGGGTCTGCCAGCGATGACAACGAAGCCTGATTTGGCCATGTAAAACTTGCCTCAAATTCCTAAGATGCGGGGGCTTCAGCTTTCTGCTGAGACCGCCTGAATGGCCGCTTGAGCGGCGTTTTGTTCGGCTTCTTTTTTGGAGGAACCGGTTGCCACGGCCAGCGCGCGGCCCTGAATGCGAACTTCGACCTCAAACGTCTTGGCGTGATCCGGGCCGAATGTTTTCAGAAGCTGGTAACTCGGAGTCACCTTGAAGCGAGACTGGACCATCTCCTGAAGGCGCGTCTTGTGATCATAGAGCGCGACTAAATCCTTATCTTGGACAAAGAGCGGGGCGAACAAAGCACGCACGACCGGATAGATGGCATTAAATCCACCATCCAGATAGATCGCAGCGATCAACGCTTCGAACGTGCTTGAGAGGATCGAAGGTTTCAGATTTCCGCCGCTCTGGGTTTCACCTTTCCCCAAGCGAACCACTTCTTGAAGGTGAAGACTTTTGGCTACCTGCGTAAGAGTTTTTTCATTCACTACCGCGGCGCGCATTTTAGAAAGCTGCCCCTCGTTGGCGGTAGGAAAGGACTCCAGAAGAATATCGGAAACGACGACATCCAAGATCGCGTCGCCCAAGAACTCCAGGCGCTCGTTGTCGCGCAGCGCATAGGGCTTATCCTGGTGAAACTCGTGGCCGAAAGATGTGTGCGTGAGTGATTGAAGCAGGACCCGACGGTCCCCAAAACGATAGCCCAGACGTTCTTGCAGTTGCTCCAGCTTCATGACTTCGACCTAAACGCTTGGATCTTTTGCTTTATCTGTCCTGTTTTGTCAAGATTTGAGCGAGTCGATTTCCCTTGGCAGCCCGTTCGGGTCCGAATACCACCTGAGGGTGTCGATTCTGCAACGGAAGCAGTTCATCGGTGCTGGGGGAGTTCGTTTCTTTCTGACGATAGTCGGATTTCTGGTCGCGGCGTCCGTTGCCCGGTCGGACGATCCGGCAACCACCCCAGCCCTCCCTGGACCCAGTGGGACAGAAACGAGCCTGTCTCTACTGCATACGAACGACCTTCACTCTCAATATCGCCCTCAACTCGATTCCCTGGGCCTAGGCGGCATCTCCCGCCTGAAGACCCTGGTCAGCCGTTTGCGCTCCGAAAGCCGAAATAGCGCCCTCGTCGATGCAGGCGATTGGTCCGAGGGGTCGATTTATTACAATCTAGGCGCCGGGGTGGAGAGCCTCCGGATGATGGAGAAGGTGGGCTACGACCTAGCCCTCGTGGGAAACCACGACTGGCTGAACGGGCCGGATCACCTGCTTCGGAGCGCCGAAGTGGCCCATCCTGCCTTTCAGATGATTGCCGGGAATTTCGACCTTTCGGCCTACCCAAAAGCCGCCGAGTTCCGGAAATGGGTCGAACCCTACGTCATCCGCGAATATGACGGAGTGAAAGTTGCTTTCATCGGGGTAGCTACCTACGAATTCGTATTCGATTCGTATTTAAATCCGATCAAAATTTTGAATCCCTATACTTACGTTCGCGAACTCTCTGCGCGCCTCAGGGATCAGGCCGACGTGATTGTTGCCGTTTCCCATAACGGCATCAAAACCAATCAAAACATCTTAAGAGCTGCTCCCAACGTCGATCTCGTCATCGGCGCACACGACCATATTCAGCTCAATCAGCCCATTTCGGTTCCGCGCCCAGGGGCAAGCGACGGCCTCATCTTTGAAGCCCTTTGCTGGGGTCAATACCTTGGGCACTTGGACCTCAAGATCCGGACCCGAGCCTTTGCGCTCGCTTCAGGACTCCCCAGGGTGGTCCTGAGTAGTTACAAGCTCCACCCTGTCAGCTCCCGGATTCCTGAGGACCCAGAGATTCAAAAACTCCTCCAGGATTTCGAATCCACATTAGAGCGTCAGTACGGACCGATCTTCGAAGAAAAAGTCGGTCATAGCCACATTCGCCTGAATCGAAAGGGCGCCGAGAACCGGATGGGTAACCTCGCGGCCGACAGCTACTTGGCTTCAACCGGCGCCGACTTCGCCCTCGAACAATCCAGCTTCATTTATGGCGAGCTGCATCCCGGGGAGATTCGCACCGTCGACGTCTACAATTCGAATCCCGCGATCCACAATCCGATCACCGGCAAAAGCTGGACAGTCCATACCTTTGAGTTGACCGGAAAAACCCTTCGTTGGCTGCTGACGGTTCTCTTTTCGCATCCCACGCTGGCGCAGTTTGGGGTCTTGAGCCAATCGGGGATGGAAATCATCTACGACCCCGCTCTTCAAAGCCCCCCTGCGCCTTCGTCTCTCAACTTACCCGTACCCGTAGAAGTACAAGGAACCAGCGACAAAGTTCTGAAGCGCGTCCGCATCCAAGGGCAAGCACTCGACCCAGGCAAAACCTACAAAGTGGCAGCCAGTGGCGGAATTCTCGCCTCGCTGGACTTCCTCAACTCCCTGATCCCCGGCGCCGTTCCTATGGGGCGTCTGAGGGATACCGGCCAAGAAGCTTGGCGCGTGATGGTAGACCGAATCCGAGCGGTGAGTCCCCTTCGATCGACTTCGGTCCCCACGGGAACCCGTATTCGAAGCCTTGGAGCTGACCTCTCCATCTTCGATGAAGACATTCAGCTTCTCGATGCTCGCAAACTCCCCGGGGGTGGCCTCCAAGGAACGCTGCAAGCAACGGTGCGAAATTTCGGAGCAAACTCATCCCCAAGTGGCGTCACGCTGACACTCTACGGTCACCGAAACGGCATGGATACTTCGCGAGACCCTGAACTTCGCGATATTGGCGCCTCGGTTGCTCTTCCAGCCATCGATCCACTGTCTGAGCAAACTTATCGATGGGCCGTCCAATTGCCCGCGCGCGAGGATGAACCGCTCGTCCCCGTTTCGGCACAAATCGGCCCCCTCACAGACGAGGTGAACCTCTCGAACAATCAGGTCACTCGCTGGCTTTCCCTAAAAGGGCCCCGATAAAAGCGCAGTCGCCTGAGTTCGAATCCACCACGAGCTGCTCGGGCAGAACGTCGCGAACCTGGTTGGACAATTTCCCCTGAAGGTCAGAATCGGCGCGAATCATTACGCGCAAATAATTTGGGGTGTAGCCCGAAATCCAATTCCGAGTCCCATCGGGACCTTTGACCGCACCTTCCAGGAGAACCCCACGCAAGGGCTCCTGGGCGACGCGACAGTGATCTAAAACCTGTTGATGAGTACTCCGCATCCGCTCCAGGCTGAGCTCACGAAGCACCTTACCTCGGCGCTGGCGCTCGGCCTGTGGAACGACGCCAGGGAGTCGCGTCGCAGGAGTTCCAGATCGTTCGCTGTAAGGAAACACATGCAAGCGCGTCCACGGAAGACGCGAGAGCGATTCCACCGTTCGAGAGAATTCCTCTTCGCCTTCGCCTGGAAAACCCGTGATCACATCCATTCCAACAAACGCGCCACCCACCGGAGCCGGAATCCGACTGATCTTCGTCAGACAATCTTCCACTTGCTCGGACTGGTACTTTCGCTTCATCAGGCGAAGAACACGGCTTTCTGGACTCTGAAGGGAGACGTGAAAATGAGGGCAGAAGCGAGGCTCTCGGCGCATCAGCGCAATCAAATCATCCTCGATCTCGACGGGATCAAGCGAACTCACGCGAAGCCTCTCAAGTTCAGTCTGCTCAAGAAGCGCCTGAACCAGAGTAGTGAGTGCAGGGCGCCCGCCATTCCAGTCCACGCCGAAGTCGCCTAGGTTAATTCCGGTGAGCACCAATTCACGCACGCCTTGCTCGACGAGTGTTTGAACTTGCTTGACCATGGCTTCAATCGACAGGCTCCGGCTTGGGCCACGTCCGTAAGGAATGATGCAATACGTGCAAAACGAGTTGCAGCCGTCTTGAATCTTGAGGAACGCTCGCGTTCGGCTACTTTCCCCTTCGTTCAACACCGAAGGTTCAAAAGCAGATTCAAGCACAGGCCACTCTCGGTCCTGCGGATGGCGAGACAGCATCTGGCCGTAATTCTTTGCCGAGCCCAGAACCACAGAACCGGGTTGCTCGGGAGATTGCTCAATCAAATCCAAAAGTCGACCTTTGTCCTGGTTGCCAACCACCACATCGGCCACCCCAGCTTTTAGGAGGCCTTCAGGGTCGACTTCGGCTCCGCACCCCGTGAAAACTACCTGCGCCTGCGGCATTTCGCGCCCCAATCGGCGGGCCATTTTTCGGCTCTGACGATCGGCTTCGTCCGTCACGGTGCAGCTATTCACAATACACAGTTCAGCTTGATCTTCTGTACCCGGGAGGGCGGGCGCCCAGCCGCGTCGCTGAAGTTCAGCTTCCAACTTCTGGCTGTCGACGAGGTTGGCTTTACATCCTAAGGTCTTAACTAGGTAAGTCGGCTGAGACATCTTGAACTTTCGAAGGGTCGTGATCGGGATTGGCGGCGAGCGATTCCTCTGCAGCTAAAGAACTTCCTACTTCGGGCTGCCTACCGACGGTCTCAATCCAACCGCCTCCCAAAAGCTCGCTCTCTTCATAAAAAACGATGGCATCGCCGGCGCTCAGGCGAGGAATGCGCTCCTCGAAATTCACCTGAGCCCGGCGATTTCCGAAAAGAAGAACTTTGCATTTCACTTGATGGCCGCCATTAATGCCGGCGCGTGCCGAAAACTCGGTATGGGACGACACAGGAATAATCCAGTTCGTTCGGCCGATCAGGCAATTATAGCCCTTCAGCTCCTCCGGGGGCCCCACCACGAGCACCTGAGACTGAGACTCGAGCTCCAGGACCACAAAATTCTTCGGATCCTTCGTTGCAAGCGGAATGTTCGCCTTCTCGCCTACCGGGTGATGGAGGGCTCCGAAGTGCTCGCCGATCACTTGCCCGTCGGGCGTGCGCACCATGCCGGGTGTTCTCATGGAGATCGCCACGCGTTGCTCGAGCCACTGAAAATAAACAGGATCCTTCACGAAGCACGACTGACTTGCGGCATGCGCTTTGGCCATGCTCACGCCCAGTTCTTCAGCGAGCTTCTGAACCATCGCTCCGGGGACTCCGCCCACGGGAAAATCCATGCGCCCGAGCTGATCTTGAGTCAGTCCGAACAGCAAGTGACTCTGATCCATGCTTCGGTCAGCCGCTTGCGCAAGCCGCATTTGGCCACTCGCTACGTCTTTCAAAAGCTGGGCGTAGTGCCCGGTTGCAACGGTCGCGCAGCCGAGTTCGTCGGCTTTTTTCATCAGAAGCGGAATTCGAACTCGCTCATTGCACCGAAAGCACGCATTCGGAGTTCTCAGCAAGATGGCTTCGTGAACGATTGAATCTAAAACTTCCTCTTCAAAAAGCTCACGCCCGTCGACCGAAACAAAAGGAATCTCGAGCTTCTGGCAGATCCCCTTGGCGCGATCCCGGTCAGCCACCTGACAGCACCGAGTCGTGAACTTACATCCCATAGCCTGACGCTCAGGATCCCAGAGCTGCATGTGCAAACCCACGACATCCAAGCCCTGATTCTTCAAAAGAGCCGCAGCGACCGCGCTATCAACGCCGCCACTCAGGGCAACGAGGACCTTTCGGCTTTTCTTCATCTGCGGCTTCCCGTAGGTCCCCACCATTGTTCCGTGCGCCACTGGTTTCCCCTTATCTCGCCAGAATTCGGCCAAGCGAATCCATCAATGCATCCAGATTCTCTCGGCGGGTTCCTTGCGGCAAGGAAATGCGAAGGGTTCTACGGGCCAAATCCTCGGATAGTCCCATGGCCTTTAAAATGGGAGAAGCGCGACTCACCCCACTGGAACATGCCGAGCCTGCGCTGACAGCAAACCCCTCTCGATCGAGCGACTGAATCAGCGCGCCACTTTCAAATGGCGCCCCCTCGAAGCTGACATTCACGGTGTTCGCAACCCGTTCAGTCTGCGAACCGTTGATTTGCGCCCCGGGTAATCTCTCCAGAATTCCTTTTTCCAAGTGCTCGCGAAGAGGCTTTAAGTTTTTCTCGTAAGCCGCAGGGTCGAGCGATTGAGCGGCCACCCCGAGGGCGTAAATCCCAAGAAGGTTCTCCGTTCCTCCGCGAAGGCCGCCCTCCTGCTTTCCAGGAAAAATCGGGGCTAACTCCACGCCTGCTTTTCGCCAAAGCACCGCACAGCCAGCCAGTGCGCCGATTTTGTGCCCGGAAAAACAGGCAAGGTCGACGCCCAAAGCTTCGAGATTCATGGGGAGCTTGCCCCAGGCCTGCGCGCCATCCACCTGAAACAGGGGAGGACGGGTTTTGTGCTCTTTCGCAAAGGCGAGCATCTCGGAACGAAGAGGACCTAGGTCTTGAACAACCCCGGTTTCATTATTCACCCAGTTCAGACTGAAAAGAACGGTCTCAGGGTGCAAGCAACTCCGAAGCGCTGATGAACTGACGCGCCCCTGGGAATCGACAGGAACCACATCAACTGTGATTCCGCGCTTCACTGCCCAGGACTGAAGCTTTTCAAACGAATCGTGCTCGATCGCCGATACAGCCCAGTGGGATCCTGCAGGGGCTTGCTCGAGAACTCCGCGAACGGCCAAATGGTTTGCCTCAGTCCCAGAAGAAGTGAAAATCACGCCTTCGGGATCCTGGACACCCAACGATTGGGCGACTCGCTCCCGTGCCTCGCTCAGAAGTCTCCGCGCGCGTCGACCCCATGCGTGAGAGCTCGACGGATTCGGAAGGCCTGACTGAGGATCCGAGAGTAAAGCAGTTAACGCCTCGGCCACTTCACGACGAAGCGGCGCGCCTGCGTTAGCATCAAGAAAGATCGCGGGCTTTGCCGACATTGGACTGCGCCGCCGGGATCTGGAAGCCGGTGGTGTCCAGCATCGAGCCAGCTGCCTTCGGCAGCTCCTGCGTGCCGCGGGCCTTACGGATGAGGTCCCCGACCGAGGTAGTGGTCAGGTACTCCTGCATGATCACGCCCAAATTTTCGAAGTAAGTCTTCGTCAAGATGAACTCGACCGTGTCCGACTTGATGTCCGTCGACCCGACCAAATCACGAGCCGGGTTGATGTTCTCCCCCACGCTCGTCAAAACGTCTTTAATAGAGATTTCGTCCATGGTGCGCGACAGAACGTAGCCGCCGCCAGGACCGCGAACGCTCTTCACGACCGAGCCTTTGCGCAAACGGCGGAAAAGCTGCTCCAAGTAGTGCAGCGAAATCTTTTGGCGCTCCGAGATCTCTTGCAGGCGCACGGGGCGGCCGTTCGAGTTGAAGGTCAGATCCAGAATAGCGCGAACCGCGTAGCGGCCTTTCGAAGTAAGACGCATGTAAAACTCTCTCCTTGATCTCTCCCAGAGATCCCTCGAGGGGTTACCATGCTGTATCAGGAGCGTCAACTAATTATCCTAGCCTTTGAGGCGCCTTTTACGCTGAAGGTTTCCCTGAGTTTGACCGATCAGTCAGAGACGGGAGTATTGCACTCATGGCCGCCCCTAAGGACCCTAAAAGCCCGAAAACAAACGATAAAACTAGCCAGATCGACCTCGACAGCGACGATGCATCGATGCCGAGCGTGAGCCGTTTGCTGGACCGAAAGACCCTTTTTGCGGGCCGCCCACCTGCGCCAGCCCAAAAACCGACGCAACCTAAACCCGATCCCGTACTGGAAGACACCCAAGCCGGCGGATTGATCGACTTAAGTACTGCAGCTGACGCTCCCGAGAGCGCAACCTCGGCAACGGTGATGCGTGCCGAAATCGGTGGTGTGATTGATTTGAGCGCGTCATCGGAAAATGATGCACCCGTTTTAGATCTTCGCCCCGAAGCGCCAGCACCGCTCACAGAAAATTCCGATTCACTTCCCCCGCCTTCGGGTGAGGGATCACTTGAACTTACTTTGGATTCAAATAGCGATGACCTGCTGGTGATTGACTCCCAAGCGTCATCAGATGCAGCGAGTACAGAATCGTTTTCCGAAAGCTCTGAGCTTGCGCCGTCGCTCTCGATCGAACCCAGCGAAGACGCAGCACCTCTTGAGCTCGTCGCAGCCTCCGGCTCAGCCGATCTAGCTTATCCACAACTCGACTCATCAGGCGATGCCGTCGCACTGCCTCCCGGTCCCACGGCCGGAGTACGCAGCGCCTCAAGGCGCACGCTCGATGCTCAAGGGAATCCTTTTGCGTCCATCCCTCATCGCGATCCTGCGATTGCCGAGAGCGGCAAAGATCCGCTGAATCGCGGCATGAACCTGCTTTACAAGACCGGCGCTGATCGCGCCGTCCTTCTCCTTCAAGACGGAAGCTTCCTGGCACCGCAGGTCGGCTTTGGCACGCCATCAGACGCCTCACGCTGGAGCGGCATGGGATGGGACACATCCTGGACTCCTGAGCTTTGGAAGAGCATTACCAAGACAGGGCTTCACGAACTCTCCCCAGGCGCCGCAGCCGTTGGGGAGTCGAAGAAACTTCTTCCCGACTCGCTTCGTGCGGCTTTTGGTGCAAGCGATCACGAATGGCTCTCCCTCTTTCAGGTGGAAAGTAAAGAAATTGGAAACGGCGTGCTTGTCGTCATTTCACGCGGCAGCATGCAGGGCGCACTCTTCCAAACGCGGCCGTTCTTGGCTCCCCGCTACAACAAAGCACTGAGTTCCGCTCGCAAAGCGGCGTAATCAGCTTTTTCGAAGTTGCGTGATTCGGAGCGAACGCTTCTCGGGATCGCCCTCTTGAAGTCCAAGTTCCACTTTCCAAAGCGCTACTCCGGGAAGCCCTCGCTCTAGCGATTCTTGCAGTTCGGGAAAAAGCGAAACCCACTCGGCAAGAACCAGAGCACGCCTTTCCCAAAAATACTCGAGAACACCCGCAGCCTCGAGCTCTTCTTCCGAGCGCAAGCGATAGCAGTCCAGGTGGATCACTTCGCCTCTCAAGCTTCGGTACTCGTGCGCTAAAGCAAACGTGGGACTACCTTCGGCCGATTGCTCGACCCCCCAAGCGCCCAGGATCAAGCGTGCCAAAGTGCTCTTTCCTGCCCCCATCGGGCCTTCCAAAAGCACATGATCCCGGGGCCCCAGACTCTGGACCCACTGAAGAGCAATCTTCTTTAAGTCAGCCTCAGAGCAGGACGTCTCTTCCTTCCACGGCTGGGGTGGCTGAGAGCGGGTGGGCTTTGATGTCCTGGATGGCATTGTGAATGTTCTCGATGATGTCAGGAGCAGTCATGCTCCGATGTCCTTTTTCTCGCGCGGCAAAATCGCCCGCCAAGCTGTGAAGATAAACAGCAAGCTTCGTGGCCTGGAAAGCATCCATATGCTGTCCCAAGAGTCCGCCGATCATCCCCGCTAGAACGTCACCGCTGCCTGCGGTCGCCATTCCATCGTTCGGATAGTGGTTCAGGTAAATCTGATCGTCTGCAGAACCAATCAGCGTCGCAGCGCCTTTCAAAAGCACAATGGCATGAGTCCGTTTCACCGCTTCGCGAACGGCAGCAACCGGGTCAGCGAGCACTTCGTCTTTGCTGACTCCGAGCAGGCGAGCCATTTCTCCGGGATGGGGCGTAATGACGGTCGGAGCTTTGCGCGCTCTGAGCAGATCATGAAGACCATGATCTGCAATCAAGTTAAGAGCGTCGGCGTCGAGCACGAGCGGTGCGGGATAAGCCGGGACCAGCTCTTCCAAAAGCTGCCGACCCGCGTGACGAAGGCCTAGGCCTGGGCCTACAACCGCGCTCGAGTACTGATGCATCGTACGGCGGTAGGACTCCAAATCCGGCTGCGAAACCGTAATGGAAGTTGCCATGGTTTCATCCGGGAGCTTGATCAGCAAAGCATCCATGGAGTCTTCCCACGATGCGACGGAAACCAAGCCAGTGCCCATCTTGTGGCAAGCCCGAGCGGCCATGCAAATCGCGCCCAAGCGCCCTGGACTTCCACCGATCAAAAGCGTGTGACCAAAGGAGTTCTTGTGGCCATACAAATCACGCTCTTGAAGGAGAGCCGAAAGCGGCGTCTTCGAAAGCAAAAACTTGTCGCCTTCATGCCGAAACTTCGGAGGAAGCGAAATATCCACGTTGATCAGCGTGCCCCGGCGACCCGCCCCTGGCGGAAGAAAATGACCGAGCTTCGGAAATCCAAAACTCACAGTCGTCGTCGCTTGAATGGAAGTGCCGTGGATTCTCCCCGTATCACCACTCACGCCCGAGGGAATATCCATCGCGATCACTTCGCGTGCTTTACGAGCATTAATCATCTCAACGATGTCGTAAAAGACGCCTTCCAGATCTCCCTTCAGACCCGTTCCTAGAATCCCGTCAATCACGGTGAAGGGGCCTGTAGAATTACCGAAGAAAGAATCCAGATCGCTCGCCGTCTCGACCAAGGTCAACTTGGCCTTCATTTTCTTGAGGATCTGGAAATTC
This sequence comes from Bdellovibrionia bacterium, assembly GCA_040399745.1. Taxonomy (GTDB): domain Bacteria; phylum Bdellovibrionota; class UBA1018; order UBA1018; family UBA1018; genus CANFHS01. The sequence goes on along the minus strand of JBBARP010000004.1, from coordinate 29,267 downwards.
TTCAAAACCGCGCCGTGGTAGCGATCTTCCTTCACCAAGTGAAAGACACGAACTTTTCGCTCTAAGCAGATCAACCGCCGAGCCACAACAAAGGCGTCTCCGGCGTTGTTTCCTTTGCCCGCAAAAACCAAGATCTCGGTGTCTTTGCCGGCGGTCGGGTGCTGCTCGAGGACAATTTGTGCCGCCGCTCGCCCTGCGTTTTCCATCAAAGTTTGAGCTTCGATCCCAAACTCGTGCTCGGCGGTTTGATCGAGCGATCGCATCTCACTGCTGGTGGTAATCCGAAGTGGGGTGTTCATGACGGTTCAGTCCTTTCCAGATTTTCAGGGGGCTTGGATGGCGGCAACCATTTCGCGCACAGCGCGTTCCATCCCAACCAAAGCCGCGCGACAAACAATAGCGTGGCCGATGTTATATTCCTCGATGAGCTCACGGCCAGACTCATCCGTAATTTCAGTCAAAGCCCGAACATTCAAATAATCCAGGCCGTGACCCGCATGACAATGAATTCCAAGCTTCTTCGCTTCTTCTGCAGCCGAAACGATTCGAGCTAGCTCTCGCTTTGCAGCCGGGCTCCCTAAGCGATTCTCATTTTTCCGGGCTCCACCGCGGTGCGATTCCCCGGCCTGCGTCGCTAAACAGAAGCGCCCAGTATGCAGCTCCACCGCATCGGCACCCAATTCGAACGAAGCTTTCATGGCCGCACGAGTCGGCTCGACAAACAAGCTGACCTTGATGCCCGCTTTTTTCACCTTCCGAATCACCGCATCGATGCGCTTTCGCGCTTTCACGAGCTCCAGACCGCCTTCGGTCGTCACTTCCTGGCGCTTTTCTGGGACTAGGCAAACCCAGTCCGGACGAACTCGCACCGCCAGCTTCGCCATGGCCTCGGAAGCAGCCATCTCCAGATTCAAAGGAAGCAAGCGCGCCTCTGCCAACCACTTCACATCGGCATCTTGAATGTGGCGGCGATCTTCGCGCAGGTGAATGGTGATCTGCTCGCCCCCACCTGCCTGAACCAAGCCAACGGCTTCCAATAGGTCGGGATAGGGGGTTCCTCGAAGTTGGCGCAAAGTCGCAATGTGATCGAGATTCACGCCCAGTCGAGCAGGCACACCAGCGGGCGGCAATACAGGGCGACTCATGCGCGGCCACCTTTGCCGACAGGGGTTCCCAGATGCTTCTGAATGGCCTGTCCGATCTTGCTCGCGAGCGTTCGCAGTTGCGCCTGATCTTCGCCTTCCAGCATCACTCGAGCTAGCGGCTCAGTCCCTGAGTAACGAACAAAGACGCGGCCTCGGCCTTTCAGAGCCTCTTGCGCTTCTTCCATCGCTTCTCGCACTTCAGTGATCGCCTCGAGCGGATCCTTTCGCGATACACGAACATCTTCGCGAACTTGGGGGAAAAGCTTAATGCGATTCTTCAACTCGGACAGCGGCTTTTTCGATCGCTTCATGGCCTCGAGAACTCGAAGCGCCGCCACAATTCCATCGCCCGTGGTGGACTGATCCAAGAAGATAATGTGCCCCGACTGTTCGCCCCCGAGATTAAAGCCGCCTTTGCGCATGCTTTCGACCACGTAGCGATCGCCCACTTGAGCTCGCAACATCGTAATCCCGTGCTCTGCCAATGTGACTTCCAGCCCGATATTCGACATAGGGGTGGTTACCACGGTGCGGTTCTTCAAAACTCCGTCTTGGGACATCTGAAGGGCACACAGACCGATGATCTGATCGCCATCGACAATGTCACCATTCTCATCAGCCAAAATGCAGCGATCTCCGTCGCCATCGAGCGAAATCCCAATATCGGCTCGGTACTCATGAGTCACAGCAGCGATGGCTTCCGGATGCAGAGCTCCACAAGCGTCGTTGATGTTGAGACCATTCGGCCCCACTCCACGACGAATCACTTCGGCACCGAGTTCCTCAAAAACAAGCGGTGCTACTTTGTAAGCAGCACCGTTGGCGCAATCGAGAGCAATACGCATCCCGCTGAGATCCAGATCCTTCGGAAAGAGCGACTTCAGGAATACTAAGTAACGCCCTAAAACGTCGTCGATCCGGTAAGCTTTCCCCACCAAGTCTTGAGTGGGTCGGTACTGATCGATCTCCTTGGTAAGAACCAAACGCTCGATCTCGGCTTCCATTTCGTCAGGCAGCTTGTAGCCGTCGGCTGCGAAAATCTTAATGCCGTTGTCATGATACGGATTATGGGAAGCAGAGATCATGATGCCGGCATCTGCGCGCATGCTCTGAGTGACAAAGGCAACACCGGGAGTAGGAAGTGGACCGATCAGAATCACGTCGGCACCCATGGAGCAGATCCCGGAAGCCAGCGCTTGTTCGATCATGTAGCCCGAAAGGCGCGTGTCTTTGCCGACGACGATTCGGGCGCGGCGGCCGGTTTGAGAGCTCAGCCCCACCGGCTTGCGCTTCAGCACATGCGCCACAGCTCGACCGACGGCCATCGAAATTTCACCCGTCATTGGCCATTCGTTGGCCATTCCTCGAATGCCGTCTGTCCCGAAGAGTTTACCCATCTTGTTTGGCTCCCATCTCAGTCCAGAGTCACGCTGACTTGCTCTGGCACCGTCTTTACCCAGTGAACCCCGGCTGGCAAAACAGCGCGCGGGACCACTTGATATTTCCCTTTAGGCCGACCTCGCAGATCCAGAACACCGTAGACTTGCTTTGGATCCAAAGACCGTAAATCCTCGGCAGTCGCGCGAACCAGGAAGGTCACCGATTTTTCAGCGACGGTAGCGCGGCCACTAGAAACCAACACACGGAGCTGCACATTCCGGATTCTCCGGTTCGGCGCCACCGACTCAACCTCGAGGAGAACGCGTGGAAGCGGTCCATCCACCATCACTCCGTGCCGAGCGATATCGAGGCCAATCTCTCGCTCTAGGCTCTCTCGAACACCGGCCAAATCCAGAGGAAGGGTGCTCAGTTCGGTCACGCTGTCGATCCGACTCTCTGCGCCCTTGATTCTCACCACGGGCGGACTTACTTCGGCGTGAATCAGTTTCCGTCCCTCAGGCAACTCGCCCAAAGTCTCGAGCTTCACGGGTACATCGCGGCGTTTGACATATTCAAGCTTCACCAAAATGGCCGGCGGAGTGATCGAGACCACTTTCACGCCAATCGGCAGCCGAATGTTGTCCTGAAAAAAGCGGTAAGTATTGAGGCCCTGTTTACCGGCCGAAAGATTCACTCGAATGGGCTCGTCCTGGCGGTCCAGTAATGAACGCAGAAATGCTTTCGGTCCAGACAATCGAAATGCGATTTTCTCAGGAACGTCATTCCCGGCAACCAGCTCGGTCGGCGTGATGAGCTCCACAGGAACTTCTTTCACCACTTCGACATTGCGCGAACCAAGGACAACCACCCAGAGAACCAAAGCGACGATGACCGAGATGGCCTTCGTCCCCAGATTATTCGCAACCGCTTGCCACGCCTTCTGAAAGAACATCAATTATTTCTCCCGCGTGGACTGCAGCCATCCGCGAAGCCTGCGGGGCAAGTTGGCTTGAGCTTTCGGCAGATCCAGAAGCGCTGCCAAGCTTTGTTTCAATTCCTGCTCATTCAAGTTGGTCGTCATGCGGCCGCCCTTGATCAAGTTGGCCGCACCCGCCTCTTCACTCACCAACACGACAATGGCGTCGCTGTCCTCGGTCAAACCCAAGGCGGCACGGTGCCGGGTTCCAAACTTCTTATCGATGTTCGGATCCTTAGAGAGCGGAAGAAAGCAGCCCGCCGCTGCGATTCGACCATTCGTAATGATCACGGCGCCATCGTGAATGGGCGAGTTGTGCTGAAAAATGGAATAAATGAGTTCGGACTTCACGCGGGAATCCAAACGCGAACCCGTGTCGATGAAGTTCTTCAAGCCCGTTTCGCGCTCCAGCACAATCAATGCGCCCACGCGCTCCGCAGCCAAGCGAGTAGCAGCCCGCGCAATCTCATCGACCATCTCGCGTTCTTCCTCGGCCGACGCCCCGGCAAAGAAAGGATTCTTTCCGACGTGGGTCAAGGCTCGGCGTAAATCGTCCTGGAACAAAACGATCACGATCAAGATCAAGTAGTCGAAGAAATAGCTCAGCAGCCAGTGAAAGGTAAAAAGCTCGAAAGCCGACGATACGAAAAAACCGATCCCGAGAATCCCAAGGCCCGTCAGCATCTGCATGGCACGAGTGCCACGAATGAGCAGAAGGATCCGGTAGACGATAAAGGCAACGATGCCCACGTCTAGCAGATCGATCCATCTCAAGCTCGACTGCAGATTACTGAGCAGGCCTCCCACTCGGTTCGCTTTCCTTTCGCGTCAGACCGGCATCGGAGCCGGTGCTGCTCCCATTCCGCCTGGAGCCGGTTCCGATCCCGTCGCAGGAGCGGTCCCCGAAGGCGGCAAGTTGGAAAGCGTCGCTGGAGGCTTTCTCTCGATTTTCTCACCCCGGACAATGCGATCGACTTCTTCGCCGTCGATGGTTTCGTACTCTAGAAGGGCCTTTGCCAGACTGTGGAGGATGTCCAACTTCTGGGTCAGGATCTCACGAGCCCGTTGATAGTTCCGCTCGACGATATCCCGCACTTCGCGGTCAATCGTTTGCGCCGTCTGCTCGGAGTAATCGCGGTGCTGGGAAATTTCACGTCCCAAGAAAATCGCCTCTTCCTTCTTTCCGAAAGAGAGGGGCCCTAGAACATCGCTCATGCCCCACTCGCAGACCATTCGGCGAGCCAATTCCGTAGCCCGTTCGATGTCGTTGCCTGCGCCGGTGGTCTTCTGATTCAGCACCAATTCTTCGGCTAAACGACCACCCATCAGGAAAGCGATACTGTTCTCGGCTCGATCCTTGGTCAGCGAAACGCGGTCTTCCATCGGCAGCGTCTGAGTCACACCCAAAGCCATGCCACGCGGGATGATCGTCACTTTGTGGATAGGGTCGGTTCCCGGAAGGAACTTGCCCACCAAAGTGTGACCCGCCTCATGGTAGGCGGTGGTGCGTTTTTCCGTTTCGGTCAGCACCATGCTCTTTCGCTCAACGCCCATCAGGACTTTGTCCTTGGCTTGCTCGAAGTCATCCATCTCAAGAACTTTCTTGTCAGCCCGAGCAGCCAGGAGCGCCGCTTCGTTCACCAGGTTCTCAAGATCGGCTCCTGAAAACCCCGGCGTTCCGCGTGCGATCACCATGAGCTCCACCTTGGGACTCATCGGAGTCTTGCGGGTGTGAACTTTCAGGATCTCTTCGCGACCGCGAACGTCGGGAGCCGAAACCACCACACGGCGGTCAAAACGGCCCGGACGAAGGAGCGCCGGATCAAGAACGTCCGGACGGTTCGTCGCAGCAATCAAGATCACGCCTTCATTCGACTCAAAGCCGTCCATCTCGACCAGAAGCTGGTTCAAGGTTTGTTCGCGTTCGTCGTGTCCGCCGCCCAAGCCAGCGCCGCGGTGACGACCGACCGCATCGATCTCATCGATAAAGACGATGCAGGGTGCGTGCTTCTTGCCCTGCTCGAACAAGTCGCGAACCCGCGATGCGCCCACGCCGACAAACATTTCTACGAAGTCTGAACCCGAGATCGAGAAGAACGGAACCCCTGCTTCGCCGGCAATGGCCTTTGCGAGCAAGGTTTTCCCGGTTCCCGGAGGGCCCATCAATAGAACACCCTTAGGAATGCGGCCGCCCAAGCGGGTGAATTTTTTCGGATCCTTCAAGAAAGCGATGATTTCTTCCAATTCGAACTTGGCTTCTTCAGCGCCTGCGACGTCCTTGAAAGTGATCTTGTTCGTCGACTCGGTCAGAAGTCGCGCTTTGGATTTTCCAAACGACATGGCCTTGCCGCCGCCCGCCTGAAGCTGGCGCATGAACAAGAAGAAGAAACCGAACAACAACATCATCGGAAGCCAGGAAATCAGGAGCTGCTGCCACACTGGAGTGCGCTCGCTGCGCTCGTAGTTCGGAATAATGTTGTTCTGCTGGAGGATCTTGAAGACTTCGGGATTGTCGGTCGCACCGATGGTCTCAAAGGTCTTCTTCCCGTCCACCGTGGGTTCCTTCAGGGTGCCGACAATCAGATTGTCCTGCTTGAAGGTCACGTCCCCGACTTTGTTCTCTTTCACGAGTTGAACAAATTCGCTGAACTTGATCTCACGACGACCCCGGGTGCCCGGGTCAAAAACTTTGAACAGGCTGGCGAACAGTACAATCAGAACCAGCCAAAGGGCGACAGTCTTGTGTGACGATTTCATCGGTGTGGACCCTTACCTTGTCCTTCAAAAAGGCTAGCACGCAGGAATTCAAACATCAATGAACCGGCCCTCGGAAGGCCGCGATCTTTCGCTGGTTTTCGCCTCAGGCAAAGAACTCAATTCATTCGGATGCTGCCGCGCTAACGCAAGCGCCGCCAGAGTTTCGACGGCAGCCGGAAACAGTGCAGAAACCTCGGGCATCAGCCGCGCCCGCATCCGGTTCCTCAGGAACCGTGGATTCCGGTTAGCCGCGTCTTCACGCCACCCCAGGCCCTCTTCCCTAAGAAACTCGATAAGCTCGCTCTTGCGGGTCGTCAAAAACGGACGCAGTTCACGGTCATGGGCACTCTGCACCCGAATCCCGCCCCAGGAATGCTCGCGAGCCCCGCTCAAAATGCGCCAAAGAACGGTCTCGGCCAGATCATCCGCATGGTGTCCGGTAAACACCCAAGAACCCGGGTAACGAGCTAGAATTTCAGAATAAAACGCTTTTCTCTGAGTCCTTGCTTGGGCTTCAAGCGAATCACCATTTTCCAGGTCGGGCAACCCATGCCCCAGGTCGAGGGGAAGCCCCCAAACATCGGCCAAGTGCTGCACCCACTCCGCATCGTCATCAGTTTCAGGCTTTGGCCACCCGTGATTGAAGTGGATCAGTCGGATTTTTCCCTCGCTGGCGATTTTTCTGCCGTATCGGGTCAGGAGTCGGGCAAGGGCCACTGAATCGGGTCCGCCAGAAAGCGCGATGAGGATATGCGAATCTATAGAGGGGCGCGCTTCGAATTGATCGAGTAGTGCTAAAACTCGGCGAATCAGAGTGCCGCCCACCGGGCCTGGCTTCGGGTATTCCATGCGTACCTCGAGCAGTGACATATTCAGCCCCGGGTCCACAACCCAAGAAAGCCTCGGGCCCAAGGGTCCTGTCTCCCGATCTGAACGGGGTTGATTCCGAACTCAAGCCACGGTAAGTCATCGGGTCTCCGCAAAAAATCGCGTTCGGTTGGCTGGGTAGCTCAGATGGTTAGAGCGGCGGATTCATAACCCGCAGGTCGGCGGTTCGATCCCGCCCTCAGCCACCACTTCTCCTGTTTTTCCTTGTAGATACCGGCACATATCTTCGCAAACACAGGCCTCGGAGGTCTGCGGTGCCTGCGGTCACGCTCACATCTCCGTTCACTCTGACCGAAGAGAAATACGGAGAACCCCCGTGGGCTATCAAGTCAACAAGCGCGCAAAGAAAGACGGAACGATCTACTGGCGACTGATCTTCCGCGAGATCAAGGGCAACGAGAATCACGACAAGCACATCCCCGTGAGCCAGTACACGCAGCATGGTTTTGTGCCGTCGATGAGTGTCGACGAGGCGCGGGCGCGCGCTAAGCAACTCAACGCGCAGAACAGACTCGACAAGCAAGCGCAGAAGGCGAAGCTTCGGGCGCTTGAGAGGGCCAAGGCGGACGAGCTCCTCAAGTCGGCTCACCTGCCCGCTGAGCTCGCGCGAGAGTTCGAGACTGACTACATGCGGAAGCGTTTCGCAGTCGGCCCAAACACCGCGGCCAAATACAAGAAGGCGCACACTCACTGGCAGTATGTGAAGAGGATTATCGTGGAGCTGAATCTCGACCCACGCTTCTGGGCTGATGAAGCGCATATTTTCTATGAATACGTATCTCGGAAAAAATGCTCGCCCGCGTACGTTAGCAAGATCCCACGCGTTCTCAATCCGTGGGGCTTCTTCATGTCCAGGAAGCTGGACAGAGCGTTCGCCCCGATCCCTACTCCAACCGGATACCACCGCGAGATGATCCGGTATGCGTACCTTGCCTCGAAGAAAAAGAAGATGATCTCTGCGCCTCTAACACCAGCGGTCCTCAACAAGGCCCAGGCCAAGCTCATCCCATCTCAGCTCAACTGGCTCTACCTGTCGCTCTGGTTTGGCCTTCGCCCCAAGGAAATTGATTCGTTCTGCACTAAAGGGCACTTCGAGATCGAGAACGGCAAGTCGGGGGTGCCCGTCATCTGGGTTTATCAATCCAAGCTCACTGCCGTTAAGCAGGAACGCCGAAGTAAACCTATTCCGTGCATTTTCCCCGAGCAGCTGGCGGGACTTGAGACCATCCAATCCGGCAACTTCCACAGACCGCTAGTGAAAACCATCAAAAAGCACATTTCTGAAGACATCAACCTGTATGGCGGAAGGAAGGGCTTTAGCGACTTGATACGCAGCAAGGGGCAGAGACTCGAAGACATCGCGTCGTGGATGGGTCACGCCACGATTGAGCGGACATGGCGATCGCACAAGGACAAGCAGAAAGCTCGCTTCACCCTCCCAAAGCGGAAAGCCTCTTGAATCTTTAGAAACGAGCCATGCGTTACACCACTGAATACTGTCAAACCCTTGGGAAGAAACTCGGGATAGAGCTTCGCTCGAAGAGCGCAACACAAGGAGGACAGAAGCTCCTCTGGCGATGCACAAAGTGCCACTATCAGTGGCGCGCCACACCTTACAAAGTGAAAGACTACCGAATCGGGTGCAAACGTTGTGCAATCAAGGCCCAACAACTGACAATCAACATCGTAAAGAAACGAATTTCGGATCGAGGCTATAAACTACTTTCGAACAAGTACAAGCGCGCCTCTGAAAGACTCACCGTCAAGTGCCCAATCGGCCACAATTGGCGCGTCACGCTTTCGAATTTCAGAAAAAGAAACTGCCCGCAGTGCGCTGGGTTCCGCCGAATCAGCATCGCCACACTTCGCTCCGCCGCCCACAAACGCAAGGGGCGTTGCATAAGTGTCGAGTATCTAGGATATCACCGCAAACACCGGTGGAGCTGCTCAAACCGGCACACATGGAGCGCCAGTGCAGGCAGCGTCTTAAACGGATCATGGTGCAATATATGCGCAGGGAAGAAGAAGTACTCACTTCACGAAGCCCGCGATATCTGCGTCTCAAACGGCTATAAGCTTCTCTCAAAAGAATATCGAGGAGCCAATAAGCCAATAGAAATTCGATGCAAAAGCGGACACCGCACACGCAAAACCCTTTCGAGTATATTAAAGGGTACCGGATGTCGCCACTGCTCTGCCGTAAGCAGAGGCTTGAATAAAAGGTTTCCAATAAAAACGATTTCGAAATTAGTGGAAGCGAGAGGCGGGAAATTCCAAGGTATTATCTACTCGGACGAAGGTGCAAAACTCACACTTGCGTGCGCGTTCGGCCACAAATGGCAAACCTCACTAGACTCTTTTAGAGCCGGAAGCTGGTGTAAAGAGTGTAACTCTCGAATTGGCGAGCGAATCGCCCGATTTTTTTTCGAACAGTGTTTTGACAGTGAGTTTCCAACAAAACGCCCAACATGGCTTCGCTCTACTTCCGGTTATCCTTTAGAACTAGACGGATACTCGAAAAGTCTTCGGATCGCTTTTGAACATCAAGGGCAACAACACTACCGCCCCGGTTTTGGAACTACTCCGACTGAACATCTGAAATTACTAGCCCGCGATAAACTAAAGGTTCGCCTTTGTCGGAAGAAATCTGTCCGACTCATAGTCATTCCCAAGATCCCTGAGCTACTACCGATTGAAAAATTGGGCGCCTTTCTCGCAAAGGAGTTTCGTCGTCATCGACTCCGACCAAAAATTGATCCCAAGAAAGTTAAGCCAAATCTGATCGAACTAAGCACCTCTCGTGAGCATCGCCTAACCTCAAAAATCGATTCTGCACTTTCAAAAATTGGACTTAAACGAACGGAACAATTGATCAACAACCGCACCAAATTTTCGGTTGAGTGCTACTCAGGTCACACCTTTACAGCACATCCCGAAAACGTGCTTCGCGGCAGAACCCCCTGTAGACTCTGCGCTAAAAACCAGAAGATAGACTCCATACTTAGCATCCATAAACTGAAGCGCCTGTCCGAGTACTCTGACCGCTCTTGCAGAATCCAGCTACGTTGTTCATCGGGGCACTCTTTCAGTCTGACCTACGCCACTCTCATCAACCAACGCGGGAAGTACGCAGTTTGTCGGAAATGCAGTAGTCGAAAGAAATAGATTTTTAGGAAAGTCTCAGCTTCTACCAAGGGATCGTAAAACGAGAGCTGACTAAACGTCTTTCAAGACCAACCTAAAAAATACAATCCGTTCAAAATCCGAACGCTTTCTGAACGGCCCCATGCAGGTCTTCAGGTCAATTTTAACGGCCTCCTACGGGTTGCCGCGCCCGTTGCCTTTGTCCTGATGTGACGGCCACTTCACTGGATGTTGTCGATGCAGATCAATGCGTCATTACCTTGAAGTGTCCTATTTACAGTTTGGGCGGGGATAATAGGCACCGTTTCCGCCACCCCATCGCATGCGACCATGATCGTCTGTCCCGCCATACTTGCTACCGATTCGCTCCGTCCATCAGACAAAAGAAAAACTCCTACTTAGCCTGTACCCTTTTTGCCGCTAAACGCGACCGCGCCGCACCCTTCTTGGATTTATACGCCCTCCACCTCAAAAAAAAACTCTACAGAATCAATAATGGCAGGCGCCTAATTAGGAACACGCTGGCAAAAAAAACCGTCCGATAAAGAGGCGGAACGGTCTACCGCCGAGAGGAAGGCCTGGCAGCAACTCATTGACCCGCGGCGGCTCCTTGTAATCAATCTTGAACTACGCTGCCTCTAGATTCTTGAATATGTAAGGGTTCCACCCGAGCAGCTGAAACTCAGTGTGTTTCCGCTTACACTATATCCACACGTCGTCTGCCCGACAGGCATACATCCGGACATTGCGCTTGATGCGGTAACCGTGATCGCCACGTTGCCACTCGAACCGGTCGTGGAACTTGGATAAGTAAACGTAGACACGCAGTAAGTTGACGACCCAGTACAATCAGCATTGAGCGTCATTACATCCAAGTATCCCGCAACTGTTCCGCTCCAGGTACCGACGAAGGCACCACCAGCACATGCGCCTGACGAACCAGCAGTCGTAGAGGCCACATCAGAACCGCATCCGGCCGTTCCAATCGCAATTAAAAATACAATAAACAGGCTCCTCATATCTCCACCCTCGAAATAGATTAAAATATTTATTTAAGTGTAGAGAGTAACTACGTGCTCGTTGAGTTAAATTATTCTAAACATTTGGCGAAGCTCTAGCATCCTCCCAGCACATTACCCCACCCATCATTACGAACTGTAATGCCAGTGAAGTCATGAACCCGGCCATAAGTGAGACTCCTTGAGGTCATCGTCCGACATCAGAACGGCCTTGATCGCGACTAGCGCACTTTAATCTTAGGGCGAGCATCTCAGGCGTATACCAGACGCACTCGGCCCCACTGAGGCGATGTATTAAGCGATGACAGGAAGCACAGAGCAACGCAACATCAGCGAGCTTTGTCCTCTGCTGGGCATTACTAGCAAGTGAAGCTAAAGGTTTCACATGGTGAACCTCAAACATGGCTTCGCCAGCGCTTCCCAGATGCTGCGGTGGCTTTTCGCCACAAGCAGCACACACAAGCCCACCATTCTTTAAGGCAGCGCTGATCACCTTAGACCGAATACCCCGACTACGTTCCCGCACGCGATGTAGGCGAGTTAAAGAACGACCTTCTGTAAATTCTTCGTCTTGGTCCTCATCAGCTCCTTCCTTCTCCAAATCGGGAAGCACTTGGATGGCAGCCCGGATGGCGTCGGCCAGCGAACGCACCATCTCAGGCTGTCTCCCGTACTTCTCGATCACCTGGACATCGAGTAATGAAGGCTCGAGCCCCTTTCTCTCAGGCTCAGTGGTAGCCCGAAGGAGGGCAGTCTGGAGCTGGATCAGCTTCATATACACACCGTCGGGGTTACGGAAGGTCTCGGTACCCTCACTGGGTCCATGGAAATCAGCTTGATTGAGAATGCGGGACAACTCCAGCACCTGTTGCCCAGCCTTCCGCGGAAGTCCGGGCAACCGGATTAGGAGCAAGTCGAGCGCTAGAATCGTCTCATCAAATGTCCATCTCGGGTTTCCGTGACCCTTGGTTATTGGCATATGCACCCCTTGCGAAGATTATGCGCTCCTTTTAGGCACTGAGACTAGGGGCCATCTGATATGGCAAACGCCATAATAGCTGATAAAGACCTTAAATCTTCATAACCCGCAGGTCGGCGGTTCGATCCCGCCCTCAGCCACCACTTCTCACTCCGCGCCAGAGCCCTCGATCTGGCATAACAGAGACCATGAACCCCATCACTCAAGTGGCACTGGTTTCAGGCGGAAATCGCGGCATCGGGCTCGCTCTCACGGAAGACCTCGCGCGGCGTGGCTTTCAGGTCATCTTAGGTTCGCGCTCGCTTGCGGCGGGTCAAAGGGCCGCAAAGCCCCTGACGAAGCAAGGGCTCAAAGTTCTCGCCGTTAAGCTCGACATCACGAAAGCTTCGGACAGAAAAGCGGTCCTGAAGCTGATCAAGACCCAATTTCACCGCCTCGATGTCCTGGTGAACAACGCAGGCGTTTTCTTGGATTCAAGCGACGACTCACAAAAAGCGAAACTTTCAGACATCCGAAAAAGTTTCGAGATCAACACGCTCGGCGCCTTTGAAATGTGCCGCACCTTTTTACCCTTCATGGCGAAGCACCGTTTTGGTCGAGTCGTCAACGTCTCAAGCGGCATGGGTCAACTCTCTGAAATGAACGGCGGGTGCCCCGGCTATCGCCTTTCCAAAACTGCGCTCAACGCAGTGACGCGCATTTTCTCGGAAGAATACAAAGACCAAGGCATCCTCGTGAACTCGGTTTGTCCGGGCTGGGTGAAAACCCGGATGGGCGGAAAAGGAGCCGAAATTTCGCCGGCCGAAGGCGCCGAGACTTTGGCATGGCTTGCCACCTTGCCAAACGATGGTCCCACAGGCGGCTTCTTCAGAGAGAAAGCCCCCATTCAGTGGTGAGAAAAGCGGTGAAAGCTGAAACAGGTAAACCCACGGCAGAACGACGGATGCGCTTAATAAACTTTTTTCGAATCGCTTTCGGCTTACTCGCTTCGACCACACTCAGCACTTCGAGTTTCGCCGGCGCAAAAGGCACCGAGTCAGACTCTCTCAAAAAGAAGCTCACTTCCCTTCAGTATGAAGTGACGCAAAGAAACGGAACTGAGCCCCCGTTTCAAAACGCTTATTGGAATCATCACGAATCGGGAATTTACGTCGACCTGATCAGCGGCGAGCCCCTATTTAGCTCTCTCCATAAATTCGACTCCGGCACCGGCTGGCCCAGCTTCACTCGCCCTATTTCCTCAGCTTCGCTTCAAGAAAACTCCGACGCATCTCACGGGCTGGACCGTACCGAAGTTCGCTCAGCCAAATCCAAATCGCACTTAGGTCATGTTTTTCCGGACGGGCCGAAATCTCAGGGCGGTCTTCGTTACTGCATCAATTCGGCAGCCTTACGCTTCATTCCGGTCCTGCAATTGAAACAAGAAGGCTACGGAAATCTCCTGTTTTTATTTTCCGAAAAAATGGGCTGGAAGCAGCTTCGACTCGCCGGGGGCTGTTACTGGGGTCTTGAGGCGCTTCTCGCAAAAATCCCAGGCGTCATCGAAACAGAAGTCGGAAAAACTCAAGGCGCAGAAACCGTCCACCTTCTCTTTGATCCGAAGAAAACCAGCGCGCAAAATATTTACCTCGAATTTTTCCGCTACCACGACCCCACCACCCAGAACCGCCAGGGTAACGACGCAGGGCCCCAGTACCGATCCGCTATTTTCGTCGCCACACCGGCCGAAAAAGAAGAGGCACTCAAAGCCAAAGCTCGGGTCGAAGCGTCGGGCCACTGGAAAAAGCCGCTTACTACCGAAATCACCATGACTCAGGACTTCCTGCGCGACGACGAGTTTCACCAGAAATACTTAGAAAAGAACCCTCGCGGCTACACCTGCCACTACGCGCGGCCTTTTCGCTTTTAGCGCCCCAAACGAGTGCTGCATGAGCATGAGAGTCTTCCTCAAAACACCCTTGACAAAAACATTAACAAAACATAATGTGTTCATATGTTTGCAATGACCCTCTCCCCACAAACCACCGAAAGCTTGGCCGAGCGCTGTGAAACGACCGCTGCTCTTTTGAAGAACTTAGCCCACCCCCTTCGTCTTCAGCTGCTTTGCCATCTGGCAGCCGGAGAGAAATCCGTGGGGGATCTAGAAGCCTTGAGCGGCGCTTCTCAGTCGCTCGTCTCTCAGTTCCTCGCCAGAATGCGACGCGAGAACTTGGTTCAGTGCAGAAAAGACGGGAAATTCGTTTGGTACTCGGTTGCTGATCCGAAAGTTTTACAACTGATCCGGGCTTTGCACCGGATCTTTTGCCCTTAAGTGGATGACTCAAATCAAACAGGAGACTTTCTTCATGAACTCGACCCACTCCATCATTCTCGATGTCCGCGAAAAAGATGAATTCGACGCTGAGCACATTGCTGACTCGATTCACATCCCCTTGGCTGAGGTCGCAAGAAAAGGCCCATCGCTTCTCAAGGCCTTAAGTCACCAGCAAGTGATCCTGATGTGCAGAAGCGGTCGACGAGCACAGCTCGCCAAAAACCAGCTCGCTTCCAGCATGTCTGCAGAGAGATTGAAAGTTTATGAGGGCGGAATTCTTGCCTGGAAAGTCGCTGGAAATCCCGTCATCTCGACGAAAAAGGCCCACCTCCCCTTGATGCGCCAAGTGCAACTCGGTGCCGGAACGCTCGCTTTTTCAGGCGTAGTCCTTTCCCTCACGGTTCATCCTGCTTGGATTTATCTTTCTGGCTTTATCGGTGCAGGCCTTATGGTTGCTGGCAGCACAGGCTTCTGTGGCATGGCCGAACTTCTGGCGCGCGCACCTTGGAACAAGAACGAGCCGAGTCTCAAAGAAGAAATGTGTAACGTCAGTCCCCGTTCCGGGGGTTGCGCATGAGCACGACCACAAAATCACTTCAAGACCTTCTCACCGAAGGTGAAGCCTGGAACGCAGACCAACCCTGGGACCTGCACGGCATTCAGAGCGAGCAGTGTCTTTCTTACGTCGCGTGGAATCGCACGACACGCGAGGCCATCGTCGTCGACCCGAAGGATACGGATCTCGAAGCGTATCGCACTTTATCCATGGGCGAACTCAAGGGTTACACGTGGCTTGCCGTCATCGACACACACACGCACGCCGACCACATCTCGTGTGCGGCTGACCTGGCCTCAGAACTGAAAGCCCCTCTGGTGATGCACGCAGGAGCTCCGAGCAAACGAGTCGATTTGCGCGTTTCACGCACCACTCGAATTCCGTCGATCGCCAGCCCCATCGAACTTCTCATTACCCCGGGCCATACCCAAGACTCGCTGACCCCAATCTGGGGCCCCTTCATCTTTGGCGGCGACACCGTTCTCTTTGGCGATACCGGTCGAGACGATTTGCCGGGTGGAAATGCGGCCGATCACTTCGAAAGCATTCAACTGATCAAAAAGTTCGCGACTCCCCAGAGCATTCTTCTTCCTGGTCACGATCACAAAGGCGGTCGGGCCTCTACTTGGGCTACACAGCTCAAAGTGAACGCATCCCTCACCCAGCCCAGGGAGCAGTTTATCCAGGAATCGGAGGCCTTTGACGCCCCGGCGCCAGAACTCCTAAAAAAATCCCTGAAAGAGAACTTCAAGTGATCACTTGGATTGGAATCGGAGCAGTCACAGGACTGCTTCTCGGTTTGACGGGGGCCGGGGGCGCTATTCTCTCGGTCCCCCTTTTCATTTACTTAAACGGCGCTTCACTTTCCGAGGCTACCCTGCAATCGCTTCTCCCTGTTTTTGCGGGTGCGGCCTTAGGCTGGCTTGCTCAAAGAAGCGCTTCGCAGACACGCTTAGCCCTATCGCTTGCTGCGGCTTCGGCGCTCGGTTCGTACCTCTTTGCCCCACTCAAACCCATCACACCTGACTGGGTCATTCGGGGGCTCTTTGTGGCGCTTTGCAGTCTGAGCCTCGCGTCTCTTTGGCGACCCAAGAAAGCCTCAACTCAAGACACGCCACAGCCGGATCCCACCGAGACCATGGCCCCATCTCTACTCTCAACCACACTCGCCGGAGTCATCTTAGGCGGGCTTGTCACGTTGACCGGACTCGGCGGAGGCGTGCTCCTCATTCCGCTTCTCAGCGGACCGTTTCAGCTCAGCCTTCCTGCAGCCACTGCGACAAGCTTACTGACCGTTTCACTGAGCGCTTTATCCTCACTCATCCTCCAAGGAATGCGCCACCCCCTGCCCTTGGATGCCAGACAAGCACTCGCATTGTTCTTAGGGAGTGTGGCTTCTGCCTTCGTTACTCGCGAACTGATCCGCCGCGTTCCAGAAGCAAAACTGAACGCCATTCGCAAAACGCTTGTATCGGTGGTGATCGTTGGATCGCTGGCTGCACTTTTCATGAAAGCCTGAAGCGTGATCTCCCACGCCGGTAGTCGGGGATTAGATCAAGAGCAGGGCAAAAGGACTCAGCACCAGTAACCAATTCGAGCGCAAGGTGTCCCAGAAAGACACTCCTTGGAAGCGTTGGTCATAGAACTGCCCCTGCGCGACCACTCGAACAAAATCTCGAAGAAGAGAGGCCTCGACCTGAAGGCGGCCTGTGGCTAGGTTCATCGTAATTCGACGAAGCTTCACGGTGTTCCACTGAGGGTTCAAGTGAAGCTTGAGTCGTGCCATATGCTCGACTTCATCGAACCCTCCAACCACAAGCTTATCGCCCCTGACAGAGATCCAAAAACGTACTTCCTGGGAGAGCTCGAGTCGAGAAGGCATTCCGCGCTGAAGCGACTTCCCTTTTGGCGCCAGCGGTAAAGTCAGGGGACCCGTGAAATGAATCGAAACGCGGAGCTCCTGCTTCCCCCGAGAAAGCTTTGCTCCAGACAATTCCGTCATGAGCGGAGCCAAATCGGTATTCAACCAAAGCGAAAGTGGGTCGAGAAAGTAGCGGAGCGCTTCGCCCTCAATCCAGATCGGATCTCGCTGCTGGGGTAAATCGCCTGCCGGCACTGCGCGACCGAGTTTCTCGGCGTGTTCCCAAACCGACTCGAGTAATTCCACCGCCCGGGCGGAATCCTCTTTCGGGCTCGCACCTACCCAAGTTGGAACCATGAGCGAGACGGTAAGCAAAGCAATGCCCAACTTCCGCCAAAGCGTCCGTGCTGGAGCCATCATGGTCCCCCTTCACCTTTCCATGTGATGTAACAGTGTTAATTCAACTTCGATCATGTGGCAAGCCTTGCCACCAGCTCCAGACGCTGCGCAGCATGCGTTCGCGCTCAACCTGCTTCTCGCGCGAAACAGAAACCTCACTCAAGTGATCGAGATCAAACTCACCTAAGTCTTTTCCCCAACGCTGACTCTCTGCTTCCACAAGGCCATCGCCTGGCCCGAGATCAAAAACCCACGAAAGCCCGCGCAAAAGCCAAAAACACTGAGTTCGGCAAACAGCGCGCGCGGAAGCTCCTCGTACCTGCGAAGGAAGCCGGAAGTAGCTTGTACGAGAATCGATGAAGCCAGGAACCATTTCGCCCAAGAACCGGAGCGCCCCAAGGTCGTAGTCAAAACCTACCTGAAGAAAGCGCGCGACGAAGCCGCGCTTTTCGGCCTGCTCATGAGCCCACTGGGCCACACGGCTTCCCGAATGAGGTGTACCCACTGTAACGAGAGCGTCCACCCCGGAAACTTTGAGTGCCGCCAGGGCGTAGCGGGCGTCGAGTCCTCCCTGACTGTGCGCAAGAAGCAATGTCCTGCCGGAGAAAACGCCTCGTCTTTGCAATTGATCACGAATCATTAAGCCGCGCTCTTCAATGCTGCCGTCTTCAGGAAACTGAAACTGAAAAACCTCGCAGCCCTGGGCCGAAAAAAATTCACGTGCTGTGCGGAAATAATCCTCATCCCGAATCCAGCGTCCCGAGCCTTCCGTCCCAGGAGCAAATGCCCCGGGCACCAGACCTACTCGGCAGTTGGATATGGCGTGTGCGTCTGTTGAACCGCCCAGAGAGCCGAGCACACCGAGCGCTAAGGATATACGAAGTAACTTACCCCAGGCGAATTCCATCGATCGCATTCAGGCGAGAGGCTCGCCGACTGGGGTAAAGGCAAGCGACCAGAACAATGGCCATCGCTACAACTGGAACTCCTAAGTAGTAAGCCCAGTCGAAAGTCACCGGGAGGGTTCGGTCATAGTAAATGTCGGGTAGCTGAATAAACTCATACCGCTTGAGCAACATGCAAAGCACCCAAGCCAAAACCACTCCGCCGCCGACACCCACGCTGCCGATGTACATCCCTTCGGCCAAAAAGATGGCTCCAATCTGACCAGGCCTAGCCCCCATGGCCTTCAGAATCGAGATCTCACGCCGCTTCTGAAGAACCATCAAGGTCAGCGTCGTCACGATATTGAAAGACGCCACAATGATAATGAACGTGAGGCTCACGAACATCGCGAATCGCTCCAGCTTCAAGGACGCAAAAAGCTGTCCATTGAGCTCGGTCCAGTCCTTCACCTGGAGCTCGGACTGAGCTTTTTTCAAGTGATCGCCCACGCGGCCTGCACGATCAAAGTTGGAAACGCTGATTTCCCACTGAGAAACACCGTTGGAACGTCTCAAAAAGCTTCGTACCGAGCCCATGGACGCATAGACGTTTTGAAGCTCCTGCTCGGGCGTTCCTGAATGATAAATGCCATGAACCAGAAAGCGTTTCATCCTGGGCACTGCCGAAAATGGGCCCTCGGTCTCAATCGGAGAGACGAGAGAAACCGGATCTCCAGGAAGGACCCCCAGCTCGTAGGCCAACTCTTGACCGATCCAAAGCCCAGGTAAAGAGGCGTTGGCACGATTGGCTTGAGACGACAAAAACTCGGGATCCACCGATTCCTTCACCTGCCCAGCAAGCTTCTCGAGACGTTCAGCCGTCACGCCCTTAATCTGAACTCCCGCGACTTTCTTTCCGGTTCGCAGAATGGCTTCAGTCGAGAGGATCGGCCAAAAATCGGTGACCTCCTCGTGCTCTTTCCGAAAGCCAGCCATCCACTCCGACGAAAGAGTGGACTCCGGAACAATTCCGCGGTCCCAGCCCACCACCGATTCCTTCGGCGTGATCAGAACATGGAGATCCGAACTCATGAGTCGTTTTTTCAACTCCGACTCAAACCCATCCATGACGGACAGGACGACAATCATGGCTGAAACTCCGAGCGCCACTCCCAGCATCGAAATGAGGGTAATGAAACTCAGAAACTTCGAATTCTTTTTCGAGCGAAGGTAACGGAGCCCCACCCAGCGCGTCCAAGGACTGGACAGCCACTGACGAAAGGCGCCGCCTTCGCTGGAAAGGGGCTTTAACTCACGACGAATGGAAGGTTTTGCCACTTTCAGCCAACTTCACAAGCAAAGCAGCGGGCTCATAGCGGGCACCGAACTTCTGCTGATACTTTCTGAGCTTCTCCACCAAAACTTTTGCACCGACGGAATCCGCATAGCGGAGCAAGCCCCCATGGAAAGGCGGAAATCCAGTTCCCATGATCATCCCCAGATCCACATCATCCGCAGTGGCTACCACTTGATCCTCAAGGCATCGAGCGGCTTCGTTAATCATCGGAAGAATGCATCGGTCCACAATTTCTTCGTTCGTGATTCCCTGCCCGGAAGGTTGCACCCCGAGAATCGTATAAATCTCCGCATTCAGCGTCTTATGGCGCCCCTGGGAGTCGTATTCGTAAATCCCTTTCCCGTTCTTCTTACCTAACCGCCCAGCAGCTACGACCTTGCCATTCGCAGGAGCGGGCTCCATGCGGGCTCCGAAAGCTGAATGCAGAATGTGCGCTACTTTATCGCCTACATCCACGCCCACCTCATCGATCAACTCCATGGGGCCCATCGGCATTCCGAAATCCAAGATCACTTCATCCAATCGCTCGATCGGAACTCCGTCAGCAACCAGCCAAGTGGCCTCATTCAGGTAAGGCATCAGCAGGCGATTCACCAAGAATCCCGGAGAATCTTTCACAACGATGGGCATCTTCCCCATTTGCTTGGAGAGATTGAAAATAGCGACCACGGTTTCGTCCGAAGTCTTTTCACCCCGAATCACTTCGACCAGAGGCATCTTGGCCACTGGATTGAAGAAGTGCATGCCACCGAAGTTCTGAGGTCGCGCGAGAGCCGTCTGCATTTCGGTAATCGAGAGCGAAGAAGTATTGGAGGCAATCACGCAATCGGCTGAGACTTGCTGCTCCAACTCAGAAAGAACCTTCTTCTTCACGTCCATCTTCTCGACGATGGCTTCTACGACCAGTTCGACTGATTTAAAGCCTGAGAAGTCCATCACCGGAGCAATGAGGTTCAACTTCTGCTGCGCCTGACGCATCGAGATTTTGCGCTTCTGAACATCTTTAGAAAAGAGTCGCGTGGCTTGCTTAATGCCAGTCTCCAAAGCAGGAACGCCCAAATCCTTCATTCGCGCCTGAATGCCTTTATCGGCCATCAAATGTGCAATCCCGCCGCCCATCACACCGGCGCCCAGAACACCTGCCGAACGCACCGACTTCGACTTAATGTCGTCGCGTTTGACCCCTTTGGACTTTTTCACCGCTTCAGTCAGAAAGAAGACTCGAATCAGATTTTTGGAGACGGAGGTGGCTGCACACTTACCGAAGCCCTGAGCCTCACGCTCCATCGCCTCAGTGCGAGCTTGACCCAAGATCCGATCACCAAAAGTTCCGCCCGTATCTCGAAGCACTTCGATCGCTTCTAAAGCTGCAGGATATTTACCGCGCGTTTTTGACATGACGCCTTCGCGGGCTTTTTTGAACATCACGCCTCGGCCCATCGGAGTGCGCTCGAGAGCCGTTCCCATCGGTCCACCCATTCCACCGAGCTTGGGCTCCTTTGCGAGTCGCTTTCCCGCCTTCAACGCAGGGAGGTTGGCTTCGGTCCAGCGAAGTGCTGCTTCATGAAAAGCTGGCGCAGGAAGGCAGATCTCAGCCAGACCCGCTTTTGCGGCGCGCTCGCCGTTCAAAGTCTTTCCCGTCAAGATCATATCCAGAGCCGTCGCGAGTCCCACTTTTCTGGGCAAGCGCACGCAACCACCCATGCCTGGAACAAAGCCCAGCTGCACCTCAGGAAGGCCGATTCGGGCCGCAGGGTCTTGCGACATCACAATGGCGGTACTCGCCAACGAAAGCTCACACCCCCCTCCGAGAGCAGCCCCTTGAATGGCGACCACCGTCGGAAACGGGAGATCTTCCCAGGCGTCGACCATTTTCTGACCATTTCGCGACAAATCACGCGCTTCTTCTTCGGTATTTGCGGCTCGGATCATCTCAATGTCCGCCCCCGCGATAAAAATCCCGGGCTTGCCCGAGAGCACTACCAGCGCTTCGATCTGCCCGTCCGCATGAAGTTTCTCGAGCCTCGGCAGAAGCTCACGAAACTCGTCGATTGCCTGACGACTGAACTTATTCACCTTTTCGCCGGGAAGATCGAACGTCACGCTCCAGATCTTGGCCGAAAAGCGATCGGAAAGGTTTTCGAGGCGAAACGCGGACGCAGCTGCAGATTGGCTCATGTGAATCTCCCGGTGCTTTCCAGTCTAAAGAAAAAAAGGTGGCCACTCAACTTAAGTCAAGCGACCACCTCGAAAACTCAAAGTTCAGGATCAAAAACGGTCAGAAGATAAAATTGACGCCCGCAAGGACGGAGTAAAAACTGGCGCGCTGCAACTGGAGACCCGCGATCTGGTTTCCGGGATCTGCAATCGCGGCCGCCCCACCGTATCCGTAACCCGAATAAGCCCCGGAAGCACCCCACATGGCGTTATATGGGATCTGCTGAGAGGAATTGGACCCGAGGACTCGATTGTATCGGAATTGAGCACCCACTGAAACGCTCTTACTGATCCGAACATCCATACCGGTGTTGATCTGCCCGACAAAAGAGGAGGCTTCGTAATCTTGAACCCCGATTGTGGGGCTGTAAGCCTGAACCAGGGCCCGATAACGACTATCGTAGTTCACGAAACTCCGCTGCCACCCCCCTCCGCCCCCGACAAACGGGCGAAGACGAGAGCGCGATCCCAGAAGGTAAAACTTCAAGCCCGCGTCGACCAAGTTCTGCCGCAAGGCTCGGGATTCGTAAGTACCCGTGGGAGAGTTCCAAGAAAAACCATAAGTCGGCTGAAGAGAAATCCCGTATTCGCTGAACTGATAACCCAGCTCAAAGGTCATCGACTCAGACGCTTCAATCCCCAAAGATAGGCCTGCCGAATAGCGACCGCGAACTAGAACATTCGCGTCCGGGCTTCGCATACTGGAAACCCCGGCACGAGGAGTTAAGCGAATCACGAGCTTTTCCTCACGAGGAGCAAAGCCCTCGGACTCAAGCACAGAGGACCCCGAAACTGCCGGAGAGGAAGCCCCCGAAGAGACCTGGACTACTGCCACAGGAGTTTGAACGGGTGGAGCCACGGGCGCTGCCTGAGGCTGCCCCGGACGCTCCGTGATCGGTGCCTGAACCGTTTCAATAGCCAATGGCGGAAGCGGCGCTTGCACAGCGACTGGAGCTGCGTCTGCATCCAGCCGAGCGGGCCCGCCGTTGATCAACTGATCGGCGCGGCGTTGCTCATCCCGAAGACGAAGCTCTTCCAAACGCTGCTGAACGAAGTCGTCGTTCTTCATCTCAGCGCGGAACCGCATGCGGCGCATGAGCTCTGCTTTCGTAAAGGCTTGCACTTCGGGAGTCTCGAGTGGATCAGCCGAAGGGGTTTGAACTTGCAACGGAGCTTGAACCTGAGCTTGCGCGAGCGTCACTGCAGCCGGCGCTGCTTGAGGAGCCAACGCCTGGGGCTGGACGGGAGCGACTGCGACAGCCTGAGTCGCAGGCCTGACCGCGGCCGGAGGAGCGGGCAACTCGGTCACCTGAGGGTCCAGCGCCGAAACCGTGTCACCCACCTCGGCGGCGGTGGCCATTTGCTCGGAAGCACCCATGACTTTCCGAGTGTTCTCGCGATCATCCAATCGTTGCTGAGACTGAGCGGCCTGAGCTGGATTCTGAAAAACCAATTCCGCCTGTGCGATGGACCCGCTGGCAGATCCTACCAGGGCCATCCACCCCAAAGACCTCCACCCCTGATTCCAGAATTGCATCGAACGCATGGTATCCCCCAAACTCTGGCAGGGTGGAGCCCTACCGTTCTTGGTAGAGATCGCGCCTATCCTGAATCCCTGCCTTATCCCTTTCGCGATACCTCTAACGACCGGCCCTTGCAGAAAAACTTCAGCCCATTCGGACGAAAGCTTGCAACTCCCTGAAAACAGGCACCCCGGCTGCCGCAGACAACCTGACAGCGAGCGTCAGCCAGACCTCCAAGGCAGAAGCTCTTGAGCCAAAAATCCAGGGAGGGTGACGGGCTCGGTCTTCGAAAGACTCCCCGACTGAACCACCTGCGAATAATAATCGAGATAGCGCTCTGCCATTTGCTGAGCCGTAAACCCCTGAAAGACTCGCTCACGACAAACAGCGGGCGAATATTCACCCGCCATCGCTCGGCGCATGCCGGCCAGAAGCTCATCTCCGTTTGCACTCAAAACGCCAACTGCGGGTGTGACTATTTCTGGCAAGGATCCATAGGGAGTCCCGAAAACAGGACACCCGCTCGCAAGCGCTTCGGTCAAAGCAATCCCAAACGGCTCGTGCCAACGCACAGGAAACAGAAGGCCCCGCGCGTTTTTTAGGACTTCGCGTTTCTCGCGATCGCCAACCATTCCGCGGTAGCGAACCCCTCGAATCCTCGGCAAAAGGCGATGCAAATTCCCGGGCAAACTGCGACTCCCGAGCACTTCTAGCTTCGCACCCGCTCTTCTCGCCAAGGCAATTGCACCTTCGAGGTTCTTCACCTTCCAGGAAGCCTTCGCCAAAAAGACAAAATGATCTAACCTGCGCTCGTCACACTGAAACTCACCCGGCTCGATTCCGTTATACACATAGGATGTAGAGCTATGATTTTCCGCATGCTTTCTTGAAACAAAAACCGTGTTTCGCGAAAAAGTTTCACCGGGTTTTCCGTTTCCACCAATCGTCACCAAAAACGGACGAGTGGGCTCCTGTTCTCCGGGGGGTGCCCAAAGATGAATGACGTCGCACTCTGTTGGAACCATCTGGTCCACAGGAACACCT
Organism: Bdellovibrionia bacterium; assembly: GCA_040399745.1. Taxonomy (GTDB): domain Bacteria; phylum Bdellovibrionota; class UBA1018; order UBA1018; family UBA1018; genus CANFHS01. The sequence goes on along the minus strand of JBBARP010000004.1, from coordinate 4,824 downwards.
TCTCGCCACGGCGCCCACTTTGCGCCCGGAAGAGCACTCCCTTCGCGCGACACCAGAGTCACCTGATGTCCGAGACCGAGGAGCGCCTGCGCAAGCCAAACGATCACCCTCTCGGTACCACCGTAGGTAGGAGGAGGGATGAGGGCATCATGACAAAGCGCGATATGCATGAAAGGGTCCCTACACTAAAGGTCGCTCTCAGGACAGAGGCCCTGCGATCCCCGATCGGTGCGCAATCCAGGCGGTGGCTTCCAGTGCGGCGAAAGCAGTCCCAAGCGAACCTAATTCCGGGAAGGCTTCCGGTGAAACAACAAACAACCCTTCGATTCCGGTACGCGTCCCAAGCCCAGAGCGCAATCCAGCCCGTAAATTCACAGGTACTTCAACCAAGGTTGAGAAGGGATGCGCTCCACGGAAATCGTCATCACTGTCATCTCGGAAATCGGGATAAATCCGAACCACATGAAACTCCAAGAAAGGCATGACTTCGGTCAGCTGGCGAAACATTCTTCCCGCAATACGGCGCTGATAAGCAGGCGCCAAGGATTCCGGCGAGAAGGGAACCAGAGTCCGAAGGAAAATGATTCGATGCCGCGACTGGCTGATTCCGCGATCCAGAGGGTCGACGACCTCGATCTCAAGCGGCGGAGCTCCCGCTTCACTCCAAATCATTCGAGTGGCAGCACCGACTGGAACCGCATCGGTTTCCACGGTCAAAGCTAAAGTAAATCTCCAAGAAGTGGCCTGCGGCGCTTCGCGAAACCTACGAAGCCAACTCCGACCGCTGACCGAGGCTTGCTCCTGAATCTGATCCAGCGCGCAGCCAACCACGCCGCCCTGAGCGCCGATCACGCTGCCTCGACTCTGTAGCTGGACACCGACCAACCGTCCCTCTTCGATAAAGATCCGTCGTGCACGCAACCCCTCGGGCACATGAGCACCGTTTTGCCTCGCTAGGTTTTTCAGATGCTCTCTGAATTGCCCCAGGCCGCCTCGGAATCCTGCAGAAACCGGAGACAAGCTAGCCAGGTTCAGCCATCTCTCCACGCCCAGATCTGGCCCCTGCCCCGAAGAAAAAGCATTCCAAATCGCCGAACGCAGGATCTCACCTTTGCCCGACTCGAGGGTCTGCAAGGGAACGCGAGCACGCACCTTCTGAAGGGCTCGAATCACCGCTCCTGGATCGGACGGTCCGCGCTCCGATTTCCCCCGAAGTCGGCCGTCGGGAAGGGCAGCCCAAGTCATGCGCTCAGGGGACTGCGACCAATAAGAAAGCACTGGGGAGCGAGCCCGCTCCACCCATTCCAAAATGGCCTGAACCGGAACTTCTGTGGCGCCAAATTCTCGGTCGAGTTCGCGCTTGAGCTGCGAGAGATCATTTCTCCAGCGCATTCGCAGCCCTGGAAACAAAAGATCAGGCTCAGAGGGAGTCGGTTGAATCCAATGCTTTTCTGCGTCACTGAGCCCGAGACGGCGAAGACACCGGTACCAAACTCCAGGGAAATTTTCGGTTTCGCCGAGTCCCACTAAGCAATTCAGTTCCGGATCCCAAAGCTGATCGTTTTTCGAAATTTTCGATTTAGCGCGGTCTCTTGGAGAGTCCACCACCAGAACCGACAATCCCAATCGAGACGCCAATCCAGCAGACAAAAGCGCCCCAGGATCGTCTCCAAGAACCACCCAGTCATAGCTGGAGCGAAGCTTCATTTTGAATCACTCCAACCCGGAAGGATTTCGCTGCAGCTCAACCGGGGTCACGCAAGTACCCACGGCTTTGCACACCACGATCGCTGGCTCGAGAATTTTCGCAGAGGAGGGCGCCAAAGCGCCCTCGGCGGGCGTTAAAAGGCGAATCACTTTCCTCGCCTCAAACTCCATCTTTCTCGAGGTCTTTCCGACCGAAAGCAACTTCGCCGTGGCCTCAATGTAATCCCCAGCTTGGACAGGTGCGAGAAATTCAACGCTTTCATAAGCGCGAAAAAGTCCCTCGTCCCCATCCAGACGAATCAAAAGCTCGGTCGCCAGATCCCCAAAGACCTGAAGCATTTTGGCTCCATCCACCAGGCCACCTGCGTAGTGAGCATCATGCGCACCCACTCGAAAGCGCAAATGGACGGGACCCACCTGAGTGTTTTTTGGCATGGCGAAAAGCGTAACACGCCCCAACCAGAAGACAAACTCAGGCCCAAACTCCCCAGCTGGAGAACGTTACTTCCGAAGGGATTCGAGAATACGGCCGGTCGCACCGAAACGTTCGACCAATCCGCCCTGCCAACGAAGGCGCGCCTTTTTTCGGAGCTCTTCATCGGTCGACACCTGATTCGTCACCCAATTCCAGAGTTCATCCGGACTTCTGACCACCGTGAGCTGACCTAAGTCGCGAAGTTCAGGAACCTCGGTGAAGCTCTCCGCTCGCGACGGCCCAATTGAAACTGGAATCCCTTGAAGCGCAGGTTCGATGGTGCTGTGGACGCCTTTTTTTCCGAATCCGCCGCCCACAAAAGCCCAGTCGGCTGAGGAATACAGCTCAGACAAAAATCCAATTTCATCCACGAGCACAAAGCCCGGAGATGCAGAGACACTCGCCTCACCCGCCTTCAGCTGAGAGGTTCTGACCCAAGAAGCCCCCCAGCGCCGGAGCAGGGACTCGATTCGAAGAATCTGATGTGTACTCACCTGATGAGGTACGACCCACAATGTGCCAGGAACGGCTGAAGCCCGCGGAAACCCTTGGATCCAAATCTGAAGATCCTCTTCCCAGACACTCCCGAGAACTCCCCAGGGCCTAGGCAGGTGATGAAAGGCTCCAACCAGAGCCTGCGCTCGAGGATTCCCCTGAGCTGAGCGGTCACGCACCCGCTCCCACCGAGGGTCCCCGCTCACGTGAATCGACACACCTGATTGGTCGCCATAAGCCAACTTCAAGCTTTCGGCGTCTCGCGAGGAACCCGCGTGAAACTCGAGCTGCGGAAGCGGCTGCCCAAGCCATCGACACAGGCGAAACGCCCAATTCAGTGAGCGCCTGGGCCTGGCTCCTACGACCACAATCGGAACACCCAAAGCACTTGCCGAAGCCCAAAGATCGGGCCAGGCCTCGTACTTGGCCGTGACTAGCCAATTCGGGGAAGCCATCTGCAGCGCCGAGCCCCAGTCGCCCTCAAGCGGAGAGAAGGCCACAAAAAGGCGATCAGCCGAAAGCCCAGCTGCTTTCCACGACTCCGTCATTCGCGCGATCACCCGCGGGTCGGACGCACTAAAAACAGTCGCAACGACCGAAGCGCCCTTTTTTCCGGCCTCGAGGATCACCGGATAAAGAATCTCCATCTCTCCAGCGCTTGCAGCATGAAACCAAAGAAGCTCAGATCGGCTCCAGCCTTGATTCGAGCAGATCGGCAATAAGGATCTTGCGAGAAACCTTTGCAACTCAAGCAGGGAGAGGCGCTTGGCACCTTTTCGAAAAACAAATCTCAGAAGTCGCCCCGCCCAAAACCGATACATGCGAATACCGAAAGAAACCGGTACCAAGATGGGGCGTGAAGAGCTGTCCATCCTTCGCGCGAGTTGCGACAGCACCTGTTCGGGCGAAAGCTCGGTCATGCAGGAGAAACGCTTCGCTCCCAAACGATGACAAAACCTGCCGTCCTTCCCACAAGGGCGACAAAGCAACTCGTCCCTTCCCAAAGACACGCTCTTGGAACTCCAGCCACCGAAGCCCACCTCGGGCGTCGTAGGACCATAAAGGACCCAAGCGGGAAGCCCCAGCGCTTCTGCAAAATGGGCAAGGCCTGTATCGCCCCCCAGAAATGCATCGGCTCGTCGAAACTCCCCTGCGAGTTCAGAAAAAGACGCCGTTCCGATCAGAGACCGGTGAGGCAATCCAGCAGCTTGAAGCGCCTGGACGAGTTGTCGCGATTCTTGATCTTTCGCCGTACCTGCGACCCAAGCTTCCCAGCCGGATTGGGCAAACAAGCGAACGAATCGCGAGACGGCCCATTGCTTCGCAGGCCAAAGAGAAGAAGGCATGACAACGACGACTGGGCGCCCCGATGGCGAGCGAGTCTCGCCTGAAGAACTCTCGGAGGTGCCCAGGTGATTCAAAGTCACTCGATCAGCTAGGTTCCAAGTCGCATCTTCCCAAGTGGAAAGCCGCGCTGCCTGCGCCTGATGGACATCCAAAATTCGGTGTGGCCGAAAAGGCTTGGGCCACAAACGCTTAAAAATAAAATAGCCGCTTCGTCGAATGCGCTCCTTTGAGGGCGCGGACCAGAGCACTCCTGTCGGAGCGCTCAGACGGGCGCGCCAAGTCCTCAGGCTTCCTTGCAGGTCGAGCACTTGATCGCCGGAAGCTAAAGCGATTTCCCGCCAAAGCTTTCTCCAGCCCGCCGCTCCCGACTTTTTGTCGTAGACCCAGAGCCGGGAAATCAACGGGTGCTCATCGAAAAGTCCGGCGTAAGGGACTGTCGTGAGCCACTCCACGCGGACGCCGGGCGGCAGTGAGGAAAGGACGCTCATCGCAAGGATGACGTCGCCCAGGCTGCTCATTCGAATGACCAGCGTTCTGGAGGATCCTGCCAACCGGGAGTCGAGTGATGTCGATGAGGACGACCGATGCTTCATGAGGTTCGATGGGTGACCGTGCAAGGCTTACGGATTTTGGGCTGTGAACCGCGATCGTGCTTGTCCGTTCGAAAGTCGTCAAGCGCTCTGTACGGTCGCCAGAAACGACAACGCCCGCAATCCGGAAACCCGGATGCGGGCGTTGATAAAAGAATGGGGGCATCGTGCTACGCTTGCGCCGGGCTACCCCGGTACTAGGCTTGCCGC
>JBBARP010000003.1:0-265956 GCA_040399745.1 Bdellovibrionia bacterium | reverse complement strand
GGTTTCAATTTTCCGCTTCGAGTTTCGGCCAGCATTCCGTCGTACGCCACGCTGGAAAGGTCGGTGAAAGAACTCACACCCGGAACCGTGGCCTTTCCGCGAGCCATCCAATCGTCCAAACAGGACGCGAGGCCGTTATTTCGGACAAAAAGGTCCTCGTTCGAAAACGCACTCACACGACCGAAAAATCGCCACCCGTGATCATGCGGAACGCGGTCCATCTCTTGTTCCGCATGCGCAAAAAGCTCCAAAATTCGGGCCTGATTCCACCCCGAAGCGCGCTCCACCTGCTCGACAAAAAGGGCTCGCACCCGATGGGCTTCTTCGGTTTGGTCCGTCAACACGCCATCAAAATCGAACAAGTATTTCATCCGGTCTTCGGATGTAGCGAAAGCCTTTCGGATCGACAAGAAAGTTGACTCGGCGTTTCTCCAAATCCCAAATTCCGCCTCGAAGTCGCCCAAAACACACAACACATAGCGTCATCCGGGCAGCCCCTTGTAAACCCAGGACATTTTCCAAAACGAGAACTTTCCGATCGGACTTCCCTGCGGTGCGGCCGACTAAAAAACTCGGAACATGAAAATTGGGGTGTCAAAACTCAACCGACCCCCCATATCTTGTGGTCACGGAATTTCACCCTGAATGACACTACGACTCAAAGCCCCGATGTATCTGGGATGGATCGCTGCTGCTTCGCTAGCTTGGTCGGCGAGCGGCTGGACGTCGCCCGCACTCTTTGGGGTGTCGCCTGATAACTCGCAAGAACTCGTCGTGCGGACCATCCGGTCCGCCAAGCAGTCGCTCCAGATCAATATCTACGAGTTTGAGCACCCCGGAATTCGCGATGCCGTTTTGGCAGCCATTCAGCGCGGAGTGAAGGTTCAACTCTTAGTCGAAGGCGAGCCCGTGGGTGGACTTTCGCGCACCGGCCATCAACTCCTGAAAGACCTTCTGAAGGCGATGGAAGCACCGACCGCACATCGCGAGTGCAGCTTGCACCTAATGGTCGAGCGCGGCAGCCACGGACAAACCAGGCGCTTCGCCTACAATCACGCGAAGTACCTCGTGGTCGATCTGCGCGATGTTTTCGTTTCGTCCGAAAATTTTTCCTTCGGCGCCCACCCAAGCGTGGGACAAGTCGGAAATCGCGGCTGGCACGCCGTCATTCAAGACCGCGCGCTCGCCAATCGGATGCTCGGGATGTTTGAACAAGACGCGGATCCGCGCCCGGGCGATGTCCTGGACCTTCGCCGTGAGGCACTTCCTGAATCCGGTCGTCGAACTGATAACTCGCACGCACCCGCCACTCGTTCGCTGAAACCGATGCCGATCACGCGAGGCGAAGTCGACTCGGTGCAACTCGTGACCTCGCCCCACTCGCTCAATGGTTTGATCGAGTTCATCCGGGGAGCCAAAGTGTCGATCGACGTGGAGTTCATGAGCTTGGCGCCTTACTGGCCAGCGCCGTTAGCCGGACTTCCTAAGCCCGTGAACCCGATCGTTGAAGAATTGGAAGCAGCAGCCAAACGGGGAGTCCGCGTGCGTGTGCTGCTGAACGACGAAGCCGTTTTTGCCCAAGCACCGACCCCGGCCCCAGGATCGCAACCCAAAGGCCTTCTGCAAGCGCCGGCCAAACGCAGTCGCAATCTAGACACCGTTTGCCGACTTCAAAACCTCGCCAAATCAGCCAAACTGGCCATCGAAGGTCGAATCGTAAATGTGAAGCGGGCTCAAATCACCTACATCCACAACAAGGGAATGGTCGTGGACGGCAACAAAGCTTGGGTGAGTTCGATCAACGGCACTCAAAACTCGGTGCAAAATAATCGCGAAGTCGCCCTAGCCATTCACAGCGCCGATGCCGCGAAATACTTCGACTTGGCCTTCCGAACGGATTGGACCGCTTCTCAGAGCCCCAGTGCCAGCGACTGCCAAGTAACCTCGCCCACACCGTGATGGAGTGAGCTTTTGCTCACTCGCCCGAACGGTTCAGACTAAAGAAAAAGCGCGAGTAGTCGGCCGAAAGCTGAAGGCGGCACAGTGCTGCCTGCGAGCGGTAAAATGAGCCGTCTTCGAAAGCAAACTTGCTCACACAGCGGGCCAGGAGAGACTCATAGCCCGTCTTCTCAAGACCGGTCAGCTTGGACAAAAACTTCGACTCGCACACATCCTGAGCGGCGCCGTAGACCGGAATATCTGCGCTTCCGGCCGTAGCACACTCGGCTGCACGCTGGATCGCGACGCTGCATTGATCGGTCTTGCTGATGAAACGGACTCGGGCTTCGACATCCCCAGCAGGGCAAGCAGCGTGAGCCAAGGAAGAGAGGAGCAAGCCAGCACCGAATCCGATGGCTAAGAGAGCGGAACGAACCATAAAAACCTCGTAATTAAGTCTGGTATTTAACGCGCCGCAGCCATTTTCGCAATAAAAAACCCGCGCCCCAGGCATAGCCTAGAGCGCGGGTTAAATACCTTTAATTTTAAATACTTAGACTTACTCTTGAGATACCACGATCGCGTAAGGCTGGCGTCCTTGTTTCCCTTGCGGAACATTGATCGCCTTCACCACCACCCGATAGGTACCCGCAGAGAGTCCCTTCAACTCAAGCATTTCGGTGTTGTTTGACCGATCTTCCAAGGACTTCACTTCCCCTGCCGGACCGACGACTTGGAGATCCAAGTCGTTCACCAGCGCCTTGCGAGCGTTTGCTGCCGCAGGAGCATCGACGTAGGTCAAAGTCGCACGCAGCGTGGCCCCTTGAGCCACTTCCACGTTCCAGGATTTTTCCTCAGAGACCTGAAGCCCCTGAGTTTCGTCGGCCACCCAGGTCGATGAACCCCAAGAAGTCAGAGCCCCCATATCCACCCGCCCATACCCTTCGTCCGAGTTCGGACGTGGGGTTTTGAACTCTTGAGTGGCGCCTGTTGATCCATACTGGCCCGGGAACATGTCCTTAGCCGAATGAATCATGGCCGCTTTCACAAGAGCACCGGTCGGTTGAGTGAGAGTAAACTTCTCCATCAAATACTGACGAGTGACCGCTGCTGCACCTGCGGCGAGCGGAGTCGCCATTGAAGTGCCACCGGCCCAAACATAATCCGCACTGTACTCACCCCACATCGGGCTTGCCTTGGGATGATGAGAACGAGTGCTGAGAATGTTCGTTCCTGGGGCCACGAGTTCAGGCTTCGTACGCCCATCTTCCGTAGGACCCCGCGAGCTGAAAGCAGCCACACCGTCGACGTGGTTGGACAACGTGTCCGACTTCAAAGGCTCCACGCCCCACTTCTTTGCTCCGTCACGCATCTCACCCAGTTTCTTTTGGATGCCACCCTGAGAAATCAGGTTTTCAGAAGCGCCGATGGTCAGAACGTTCTTCGCGGTCGAAGGAGAACTTACCGAGCCGCCGTCGATGTGGCCATCTCCGTTGGCATCTTGTCCGCTATTTCCGGCAGCAAACAAAATCAGCATCTCAGGATGCTCAAACAAGTAGGTATCGACTTTGTTGGCCAAGGAATCATAGACGCCGAGCGCGTTCGGGTTACCCCAAGAATTCGTGTTGATCAGGGCGCCTTCTTTCACCGAGCCCGACAGGATCTTGCTGAAGTCCTGCGGGAACGCCAGGTTGTCCATAATCGGACTCCAAAGGCCGTTGATGATGAGCTTCGCTTCATAAGCTCCGCCGCGCACTTTTCCTTGCGATAGGGCTCCGTTGCCACCGACTGAACCCATCACGTGCGTCCCGTGACCGTTGGAATCCGCCCAACTCGTCGCGCCGAAACCCACAGCAAAGCCAGCCACGGTGTTGCTCAGGTCCTTGTGAATTTCGTCCAATTTCCCGGTGTCTGCGCCCGTGTCCGAGATCGAAACGGTTTGGCCTTTGCCGGTGAAGCCTTTCTGCCAGGCTTGCTCGAAGTTCATGATCCGGGTGCCGCTCTCAAAGCCCGACAAAGCCGGGGGCTCGGCCATGACCGGATTTTCCTGCGGAGCCGGTTCGTCGACCGGAAGATCCCAGCTGACGATTTGAGGAAGACGCTGAATCCAGGTCACGCCTTCAATTCGCGACAAACCTTCAATCGCTGCAGGATTGGCCCGAACCACTAAGTCCTGACCTTGGCCTAGGACTTTCTCAACGCCGTCGACCGCACGAACCCACAATGCGACCTGCTCTTGAATTTCGCCTTTACCCAAACTCAGGTAAAGCGAGACCGCCTTCTGAGAGAAAACCGATAACGGACCCTGAAGAAGATCGGGGCTCACCCGCCATTCAGCTTGGAAAAGCGCCACTTCTCGAAGATTCGGCAGAAGTGCCAGCAAGCTTTCCACTCGAGCACGGGTACCACTCACCAAAAAAGCATCGTCCGGTAGATAGCTCTGAACCGTTACGCCGGCTGACTGAAGGCGAGCCAAATCTTGGGGAGTCACGGCTTGGGAGAATTGCACCACGAAGTAGCGCGGCTCCTGAGCGAAAGGCAGTCGCTGCGACGGCAGAAGCGTGTGCCCGAGACTTTCTAGACGGACATTACCCGCTTTCAAGCGCACGACTTCGCCTGACCAAGCAGCAGGACTGAGTGCCAAAGAGCCCAAAATCCCGACCGTGAAACCAGCAATTGAACGTTTCATGAACTCCCCCCGATTTGACCCACCGAGTGAACGCCATTTTTGTGACTGAGTCCAGGGGTCGGCTTAAATTTTTCCTGCATTTTCATGGAGTTAGGATGCATTGCGTTATTTTTCGGCGCTTTTTCCCTCCTCCTGGCCTCGACGCTCCCTGCCATTTTCTTCTTCGGCGACCGATTTCCTCTGGATTTCCGACGCTTGAGCGGCGAAGAAAGGAGAGAGATGACTACTCCCGACAATTTGAATCCAGAAAATGCGGCCCCAGCGGCACCCTCTGCGGTTGTGCCCCCTGTCGCAACTTCGATCGACTGGAATGAGCTGGGCCTCGATCCAGAAGTTCTGACTGTGATTGAAAGCGCGGGCTACAAAAGCCCCACTCCCGTTCAAGCTCAATCGATCCCCCTCGCCCTAGAACGGCATGACCTCGTTGCTTCCGCTCAAACCGGTACCGGAAAAACTGCAGCTTTCACGCTCCCGATGATTCAGTCCTTCCGAGGACGCCAAGGAACTTTCGGACTCGTCCTTGCTCCGACGCGAGAAATTGCGCAGCAAATTCACCAGACCGTAGAAACTCTGGGTGGCCCGCTCGGAGTGCGTAGCATCGTCTTGATCGGCGGCGTCGACTACCGCGCCGATACCATCGCCCTGAACACTTATCCTCAGATCATTGTCGCCACTCCCGGCCGCCTCTGCGACCACTTGGACCGCGGCAATATCTGGCTCGACTACATCGAGACGGTCGTTCTCGATGAAGCCGATCGCATGCTGGACATGGGTTTCTCGACCCAATTGAACCGCATCATGGATGACGTGCCGAATACTCGGCAAACGCTTCTATTCTCGGCCACGTTCCCCCAAGCTGTGCAGCGCTTTGCCGATCGAATTTTGCACGAGCCCAAGCGAGTCTCAATCGGACGTCCGCTTTCTGCGGCCACGACGGTCGATCAGCGCGCCATTCCTTGCGAAGATGCCGAGAAGTTCCGCCTTCTGATGCGATTGCTTCGCAATGAGCGCGGCTCGATCATGGTCTTCACGCGCTCGAAAGAAGGAGCCACGCGCCTCTGGCGCTCCCTGCACTCGGCAGGCGTTTACGACGCCACCTACATTCACTCGGATCGCTTGCAGTCGCACCGCGAACAAGCCTTGGCGGACTTCAAGAGCGGTAAGTTCCGAATTCTTGTGGCAACGGACGTTGCGGGTCGCGGCATTCACGTCGACGCAGTCGCGCACGTCGTGAACTACGAATTGCCGATGGAACCCGAAGATTACGTGCACCGGATTGGCCGCACGGGACGCGCAGGACAAACCGGACGCAGCACGACTTACGTCACGGCCCGGGACCGCTCGACTTTGAAGCAGATCGAGAAACTCGTAGGTCGCGAGATTCCCGCTGAATTCGAAATCAACACGAATGGCGCATCACCCGAAGGCCAAGGCCAACGCCGCGAAGGCGAGCGCGACCGGAATCGCGATCGTCAAGGCGGCCGAGGAAAGCGCTTCAACAAAGACCGAAAAGGAAGACCCACCCCAGGCGATGCTTCGGGCGTGATCACTCCGGTGAACCCGGAAAACGCTTTGCCCCCGCTGAACGGGATGCCGCTGGAAGGTGAATTCTCGGACGACGAGGACTTGAACGATCAAGACGGCCTGGAAGCAGCCGAAGGCCAAGGACCCCAGGCCGGTGACGAGCCTGAGAGCAATGAGCCTCGCCCGTTCACCAGTGACGATCCGAATCAGCAGCGTCGCCGTAAACGTCGCCGTGGTGGACGCGGCCGCAACAAGCGGCGCTTTGAAGGCGGAGCCCCGGGCGCCGCTCCTGGCGGCCCGGCACCGATTATTCTTCCAGGCAACGGCTCAAGCCAAGGCCCCTCTCCGGTCTCGGCAAACGGCGCAGAAGGCGGCAGCCCCGCAGCATCACACTCCCCGTCTGAAGGCGGAGAAGGTGGCTCAGGGGGCCCGGATGGACCTCGCAAAAACGGTCGGCGTCGCAGACGTCGTGGTCGTCGCGGCCCTCGCCCTGAAGGCGGCGGTAACGGCGGAGGCGGCGGACAGCCCCCCTCCGGCGGAGCTCCAGGCAACGCCGAGTAAGTCAGCGGAACATCAAGAAAGGCGAAACTTCGCCCGCAGCAGCCGTCGCAGCTGAAGCCGGATTACGATCTGCGTTTGGAGCCAGCGCCTTGTCCCGATTCTTTTCAAGATAGAGTTCTCGGTACCAGTAATAGTTCCGAGCAATCGAAGCGACGTACTCCCGCGTTTCGCGGAACGGAATCAGATCGACAAAGAGCAGGCGATCATCCGCTGGGTAGCGCGCAAGCCACTGTTCTACCCGCTCCGGTCCTGCGTTGTAGGCAGCAAGAGCCAATTCTGCCTCGCCGCCGAAGCGCTGAAGAAGGCCCGAGAAATAGCGCACTCCCACCTTCACGTTGGTACGAGGGTCCATCAGTTGCGCTTTTCCTACACGAGCTACGCGCCTCGCCGTTGCCGGCATCACTTGCATGAGTCCGACAGCTCCCACGCGACTTCTGGCCCGCACGTTAAAGGCACTTTCTTGCCTCATCAGGGCGATCACCAAGTAAGGATCCACGGGCTCTTTTTGGTCCTGAATGAGCTCAAACTGGCGGAGCGGGAACATGAGCTCCAGCCCCTGGCGTGAAATCAGATGGGGATGATCTCGGAAAAGCCCTGCCAAGAGCTGAAACTTCCGAATCGCATCGCCCGTGCGACGCAGAAGGACTGCGAAATAGAGCTGGAATTCAGGTTCAGTTTCGCGAAGGGCGCTGAGACGCGCTTCCAAAAGTTCGAGCGATGCCTGATCCCCGCCCACGGCTTGAACCGCCTCTGCAGCCTGGACCCAATCATTCAGATCCGGGCGAGCCTCGGAGCGAAACCGAACGCGCGGGTCGCGATTCGCCAACGGGATCAAAGGCGCAGGACTCGAGTCCCCGTTCATGAGGAGTCCATGAAGAGACATCGGAAACTCGCGCTGCATTCTTTCTCGCAAGGCATCTGCCACTCGGCGTTCGCCACGTTTGCGAGCGCACCGGTAGCGCCAGTAAATCGCGCGCGAACGGTAGTCCGTGGCATCGGGATGCTCAACCAAAGCATCCAAGTGCTCAGACGCGGAAACCCATTCTCCCTTGCCCACTTTCAATAGAGCCAATCGGTAACGGGCACGTGTTGCGTTCGGGTCAGTTGCTCCTCCGCAACGGACCGCACGTTCGTAGTAGCCGATGACCCGAGCCTCGACTTCAGGGTTCTGGAGCTCCTGCTCAAGCTTCATCCCCAAAGCGCTCAAGACGCCGGGAGAAATACAACTCGCCCACTGAGACACGGCTTTCTCCAAACGAGCTAACTTTGCGATGGAGTTCAAAGGCTTCATCGCTGAAAGCACTTGGAGGTCCGTCTTTCCCGCAAGCGGCGCTAAGTCCCCGCGCAAAACAGCCTGGCCCATCGCGCGAACTTCGCCACGCGATAAGCGTCGCGGACGATCATCGTCGTCCAAATCACGCCGCTTCGCTTTCGGCTCCCGATTCAGCGCCACCAAGCAAAGGGGCGAAGGCGCTTCCGAACGCTCACAGGCTTGTCGGTAGCGACTGGCCTCGACGGCTCCCATTCCACCGGTCTGATACCGCACAAAAGCACGCGCTTCTCGGATCAATCGGCCGCGGTAAGGCTCTTGAGTCAGATCCAAACCGCTGTAGCCCGCCGAGAGCATTTCCGAGAGTCGATCGTCCGTGACAAATCGATTCTTGAGCTCGGAATCGTCCAGATCGTTTCCACGAAGAATCCCGCTCCGCACCAACCGTTCGGGTTTTTCCGGTGCAGAACTACAAGCCGCAAAGCCTCCCATCGCCAGCGCGAAAAGAGACAGACTCACCCAAGAATTCACTCCTCGCAGGGCCTGAATCTTCATCCTTCCCAGTGTAGCGGGAAGAGGGGCTCACTTTCACTGGGTAACCTTTACCCGCTCGCTTCCGGGGCTAACATTGCCTTCTGACGAGGACGTGCCAGATAGCTGTAAACACACGGCACGGCCAACAGCGTCAAAAGCGTCGAAACCCCCACGCCCCCGATCACAGCGAGTGCCATGGGGACTCGACTCTCGGCACCTGGTCCTAAAGCCAAAGCCGCAGGTAAAGCACCTGCCACCGTCGAAACCGAGGTCATCAGAATGGGACGCAGGCGAATCGGGCACGCTTCCAAAAGCGCAGAACGGACATCCAAACCTTCGTCGCGCCGCTGGTGCGTGAAATCCACCAATAGAATGGAATTCTTCTTCACGAGGCCCATCAGCAGAAGAATCCCGATCATGGAATAGACGTTGAGGGACTGACCGCCCAAAACTAGCGCCAGGAAGGCTCCCGAAATGGAAAACGGCAAGGCAACCAGAACCGTCACCGGGTCCAGGAAGCTATTAAACTGTGACGCCAGCACCATGTAGGAAATGAGAATCCCGAGCAAAAGCGCAAAGCCCAAAGATGAAAACGAATCCTGGAAAGTTTTTGAGCTTCCGCCCGATGCTAAGCGATAGCCGTCGGGCAAAATGCGCTTGGCGGCTGCTTCGACTTCCAACATGGCATCGCGCTGAGAGGCACCTTTGGCAACGTTCGCAAAGATTCCAATCGAACGAACCCGGTCGCTCCGCTGAATGGCCTGAAGCGCGGGTGCGCGTTCAATCCGCACCACGTCGCGTAGCGGGATCAATTCACCCCGGTTATTTCGGACCTGAAAAGAGCCCAGATTCTCGAGACTACGCCGTTCTTCGTCCTCGAGTTTCACCCGGATGTCGAAGCGACGCCCTCCCGAAGTGAAGCGTCCTGCGACAGCGCCTCCGAGCAAGGAGGATAACGTTTGACCCACTTCCGCGACGCTGACAGCTCTTAAGCGCGCACGATCTCGATCGGGCACAATGTGCACTTCCTCGACCGCTCCACGCAGCTCAGAATCCACATCGGTGAGGCGCTTGGAGCTTTGGAGTTCTGAAACCAATTTTCGCGTCAACTCTACCAGCGTATCCAGGTCTGGACCCTGAACGGTTGCTTCGACGGGGAACCCGCGCCGCGCAGAAAAGCCTGACATCGAAAGGTCTTGAATGAAGACCTGAGCGCCTTTGATCTTTTCTTTGAACTCTTTGCGAAGAACTTCAGCCAAGTCCTGTTGACTGAGCTTTCGATCTTTTCTGTCCTTCAAGGTGACGAAAAGAACCGTAGAGTTGACGTCGCCACCGCCAAAACCACCAATCGATCCAAAGTACCGAGCCACTTCCGGGCGCGATGCCAAAATCGCTTCCGCTTCGCGAGTCTTCACATCCGTATGGGTCAACGAGGAACCATCCGGAGTCTTCAAGCGCACCATCAGGCTGCCCTGATCCTGCGCGGGAACGAACTCCTTCTTTAGGAATTTCAAAAGTCCCAGGCTGACGACGAAAATCAGAACGGATGCCAGCACAACCTTCCCGCGGTTCGAAAGAAGCCACGGAAGGATCTTGCGGTAGCGTTCTTCGAGGCGCGCCATCGTAGATTCTAGCCATCGTCCGATGCGACTGCGGCGCTCACCCACTTCCAAGAACTGCGCACAACGCATAGGGGTCAGGGTCAATGCCTCAAGCAAGGACAAAGCCACCGCCACCGAAATGGTCACGCCGAACTGAAAGAAGTAGCGTCCGATAACGCCCTTCATGAAAGCAACGGGAAGGAAGATTGCAATCACCGCAACGGTCGCAGCCAGAGCGGCAAAAGTAATTTCCACCGCTCCATCTAAAGCCGCTTGGACTCTTTTCTTCCGCTTCTCCAGGTGCCTGACAATATTTTCGAGCACCATGATGGCGTCGTCCACCACGATGCCAATGGCCAAAGAAAGCCCCAGCAACGTGAAGGTATTGAGAGTGAAACCGAAGGCATGAAGAACGATGAACGAGCCCACCACGGACGTGGGGATCGAAAGAATGACGTTCATCGTGGCGGACCAGGAGCCCAAGAACAGCCAACAAACGAGGGCGGTCAGCACTGCTGAAAGAATCAAAGTGAAGTTCAATTCACCCACCGACTCTTCGATGAACCGGGTGGAATCGAAATTGATCCCCACTTCCATTCCCGGAGGAAGCTTCTTTCGGATTTCTTCCATCCGCGCCTTCACGGCCTTTCCGACAGCCACTGCGTTTGAGCCGCGCTGTTTGCGGATTCCAAGGCCCACTGCAGGCTTACCCATGATTCGGCTGACTCGCCGAACATCGGCTAGGCCAAACTCGACGCGCGCTACTTGATCCAAAGCGATCGGGCTGTAGTTCGGCGCTCCGCCCCTTCGATTGATCGAAAGTTTTCGAAACTCCTCGAGCGACGAAGCTTCACCCAGAGTCCGCAGGTTGGTCTCACGAAGCGGATCTTCCAAACGTCCGGCAGGAGGCTCGGAATGCTCGGACTGAATGGCCTGGATCACATCCGTGACCGTCAGCTGATAACGTTCGAGTTTTTTCTCCGAGACCCAGACGCGAAGGTTCGGCTCGACATAGCCGCCCAGAAAAACGTCGGCTACACCGGGCACCGTATTGAAGCGGTCCTTCAGAACGTCGCGCACGTAAGCCATGAGTGCGGGGCGATCCATCTGGTCCGAAGAAACACCGAGCCACAAAATGGGCTGATCCTCGGGGTTCATCTTACTCACGACCGGAGGGTCCAGGTTCCGAGGCAAAACTCGCTGAGCTTGCGCTAAACGCGTTTGGATTTCCTGAACCGCGACGTCGATGTTTTTACCAAGCGTAAACTCGACCGAGACACTCGCCGAGCCGCTCTTAGCGGATGAACTGATGCCTTCAACGCCCTCGACCGAGAGAACCGCGCTCTCGATTGGATCGACGACGTCCATCTCCATCACTTCTGGAGCAGCGCCTTCCAGAGTCGCGCTGATGCTGACTACCGGGAAGTCGACATCGGGAAGCTGGCTGACGCCCATCTCCCGAAACGCGAGCGCCCCGAAGACAACCAGCGCCCCCATCAACATCCAGGCGAAAACCGGATTCCGAATACTCGTACGAACTAGGTTCATGGGGCGTCCTCAACGGCCACTCGCAAAGTGACCAGGGAAAGGCGCGCCTGAAGACGCGCTCGGTCCAGCGAACGTTTCAAATCCTGATGACTATTCAGCGCCGATAGGACTTCCAAAGAACTCACTAGGCCCAAGCGGTAATCTTCGGACTGCTGCTGGTAGTTCTTCTCGGAAAGGCTATGGGCTCGTTCTAATAGCTGAATCTGCTGAAGCGCTCCCTGAGCCTCGAGCCAGGCAGAGCGAACTTCCTCTTCGGCCGCACGTCGCGTTTGAGAAAGCAGAAGCTCACCCGTTGAACGCTTTTGGGCGGCCTCACGCACCTGCGAACGCACCAAGCCACCTTGAAACACCGGCATGGAAGCCGTGACAGAGATATCCCACTGAGTCGAGGCCAGAATGCCCGTCCGCTCCAGGTACCAGTTGCCGCCAGCATCGACTGAGGGCAAGTGCGCTCCCCAGGCGACGTCCACTCCTCGTTCAGCGGCCCGAAGCACCTGATGTGCCGCTTCGACGTCCGGCCGCTGCTCTAAACGCCTCAGATGATTTTCGAGCGGAACCAATCCCGAAGGCAGCGTGTCCCGCACCGACGGAATGGCTGGCGCGACTTCTCGCGGCTGCCCGGTCATCAGCACAAACTGATCGCGCGCTTGTTCCCAAGCCACCTGCGCCGCTTGAAGCTGAGCTTCGACGGTCGCCACCTGAGTTTCCGCGGCAAGTAAATCACCCGGGCGACTGCGGCCAATCCGCACTCGCCCACGCACGTCTTCGGCACGACGGCGGGAAACCTGAAGCAGCTCTTCAAGGTTCGAAGCATCCACCTCGGCCTGGGCAAGCCGATAAAAGGACTGAGCCACGGAAGCATAAAGCGTCCGTCGCGCTTGGCGAAGGCTGGCTTGCTCTCCCTGCCAACCCGCGTGAGCCACATCCAGAGCCGCAAACTCGCGAAGCCCGCGAAACACAGGCTGAGACAAAGTGAGCCGCACCTGGTGCTGATCGGCCCGCGTAAAGGCGTTCACCGATGACGCCGACGGCATTTGCTGGCGGGTGTAGGACCCGTTCAAAACCAAGGAGGGCAGAATTCCGGCGCGAGCTTGAGTCAGCTTTTGGTGAGACTGCTCGACTTCGGAAACCTGCAAAGCTTCGGTCTCGGTCCGTGCGCGAGCACCTTGATAAGCCTCCTCTAAGCTGATGCGGCGAACTGGAACAGTGGCTTTTTCTTGCGCCCCAGCCCATCCGCTCCCTGCTCCGAGAACGACCCCAATGGAAACGATGAACCCAAGCTTCATGAAAGAACCTCATCCGCAGAATTCCACTTCGCCACTGCTTCCGGCAGTGCGGGGGATTCTCCCGTGTGACCCATGGATCGAGCCAGCTCCGCAGGAGGAACCGAACCCGTTTTCCCCAGGAAAACGGCCTTCACCAGCGCTGCTGCGATGAGCTTTCCATCCAAACCGTAAAAGCGCTGCTGGAGATAGAACCACTTGGAGTCCCATCCCAAAACCCGCGTCCGAATCTCAAATTTTTGAAACGGCGCGATCGGCCTTCGGTAGCGGATCAAAACGCCGCCTGCGACTGGATTCCAGCGGTTCTTCAACATCTGTCGAAGAAGGCCGGTGCGAATGGTTAAGTCCATTCGACCGATGTCGAGAAGAGTCAGATACCGCCCATTATTCATGTGAAGGTTGGAATCTAAATCGTTCGGCCAACAGCGGAACCAAATTTTAGACTCTTCGAAAACACCGAGACAAGCCCGCTCCCAAAAAGCGAGAAGCAGGATCTTCAACAAGCGGAAGTAGAGGTTCACGCCCCTGCATCCCCTTCTGTTTGAGCCGAAGGCCAGGTTTTCAGTGTAGCGAGAAGTGCGAGCACTTCGGCTTCGGTGCGAAGTCGATTGATCTGCGCCGAATTGTAATCTTGCTCAAACTGAAGCACCAAGAACACGGTACTTTTCCCACGTGAATGCCGATCGCGTTCGTAGAGGAATTTTTCTTTCTGGGCTTCCTCGAGGCGTCGCACCAGCGCCAAACGCTCCTTGAGTTCGGTGTAGCGGCGGGACAAGTCCTGCCAGCCCACTTCCTCTTCAAACAAAGCACGCGTGGCCCGAAGATCCGCTCCGGCGGCTTCCAGTGCGTAGCCTTTGCGATGGTCAGCGACTCGACCGAATTCGAGCGGCAAGGTCAGACGAACGCCAGCCGAGAGATTGGGATACGTGGTGGTGAGGGAATCTTGCCAAGCCGTCGATCCAGCCGGATTCTGCCCGTTCAAAGTGGCTGAACCGAAAACCTCGAGAGTGGGACGATTTCGTTCCTGACCCAATCGCGAACCTTGGAGTGCGGCCTGAGACTGAGAAACGGCGGCTTCGGTGTCGCCTCGGTGCCCTCGGCGCGCGGGAACAGCGCCCGCCTGAGCGGCTCCCGTTTCAAGCGGCTCGATCGCCTCAGAGACCAAGTCCGAGTCAACTCCCCGCAGGGAATTAAAAGCGCGGCTCGCGCTTCGCAGTTCGTCGCGCGCTGCCTGAAGCTCAATTTCCCGAAGACGAAGAAGCGCCTGAGCCTGTTTCAAGTCGCTTTCATCCGCCAGGTGGAGATCCACGCGACGGGCGTTCCACTCGACCATTTTTTTTGCTCGGTCCAGGGTCTCAGCCTGGACGCGTGCGACTTCGCGCGAAGCCGAACACCGCCAATAGGCTCCTTCGGCTTGCGCCAAAACCATCTGCGCCCGAAACGCTTCCGCCGCTTGCGAAGCGTGCGCCTGTTCGTCCAGCAACGCCGCTTGCGCAGCGAACTCACTGCCGCTCCGATTTCTCAGTAGTGAAACGGAAAGCTCGACACTGGGCCGGCTATCAAAAAAGATCGGGCGCGAAAGAAACCCCGGATTCGCACCGATGATTTCGGTGTGATTGAGCAAATACCCCACGCGCGAAGTGACGCCCATGCCCCAGGCCTTGCTCACTCCGATACTTGCGGACTGGAAGCGGGTCTCCACGCCCTGTGCGGGAACGCTCACCTTCGGGGATTGATCGTCCGACCAAAGAGCCTGACCCTGCAAAACGGGAGCATAAATTTGATCGCCCTCATTTTTCCGAAGGGCTGCCCCTTCGGCACCCTTCACAGCCGACAAATAGGCCTGATTGCCTTGACGAACTTGCTGCAAGTAATTGCTGAGTCCCAAACGGTCGGCCGCTTGCGCGACAGAGGAGACCCCGATGAGCCCTAAAAAGAGCCAAAAACGATGCATGTCATGCCTCCCGGAAACAACCGGCTGAAAAGACCGAGACGAAATTTTCCACCAACTGAGTGCGATGTTCCGCATCCTTGATGGAGTGTTTGAAATAGCGCATGCGGACAGAGTCCACGCGCACGAAGTAATTGAGAGACCCTTGAAGAATCTGAGCCAGAATTCCTGGATCCAGATGTTCGTGAATGTAGCCCTTTTCCTGCCCGTGCTGAAAAAACTTCACCCAAGCCTGAAAGATCTTCAAAAAGGTTTCTTCGAATATTTTTGCTGCCACCGGAAGATCGCTCTCGATTTCCCGATGAACAATTTGTGCAATCTCTGGTTCTTCAATCTGAACGGCCACAATTTCCTGAATGGCCTGTTTCAGACGCTCGCGGTACTCCGGCAAGGTACTGACCGGCTGCAAAAGCTTCTCAGCCATCTCGAGCCGAGCCTGCCCGAAAAGCTCCAGGCATTCCCTGTACAGGCCTTCTTTGCCCCGAAAGTAGTAGCTCACCAAACTGAGATTCACGCCCGCAGTACGAGCCAGGTCGCGGACGGTGGTCCCTTCGAAACCACGCCGAGCGAAGAGCTTTTTCCCCGCCTCTAAAAGCAGGCAACGGGACTTCTCTTCCGCGGATTCGGCGCCACGCTTTTTAGGCATGACGCGACTTTATGGGGGAGCGGAAAGGGTGTCAAACGCTTGTTTGATCCCACTCGAACCAGAGCTGTAGCGGATCATCGGGCCCCACCCAGCCAGAGACGGAAAGCCCCAAAAGCCGGATGGGGGTGCGCCCCGCCTCGGTCGCTTCCAAAAGGAGAGCGCGAGCCACCCCCGCCAGGCGGGAGCTCTGATCGGTCGGTGGGTCGAGAGTGCGACTCCGGGTGATGGTGCGGAAGTCCGCGTAACGCACTTTCACGGTCACGGTTCGAGCCAAAGCCTCGTGCTCCCTCAATCGATCGGCCAACTCCTGGCACTGCTCACCCTGAGTCGAAAGAAGTGCCGCGACGTCGAGTAAATCGCGGCTAAAAGTCCGCTCCGTGCCCCGACTCTTAGGTTCCGATGCCCCTTCTACTTCCCGGTCATCCTGCCCCCACGCCAGGCCATGAAGGAAGCGCCCAAATTTCCCGAGATGCGTCTCCAAAACTTCAACAGAAGCCTGCCGAAGGTCCGTCACCCGGTGAAACCCAAGCTCTTGGAGCTTCTTGGCGGTGACCGGCCCCACGCCCCAAAGCCTCTCCACGGGAAGTGTGGAAATAAAGGCTTCCACTCGCTCGGGCGGTACCACGACCAAACCATCGGGCTTGCGATAATCCGATGCCACTTTCGCGATGAATTTATTGGGCCCGACCCCTGCCGAAGCCGTCAGACCGGTTTCGGCCCGAATCCGCTCTTTCACCCAGAGTGCCAAATCCCGAGCCAAGGGCATTCCCAAGCGGTTCACCGTCACATCCAGATAAGCCTCATCCAGCGACAAGGGCTCAACCCGATCAGTCACCGACAAAAAAATAGCTCGAATCTGCTGAGAAACTCGCTCGTATTTCTCAAAATCTGGGCGAACAAACTGAAGTGAAGGACAGAGCGCCAAAGCGCGCTTGGCGCTCATGGCACTTTTCACTCCAAACCTGCGGGCTTCATACGAAGCCGAAGCAACCACCCCGCGCCCCTCGGGAGTCCCTCCCACCACCACTGGCCGCCCCCGAAGTTCAGGACGGTCCCTTTGCTCAACCGACGCAAAGAAAGCGTCCATATCGACATGGATGATTTTTCTCGGGCCCGACTCGCTCACAGCGCCCCCACCCTAACACGTCCGGGGAAAACTTCCGTGCTACCCTAGAAGGCATGCGCGCTCTGGTCCCGACTCTGGTTGTCCTCTTTTCAGCAGCTTTTCTGCCGAACCTGGCTTCCGCGGACTCCGCAGGCGATGCGCTTCGCGCCGTTCAGTGGATGCAGGCTCGGCCGATCTACTCAGCTCTTCTGGAAAAAGGCCTGAAACGCTCGGGACATACCGATGCGGTTCGTTTTCTCACTTCAATTCCCCAGTGCCCACCCGGAAGTCGCTACGAAGGCCTCGTTCGCTCTCAGTCAGGCGCCCGCCGAATGTACTTCGCTCGCGACTTAGACGAGTTGACCCAGCCTACGCCGGATCTGGAACGTTACGTGAGGCTTGCGACTGCCGCCAATCTGGGCAGCTTTCAAGTGAAGCTGGACGGCGAACTGGTTGAAGTCAGCTTTCAAGGTCAGGTGAATCGACAAGTTTGCATCAAATCATCGCCGACATTTGAAGACCAAGTGGAGCTTCTCGTTCACGAGCTCACTCATTTGACAGCACCGGAAGAGCCGCCACTTTCGCTTTTCGACATTGCTGCTCTCGGAGATCCCGTTCGTTACGGACGCGAGCGCGTCAACGCCTTGGGCGACGAAGTCGATGCCTACATCGCTGAATTCGGAGTCCGGATCCAGCTTCGCGGCAAAGCCGCGATGAGTCCGCCGCACATTGCTTCCCTTTTCAGCGACTCAGGCCAATGGCTGGGAAATCGCGATTCACTTCGAAACTACATCTTGGACAACCTGGGCTATCAAAGGGTGCGCTTTGACCAAGAATACCGCGATAACTTGAAAGCCGCTGAGCAAGCCCTGGAAGACCGAAAGCGCCTGCTGATTGAACTGATCAATCACCGAACCTTAGAAGAAGCTCGCTTTTCGGAGCGCGCCAAAAAGGCTTCAAATTCAACCGATGCCGAATCAGCCAACCGCCTCTCGCGCGCTGCCAGCGACTCGCGCCAGCGCGGCATGCAGACTTTAGGCGACGTGACCAAAAGGCTCTCGGAAGTCCAGAAGCAGAACCGGAATTGAGCAGGCGCCGGTCCATCTGAGACTGCTTAGATCCAAGCACCGAGAGTTCGAGCAAGTTCAAGCCAAGGGT
Organism: Bdellovibrionia bacterium; assembly: GCA_040399745.1. GTDB lineage: Bacteria > Bdellovibrionota > UBA1018 > UBA1018 > UBA1018 > CANFHS01. The sequence goes on along the minus strand of JBBARP010000003.1, from coordinate 248,148 downwards.
GTCCATCGGGAACCCGCCGCGGAGGCCCCATCAGCTCTTGGATAGAAGCCCGAGAGACCTGCCCTTGCCGGTAAACGACGGCCTGACCCCACGCGCTTTCTGCCACCATTCGAGCAGCCTCGACTCCCATGGAAACAGTGAGGAAGCGATCCGTCGTGGTGGGCTGACGGGCGCGCTGCAAATGCCCTAGGACGACGTGACGACTTTCCCAGTCCGTCTCTTTTTCAAAGTCGCGAGCGAGTTTCTCGCCAATCCCGCCTAAGCGCACCGCTTCGGGTGAGCCTTCCACACGAAACGCAACTTGCGCCGTCTCAGCTTGAGCATGAGCGCCTTCCGCAGCCACGACCAATAGGCCACGCTGGCCTGAGCGCTTTTTCTCGCGAATGAATTCATAGAGCTGCGAGCGATCAAAAGGACGCTCCGGAATCAAGATCACGTCGGCGTAAGAGGCCAGGCCTCCTCCTAAAGCAATCCACCCCGCCGTTCTTCCCATCGTTTCCACGACAAGGATGCGCCGGTGGGCGTCGGCCGTGGCCCTGAGGGCATCCACAGAATCCGCAACCACTGCGCAGGCCGTATCAAAGCCAAAGGTCTGCTCCGTTCCGGCCAGATCGTTGTCGATGGTCTTCGGCACCCCAATGAGCGGGATCTGATTCTCCAAGCTGGAAAGCGCTGCAAAGGTGCCATCGCCCCCGGCAACGACCAAACCTTGCACGCCCATTCGGCGCCACTTTTCGATGAACTCGGATTCGCGTCCCTTCAGGCCGCTTTTATTCGAAGTCCCTAAGTAAGTCCCGGCTTGCGCATGGATCCCGGTCAGTTCTTCGCCGACAATCGTTCGGAAATTTCCCGCGAAAACGCCCTCAAAGCCGTCGCGGATCCCGATGACTTCGAATCCCGATCGCAGCAGGGACCGGGACACCGCTTCAATGATTCCGTTGAGGCCCGGCGCATCTCCTCCACCCGTCATCAGAGCGATTCTTGCCTTCATGCCTTCGATGTATCATGGTTCATCTCATGCTGGATCAGTGGAGAAAGAAGCTAGTCGAGTCACAGCTCACGCCCGAGCTGGTCGAAAAAATCGATCAGGCGGTGAATCGCCGCATTAACTCAGCAGGGTTTGACCCCTGGGGGCTGGATCCCGAAACGGTGAAAAACGTCGTGGCTGCGATGCTTCCCGTTTACCGAAAGTACTTCCGGGTGGACTCAGTCGGTGCGGAGAAAATCCCCGAAGGCCGCGTCTTGCTAGTCTCCAACCACGGCGGGCAAATTCCTTTGGATGGTTTCATCATCGGCATGTCGCTGATTGTTGACGCTCCGAAACCGCGCATTGTTCGCGGCATGTTTGAGCGCTGGGCCACCCATTTGCCTTTTGTGGGCTCTTTCTTCGGAAAGCTCGGACAAGTCGTCGGAGACCAACGCAACTGCTTGGACCTGCTGAGTCGAGAAGAAGCGGTTCTTGTGTTTCCTGAAGGTGTTCAGGCTTGCGGAAAAACCGTGCAACATCGTTATGAACTGATGCGATTTGGGTCTGGCTTCATGCGCCTAGCACTCGAGGCGGGTACTCCGATCATTCCGGTCGCAGTCATCGGGTGCGAAGAAGCGTATCCGAGTCTGCTCAACATCAAACCACTCGCAAAACTGCTTTCTGCGCCTTACGTGCCCATCACTCCGCTCTTTCCGTTCCTGGGACCTCTGGGACTGATTCCTTTGCCCACGCGAATCAGCGTTCGCTTTGGTGAGCCGCTTCGCTTTGAAGGCGACCCCGATGCACCCGATACTGAAATCGATTTGAAGGTCGAGCGCGTGCGAGCCGCAGTGCAAGCTGAACTCAGTGAAGGCCTGAGACTGCGAGGCGATCGCTTATTCACCGGCTCGGGCGCTCACGCCGAAGCAACGGTCGAAACGGACACTGCCAATACTGAAGTTGTCGAAACGACGGAAGAGAAAGTGATTCCTGGCGATGGAAAAAACTGAGCTCAAGCCGAAACTACTGATCACGGGAGTTGCCGGCGGTTTAGCCCAGCTCGTGGTCGACCTTCTGGCACGTAAGTATCGGCTGGTGGGTATTGACCCACGCCCCTTGCCCGATGGGATTCGTTTTCCAGGCGAATTCGCATCGATGGATTACCGGAGTCGAAGGCTCGATGAGCTTTTCCGGCAACATGATTTTCACGCCGTCCTGCATTTGGGACGTTTGCCTTTAGGCTACTTGGCCAAGGATTCAGATCGCTTCAACGTCAACGTTCTGGGTACCCGCCACCTGCTTGAACTCTGCGCGCGTCACCGAGTGCAAAACGTCGTGGTGTGCAGCTCTTTCCACGTCTACGGCGCTCATCCCCATAATCCGCTTTATCTGAGCGAAGATGATCCGCTTCGCGCGAGTCACACGTTTCCAGAGCTGGTCGATGCCGTCGAACTCGACAACACAGCGACTGCGTTTCTTCTCAAGCACCCTGAAATTCGAGTGGTCGTTCTTCGACCCTGCAACGTGATCGGTCCGAGCATCCGAAACCGAATCTCGACTTTCCTTCGCAGTCGCTTTTGCCCCTACTCTTTGGGCTTCGATCCCCCCATGCAGTTTCTCCACGAAGCGGATTTTGCACGCGCCGTGAAGCTGGCACTCGAGTGCCCGAAGCGAGGCGTTTACAACGTGGCCGGCGAAGGCGTGGTTCCGTTCACTCATGCCATCCGCATTGCCGGCGCAAGAGCCGTCCCTTTTGCGCAGCTTCTGGTCAGCCCACTTGGGCTTCCCCTTCGGGGCTTGGGCTTTCCCCTGCATTTGGCGGACTACTTCCGATTTCCCGTCGTAATCTCGGATCAGCCTTTCCGGCGTGAATTTGGTTTTCGATCCCAAATCACGACCCGCGACGCTTTGAACGACGTCAGATCAACAGGAACTGAAGAAGAATGAGGGAGCTCACTGAGGTGTTAGGAATCCTCGGTGCGCTGATCCTTCCCGCTTCGGATCCCCTGCCCTCGCAGTGGAAAGCGGATACCATCCGCGTCCGCGTTTTTCCCCACCTCGGCACCTACTCAGTCCCCCAGGGCCGCGAGACCGTGATCGACACCGTCACAATCCAAAGCCCCGGCCCGTGCCGCCTACTCGACTCCGCCCCGGGCGCCGCTCCGCCTGCTCCTCCCGCGCCGCTTCCGGCCGCAGGCCTCGTGGTGCGCGCTCAGGAACTCGGCGCGCCCAAAACTCTGGACTGCGGGGGTGCTCCCGTCACCGTCCTTCGCGAGGCCACCCTCAAAGCGTTTCGCTACACGGGGCAGCTTCACCTTTCCCCCCGCAGCGACGCTTCGGGCACGGTATACCTCGAAGTCGTGAACGAGCTTCCTTTTGAGACCTACCTTCAGGGAGTGGTTCCGACTGAAGTGCCCTCGAGCTGGCCGGAAGAAGCGCTGAAGGCGCAGGCCATCGCGGCGCGCACTTACGCTTTCCACGAAGTCGCGACAAAACTCGCAGCTTTGCCGCCGGGCTCACCCGCCCCAGCCTTTCACCTCGACGACACCGTTCAATCTCAGGCCTACTTAGGGCTCACAAAAGCAGTCCCCGCAACCGATCGCGCCGTTCAGGCCACTGCAGGGCAAATCGTGACCTACGAGGGCCGAGTCATCCGCGCTTATTTTTCAGCCGATAGCGGGGGCCACACCGAGTCTGCCCAAAACGCCTGGGGAAGTGATTTGCCTTACTGCCAAGCGCGCGCGGAAGTCTATGACAGCGAGGCTTTCCCCACGCGCTGGACTCAGGAGTGGACCACTTTTGAACTGGAGCGTGTGGCTCGCGAACGCGCCTGGATCGAGCCGAGTGATGCGATCACTTCCGTAGAAGTCCGGGATTCGGAACGCTGGACCAGCGGGCGCGCAAGCCAGGTTCATTTTCGACTCAAGTCCGGAAAAACGACTTCGGTCGCGGCTCCCCCAGTGCGCTTGGCCCTGGGCCTGAGGAGCACTTTATTTCAAGTGGAACCCAAGCCCGACGGCACCGGCTTTGTGTTTCAAGGACGCGGCTGGGGCCATGGTGTGGGGATGGCCCAGTACGGAGCTTGGGCGCTCGCTACGACGCGGGGCTGGAAGGCAGAAGAGATTCTGAAATTCTATTACGCGGGAACCGAAGTCACTCGACTCCCCGCGAGCCCTTAACGAAGGCCTGCAATATAGGCGCACCAGGAGTAATCGTTCGTGCCTTTTTCAGTCGGCACGTATTCCCCGGTTCCCTCTCCGTCGATTTCCTTTTCCCAGAACACCACGCTCTTGGAAAAGCCGGCTTCCTCAAGAAGCTCCAGCACCTCAGGAATGGTCCAAAGGCGCCAATCATAGGTGAAGGCGTCGCGAATCACGGTTCCATCGGCCATCCGGAAATGGATCGCGTAGTGGGCTTCGTTCGTAATCGGGTCAAACGACTTTTGATCCCAAGTGTACTGGTAGGGCTGCATGTCCTTGCGGCGGATGCGCTTGTGATCGCGGGTGGTTTCGACCATCCCCGGCCCACCCGACATTTCCAGAACCAGAACGCCGTCTTTCGCAAGCCCGCGCAGACACGCGCGAAAGTAATCCAGGAGCAGGCGGCGCTGTTTAAAGATGTAGAAAGAGAAGTTGCAGACCGCCAGAACGTCGGCGGCCTTGGGTTTCACTTCGAGCACGTTGGCCTGCAGGATTTGAACCCGAGCCTGCTGCGAAGAAGTCAGAAGCGAGAGGTTCCGCTTCCGCCCTGATTCCAGAGTCGGACCATCCAGGTCCACGCCCACTGCCGTATTGCCTTCCTCGGAAGCCACCCAGGCGCAAGAAATGGCAAACGTTCCGCAGAAATCTTCCCGAAGGCTTCGGGCTTTTTTACCGGGACGGACCGTCGAATACATCTGATGAAACAGCTCGACGTGCAGAACCGGGCTCTGAACGGCCCGCTCATAAAGGACAAAGACGTCTGGCCGAGACTTGGGGCGTCTGGCCGCTGTCGGAGCCTTTCCTCGCGGCAAACGAGTGGTCTTGGGACGAGCTTTCGACTTCGAAGTGGTTGCAGAAGTAGACTTCTGGATCATGCGTGAACCTCTGTACCACAGGGGTTGCCAAAACCCCGAAGCCGGACGCATCCTAAAAGGGTCATGCTGAAAAAAAATTTCACTGAAAGCAGTGTCCTCATTCTGCTTGGCGTAATCCTGGGAACCAGCTGCTCGAGCCTACGCAAACCTTGCGCTGAGGCGGGCGACACCTCGTGGAGCAATCCTCTGAAAACGGACAAAGTCTGCACTCAGAAAAAAGTGGGTTTCTCCTGGAAAAACCATGGTCTTTACCAAGAACGCGACTCCAAAGGACGCGTGATTCTGGAAGGTCATTTCGACCAAGGCCTGAAAACCGGCACGTGGATTCAGTACAATGAAAAGGGCGATCCGGTGGTGAAGAAGACCTTCGAAAAGAACATCGAAGTCTCTTCTCCGAACCAACGTCCGGAAAACGAACGCTAAAAACCTGTAGAAGGGCCTCTAGAGCGGCCCGATCCTTGCTTAGGGTCCGGGCATGGATAAGCCCACTGATGGCAAAGACAAGACTCCGTCCCAAGAACTTCCCCGCGAGCGCTGCCTCAACAACGGCGCTGTATCGCTGAGTTTACGAGAGTGCCTCGCACTTCTTGTGACCGGCGATGGCAGCGATCCGACCGACGAGGCTTTGGATGTAGCGGCCCGGCTCCTCGATCGAGTCGGTACCGATCTTCCTGAACCCGAGCAATCGCACGCATTCTTCAATGCGATGGAATCCAGTGGGCAAGCCCACATGAACGAGATTCCGGGTATGGGTCCCACCCCTCGAGCCAGGGTCCTCGCCGCTTTCGAACTGGGACGCCGGTATGATGGGTACCGCGCCCGACTTCGCCGAAGCGCCCACCTGCGCTTCGAACCCCAAACCCTGCCTCTCAAGGCCCTTTCGCAAGTGCCTTGGGAAAGACGGCAGGATGTGAACGAGTGGCTGGGCTTTGTTCCGGTCTATTCTTCAGGGGAAGTCGGCACCTTCTGCTTAGTCGAGCGCGGCCTTCGGCACACCGTTCACACCGACCCGCTCGAACTTTTCTCCCGGCTGCTCACGCTCCGACCGCAAGCTTTCTACCTGTTCCACAATCATCCGTCAGGCGACCTCACCCCGTCACGTGAGGACTTGAATCTGACTCGTGAGGTGGAAAGCCTTTCTGCACGCCTGGGAATCCGCTTACTGGGACACGGAATTGTTTCGCGCGAGGAGGACGCCTGGATCGGCTCTTGGAGCAAGGACAAGCCCACGCCGACGTGCTAAAGCCTGTCCCTGCATGAAGCCGGAAGTCCAAGAGTGCCCTCGTTGTGCCAAGCGCCCCGCGCTTTGCGTTTGCTCAGAAATCCAACCTCAGAAAACACGGCTTCAGGTGCTGATCCTTCAGCACCCCCAGGAGCCCGATCAAGAGTTGGGTTCGGCGCGCCTCTCCCAGCTGACCTTGCCTCAGTCGAAACTCCTCGTGGGCTTGTCTTGGCGAAATCTGGCGCAAGTTCTGGGTAGGCCTGCCGAGCCCAAGCGCTGGGCCGTGCTTTACTTAGGAAGCGGAGTGAAGGGACAGCCCACGGGGCCCATCACCTTGACCGACAAAGCAGGAAAGCCCCTTCCCGACTTTGAAGAGAGCATCCGAGGCCTAGAAGGCATCATTGCTCTGGACGGAACCTGGAGCCAGGCCAAGACCCTCTGGTGGCGAAACGCTTGGCTGCTGAAATGCCGCCGCGCCATTCTGACGCCTGCCACGCCTTCTCAGTACCGAGAGCTGCGGCGCGAGCCACGTCGCGAATGTGTCTCGACGGCCGAGTCTCTGGCTGAGGCTCTGGAAGGTTTAGGCGACTCCGCGAGCGCCTCAGCAGAACTGAGGCGCGTTTTCGGACTTCTTCTGAACCGAAAGCGCTCCGAGCGCAAAAACCGCGGGAGCGCTCCAGCCGCAGTTAACGGCCCTTCGGGCCGCCCTTCTGCTGAAGGTTCTTGAGCATTTCCATAGCCGACTTCAGCTGAGCTTCACGATTGGCGCCAGTTGCGCCGAACGGGTTTCCACCTGCTCCGCCCATTCCCGGCCTACCGCCAAATGCGCCCATCATTTGCTGCATCTGAGACATGGCATCGCCCATGTTCTTTGCGTTGGGGAACGCCATCTTCATCATCTGCTCGCTGGCCTGCTTCATTTTCAGAAACACGCCCACGTTGATCGCGGTCAAAATCGCAACAGCCACCCAGCTCAAGATGATCCAAATCGACATGGGCCGGGACCCTATCTCAAGGCCCCGAGCGCTTCAAGGCCACAGGGTACCTGACTCGCCTGCTTCAGAATAAGCTTTCTCGCCCAGGCACTGTCGGCAGATCGTTTCCGGAACTCTCACCCCCAGGAGCTTCTTCCCGGACTCCTGATAGAGCGGACTCAGCGCCAAAGCCGTCAACCAACGCTGGGCTTCCTCGGCGTCGCGGGGCAGCGGCTGAAGGGGAAAGGAAAGACTGAGAACATACCCTTTGCCCGGACGAGGAATTCCCTTCCATTCCTCACGCTCCAAATCCAGTCGTGACGCCCAGCACTCCCTGCCCGCGGGCGACTGTTCCGACGGCGCTAGGTAAACCACCTCGCGAGGCACTGGAATGCGTCCCAATCGGTGACGCAAGCACTCGGGCGCCTTTTCAGGCTCCTCCATCACCAAGACGGGTTCATTTTCTCGTTCCAAGCGAAAGCGGTGCACTTGGCCCGCTGGAACTTGAGTCAAGCAGGCTTGAAGCTGCTGAAAGTCGAACCTGGCAAAGGCTTCCTGCGGCGTTTCGCAATCCCACCTTGCAGCCGGCAATCCCCGGCTCTTGAAGTCAGCCGTCCCTGCACCCCGGAAGCGAAGCGTCGGCGGAGACAGTTTTTCCACGCTCGGCAATGACTTTGGCGCGGAACTGCAGGCAATTCCCGCGCAAACGGCGACCCAGGTCGCAACGATTCTTCGAAGCATCTTTTGATTCTAGCTGCGGCATCCCGGTTGCACAACGCAGCCCCCAACAGACCGGTCGACCCATTGTTCCAACCACGGTCCCCGTAACTCTGCCGGAGGAAAATCCATGAAAAATCGAAAAATCGCGCCTTGGTTCACTCTGCTGGCTCTGTCCAGCCTCACCGCTTGTTCCTCGAATCGCTCCATCACTCGAATGCCCGATTCAACTCCACAACCCGCTTCGGCAACCACTTGGAAACTTCATTATGAAAATCGGTGCGCCGAACCCGAACGCTGCCTGGGAGGATACGGCTTCACTCTTCAGGAAGATGGCTCCTTCCAAGCAGGTCCTGGCCCAAACCAAGAGGTCTGGAACGGTCACTTGAACGGAGATGAGCTCGCTACCCTTCAAGCAGGAATCCAAAGTTTAGAAGCCGGCGTGCAAGCTCGAACGAACCCGGATCCCGAATGCCAATCCTCAATCCAACTGGCCGACGAACGCGAAGTGATCGAAGTGTCGCGCGCGGGAATGGGACGCGAGTGGATTTCGACCCGCGCAGGTCAGCTCTGCCACATCACGGCTGACGGAAGCCAAGCAGCGGCATTTCATCAAAGCGTGCTTCGCGTGTTGAGAAACCACTATCCGACGCCGTTTCCCAGCGCCTGCATCACGGCATCCCAAAACGCGAAGGCTTTGATCGCGCCGAGCCTTCGTTGTTCTCAAGACTCGGATTGCACTTACCTGGACCCGTCCGGAGAAATCATTCCGGCAGGAACGGTGGGCTACGTCGCCATCGATCAGTGCACTTGGACTCCGACGATTCCCGTAGTGAACCGTGAAGTCTGGAGCGGCGCTCAGCGTTCCGTGCTCGCCTCGCTTCAAGTCGCCAAAGCCGCTTGCGGGAGCTCTGTTTTTCGGAGCGGTTGCCCGGGCCTGATCGGCGGTCAGTCCGACCGAGGTGCGCCGGCTTGCGTCCAAGGCGCTTGCCAGGTCTCTCCTGCCTTCAGCCGCTGAATCTGAGTCGTTCCTTTTTTCTCGTTAGGTGATTTTCCATGACTTGCTGGGCCGGGGCGGCTCGCGTTTCTCCAAAAGGAAGCGCGAGCCGCCTCGGCCCTTTTGCGATGCGGTCGAGCCATCAGTGAAGCAGTCGAGCCTTCAATGAAGCGGTCGAGCGGCTTCGTCTTTGCACCCTCCGTGAATTCCGATGCGGAACTTCACGAAGCCTTTGAGCTGGACGACCCTGAGCGCGTGGATCTTGGTTGCGGGCCTCTCTGGCTGCCGCATCCGCGATAGCTTGGACACTTCCCTGGGAGAGGCCCCCGACTCTTTCGTGGAAGCGCAGGGCTGGGAAGGGGTGCTGGTGAGTGGCGTCGAACGCTACGTCGTCGAAGTGAAACTCAAGCCCACCGGGCACTTCGAAGTGGATAAAAACCTTTGCCGCTTTCGGCCGGAATCTGGCCCCTTTGAGATTGGCGAATGGAACGCCCTCGCTAGTGCTATGAATCGCGCTCTGGCCAGCCCCCCGGTTTCTGGCTCCGAGCCGCTCTGCGTGCCTTTATCGAGAAATACGGGAATGGACGATAAAGTTTTCCTGACCCGCGATCTCGAACGGCTGCCCTTCTTTGAAGTGAAGGGGAATGGCGGCCAGCGAGAAGCCTGCACGTTCCGGATCGCTGATCCGGCTGCCGCGAAAGAAGTGGCCGACCGGATCGACGCAGCCGCCTCACTCGCTGCACACGAAGGTTGCCCGAGCCGCGGTTAAGCTCAGGGACTGGGAGCCCGCCCTAAGACCTGATCCACGCGCTGGGGAGAAAGGTAGCGATTCAAGCTCTCGCGCTTCAGGTTTTGAGGCATGGGAATCAAGTAGTTCGGGTGCGCCAATCGGTATGAATTTCCGGTCCATTCACCATAAACGACTTCTACGAACCCATCGTTTGTGGGCGCACCGATCAAGTCGTAAGTGTATTCAAACGGGTGAAGCGCTGCACCCGTGCGGTCCCGTTCGGAGCGATCCCAGAGGCCCGCTGCCGCTAAGCGAGTCGTGACATGAACGCGAGTCGCATCGGCTGCGTCCACGCGGTACTCGCTCCGTGCGTACCAGACCGGATAGTTCCAGATCTGATCCGTTGGGTCGGAGTCCATGATGAACGGATTTCCTTTTTCAAAAAGCTCGGCCTGAACAAAGCGGTGAAACTCTTCCGCGTGAATCGCCGTCCAATCAGCATCGGGGCCAACGCGAAAATTCACCCCGTAGTGAATTTCAGGCTGCGCCAGTTCATAAGTTTTCAGAAGCAGCGCTTTTTGATCCGCGACACTGAAGGTGACTCCCTGCCAAGTTCGCGCTTCTCGCGGCTCGCGCTCCAAAAGAGATGCAAAAGCCCACGCATGACAGAGGCCCTCCCAAGACGAGGCCCAGCGCCCACCTAACTCCCAAGCCTGCTTCTCTTCCTGAGTGGCCGATCCCTCGGAAAGGCGTGCCCGTTTCAAAGCGGAGTCGAACTTTCCCAAAGGTGAATCCAGCGCTGGCTCACCCCGATCATTTCCGAACAGGATCGGATCGCGGAGCGGAAAAAAGTAGGACGACCAGGGCTTCGACTCAGACTCACGCTCCACTCGCCCTGTGGATGGAATTCGAAGAGGTCCGTAATCCGCCAACACGGATCGGCCCGGCGTCGTAGGACGCCAAGGCACCCGAATGCCGCTCTCAGGCTCGGCGTGGGCTACAGGCGGAACCGACTCGGGCCGACCACAGGCAGCTCCTGCGATGGAGAGCAGAACTGCCGAACTCACAACCCAAGCGCTCACTCTCAAACGGCTGAGGTCTCCGGCACTCGACATCGCTTTCTTCCCCTTCGGTTGACCCGGAAGCGAGCGGAAACCGGCGCTCACTTCCGGGTCGTCATCGTCCCAGTGAACTCAGAGCTTGCGCCCTGCGGGCTTGGGAGCAGCGCCACCGGAAGCGTTGCCACCACAAGTGTCGATCATCCGGCCCGTTTCCAAAGTCTGAATCAGCTTCGAATCGTTGCCTTTGGACTTATCCACTTCTTCTGCGCAGAAGTCGGCAAGCTCCCCTTTGTAGCCCAGGATCTCGTCGCAGCTGACCACACGCTCAGGCGCCGTGTAGGTCTCCACCACTTCGCGGAACCGCGAGCAGCTACCCACTTTTGAATACACCGGCACCTCTGCCGCAAACGGGGCCACATGGTACTTATCTGAGGTCACTGCGATCGTCAGACGACGAGCACCCTGAAGATTCACTTCACCCGACGGAGCAGCTACCCAGGTGGTTTGCTGGTTCGTGCAAAGAACCTTCACGTTCTGCGGAGCCCGCTGACTCCCGAACTGAGCCGGATGACGGCAAGCTTCGCGGAAATCCTGCCACGTCAGTGCCCGAGTGGCCTGTGGCACGCCGGCTGCTTTATCCCCTTTATCTCCCTTGTCGTTCAAAACGTCGTCGGCGCGGGTATTTCCCGAAACCGCCATCATCATCACTGCACCCAAGAACATCCAACGCTGGCTCAAGGACATCACGCATTCCTCCCCGTGAATTTTTATTTCCTGCCCAGCGCGGCCGAAATGGCCGGCTGGCGGGGAGCGTAGACTGCAACCGCGGTGCCAGTGCAAAACCTGAGGCGAAGGAATCACTCCAAGCCGTAACGGCGCCGTTTTCTCCACAACGTCGACAGATTGATTCCCAAAATACTCGCTGCTTCCTCAAGAGTGCGCGCAGTTCCAAGTACCTGCTGAATGTGGACCTTCTCTAAGGAATCCAAGCTCATCGCATCGGTCGAAGTCGTCAACCCAGGTCCGGTACCTTGCGGCTGAGTCGATACACCGAGCGAATTTTCAACCACACGCTCGGGCAGATCATCCAAAGAGACCGTGTCGCCCGCGCAAAGGATGGCGGCGCGCTCCAGGGCATTTTTCAATTCCCGGATATTGCCAGGCCATGAATATGCAAGGATAGCTCGCCGAGCTTGATCATCCATAGGACGAGCGGGACGCGAATTGGCGACAAATGCGCGCGCCAAAAGGCTCTCGGCCAGAGTCAGAATGTCTTCGGGTCGCTGCCGTAATGCCGGCATGTGCAGCTCAATGACGTTCAACCGAAAATAAAGATCTTCCCGGAAATGCCCTTCATTGACTTCGTGTTCGAGGTTCTTGTTGGTCGCTGCAATCACCCGCACATCGACGCGGATGGTCTTCGTATCGCCCACGCGCTCGAACTCACGCTCTTGCAGGAAGCGCAGGAGCTTCGTCTGAAGGTGTGGCGAAATCTCCCCAATCTCGTCTAAGAACACCGTGCCGCCCTCAGCAGCCTGCAGACGCCCGAGCTTGTCCTTCACTGCGCCTGTGAAAGCGCCTCGGACGTGACCAAAGAGCTCACTCTCCAGCAGGTTCTCGGAAAGGGTCGCGCAGTTCACGACCGCAAAAGGCGCCCGATTTCTTGGGCTGGAGTCGTGAATGACTTTAGCCAAAAGCGTTTTTCCGGTGCCGCTCTCGCCCGTGATCAAAACGGAAGAATCAGAGGCCGCAACTTTTTTTCCCGTTTCCAGAAGCTTATGCATCCGGGGATTTCGGCTGGAGATGGCCTGCGGCTCACTCAGGACTTCGACCTGATCTTTCAGGCGAATGTTTTCTTCCCGAAGTCTTCGGAATTCCACGATTCGCGCAATCAAGTGATCGAGCTGCTCGGGCGTGAAAGGCTTCACGAGATAATCAAAAGCCCCGCTTCGCATGGCGGCGACTGCCGTATCGATACTGCCATAAGCAGTCATGATCACCACGGTTGCGCCTGGAAAATACTCTCGCGCCTTTCCTAGCAGATCTAACCCGCTCATTCCGTCCATGCGGAGGTCGGTCAAAAGAATGTCCGGCACCTGCTTTCGCATCAATGCAATGGCCATCTCACCGCTATCAGCGGCCTCCACCGCATGCCCCTGCTCGCGCAGTGAAGCCTCTATGGTGTCGAGAATACTCTTTTCATCATCCACTACGAGAATGCGCGCCATGTTGTTCCCCCATCTCCAGTGCTGGAATTTCAAAGCTGAAGCGGGAACCCTTCCCTACTTCGCTTTCCGCCCAAATGCGACCCCCATGGGCCAAAACAATTTCCCGAGCGATGGCTAAGCCCATGCCCACGCTTCCGGACCTTGCCACTCGCAAGTCGTATTGCGGATTATATTTGTCGAAAATTCGCTCTAATCGGCGTTTATCGATCCCTACGCCACTATCACGCACAGAAATTTCCACTTTTCCGGCGTGAGCGCTCACCGAAGCGTTCACTTCCCCGCCTCGCGGGGTGTGCCGGAGGGCATTGGTTAAGAGATTGGTTAAGGCCCAAGAAACTTGCGTCGGATCCACCCGCGCAGTCACGCCCCCTCCGGGCGCTTCAGCCAAGCACTGAGCCATCCCGAGAGTCAGCCCCCTACTGAAAGCGTCGGGCTGAAAGTGCTGAACCACCAGACGAACCAATTTGGCCAAATTCACATCTTTCAAGACGGGCTTCTGCGCCAAGGTGTCGAAAGTGCTGGCTGAAAGAAGCTCATCCAAAAGCGTACGAAGGCGATCGACATCGTCGGCACAAGTCTGAATCAACATTCGGTGCGTGGGCTTTTCGAACTGATCGACTGATTTTTTCAAAAGGCGGGTCGCCATGGTCAGGCTCGTGACCGGTGTTTTAATTTCGTGAGAAAGTGTAGCCAAGAAGTTTTCTTTCGCTTCCTGGCTTTCTTTGATGAGAGTCAGATCGCGCGCAATCACCACCCAGTTTGCTTTCCAGGGCTTGAGTTCCATATCTTGAGACGTTCGCGACATTTCGTTTTCTACGCGACTCACCATCTCAGGGGGAATGGCGTAGGCCTGCAGCAAGTAGCTGGCCCGATGCTCAGAATCGATCTCTGACTCCAGGTTCACTGGCATATTGCTATGAATTGCTTTTTGAAGCGCCTGAAGCGTGGCTTTTGAAGCGCTTTCCTGAATCCAGCTCGTCGCCCTGAAAATATTCAGTCCCTCACGTTGAATATGAGGCGGAAGCCGAAGGATCCTCTCAGCCACCGGGCTCATGTAGACAATTTCTTCATCGTGAAAGAGGAAGATCCCGTCCGTCACTGCAGCCAAAACCACGTCCCTGAGGCGTTTTTCCATCAAGAGGCGATGAAGATTCAGATCCCTGAAACCGTGAATCCGAGTCAGCATGTGATCGAAAGCTTGCGAGAGGCGAATAACTTCCGGAGCCTTCCATGTCAGCCTGGGAAGGGGCTTTAAGTTGACGTCAGGTGAATGATCAAACTCCAAGTCCTCCATCGCTTGAGACAAAACCTGGATGGGCTGGACGGCCATGGAGATGAGCTGCGCAGAAACCCCAAGCAAGAACAGGATAAAAAGTCCCAAGACACCGATGGTCTGCCTACCTGCGTTGTGAAGCTCGGACTTCACGAGCCCTGACACCCAATCCACTTCCTGCTGGCGACGTTCGGTCCAAAGTTTCAGCGCGCGATCAAGTGCGTTGTAAGCGATGTGCCGCTCAATCTCAGCTTCGCCCCAGGAACTCCGCCCGGAAGCGAGCACAGAGACTAAGGTGTTTAACTTCTGTTCTAATAGCTGGTGAGCCGATCGATCCTCATCAGTCGACTCGGGACCCAGTATCGCCGCTAGGTGCAATCGCACGGTAGTGAGCTCGCCTTGAAACTCCTGCTCCTGCTCGGCCTTTCGCTCCAACTCACTCATGGCTAGCCGCAAGCTTCGGGCCCGAAAAAGCCCCTCACTCGCGGTGAGTTTCGACTGGTCCGCTCGAAGCGTTTCACGCTCCAAGTGCACCATGGCCAAGACCGAGCCCGCCCCCGCCAGAAGGACGACCACGGAAGCCAGCAAGACCAACTGGCAACGAAGCCCCAGTCGGCCAAACCCTACCCCCGATCGACGTCCGTGCGCGAAACACCCCCCGAGCATCGAGCGAAGTCCAAGAGCAAGCTCGGTGCCGAACCTAAGCCGCTGAAAACATTAGAATCAAGGATTCAAGGCCAGGGCAGAACCGCTCAAAGATTGCAAACCGAGCGGTGCATTCTGCACGATGGCCGCTGGCTCCTTCACCGGGAACAAGCGATGGGTCCAGGCCGGCGCTGAACATCCTACGATTGCTACAAAGCTAAACAGATTTTTACGAAACTTTCCCCACTTGCGCATGACTTCCTTCCCCCTGGACTCTCTGGCGAAACATCCGACCTGAAGCGTTTCCTACCGCCCAAGCCGCTACCATCAGACCCACCGGACTTCGGCGCGCGAAGCGCTCGACCCCGTCGAGCAACTCCTTGAAGTCGAGCTTTTCTAAAAGCCCTTGCATTTCACTCGCCGCGCTATCGGTTGAACCGTCTGGGTGCTCCACCTGGAGTGCCCTCCCTTGGGGGATGAAGGAGCAAACCCCGTGCCGAGCCTCTCAGCAGCTCGGCTCGATTAGCCGGCTCCTCGCATCATCCGACTTTGTTGCCGCTCTTCCACTTCCTGACAGCGAGCGCAGAGTCGGGCTTGCGGAAGCACGAGCAGCCTTCGCGAAGGAATCGCTTCGTCACAGTCTTCACACGTGCCGAAGGTTCCGCTCGTCATCTTGTTCAGCGCGTGCTCGATCGCCAAAGCCTCGCGTCGCTCTTGCTCCACCAGAGACTGCGTGCGCTCCCGGTGTTCCAGCGCCTGCGCCATATCGATTACTTCGGCAGAGATTTCTTCTCCCGCCTCACGCTCTTGCTCCTGAAGTGCGGGCACGGTCTGCACCTCCAGCCGGTACTTTCGCTCCAATAAGTTCTTCCGAATGACTTTTAATGTATCGCTGTCCATGTTCCCCGCCTCCGTCGGCGCGGAGATGCGCGATTCATGCCAGCGGAACGACGAAGCCCTTACCCGTGGCGGCGAAAGCAGAAAGAGTGCGCGAAATCGGGGCACGTCCCATGGATTTTAAGAACGTCAGACTGGTCCGCGCCAGAGCATCGAGATCAATCCCCGTCTGAAAACCCATTCCCTCGAGTAAGTAGACCAAGTCCTCTGTCGCGAGATTCCCGGTCGCGCTGGGAGCAAAAGGACAGCCGCCTAGGCCCCCAGCCGAACTGTCCAGCGTACGAATGCCGAGTTCCAGGGACTTCACTGCATTGGCCAGAGCCGTCCCGCGGGTATCGTGAAAATGACCTGCCAAGAGCTCGGGTCTGCCCGGCGCGAATGCAAGCGCGGGCCGAAGCACTTTTTCCACCTGTGAAGGAGTGGCCACCCCAATCGTGTCGCCGACCGAAACCTGACAAACGTCCAATTCCAGGAGCGCCTCGATGACTCGAAGGGCTTGAGCCGGACGGACCTTGCCATCAAAAGGACAACCAAAGGCCGTCGAAACATACCCGCGAACCTGAAGGCCACTGGACCTAGCACGCCGAACAAGCGGCCCAAAAACCTGAAGCGAGCGTTTGATGCTCATCCCAATATTGTTTTTCGCAAAGCCTTCAGAAGCCGCAGTGAAAACTGCGATGTTCTTGCAGCCGGCTTCAAGCGCCCGGTCTAACCCCGCTTCATTCGGAACCAGCGCCCAAGCGCGCGTCTTGCCGAGCTTCAGCTTTCCGGTGCGAGTCGCCCGGTAGATGGCGTCTGTGTCCTTCATCGTAGGGACACGATCGGGCCGCACGAAAGCGCCGAGTTCTAGGTCGCGAACACCTGCTGCGATCAAGCCTTGAGCGAGCCGCAGCTTTCGCGCGGTCGAAACGACCGTCTTTTCGTTTTGAAGGCCGTCGCGAACTCCCACTTCGAAAATGCGGACTTTCTCGCGAGCGGCCATCTTCAAGACTCCTTCTCGGTCTTTGCTTCCAGATCCAGGAAGCGAATTCCAGGCATGAGCTGCTGCCCTTCAGTCACGTGCCACTTTGCGATTTTACCCGCAAAAGGTGCGCGAATCGTAAACTCCATTTTCATGGCCTCGACCTGAAGGAGCGGTTGGCCCGCAGGCACTTCTTCGCCCGCTTTCACTAAGAGCTTCCGCACTTTTCCCGGAAACTGCGCCACGAGGTCTGAATCGTCTGGCGCCCCGGAAGCCATTCCCGCGCGCGCGGTCTTCTGGACTTCAAAAGAGGAAAGCCTGCCGCCCAAGATTAAACCCACCGACTGGCGTTTCGACCAAACGGCAAGCCGGCGGCGCTCGGTGGTGCCGTCGGCGTTTTTCCGAATAGCGATGAGCCAACCACCCGGACGGCATTCGATTTCCCAGCCCTGGGAAGGCTCAGGAATTGTCACACGCTGGCCTGAAATCTTCAGTGTTCCATTCGACTGGCTCATGGCTTCAGTCCTTCTGCGCCGATTTGCTGCCAAGGGGACGCTTGCGAGGAGACCGCGCCGCCCACACGACTCGAAGCGGGCGCTTGATCTAAGGCCGCCCCCAGTCCTTGCTTACGCAGAGCCGACCAAAGCGCCAGATCCGCATCCGAGGGGACCGCCTGATACCGAGAAGCAAACGTCTTCTCGAGCCAGTGCGTGTGCACTTTGCCCGCCTTCACGTCCGGATCGCTGCAAAGTGCCAGCAGGTAGGCTTGGTTCGTCCCTAAGCCCAAAATCACAGTCTCTTCGAGAGCGACCCGAAGACGCTCAATCGCAAGCTCGCGATTTTCAGCCCAAACCACAAGTTTACCGAGCATCGAATCAAAGGAAGTGCCGATGGTCTGCCCTTCTTCGATACCGCTTTCGACTCGAATCCAGGCTCCCGTCGGCCAGCGAAGGCGCTCGACCGTTCCTGGAGTGGGAAGGAAGCCTTGAGCGGGGTCTTCAGCGTAAATACGGACTTCAATAGAATGTCCGCGGGCCGCAGGAACTTCTGGGAGAGCTGCCTTTTTGGGATTCAATGCTTGGCGAATCTGCGTATGAACGAGATCGACTCCCGTCACACACTCGGTCACCGGGTGCTCGACTTGAAGGCGCGTATTCATCTCTAGAAAATAGAATCCACCTTGATCATCGACTAGGAACTCGATCGTTCCCGCGCTTCGGTACTTCACTTCACACACGAGTTTCAGTGCCGCCGCGTGAAGCCCGTTCCTCACAGCATCCGAAAGATACTCGGCCCTGGCTTCTTCCCAAATTTTTTGGTGACGTCGCTGAAGCGTGCACTCACGCTCAAACAGATGAACCCCGCCGCCCATGCCATCGCCAAACACCTGCACTTCGATGTGCCGAGGATGATCCACGAGTCGCTCTAAGAAAAGCGTGCCGTCACCGAATGCTGCTAAAGCTTCTGCAGCAGCACTCTCTGCAGCGGAATCTAAGTCTTCCGCGCGGTCGACTCTTCGCATGCCTTTTCCGCCGCCACCGGCTGCTGCTTTCAGGAGCAGCGGAAAGCCCACTTTCAGAGCTGCAGCTTTCAAGTCGCCGCCTAGCTGAACTTTCGCCCAAGGAAGGGTCGGCACGCCAATGCGCTCGGCCAGCTCCTTGGCAGCAATTTTTCCGCCAAGAAGGTCCATGGTTTCTCCACGCGGGCCGACAAAAGCCATTCCGGCTGCTTCCACGGCGTTCGCAAACACCGATCGCTCGGACAAAAAGCCGTAACCTGGGTGAACGAGTGTCGCGCCCACGGACCGGGCTGCAGCGACGATTGCGGCAGGATCTAAGTAAGAGGAAACTTCGACCACTTCGTCTGCGTAAGTGACGTGGCGCGCCTGCTCGTCACCCGGAGCCACGACTGCGACTGTCGAAATCCCGAGTTCTCGACACGCTTGAAAAACGCGACAAGCAATCTCGGATCGGTTGGCGACCAGGAGCTTCTCTTTCTTGCTCTTCATTTCAGCCACGAAGGCCTCCGTTTCTCCAAGAAAGCTTTCACGCCTTCCTGACCTTCACTTGAAATTCGAAGGTGAGACAAAGTCCGCGCCACGTATTCCAAGCAATCGCCTAAAGCTTCGCGCTTTTCGGGCCAGGAAAGATCGAGCACCAATTTTTTAGCCACCGCCATAGCGTTCGGACCACACTGAAGCACGTTGCCCAAAACGCGCTCAACCGCCGCATCCAAGGCCGCCAAGTCTTCCACGACTTCATGGACTAAGCCCACGAATTGCGCTTTCGGTGCCTGAAACCGCTCGGCACTGATGAAAAGCCCCCGCGCGTGGGAAGCTCCGATTTTGGCCACCACAAAAGGCCCGATGCACGCTGGCACAATCCCCAACCGCACTTCACTTAAGCTGAACTGAGTGTCTTTCACTGCGATGGCAATGTCGCAGACAGAAACCAAGCCCACGCCACCGCCAATCGCCGCGCCTTGAATGGCTCCGATCAAGGGCTTCGGAAATTCGTTCATCAGGCGAAACATCGAGGCCAGATCGCGCGTGTCTTTTAAGTTTTCATCGAAGCTGAAATCGACCGCTTTTTTCATCCAGTTCAAATCGCCGCCCGCGCAGAAGCTTTGTCCTTCTCCGCGAAGGACCACTGCTTTCACTTCCGTCGCCAGCGCATCACGCGTGAACACTTGAGTGAGCTCACCGATCAAAACCTCGTTAAAAGCGTTTCGCACATCGGGCCGATTCAATCGGACTGTTAAAACTCCGCGCGCATCCACCGAGGTCTTGAGCGTCTGATAACTCATCGTGACGAATTTATAGCGGAACTCCTTGAAATCAGGAAGCAGCCTGATACTTCCAAAGGAACATCATGGCTACGATCACTTCGCAGGTCCAAACCACGTCGCCCGAGTTCAAATCTAACGCAGAGCATCATCATGCGCTCACTCGGGACCTTGAATCGAAGCTCGAACAAGTCCGTCAAGGCGGCGGGGCCGAAGCCCGCGAAAAGCACACTTCGCGAGGAAAGCTTCTGGCGCGCGATCGCATTCAGAAGCTGATCGATCCAGGAACTCCGTTCCTTGAGCTCTCGCCCCTGGCGGCCAATGACTTGTACGACGGAGCCGCCCCGGGCGCGGGGATCGTGACCGGCGTGGGCGTGGTCCATGGCCGCGAGGTCATGATCGTTGCCAACGACGCCACTGTAAAAGGCGGCACTTACTTTCCAATGACGGTGAAAAAGCACCTTCGCGCGCAAGAAGTGGCGCTCGAGAACCGCTTGCCTTGCGTTTACCTGGTGGATTCGGGCGGCGCTTTCTTGCCGATGCAATCGGAAGTTTTTCCCGATCGCGATCACTTCGGACGGATCTTCTACAATCAAGCGAACCTGTCGGCTCAGGGCATTCCGCAAATTGCAGTGGTGATGGGCTCTTGCACTGCCGGCGGTGCTTACGTTCCTGCCATGAGCGACGAGACCATCATCGTGCGAAAGCAGGGCACCATTTTCTTGGGCGGTCCCCCTCTGGTCAAAGCGGCCACGGGCGAGATCGTCACCGCTGAAGAACTCGGCGGGGGCGATGTGCATTCGCGTCAGTCGGGCGTCACCGATCACTTGGCGCAAGACGACGAGCACGCACTCGAAATTTGCCGCGACATTCTTTTCCACTGCAACCGCCCAGGAACTTCAAAAGCCGCATTGATCGAGCGCTTGTCGATCGAAGAGCCTTTGTACGATCCACGCGAGCTCGCAGGAATTCTCCCCAAAGACCTTCGCACTCCTTTTGACGTGCGCGAAGTGATTGCCCGAGTGGTCGATGGATCGCGCTTCCACGAATTCAAAGCGCTTTATGGAACCACCTTGGTTTGTGGTTTCGCTCACGTCTACGGCTGGCCCGTCGGCATCGTTGCCAATAACGGAATTTTGTTCTCAGAAAGCGCCCAGAAAGCAGCGCACTTCATTGAGCTTTGCTCGCAGCGAAAAATTCCTTTGCTGTTCTTGCAGAACATCACGGGCTTCATGGTGGGCAAGAAGTACGAATCCGGCGGCATCGCCAAAGACGGCGCGAAAATGGTCACCGCAGTGTCGACTGCCCAAGTTCCGAAACTCACCGTCGTGGTGGGCGGAAGTTTTGGCGCCGGTAACTACGGCATGTGCGGCCGCGCCTACCAACCCCGCTTCCTCTGGATGTGGCCCAATGCACGCATTTCGGTGATGGGCGGAGAACAAGCCGCAGGCGTGCTTTCGCAGGTCAAAAAAGAGCAACTCGAAGCCAAAGGCAAAAAGCTGAGCGCCCAGGAAATCGAGGCCATCGAAGGCCCCATCCGCGAGCAGTACGAGCGCGAGGGACATCCTTATTATAGTACTTCGCGCCTCTGGGATGACGGCATCATTGCACCCTGGAAGACCCGCGAAATCGTTGGCTTAGGCCTGTCTACCGCTCTAAACGCCCCCATCGGCGACAGCCGTTTTGGCGTGTTCCGGATGTAAGGAAAAATTCGCCAGGAATTCTGAATATTTGACCGTTTAGGTCTAAATATGCTAGCGCATTGCGTTATGCGCTTCAGACTTCTTCTTACGTCGGGCCTAGCCCTTGGCTTTTTGCTGAATACCAGCGGTGAAACTGCACGAGCTTTTGATCTCGGAGTCATCCGCCCGGATCTCAGCACCAAGAAAGCAGACATCGCTGTCGCCAAAAATGCTGACCTAGAAAAAGAAGTCACCGCGATTTTCAAGAAAAGCTGCACTGACTGCCACTCAGGCGCAAACGCTGCTGCGGGACTGGACGTCACGGATTTCAAAAAAATCATGACCGGCCAAAGTAGCTCAGGCGTGCGCTACGTGAACGCCGCCGAGCCCGAAAAATCGCTCTTTTATCAGCAAGTCGCTACCGACCTGATGCCGAAGTTTTTGGATAAGCTGAGCGCCTCCAACAAAGCCACGATCTTGGCCTGGATTCGCGAGAGTCTTCCTAAGACCGAACCCGGCAAGCCCGCACGGAAGCTCATCAGCGAAACTTCCATCTTGAAGCAAGTGCTCGAGCGCCTGGAAGTGGCCGGACCGCTCGAAGTCAAAAAGCTCAAGTACGTTTCGTTTCACACGCTTCACAACAATCCCGCCATCACCGAGCAAGAACTCGAAACGGCTCGCAAGGGCCTGTTTAAGCTTTTGAATAGCTTGAGCTGGAACCGGAAAATCATTCTGCCCGAAGCCCTAGACAGCGAACGGACTCTTTACGAGATCGACATCGACCAACTGGGCTGGAACGCTTCGAGCTGGGAACGCCTCATGGCGCTCTACCCCTACTCGATCGAACTGCGCGAACCGGGAATGGATCGACTCAAGAAGCTCACTGGCTCAACTCTTCCTTGGGTGCGCGGAGATTGGCTCGTTTTCAAGGCCGCCCGTCCGCCGCTCTACCACGACCTTCTGCAACTCCCAGCCTCGAAGACCTCCGACTCGGACTTAGAACGTGCGCTCGGAATTGACGTAAAACAAAACCTCGCTGACGGAACGGCGGTTCGCGCCGGCTTCCGCGGCGGAAAATTCGGCAGCAAAGGTT
Organism: Bdellovibrionia bacterium; assembly: GCA_040399745.1. Classification (GTDB taxonomy): domain Bacteria; phylum Bdellovibrionota; class UBA1018; order UBA1018; family UBA1018; genus CANFHS01. Next base: position 225,842 of record JBBARP010000003.1, on the reverse strand, counting down.
CAGGAGTCTCAGACCACAATCGCTTGATCGAACGCCATGCCACCCGCTACGGCTCCTACTGGAAAAGCTACGATTTCAGTGCCAGCGAAGGCGAGCAGGACTTGCTGAATCGTCCGCTCGGCGCAGTGCCGAGTGCATCGAGCGACTTTTCCTTCAAGCATGCAGGCGGCGAGATCATCTTCAACTTGCCCAACGGCATGCAAGCCTACTTACTGACCGATGCCAGTGGAGTGCGCCTCGACGAAGGCCCCATCGAGATCGTTCGCGACAAAACCCACGGCGGACGCCCGGTTGTGAACGGCATTTCCTGCATCAGTTGTCACTCGCAGGGAATGAATCGTCAGTTCGACCAGGTTTTGAATTTCTCCAAAGCCCATCCAGAGCGTTTCGACGCCGTTCAACCCAAGATCGATGCCCTCTATCGACCTGACGCCGAGCTGAAGGCCCTGTTTGATCAAGACGACGCAGTCTTCAGAAAAGCCGTCAAGGCAGCCCAAGCGGAAGACGGAACTCGCGAACCCGTTACGGTCACTTCGGATCAGTTCGAAGAGCCGCTCGACATGCAAAAAGCTGCAGCCGAACTGGGGATGAACGAAACCACCCTTCGAAACGCACTGAAACAGCGTTCGCAGCTGGGTGCTTTAAGAAGTGCCCTTGAAACGGGCGGAATCACCCGCGACGGCTTCATCGACACCTTCAAGACCTTGGTGAGTGAACTGGAACTAGGAACTCCCGCACCCGGAACCTTGGTTCAATCGAAGGATGAGGTCGCGCTTTCAAACCCGAACAAGAACCTCAATTTGGAAGAAGCGAAAAAGCTCGCTGACTTCGCGACTGCGCGATTGGTTCGTTTTTTTGGAAAGCTAAAAAAGCATGAAGAAGAATTCCGAAGAATCGATCAGCGCGGCGAATTCCGCCACCGCATTGAATTCTCGAACCCACTTCGGGACGCGGGTTGCACAACCAAAGTTGAACCGAAACAAGTGGATGAACTTTTTGAACTAACGTCAGATGCAGGAGAACAGCGACACTCCTACCTGATCAAATTCCTGACCCAACGGTTCGACTGGACTGAGATTCGTCGCTCGTCCTCTCTTTTAATCCAGCCGATCAAGAACCCTCGTCACGTGGCGAATGATCCGGAACTCAAAGAAACCGTCGCCTTAGGTATTCCCTCGGCAGGTATCCCCATGGCCGAACTGGGCAACGTGGGACATCCAGTGGTCATCCATACTCAGGTCGTTGGTGCACGCATGAACAACCAGCATCTCAATAAAAGCTCGGGCGAAAGTGTCTTTTTCCGTCCATCGGATGATCTGATCCTGGCCATCACGACGCGTCGCGAAGCGGAAGCGCATCAGGCTGAACTTCAAAACATTGCTAACGACCTGATCCGTGCCTGTACCCGAATCAAGCAGGGTAGATGATACGCCGTTTGAACCCATTGACCAAAAACCCGAGGCTTTGCTAGGTCGAACCCAATGCTGAAGATCACACCGTTTTTCTTTCTTTTCCTGATCACCGCCGCGAATGCGAATGCACAGGCTCCCAGCCTCGAAGCGTCCTCTGCACTCGATCGAAAAGTCGAGTTCCGGATCTCGGGAAAAACAGGACCCAGCCTCTTTTTCCGGGGCCGCGACTACGCTTGTAAGCGAGCCACCGACGAGCTTCACGAACTGATCCTGAACGATGTCGAGTGCATCATTCAGGCTAAGAAAAAATACGCCTCTTCCCAGCCCCACGGGGACGTCACGGTCGATCCCGCTACGGTTCGGGTTCAAAAGGATTCCGTTAGCTGCGGATGCAAGCTAGCACCCGCAGGAAACAACTGCTGGTCTTGCGTCGCTTTTGGAACGGTCCGCTGCGAACTTACTTTGATCGAAGCAAGTGCTGAGTGAATCGCCCCATCACCCAAGTGTGAAGGGGTGCCTGGGTGATGCGGTAAAGCCACCAAGGCAGGCTGGGCACGAATTCGTGGATCGCTGCTAGGGTGTAGCGAGCGTTCTCGATCTGCCGAAACTCGAGCCAGCCCGTATTACTGGTGGCCGACAGGAAACCCCCGATGATGTGGAACTTTCTTCGGCAGCTATCCGAATCCTGGGGAATGTACTGAAGAAGCAGGAGCGGCTTTTTCATGAAGGACAAGTAAAAGCCTACTTTCCCGCTTTCTTCTTCGATCCTAACTTGAATGAGAGCGCGAAAAATCTGCGGCAAAAAGCGCATGTACTCGCGCGCAATCCAGTCGGCGTCTCGTTCGGGAAGCGACGGCAGCCTCTGAATGGACCGAACACTGTGCACATACAGAATGGTTCGAAGTTTCTTTTTCGGAGCTTGATAAGGAACGAGCGGGCGTTGCAGCAAGCCCTCGCGCGCAAGTGAAGTCTGAGCCATGCCTTCAAAGTTTCGGTATTGAATCAGTTCTGAAAGCTCTGCAGGCACCGGTGGCGCCGGCAAATCGCAGAGCAAACTATCGATGAGCGGTGAAACCAGCTCAAAGCTCTGCCCCCCGAAAAGCTGAACCCAGCGTTTTGAAAACGCCGTGGAATTAATGGGAACCGCGAGCGCACGACGCCGAAGGCCCAAAACCTGCGCCGTTTTTCGTAAAAGTTCGGCGTAAGAAAGTGCTTCGCCGTTCACCAGATTCCAAATCTTTCCCTGAAGATTGGCTTGAACGCTGGCTGCGGCGAGAGTTCGAATCACGTCATCTAGAAAAACGGCCTGAGTGCTGCGCTTCGTCCAGCGCGGCAGAATCATGACCGGGAGTCTTCTCACCAAAGACTCCAGCATACTCCAGGAAGATCCGCCTGGACCCACGATCATGCCGGCTCGGAAAATGGTCACAGAAAGCCCGAACTGCTTCAAGACTCCTTCGACTTCCAGACGACTCTGCAAATGAGGGCTGATGTAACCGTCGGGCAGAATTCCGCCGAGATAAACAATCTGCCGAACGCCTTGATCGCGGCAGGCTCGGGCGAAATTATCCGCTAAGTGCAGATCGGCATCGTGAAATGAGCCTTGAAAGAGCTCAGACGATGGCAGCATCGAGTGCACGAGGTAGTAAGCAACATCCACGTCTTTTAAAGCGTCGCGTGTGCTACGCGCGGAAAACAGATCGCATTGCCGCCACTCCACCCCTTCAGGAAGCCCGCTCGGCTGGGAGCGGGACAATGCGACGACGCGATTCCCTTGCGCCAATTCACGAACGAGGTTCTGCCCAACAAACCCGCGGGCTCCGGTGACTGCGATGGTTAAACCCAATCGAACCTCATTCTTCGTCTTTCTGAAGGGCCGCCAGAACGTTCAAATCCTCGAGCGTGGTGGTGTCGCCTTTGACTTGCCCACCTGAAGCCAGCTCGCGCAGGAGCCGTCGCATGATTTTACCCGAGCGAGTCTTCGGAAGACCATCACTAAAACGAATGTCATCCGGTCGAGCGATGGCTCCAATTTCCTTCGCTACGTGAGTTTTCAGCTCCGCCTTGAGAGCTTCTAAGGAATCGGGAAGACCCACTGCCGCTTTGGCAACGTCCGCTTTCAAGGTCACAAAAGCTACTACGGCTTGGCCCTTCAAATCATCGGGTCGGCCCACCACGGCGGCTTCAGCCACTTTCGGGTGCGCTACAAGAGCACTCTCGATTTCCATGGTTCCTAGTCTGTGGCCAGACACGTTTAAAACGTCGTCCACCCGGCCTAAGCACCAAAGGTATCCATCTGCGTCCCGGCGAGCGCCGTCGCCAGTGAAGTAAATGCCGTCAGGAAACTCCGAAAAATACTGCTTCTTGAATCGCTCCGGATCTTTGTTCACCGTGCGCGCCATCGAGGGCCAAGGTTTCCGAATCACGAGGTACCCGCCCGAACCCGCGGGAACGGACTGTCCCTGCTTGTCGACCACGTCCACGTCATAGCCAGGAAGCGCAAACGTGGCGGAACCCGGCTTCGTGGCCGTCACGCCTGGAAGTGGGCTGATCACGATGGCACCCGTCTCGGTCTGCCAATAGGTATCCACGATCGGACAACGACCTCCGCCAATTTTTTCGCGGTACCACATCCAAGCTTCCGGATTGATCGGCTCGCCCACGGTGCCGAGCAGCCTGAGCGAAGTCAGATCGTGCTGGGCCGGGAGCTCGTCACCCAGTCGCATGAAGGCGCGAATCGCAGTAGGCGCGGTGTAGAGAATGCTGACTCGGTGACGCGCAATCATGGCCCAGTAGCGATCGCCAGAGGGCCAAGTCGGCGCGCCTTCATAAATAAAGAGTGAAGCTCCCGCAGCGAGCGGACCGTAGACCACGTAACTATGGCCCGTGATCCAACCGATGTCGGCTGTGCACCAGTAAAGATCCTGAGGCTTGATATCGAAGACCGTTCGGAAGGTTCGCAGAGCTCCCGTTAAGTAGCCCGCGGTGGAATGCACGAGTCCTTTCGGCTTACCCGTGGTCCCCGAAGTGTACAGAATGAAGAGCGGATGCTCGGACTCGACCATTTCAGGCGCGCCGAGAGTTTTTCGCTCGCTCGGCGTGACTGAAGCTAGGAGAGAGTGCCAATCGGTTTCCTGCACTGCTGAGCCCGCCACGAGTGGCGCCGATTGAACTTTTCCAGACGGTACGTCGAACGAGCGGCTGCCTTCGGGCGTGATTTGTCCGGCCAAAGCGCGCTTCAGCGTCACTACGTGCTGGACCGTCGGGCACTGAGCTACCGCTGCGACGACCTGTTCGCGAAGCCCAAACGGCGCGCCTTTTCGATAGCCGAAGTCTGCGGTGAGAACGGCTTTTGCGTCACAATCTTGAATGCGGTCACTGAGGGCGATCGAAGAGAAACCACCGAATACCACCGTGTGAGTGAGCCCCACGCGCGCGCAAGCCAAGAGTGCCGCGACGGCTTCGGGGACCATCGGCAGATAAACCGCCACTTTGTCGCCGCATTTTAATCCCAGCTTCCGAAGACCTGCTGCAAGAAGCTCCACCTGAGCGTGCAGCTCGCGGTAAGTCCAAGTCACCGTCTCACCGGGCTCGCCCTCCCAAACGATCGCTGCTTTTTGCGGATTACTCGTCAGATGGCGATCCAGACAATTCACCGAAGCATTGAGCCGTCCGCCTTGAAACCAGCGCGCTTCGGGCGGGTTCCACTCGAGCACTTTTGACCAAGGCTGAGACCAATTCAATTCGAGCGCGGCTTCCGCCCAATAAGTGATCGGATCACCCTTCCCTTGACGCTGTTCAGCCTCGTAGCGCTGAGCATCGACATTGGCCTGCGCCGAAAAAGCCGGGCTCGGTGCAAAGCTTCGATTTTCGGTCAAAGTGACGCTGATATTCTGGGACTCGCTCATACCTCTATCGATAATCCCGTTTATTCCGAAATGCCAAGGACTTAGGCAGGTTTTTCCCCCCCCTTGGGAAGGAGCGTCCTTCAGCGTTAAAATGGAAGCAGTGACTCGAAAAACCCAACGCCCCCGAATCAAGCTGGTCATCAGCGACTTTCACCTGGCGCGTGGCAAATGGTTGCCCGACGGCAGGAAGAATCCGTTGGAGGACTTCCATCAGGACGAAAAGTTCCGGGAGATGCTCGAGCACTACTCCACAGGCAACTATGCCGACGCCGAAGTGGAGTTGGTCGTGAATGGCGATTTTTTTGATCCACTGGCCGTTCTTTTCCTGCCCGGAGAAACCCGAGGCAGAAAACGCGCACCTCGTGAAATTCCCGTCGAAGTGGAAGAGGCCGGAGCCATCCGTCAGTACCAGCGCATCACGGCAGGCCATCCGGTGGCCATGCAAGCCCTGCGCGAATTTCTTCAGCGCGGAAAGCGCATCGTTTTTCGCTGGGGAAACCACGACGCTTCGATTCTTTGGCCCAAAGTTCAAGCCTACCTGCGCGAAGTCCTTTCACCGACCAGTCCCGAGCAAATCGAATTCCAAGTCCGGCCCTATGTCTTTGACGGGATCTGCATCGACCACGGGCACCAGTTTGAAGCCTTGAATCAGTTCGACGAGACCAATCTTTTCATCGAACGAAGAGACCGTAAGGGCGTGAAGCGAAGAATTCAAAACCTTCCCTTCGGTAGCTTTTTCGTGATGGGACTGATCAACCGAATCAAGCTCGAGCGAAGGTACATCAGCCAAGTGCAGCCCTTTCGCACTTACCTAGCCATCTCGTTTTTCATCGACCCGCTCTTCTTCATGACTGGCGGCCTTCGAGCGGCTTGGTTCTTCTTCAAGACTCGCTTCATCACCCACCCCAAGCGGTTCTCGCGTTTCCGAAAAACTCTGAAGTTGATTGCCGAGGTTTTCCGCCGCGTTTCTTTAGAGCAGGAAGCTGAAAAATTCCTGACCAGCAGCGAAGCCTCTGCTCGCCGCATTCAAACTTTGATTCTTGGGCACAATCACCAAGCCACGTCTCGCACCTTCCGAAACGGCACTCAGTACCTCAACACGGGCACGTGGACGCCCATCACCAGCCTGGACATGGGAAACTTAGGGCACCGCGTGCTTCGCACCTACGCATTGATCGAATATGTGAATGGAAAACCGCGGGCGAGTTTGAAAATCTGGCAAGGGCGCTCGACCGTCACCGACGATTTCGCCTGAGGCTGCACAAACGCGCTGGCGGCCGCACTGAAAAAAGAAAAAGCCCACTTCCCTTTCGGAAAGCGGGCTCATTCATTTCAGTCAAAAGACTGTGAATTACTTCACGGTGTCTTTGAATTCGCGGCCAGCGCGGAATTTCGGCACGTTCATGGCCGGAATTTTGATTTCTTTGCCGGTCTGGGGATTGCGGCCCATGCGGGCTTTGCGCTTCGACTTGGTGAAGGTGCCGAAGCCGATCAGGGTGACGTCGTCGCCTTTTTTCACGCTCTTCTTGATGGTGTCCAGAGCAGTGTTGAGGACGTTTTCTGCGTCCACTTTGGTCATTTTGGTGGCTTTTGCGACGGCTTCGATCAGTTGAGCTTTGTTCATTTCTCTTCTCCTAAAAATGATCCCCATCGGGATCGAATTTCACTTGGTCAATTCCCCCCTCCAGACCAGGCCGGAGCGGAATGACCAGAAGAATGTCCCCAGCACCCGCGACTGTCAAGCGTTCCGAACAATTCGAATTCGTTCGATCCGTTGTTCTTCACGCGGACGGTCCATCGAGCCGGTCGCGCAGTTGCCGATTTTCTCGATCACTTCCATTCCGCTCACCACACGACCAAACACCGAGTGCTTGCGATCGAGCCACGGAGTCGGCACCAAAGTAATAAAGAATTGCGAGCCATTTGTGCCGGGTCCTGCGTTTGCCATCGAAAGAATTCCAGCTGCGGTGTGCTTCAGCTCAGGATGAAATTCATCGGCGAAACGGTAGCCCGGGCCGCCCGTCCCTTGACCCAAGCGATCGCCGCCTTGAATCATAAAATTTTTGATGACGCGGTGAAACACAGTGCCGTCGAAGAAGGGCCCTTGGCCTGGCTGACGGGTCTTCGGGCAAATGTATTCTTTCTCGCCGGTGGCAAGGCCCACGAAATTTTTTACAGTCTCAGGAGTTTTTTCATCCTCGAGTTTGCAGGTAAAATTTCCTTGGTTGGTTTCAAAGACGGCGAACAAGCCAGTGCCGAGTCCAAGATTTTCTTCAGTGATGGGAGCCATGGATACTTTCTCCGAGGTAGGGGTTGATAGATCGAACTCTTGGCCTTACCTGACCCACGCGCGAAGCGCCAGCGCTAGGCTCTCGCGGTGAGCCTCGTGCACCAGCCGCTGAAGCGCTTCTTCAGGCGTGACCCACTGGAAAGCAGTGTGCTCGGAAGGGTCGAGCCGAGGCGCAGGCAGACGGACGGTCGCAGGTAAATTCTCCTGCCCCTTCAGGTGAAGGACCGCCAAGAAGGAGCGCTCGACGGCCGGCCCCCACCGACCGCTAAAGGACGTCTGAAAGCCGAGGTCGATCAGCGGCTCACGACAGGAAAAGCCGGTTTCCTCGGCTGCCTCGCGAGCGGCGCCCTCATCAAAGGATTCGGTAGGTTCCACCCCGCCCGTCACCGGCTGCCAATCCCCGCCCCGGTCCTGCCCGCGCTTTAAAAGCAGCACGCAAACCCTGGAAGAGGCCCCCGGAGCGGCGGGGGCAAGGCGAGCCATGACCCAAACCAGCGCTTTTCTTTGCATCTTCCCCCCAGCTTACCCCCCAAACCCCCTTGCGCCTAGCGCCTGCCCGGGGGTATGAACGAACCTCACCAACAGCGTAGGGCGCCGATGTAGCTCAGTTGGTAGAGCAACGCTTTCGTAAAGCGTAGGTCACCGGTTCGAGTCCGGTCATCGGCTCCACTTCTCAAAAGAGGCCTACCCCGAAACGGGTAGGCTTTTTTATTTCTTCCGCTGAGCTGCTGAGCTCGAGTCGGCTTCAGCCTGAAGGCGAGCAGACGACCCCACGCGGGAGCAGGGGAACGCCCCACTCGTCGAGCTCAAAAAAAACCCACGGCGCGGAATCTGGATTCTCGCAAAGCTGACGGAAGCCTTGCCGAAGCTTCGGATCGTTCCAGGGTGTCACGAAGTTCCAGGGTGTTTCAGGATGAGCGAGCATCCAGCGTCCTTCTTTCAGAAAACGAAGACGCTCCTTGAGCGTTTCTTCGCCGAGTCCGTCGAAATACTGGGAGTCCCCCCAGTCTCCGCCAATATCAGTGGCCCGCATCTGGCCTGAAGCCACTCCTTTCAGAAACCGAATCCAAGGCGAAGCGCCTGTGCCCGAGCAATTCCGACAAACCCCTTCGAGAAACTCGCAGTGACGAGAGTCCCCACAGGCAATCTCACAAAGCTGAATCGAACGCGCTTCTTCCGAACAGTCGAGCTGCACTTTCGCCCGCTCGACGGGAGACGAAAGAATCAAAGTCCACACGAGAGATGAAACTACCGCTCCGGTCATCAGGAACCCTCCCAGGATTCAGTCCTTGGCCTGAGACACGAGCCTTGCCAGCGAACTTTCCAAGTGCGGCGCGGATCAGCCACCAGCCGAAGCAGAGCGGTTCCTACTTCGGTTTCTTCAGAAACCGAAGTGTCACCACCTGAGTCCACTTGCACCGCCAGCGCTTGCAGATAAGAAACGTGCTCAAATTTTTTTTCCAACGACCGGGCACACCGATCTCTTTCGCACTCGCGCCCCAAAACCAGATCAGCCACGCAGTCCTCAGGAATGGATCCTTGATGCCTGCCAAGAGTTGCGCGAATGGACTCTGGCTTTGGATGCCCCGTTCGAGGCATCTCATGGGGATCGGAAAGCGCTTGAACGAGTTGTACGAGAGTGACCAAGCCATTGCCTAAAAGGGCGGGTTGCGGAGAGAAGTTGGCGAGACGAGAGAAATTCGCGAAGTTCATCGTGCAGGTAAAACAAGAACTCGTCCCGTCCGGACGCCTCATCCAGTTCTCTGGCGATTCAGAATCCACCTGCTCGGATTGATCCTGCCGACAGGCGCTTGCAGAAAGACCTGAAAAAGAAGCCCCCACGGGAACACTCGCCACCGGAACGCCTCCCAAGCTGACACTGCACCAGGAGTTTCGAGAGATGCCCGTACCCAACCAAAGGCTCAGTGCGAGCCTCTCTGGAACACCCTCAGGCTGAAACCGAAGGCGTCCCTTCTCGACGACCGTTCCGAGGCGCTGTACGCGACCCCGAAGGGGTTCCGCCAAGACCAAAGCGGGAACACCACTCACAGCTGACAGAGCTAGCCCACCGCTCGTGACCAGAAAGCGAGTCCACAGAGCACGACGATGAAAGGAGGGATCATAAAGTCCACACGCCGTCGGAGCCGCAAGTGGGTTGAACAGATCGGTCGCAAGAAGCGCCTCCCTTGACGTCAGCGACTCTTGGTACTGGCTCACCGACCGCAACTCGACCCAAGCCTGAAGTTCAGCGCGCAATGCTTGCCAAGGATCTCGATCCCAGCGAATCGGAGTGGGATTCCCTTTCCCATTTTGATCCGTCAAATCCTTGAGCCATTCCGCAAGCGAAGTTTCGGCCATGATCAGCGGATCGAGACTCTCCCAGGCACCCTCGCGCTCCCAACGATCACAGGCGCGTAAAAGGGTCGGCGTCAGACGCGTTAAGCGCGCCCAGGCCGTATCGAGCAAGAACGCCGCTTCGGGATCCTTTTCACGAAGAGAACTCTGCAAATCTCTCATGCGTGCGAATTCGCGTTGGAGGAGGCCCCAGTCGGGGTGAAGCGCTAAGCTCCACTCGGAACAAAGCGCATACGCTTGAAGCGGACTAGAGACTTCTTTCCACGGCAGACGAAGAGCCCAGATCGCGGTCAGCTCAGGGTTTTTAGATTCCACTTGAATCAGTTCGTCAGTGGCTTTTCGCTCCCGACGAAGCAAATCTCCGCGCGCCTTCGCCCACTGCTCCTGGAGTCCTCGCAGCCAAAGCGAGGCGGATTCTGAATTCCACGCACCTTGCGCGTTTGCGCCTAAGGCACTGGACTTCTCCCAATTTTCCATCAAGGCCTCGCCTTGCCCTTTCGGATAGGCGCGAAGGGGATCGGGTAGTCCCGTTGGGGAAAGAAGCTGGCGAAGCGTTTCCGCGGTCAACGTGGCCGAGTCGCATTCTGGCCGCGTTAAACTTTCGCAGCCATTTGATACCCAAAGGATCATTTCCTCGATGGCCAAAGTTTGAAAAGCAGCACGTAGATCTTGCGGAACTTCGAGCCATTCAGGCTGAATTCGCCAGGCCTCTTCGAAGTACCGAAAAAAGGAATTCCAAAAGCCAAAAGAGATCGAAACGCGAGAAGACGGAAAGTGAAACTCCATCACCTGGCTTCGCGCTTCTGCAGCACTTTCTGATTCTTGAAAAAAACCAAACGCGACCGAGCAAGGTAAAGCCGAGGCTTCACCCGAACCCTCATTTCCAGCCAGAGCTTCGAGCCAAGCTTGCTGGAACTTTCGTTCGGGAAGCGGGCCCAGCTGAGCATGATCGCCGATACTCAGCCTCTGAATGACTCGGCAATCGACGGATGCGCTGGCTCTCTTTTCGGTCACCTTCCAGCTCGGCTTCCACCGAGCCAGCGCCGCCTGCGCCTCGCGCCGCGCAAGCTCGATCTGCTCAGGGCCGCGGCCCGGAAGCAGCGGCAGTTCTCCGTCCATGAGCGCTTGTCCAAGTGCCACGCTCAACCGGGCCGCGGCCGCGTGAAACTGCCACATCCCGCGGCGTGCGGCGGCGGCAAGCGCGTCGCCGCTCTGCCCGCGCGCTTTGGCAAGCGTGTGGGCAAGCTTCCCGGCAGCATAAGCATCCGTGAACAGGTAGGCCGAGCGCGCGGGCCGGCGCGACGCCTCGGCGCAGGCGGCGCGGTTGTAGACCGAGCGCGGCGCGCTGGGCAGCGCGGGCACATAAGGTTCGCCCCCCGGAGTGAGCCACCCGTTGAAAGCCCGAGGCTCAAGGCCCTGATCCAGAGCTTCGAGAGCGCGACTTGCGGGGGCGAACCCCGCCCGCGCCGCGAGTTCAAGCAGCGAGTGAGGCGCGGCGCCGGGCTGGTCTGCGGGGGCAGACAATCGAGTCCGCGCCCACTCATAGGTCGCAGGCAAATTTCCTTGCAGCGAAGCTTTGAGATAGTGACCCGGGGCGCGCGCGTTTTCACCAATTCGCCGCTCGAGTTGTGCCAAATTGAAACGCTCGGATGCAGAAAGCAATCCCGCTGCGTCGCGCTCTCTCCAGACTTCAAGTGCTTCGCGCCACCGCCCTTCATCGAGCGCCCGGTAAGGAGCAAGCTCGTGCATAGCCTGCTGAAGGGGGCGTTTCTCAGACTCACTCCATCCCGATTCGCTGGAAATTGCTGAGAAGGAAAAGAGAGAAATACCGCAGAGAGCCACCCCGAAACTCCGCGCAAAGAAAGACATAGTTCCCAGCTTCAGCGCGCTTGCCGCAAGCAGGCGCGTCGGTCGATTGCCGTGGAGTTGAAAGCCCAAGCCAGCGTATTTCTCTCCTATGAACTGGAATGCCAGGTTGGTCTTCATCGCCCTTCTCCTTTCCCTTCCATCCCAGACTCGCGCTGAGGCCGAGGACACCGACGACTTCGAAAGCGGAGCGCCCGAGTTGCAGGAGCAAGAGCCGGTCCGCTGGTCGGATGGAAGAGTCCTCTGGGAGGTCATGAAAGGGGCTCGCGTGGCTTGCCAAGCGGATCGATGCGAACTGGCTTCGATCGACAGCCAAGGAAAGTCCTTCACTGTCGAATTTAATTCCGGATACGGAAATCAAAACGGCAGCTCCTCAGGCAGCGGCGTGATCATCATTGGAGATCAAATCGCCCAGCCTCCACTTCAGCCTTGGATTTCCCTCACCTTGCGCTACACCGAATCGACCTGCAGAAGCCAAGTGAACGTGCCTCGCTCCTTGTATATCTCGATGAACACTTATCTTTACAGATTGCTGAATGCCGACGGGACTCCACAAAAAGTCCTGACTCCCGCACAGCAGACGATGATTCTTTTCTACACGACGATTCTGAACCAGGCCAAAGGGTGCGATCTGGCAAAAGGCTGACCCTGAAAGGTCACTGACCTCCGCCGCACACCACTCGAGGAGGCTGGACCACTGGGTTCCAATTTCCGGGCGCAGGCTCAAGCGGAGAAAGCCTAGGCGAGTCTTGGCGATTCCGCAGAGTCACGCGTCCCGTGCGTGGATCGACAGAATCCAAGATAAAGCGCGATTTCAGAATCCACCAAGTTCCTGCACGAACGGGTAGGCACTTGTCGGGCGAATCCAGGCAAACCTTTCGAAAATAGAAATTTTTTGCTGCACCACCCACCGACTTCAAGAGCTTGTCCAAAAGATCGCGAAGCCCATCACGCTCGGGTCCCGACAGATTGGGAAACCCCGGTAAAGGCGCACGCGTGGGCAACTCCGGCAGTGGCTGTAAAACAGGTAATCCGGCGGAAGAACCCGGCGGAGGAAGCCCGACGCCCGGCGATTGAATTTGCCCGAGATCAATTCGAATCTGTTCCATACGCGTCCGAAAAAGAACCCAGTCCTCAGAAGGGTCGGTGAAACGAAGCTCCAGTTCAGCCTCTCGCCCCATGGGCAAAGGCGTTTCATCATCACCAAGCAACGGCATCGTCTTCAACAGTCCCTGCCAGCGCGGAGGGATGACTCCCCCTAGGTAGCTCTGAATGCGGGCGGATCGCTCGCCATCCACTCGGAAGGTCAGCTCACCCGCAAAAGGGAGTGAGTAGTCACACGGGGAAGCTTCGGTTGAGCCCGCTCCCGATCCTCCCCCACACCGATGATCTACCCACAAAGGCAGAGACAACTTCACCGCACTCTCGTTTTTTTGCTGAAAGATCAGCTCGCCAAAAGCGGCATCGGCAACCCATTTGCCCGGCCAAACGGGCTGACCATCGATTTCTTCCGAGCGCTCCGCCTCCGGAAAACCGCGTTCCGCCCCCTCGTTAAAAGCAATTCCGTGCAGGGACAGAACTCGCTTCACAGGGCTCGTTCCGCTGGCATCCCCTGTCCAAGACACTTCGAGCTGCGCGGGGACCTCTTGCGGGCGAAGCCCAGCTGCCGCACACTCTGAGGCAATAAAAGGCTGAAGCAAGATATCGCTGTCGGGCCTGAGCCTGAGAAAACAATATCCCGGAGTGAGTTCCAAAGAGGTTTCCGAGAGCCGCCGAACGGTACAACCGGGCTGAGGGTCAAAGAAGTCGATCCCTCCCGGACCCGCGTCCTGAGCCAGAATTCGAACACAGCGATCCATCCAGCTAAATCTTTCCAAATAGACGGAACGCCTCTCTGAAAAAATCGGAGATTCACCACGGGGGGCCCCCTGAATCCGGCAGCGGTCGTCGCGCAGATCGCGGTTCAAAGAAATCTCGGTCAGGTCACTCTCTAGCTTATAGGCGATGGGTGCGAGTCCGACTTGCAGAGCACCACTGGCTGTCGCGGCGTCACAGCCGCGAACTCGGGCCAGGGCTTCGCTCGGTGGGCGCATCCCAGGAAAAACCGAAAGCTCTTTCAAGCCCTGTCCGACGCAGGCCTGGCCGTCCCCAATAAAAAAAGATCCGGCGATCCAAAAAAAACAAAAGAGCAAAGCGAAGCGTTGCACTTGTCACAATCCTCGAGATTTTTTGGAGCCATCAAATCAAATCCGCCGAAGACCTGTAAAAGCGCCTTCGGCGGACCCGCATCTTCTATTACGGCATGACCGAAGCGAGTTGCTCAGGAGCACCCTCTTCAATCTTGGTGTAGGTACACACTTGTGCGCCGTGAAGCTGCCACTTGCGAAGTGCATCCACGGATTGCTCGTTGTAGTAATAGCGAACCTTACAGAAACGCAGTGAGTTTGCGCTATTCTTCACGATCATGTCATTCACGAAGGTGATCGCGCTCCCACCCACGGGAGCATAGCTGCTCGACCCACCCATATCACCCGCACCGAAATCGGCTTCGTTATCCAGGGTGTTGTAGGCGTTCGAAGCGTTCCGGCCAGTCTTGTAGGCTCCTGCACCTTGAGTGTCACAAACCCATTCCGAACGAGTGGCCAAGTCAGCTAGAGCTTTGTAGCTCATCCCCGGAGTAACATTCAGATCGGTGACGGAAGTTTGAGTCACCATCGAGAAATTCACTTTCTGATCTTTTTCCCAGTATTCAATCTGCGGCCCGCGGTAGCAGATGTCCACGAAGTACTCAGCTCCGTAACGCTCGGAGCCCAAGTTGAATGAAAGCTCGCCCACGCGATGAGCCCAAGCTTGCTGGTCGTTAAAGAGCGTCGCCATCGCCGTCTGGCCCGACTGGCGATTGGTGGTCTGCATATTATTGCCGTTGGACGCCCAAGCCGCATGCTTGGCGTTAAAGAAGTCCATCAGATACTCGCCGCCGTTGGCGCTCGTACACTTACAGTTGGTCAAACACGCTTCGTCCGCGCAGGCAGCGGGATCGCAAGCCGTCTGAGTGCCTTCCAGGTAACACACTTGTTTACCCGGATCGGCGTGCATCAAACCTACGTTACACGCATAAACATCGGGACCGGAGCTGTTCACATCAAAGACGAATTTCAGCTCAATGGCTTGCGAGGGGGCGCTCCACAGAGCAAGCCCCAAGGCCATCAGGCCGAATTTTTTCCAAAAACGATGCATGGAATTTTCCTTTCAAGGATCGCAGTCGGATCCGAAATCAGGCAGGTCCGCAGTGCCCAAACCTATCCATGCAATGAGTTTCACTCCATTCGCGGCGCGCGAGCGAACCCGGCCAGACCGATGCGACAATTTCCTTTGGAACCGCTGAGCCTTCAATATTCCTTAAAAATTGCTCTGGCTCCTTGCAGAAAAAATTCACCAACACAGGGCAAAAAAAAGCCCCCGGAAGGAGCCCCTCACTTGCGCGTGGGAGCCTTCCGGGGGCAGTCGGACCTCAACCATCAACCGCAGTGAGATTCTTCCCATTCCCGGCGGCGTTCAAAAACAGCCCCGCCTGCTTGTTTACAGGTATCAGGAACCGCGCGCGTAAGAGTGTCGTACTGGCCCTGAACACAAGTGTGACAGTCGGCTCCAGTGCGGCTTGCACAACGCTGATTGAGATTCCTTTCGAGCGCGTTTGCATTCGTGTCGCAAGCTCCGGCCTGGCTCAATTCAGGAACAATCGCTGCAAACAGACCAAGCAAAGCAATCACTAGATTCTTTTTCATTCGGTTCTCCTACGTTCCACAAAGGACTTTGGTTATCCTTCGATTCTAGATTCGCTCTCGGCAACTGACGAGTGTGGCAGCGCGGACACGCGGGAAAACCTCAATCATTGCGGGTTCAATTTTTTTTGATCCCCCAGAGGCCCTTCTCAGTTAAACCCAACCGATGACGCAAAACCCTTGGGATGAACGTTACTCCGCTAGCGACTACTTCTACGGCAAAGAGCCGAACGATTTTTTGCGCGAGCAGATCAAGCGTCTTCCTGCGGGCGGACAGGTCCTTTGCTTAGCTGAAGGCGAAGGACGGAACGCGGTTTACTTGGCCCGGGAAGGATTTCAAGTCACCGCAGTCGACGGCTCACGCGTCGGCCTTCAAAAATTAGAGGCTTTGGCGAAGGACTCGGGAGTCTCAGTGAAAACGGTTTGCGCGGATCTCGCGGATTTCGCCATTGAGCCCCAAGCCTGGGACGCCATCATCGCCATTTGGTGCCACCTTCCTTCGACCCTTCGAAGGAAAGTCCACGCCGCCAGCGTTCAGGGCTTAAGAAAAGGAGGCGCCTTCCTCCTGGAAGCCTACCGCCCGGAACAACTGAAATATGGGACCGGGGGCCCCAAGGACCCCGACTTTTTGATGAATCTGGAGATCCTTCGTCCAGAGCTTACCGGCCTCAGACTTGAGGTAGAGATCGAGCAAGACCGCGAAATTCACGAAGGAAAAGGGCATCAAGGACCCAGCGCGGTCGTTCAAGTCATGGGATTTAAGGGCTAAAACGGAAAGGCGAGCACCGATCCATTAGCTAGACTGATAATAGACCTATCATTTATTTCTGACGCTAGGTGTTAATATTGGATTTTTCATGTTAGCCACGCGCGCATGAACAACCGAAAACTGGATCTAGCCCAAGTTCTCGCAGTTTTGATCATTCCCGTCGCTCTTTCGGCCTGCGGAAAGTCCAAGCCGAAACCGCAACAGTCGTTCATCAAAGGTTCGACCGTAGCGGAAGCTCCGCGCGCTCCTGAAGCGCCCGTGTCGACTCTCGGCGTGGATGGCGAGCCCGTGGTCACGAAGACTGCAGCGGCCGTCAGCGTGAAACTCGAGCTCGATAAAGCTGCGGTCTTAGGCGGAAAATACTTCTACGGGCGAAGCCTCCAGTACTCGTCCTCGTACTTCAAGCCGTTTGATCTTTACGAACAGAGCGAAGCTCGGGGCTACACTCCCGCCACGTTCCGCATTCAAGGCGACGAGCTTCAGCTCGTAACTGATTCGCGCCACCTGTTCCCGAGCGACGTGAACCACCCCGAGCAAGTGGTCTCGCGCTTCAAAATCTTGACCCAGACCGACTCGGTGCTGGTCGTTTCAGGCGCAGATTCGCGCCGGATGCTCCAAGAGTGGTTCGTTCCGCTCGCGCAAGGAAGCCTAAATCCTTCCAGCTTGCCCGTGAAGGACCACTGGATTCGCTCCCTGAACCAGGAGGCTGCCAAAGAAGGGCTGCTCGTTCAGGAAACTTCGATCATCTTGTCGGACGGCATCACTGCCGAATTCATGGAGTACGTCGTTCCCGAAAGCTTCCTGACCCCAGGAAAAGACTTCCAAGTCATCGCAGCGGATAAATCCCCCGGAGCGCGTTTCCAACACATCCCCACCGATGACATCCGAAAAGGCGAAGACACTCTTTCTTTTGCTTCGCACTTCGATATCTCGAAAACTCCGCGTAACCCGGACGGCACGATCGATTGGTGGGTGACCCCCAATTGCCCGGACGATTACCTGGAATCGGTAAAAATCGGCGTGGAAGCCTGGAATCGTTACTACCGCGATTTCGCTGGCATCAAACGCGATGTGGTTCGCTTCAAGGGCCGCACTCCGAAAGGTGTGAAGCTGGGCGACCCACGATTCAACATCATCAACTGGGATAGCCGCCGCGTAGCAGGTGCCGCTTATGAAAGCCAGGCCACCAACCCCTTCAACGGCTACCAAAGCCACAGCCTGATCTACTTGCCCGCAGCTTGGGTTCAGATTGGGAAGACCTATTGGGAAGAAGGTCGCGCCATCGATAAAAAGACGGGCCTCGACTTGATGGACTTCTCCACCGACGTTTCCATGAAGCGCTCGAACCCGGCTCTTTGCGCAAAAGATCTGCGTGAAGAGATGGCTGCCGTCTTGGGCGCCACGACCGTGGATGAGGTCGAAGCTTTCGGAAAAGAGCTTCTGACCGGAACCCTGTTCCACGAAGTGGGACACGCTTTGGGCTTGGGCCACAACTTCAAAGGCTCGCTGGCCTACGACTTGTCGCAACCCAAAGAGAAGCGCATCTTCACCACCTCGATCATGGACTACAACCATTTCGAGCTGGAGCGCCAAGCGTTCCCGGTGGCCCATTCTGGTGTGGGTCCGCAACTGGAGTACGATCGCCAAGCTTTGAGCCACCTCTATAACCGTGAGGCGGACATCAAAGGGGCAGCCGTCCTTCCGGCTTGCTCGGATGCAGAAGCCGACTTCACTCAAGGCGCAGTCGACCCGCTTTGCATTCGCTACGACGTGGAAAAAAATCCAAGCTTGTCGGTAAAAACCGCCCTCGCTCGGATCAAGAGCACGGCAGCCAACGTGGATGACGTCACTTTGAGCCAGGCCATTTCTTGGATCCCGGCCAAAGTGCTGACTCAAGCGGCATTGGATGCCGCCAAAGACGAAAAGGAGTTTCAAAAACTCGCGTCGACCTACCAGACCCGCACGCTGGGCGCGTTCACCTTCTTCTACCAGAAGGGGCGCTCGTCGCTTCAGCAGACGCTGGTTCGGACGGTCAAGATCTTGCGCGCCTACACGGCTTTGCCGGAAGGAACCAGCGAGATCGAGATGCGCTCGAACTACTTGAGCGGCATCATGGAGCTGGGAGGCGCCGACATTCGGAAAGCTCCGGCTCCGGTGGAAGCATCGCTGGCATCGGCCATCGACAATGCCAAAGCACAGTTGGCCAAGTCGGCTTACATTCAATCGCTTCCAGCTGACAAAGCCACCCCGGCTTTGGATAAGTTTGTGAGCGATACCCAGAAATTCGTGAAGAACTTCTACACTTCCGATACGGGCGGAATCACTCAGGCTCGCACGGCTGTTTTGGGTGCCCTGGCCCGCGATCCGAATGCTCCATACTTCTTGGGTGACCTCGGTGAAATCCTGAAAAAGGCGAACCCTGAGGCCAAGGTCGAATCGAACTCGATGGTCATGGACTTGGAAGACCTGATCGTTAGGATCTTGAGTGCGGCCATTCTGCCAGGCAACTCGCCCGGTGAACGCCGAGCAGCAGCGACTTCGCTGGCCACTTTCAAGGGTCGCCCCAATGCCGCTCCCGTGATCAATGAATCGCTCAAGATCATTTCCCAAGAGCGGATGCAGGCAAAGTCCAACAAGGACCGTGAACTGGTGGAAGCCTTGATCAAGATCCTGGGCGCAAGCGAAGCCCCGGCTGAAGCCAAAAAAGGCTGAACCGAGCCAATCGGCTGAGAACTGAACTTCCCCGAGCCGGGGCGACCTTCCACTGGAAGGCTTCGTCCCGGCTCTTTTCTTTCCCAAAACCAATCTCCAAAAAACCCAGGGCTTGTGCTAGCTCCAAAGTACGGTGCTCTGGTTCTGTGCTGGCACGGCCGGCGAGTTGATCAAGCTTTATCCGCTGTTGCGGCTGGCTGAAAAGCGCGGGCTCGCATGGACTTTTGTGTCCACCGGCCAAAGCGCAGTGAACTTCTGGACCCAGTGGGACGATTTCCAGCTTCCCCGATCCAAAGCCGTCACGCTGATCGACACGACTCATGACTTGACCCGGTCCACGCAAGCCCTGGCTTGGTGGCTTCGCTGCGTGACGCTTGGACTGAAAACCGTCCGCGAGAAACTCCGCGCGGCCACTGGTACTACTCCTGGACCTTCCGACCACTGGGTGGTCCATGGGGATACGCTCTCGACTTTAGCTGGGGCCATCTTAGGGCGCAGGCTCGGCGTC
This sequence comes from Bdellovibrionia bacterium, assembly GCA_040399745.1. Lineage (GTDB taxonomy): Bacteria > Bdellovibrionota > UBA1018 > UBA1018 > UBA1018 > CANFHS01. The sequence continues at coordinate 206,240 of JBBARP010000003.1, read as the reverse complement.
CCCGTCGCGCACGTCGAAGCGGGCCTTCGCTCGAGCAGCTTGCTCAGTCCGTTTCCTGAAGAGATCAACCGTCGCTTGGTTTCGCGCCTCACTTCTCGGCACTTTGGCCAAGACCAGCGCGCCGTTGAGAATTTGCGCCGAGCTTCGGGCCTTGTTTTGAACACGCGCGGAAATACACTCTACGACGCACTGATGGCGGTGATCGAAGATCCCGCCTTTGCAACAGCAGACGACTTGCCCGAGGGGCGTTACGCTGTCGCGAATCTTCACCGCTTTGAGAATCTGAATTCGGCCACGCGCTGGGAAGCCCACTGCCAAACGCTGCTCACTGCCGCAAGCCAAATGCCTACTTACCTCGTGCTTCACCCCCCGACACAAGCCAAGCTTGAGGGCGACCCCATCACGAAGAAGCGCTTGGAATCAGGCGGCGTAAAGCTCCTTCCCCGGCAACCTTTCACTCGGTTCACTCGCTTGATGGAGGGCGCTGAGTTCCTTTTGTCTGACGGGGGCAGCAACCAGGAAGAGTGCTACTACTTGGGCAAGCCCTGCCTTCTGCTGCGCGACACTACCGAGCGAGTCGAGGGACTGGACGGCGGGCCTTGCGTCCTCTCGAAATTTGAAGAGCCCGCAATCGCTGGGTTCTTGAAGGACCCAGCTCAGTTCAAACGCGATCCCGTCCGCTTTGATCGGTCTCCTTCTGAGCTCATTCTCGACTCCTTGGAGCCCAAGCCATGAAAGCCTGGAAAGAGGCCCTTCGCTGGCTGGTGTGCGCGGCCCTCTTTTTCACGCTTTCCATTCACTACTTCCGACCTGCTTCCTTCACGCTCTTTTCCAAGAACTCACCCGCTGTTTTGCTGAGTGACGGTTCGGATGCCACGACGGTTCCGTTTCAACACCACACCCTGCGAAAAACCGCCGATGAGCATCCGTCGTGGCTGCTCTACGGAAGCATCCTGACCCCACAATTGAATGCGCCAAGTGGATTCGGACTTTGGATCCCGTGGATCGAGCGCGGCCTGGTACTCGCCCTTCGGCCGTGGGTAGAACCCGAAAAATCGGGTGTGGCGCTGATCCTGGCAATCGCCGTTTTAAACGGCCTGAGCTTTCTTCTCTTTGCACGAGTGATGCGCTGGCCTTGGGTGATTTCGGTGACTCTCGCCACTGCCTATGCGTTGACTCCGTATGTTCGAGCCCGAGCCGGGGTTCACCCCATTCTGGCCGGAACTTTCGGATTTCCATTGGCGTTGGCGGCCTTAGAAATCTCAGCTCGCCGTTTCGAAACCTCGATCCAACGCCTGAAGGCGCAAGCCTCTGCAGCGATGCTTCTCGTTCTTGCCTGCACAGCGGCTCATTACTACCAGATTCTCCTGATCGGAATCGCTCCGTTCCTGCTTCCGGTTTACCTCCACCGTCGGGCCATTCATCATGGCGATGCCAGCACCTTCAGCTGGAAGAACCTGCTCGCCGGGTTGAAGGTTCTCCTTCCCGCCTCGATTCCCGCGATTCTTTTCTTGGGCTGGAATCGCTTCGTGCCATTTCCGCCTGAAGCACCCGCACTGCCACAGGCCCACTTCCCCATCCCTTGGTTCTTCAAAGTCTATGTCGCGCACTTCGTCGATTATTTGAGTGGGGACATCGTTTTCGGATCGGACGACCTCATGCCGTGGCGTGGAGATCTGACGGCCTGGGTCCGGTGGAATTTAGAAGGAAGCAATTTTCACGAGAGAACGAACGGGATTCGCTGGAGCCTTCTCGTTCTTTTTGCCGTGGCTTCAGTATCTTCCATTCGCAGTGCGCTGCGGACAAAAAAGGGCTTCTGGAATCCCGACGCAAAGAACGGCAGCATCGCGGCGCTTTGGTTAGTCTTTTGGAGCCTCTGGTTTTCGCTCGACCCTCATTTTCCTTTCACTTTCTTCAAGACGGCCACGGGCCCCGCGGCTTGGCTTCACTTCTTCATTCCGCAATTTCGTGTGGCTTCGCGGTTTGGAGTGCTGGTCTATCTGGGCGTTCTTTGGGCTTGCGGCGATTGGCTCACCCGAAGGTTCGGGAACACCCTTTCCAAGCTCCCCGCGCACCGAGCCGGAATTTGGGCGTTCATCGGCGTCTCTTTGATGTGCTTGGATTATCCAGCACTGAATCCTTCTTGGACAGAAACAGTTGCTCCGAGCTGGAGCGAACTTCTTCCCGAGAAACGCGCGTGCGGGCGCGGACTCGCTTTTCCTTACTTTTCAGAAATGAACCTCGGGCCTGGATTCCGGTTCTACCGCGAAATCCAAGCACTCCATGGCACCGACTGCGAGCTGATGGGACGCGTAGCGCCCGATTCTTTCAATGCGCAGCTCAGTCAGCTTTTCGGGCCAGAAACATTTGCGAGCGCGATCCAGTCAGGTGAAGGCGCCACCCGGGTACTGGAAACCCGGCTTTCGCAATTTCTCACCTGCACACGCGCACGCTGGATTCGGTTTCACGACGAAGTTCCTGCAGCGTTCCGCGAATCGCTCTGCAAGAAGCTAGGCTGGGAATACCGAACGACGGCCTGTCGATCCCCCGAACCGAATGATGGCTTGATCTTGAGTTCAGGAGAGTATCAATCGTGCTTTCCATCACTCTGATCGTCCCCACCTGCAATATGGCCTCGTTTCTCGAACCGCTTTGGAAGTCGGTTCAAGGCTCAGGCCTTTCGAAAACTTTGGAGTCCGTCCTTTTTGTCGACGACGGTTCGACCGATGAAACTCCGGCTGTGCTTGCACGAATTCAAGCTTCAGGTGGCGCTGACCGAGAGAAGGTGAAAGTTCTCCGACTGGAACAGAACCAAGGCCGCTTTCAAGCCCGCCTTCAAGGCGCAAAATCCTGCCCGAGTGAGCGAATCCTTTTTCTCGATTCGCGCATTCTCCTTCCCGCAGGTTTCGGGAACGCGCTTGAAAAAATCGCGCCTCTTCATCGCGACATCATGGGCTTTGTGGACATCGATCCCTCCCGCAGCGTGTTCAGCCTGTACTGGGAACGCTCGCACCGCGCGCTGTTTGGACGTCACTATCGGGACGGCAAAGAGCCGTTCCTTCTGACGCCTCAGAATTTCGACGAGTACCTGAAGGGGACCGGAATCCTGCTTTGCAGCCGAGAAGGGTTCATTCGGGCCTGCTCGCACTTTGCGGATGATGCGCTTCTCAGTGACGATACTTACCTGATGCGCCAGATGGTCGACGAGGCCCCGATTCTGGCACACCCGGGCCTTCGTATTGCGTGGGTTCCGCGTGAAAGTTGGAAGCCATTTCTAGCGCGCCTTTTTGAGCGCGGACCGAGCTTCGTCGAATACCACGTGTTTCAGAGGCGAAGTGGCCCGTTCTTCTGGGTTGTCCTACTCGGCACGCTCGGAACACTGGCCTGGCTGACCTTTCTAGCGCTGGACCCCGCCCGGGCTCTGACCCTAGCTGCTGTCGCTTCCGCCCTGGCCGCTTTCAGTGTCGTCGGTTTCACTCGGCGTCCCAGCGAAGTCATTCGGATGATGCCCCTTCATCTGGGAGTTCTGGTCTCCTTCGGGGCAGGAATTCTCTATGGCCTTTGGGTCAACTCCAGCGCGGAACGAAAGGCAAAATGGCTGAAGCGAGACTGACTCCGGAATCGACTGACATTTTCGCAAGCTTGAGACACCGCAAGCTCTCGGTGATCGTGCCGGTCTTCAATGAGGAAGCGCGCATCGGCTCGAATTTGGCGCTCCTGATTTCCGAGATCGAGCCCTTTTTCGAAGACTACGAAATTCTCGTCGTGAATGACGGCAGCACGGACCGCACCCACGACTCCCTTTCCAAGGTGAGCCACCCGCGTGTTCGCGCTTTGAAATTGGAAAGAAACCAAGGCAAAGGAAGCGCCGTTCGAGAGGGCTTCCGAAATGCGTCTGGCGACTATGTGCTTTTTATCGATGGAGGCATGGAGCTTCATCCCCGAGAGATCCGAATTTTTCTGGGCCTCATGCAGCTTTATTCGGCCGACGTCGTCTTAGGCTCGAAGCGTCACCCTCAGTCGCAGGTTCAGTACCCGTGGATTCGGCGCTTGCTCAGCGCAATTTACCAGCGACTCATTCAAAGGCTATTTGACTTAGATGTCACGGATACCCAAGTGGGACTCAAGCTTTTCCGGCGCGCGGTGGTCGATGCGATCCTTCCCGATTTGCGGGTCGACCGCTACGGCTTTGACTTGGAAATTCTGGCGCTCGCCAAACGCCGTGGGTTTCAGCTTTTCCTCGAGGCCCCCATTCAGCTCGATTACTTCTCTTTCAACTCGCGCGGAGTCGTGAAGGAACTGGGCCACGTGATTCGCGTCGGATTCACGGTTCTCTCTGACACTCTCAAACTCTATCGCCGCCTTCGGAGTCTGAAGTGAGTCGCAGATCCGTTGCAGGAAACGCCGCGGTTCTTCTCGCAGCTAACCTGCTGGCTGGAGTTTTGAACTACTGTTTCCAGCTTCGTGCGGCTTCCCGCCTGGACTTGGCCAGCTACGGTTCGCTCAATGTGTGGATGGCTTGGCTGAATCTGGCCATGATCCTCGGAACCGCTCTTCAGTTCGCCTCAAACTTTCACCCTCTGAAAACTGCGGGATTGAAACGCTTGGGATGGACGCTTTGGCTTTTAGGACCCGGGGTTCTGATCCTGACCTCGAACTTAGCGTATCCAGAGAACACGCCGGGAGTTTTGGGCTTCCTGACGCTTGTCTTGGGTCTTGCCTATCACCTGGCCCTCGGACAGCTTCAAGGTCGCTTTCAGTTTATCTGGCTCGGTCTCGGAATCGTGGTTCCAGCGTGTTTGAAGTTCGCCGTGGCCTTTTGGCCGGGAGTCGTTGAACCCGGAACGCTCTGGTGGGCACTTCCTGCGTCCTATGCACTGGCTTTAGTGGTGCTGGGCTTTGGCGTTCTGACTTTAGCCGCAGGAAAGGGCTCCGAAAATTTTGCCGCAGGCAGCGTATCACCGCGCAGACTTCGCGAGAACCTTCCTTCCAGCTTGGTGCTGGCCTCTGCTTTCGCACTGGCCCCACAACTCGACCTTCTGAACCTGACGCAGATCCATTCGCCCGAAGTGCTTGGTCAGTATGTGCGCGCAGCGCTTTTCTCAAAAGCCATTTTCTTCGGTGCTTCGACACTGCTGCAACTGGCTTTGCCCTACCACATCGCCGAAGCCCGCGGAGTTCGTGAATCGGGGCCAAAAGCCAGTCGGCACTCCATGCTCAGGCTCTGGGAAGCCGCAGGACTCTTGCTTTGCCTAGCGGGGGCTCTGGTTTTTAGTGCGGTTGGACCTTGGATCACTTCTCGATTCCTAGGGTTTGAAGTCACCGAGCCTCGCTGGATTCTTCTGTCCTGCCTTTCTCTGACGTCTTGGTACGGAGTCCTGCAAAGGCTCCAAGTCGACTGCGCATTGGGTCGCTGGAAACGCGCCACGATGATCCTGGCCGCAGTGTTGCTGTTCTCGGCCGGAATCCAAGCTGCTCAACCTTCCGAGGTCACTCGCTACTTGGCTTGGGCTACCGCTTTTTACGCGGCACTCGGAGCGCCCTCTTTTCTCTCCATCTTCCGCCCGCGTCAGGTGCATGCGTGAGGGACGGAGTCCTAAAACGCCTAGGATGGACGGCCGTCTTCGGGGCTTGGCTGATTCTTGTCATCCTACCCATTCTGATTGAGTGGAGTCGGCACTGCTTTTCCAACTATGACTTGGGGATCTACACCCAAGCACTGAGCCTGATCCGCTGGGATCATTGGAACCCCTGGCTCTCGGTCCGTGAGATCCGAGTTTTTAACGACCATTTTGACCCGATTCTTTTGTGGGTTGCTCCTTGGGTCCGTGGCAGCGAACCCACCCTGCGTGCTTTGATCATCGAATTCGGCTTTGTTTTGGCAGCCGCGATCTTGATCTGGAAACACAGTCGCCCGCTTCTTTTTCCAACCGCATTTTTTCTGTTGGGATCGGCAACGACCACGGCGCTTGGGTTTCCCGTCCATCCGGGAACTTGGGCGGTCTTCCCGCTCACCGGACTTCTGATTTCCCTACAAAACCCTGAGGCCGGACGAACGAGCCTTCTTTGGGCTGCTTTCCTTTTGATGTTTAAAGAGGAATACGTGCCGGTCTTGGCAGTCCTAGCGTTGAGCCGAATTCTTTTTCAGAAGCGCTTGGGCGTTCCGCTCCTCCTCTTGGCTCTTGCTTGGGGGATCGGTGTTTTTTATCTCCGCCCGAGATTCCTCGGCAGCACGGAATCCTACACCGAAGGATTTTTGGCCTTTTGGCTTCAAGACCCGATTCATGCCGCAAAGGTACGCCTTCTGGATTGGGGCATCTGGCGAGGCTTAGGCGCAGCCACTCTTCCGGCGCTAGTCTGGATCGGCGCGGCCTTCGCTCAGCGAAGCACCCCAGCCAAGCCACTCGTTCGCTCAGACGCCCTTTTCGTTTTTCTATCGCTCTTGGGAATTCGCTTTGTTTCAGGCCGATGGGGCCACCATTATTGGATTCCGCTCGCGGCTTGTTTGGCGCTGCTGATTCCCCCACGCTTCAAAGTCGAGCGTCGGTGGGCCGTGGCGTCTTGGATTCTCCTGATCGCCTTTCAGCTTTCCTATTTAGGAAAGTCCTCGCTCAAGACGCTCTTTCGAGGAGGTCCGGCGCACTGCGCGGCCGATCCCGAACGCTTGCAAGAGCTTGAGCAAGTTTCAATCTTTCTTGAGGGCCGTCCTCGCGCCACGGTCGTGGCACCGAATGCTCTGATCCCGCGACTGGTCACCAGCGAGCGAACTCAGCTTCACCCGCTCGAAAACGCACGCGAGCTTCCAGATCCACCCTTCTGGCTTCTCACCCAAGTTCATCCTTCCGCAAAACATTGGCCGACGGATGGTTCCACTACCCAAGCTCGAGCACTCAAGCTGCGAGAGGGCAGAAACGTGGTGACTGTTCTCAATGGTCAGTGGGTTCGACTGGACTGGGTGGAGTGGCGAAAGCGCGAACGCTTTCACCGAGAAGCTCAATTCGCCCGATCTTCGCTGTAAACCGAGCTGCAGCCCAAGAGCCGCTCGCGCTTGAACTCTTCCACTTCCTGAGCGGAAGCTTTCCCCGAGAGCTCGGAATAAGGCCACTGATTCAAGGGAATGTTCTGAGCGCTCGCAGCAGCGCGGTCACCCCAGGCCACAGGCGCTTCAAACAAAGCTCGAAGCAGACGCTGCGCGGTTGCAGCTTTTGAATTCACCGGCGCAAGCCCGGCACTCAGTCCGAAGCTGGATTTGGAATCAAACCCATTCGAGTTCCAAGCATTGAAAGCGTAGCCTCGCGATCCGCAATCTTTGTAGGAAGTGGCCGAGTAACTGTAACGAGCGGCGAAAATTCCGAGCGCAGGATCATTTGCCAGCGCGGCCTTAACCGCCTGACATTTCTTACCATCGACAGTCTTGCCCCAGGTCGTCCCGCTACTGGATCCGTCCGCGCGGGCAAAGACGTCCTGCCAAGACGTGACGCCGCAGCCGTAAGCGGCCAATCGATTCGCCAAATCTGCGGGAATCGAATTCATGCGCCCTGCTAGATCTAAGAAGCGCGCACCCTTCTTCACTTCCAAGGCAAGCAGCACCCAAGTCGCACCTTGTGCACCGTAACGCCGCGTTGCGACCGGATCGACAGCGAGATAAAGGCCATTGCCGAGCATGTCGCGGCTTTTTTTCTGAAACCGGAAGAATCCTTGTGTCGCGCCTTTTACATAGTTGGAATAGAGCGGATCCTGGGAATCCACTATGCCCTTCAGAGGAACGCCCACGCTCGATCGATTGGTCCAGTGATAAAGCACGACCGGCCGACTGGTGGTCTTGATCATCGATTGCAGAGCCGGGCGGACTTCACTCATGAGGTCCTTCAGCTCAGAATCGTCGGCCCGAGCGACCTGCAAGAACGCCCAGAAACCGAGCAGACTCAACCCAAACCCCCACCTCACCCGCAAAGAGATCAGCCCCATGGTGGGCGGGATACCGGACGCCTGGTGGGACGTCAAATCCGGTTTCCCGCCCTACACGCCTTTTTTTAGGGTCTTTTTCGATCAGGCCGCTTTTTTGCGATTCACGGCTGCTAGTGGGGATGTCTTAGCCGGGCGACGCTGAGTGAAGTAATAAGTCACGCCTGCTGCGACGACGCTGGCAGCCACGCCCCCCTGGAACCACGGATTCCGAAGGATCCCGCCCCGGGAGCGCCACTCAGGGTGCGCCACGGCGCGAAGCGTTTCGCCGGCCAACCGATCGTGGGACTCGTCATAAGCGATGTCAGACATTGCCAGAACCCCGGAAAGCTGACCGTCATGATCAAGAACCAGCAAGCGACGGACCCGGTGTTGCTGCATCAACTTGGCGGCCGTCTCAAACGAATCGTCGTCAAAGCACCAGAACACGTCTTTTGACATGATGTCGCGGGCTTTCACGGTGCTCACGTCCATTTTTTCGCCCAAAACACGCATCACAATGTCGCGATCCGTAATGATCCCGTGAATGCGCTGTTCATCGCAAACAGGGATGAATCCCACATTTTGCTTCTTCATCAACCGAGCGACTTCGCGGACTTCGGCATCCGGGCGGACGGTTGCAAACTGGCGGTTCATCAAATCTTTCAACTTTTTCATTCGGAATTTCTCCTGTTCTTAGGGTTGCCCTTCGGCCAGAGCAAATTGGAGGCCGAAGTCAAAAACCCTCCGGTCACCCGGAAATTCCTGCCCGCTTCGGTAGCGGCCGGAAGACGGTAAAATCAGTCGATAACCCGAGTTGTGTCCTTGATTCCCGGCGGTCGGCGTCCTAAAAGTGGGAGCCTCCGCGGAATCATGTAAAGGTAGGTCTTCCTTGCAGAAATTCAGCTATTTGAAGCCCGGAAACGCTGACTATATCGACGAGCTTTTTGAACAGTACCTTCAGAAACCCGATTCTATCGATGAATCGTGGCGTTTCTTCTTTGAAGGGCTCGAGCTGGGCGACCAGCTCGCCACTGAAGCAGCGGCAAGCGGCCCAGCGGTCAGCGGAGTCACTGCTGCCGTCTCTTCTACGGGCTTGCCCGTGGCGACTGAACTGAAAGTCGTTGAGCTGATTCAAGCTTACCGGGAGTTCGGCAAACTAGCCGCTCACTTGGATCCGCTGTCGGCAGCTCCTTCTTCCGTTCCTCAGCTCGAGCTTTCGACTTACGGCCTGAGCTCAGAAGACCTCGGTCGCACGTTTGCTGCTGGACGCCTCGTTGGCTTGGGCGATGCGCCTTTGTCGCAAATCCTCCAGCTTCTCAAAGCCACCTACAGCTCGACCATCGCCGTCGAGATCACCCACATTCAGGATACCGCCGCTCGCTCTTGGCTCCAGAAACGCCTGGAAAGCCTGCAAGCTCGGCCAAAGCTCGACGGACAAACTCAGCGCCACATTTTACGCCGAATGTCGCAGGCCGAGTGCTTCGAGCGCTTCATTCACACTCGTTATGTGGGCGCTAAGCGCTTCTCCGTGGAAGGTTCGGAAGCTTCGCTTCCCTGTCTGGACGCATTCATTGAACAAGGCGCGGACCAAGGCGTCGATGAAGTCGTCATCGGGATGGCTCACCGGGGACGCCTGAACGTGCTGCACAATCTTTTCGGCAAAAAAGCCGAAGCGATGTTCACCGAGTTCGAAGGCAACTACAAGGTAGACACCACTCACGGCGAGGGCGACGTGAAGTACCACAAGGGGTACTCCTCCGACATCACCACTCGAAATGGGAAGTCGGTGCACTTGTCACTCGCTTACAATCCTTCGCACCTGGAATTTGTGAACCCCGTTGTTGTGGGTTCGGCGCGTGCTCGACAGGACCGCAAAGGCGACTCGCAGCGCACCCGTGTGCTGCCGATCCTCGTCCACGGCGACGCCGCATTGGCAGGCCAAGGCGTCTGTTACGAGACTTTGCAAATGGGCCAGCTGGAAGGCTACACGACCGGCGGCACCCTTCACTTGGTCATCAATAACCAGGTGGGCTTCACCACCGATCCGTGGGATTCTCGCTCAGCTGTTTATTCGACCGATGTCGCGAAAATGCTGAATTCCCCGATTCTCCATGTGAACGGAGACGATCCGGAAGCCGTTTGGTTCGTGGCAAAGCTCGCGACCGAATACCGACAGACGTTCCGCCAAGACGTCTTCGTCGATCTGGTCAGTTACCGAAAATACGGCCACAACGAAGGCGACGAACCCGAATACACTCAGCCTCTTTTCTACAAAAAAGTGAAAGCTCACACTTCTCCTCGAGGCGTTTACGCTGAACAACTGGCCAAGTCCGGCGCAGTTTCGGCGGAAGAGTCGCAAGGAGTCGTGGACGAAATCAATGCGGCCTACATGAAGGCGCAAGCCATCGCGAAAGAGAAAGCCCCGTACGATTCGGGCTCGCGACTCGAAGGTTCTTGGAAGGGACTCAAGCAGCCCCACGGCGCCGAGGAAATGCTCGAACCGGTGAAAGCCACCTGTGTTTCGGCACCTCAGCTTCAAGAACTTGCAAAGAAAATTTGCACGCTTCCGGCCGGGTTCACGCTTCACTCGAAGCTGGGTCGCTTCTTCGATACTCGACTGAAAAGCGTGCTCGAAGGAAAGGGCCTGGATTGGGGCACAGGCGAGGCTCTGGCTTACGCAAGCCTCGTTCAAGAAGGCCACACGGTTCGAATCACTGGCCAGGACGCTGAACGCGGAACCTTCACGCACCGTCACTCGGTCGTGCATGATTTCCAAACGGGGCAGAGGTTTGCGCCTTTCAACGCAGTGTCGAGCAGCAAGGCGAAGTACGAAGTGCACAACAGCTTGCTGTCTGAGACGGCTGTCATGGGCTACGAGTACGGTTACTCGCTGACTGATCCAAACGCTCTGACCATTTGGGAAGCGCAGTTTGGTGACTTCGCGAATGGCGCCCAAGTCATCATCGACCAATTCTTGGCCACTTCCGAGAGCAAGTGGAACCGCATGAGTGGACTCGTCCTTCTCTTGCCTCACGGTTACGCCGGCCAAGGCCCCGAGCACAGCTCGGCGCGTTTGGAGCGATTCCTTCAGCTCTCGGGACTAGAAAACTGGACCGTCGCGAACCTGAGCACGCCCGCGCAGATTTTCCATGCTTTGCGCCGGCAAGTGAAACGCGACTTCCGAAAGCCCTTGGTGATCATGTCCCCCAAAGGACTGCTGCGTCACCCGATGGCCATTTCGGATCTGGCGGAATTTACGGACCGCCCCTTCCAGGAAGTTCTGGATGATTCGTCCTTTACCGACAACGCCAAGGCATCAAACGCTCAGCGAGTGCTTCTGTGCTCGGGCCAGGTTTATTACGACTTGGTCAAAGAGCGGGATGCCTCGAAGCGAAGCGACGTGGCTATTATACGGGTCGAGCAGCTCTATCCTTGGCCGTCCGGAATGCTCGCAAAAATTCTGGGCCGCTACGGCAAAGCGGAAGTGGTCTGGGTCCAAGAAGAGCCCCGCAATATGGGCGCTTGGACGCACGTCTTTAATCTTTGGATGGGCGGCACCGGAAACTTCAGTCAAGCCGTCGGTAATCGCGCCATCCGTTACGTCGGGCGCGGCATTGCTGCTTCCCCGGCCACCGGTTATCCGCAAATTCACGACATTGAGCAAAAAGCACTGCTTCAGGAGGCTTTCAAATCATGAAACATCAAGTCAATGCCCCGACCGTAGGAGAGTCCGTCAGCGAAGTCGGTATCCTGAAGTGGCTGAAGCAAAGTGGCCAAGCGGTCAAAGTCGGCGAGACGATCGTCGAAATCGAATCCGACAAAGCAACGGTGGAACTAATCGCCGAAAGCGCCGGAGTTTTGAACATCCTGAAGCAAGCCGGTGAACGAGTTCCCGTCGGATCGCGCATCGCCGAAATTGATGACGCAGCAACCGCCACGGTAGCCGCTTCACCTTCGGCTTCGGCCCCTGCAACGAGCGCCCCTGCAGCAGCCGCACCCGCTGCGAGTGCTCCTGCGGCTTCGGCCTCAAGCGCCCCTACCGGCGCAACGGCGGCTCATGGCCCCACCGTCGGCGGCGGCGCGATGCCCGGCCCCGGAACTCGCAAGCAGATGGTCGAGGCCGGCAAAGATCCCTTTGCGAAGCCCGTGGCGAGCACTCCGAGTGCGGTTGCTAGCGCACCTGCTTCGTCAGTAGCTCCTGCTGCGCGTGCTCCCCAAGCTCCGGCCTACATCGACCAGCCGGGCGATCGCCGAGTGAAGATGAGCATGCTTCGCCAACGCATTGCCGAGCGCTTGGTTCACTCGCAACACACCGCTGCCATCCTGACTACTTTCAACGAAGTGGACATGTCGGCCGTGATGAAACTTCGCTCGCAGCACAAAGACGCTTTCGAAAAGAAGCACGGTGTGAAGCTGGGCTTCATGAGCTTCTTCGCTCGCGCCTCGGTCGAAGCGTTGAAACTCATTCCTGAAGTGAACGCATCGATCGATGGACAAGACGTCGTCTATCACGACTACTTGGACATCGGCGTTGCCGTGGGTACCGAGCGCGGCTTGGTCGTTCCGGTGATCCGCGATGCCGGAAACATGGGCTTCGTCGACATCGAGAAAAAAGTGGCCGATTTTGGCGCTCGCGCCAAAGTGAACAAACTCTCAATCAGCGAGCTTTCCGGCGGAACCTTCACGATCTCAAACGGCGGCACCTACGGTTCGCTGCTTTCCACGCCGATCATCAACCCGCCCCAGAGCGGCATCCTGGGCATGCATAAAATCCAGGAACGTCCGGTGGCCATCGATGGAAAAGTCGAAATCCGCCCCATGATGTACTTGGCGCTGAGCTACGACCATCGCCTGATCGACGGAAAAGGCGCAGTGACCTGGCTGGTGACGCTCAAGGACCTCTTGGAAAATCCAGAAAAGCTCAACCTGAACTACTAAGCTTTCCTTCGCATCATCGAAAGGCACCCCATGGCCAACGAACAGTTTGATCTCATTGTCATCGGCGCAGGCCCGGGCGGCTATGTCGCCTCTATCCGCGCAGCTCAGCTCGGTTTCAAAGTGGCTTGCGTGGAGAAGGAAAAGACTCTGGGTGGAACGTGCCTGAACGTGGGCTGCATTCCCTCGAAGGCGCTTCTGGAATCCAGCGAACATTACCTCCAAGCCAAAACGAAATTCCAAAAGCACGGCATCGTGGTGGGCGAAGTGAAGCTCGACCTGGAAACCATGATGAAGCGCAAAGAAGGCGTCGTTCGCCAACTCACGAGCGGCGTTCAATACCTGTTCAAGAAAAATGGCGTGGAATGGGCGAAAGGCCACGGTCGTTTTGCGGGAACCGAAGGCGATCAAAAGATCGTCGAAGTCGAAGCCCAAGACGGCACAAAGCGCACGCTTCAAGCCCCGCGCGTCCTGATCGCCACGGGCTCGACTCCGGTTGAACTTCCCTTCCTGAAGTTTGACGGAAAAAAAGTGCTCTCCTCCACGGAAGCCCTCTCTTTGCCCGAAGTTCCCAAACACCTCGTCATCATTGGCGGCGGTGTGATTGGTCTAGAAATGGGCTCGGTGTGGTCACGCTTGGGCGCCAAAGTGACCATCGTTGAATACCAAGACCGCGTCGCCAATGGCTTTGACTTGGGCATCGCAGTCGAATTGCAGAAAATTCTGACCAAACAGGGAATCGAGTTCCGCCTGAACTCGAAGTGCCTGGGAGCCGCCAACACCGGAGCCGTCATTCTGGTTGAAGTCGAAAGCCGCTCAGATGGAACGAAGTCCATGCTCGAGGCCGATTACGTTCTGGTCTCGACCGGTCGCCGCCCTTACACGGCTGGCTTGAACCTCGAAAAAGTGGGCTTGGAGACCAACAAACAAGGCCAAGTCGAAATCGACAGCCACTTCCAAACGAAAGTTCCTGGCATCTATGCCATCGGCGACGTGGTTCGCGGCGCGATGCTCGCTCACAAAGCCGAAGAAGAAGGCATTGCTGCGGTCGAAATCATGAAGAACCAGGCCGGGCACGTGTTCTACGAAGCCATTCCGGGCGTCGTTTACACCCATCCCGAGCTCGCTTCCGTGGGCTACACCGAAGAGCAGCTGAAGGAAAAAGGCATCCCCTACAAAGCGGGCTCTTTCCCGTTCATGCCCAATGGCCGCGCCAAGGCAATGGAAGACACCGAAGGCTTCGTGAAGATTTTGGGTCATGCCGAAACCGGTGCGCTCTTGGGCATGCACATTGTCGGCCCGCGTGCTGGCGACTTGATCCACGAAGGCGTCTTAGTTCTTGAGTACGGCGGCACTGTGGAAGATCTAGCGCGCTCGTCCCATGCCCACCCCTCGCTTCCAGAAGTCATTAAGGAAGCAGCGATGGTGGCTGCAGGTCACCCGCTTCACATGTAAAAACGGGCTAGCCTCAGGCAAAGATCCTGAAGTTAGCCCGCCATCCATTCGCTCTGAAACGGCCTTAATCCGCGCTGTCGTCTGAGCCGTTCGCATAATCCTCTAAGTAAGAGGTGATTTGCGAATCGTTCAGCTTCCCCGCAGTCTCAGCGGCGTCAAACTGCGCCACTAAGTTGGCGAGAGATACAGTGACCGAATCGCCCTTGCTGAGTTCTTTTGCATTAGCGAACGAGAACTTCAGCTCGATGTCTTTCGTCAGATTTCGAGTCGCTGAGGCGGTCGTCAAAGTGGCTGAGTAAGGAACTCCGCAAAGTTCCTCGTCTTTGTGGATCTCCACTTTGATCCGTTTCAATTTCGTTCCGTAGGGAATGGGCAAATCGCCCCAAGAAATGGTCGTGTTTCCATCTCCTAAGTCCACCCAGCCCAGCTTTGCTTCGAAAAGGTCAGAGTCGGTTTCCTCGTCCTTGATGGAACTTCCGTCCTCGGCCTCGAGCTTCATCTGAGTGATACAGAATTTCACTCCCGTGAGGTTTCCCGCCGCCAAAGCGTTCGGAATCATCCAATCGCGAATGGCTAAGAGGGGATGCTCAAAGAAATTCGCTTGCGCCACGTTGAAGCCGCGACTCTGAAGAGTCACGCCCGAACCCTTGGCGCAGCCTTGGCTAAGAGCCGAGACTCCGATTAGTCCTAAAGAAAGAGCCACTCGAGTTAAGGATTTGGACACCATAAAAAATTCCTCCAAGACCTGATGCTGGCACCTTTTTTCGATAAAAATCTTTAAGCCATTAAAAAAAGCGCGAAGCACTCGGAAAAAAATCAACGGATTCATAAGATTACACAACGCGAATTAAAAAAGTTTGTCTTTCTTAAGATTGTTCCCTAGTCTTAACGCAAGGAGTCAAACTTATGTCACCTCGCACTCGTCGCCTTCTGTACTTGGCCTCGGTTGCCCTCAGCACCAGCGCTACGGTGGCGTGGCTGGTGAGCCTCCAAAGAAACCCGATTGAAGGTCTTCGGGGGCCCTCTGCCCTCGAGCGGAACCTGGCCCAAACTCCCCTCGCTCTCCCCGGCGCATCTCGCGCGGCCACTCCAGAGAGTACGAGACCGACTTCTCATCAGCCGCTGGTCTTCCACTTTCTACACTCGACCGACGCCAGCCACTCGGACGGAGAGGCCTGCCAGCGACACCGGAATCTCCTGAAGATGGATTGGCAGGCCTTCGTATCGAAAGTGACCACCTGCGTGCGCGTCGACGGCCGGCCTGTCGCCCATGAGCGCACTCGGGACGGCCTACTCCTGGGTCCTGACGCTGGGCCACGCTCGAAGATTCAAGTCACCGTGTGTACGACTGCCTCTGCAGAGGAGTGCACGAAGAAGTGCTCGAAACCTAAGGACGCAGTCTTAGGCGCACTTGGTGTCGATGAGGCCGACCTCAAAGCAGGCTGGGACTCGCCTTCAGCTGCTGAAGGGCAAGCCAAGCTCAGCTCGCTTGAAAAGCAGCTCCAGCAGGAGCTAGCCGACCACGCCGATCTTGAGATCTACACTGGCTGGCAGCCTGCGCCGCAAGTGGCGCCCGCGCATTCCCAGCTCGCTTCTCAGCAGTAACGAAGGAGCCTTATTTATGCAGTACTCTCGCGCTCCGTTCATTCTCGCTCGCGCTCCGTTGATCCTTGCCAGTGCTCTTCTCTCGGGTTGCACGGGTCAACTGAGCAACGCTTTTCGCTATGCCCAGCAAGAGCAGGTTTTCAGCTCTCAGTTAGAGGTGAACACACAGGTCGACCTGCTCTGGGTGGTCGACAATTCCGCGTCGATGGATGTGACCCAAGAAAATCTTCGCCAAGGTTTTGAGGCATTCGCAAGAAAGTACCTCAAACCTACGTGGGATATTCAAGTCGCCGTCATCACGACCGACACTTACCTGGCCGATCCCGCTTTTCGAAACGGCGTGGACACTCAAGGGCAGGCGTATTCCGGATACCTGGATCGCTTCGCGATCAGTGGAAGTTACACCAGCGCCTGGGCACAGAGCCGAGCCTCGAGCTGGCAAAATCCCTCTTGGGCCCCGAGCCTCATGACCCTGACCGCCGGCGCGAGTTACGGACGATTCAGCAGCGGCATCCGTTACCGAGAACTTGTCCCCGCTTGGTTCGCTTATGGGAGCTCCGACTCGAGCGTGAATTTTGCGCGACTTTTGCCAGGGCTTCACGACGGCCCGATTGCAGGCCTTTGCACTGAAGATTTCCCGACTCGGCATTTTCTCGGCGGCCGCCCCCATTGCCAGGCGCGTGATTCGCGCTCCCAACTGGGCACTTCTCATTGCCTGAACCCCGATCTGAGTTCGGGAGAAACCGCACTCACCCAGTGCGTGAACACCGTTCAGAACGACACGGTTCATAGCGGAAAAGCCATTCTCAGAACCCAACCCCCCGCGGGCATTCCTGGCGATGAAACTTGGATTCGACAACTCGTCGATGACTTCCGAGTCAACGTCACGACCGGATCTGCAGGCCATGGCTCAGAAAGAGGCCTCCAGAGTGTTCTTTCAGTCATGAAGTGGAACGAAAACACCTCGACCCAGTTCTTTCGGCCCGGTTCGATTCGAGGAATCCTTTTTGTTTCGGACGAAGACGACCAAAGCGTGACGGATCCCACCCTGGCATCCGAACTCAACACCTACCGCCCAAACACCGGCTACCGCTGTGACCTCACGACCCTTCAAACCCTGAACGGAGGAAGTGCCTCGCCCACTTGTTGCGCAAGCGGGTGCACCTATAGCCCAGTCACCCTCAACGCGGATGGAAGCCCCCAAGAATGCCTCCGGAAGCAAATCGACGGAGTAGATCTTTTTCCCAGCATCTGCGTTCCGTCTCAGAAGCTCATTCCCGTCTTTCAAATTCACGCTCAGATGGATCAGTTCTTTTCGACCTTAGATTCCGCTTCGGGACCTTCCCAGTCTTGGTTTGTCTCGGTCATCACACCCCTGAGTCTCGCTTCGATCCAATCGCTACAGAGCGCCCGAGACACTGAGGATCTCACCGCCGGCGTCATTCGCGCCAAAGCGGTTGACCGGGGCGATCGTTACTTAGAACTCGCCGACCGAGTGGCTGCAATCACCGGGCGTCCCGCCGTGAAGATGGACCTCAGTTCAACTGACTATGCTCCGATTCTGGAAGCCATTGGCCGGGCCATCGTCGAGAGAAAAGCGTCCTTTCAACTGACTCGCGAGCCGACCGGAAGTGAGGACATGCAGGTAAAACTCCTTCACGCCGATGGATCGAGCCTCCTGATCCCTGCTTCTGAGTATGTCATTCAAGGAAAGACTCTGACCCTCACCAGTCTGGATCGCGTGCTGGCCTTCAGTTCTAGCGACCGGGTCCTGATCAATTACCAGCCCCGTTTTTCCGAGTAACCCCGCATCCCAAAAGGAGACCCAAGTCATGACCAACCTCATTCACTTCTTACCGATCCTCATCGCGGGCGCACTCGCTCTCGCCATCATTCTTGAACGATCGCGAGCTCTTTTTCACATCTATCCCCTGAAAGACGCTGAGGGCTTCTTTGACCGCATCCGGACTCTGGTGGCCGAGGGTAAACTTCAAGAGGCAGTTGCGCTTTGCGACCGATTCCCTGAGAAGCCCCAAGCCAAAGTCGCCAAAAGTGCGCTGCTTCGAGCGCATCAGCCCGAGGCGCTGATCGAGAACGGGTTAGAGCTCGCTGTTGGCGAAGCCATGCTGGGAATCCAACGCCGTACCAGCTTCCTAGCGACACTTGCCAACGTCGCAACGCTTCTGGGCCTGTTTGGAACAATCGCTGGCCTCATTCACTCGTTTGAAGCGGTCGGACACGCCGATGCTCAGCAAAAATCGGCACTGCTTGCTGCAGGTATCTCGAGCGCCATGAATGCAACGATGATGGGGCTGGCAGTCGCCATTCCCTGCATGATCGCGTTTAGTTTCCTCATCAATCGCACCAATCAGTTGGTGGCTCAAACCGAGCAGGCAGCCATTCGGTCGATCGACCTTCTACGCCAGCGATTTTACGGGGAACCCAAAAAGGTTCTCGCCGATGAAGAGGACCTCTGAAAATGCGCTCGCATGGAGGACCTTCGCAAGACTTTGAACTCAATTTGGCCCCGATCATCGATTGCTTCACGGTCTTGATCGCGTTTCTTCTGGCAACCGCTTCGTTCCTCTCCATTGGATTTCTCGAAGCCGGTGCGGTGGCCCAGAGAGCAGGATCTGGAGTAGTCCAAGAGCCCCGAGCGATCTTACGCGTTCGCCTGACGGGCCACGGGGAAGCCGCCGAGTTTGAACTTTCTGGAAAGAAATCAAGACTTCCCGTCGCAGAACTCGAAGCACGCGCCCAAGAATGGAAAAATGCCCACCCCAATCTCGAGACGGCCACTCTTGAAGCGGACGACGCGGTCGAGTACCGCGCGGTCGTCGAGGCCATGGAGAAGCTCCGCGCAGCTATTCCCGTGATTCAACTCAGCGGTAGCTGAAGCGTCCTGAAAGGAATTAAACCCATGGCTCTTTTCAAAAAATCCGGTCTTTTTCGGAAGAAGAATCGAAACCTGCATGGCGAGATGGAACTCCAAATCACCTCGATGGCCGATATTTTCACGATTCTTTTAGTCTTCCTCCTGAAGAGCACTCAGACCGGAGCCACTGCCATCACACCCACGGCAGGTCTCGAGCTCGCTCAGGCTGCGCGCACCTCGGAGTCAGTGGAAGCACTGAAAATTGAAATCTCCCAACAAGGCGTCAGTATCGAAGGTCGTCCCGTCACCAGCCTACAAGCTTTGAACGTGAACGAGCTCGAGAAGTCCCTTGGCGTAGAACACCGCCGACAAGAAGCCATTGCCCGCGCCAATCCATCCGTAAAAACAGACGGAAAAGTGATTATCGTCGCGGACCAACGCATTCCCTACGGAACACTGAAGAAAATTCTCGGAGCTGCCGCGCGAACCGGCTTCACCGACTTCCGTCTCGCTGTCGTGCAGAAGGAATAGCTCATGATCACCCGAGTCCGCCTCCTTAGCTTCTTTGTGGCTTTCTTCGCCAGTTCCGCCTCAGCTGGCGAAGCGCTGGATCGAGGGATCGATTGGATTGCACTTCGTGCTCAAGAAAAGGCCATTCGAGGAACCGAAGCGCTCATCCAGAAATCGAAGGACCGAGAACTCGTACTTGAATACCGATTCAAGCTCGTAGAACTCCAGGACGGCGCCAATGATCTTCGCTTTCGAATTCTTCACGGTTCTTCCGAACTCCAAGAATCGGCGGAAAAATCCAAGAAAGCCCATCGCCAAGGCCTTTTTGAAACTTGGAATAACTTGGATCAAATCCTAAAAACAGGCTGCCCACAGTCGAGACGGGCAGAGGTCCGATTAAAGCGAGGCCGAATTCAAGAGGACCTCGGGGACAAGAAGAGAGCCCGACAAGAATACGAAGTCCTTCTGAAGGAGGCTCCAAAATCCATCGAGGCGTTTTCCGGAGCGCTGTCCCTGGCAGAACTCCTCGCCGAAGGGAATGAGCATGCTCGAGCCGTTCAGGTTCTGGAGCCACAGATTTACCGAACAACCGAAGAGCGTTATCCGTTTGCCCTGTACCGACTCGCTTGGTCTCACTTCAATCTAGGCCATTACGAGACGGCACTCGATTACGTGAATCGACACGGAAAGGCGAATCCAGGGGAGAGCTTTCGCGAGAACCTGCTTCTCGATAGCGCAGGCTTTGTCCTCAAGGCTTGCGAGGAAAAAGTACCGGGGTTTCAGATCGGCGATGCATGGGAGCGATTACACTCTTTGGAGAGCGGGCGCCTCTTTGGGAAGATCGCGCTCCGATTTGCCAAGCTGCTTCGCTCGCACCAGGATGAAGGATCGCTGGAAGCGTGGTCGATCCGATTCTTGAAGGATGAATCCAACCGAGCGGAGGCTCCCGAGATCCTGTCGAATTGGCTCGAGAACTTGGTGAATCATTCGCGATGGACCAGCCTCGGTACCGCTTTAAAGGAAGTGGTTCGACTTCAGGAAATCCATACGGATTCGCCAAGCCAGAAAGCTCTCATCGAGTGGATTGCGAAAACCGCGCAAAATCTTCCCATCGAGCCCTTGGATCAAGGTCCCCGAATTTCCCTCCTCAAAACCCTTCTGGAAGTAACGCACATTGGCTCGGGGCGGCTGGCTCACATTCATAGGAGCTTAGGCGACTCCTATTTTCGCACTCAGCTCTTTCCACAGGCCGTCGCCCATTACCGATGGGAGACTGAAAACAGCCTCGAACCGGAATCAAAGATTCAAGCCACGCTTCTTTTATTGGGTGCCCGCTATTCTGAATTGAAGGCCTTGGGCGCCGCTCCGCCGATGCCGGCCCCAAGCGACCCGACAAAAAACGAAAGTTGGAGGATTCCCGAATCCACCCAGGCGCTCTTCCAAGAGTGGCTTTCTTGGATCGATCAAATCGAAAAGACTGCTCCCGATCACCCCAAAGTTCGCCAGGTGGCTTGGGACGGAGCGCGACTGCTCTACTCTTTAGGACAACGAGAAAGTGCACGACCGCGCCTTGAGGGACTCTTCGAGAAGAATCCGAGTGACTCGCCCGGGGCACTGGCCTTGGCTCTGACTTTGGATTCCTGGGTTGCCTCAAGAGACTGGGCCAAAACCCGACAGACGGCGCTTCACATTCTTTCTTTTGAGCTCACCCCAGAGCAGCGAGGAAAAGTAGAAGTCCTCGCGCAAGATGCTTGGATCCAGGAACTGGAAACTTCTGGATCTCCGATCGAATTCCTGAAGAAGTTTCCTCAATCTCGCTGGGCAAGTCGAGCGCGCCTCATCGCTGCTCAAAGGGCCGTGAGTGTGGGAGACCGAGCGTTGGCTCTGGAATACCTCCGCGGTATTCAGTCACAGAACCTGGCGCAAGCTCAAGATCCTCTCCTTCAAAAAACACAGACCGATGCGCTTTTACTTCGGGCTCATATCGCTCAGAGCGAGCTCCGATTCTCGGAGGCAGCCGAGTCGCTTTTACTTTGGCTAAAAAACGAACCCGAAGTCACGGAAGGCTCTTTATTGAGCTCGTCCTTGAAATTGATCTGGGCTTCGGGACAAGGCAAAGAGTTACAGGCTTGGATCGCAAGTTCGAAAATCTGTTCAGGTTCTCAGCAGGTGATGTGCGAAAGAGTCGAAGCTCTGCTTGCCCTTTCCAACCCTTCGGTACGATTCACCGAAAAGACAGCCTGGATTCGCGCTAAAGACGAGAAGCGCCCGGAGCGTTCGCTTTGGGCAGGGTGGCTCCTCCTTCACTCAGATACGCTTGGATACGTGGAGATCAATCGCGCCCTTCGAATTCTGGGCAAGAACTGGAAAACGCTTGAACCCCTCGAGCAGCTCGAGCTTCTCCATCACCTCGGGCCCGCACTCCCTCAAGCACTCGAGCGCTCCCGCTCTGAGTTAACCCGCTTCTCGCCTTTACGAGCCAGCACTCGGTCGCTCCTTCACCGAATCGAGTCGATTCGAGACTGGGAAAACGCCGCAGTCCAAGCTTTGAATTTGCCCAGCCTGAGGATGCACCGAGAAATTTTTCGGGCGACCGCAGTCCTGTACAGCGAGTTCCATGAGGGAATCGCAAAGTTGCCTTTCCCGAAGGGCTTAACCGCGGATGATGAATCCGCCTATCGCGCTTCTCTCCGGGAGATCTCCCAGCCAGTGCTTGAGAAATCGCGGCAGCTCACGGCCCAGTTAGCCAGCACCGCCCCTGATTCAGATTCCGAGAATCTCCGGAATCGATTTCAAAGCATCGACTATTGGATCGAACTTGAGCCTTTGCTTTCCCAGCAGAACCAATGGCTCGATGCTTTTCGAAGCCGAAATGTGCCGCTTCAAGCGCTGGTGGGACGAGGGCTTGCTTCTCAGCCCGAGGCTTCGACGCGTCTGATTCAAGTCATTCAAGCCGCGTCGCTTGCGGCTGCAGGCGCAGAGGCGGAAGCCCTTGCTTTAATTAATGAATTGGCCCCTCGCCAATAATTTGACTATTTTAGTAATGTTAAATAGTCTTAACACATGCAGTACCTGGTTTGGCTCGCAGTATTCGTGGCAGCCATCCCCTCCGAGGCGGCGCAGCCGAAGCGGGAAAAGCAGATCGACTTCGAAGACGCTCTCGTCGAAGGCGTCAATCAGCGCCCCTTGGATAGCTTGAGCCAAATCGGCGACTCACGCGGAAAGCGGAAGAAGCATCACCTCTACCGAAAGCGAGCAGGCTTTCGCACGGAGACTCAGGAGCTATTATCCGAGCTGGAGCAGCAGCCATGAGCTCAAGGAATCCGAGTCACCGAGTGACCATCCAAGGCTTGAATGGCGAGACAAGAACGCTCCTTTGGGACGGGCATTCTACTCTCGCCCTCGATTGGCCTATCCAGCATGTGCTGCGACCGTCGGGTGAACTGATCCGCCTCCCTGTCCCAGGAAGAAAAGCACAAGGGATCGAAATCCAATCTTTCGAAAAGGGTCCTGTCCGACTCCCGTCGGGCCTGCTGATTGAACTCTCCCGAGCCAATACGCTGCCTGAGGCTTCGCGTTTACAAGAACAGGGTTCGCCCGAGTGGCTCAATGCGACCCAAGAAGCCGCTCTGTGGATACCCCGAACAAACACGCAGGACGATTCCGACGTTCGAATTTTCAAGAAAGCTCTTCTGACATCGGGCCTGACGCTGAGTCTCGTGGTTGCGATCGGGGGATTTTTAGAAACCCCCTCGTCCGAGGTCACGGAAGTCGTTCCACCTCAATTTGCCAAATTAGTGATGGAAGCAGGAAGTCCCGGCTCGGCAGGCGCTCAAGCCGCAGGCGACGCGGGATCCGTCATCGCTCAATCGCAGGTCCTTCAACAGAAAACACAGGCTTTGGTATCCGGGGGACTCGCACAAGCTCTCAAGCAGTCCCCACAACTTGGAAAGATGAACGCCCTTCGATCGAGCCAGTCGCTTCTGAAACAATTGAACCAAGGTTCGGCGCTTTCCATCCCTTCGACTTCTGGCTTCAGTGGCCCCTCTGGCGGCGTGAAAGTCGCCAGCCTAGGAAATGGCTTAGGAGGCTACGGATCCAGCTCCGGCACCTTGATCTCGGGTCAAGGACGCACCCCTGTGCAGCTGACCCTTCCCGACCCGGTCGTTCAGGAAGGCTTAACCAAAGAGGAAGTAGGCGAAGTCATTCACAGCCACCTCTCCGAGATTCGCTACTGTTACGAATCGGCCATGCTTCGTGCCTCCGCGATTGAAGGAAAACTTCAGGTCGCATTTGTGATCGGAGCCGCCGGACGGGTCACACAAGCTGAGCCCAAGTCCAGCACTCTCAGCGACGCACGGCTTGGCGAGTGCGTGATCTCTAAGTTGAGAAACTGGCAGTTTCCTCGAACCAAGGGCGGCGTGGATGTCGCCGTGAACTATCCATTCCTTTTCAAAACTCTAGGCAAGTGAGGTCCTATTTATGACTCTCCTTCAAAAGGCCGGAATCCTTGCGCTCGTGCTTCCTCTCTTTGCAAACGCTGAAGAAAAAATCGACGTCGACAAGCTTCAGGAAAAATACTGGGCTCAGGGAAAAGAAGCCGAAATGGGCGTCGTTCAAAATCGCCGCTACAGCAAGGCCAAGCGCTTTGACCTAGGCTTTCAGAGCGGCATCTTAAGCTCTGACCCCTTCTTGTCGACCCACGCCAGCGGCCTCACGTTAGGCTATTCTTTCACCGAAACGTGGGGCGTTCGTAGCATCGCATGGAAGGCCATCGCCGCAGGCTCGTCGGCTCGGCGAGCGCTGGAGCAAACAGGAAAAAAGGCGAGCACGAACGAACCAGAAGGTTACGCCGGAGCTGAGGCCGTCTTCAGCCCGATTTATGGAAAACTCTCGGTTCTGGGAAAGTCCATCATCCACTACGACTTTCACCTCCTCGGAGGAGTCGGAGTCACCTTCCTCGAGAATCCGTCCTACCCCAGCGGCCTCACGGGTCATGCCGGCGTCGGCCAGCAAATGTTCCTCAGGCGAAATCTTGCCATGCAGGTGGACTACCGAATGATGGTCTATCGCGAACACCTGCGAGAGAAAGAAATCCCCTCACGCCTCGGCGAGGACTTGGGCGCCAGAACCAACTTCACACACGCCATTACGCTGGGAGTGAACTGGTTTTTCGGTGGCCCGAAGGAGGAATGAGATGAAACTCCTGAGCCGAATCCTGATCGCGCTTTGCTTTTTCTCCAGCGGTGCATACGCGGACAGCCACGTCAGCGGAGCCTGCACCACCGAAGAAACCTGGACTTCCATCCCCACGTTGTTAGGCGCAGATTCTGGGGACTTTCAGAATTTTCTGACCGGAAAACATTCGGTTCCCCAAGGCTTCGCCTCCGCCTGGACGCTGCGGCGTCGTTTCGAACATGATCCTCTCCAGGAACCTCTCTCTCAATACTGGATCGGACTGAGTCTATTCAGAGCGCATCAACTCGATTCTGCGAACCGTTTGTTCTCCGGCCTTCTCGTGTCATCCACAGTCCCGAATGGTTTGCGATTTGCAGCTCTCGGGTGTCTGAATCAGATCCGATCTCTTCAACCCGCTTGGAACTTATCCCAGGGGAGCGAAGAAGCCGTTCTATCGCTGGTGAATGATGCCGAGACCCCTGCCGAAAGAGAAACTTTGGCACGCGCGGCTTCTCAGCTCGTCCTCCACGTGCCCGATCTCTCCGCTAAGAAGCTGCTTTCTTCGCTTCCTCAGGTCTCGGCTTGGAGCCTCCTTGCTCGATTCCGCTACGCGGTCCGAACCGGAGAGTCGGACGAGGCCATTCGCACAGGCAAGTCGCTACTCGGAACCGCAGGACTTCCTCAGGAAATACAAAAGCAGTCGGACGCCATTCGTCTGCTCTTAGGTCGAATCCTCTATGCAAACGGAAAACTCGAAGAAGCCGCGCGTTTTCAGCAAAGCGTGTCTCGAAGCTCGAATTTGCTGGCGCGCGCGATCGAAGAGCAGTCGTGGACCCGCCTCCGAGGAGAGCGATTCGGAGAAACCATCGGATCTTCTGCCAGCCTTCAAGCTGGAGGACTCCGGGCCACGTTCGCCCCTGAATCCTTGATGGTGATGGCCATGGCTTACAACGAAATTTGCCAATATCCGCAGGCGCTGCAAGCACTGAAGGTACTTCGAATGGGCTACGAGAAAGAAGCTTCCTGGCTGAGAGCCCAGAAAGTGGCTCCCTCCGGGCATACTCCGCTCTATTTAGCTGCGATTGCGACCCTTCAAGGACAAGTATCGAGCGCCCCCGTTCCGAGACGAATTCTTTCTGAATGGCTTCGCTCTCCGCAGCTCATTCAAGGCCAACGAGCCGTGAATTCTGCCATCGATTCGGAGAGCTTCGGCAAAGCGAGCCTTGCACAAGGCGGCTCTGAATGGCTTCAGCAAGTACGTGCCTTAGCCAAGCGTTGGCTGGATCTTCAGAACAAAATCCGTTCGGAACGAAGGACCCAGCCCGAACTCAAAATTCTCTCGCCATCCCTTCGCCAGGAGCTTCAAGCTTACCGCCACGCACTCCTCAAGACTCAGCGTTTTGCAGCTTCTGGCCCGGCGTGGAGGGCCATTCTCGAGGCGTCGCGAAAACAAATCCCACGAATTGCGCAGATGAACCGGGCCAGAATCGAAGCGGACCTGAGCGCAAGAAACCAAAGAATGTTGGCACGGCTGGACGAAATCTCTGAGAACTCCCAGCTCATCGAGATCGAGATCTACCAAGGCGCAAGCCAGGACCTGGTTTTCAAAAATGCCCATCCTGACTTCAAGCCCGCCATGTCGCAAAACACCGCACAAGAATCAGGACTCTACTGGGGCAAAGCCCCCGGCATGGACGGCGAAGATGGAGAAATTTGGGAGGATGAACTGGGAAATTTCCGCGCCGACCTTCCCGACAACTGCGCCAACCAAGAACGCTATTTGGCCCTGAAACCCGGAGAATGAACCATGCAGAAAAATCAAACTGTGACCGCTCAGTCGTCCCTGACAGCCCTGGCCCACGATTCTCGCACGCTCGTTCAAGGACAGGTGACCGAAGTGACTGTGCTGGGATGCTTACTCGAGGTTCAAAGCAGTTGTGCGGACCCTGAGTTTCAGACCGGCGGACGCATCCAGTTGAATCTGCTGGAGGAGCTGGAAGGCAAAGCCCAAGCCGTGATGGCTCGGGTGAAATCCGTGAAACGGGAAGCTCAGAATCGCTGGTCGTACCGACTGACCTGGGGCCAAGTACCCGAGCTCGCCGAACCCCAACGAATCAGTGTCGAAGATTGGCTGGAGCAGCGGCGGCAGAAGAAGCCGTCTTCCTGACCCCCATCACGCCTGCCCAGAAGTTCGCTTGGCTTCTCACGAGCAAGGGCGGCGCCCAGTTGGGATTCGGAACACGCGAGGTGGAAGCACCCACTGATTCCAGGATCCCGCGAGCCGCCATCCAGCCCGAGGCACACGCACTTTCCATGGAGCTGGGAAGCTCGGTGCGAACCCAGTCGCCCGCCAAGTGGAATCGGCCAGGGATCAGTGCCGGCTCGGGCCGCAATGATTCCGCGCCCGGCTTCGGACAGTGAATCGCCATGGGAATGCGGTTGACCGTCGAAGCCACGAGCTTGGCTTCGCGGGTACCCGGGATATTCTCGCGAAGCTCAAACAAAGTTCGATCCAAGATTTCCTGTTCACTCATCGCTGCCACGCGGTGCGAGTAGATGATGTTACTGGCCACGACCGACGGCCCGTTTTTCAACGACGGACGAATATTCGATAGATCGTAAAAATCGCAGTTCAGATCGCCCTCGCGATGCGTGCGTGCCCAGAAGCGCCGATCGGTGACCTTACGATCAAACTTCAGGTACAGACTGACGTAAGGACAGGGCTCGAGTCGACCCACCCCTTCGGAGAGCCCCTGCCAAGCCGGAACCTGCGCCAAAAGCGGCGTCGCTTCTTGTGGCGCCAGTGCCAAAATCACTCGCTTCGCTGGAAGCGCAGCTCCTGCGCCTTGAATCTGGATTTCAAAGTCGCCCGATTCTTTTCGACCCAGCCGGACGACTTTGGAATTCAAAAGCACCTGACCGCCGGCTTCGCGAATCACGCGAGTAGCGCCGTCAGCGAAGAGTTCTCCCAAACCCTGTTTCGGAAAACCAATCCGGAAATCTCGACGCCCCATCAAGAAGCGAGCAAAGCGGACCAAGGCAGCGCCCGAGCACTCTTCCAAGGGAACATTCAGAATGGACATTCCGATGAATCGCCACAAGTGATCGATCGCTCCCTCACTGACACCCATTCGGCGCAGAAGCGTCAAGGCCGGGACGTGGTCGTACTTCAGCTCTTCACCGGGCTTCAGCGAGATGGCGAGCGAAAGAAGTGCTCGCTGCGAAACCAGATCGCTGAAACGAATTCCAGGCATCCGAAGAAGACTCGGTACGAAGTGAAACGGAGCCGGCATCGGCGCGTAGCGAAGCGGACGCACCTCTTCGCCTGCCATTTGATCGATCAAGGAATCGGTTTGCCAATCGGCCGCGTCTTCCCAACGGGTTCCGCAAGCTTCCAAGAAAGCGCGCATGTTGGGATAGGTGGACAATAGAACGTGAGGCCCTAGGTCGATCATTTCGCCCGTAACCGGATCCTGCCAAGACTGCGCACGGCCTCCTAAACGCGAGGAGCCTTCGAGTACACCGACTCGAACCCCTTCGCGAGCCAGCGCCACCCCTGCAGTCAAACCAGACAGGCCACCGCCGATAATCCAAACGTCCATCATCCCGGGGTTTTGCAAGAATTTCTGCATCGCGTCAAGGCTCGCAAAATGCTAACAATGGTGCATGAAAGACTTGCATGAACCCGACGCCATTTTAGATCGCGACGGCCGGGTCATCGTCCAAAGTACTGCGGAGCAGCCCCATGCCTCAGGCCGGGAGTCCCCGTTTGGCCCCCAAGTCCGCGTATTTAATCTCAGTTCAAGCGGCCTTCCGGTTTTTGGAAAGATCGCGCTGGGGCTTCTGATTCCAGCCGTCCTATTCTTCGGATTCTGGATACTCGCGGCCTTCGTCGTGGGCCTTTTAGTGCTGAGAATTGTGGGCGGAATTCTGGGCCGAATCGGCTTCCGCGCGGGCCCGGTTCGCTAAACCGCGCCCGCTTAGACGATACTCACCACGCGGTAGGTGCGCTGGCCGCCGCTCGCCGTTTCGACCGTGAATGAGTCCCCGACCTTCTTCCCGAGCATCCGCTCTCCGAGCGGGCTTTGAGGCGTGATGACCTGAACGGGACGCCCGTCCACGCTCGTGACCAAACCACCGCCCTGAGGCACCAGGAAATAGAGCGCGCGAACGGTGCCCAGCTCCAACTCGACCAAGGCCGAGGGTACCACCCCGTCGCCGGGGCCGTAGGAGCGCTTGGGAAGAAATCGAAGCACGGTCAGGAGGCGTTCGATTTCAATCGTGCGCACTGAATCGGCTTCGGCCATTTCTTCGCGAAGATGAGATTCGATCAACCCAACCACTTTGCTCTTTAAGGAGAATTCCACTGGCGCACTGTACCTGATCCAGCAACGCCCTTCAAACTCGCACCGATTCGTGTTTGATTGAGCCGCATGAATTCCCAGCGACGCTGGTTTTGGGTCCTGCTGTTCGTTGTAGCCAGCGCCTTACTCGGGACGCTCGCCACCACTTACAACGTGGCGATTCTGACCAAGCTTGAGGCGCCCGCCTGGCCCGTGGTGCTCGGGATCCCTGGTTTCATCATTGTCCTGGCCGGGCTCGCGATCTTCTTCATCCGGCTGCTTCGCGAGATGAAGCTGAACCAGACCCAGTCCATGTTTTTGGCTTCAGTCAGCCATGCTTTGAAGACTCCCATTGCCACCCTTCAGCTTTCCTCTTCGCTGCTCCGCGACCCGGAAGTCTCAGACGAGGAAAAGCAAAGTCTTTGGATCTCGCACGACTCCGAACTGAAGCGCCTTCGCGAACAAGTGGACATCCTCCTGGAGGCCGCGCGCTGGGAATCCGCGTCGGTCAGTCTCGCCCGCGCACCCATGCCGCTCGAGGACTGGGTCAATCAGTCGCTCGACCGCTGGCGCGGACTCCTGGGAACGGGCGCGCGCCTCGAGCGCCGGGGCGAGCCCTTGCACGGTGCTCCGCTTCTGGACTCTCGGCTGATTGCCTTAATCACCGACAATTTGGTCGATAACGCCAGGAAGTTTGCCCAAGGGAGCCCAGAAGTCATCATCCATACTCATTGGATACCGAGGAAGGGACTCTGGAAACGAGCCCGTTGGTCGGTAGAATTTTCAGACCGTGGCTGGGGTTTTCAACCGAACGAAAATAAGAATCTTTTCCGACGTTTCTTTCGCTCCACCCATCCTGCCCCCTACGCGATTCCAGGTACCGGCTTAGGCCTTTGGCTTGCAGCTTCAGCTGCGCGTATGCAGGGTCTAAAATTGACCGCTCAAAGCGGAGGCCCAGGAAAGGGCGCTCGATTCACTCTCGAGGGATCGGCGGAATGACATCGCACTCGCCTCCCAAGAAATCGGCGGCTTTTTCTTCGGCGCTTTTAGTCGAAGACGAAGCCCACTTGGCGAAGGCTTTGAAGATTGCTTTCCGAAAACTCGGAATCGAAGTTCGCACCGTCACCACCCTGAAAGAGGCGCGGCTCGTGCTCACGCAATTCGAACCTGAGCTCGTGGTTCTGGATCGAGAGCTTCCCGACGGCGACGGTCTGAGTCTTTGCTCCGAGCTTCGCGCGCGCGATTACTCGGGCGCCATTTTGATGCTGACCGCCCGCGGAGAAGTCGAGGCCCGGGTAGAGGGACTGCGCTCGGGAGCGGACGACTATTTGCCCAAGCCATTCTCCTGGGAAGAACTCGCGGCCCGCCTGGAGGCTCTGGCTCGAAGGTCCCGGTTTCCAAAAGCCGAAGCCAGGACTCCCGATCCCGGAGCAGATCCGAAGCTCTGGACGTGCGAAGAGAAGCGGCTCCGCATTCGCGGACC
Source organism: Bdellovibrionia bacterium (assembly GCA_040399745.1). Classification (GTDB taxonomy): domain Bacteria; phylum Bdellovibrionota; class UBA1018; order UBA1018; family UBA1018; genus CANFHS01. The sequence continues at coordinate 175,909 of JBBARP010000003.1, read as the reverse complement.
GCGAGGCTGGGTCGAACTCACCCCACTCGAGTACAAACTCGCGCAGCATTTGATCGGTGCCCAAGGCGAGATTGTCACTCGCGAAGCGCTCCTCAAGCAGGTCTGGGGCTTCACGCTTCTCCCAAAAACCCGCACAGTCGATCACTTCCTGGGACGACTCAGAAAAGCATTTGAGACCAATCCGGAAGACCCAAAACACTTCCTGACCGTCCGGGGCGCAGGCTACCGATTTAACGCATCAGACGCGTGAGGAAGATCGGGTCGATTTTCGACTTCTGAACCACGGCGCCCCAGTGCAAATGCGGTCCACTGGACCGCCCCGTCATTCCGGAGAGTCCCAGAAGTTGCCGAGGATTGACGACCTGGCCGGGCCTCACTTTCAAGCGACTCATGTGAGCATAGACGGTGAAAACACCGTAGCCATGATCCAAAATCACCGTTTTCCCGGTCATGAAAAGGTCTTTTGCGAGGACCACTTCCCCGCTTGCTGCCGAACGCACCGCAGTTCCAATCGGGGCTTTCAAGTCGAGCCCCGTGTGGAAGCTTTTCATCTCGCCGTTGTAGACGCGCTTCGTCCCAAAGGGACTCGTCACCGGGCTTTCGATTGGAAACAAGAAATGGCCAGCCCAATGCTTGGTCAGCGTCTGGCGTTCATAGAGCTTCTTGATTTCAGCTCCCTCGCGTTTGATTCGCGCCACTTCGGCAGGGCTTGGGTTGATGTGCTTTCCACTCACACTCAAAACTTCGGAGCGATAGCTTCCTGGGATGATTCGAAACGGAAGCTCGATCTTTTCGGATGCACCCGGTTTACCCAGCCAAAGAACCACTCGGTCCTGACCCGGATCTTTGTTGAACGGAACACCGAGTGGGGCTTCCCAGAGTCCCTCGTCCTCGGCTCCGACTGAATAAAGCGGAAACTGACGCCCCTCGTACTCGGCGATCGGCGCCTCTTTCGAAGCCAAGCCACGAGCCGAACGAGGTACTTTCAGTGAGATCAGAAGAAGGCCGCCGTCCACACTTTCGGCTGCAGACAGATGCGCCCTGACTCCGTCTTGCGAGACCACCGCATCGGGGCCTCGGCCAGGGACCGGAGCCGGAGCGACGCACGCCGAACTCAGCGCTGCTGCCGCCAATGCGGCGCTCAGGCTAAACTGGAGACTCTGCTTCTTCCACCCGAACCTGGACCGCGCCATCCTTGAATGTGATCTCCAGTCGTTGAGATGCTCGAGCATCCTGCGAAGTCCGAATGACCCGACCTTCCTGGCCGGAGTCCCGAACGATCGAGTAACCCCGATCCAGAACCCTGAGCGGCGAGAGCGCATCGAGCTGAGCCGAGTACCGAATCAGCTTCGAACGCCTCTGATCCAAGGCTACACCGATCCCCCGTTCGAGACGCGAAAAAAGTTCGTCGAGGCGCTGCGAACGTTCCCGAAGGCGATCCTTCGGGCTCTTCAAACGCGCTGAAATCAATTGAAGCGAACGGCGCTGGTCTTGGATTTTTCGATCCACCCATTGGCGAAGGCGATAGCGCGTGTCAGTCAGTTGACGACCCAGATCCACCCAGCGCGCGGTCACAATCTCGGCTGCCGCCGACGGAGTAGGGGCTCGCAAATCGGCGACAAAATCCCCGATCGTGAAGTCCACTTCATGCCCCACGGCAGACACGACAGGCTTCGGAGAAGCCGCGATCGCGCGAGCCAAGGCTTCGTCATTGAAAGCCCAGAGGTCTTCGATCGAGCCACCCCCGCGCGCAAGCACAATGATGTCGCCCAGATCTTCTTGGTTCGCTCGCTGAAGGCCGCGCAAGATCTGCGCCGGCGCTTGTTCTCCCTGCACCAAAGCAGGAACTACCACCACGGATACATGCGGCGCTCGGCGCTTCAACACCGTGAGCATGTCTTGAAGGGCGGCTCCCGTCGGCGACGTCACAATCGCCAGACGAAGTGGGTAAGCCGGAAGCGGTCGCTTTCGTTCAGCTGCGAAAAGTCCTTCCGAGGCCAAGCGAGCCTTGAGTTGCTCATAAGCCACCTGGAGCGCACCGGCGCCCAGCGGCTCAATCTGGTCTGCGACGACTTGGTATTGGCCGCGACTTCCGTAAACGCTGATCTTTCCGCGACACAGAACCTGCATCCCGTCCTTGATCTGAAACGCGGGACTGCCGGAGCGAGATCCATAACGAGAACGGAATTGAACGACTGAAATCTGATTCTCAGAGTCTTTGAGGGTGAAATACAAATGCCCCGAAGCAGCCGGCCGACAATTACTGACCTCGCCTTGAACCCAAATCTGCGAAAGCGACGGCTCTAGGATGCCGCGAATCCGGGAAGTGAGCTCACTGACCGTCCAAGCGCGCTCGTGACCGGAAGCTTCCTGTTCGGGAGCTTCACCTTTTTCCGTAGCCGCAGCCGAAGCAGGAGCCGCCTCGGGCTCAGTCTTCCGTTTGGCTGCTCGGCGAACGCGCTCCAAAGCACCCATGACTGAATCCGGCTCAGCAGGCTTCGGCTCAGGCGCTGCCTTGGGTTCGGGCGCAGTAGCCCGCGGAGCCTCGACGGGCTCCTGGGACGGCGTAGAAAAAAGGGGCAGATCCTTCCAATCCATTCGGCCCCGACCCTACCCCAAAGCCGCGCCAGTTGCCAAATTCGACGGTTCCGGTAAGGTGCCCCCATCATGTCGGATGGCCATAACCTCGAAGCTCACGTTTTCGTCTGTACCAACACTAAAGAAAAAGGTGCTTCTTGCGGAGCGCGCGGAAGCGTTGAACTTCGCGAAGCCGTGAAAAAAGCCTGCCAAGAAGCCGATCGCGGTTGGCACGGCCGAGTTCGAATCAATGCTTCCGGATGTTTAGGCCGCTGCGCGGACGGAATTACCGCCGTCATTTACCCACAGGCCGAGTGGCAAACGAAGCTCACCGCTCAAGATGCACCGAAACTCTTGGAAGCCGTGGGCGCCTGCCTCGCTCGCTCGGCGAAGGCCTAAGCAAGGCGGCCGGAAAGCCGGACGCAAAGTCAGAAGCGGATCTCGAAACTCTCGTCCCCGTTGGAATCGGCCGGACGAAGCCTGAGAACCATTTTATGAAGCCGGTTCATCTTCAATAAAGAGAACTGATCCAAGTTCAGTTGATACTCGGTCTCGTTCTCTTGGGACAACACCCTGAGTTTTCCCACCTCATAATAACTGGCGTCGCAGGACGGTGGATTACAGTAGGGCGAAGGCTTCATCCCGGGTACGAGCGGTTCAAAACGTCGCCCAGGCCCGTTCTGAGAGGAATTCTTCAAGACGACTTCGAGGCGCATCCGCGACACCCCGCGGACCGGGAGAAGATCCGGTCCCGAGAAATCGCACACCACCTGATCCAAGAGAGATCCTGAGTCCACGACGCATTTCCGAATCGCCACGTCAGACCTGGCTAAAAGCGCATCGACGCGAAACCCTAAAACCCGGATCTGGGCAGTGGTCAGCGACGCCGGCAGAATCGGTAAAAGAGGAAGTCGCACCGACGCCTCACGCTTTCCGGTGGTGAGCGCCTCACGAAAAGGCCGCGCAGGCAGGATGAGAATTTTCGCCCTCGATCCTTCCGATCCCAGCGTCAACGCTCGGGTGCAGTTTTCGGGCAAGGTCACACCCTCGACTTGGACGGACCGCGACTCTTCTCCCCAAGTTGCCGAGGCAGGACGAATCGGCTCGCCACGACCCACAAAAAGGTAAGCGTCTTTACCTTCCGACAAAGCCAGCACCGTTCCCGAATGAATCAGAATCGGCCCATCGGGTCGGGACTGATTCTCTATTTTTTTTACTTCGATCGTAGAATCCGTCGGATCATACTCGGCACCTAAGGACCCCGGCGCTGCTAGATCCAAAACCAGAGCCGATTCGCCGTACCTTTCGGGATCGAGTCCCGTCGCTGCCACGTCACTCAGGTAGCATGCCGCCTGAACGGAGGGTGCCATTGCTGCCTCTCGATGAACGTAAAGAAGCCCTGAAGTGTCTTCGCACCCAGCGCCACTCAAGTCGCGACAAAGGCCAGACAGCGGAATCAAGAACCGCCCCCAACCTGGGCCATCTTGGGTCGTTGTGGCCGAGAAATAGCGAAACCCGCTTGATGAAACGTGGCGATTGAGGTGCCGAGCAAGCGTTGTCCCGTCGTCCAGAACTTCGACAGGGAGCTTCGTCCTCCCGAAGCGGCTCCCTGGCTCGCGCGTCGCAAAATAACCTGCACCGAGAATGATGATCCCGATGATCGCCATTCCCGTGCTGATTTCAGTCAGACTCGAAGAGCCTTTTCCGATCAAGTCCCGCCGGAAGCCTGAAGTTTAGCTGCCGCCTCCGTGGTCGACTCCTGAGGCCCAACGGTTCCCTTCAGATCGCGAAAAACTTCGAAAGATTTCAAGTAACCGGCCGCTTGCCTGACTTGGAAATCTTCTTTGGGCTGAATGCGGAGCGGTTCATCGTCCTGCTTTGAACTCTCCCCTTTTTTCTCTTGAGCACCTTTGGCAGAACCCAGAGTCTCGAGCTCTTCAGGCATAAAATCAGGACGCTTCGAATCCGAAGATCCCGCACCTTCTGGATTCACCATGTGTCCCTTCAAATCTTTTTCGCGAAGGGACTCTTGCTTCTTTCGCGCCTCAGCGAGCACTTTCGAATCAAAGTCCTCGAGCAAGATATCTGGCGAAACGCCTTTCTCTTGAATGCTCTTTCCGGACGGCGTGTAGTAGCGAGCAATGGTGAGCTTCAAACCCACTTCGGGTGCGATCTCGACCACGCTTTGAACGGATCCCTTGCCGAAAGTCGGCTGCCCCAGAATTAACGCGCGTTTATGATCTTGAAGGGCGCCTGCGACGATTTCTGCAGCCGAGGCCGTCGAGGAGTTCACCAGAACGACAACGGCTAGGTCCTTCCTGGCCATTCCCTTGCGAGCCATTTTAACTTCTTTCGTCTCGGGGTTCCGACCCGCCGTCGAAACCACCACGCCTTCGTCAATGAAGAGCGAGCTGACTTCCACCGCTTGGTCGAGGAGCCCTCCTGGATTGTTCCGCAGGTCCAGAACCAAGCCTTTCAGCTTTCCTGCTTTTTCGATCTTTTCGATCGCCTGCCGAATGTCCGAAGCGGCGTTCTCGTTGAAGCTGGTCAAACGCACGTATCCGATCCCGGGCTCCAAGAGGTCGTGTTTCACGGACTGAATTTTCACCAACTCGCGAACCAAACTGAAATCGCGCAAGCGTTGATCGGCTTCCCGGTAGACGGTCAGCTTCACTGCGCTGCCGCGCTTGCCGCGCATCGAAGTCACGGCTTCCGCGAGAGTCAGGCCTTTCGTCGATTCGCCATTGATCCGAACAATGCGATCACCCGGTCGGATGCCCGCGCGCCAAGCCGGCGTATCTTCGATCGGAGAAATCACCGTCAAGACGTTGTCTCGCATTCCGACTTCAATCCCGAGTCCACCGAAGCGACCGCTGGTGTCGACCTTCATGTCCTTAAAAACTTCCGCCGGAAGGAAATTGCTATGCGGATCGAGAGTCTCCAGCATGCCGCGAATGGCGCCGTGGATCAGCTTCCGATTGTCGGTTGCCTCGACATAATTCGACTCGACGTAATGAAGCACCTTTTGCAGAAGCTCCAGGTTTTCATAACGCGAGCCCGTCGCAACTGGATCTGGCTTCGGGGCGGCCGGCTTGTCAGCGAGCGCCGGGGAAACCACCAGAAAGGACACCACCAACGAAAGAATCGAGTTTCTCACTTACCTCGTATCGGCAATCCACTGCAGTGGATTGACAGCGATATTTCGGGACCGAATCTCAAAATAAACGGGCGTTCCGTCTGCGGCGGCTTGGCCCAGCTCATCCCCTTCGGCCACAGCGTCACCCGTCTGACGGCTCAGTCCGCCGAGATTCGCACAGAGCGTGTAGTAGTGATCGCCGTGATCGACAATGGCGACACGGCCATAGTTCGGAAGCTCCCCCGAGAAAGCTACTTTCCCGGCATGGATTGCTTTCACCGACTGTGAGGCCTGGGTTGCGATATCCAAGCCCTTTTTGAACACATACAAATTGGATTTCGGATCGAAGGCACGCCCGAAGAGTCCGATCAATTTTCCAGGGACCGGGAGGGAAAGTCGCCCTTTTACGGAAGCAAAGACCCCTTGCTTCATCGAGCGGTTCGCCACGCGTTCGGTCTCGATCGTGCGCTCTAATTCGCGACGTGCATTGAAGTCGCGAATGAGACCTTCCACTCGAGTCTCGGCAGTCTTCAACTTCCGGTATTGCTCAAGTTGCCCGAGCCGCTGCTCGTGGCGTTTTTGGAGGAGGTCGACCTGAAGCTGCCGGTTCAACTCGAGCACGGCCTCTTGTTCGCGAAGATCTTGAAGCAAGTAAGCCAATTGATGCTGCTCATCTTGAATCTTTCGTTCGAGTTCGTCTGCATCTTCCAGGTCCACTCGTAGAGTCTCGATCTCGCGAAGCCCTCGCCCCACCAAATGCGTGAGAACCCGGCGCCGAGGATCCTCGGTCCGGTCATGCGGGCCCGGAAGTCGAGCGAGTCCCTGACCCTGGCCGCGCGTTGAGCGTTCCAAGTCTCGAAGGAATCCGCGAATTCCCGTTTCCTGCTGAGTGATGCGCTCGTGTAGCTGGCCACGACGAAGTTGAAGTGCGCCAATCGTATCTTGAAGCTCGCGGGTGCGCTGTTGGCCGAGCTCCCGTTCTTCGCGTTGAAGCTTCATCAGTTCCTGGATCTTCTGAAGCGTTTTCTTTGCATCCGTCTGAACATGCATTCCGTCGATCAGACTTTGCTCCAGGCGAAGCACTCGGTCGCGGACCCGGACCAGCTGTTCAGAGAGATTCCCCTGCGCACGAGTGACTGACTGAGCCACCGGCAACGGCGCAGCCTGGGCCACTCCCGGCAGCGCCAAGGCAAAAGCAAGAAAGCAAAAAGGCACTGACCTCATGCCGCCACTTTCCCCGATCGACCCCAAGCTCCGCTCAATGCTCCGGACAACGTCCCTGCAGCCAAGAGGATCAAAGCCACACTCACGCGCGGCGGAGAAGCTAAACCACTGAGGACAGGCGAAAGCGAAACCAGCTGAGCATGCACCGAAGGCGCACCTGCCCACCAAGCCAAGGCTGCCCAAGCTCCCCCCAGTGCACCGACGCTGAAGCCTGCCAGAAGCGGCGGAACTCGAAGCGACATGGCACTGGCTCCCCAGAAATGAAGAACTGAAAGGGAGTCTTCAAGAAGCTGATGATTCATTCTGGCCAGAAGAATCAGGCCCGTCAGAAGTGCAATCGCTAAGCCCGAAGCCAGAATTCCAGAGAGTTTTCGAAACGCGTGAAACGCTCCGATCACGGCTCGGTATCGGTCTCGCGAGGTATCGACTCCCTGAATCCCAGGAACGCTCTTCAGTGCCTGAGTCGGATTATCCCGAAAAACGCCTTCAACAGAAACATAGCGCGGCACGACTGCCGGAAGCTCGTCGCCGAGTGCTTCGAGCTCTTTCACCAGTTCTGGGTAATTGGCTCGAATCTCAGTCAAAAACTGCTCCGCACCGACTAGGCGTACGTCGCGAGCACTCGAGCCGAGTTTCAGCCGAATCCGGTCCAAAGTTTGTGCTTCTTCTGCTGCGGTCACCTGAGAATCCAAGTAGGCAGTCAACACTTGGCTTTGCTCTAAGCGCACCACCACGGGACCTAAGCCTTGCTGAAGGCTCAGTAAACCTGCTGCCAGAATCAGCAAAAGCCCCACAGCACCGCTGGCCGAGAGCTGGCTCCAAAAAGATCGGCGCCAAGGGCGACCCGCCAGGCGAATCAGGTACATGCGTTCACTCCCGGGTTCGAGACTGGAGAATTCCCCATGCCCATCCCTGCGGCTACTGGCTCAATTTGAAGTCTTCCGCCCTTGAGAATGGCGCAGCGCTTTCGAATCCGGCGGACCATTTCGCGATCATGGGTCGCGACGATCACTGTTGCCCCTGCCAGGTTCGCTCGAACGAGTGCATCCATCATGGCCCAAGTATGCTCAGGGTCCTGAGCTCCGCTGGGTTCATCCGCGATGATCAAGTCAGGCTTCCGCACCAAAGCGCGCGCGACTGAAACGCGCTGCGCTTCGCCGCCCGAGAGCTGCGCACAGCGCTTGTCCCGGAGCGCAACCAAACCCAGTCGTTCCACCGCATCGGCGATTCGAATCCGCGCTTCGCTTGAGGGAACGCGAGCTCCCGCCAAGTCCAAGGACAAAGCGATATTCTCCGCCACCGTAAGATCCGGAATCAACCGCAGCGACTGCGGCACATAGCCCAGAGCGCGACGAATGGCGCGCAAAGTCTGAGGTGAAACGGTATTCAAATTGTAACCAAAGAGAGAGACCGAACCCGAAGAAGGACGTTCCTCCGTGGCCAAGAGTCGTAGCAGCGTGGATTTTCCCGCGCCGCTTCCTCCTAGCACATAGACGAACTCCCCTTTCTTCAGTTCCAGGTTCACCTGGTCCAGCACTCGCGGCTGGCCGAAGTAGCTTTGCGTGACCTGACTGAGTTGAACCATCCGTGGTCATCCCCCGAATGAAAAGAGTAGCAGTCTTTAATCAAATTCCAATCGACTGAGTGGTGGGTCACAGGATTGACAGCATCCGTCACCCCCCCTACTGTTCATAGACCGGCTTCACAGATTCTGATCGGGGTTCATCACTGGGGGAAATTCATCGTGCGCGATTCAAAACGGTTTGGCCTACTGGACCTGCCTTTTCTGCCAATCCTCGGAAGCTTCGGTTTAGCACTCAGCCTCGCGTCACCTGCTCTGGCTCAGACTTCACTCGATCCTGCCCCGCCGAAACAGCGCCCATCGTCTGAGGCTCCTGGCGCACCCGGTCAAACTCACACTTGGGCTCCCGCACTGAAACAAGCTGTGGGAACCGCCTTTGAAAGCCAAGGCGCTCGCTCACCGGTGTGGTTCACGATGGCCGAAGGCATTCTTTCAGAGGTCCACTACCCCACGGTCGACACCCCTCAGATGGGCGACCTCCAATTTTTGGTGACCGACGGAAGCACGTTCTTCTCCGAACAACGCCGCGACGTTCCCGCTACCGTCACCTACCGCGACGGTGGACCAACCGCACAAAGCCAAGGGACCGATCGCACGGGGATGTATTCGATCGAACAAGAGGTCGTCACCGATCCAGATTCTCCAGTCGTGCGTCTTCGAGCCCGATTTAAGTGGCACGCCAAACCCCTTCGAGTGTTCGTGCTCTTGAAACCAGCACTCGGAAATCGCGGCGCCGACAACCAGGCTTGGGCAGAGCGCGACGTCCTGACCGCCACCCGTTCTGGCCAATCCGTCTCGCTCGCTCTCACGGCTTCGGTCCCCTTTCTTCGCACCTCGGCTGGCTTTTCGGGAACGAGCTGCGGCTGGACCGATCTTTCACGCCACCGCCACCTGACTCATCTCTATAGTCACGCAGGCCCAGGCAGCGTCGCACTCGTCGGCGAACTTCCCGTACCGGACGACACCGACACCTTTACCGTCGACTTGGCACTGGCTTTCGCTTCTGGCACGCGCGCTTCGGCATCTCAAATCGCGCGGAATGCACTCCAAACTCGGACCTTTGATCAAGTTCGGCAGGCCTACGAGGCCAGCTGGCAGCCCTGGCTCTCGAGCCTTCGGACTCGCGACAACCGCGATCGTCGCTCTGCCATGACGATCAAGATGCACGAGGACAAGAAAAACCGCGGCGCCATCATTGCGTCCTTGTCTAAGCCTGGCGCTCCCGAAAGCGAGCGTTCCTGGGACAATATCGGCGGCTACCACCTAGTTTGGCCGCGCGATCTTTATCACGCCGCCATGGGCCTCCTGGCCGTGGGCGACACCGAAACACCCAAGCGCGTGCTCGAGTACTTAGTCAAAACCCAGCGTCCCGATGGCTCCTGGTACCAAAACTTCTGGATCGACGGTTCGGCCTATTGGAAAGGGTTGCAGCTGGACGAAGTGGCTTATCCGATTCTTCTCGGTCACCAACTTCTAAAGCGGGGCCTGATTTCGAATAGTGATGAAACGCGCGCCTGGATGAAGAAGGCTTCCTCCTTTCTTTTGGCCCGCGGCCCGATCACTCAGCAGGACCGCTGGGAAGAGATCGGCGGGTTCGTACCAGCGACTCTCGCTGCCGTGATCGCGGGCCTTCGCGTCTCCACGCAATGGACCGGCGAAGCACGCTACGCCCATCAAGCCGACCTTTGGGCAGCCAATCTCGAGGACTGGACCTCGGTGAGCCGCGGCCCTCATGGTCGGGACTATTACCTCCGAGTCAGCCCCGGAGGACAACCCGACCTTCGCGAACCCATCCTCATCGCTAACGGCGGGGGCGAAGCGATCGCCGATGAAATCTTGGACGGCGGTTTTCTCGAACTCGCTCGCCTAGGTGTTCGCCCGGCTCAGTTCCCCACGATCCAAAACACCATTCGCGCTATGGAAGCACCGCTCACCGGAATCTCGGGCGGCTTTGAACTTCCAGGTGGAGCGCGCCATTACCGGCGCTACAACCGCGACGCTTATGGCACTGACCGCATGGGCGGCTTCTGGCCGCTCTTGGGCGCTGAGCGTGGAATTTTCGCCGTCATCGAAAAGGATCTGCCGCGCGCTCGCGCTCAGCTCCGGGCTCTCAGCAGCACGGCCCTGCCGTCCGGCCTGATCCCCGAGCAGACCATTGACGCAGGGGCACGCCCCAAAGCCGGAGCGGGCGTGGCTTGTCCGCTCGTCTGGGCTCACGCCGAAGAACTGGTCTTGCGCCGGAGCATCGAGGAAGGAATTGCGTTCGATTCGCCTTGAAAACAGCCGCTCTGCGCTGCTGACTCTCGTTGCCTACGTGGGCTGGATCGGGCTCTTTCGCCTGATCGCGCTGACGCTGATTACCTATTTCCTTTTGGGCTCGCAGCCCAAGTACCAAGACATCATCGATGTCTTTGGCGCACAGGAACTGGTGCTGATGGCAGCAGCAGCAGGGATTTTCGTCGCACTTTTGGTGGGACTCAATCCCCTCACTTCGACACCGAAAGCCGAAGTCATCACTTGGCAACGCATTCGCCATCGGTTTCTTCCCGGGACACTCCTGGGTCTAGGCTTAGGAGTCTTCATCCTGATTGCGCTCTTGACCGGAGGTAAGTACCGCTTCTTCGGAAGCCTGCTGAATTCGGAAGAAGGGCCGCTCGCCTTCTTGGGCGTGCTGCTGCGAACGGCGGCCATTGCCACCTGGATCTATGCCGAAGAATTTCTATTCAGGCACAAGCTGCTTTCATCCCTACGGAAAGATTTTGATGACCTTCGAGCCATCCTGATCACCAGCGTCCTGTTCTGCGTGGTGAAGCATTTTCAATTCGACCTGGGATGGGCCCAGACCCTCACTTTGTTTTTGGCCTCCTGGGTGCTAGCGCTCCGCAGCATCCGCCAAGGCGACTTCGCCCGGGGCGCAGGAATCTGGGCCGGGATGCTGGTTGCCTTCCAGCCGCTTTCCAGCCTTCCTCTCTTTGGCTCCGACTTCCAGGGGCTCCTCCTGATTCGCTATGAAAGCGGCCCGAGCGGTGAACCAGATTGGTTTCGTTGGGTAACCGGAGGAGCCGGTGGCCCCCTCTCGAGCGTCAGTCTGCAGATGCTGCTGGCAGTTGAAACCCTGCAACACTTCCTTCGGGATAAGAAATTCCTTCCAAAGCCTAAAACGCCCTAGATAAGATGCGGGCTTATGACGAGCCCAGATACCGCACCGACCGGCGTTTTCGACATGATCGCAGCAGCAGGCCCCATGGGGAAGTTTGTCCTGCTTTTGCTGCTCGCCACTTCCGTCGCATCGTGGACGATTATCGTGGCCAAGTGGAAGACCATGAAAGCGGCCCTTCAAGAGAACCAGGTCTTCCTGGACTCGTTCTGGAAATCCAAAAATCTGGATGAGAGCTTCATTCGCGCTGAAAAATACGGCCACTCGCCCGTCGCTCGAGTGTTCCGCTCCGGCGTCCAAGAATTGAAGCGTTACGCTTCTGCCGAGGCTTCCAATGAGTCGCAGCAGCGAATGGAAGTCCTCTCGCGCGCTCTCGCTCGTCAATCCAATACGGAAGTGGCGCAACTCGAAAAGAACTTGGGATGGCTCGCAACGACCGCAAGCGCAGCGCCCTTTGTCGGCCTATTCGGAACGGTCTGGGGAATCATGGATTCGTTCCACAAGATCGGAGTCACGGGCTCGGCAAACCTCGCAGTCGTGGCACCCGGCATTTCCGAGGCCTTGATCGCCACTGCCTTCGGCATCGGCGTCGCCATTCCTGCGGTGGTGGCTTACAACCACTTCAACGGCGTCATTAAGCGCCAAGCCACCGACATGGATTGCTTCAGCCAGGACTTCCTCAATATCGTGCAACGCACCCCGGCCGCGCGCCGCGGTTCAGGAGCCTGAGGCCATGGCCTTTCGTGGACCGAGCAGTACTCAAACAACACTTTCAGAAATCAACGTCACACCGCTTGTCGATGTGATGTTGGTGCTGTTGGTGGTTTTCATGATTTCCGCTCCGCTGATGCAGCAAGGGATGCAGGTGGATTTGCCGAAAGCCAACACCGGAACTTTGAATGAGGCTCCTGAAAAAATCACGCTCGTGGTCCCGGCGTCCCGAAAAATCCAGATGAACGGCAAGGACCTCCCAGCAGGGACTTTACGCGGACGACTGGAAGCCATTGCAGCCGCACAGCCGAACGTCGAAGTTTTTATTCAAGCCGATCAAAGCGTGCCTTACGGCTACATCGCGCAGGTGATGGCTGAAGTGAAACGAGCTCGCATTCAGCGTGTGGGACTCGTCACCGAGCCCGCATCGACTGAGTCTAGGATCTGAGAGGCGAAGGCGGATGGCGGTAGCGCTTCCCATGGATGCTCGGCCGCAAGGAACTGGGGAGGATCGCGACCTCCGGCTCGGGCTTCGCATTTCGCTTTTGGCGCACGTTGCCCTTGCGATTGGCCTACTCATCCGCGCTGCCGTCGCACCGCCCGACTCCATTCCTTTGCCGCCCACACTTCGGGTCGACATCGTCGGGCTGCCCGACCAACTCAAATCCGAAGCAGAAACGCTGGCTCCCCCGTCTGAAGAAGAAACGAGCGCTCAGACCAGTCCGCCGCCCTCCCGCGCCGAGCCTGAAGACGACTCACTGGTCGCCCCCGCACCGGCCCGTCCTGCTCCCAAAGCTCAAGCCAAGGTCAAAAATTCTGAAAAAACTGCGGCTAAGGCCAAAGCGGAGCGGGACAAAAAACTGAAGAGCGCTTTGAACCGAATCAAGTCGCTGAACAAGATCTCGGATTTCGAGGAGCCCTCCCCCAAAAGCGGAGTGCGCATCAAAGGAAACCGAATTTCTCGCGGCACGAGCCTATCGGGCGACGCCCGCGAATCTTCCGTCTTGTCTTACGATGACACCGTGCGAGTGCACCTTCAGCAAAACTGGTCTTTGCCGGTTTGGCTGGCCCGACAAGAACTCAAAGCCAAAGTGATGGTCCGGATCGACAGCCGAGGGCGCCTCGTGGATTGGCATTTCACTCAGGCTTCCGGGAATCCGCAGTTCGACGAGCAGGTCAAACGCGCCCTTCGGGAGTCTGAACCCTACCCCCGCCCCCCGCAGAACGACGCCCAAAGGGTTGCACTCCAGGGGCTACGCTTTGCCTTTCCGCTCTGATGCAACCGGCTCCCGAGCCATGCTAGAGTCATTCGCATGAAGCGCTTCGTCTGGTTTGGCGGATTTACCTTCGTGGCTCTCGCAATCCTGGGAGCTCCCCCTTGGGCTCACGCTCAAGAGGCTCAACCCAACGCCTATATTGCCGTTGGAAAAGCAAAGACGCGAAAGACAGTTTTTGCATTCCCTGAAATCCAGTCGGACGCGAACACCCGCGAAGCGGCACGCGCCATCCGCGAAACAGCGACTGCGGATCTGACTTTCATGGACTTGTTTAAGTTCATGGACGGGCGCGCTTTTATCGAGAAGCCCGACGCAGGCCTTCAAGTCGGAACTTTTCAGAATTCCGATTGGACCTCGATCGGTGCGGAATTGGTGCTGAAAGCGAAAGTGACTCGCACGGAAGCCTCGCTCACTCTCGATGCCTACCTGACCGACGTCTCGGGCTCGAAGCAACTTCTTGGCAAGCGCTACTTGGCTACCCCCACGGAAGCACGCAGCGTCGCCCACACCCTCGCTAACGACGTCGTGACTGCATTGACCGGAAGTCCCGGGATCTTCAAAACCAAGATCGCCATGACCTGCGAAAAGGGCGGGAAAAAAGAAATCTTCTTTATGGATTTCGATGGCACCAACGTCCGCCAACTCACTCGTCACCGCAGCATCGCCTTTGCGCCGGCTTGGAATCCGGACGGAACTCGCCTGGCCTATTCTCTTTTCAATCCGCGCCGCGACCACACGAAGAACATCGACTTGTTTGAATTCGATTTCGTGACCAATCGCCTTCGGCTCCTTTCGAACCGCACGGGGATGAACTCAGGCGCGGCTTACGCGCCCGACGGCAAAGGCCTGGCCCTGACCATGAGTTTCATGGGGAATCCCGAGCTTTTCTTGCTCGATCCTGCAGCCGGCACCATCACGCGTTTGACCAAGAGCTTGGGAGTCGATGTCGACCCCACCTGGAGTCCGGACGGATCGAAGCTCGCGTTCGTCAGTTCGCGAAGCGGGCCCGCCATGGTTTTCACGATGAATCGTGACGGGAGTAACCCTCAGCGAGTGACCTATGCAGGCCAGTACAATGCGACTCCCTCCTGGAGCGCTCGAGGCAACAAACTGGCTTTTGCAGGCTGGTTGGATGGCCGCTTCGACCTGTTCATCATGAATCCGGACGGCTCCAGTATTGAGCGCCTGACGAAGAATCAAGGGAACAACGAAGACCCTCACTTCAGCCCGGACGGAAACTTCATCGTGTTTAGCTCGGATCGAACCGGCAGCAAAAACGTCTACGTGATGAATGCAGACGGAAGCTACGTGAAGCGTCTGACGTTTGGTTTAGGCAATTGCACCACCCCGAAGTGGTCGGTTCCGCCCCCCCGGTCTTTCTAAGTCAGTTCTTCAAGCGAACTACCGAGTAGGCCCGATGCATCTTCGAATCCAAATCCGGCACCGAGTCGCGTCCTTGGAGAAGGACCTCTCGGTAGGGAAAATTCACGCGCGAGCGAAGGCGCGACCAAGGCGCTACCACCAAGGACTCAAGCGAAGTTTCTCCCAGTTTTCCTTCGTTCAGGAGTGCGCGAGTTTGCTCCTCATCGAGAATCAGCGAGCCCCCGGTAGCCAGGAACGTTGACCCTTCGGAGACTTCTGTCAGACGACGAATCGGGCGCCCGACCACAGCGGACAAAAGTCCCACGTCATGCCAGATATTCTTGGCCGGATCGATGAGCGCCAGAGGCGCGTCAGGACGCTCACTGACAGCTTCGCGCAGGCCCCGAACATCCGATTCCCCGAGTTGTGCGGACGCCGCCCGAAGGGCTAAAAGGACGGCCATGGCCGGCAGGCCCAGCGCGAAGCCTCCTGCATCCATTGCCATTCTCCAACCCAAGACTGCGCCCGCCACACCGACACCCGCAAGCCCCGCAGCATAAGCGGCAGGAACCAAACCCGTTCGCCCCAAGATCAGCCCCGCTCCAAAAGCGAGCGCGCCAAATGCCACCACGGTCCCTCGAATCCAGCGCCGATCAGAAACCAAAGCGGCGAGGATGGCCGCCACTGGAACGAGAAAGTGCAGGTAGGGAGAAATTCGGTAAGGGAAAATCGAAAAAAACAAAGCAGCAGGCCAAGTCCAAGCCAGAAGAAAACGCCGAAGGGGAATCAACTCGCGGCGACGAAGCAAGGTCAGAGCGCCAGGAATCAGAAGCGGCGTGAAAGGAACGCAGAACTCAAAAAGAGAGAGCCAAAAAACGGGAACCGAAGCCATGGGGGTTCCCTTTTTCGAGACCGTCTCTTGAAGGATGTAATGCGCCCAGAAGCGATCTCCATCGGCCCATAAAATCCAAACAAACCAGCCCAAGCCCAGAAGCACTCCGCTCAGGCAGGCCAAGTACAGATGCGGCGAACGAAAAATCCGAGTCTCTTTTTTCATCACGAGAAAACTCGAGAACCCCACCACCCAGAACACCGAGTAAAGCGGGCTCTTCACCCACGCACCTAAGCCTGCCACGGCAAAGGCCAAGTAAAGCCAAGCAGGCTTTCGGATTCCCCGAAGCCCTAAATAGAAAGCCAACGCCTGGAAAAAGACGAGCCAGATTTCCATCTGAGCCGTGGTCCCAAAGGTCCAAGTCCCCAAGCAGGTAGCAAACAGCAGCCCCGCAAGACCCACTCGAGGGCGGCTCTCTCCCAGTTTCAAAAGGTCCAAGATCTTCTCGATCAAAAAGGCCGTCGTAAAAAGCGCCAAGACCGAAGGAAGGAGCGCACCCAAAAGGGAGAGGCCGAAAACCTTCCACCCCACCAAAGTGGCCCAGTACTGAAACGGGGGCTTGAAATAGCTGCCCTGCCCAAAAAGGAGGGGTTGAAGCCACGAACCCGTCTCCCGCATTTCAAGCGCCGTACTGAGATAAACCTTTTGATCCCCCGTCAAGGGAACCCCGAGCTGATTCAAGAACGGCAAATAGGTCAATGCGATGGCCCAAGCCAAAAACCATCCGGTTCGACGCGTCATAATTGGAAACAACTTAGCACGCCCATTGCCGAGCGCGAGGAGCCGAAGGTACACTCTTCTCCTATGGCACAAGACCGGATCGTTTTCGTCAGCGGCGCACGTACTCCCTTCGTCCGAGCACGGACGGTGTTTCAGAAAATGTCGGCCTCCATGTTGGGTGGAGTCGCCATTCGCGAAACCGTCGCGAAATCGGGAATCGATCCGAAACTGATCGAGGAATGTTACTTCGGCATCGTGAGCGCTCCGGCCGAAGGTTCAAATATCGCCCGGGAAGCTCTCTTTGATTCGGGTATGCCTTCGAGCATCGCTTGCACGACGGTGAACCGCTACTGCGCTTCTTCCGGTGAAGCGGTGGCAGGAATTGCGGCTAAGATCCTGGCCGGACAAATCGAGATTGGCCTCGCAGGCGGCGTGGAATCTATCAGCACCATTCGCGCCCTTTTCAGCCAAGAAGCAACGGACTTCTTCCAAGACTTCGCTCGTCTGAAGACCACTGGCCAGCGAGTCAGCAAATTGGTCAGCGATTTCAAAGCTGGTTACTTGGCACCCCAAGCGCCGGGAATCAAAGAGCCGACCACTGGCCTCACCATGGGTCAGTCGGGCGATCTCATGGCCCGTGAATTCAGCGTATCCCGCAAGGAACAAGATCAGTTCGCGATGGAAAGCCATCAGAAAGCTGCCAAAGCCTGGGAGCGCGGCTTCTACCAAACGCACGTCGTAGCCGTAGCTACGCCGGAAGGCAAGCTGATCGATCGCGACACCGACGTGCGCGCTGACAGCAACATGGAAAAACTCAGCACCTTGAAGCCCGTCTTTTACAAGGACGGAACCATCACGGCAGGGAACGCAAGCCCCCTGACCGATGGCGCTTCAGCCGTACTGATGATGAAAGAATCTCGCGCAAAGGAACTGGGGCTTCAGCCCTTGGGCGTGCTCCGCGGATACGCTGCAGCCGGCGTCGATATTCGCAAAGAGCCACTCCTCATTGCGCCCGCTTACGCTATCCCGAAAGCCCTGAAGAGCGCGGGCCTCACTTGGGATCAAATGGATCTGCTGGAAATTCACGAAGCGTTTGCCGCTCAAGTGCTCGCCACCATTCGCGCCATCGAATCGAAGAAGTGGGCGGAAGAGAAGCTCGGCGCAAGCGCTGCCATTGGTCAGGTTGATTTCAGTCGCCTGAACGTCAACGGCGGCTCGATCCCGCTCGGCCATCCGTTCGGCGCAACTGGCACCCGCTTGGTCAGCCAAACGCTTCACGAGCTGAAAGCTCGCCAGAAACAATTCGGCCTGATCTCGATCTGTGCCGCAGGCGGCTTGGGCTCGGTTCTGATCATCGAAGCCGTCTGAAGCTTCATCTTTAATCGTTTCGAAGCCTTTGCTTCAGAGCTCGAAGCTCTGCGAGCAATTGAGGCGAAGCATTGACTGTAGAATCCCCTAAGACGGAATAGAGTTCGAGCACTCCGGCAGCACCTGGGCCCCGCGCCTGAAGTGCAGTCTCAAATCCTCGAACGGCTAAGAGCCGGCGGATGCGCTCGGAAGCTTCGATCGTGCCTTCCGAGTGAAACTGGCGAAGGACCCACTCCAAGGAACGATCCGCCAAGGCAGCAGCCGTCGCGTCGAAACGAGTGGAAAGTGATGGATCGACCGCCCCGTTGTCGAAACGCAGACGCGGCATTCGAATTTCAGCGCCAGGAGGATCTCCCTGCTGAAGTCCTTTTTTTAGGGCACTCCACCAAAGTTCCTCTGCGGCTAGGGTCTGAAACGAGCCCTGCTCCCGGGCCTCTGCCAGGAGACTCAACGCCAACTGCCGGGAATCCAGAATTTGAAGCCTCTCGCGCGCTTCCTCTTTCCAGAGCTCATTCCACGCGCCGCGGGCAAGTCGTCCCATTCCGTGCAACTTCAATTCGCGCTGATCCAATCCCAACAGAACCCCTTCCAGTCTCCGAATCAGGACTTGCCGCCCTTCGGGTGAAAGCTTGGGGAGGTGTTTTTCCAAGACCGTGAAAGCAGCGTCTTGAAGTTCCAATCGAAGGGGCAAACTTAAACGGACCTGAGAGATGGACCCCTCGAGAGCGCGAAGGGCCACGTCGACTCGAATTCGCGCGGTTTCTTCCTGCTGGGCAGGAGGTTCCTCACTGAGCGCGCGAAGCGCTCCGATTCCTACAGCGGCGTTCGTCCGCGAGACTTCCTGACTGGAGAGGAAACGAGTGGGATCACCGATATTTCGCGTGTGCCCGCGAATCAATTCGCGAACCGCGGCAGGAAGTCTCAGAGTGGCCTTCGATTCGGCTGAGTCGCTGGCTTCCGAAGTCGCAGGACTGCGGATGGGTCCTTTCATCAGAACTTGAGTGTCCAAAGCCCCCACAAGCACCGATTCAGTGTGTCGGATCCAATGCCCGAGCTCCGTATTCGAGTCCCTTTGGTCTGAGAGAATCCCCAGCCAGCGAATCTCGGCAAGCAGGGGAATGGACCCCAGGTCGTTGCCCTGACGCCAAGACTCAAAACGTGTGTTGAAATTTCGGGAAAGCGCTTCGATCAGGAGCGACTCGCCCCAATGGACTTGGGTGCGATGGAATTCTCCCTTGAGGAAGTTGAGTTCCATGTCGGGCTCCCGGTCAGGATTACCTAAAGCTTCTCGAAGCTCAGTGGCTTCCAGAAGCTGCACGAGCGTCTTTGTGGCAGCAACCCGTGCTTCCGGACTTCTCGAAAGCTGCTCCAAGTAGGGGGGCACAAGCCACACCGCTATTTTCCATTTCCATTCCTCGGGTTTCTTCCAAGCATTCCGGTAGCGTTTCCAGAGCGTTGCCAAGACTGCGGGAGGAACAGCACTTGTGCCGGGTGCGTTTCCTGCGCGGCTCTCTGCCAATTGAAGTAAGCGCGTGACTTCTTGCCATTGCTCGGTGCCGAGAGCTTCTTCCGCAAGTGCGGTCACTCCTGCCATTTCAGGCTTTTCGCATCGAGACAGCGCCAGGCGTAGATCCTCTCGACACGCTCGACCTTCGAATGATGCCGACTGCAGCTTCAAACACGCCGGTACATGTCTCGAGCATTCGGGTGCATCTGCTTTTGCCAAGCCTTCTTCACCGGTCTTCCAGCTTTCCACCTCGGTCCAGTCCCTTCCGGATTGGATCCATCCTGCAGCGAGGTTGAGCGCTCGGACGGCATCCCGCTCCCCGGCGACGAGCGACAATTCTACCCAGCGCTCCAGGCCCAAGAAAAGAGACACAGGGACTGCCGTATCAGCCGCTTTCTGACGAGCTTGCGCTAAGCGCATCAACAGCGGAAAAATCGTGTCCCCTGGGTGAGCTCCCCAACATCCCTGAGCGGAGAGTTCCTCGGTCAATGTTCTTCCGGCCTCAGTGGCTCGTGAGGGAAACCAGCGCGACCGAAGCAGAATCCAAGGCGCAGCGCTCGAAGCAGAGAATAAAACCGGCGCGGCCCGAGCTTCCCGGCAAGCTCGGCGGGCCGCACTCTCCCAAGCTCCCACCGTTTCTAGATGTTCATCTTCCAGCACCGCTTCTCGGATTCGAACCGAGTCAGCGCCGCCGAGTCGCTTCAGTTCCGCTGCCAAAGTTTGTTCAGAAAAGGGCGTTTCAGAAACCCGAGGCCGCTCAAGCCAGCGAGCTTCAAACAACGGTTCATCCAAAGTGACTCGCTCAAAACCACTGAGCTTCGCAACCGAAGCCCCTTCGGCCCAAACAAAGCGGCCCTCGTGGCGGAGAATTTTCCATTTACTGGGAAGCCGCTTCTGCAGCTCCTCGGGCGACTCTTCGCGAGGCAGGCGAAGCACCCACTTGGGCTGCGGAGTCTCACCGCTTTGCGCTTGAGCCGGGGCCAGCGTGTCGGCATGAGCCAGCGCGCAGACGCCACCCACAGCGAGCCACCCCAGACAGGCCGCCCGAAACCCGCGCCAGATTTTTGACCCACCCACTCGCCCCTTCACGCCGAACCACACCCCTTCCTAGGCGTATCGGCGGTCCGACTCAGCGTCTTGACGGGTCTAAAACGAGTCGCATCACCGGCCTAAACGCCGCGAGCAAAGCGATGCAGGTAATCGGCCAAGACACGACAACCGGCCTCGGGGAAAGCGTTATAGATCGAAGCCCGCAGGCCACCGACCGAGCGATGGCCTTTTAGACCATCCATGCCTTGAGCTTGTGCGCCTTTGAGGAAAGCTGCTTCGCGAGACGAATCTTTCAAGCGAAAGACCACGTTCATCCAGGAACGATCCTCAGCGTGAGATACGGGAATCTCAAAAACCTCGGGATGCGCTTCCAGAGCGGCATACAAGAGTTCCGCTTTTCTTCGGTTCCGTTCTTGGACCGAAGCGACGCCGCCTTGTCCTTCCAGCCACTCCAGAACACGCGCAACCACAGCGACCCCGAAGACCGGGGGTGTATTGTAGAGCCCGTCGTGCTTCAGTAAATTCCGGTACGAGAGAATCGCGGGAACATCCTTTCGCGCTTCTTTCTCAATCCACTCGCGACGAACGACGATGACCGTCACTCCCGCGGGACCCAAGTTTTTCTGAGCGCCGGCGAAGATGAGTCCAGCTCGCGAGTAATCGATCGAGCGCCCCAGGAAATCAGAAGACGCATCCAGAACCAACGGCACCTGTCCTGTGTCCGGCAAGGTCGACCAGTGCGTCCCTTCAATAGTGTTGTTGGTGCACAGATGGACGTAACGAGCGCTGGGGTCGAACTGAAGCGAACGAGGAATTCGGTCAAACCGGGTTTCGGAAGAACTTCCCGCCACTCGAGCCGTACCAAAGAAGCGCGCTTCCTCGATGGCTCGCCCTGGCCATTCACCGGTGTGGAGGAAGTCGGCCGATTGACCGGAAGAGAGGAAGTTCATCGGGACTTGAGCGAATTGAAGGCTTGCCCCACCGCCTAGGAAGAACACCGCGTGGGTGTTCTCCGAGAGGCCCATCAATTTCAGGAGGCGCTCGCGGGCCTGGCGGTGAATTTTTTCATACTCCGGCCCCCGGTGACTGACCTCGAGAACCGACATCCCTGAATTAAATACTTCCCGAATATCTTCGGCGGCTCCCGCCAAAACCGGCTCGGGCAACATGGCGGGACCAGAGGAAAAGTTCAGGATTCTCGTCATCTAGGAAAAGATACCACCGCTTCTTGAGACGTGCGCCCCCGGACCGATTGACTTGACGCGTTAGTGTAAATTTTATAGACCCCCGCCATGGTGTCGGGCTCTCCCGAAAAATTAGTCGCCCAGTTGAAGCTCCTGAACGAGCTGTCCTGCCGACTGCCACGCCTGCTCGAAAGCGACACGTTTCACCCGGAAGTGGTGAAGCTGATTCAAGCTCAGTTCAATTGGTACTCCGTTCACTTGTGGACGGTGGCTTCTGATCACTCGGCGCGCCTAGAAGCGCAGGCAGGGGCCAATGGCCCACTGCTGCCGATTGGCTGCGTTTTGCCTCCTCACTTAGGCATCACGGGCCAAGTGGTCCGCTCTCAGCGCAGCTATTTGGCCAGCGACGTCAGCACCGATCCGAACTACAGCACTTTTTCGATTCCGCTCGAGACCGCCGCTCAAGCATCGGTTCCGGTCCTTTGGGACCGCAAATGCATCGGCGTTTTGACCGTCGAAAGCCTGGAGCGAGGCTCTCTCGACCCGATCGACGTACTGATGCTGGAATCCGTGGCCGCTCAAGTGGCTGTCGCCGTTTCCAATCGTAGAAACTTCGCTGAAGCCCGGGATTTTAGCCAAAAACTGCAGTCCGCCGTTGAAGCCAAGACAGAAGAGCTTCGAAAAGCGCACGAACGAATCCTCGAGCAACAGCAGCTTCTTCAGCAGGAAAATAAAGCGCTCAAATCGCTGGTCAGCCGGGAGCAGGCAGAGATCGAAATGGTGGGCCGAGCGCCTTCCATGCTCAGCATTGTCAGCATGGTCGACAAGATTGCCCCCACGACCGCCACGGTTCTGATCCAAGGCGAAAGCGGCACCGGGAAAGAACTGATTGCCCGCCGCTTGCACCGCCAAAGCGAACGCCAGGGTCAGCCCTATGTCACGGTGAACTGCGGAGCGCTTCAGGAGTCGCTCCTGGAGAGCGAGCTCTTCGGCCACGAAAAGGGCGCCTTTACGGGCGCTGTGAACCAGAAAATGGGCCTCTGCGAGACCGCCAATGGTGGCACGCTGTTTTTGGACGAGATCGGGGAACTTTCCCTCGGCGTCCAGGCCAAGCTGCTTCGCTTTCTTCAGGAAGGGGAATTCTACCGAATCGGCGGAAAGCGCCCCATCCGCGTCGATGTCCGAATCATTTCAGCGACCAACCGGGACCTGGAGCAAGAAGTCCGGGAAAATCGGTTCCGCGAGGACCTTTTCTACCGGTTGAACACCATTACCCTTCGGATGCCTCCCCTTCGGGAACGAAAAGAAGACATCCGGTCGCTGGTCGATTCCTTCCTGAAAAACCCGCGCTTAGGCGGCCATGCCCTGATCCGCAAGGTCGACCCCCGAGTCTATGAAACACTCTCGGCCTACGACTGGCCCGGCAACATCCGGGAACTCCAAAACACGATCGAACGCCTGAAAATTCTGGCCGAGAACCAGGAAATCCGGCTCGAGGACCTCCCCTTTGGGATCCGATCCCCCAAAACCCGAGCGTCCCAAACTGAGTTCACTCTGGACATGTCGCTGGATGATGTGGAAAAAAACCACATCCTGCGGACTTTGGCCTACCATCAAGGCAACAAAACCCGCACGGCGCAGAGTCTTGGGGTGACCATCAAGACGCTCTACAACAAGCTTCACCGGTACGGCATCCTGAAGACGCCCTCGCTCGGAGGATAAAAATATGTCAGCAAAATTGAAAAAAACCGCCGCTCCCGCAGCCTCAAAAAAACCCGAAGCCAAGAAAGCAGCTCCGGCTGCGAAGAAAGCTGAGCCAAAAAAGGCGGAAGCCAAAAAAGCGGACGGGAAAAAAGGCGACGCAAAAAAAAGTGACGCCAAGAAGGGCGAAGAAGAAGCCGACCTACGCACCACTGCCGCGAGCGACGAAGGCGACGCCGAGGACATGGAAGACGAAGAAGCAGGCTCAGGTGGCGGCGGCGGCGGCGGAAACGCAGCGGCCCTGGCAGCGGCTGCTGGATCGGGCGACTCGAGCGCCTCGTTCAAAAACTTCCGCCATCATCCGGACATGGAAAACTTCTACCGCTTCATTTACGAAAACGATCTTCGGATTGAAGCTTTGGCCATTATCGACCAAGTGATGGCCGATAAATTGGCGAAAAAAGCCGCCAAGGGGTGAATGGCTCCGTGCTTCTGCTGACTCCTGGCCCCACCCCCGTCCCCGACGAGGTGAGCCGGGCCTTAGCCGAACCACTTCTGCACCACCGAACTCCTGAGTTCCAAGCGCTTCTGGAAGAAGTGCGTCTGGGACTTCGCGAGCTGTTTCAAACCGAGCAGGAAGTTTTGCTTCTAGGAACGAGCGGCACGGGCGTGATGGAAGCCGCCGTGGTGAACTTGCTCAGCCCCGGTGACCGAGTCGTTGTGATCGACGCGGGCAAGTTCGGATCGCGATGGACTGAAATCTGCCAAGCATTCGGTGTGCAAGCCCAAGTGCTGCGCCTAGAGCGCGGAAAAGCGCTTGAACGGCAGCAACTCGAGAGCTTCCTCGCCCATGAGGGCCGGGGACCGAAGGCCGTTTTGTTTCAGGCATCCGAAACTTCCACGGGTTTGAAATTGCCCGCTCAAGAAATCACGGAAGCGGCACACCGCGCTGGGGCACTTTCCGTCTGTGACTCCATCACGGCACTCGGCGCGTTTGATCTGCCGATGGACCTCTGGGGTGTGGATGTTTTGATGAGCTCCTCTCAAAAAGCTCTTCTTCTTCCCCCCGGGCTCTCCTTCATCGCTTTGTCAGAGCGCGCCTGGAAAGCTCACTCGGAAGCCCGGCTGCCCCGCTACGCGCTGGATCTCGGTCGACAACTCAAAGCCCAGAAAAAGAATCTGACTGCTTGGACTCCTCCCACCCAAATCATCCAAGGACTGAGAGCGAGCTTAAAACTTCTTCTGAAGGATGGCTTACCCGCGCGACTTCAGAAGACGTCTGAATTAGCCCGTTTTTCTCGCGCAGAGGCCGAAAGGCTGAATCTGAAACTCGTTTCTCCGCAGGCACCTTCAGAAGCACTGACCGCCGTTTGGATTCCTTCCGGATTGATTCTCGACGGGAGCATTCCAAAACAGCTTCGAGAACAGCACGGCATCGTGATCGCCGGAGGCCAAGACGAGCTTGAAGGCCGAATTTTGCGGATTTCTCATTTCGGTGGAGTCACGAAGGATCACTTGATCCGCGGCTACCAAGCCCTCGAAGCGGTCCTGCGAAAAGCGGGGCATTCGATGGAACCTTCAAATTTCTGAAAACGATCATTGCGCGGCACACAAAGCTCTGATAATTCCCCGTCCATCCAATGAGTCGGGTGAGCCATTAGCTCAGTTGGTTAGAGCACCTCACTTTTAATGAGGGGGTCCACAGTTCGAGTCTGTGATGGCTCACCACTCGACTCAGCAGGTTGTCTTTTTTAGGACTCTCGATGATCAGCTTACATGATGTAGCGACGATCGCCCTGCTGGCCCTCTTGGAAATCATGCTCTCAGTGGACAACGCTCTGGCGTTGGCACTGCTGGCACGCCATCTTCCGAAGGACGAACAAAGAAAGGCACTCTCTTACGGTCTCGTAGGTGCTTTGCTTTTCCGTCTCATCGCACTTTCCTCGGTAAACGTGCTGATCCGCTCCCACTGGCTGAAGTATGTCGGCGGTGGCTACCTGATCTACATCGCGTTTCGCCACTTTTTCGGCTGGGGCAAAGCCGAAGAGGAGTCCTCAGACGCTGCCGCTTCCCAGTTGAGCAAGCAGATGGGCTTTTGGCGCACGGTGGTGATGATCGAGGTTACCGACATCGCGTTCGCCGTTGATTCCATTCTGACCGCCGTTTCATTGAGTGACACCCTTTGGATCATTTTCGCTGGGGGCTTCATCGGTGTCATCGCGATGCGATTTGCAGCTAAGACTTTCATTCGACTCATTGAAAAATACCCGAACTTCGAACACACCGCTTTTCAACTGGTGTTCATCATTGGCCTGAAAGTCATCGTCGAAGCCCTTCGAATTCCCGGCGTCAAATTTCATTCACCCTCAGACCCTGGGTTCTGGATCTTCTGGATTCTGATGCTGGGATGCTTTGCTTTCGGTTTCCGCGGGGCGCGAAAGTCCAAAAAGGCCCGCACCTAAGCACGTCCCCTTTTCAAGGATTCGCTTTGGAAAACCGATAACTCCAGGTGAACCCCTGGATTGTCGTCAAAACTCTGTCAGCCCGTCCCCGTCAGGGCACGCGCCACTTGCACGGCCAGGTGATCCGCTCCGAAAGGCTTCACCACGTAGTCGCTGACGCCAGCTGCACTCGCCTCGTCCAAGTGCGACCCATCCCCTTCGGCCGTAATGATCAAGAAGGGCAAGTGACGAAGCGCCGGATCGCTTCGAACCGCGCGAAGAAGCTCAATTCCCGTCATCCCCGGCATGTTCCAGTCCGAGACAATCAGCCGCACGGCAGGAACACCTGCCGCGTCCACGGAGTTCTTCAGCAGCTCCCAAGCTTGCTCTCCATCTTCCGCCTCGACCAAGTCTGCGTACCCGGCCGTCTCCAGCATGTTCCGAAGGATCATCCGAACGGCAGGCATGTCATCCACAATCAGAATCCGTGGGCTCCGGGACATGAGCTCAAGTCTACCACATGAAAAACAAGATCTGGCTGTACCAGTTGCCCCTGATTTTTCTATTCGCCTTCTTGTACTGGGTTTCTGAAGCAGGCGTTCAAGGAAATCTAAACAGTCCGTTCCTCCGGGAGAACGTCTT
This sequence comes from Bdellovibrionia bacterium, assembly GCA_040399745.1. Taxonomy (GTDB): domain Bacteria; phylum Bdellovibrionota; class UBA1018; order UBA1018; family UBA1018; genus CANFHS01. Next base: position 149,378 of record JBBARP010000003.1, on the reverse strand, counting down.
TCCGGCCCTCCGCTCGGTGCAGGGCTGGTTTACGAATCGAAAATTCGTGCTCCGTGGCCAAGAAAACTTCGGAACCAAAGGAGAACCCCGGTTCAACAGGAACAACATCGTCATTGTCGAAATTGATGATGCCTCCATTGCCGCGTACGGACGCTTCCCCTGGCACCGCGACCGCATTGCCGACATCGTCGATAAGCTGGCCCAGCGCGGCGCCAAAGTGGTGGGAATCGATATCGTTTTCTCGGAGCCCGATGTCCGGGTGAGTGAAAAAACTCTTCAAGAGCTTTCCCGCTTCTATAAAAATCCTGCGCAGCTTCAGACCAAAGTGAACGAGCTGGAGACGGACGAGATTCTTCGGTTCTTTCTCGAACTGCACTCGGACAAGACGGTTCTGGGCTACATGATCCCCGGAAAGTGCCAGCCCGCTTACACCTCCCCCGAGCTTTGCCCGGTCACCGATCCGCGCGCTTTGGCAGGATTTCCACAGGGCTTTGAAAAATTCGCCATGCTTCCCGAGAAGCTTCCCCCTGATTTTAATCCGGCCGAGACGCCGCTAGTTTCGGCTTGGGAAGTGCTTCCCAATCTTCCGATGTACTCTCAAGCCGCTCAACACGCCGGCTACTTAGACGTCGAGCCCGATCGAGACGGCTTCATCCGCAGAATCAACTTGGTTCATCTGATCGGCCAGCGAGCTTACCCATCGGTTGCGCTTTCCATGGCTGCCGCAGGACTGGGAGAAAAGCTCCAAGTCTCGCTCGATAAACGCCACCGAATCTTCGACCTTCGCTTTATGAACTCCGGCCGAACGATTCCCGTCAGTCCCTTGGGCGTGATGGAGATGAACTTCCGTGGCCCATCCCGCACCTTCCCCTACGTCAGCGTGAAGGACGTTCTCGAGCCCCCCATGGACGATGCGACCATTGAGCGGATTTCACTCGAGCAGGCTGAGGGGAATGCTGAAACGGCTAAGGCCATTGCTCTTGAACACCGCACGGCCCGTGACCAGGCCCAAAAGGTTCTGGCCCAACTTAAAGACGCTTACGTTTTCTTGGGCGTCAGCGCTGCGGGCCTCTACGATATGCGCGCATTTCCTTACGACTCACAAACCCCCGGAGTCGAAGGGCACGCTACCATTCTCGACAATCTACTCTCAGGCGATATGTTGCACTACGGATCCAGTCAGCAAGGTCGCTGGTTCATTTTGCTCCTCATGACGGTCGGTGCCGCACTTTTTGCCTGGGGCCTAGAGCGCCTGGAGTCGGTTCCAGCGCTCCTCTTGTTTGTTGGGGTCAGCCTGACGGCAGGACTCGTCGACGTCAAAGTGCTTTTCCAAGGCAAGCACATGAACCTCAACACCAGCTTGCTTGCGCTCGAACTGGGCTCGCTGTTTTTGGTCACTCTGGCCGTGAAGTACGTGCTTGAAGAGAAGAACAAGAAATTCATCAAAGGTGCGTTCTCGAAGTACGTCGCGCCCTCGATCGTCGACTCGATTCTGAAAGACCCCACCAAGCTGACGGTGGGCGGAGAGAAAAAAGAACTCTCCATTATGTTCTCGGACATCCGAAGCTTCACCACGTTCTCAGAGAGGATGGATGCCAAGGCGCTTGCCGGATTCTTGAACGACTACCTGGGACTGATGACGGAGATCGTTTTTGAGTGCGACGGAACGCTCGACAAATACATCGGTGACGCGGTCATGGCTTTCTGGGGTGCGCCACTGGATCAACCCCAACACGCAGCGAATGCTTGCCGTGCCGCAATCGCGATGCAGAGAAAGATCGACGAGCACTTCGAGCGTTTCAAATCTCAGTACGGAGTGGAAGTCGCAGTCGGCATCGGCATTAACTCAGGGGCAGTGAACGTCGGAAACATGGGTTCGGAGCGAATTTTCGAGTACACCGTCATCGGCGACCACGTGAACTTGGCGTCTCGTCTTGAGGGCTTGACGAAATACTACGGAGTCAAGATCGTGACGACCCGATTCACGATGGACATGATCGCCCAGTCGAATCAGCCGCTTCCTCCGCACCGCGTTCTGGATTTCGTGAAAGTGAAAGGGAAAAAGAAGGCAGTTGAGCTCCTTCAGGTGCTGGAACGCGACTTTGATGCTCGCGCCTTAGCCCTCTTTGAAGAGGCTCGCCAACTCTATACCCAGCAGAAATGGGATGAGGCGATCTCCCGATTCCAGGAAGCTTCCCCTCTGCTTTCCTATCGATCTGGAGATCCGGACTCCACTTGCATGATGTATATCGAGCGATGTGAAGAAATGAAAAAGACCCCTCCCGCCCCCGATTGGGACGGTAGCTGGGAAATGCATTCAAAATAATTCAAATCGGGCAGACATTATTCCGATCTGTCGAAAGGCAGGATGAATCATGGGTGAACCCGCTCCAAAACTGGTCCCTTCCGCTGGACAGCCGCGTATCGATGCCCCGCAGACATCGATACGAAAGCTAGCCAAAGGTGAAGTCGTTTTCGCCGAAGGCGAAAACTCGAAGGCCATGTATTTGGTGAAATCCGGGATTCTTCGCGTCTACAAAAAGAAGGGCGAGGCCCAGATCGAAATCGCCACGATTCACTCGGGAGAATTGATCGGGGAACTTGCTTTCCTCGACGGCAATCCTCGCTCTGCGTCCGCCGAAGCCCTCTCGCCCTGCGAGCTCGTTGAAATTTCAGGCCCCACATTTGCCAAAGTTCTTCAATCGGCACCCGAGTGGCTGAAAACGCTTCTGAAGACGGTGGTCGGGCGCCTTCGCGCTGCCAGCACTCGCATTCGTCAGCTTGAAGCTGCATCATCCGCAATCGACTACAGCGACAAGGACGGCAAAAAGAATACTCAGTACGCCTACCTAAGCACGGGCGACGCATTGAAGCTTTCGACGGCCGTGCTCTTGGCCGCAGGCCGAGGCGCCAAGCAGACCCCGAATGGCCCGAGCGTCGATGTCGATAAACTCACTCTCTACGGTCATCAGGTGATGTCGGTAGCGCTCGCGAAGATCACTTCTTGGCTCGATATCCTGATTCAAAACGGGATTATCCGAATGGAAGGAGAAGGCGCCGATACTCAGTACATCTTGGCGTCGGCAGAGAATCTCGAGAGCTACATCCAGTACCAATACAACGAAAACGTCGCTGAGCCCTCGAAGCGCCACGACCTCAGCGTTAAAGGTTTTCTCATTATGGGACTGATCACGAAGTATCTGTCTCATTGTAAGGAAGATCCCAACACGGGCTTGGGCGATGTGAACCTGGCTCAGATCCGTGCCCAGGAAGAGGAGAAAGAAGGACGAGCGCCTTTCTTACTCGACGAAGTGAACGAGCTGGTTCGCCTGGGCTACTGCACGAACCTTCAGATGAAGAGCGCAACCGAAGTGACCACTTCCATTCGTCCCAAAGCGTTTGCGAAATCCTTCCGCATGCAACGCATGGTCATGACTTTGGCCGCTTTGAACGACCAAAAGCGTAAAGGGAACCGCTGAGGCTTTCGAGCGCGCGAATCAAGGGCTCGAGCGCGTGACGACGAAGGAATCAACCAGGTGCTGGTCGCGAAACTTCGCGCCGGCTTTTTCAGCTTCGTCCTTGGAAGCATAGCCGCCCAAGTAAACCCGGTGCCAAAGGCCTTTTTCTTTCAAGTCGACTGACTTCCGGAAAGCTTCCAAGCCTTGAGCTTTCAGGCGATCCATCTGCTCGACCGACTCGGCCAAGGACGGATGACTCCCCACTTGAAGCGTGAACTTGCCCGAGGGCATCGCAGCTTCCGTTGCCGCAGGCTTCGCAGGAGCGCTGCCCTTGGGCGCGCTCGGGACCGAGTCAACCTTCGGTGCTGCGTGGGCCGATTCGGATTTTGGTGCGCTGGGCACAGCGGCCTCGGAGTGGGCCGGGGCTTCCGGCTGAGCCACTTTAGGATCTGCCTTTGGAACTGACGGAGCTTCCGCCAAGTCTTTTGCTTTGTACTCGGTCGTGGCGCCGCCTTCTTTCGAGACCGTGCCTTTGGGTAGATCGATCTGGCGACCTTGGTCGAGCTTCAAGCCGGCTTTTTCCACCTCGTCCCGAAGCATGTGCGAGAGCGTGTCGTCGACTGCTCCGAACGCCCCTTTACTTTGCTCGGTCAAATCACCCGGCTCAGGAATCTTGTCGGTGGCCGTGTCGACGCTTTGAGCATCGGGTCCAGTCCAAGAGCCCAAGCCCCCGCGCACCTTCTTGCCCAAGTGAACGCCCAAGGTGAACGCAAAAAGCGCAACCAGGACCCCGAGGACGGTGAGAACCGTCACTTCCTTGCGGTCATAGATGAACATGCGTTGCCGACTCTTCGCCATGGATCTCCATGGTATCGGCTTGCCCCCCGCAACGTCAACGAACACGGGTCCGGACTTCAGTGAAAGAGACCGAATATCCGAAGGCTAGCCCCCTTTTTTGGCGCAAAACCCTGGCCCACTTCTTTCTAGTGGTCAAAGCCATGACATCGCTCAAATCTTTGATCGCTCGAAGAACCGAAACAGATCCCGCCCGAAACCAGTCGGGCCAAGCTTTGGCCGAGTACCTTATCTTGATGATCCTCGTTTGCTTGGTCTCGATTGCCGCAGTCCGGTCGGTCGGCGGCACCATTGAGGACAAAGTGCGCGGCATTGGCCGCCATTTAGAAGGCGTCCACCTTCCCAGCTCATGATCCTTTGGGAAACGGTCTTTGGAGCCATCCTCGCACTTCTTGCAGCAGCAGGACTAGCCACTGCCTTAGGTCGCTACTCTGCCTCAGTGGAGTGCCGGGCTGAAGCGCTTCAAGCCGCGCTTCAAGTGCGCAGCCTAGCCACAAAGGACTTACCCAAGAACGCAGGCAGAAACCCCCAGCACACCTGGATGGAGTGGCCGTGCCCGGGCAGCTCCCCGGTCCGAATCACCCTTCCTCACCTTGAACCAGAAAAAGAAAGCACCTCGCTATGAACCGAACCGGAATCCTTCACCTTCCTTTGGCCCTTCTCGTCCTCGCCCTGAGTGGGGCGGGAATCCTCCTTCTTCAACGCGTGCGAGCGAAGACTCACGCCGCTCGCCAGCAAAGGCAAGCCGACCTGAGTCTGGGGCATGAAATCCTGGCACTCAAAAAAGGGATCGAAGAGACCCAAGCTCTCAACGAAGAAATTCGAACGCTGCGAGAAGCAGTCGCAGACGATCTCTCGCGAAGTCCCGAGTGGACCGAGCAACTGCGATCCTTGCGACTGGAACAATTTCAGAAAGTGGAAAGCTGGGAGTCGTTTCGAAGCGCATCTGCTGCAGTTCTTCCGCCCCTTCCCTGGCGGAAAACTCCCGACGACGACTTAGGTCCTACGCCTTGGGTTTGGGATCATTCGCCCGAAGAGGCCTTTCAAATTCAAGTCGAGATCGACGACGCCCAAGCTGCCGGCATTTTGGAGAACCTAAAAGATGAGGCCGCCCCCGAGTGGAAAGCCCGATGGGCAAGTCCTCGTTGAGGCGCTGCTATGGATCAGCCTGATGATCGTCCTCTTCAGCGCTTTGGCAGCTTCGCTCGGAAAATCCGGGAAGGACTACCATCAAGCCGTCCAAGCACTCGAAGAGCCTTTGCCACGGTAGCTCAACTGCTCGTGATTCTGGCCCTGGCCCCGCTTGCCCACCACTTCAGCGCTCGGCAAGCCCTGAGCACATGGCAGAGCGATCATCCGCCCGAGCCTGAGCTTTGGGACTGGGCGATCGCGAGCCGCGGCTACCGCTCGGAGCTTGCGCTTTCACCCGAGCCCCCCGCAAAGCCCACGCCGCGCCCACGGCGCAGGCGACGCCCCGCCCACCGGATCCTTCGGCCCACCTCCGAAGCGGCGTCGCCTGCGCAGGGCCCGCGCTCCGGCCCCGGCGGCAGCAGTCGCGGCGGCGGCGGAGGGTCTGAGCTCAGGCTTCCGCTCGAAGCTCCCGACCGCGTCTGGTGGCTGGCCCAGCCGCCGCGGCTGCTCGTGCCCGGCCCGGCCGGCCCGAAGCTTTACCTCGGGCCCGCGCGGGACGCGCGGCAGGCTTCGGAGGCGCGTCAGGCCTCAGTTTTGGGTGAGCCGCAAAACCAGCGAGGGGCTCTGACGGCGGGCACGGCGGCAGCAGACCGGCCGGGCGGCCAGTGGCAGGACCTAGGCCGGGGCTGGGGAGCGCTGGCGCAGTTTCTGCGAGTGACGCCTGCGCTGGCGTCCGGGCCGGAGCAAGCTCGGGGCGCCGGCGGCGGCGACAGGCAGAGCAGCGGCGAACGGGGCGGCAGCGCGGCGGAGCAAGCGCGCGCGCCCGGGTCGCCGCGGCCCGGGCCCGGCTCCGAGGGGGCGCGCGAGCGCCAGCGCTACCGCGATTCCAGGCGGCTTAGCTTTGATTTTGCGGCATTTCCGAATTGACAGTCCTCATGGCTGCGGGGGAAAAGCCCAACGTCGTGAAAAACAATTCGATTTTGGCAGTAGGTTCCCTGGCGTTTGATTCGATCGAGACCCCGGCTGGTAAAGCCGAGAAAGTCTTGGGCGGTTCGGCCAATTATTTCTCGGTCGCCGCTTCCTTCTACGCTCCGGTGAATGTCATCGGCGTGGTCGGTCAAGACTTCCCCCAGGATCACCTCGAGTGGCTCAGCACTCGCCGCATCGATGTCAGCGGCGTTCAAGTCGCCGCCGGCAAAACCTTTCACTGGGTGGGCGCTTACGACAACCGCATGAACGAAGCGAAAACGCTCTCGACGGCGCTGAACGTGTTCGAGCACTTCGATCCGCGCCTGTCGGAAGCGCAGAAAAATTCGCCCTACTTGTTCCTGGCCAACATCGATCCGGTCCTTCAACAAAGCGTGTTGGATCAATCGAAGGATAACCGCTTGGTCGCTTGCGACAGCATGAACTTCTGGATCACCGGCAAGCCCGATGAGTTGAAGAAAACCCTTCGCCGCGTGGACATCTTGTCCATCAACGAAGGCGAAGCGCAGCTTCTGTCGGGCTCGAAGAACATCGTTGAAGCCGCATCGCGCATCCGCGCACTCGGCCCAAGCGTCATCATCGTGAAGCGCGGCGAGTACGGCGCGGTTCTTTTCACTCCGCGCTCAACATTTATCGCACCGGCCTTCCCCACGCCCACCGTCGTGGATCCGACCGGCGCGGGCGACACGTTTGCGGGTGCTTTCATGGGCTTCTTGGCTGAAGAAGGCGCACACCGCGACCTGAGCCGCGACAACCCGGCACTCTGGGACACGATGCTCAAGCGCGCCATGATCGCTGGCTGCACCATGGCCAGCTTCACCGTCGAAGATTTCAGCCTCGAGCGCTTGAAGCGTCTGGAAAGCCGCGAACTCGTCGAGCGCGGTGGACAGCTCCTTCAAATGATCAACGTCGGCTGATCACTCGATTCAACTGCCAATTTCAATAGATTCAGCCGCCTTCAGATCGGCTGGATCTGCTGAAGGCGCACCGTCGGGCATTGCGACATCGGATTAAACGAGCACGGCTCTGGACTGATTTGTCCGATGAAGCGCACGTTTACTTTGCCGCACCTGGAATTCCACGCCAATTGGTCGATGGTCTGGATCGCCTGCTGAGAGCTGTTGCGACTGACATAGTATGACTTTCCATCCGACACAGTAATGAGGTGCCAGCCCCCGCCCATGACCATCGGGTCGACACAGAAATCTGACATCGGGCTGAGAACCCCGGTCATCGAATTCGTGCCCACTCCGCCCTGCTGCTGTTGTTGCGCCGTCGTCCCGATAAAGCCAGGACCCCCGCAAGCAGTCAGTCCCAAAGCTAAAGAGACGCCTGTCAAAAATTTAGTCAGTGATTTCATCGTGAGCCCCCTCCCAAATGCTTTCTCAGGGCTACTCACACACAGAGCAAGTGGCAAGCCAAGAGGCCGGCGAATCACCGCTGCTCCCATTCAGGGTCTTAGCCCAGCGAAAACGCGCGCTCGAGAAGCTCAGGCTTTTTGCCAGCGTCTTGCCAGGCATGACGAATTTCTGCGCGCATCCGTTCTTCAAACCGCGCACGGGTAAACTCCAGGGCGCGAGCCCTGCATTTCTCGGGAGAAATCGAAACGGCGCCGCTTTCTAGCTTTTGAACCGCTTCAACCAAAGCGTCGACGGTTTGCTCGCGGAAGAAAACTCCGCACTCCGGGTAAGCGGTTTCCAGAAGCCCGCCCGCGGCATATCCCACGACCGGAGCGCCCGAAGCCATGGCCTCGAGAGGAGTGATCCCAAAATCTTCCACTCCCGGAAAAATGAAGGACCGGCAAGAAGCATAAAGCCCTGCGATGGCCGAGTTCTCCATCGATCCTAGGAATTCAATGGTCGGTCCTGCCATGGCGCGAAGGCGCGCTTCTTCCTGACCGCCTCCCACGATTTTCAATCTTAAACCCATGCGATTGAAAGCCTGAATGGCCAAATCGACTCGTTTATTCGGAGCAAACGCTCCCACCATCAGGTGAAAATCGCCCATGGCCCTGGGCAAAGAAAAGCGCGACAGATCCGCGAAGGGATGAACCACTTGAGCTTCGCGGTGCCAAGCCGTCTGAATCTGCTGGGCAATAAACCCGGAATTCGCAATCACGCGGTCCAAGCGCTCGGGCGCGCTTGAAGCTCGGTCCCAACCCTGCAAGTAACCCCGCAAGGTTCGTGCTGCCAATCGGACGTGGGGCTTCGCTCGGCCTGGGCCGAAATAGTCATCAAAGCGATCCCACATGTAACGCATCGGCGCGTGGACATAGGCCACATGAACCGCACCGGGACGCTTCTTCACACCTTTCGCCACGCAGTGAGTGGAAGAAACGATCAAATCAAAATCCGAAACGTTCAACCCTTCTGCCGCTTTTGGCATCAAGGGCAAGAAGTGACGGTAACGCTCACCGACTCCAGGAATGTGTTGAAGGAAGCTCGTTTCTTCCAGCCAACCTTCAATTTTTGGAGAAACCGAACCAGGCACATGGACCAGGGTGAAAAGCCTCGGTTCATGGAAAAGCCCGCCGAGAGCCTCCAGAACGGCCTCACCGCCGCGCATTCCGGTCAGCCAATCATGAACCAGCGCGACCCGAAGTCGATCGCGGCGAAGCTCCATCATTGCCGAAAGTACTCCAGCGTCTTTTGAAGCCCCTCGCGAAGCGCCACTTTGGGCTCCCACCCGAGAATTTGCCGCGCACGAGTCGTGTCCGGACGACGCCGTCTGGGATCGTCTTCACGCGCCGGCAGATGCACAACCTGGCTTTTGCTTCCGCTTAACTCCAGCACCATGCGAGCAAATTCCAGCATCGTGAATTCAACGGGGTTCCCCACGTTCACAGGATTCTTTTCGCTGCTCTCGAACAGGCGAATGATTCCTTCGACCAAATCGTCGACATAGCAAAAGCTTCGGGTCTGAAGGCCTTCACCGTGCACGGTCAAAGGCTTCCCTTCCAAAGCTTGGCGGCAAAGCTCGGGCACGACGCGTCCATCGTCGGGACGCATTCTGGGGCCATAAGTGTTAAAAATCCGCACAATCCCGCCGTTCAAAGCGCGGTAGGGCTTGCCATTCCAAAGCCCCACACCGCGAATGGCGGTCGAAACCATGGCCTCTGAAAAGCGTTTGGCTTCGTCGTAACAAGCGCGCGGGCCAATGGGGTTCACATTGCCCCAGTAACTCTCGACTTGAGGATGCACTTCCGGATCGCCATACACCTCGGATGTAGAAGCAATCAGGTAGCGCGCACCGTGACGAAGGGCCAAGTCGATGGTTTGGCGGGTACCGGCGGAATCCACGGCCAAAATCTCAAAGGGGATCTTGTCAAAATCGACAGGACTTGCCGGGCAAGCAAAGTGCAAAACTCCGTGCACGCCGTGGCCTGCCACCAGCTCAAAAAGAGAATCGGGAAGCGCTTCACACACGTCGCGCTCGACCAGCCGAAAATCGGGGTGCTTGAGCGCAGAGTGCAGGTTTTCGCGGCGACCAGTCAGGTAGTTATCTACCGCCGTAACAGCGTAGCCACGATCGAGCAGTCGATCGCACAAATGCGAGCCGATAAAGCCAGCTCCACCAGTCACGACCACATGCTTTTTCGTCACACTTCACTCTCCATCGCCCACACCAGAAGCCAAGCGGTCGCCCAAGTCAACTGATGAAGCACTTTGGCTTCCCAGAAATTCACTTGGGTCAACCCGTTCAACTGGAACACAAACCAAGTGCACAGAAGCGCTCGCCCAAAATAAGGGCCTTTCCCCACGCCTTCTACAAAGCCGCGTGCTTTGGCGGGAATCAAAAGCCCCACCCACACCGCATTCCAGATCAACCAGGCCAGGAGCCCGACCACACCGGTACTGCCCAGCATTTCGAGGAAATTATTATGGGCATGGGCCATGAAAATTTCGGTTCGAGTCGGGTTCCGGAACTGCTCCAAGTACTTCGTCAGTTCAGCCCCGTGATGCCAGCCAGCACCTGTCACCGGGTGGTCCTTGAAAATTTGGAGATTCTTTTCCCAAAGCTCGATTCGTGGACCCACTCCAATGGACTGAGCCACACGCTGCTTCACTAAAGAAACCTGCCAAGCCCCTGCGGCAAGCACCAAAACCAGAGCCACGGCAGCCCAAGCGCGCTTCCACGGTAATCCGATGACAAACCAGAGGAGCAAGCCAATCGGGAGAGCGGCCCAAAGAGTCCGGGAAAATCCAAGAATCAGGGTCAACCCGCCTACTACGGCGAGAAGGAACAGCAGTCTTCTGGGTAAAATGGCAGGACGCGAACGGTCGATCAGAAAATCGAGAGCTGCGAAAAAGGGGAAAATCCAAATGCTCGCGACCGAAAGGTGATGGCCCAAGAACAAGGTTGCATGAAAGTAATGGCCCGAAAGAAAGGGAATGCCTTGAGGCCTGGGCCACCCCGTCCAGAACTGAGCGATCCCGATCAGCGAAATCACCCCAAAAGCTCCGAGCCACGCGCGAATCACAAAACGCCGATCGTCGGTCTCTAACTCACGAAGGGCGACCGCTAAAACAAAAGGCCAAGCCAAGTACCAAGCTTTGGAAAGGTCCTTCAAAAACTCAATCTGAACAAAGTTTTCGCCGTAACCCGGCGGATCGTACCAAGCCACGAAAAGGCTGAGAAAAATGGCAAAGCCGAGCGACAACGAAGCCCAGCCAAAAAATCCGTACGAAAAATAGCGACGAGCCGAACCGAAAGCGACACGGATGCCTTTGGGGCGCCCGACGAGGACATAGAAAAGCGCAAGAACCAGAAGGGCCGCGCCAATGTTCATCACGGCCATCGAGATCAAAGTCGTGACCGCGTAAAGCGCCATTGCCCACTTCAATATCTGTGTTCGATTCGAGTTCACGCTTTTCGCTCCTTGGCCCCCCCGAAGCGGCAGCCGGGTCTCAATTCACATTGGCTACAGATTTCCACACGGTAGCGCTTTTGGCAAAGATCCAGGATGCCCAGTCGGGCAAGTGCAAAGTCGTAACGAACCGGATCGCGCGGCTCCCACTGCCTGAGTTTTTCCGTAATCTCGATTGCCGCTTTCCAGCCCAAGGACTTCCTCTCCGTAAGCCCTAAGTACTGACTGATCCTCCCCGTATGCGTGTCGAGCGGCATCACCAGCTGATCCGCTCGAAGCCTTCGCCCTTCCGGAAAAGTTCTGACGAGCTCAGAAGCTGCCTCCACGCCCCAAAGCCCCGGGTCCACACTGTCGTGCCGCCCCATCCAGCGAAGAAACATGCACCACCTTTTGCAGCAGCTGCCGTCCTGGGGCGCCGTCAAAAGGTAGTGAAAGGAATCCAAAGCGCCCAGTTCGGCTGCTTCATTCTTCCAATCCGTCATGAGGCGATTGAGCGCCCCCTCGATCGTCGGGTGCTCCGGTGAAAGCCCCTTTAAGAAATGAGACCCCAACGACCCGTGGCGCTGCCAACTTCTGGAAAGAAGCGAAAACAGCACCACGAGGTCCGAACCCACATTGAAACGATGAACGTAATCAGAAAAAAGCGTCTCCGCCCGGCGCCTCGCTCCAGGAGCCTGGCCCAGCCCGCGCACCCAGGCAGCAGGCCCTAAGGACTCGGCTTGCTGAATCAGGGCGAGCGCCGACGCAACCGATGACCGGATCTGCTTCACGTTCCCATAAGCCAACACCGCCGCCAAAAGGGCTACCGCCTCCTGGTCCCAGGGATTCTGGTACCGGTGGACGAATTCCAAGGGGTCTGAGCCCAAATAGTGCGCATTGGAATAGCGGAGGGCGAGCTGATCGAGGAACGGGCCCAGTTTTTTCACTTGGAAATGGCTATACCCTTTTCCCGAACCTCGATTCCAGGATTGTCAAAAGGCCCTGCCTCCCGCTATTACCTGAGCCTAACGGAAAGGCACTAAAGGATAGGCATGCGCTTTCAGGCTTCACACGTCCTGCTCGCGATCGGCTGGTTGTCAGCCCAGGCACTTTCCATCGCTATTCCCTTCGCTCAAGCGGCTGCAGCCAGCCCAGCAGCGATAAACCGTCCGGTCGAGGAAGCTGGAATTCCCAATCAGCCCTCCGCCCCACCCCAAATGGGTGCCCAGGGGCCGACTGAGGCTTTCGGCTGCCGGCGCACTTTTATTTACCAAGGCGAGAAACTCCCCTGCGACTCGAACCTGGATCAGGATGCCGAGAGTTTAAGGCCTTACCTGAAGCGCGTTCCTGAATCGATCGCGCTTTTGGATCGCTACCAAGAGTCTCGCAGAAAAACCGAAATTTTGGCGTACACGGCGACGGCGGGACTGCTTTTGATCTTGACGTCCAACCTCCTGGCCCGGAGCTCGACGGGTAATCAGAAAACCACCCTCCGGAACATCGGCCTGATCAGTGGCCTGAGCTTAACCGGAGGAAGTTTAGGCGCCGGAATCCTGCAGCTTCACAGCAACGATCAGCGCCTCGATGAAGCCGTCCGCATTCACAACGAACGCTTCCCTCAAGACCCCATTCAGCTTCAGCTAGAAACCCAGGTCCCCTTGTAAACAGTGCCGCTGTAAAAGGAGTTTCCCATGCCCCGTCGCGAAGACATCCAGACGATCCTGCTCATCGGAAGCGGACCTATCGTCATCGGGCAGGCCTGCGAGTTCGACTACTCGGGTACCCAAGCCCTGAAGGCGCTTCGAGAAGAAGGCTACCGAGTGGTGCTGATCAACTCGAATCCCGCCACGATCATGACCGATCCATCCATGGCGGACCGGGTGTATGTGGAGCCACTGACGCCCGAGTTCGTCGAGAAAGTGATCGCAGCAGAAAAACCCCAAGCCATCCTACCCACCATGGGCGGCCAAACTGCGCTGAATTTGGCGCTTGAACTCAATCGCCGCGGGATTCTGGAAAAATACGGGGTCAAACTTCTGGGCGCGCAGCCCGATGCCATTCACCGAGCCGAGGATCGCGAAACCTTCAAGCGCACCATGGACTCGATCGGTGTCGAGAGCGCGCGAAGCTCGGTGGCTCGCTCACTCGACGACGGCAGGCGAATCTTGGGAGAAATCGGCCTTCCTTTGATCTTGCGCCCTTCGTTCACTTTAGGCGGCGAAGGCGGCGGAACGGCTTACACGGAAGAAGAGTTTCTCACGAAACTGGAACGCGCACTCTTCCTCTCTCCGACGGGCGACTGCTTGGTCGAAGAGTCGCTCCTGGGCTGGAAAGAGTACGAACTCGAAGTGGTCCGTGACCGAAAAGACAACGTCATCATCGTCTGCTCGATCGAGAACTTCGATCCCATGGGCGTGCACACGGGCGACTCCATCACTGTGGCCCCCGCTCAGACACTGACGGATAGGGAATTCCAAGAGCTGAGAAACCAAGCCATTCGCATCATTCGCGCCATTGGCGTCGAAACGGGCGGATCCAACATCCAGTTTTCGGTGAACCCAAAAGATGGACGAATCATCGTCATCGAGATGAACCCTCGCGTGTCACGCTCGAGCGCTTTGGCATCGAAAGCCACGGGCTTCCCGATTGCCCGCGTGGCAGCGAAGCTCGCCGTCGGCTACACCCTCGACGAACTCACGAACGACATCACCGGCACGACGCCCTCGTCGTTTGAGCCCTCGATCGACTACGTCGTGGTGAAAATTCCGCGCTTTGATTTCGAAAAATTCCGACCCACGAGCCCAGTGCTCTCGACTCAAATGAAATCGGTCGGCGAAGTAATGGCCATCGGAAGGACTTTTGAAGAAGCTTTCGGAAAGGCCCTAGCGGGACTCGAAGTCGACGCGCGCTGGCTGGTTCCGCTCGAGCGAGTCAAAAACTTGAGCGACGCTCCCGCTGACTGGAAGCCCGGTCAACCTCGCTGGGATTTGATCCGCACGCCCACTCCTTCGCGAATTTGGGCGCTCGCCGATGCGCTCAGAAAAGAGATCACTCCCGAGAAGCTTTATGAGGAGAGCGGGATTGATCCTTGGTTCTTGGAAAGACTGCGCCTTTATCTGGAACTCGAAAACGAAATCCGTGACTGCGCTTGGCCGCCCTCGAGCGAGGCCCTTCGCCGCTGGAAAGCTCGCGGGTGGACCGATCTTGCTTTGGCCGACGTGCGCGGACTGACAGAAACCGAAATTCGCGGGCTTCGGCAAGACTTGGGCGTCCATCCTGCCTTCCAATCGGTCGACACTTGCGCGGCCGAATTTGAAGCCAAAACGCCCTACCTTTACTCCACCCACCGTGGCGCAGACGAATCGAAAATTTCTCGCCGTCCCAAAGTGATGGTTCTAGGCGGAGGTCCAAACCGGATCGGACAAGGAATTGAGTTCGACTATTGCTGTGTGCACGCGGCTCAGCAACTTCGCGCCATGGGATTGGAAACTTTGATGGTGAATTCCAACCCGGAAACCGTGTCGACGGATTTCGACACGTCCGACAAGCTTTACTTCGAGCCACTCACTGCCGAGCACGTCATCGAAATCGCTAAAATTGAAAAACCGCTCGGCGTGATCGTCCAGTTCGGCGGTCAAACGCCGCTGAAACTCGCCAAAGCTCTCGACGCAGCCGGAATCAAAATCCTGGGTACTTCGACTCAAGCCATCGACATCGCCGAGGACCGTGAAAAATGCGGTGAAATGGTCGAAGGACTTCGTCCACTCGGTCTAGAACAACCCGAGGCCGCGATTGCGCGTACGCGCGAAGAGGCCATCACGCGAGCCAATGCGCTCGGGTACCCAGTCCTGGTTCGTCCCTCTTATGTTCTTGGCGGACGCGCCATGAAAGTGGTGCGCTCGGAAGAATCACTTCGAGAGTTTATCGATGAAGCGCTCCTGCTCTCTGAAGATAAACCCGTCTTGATCGATCGCTTCTTAGACCGCGCCATTGAAGTCGATGTAGACGCCCTTTCCGACGGAAAGGACTGCATCGTCGCAGGCCTCATGGAGCACATCGAAGAGGCTGGGATTCACTCAGGCGATTCCGCTTGCTCCCTCCCTTCGGTATCCATCCCCGTCGCGATTCGCGACCGAATCCGAACCTACACCCGGGAACTGGCTCGCAGGCTTCGAGTCATTGGTCTCATGAACGTGCAGTTCGCCGTTCAAGGCGACCGCGTGTACTTGCTTGAGGTCAATCCACGGGCTTCCCGAACGGTGCCCTTTGTCTCAAAGGCAGTGGGCCGGCCCCTGGCCAAGCTCGCCGTTCAAATCATGATGGGGAAAACCTTGCATGACTTGGGACTTCGCGAGGATCTGGACCTTCACCTCACCGACTTCCACGTCAAAGCCCCCGTCTTCCCGTTCTCGAAGTTCCCGGGCGTCGATGTACTTCTCGGGCCCGAAATGAAATCGACCGGCGAAGTGATGGGCCGACACACCACTTTTGCAGGCGCCTACGCCAAAGCGCTCACCGCAGCGGGTACGCGTCTCCCCTCCCGTGGGTCCGTTTTTCTCTCCATTCGCGACGAAGATAAGGCCGAGATTCTGGCAATTGCCCGCGAGCTGCGAGAACTGGGCTTTGAGCTTTGGGGAACTCACGGAACTTCCCGCTTCCTGAACGCTTACGACCTCGAAGTGCGCCCCATCAACAAAGTACGCGAGGGCTCCCCCCACTGCGTGGAGGCCATTCAGACCGGGCGTTTCGCCTTGGTGATCAACACCACTTCCAATGAAGGAACGGTTCGGGACAGCTTCAGCATCCGTCGCGCGGCTCTGGAGCGAAAAGTCCCCTATGTCACAGTGATTTCCGGAGCCCGGGCCATGGTGCAAGCCATCCGAGAAGAAAGCCTGGGGGACCTCCCCGTCCGGCCCCTTCTTGCATTCCAGGGTCCGTATGCTAACCCTGGGAGTTCAGGAAGGACCCATGGCTGAAGAAAAAATCCCCATGACTGTGGAAGGAAAGAAGCGCCTCGATGAGGAGCTCAAGCACCTCATGACGGTGGAGCGTCCCACGATCGTCAAGGCGATCGAAGTCGCCCGCGGTCATGGCGATTTATCCGAGAATGCCGACTACTCGGCAGCCAAGGAACGCCAGGGGTTCATCGAAGGCCGAATCCAAGAGATCAACGGGAAATTGGCCCGAGCCCAGATCATCGATCCCACTTCAATCGAGTCGGACAAGATCGTCTTTGGCGCCACGGTGACCTTGGAAGAGCAAGACACGGGTCAGAAGGTGGTCTACCAGATCGTCGGCGTCGATGAAGCCGATGTTCGCGCCGGTAAGGTCGGCGTCACCTCGCCCATCGCTCGTGCCCTGATCGGCCGTAACGAAGGCGACGAAGTGGTGGTGCATGCACCCAAAGGCCAAATCCGGTACGACGTTGTCCGGATCGAATACAAATAAAGCGGGCAGTGAAGCGCGTGGCGTCGACACCGACGTCCAGTGGGTGAAGGGTGTAGGCCCAAGGCTTGCGTCCGTCTTTCGCTCGCGCGGAATCGCCACAGTCCGAGATCTGCTCACTTTCTTTCCACGCGCCTATGAAGACCGCACGCGCTTAAGAACCGTCACTGAAGCTCCCGCTGATGCGCCCGTCAGTCTGGCCCTGACCATCAGTGGCTCGCGAAAAATTCCGATGCGGTCGCGCGGCACCTCGATGCTGGAAGTGCGTTGCACCGATAGCGACGGAAAACCCGTTTTCTTGAAATACTTCCGCGCCCCCAAAGGAATCGAAAGCAGATTCCAGCCCGGAGCTCGTGTTGTCGCAACCGGCAAGATCAAGCTCTATCAAGGACGCCCCGAGATCGTGCACCCGGAGCTGAACTGGAGTGCCCAGGCGCCCGGAGCGCTTCCCCAGAAAACACTCACTCCCAGCGCACCTCAACCACCCGGACCGATCGAGTCTCCCCTCCCCGACGCTCACGTGGGGCGCGTGGTCCCGATCTACACCGAGATCGAAGGCGTGCCGACGCGGATGCTGAGAAAGATCCTCTGGGAAGCGCTCGAAAAGTACGGATCTCAACTCACCGAAGATGTGCCCCCTGAAATTCTTTCCCGCCACGGGCTGCCGCGCGCAAGTGATGCGGTTCGCGCCATTCACTTTCCAGAAGCAGGACCAGAAGCCGCGCAAGAAACCATTCAAGCGCTTCTGGATTTTCGAACTCCCGCGCACGCGCGTCTGATTTACGAGGAATTTTTCAAGTTTGAGTACTTGGTTCTTCGCAACAAACTCCGGCGAGAAAAAGAGCAAGCACTCCCGATCGGTCTGGACGGGGGAAGGAAAGCCGTCGCTGATTTACGCGCGCTCTTGCCCTTCCAACTCACCGGCGACCAAACGCGAGTGGTCGAGGAAATTCTCGGCGATCTGGAGAAGCCCCAGCCCATGAACCGCCTGATCCAAGGCGACGTGGGTTCAGGAAAAACGGCGGTCGCGTTTTTAAGCGCAGGTGCCGCTTTAGCCGAAGGGGGCCAAGTGGCCCTCATGGCTCCTACTGAGATTCTCGCCGAGCAACATTACAAGAACGCCGTGAAGCTCTTCGGCGGCCGCCTCCGCGTGGCGCTACTCACCGGTAAGACGCCCCAGTCCGAGCGCGTGCGGCTCTTCGGTCGGCTTGCGGCCGGCGAGCCCGTGCTGCTCATCGGCACTCATGCGCTGCTCGAAGATCCGGTGGTTTTCTCGAACCTGGTGCTAGTCATGATCGACGAGCAGCACCGCTTTGGCGTCGAGCAGCGCCGAGTGCTCCGCCGCAAAGGCACGCGCGAAGTCCCTTCGCTGGCCTTGGGCCAGGGGCGCGGCGCGCCGGTCCTGGTCCAGCCCCACTTCTTGGTGCTGACCGCGACTCCCATTCCGCGCACCCTGGCGCTGACGGCTTACGGCGATTTAGCGGTCTCGACCGTTCGAGAAATGCCGCCAGGCCGAAGCCCTGTGGTCACTGAAGTGGTGCGAGGCGATCAAAGGCTGAAAGCTTACGAGAAAGTCCGCGAGCAACTTCGCCAAGGCCGACAAGCTTACTTCATCTATCCGCTCGTCAAAGAGAGCGAAGCCGAAGGATTCACGGAACTCCGTTCTGCGGTAGTCGAAGCAGACCGCCTCGCCAAGGAAGTCTATCCCGAATTCAAGGTGGGACTGCTGCACGGCCAGATGAAGCCCGAAGATAAAGCCGACATCATGGATCGTTTCTCGCGCGGCGAACTTCATCTTCTCGTTTCTACAACGGTCATTGAAGTGGGCGTCGACGTTCCCAACTCGACAATTATCTGCATCGACCACGCCGAGCGATTTGGCCTCTCCCAACTTCACCAGTTGCGTGGCAGGGTCGGGCGCGGCAAGCACTCCTCTTTCTGTTTCCTCTTCACTCGGAAGAACGCGTCTGAAATCACCGACCTCCGCTTAGATGTATTAGAGAAGACGACCGACGGTTTTCAAATCGCCGAAGCCGATCTGGAACTTCGGGGGCCGGGCGAATTCCTCGGGGTTCGCCAATCGGGCAGCTTGCCGTTCCGAATGGCCAGCCTCATTCGTGACCGAGGCTGGCTCGAAAAAGCCAGGGACGACGCCGCCCAACTCCTGGCTCAAGACGCAGCCCTAGAACTGCCCCAACACCGCAACTTGAAAGTCTATTTTACCCGCGAGGGGCAGCTCCAGTCGGACCGACTCAAGACCTCTTGAACCCCTTGTTTTCACAAGCTTAACCGACACGATTGACGGAAGCTAACGCAACGCGTTAAACTTTTGACATGAGCGGCAAATCCCCCAAATTAGTCGGGT
The DNA here is from genome assembly GCA_040399745.1 of Bdellovibrionia bacterium. GTDB lineage: Bacteria > Bdellovibrionota > UBA1018 > UBA1018 > UBA1018 > CANFHS01. The sequence continues at coordinate 130,291 of JBBARP010000003.1, read as the reverse complement.
CTTTCATCCGACAGCGGAGAGCTGCCCTGGGACTTTCCCAGAGGGAGCTGGGGCTCCTCTTTAGTCCTGCGGTCACGACGCAGTTCATTTCCAATATCGAGAGAGGCGTCACTCCTCTTCCGCCGGCTCATGTGGCCACTTTGGTTCGCGCCCTTCAAGTTCCAGAGGCAGAAATCCTTGCCCTTCTCGAGCGCGAATATACCGCCAAGCTTTCTGATCGTTTAGGACGCAGTGAACCCATGAATGGCCGATCCGACTCGGCGCCCGTTCAACTGCTCACAGGCGCATCGCCTGACTCAGACTTCATTCGAAACATCGCTGAAGCGTTCCGACAAGCCGATCCGAAAACTCGAGAGGCTTTCGAAAACGCAGCTTCGAGCCTCCTCAACATTCCCCGCCAATCCGGTTCGGGCCTGAAGACCGGAACAGGCGGCAATGGCGGTTGATCTGACCCTGAACGGCTCCTCAGGGAACCCAAAAAGTCCGCGTCCTCCCGGGGCGCGCCCCAGGGCGGGACTGCGTTCGCCCGACGCCGAAACTCGGCACGGTACCTTTGAAGCCAGCGACGGGACCCACCTTTACTACAGCGTCGAAGGCTCGGGCCAGCCGCTGATTTTTTGCTACGGCTTGGTCTGTTCCAGCCTCCACTGGACCTACCAAATCGATCATTTCCGCCGCTCGCACCAAGCCATTTGGATGGACTACCGGGGCCATCAAAACTCAGAGCTTCCCCAGGATCTTTCTACTCTCACGATTGAAGCTCTGGCTTCCGACTTGGATCGCTTGTGCGAAACTCTAGGAATCGGGCCCGCCGTACTTCTCGGCCACAGCATGGGCGTGAACGTGGTTCTTGAGTTTCAGCGCCGCTACCCCCACCGCGTGAAAGCCATGGTTTTAGCCAACGGCACGCCCAGGTCACCTCTCGAAACGATGTTCTCGACCAATGCCTTCCAAAAGGTCTTCGACGGACTTCGCCTGATGCAGCGTCTTGCGCCGGGTACTTACAGACGCCTTTGGCGCCTCCAAAAAGGAAATCAGCTCATTCGTTCCCTGATGCTTCTCGGCGGCTTCAACCCTCACCTCACGCCGATCGAGGACGTGGGCCTTTACGTCGACCAAGTCGCCGATCTTGATCCCGAAGTGCTGCTTCGCCTCATGGCGAGCTACGAAAACTGGGACGCAACTTCCTGGCTCCACACCCTTCGAATTCCCACCCTCATCATCAGTGGCCGCGAGGACCGCGTGATTCCTCTCGCGCAGCAAGAGCTGATGCATCAACTCATTCCTGGCAGCGAATTTTTTCCGGTCGCTCACGGCAGCCACTGCCCACAGATGGATTTGCCGGGATTCGTGAATGCACGGATCAGCGAGTTTCTGAAAAAACTGCCGTGAACTCTGAAGCGGCCGCAACGGCCCGTTATTCGCGTTTTCCGGGAACGAGCTTCCAGTCCGTCCACGGAAAGCGCCAGTCGATCCAGTCGGAAGCCGAGATACCTTCAGACTCAAGAAGCCTGCGAAGCGGCTCCTGACAAAGGGCACCGTGGCAGCGTCCTGAAGCCACGCCCGTCACCGCCACCACCGCTTCAGGCGACTGAAGCTTCGCCTGCTGAATGGTCTGCCGCACTTTTTCTGCTGAAACGCCCTCGCAGGGGCAAAGCTCGTCTTTCGATCCAGAGCTTCCCGAACGGGCATCTAAAGCTTGGAGTCTGAGCGCCATCTTCGTATGCACCCAAGTCTGACAGGCCAAGCGCTTCACACCGTCCACTTCAATTCCGCAGCGCCCGCAACTTCCGTCCGAGCAAGCCAGCGCATCGCCTTCGCGATTGTAGCCTGCCTCAAAGAGCACGGTGGAGAGCCGCGCTTTCGCGCGCACCCAGCGCTTCTCGCCTTGAATGCTCACTTCGACCCGCTGAGGATCCTCTGCCGAGGGACTCGAAGGAAGGGTTTCGGTCGTGGATTTTGGAGCGCGAATGCCGCGTGCTTCCCACTGAAGATGCGCGGGCACTTCCAACTGTACTTGTTCCACCGGGCCGTCGATCCAGGCCAGAACGCGCGCTGAGCCCAAGGTTTCACCACGCCGGTTCACGAGCGTCGCTAGCACCCCGGGCTTCCAGCGGTAATTTCCGCGCCAAGGAAGAGTCAGGCGAACCATACCGCCCCCTTCCCGCTCTTCCAGCATCGAGATTGCCCCCGAAGGACAACCCGACACACAGATGCCGCAAGCCGTACAAGCCGCTTCGTTCAAAACTCGCTTTTCACTTCCACGCGCCGACAAATCGATCGCGCCGGTCGGACACACTTTCTGGCACTCGCGGCAGCCAATCTCCTCAAAACACTCGATGCTAGCTAAAGTACGCGGAAACTCACTGAGGCGCGGTGTGCCCGAGAAAGAGCGAAGCGCGGTTGAATCGGCATGCGAGAGCCACTTCCCCTGATAGGCCGGTGAATACGGCGCTTCTCGGTGCGCTGGATGGCGCTTCATTCGGAAGCGCGCTTTCTTCAGAGTCTTTTCGACTCTCTCGCGCTCCTCTGAAGGCAAGTCCGCGCAGAGGCCTCGCACCACTCGCATCGCGAGCGCTAAAGCGCGATCGGCCTCGAGAACCCAGCCTTCCGCATCCAGATCCTGCGAAGCCACCGAAGCTGCAGGAGCCGTCTGTTCGAGTTCATAGAGCGAAGAGCCCGGCGGGTACTCTCGAACGCCCGAAGACGCAGAAAAAGGCCCAGCCGACACGACTCTCACGGGCTCCAGAATTCGAATCCCGCGCTCATCCTCGACCCGGAACTCGAGCTTCAACGGCCCTTTTCGAATCAAAGTGAGCGGACGCGCCTCGATCAGCTTTCCACCGAGCACTTCAAACCGGCGTCTTTCGACTTCCCAGCCTGCATAGCGCTTGGCGCCCCAATCCGCATGAGTCTCGATACAAAGCACTTCCGAGACACCCGATTCCAGAAGCTTTGAGCCAAAGCGAAGGGCCGGATTTCCCGTGCCCAAAATCACGCTTGAGGGAGAGAAAGAATAAGCTCCCTCCCGAAAAAGTTCCTGCGCCACACTGAGCTCTAAAAGCGCATCCGAGCAAGAGCCTGGAAAGGGATCAGGACGGGTCGATGGCCTGGCCATTCGAACCACGGCACGCGCCTGAAGTCGGTGAAGGCGTCCCTGAGGATCTTCGGCAAGGACCACAGCTCCCGTGCCTGGCAGCGGAATCAGGCCCCTGGCTTGAAGCCAGTCGCCGCCCACCCAGGCCACTCGCAGACCGGCAGCAGCGCACTCACGCGCCAGAACGCGCGCGCCTTCTGAAGGGAAAACAGCCACACCCGGGCCTGCAACGATCACCAAGTCAAAAGCGCCGTCCCGCACCGAGAGCGTCATTCGAGAATTCTCCCCGCCACGCGCCGTGCCCGCTCCACCACCGATAGAAGAGCCCCGTCCGCTCCTGCGACCACTTCAAAGCCATGGCCCGGCTGAGGCAGATTCACCCAAGGCGGCGAATCCCCCGCCCATTCCATCACCCAGCGTGGACGGTAGGCTCGCACTGAAAAACCGTCCCAGCACAAAAACTCACTACAAAACCGCGACAAATCGCGAATCGAAGCAGACGACGCAAGACCTGCTCCCAGCGTCCCTTGCGCCAATTCATCAGCGGGACGAAGAACGGAAAGAAGTTCCGTTCCCTCCGACTCAGGCGCCCCTTCCACTTCACCCCAAACACAGAGGTTCCCCAAGACTCCCACTACGGAGGGATCCAGCTTTTGCCGCGAACGAAGAATCCACTGCTCCCAGAGTCGAACTCCCAGCGGCTGCGGAAGCTTCGCTTCCAAGCGCTTGGCTTGCGCCGCAATCCACGGCCCCAAGCGAGGGGTCCAAAAAACCACCAAACGATCGCTCACGCGAACCGTTCGCGATTTTCCATTCTGGTGAAAGCGAAGTCCCTCCGGAAAAAGCTCCATCGGGCTGACGCCACAACGAAGGCCTTCCTCGCCCAATCGCTCTTTCAAAAACTCCAAAAGCCCGTGACGATAACGGTTCAGATCGATGTCGACTAAGCGAGGGAGCTGAACTCCATGCCAAGCCGAAGCGTCCCCACCACCGCTTCTGGGCGAGGTACCGGGAAACCGAGCCAGCGCGGCTTCCGCATCCAACGCCTGTGGCTTATGTCCATGATCGAGCGCCTGGATAAAAAAATCGTCCCGCTCAACGCGCGAATCCCAGCCAGGCGAAGACAGCCAAATTCGCGAACGTGCCCGCACGTGAGGCGCCGCCCGATCGCTCCAGTCGCGACCCGCTCCTTCTGAACGCTGAGGCTTTGGCCAAAGCTCAATCGCCCCCGGATAATCGGGTCTGAGAAATTCCAAAGCCTTCTCAGGCTGACTCCATCCAATTTTTTCCCAGGAACTCCTTGGCTCCAAAGGAAGCTCGGAATCCTCGAGAAAAAAATCTGCCTCCGGATTTAACACCACCACCCGCCGACCAGCAGCCGTCAGTCGCGCCGCCGCAACCAAAGGGGCCACCCCGGTTCCGACCAGCACAACCTCGCTATCGAACCGCATCGAACAGGGGTCCCATCACGCGTTTCATCGCGGTCTGAATCTGAGCGCGCTTGTATTCGCTGTGGGCGGAGCGGCCCTTCTCGTTCTGCTCGTGGCTCTTCTGATCCACCAACTGCACTTCGTACGGGTAGAAGAAGCGCACTTCCCGCTGGAGGTGCTTTAAATCGAGCTTTTCCACCAGTTTCAAAATGCTCTCGGGAACGGCTGCTTGCTTAGTCTGAGCTTTCAGTTCCTTCAGATCCTCGTACAGTGGATTCCGAAGTTTGATCAGCTGGCGCATGGTGAACTGGAGCGAGCGGTAACTCGAGCTCGAGTGCCGATTATCCGAGGCAGTCCCGCCTGCAGCACCGTCAGCCGGAACCTCGGCAGCCGCTTCCAGGCGATCGATCAAAGCCTGCTCACTCAAGCTCCCCTGATCCACTTCTGACCAAGCTTGCTGAAGAACTTCCTTCACTTGCTCGAGATTAATCAGCGCGTTTCGCGAGCGACTCGGTTTGATGTTGGGAGGCAGAATGATCATCGAATCTTTCAGGTACTTCACCACCCGCAAACAGCCCAGCCGAGTGGGAGCCACGAACCGAATCCCGACCCGATCAAAGATGTCCTCGGCCGTATTCTCCGACTTGTGAAGGAGCTTCAGGAGCGTCGAATCACGCGCCTTCTTCGGCTTCGTTTCAAAGGCCACCAAATCCACTCGCAACGGATCTTCGGGGCGATCGCCCAGGTAAAGCTTTCCGTCGACGTCGCGCTGGATCAAGCGGTAGTAGCGATCAAAGATCTGCTTTTGGATGTCCGCAAAATGCGGGGTCCGAATGTCCTGATCCATGTGGGCAATGGTGTGCATCACCTTCAGGATCGACCACGCCCAGTTCCGCAGGTAAATGCCTTGAGCGTCGGTGAGCTGCCCAGATGCGGAGCCCGAGGCCAGCAAGAAAAGATCGCGCACCTCGGTGAGTTCTAGAATCTTTCGCGGCACTTCTAACCTGAGACCGTCCACATTCTCGGGCTGAAGAAAGTAGCGCCGGATGAAATTCAATGCCTCGTGAAAATTTCCGAAAGCCTCGGCTTGCTCGATGGGATTGTCCAAGCTGAAGCCGTAGTTTCGAATGAAGCGATCTGCTTCTTCCGGGGAGCGAAGGTGGAAGCCTTCAGTGGAATCGATCGCTGAGCGCCCACCGACGATGACGTCGAGCACTTCCCAGCGAAAGTCGAACTTCTTGCGGAGCGACGACTTGGTCCCCTTACTCATTCCAAAAATAACATTAGTCACACCCGCGCCTGACCGACAAGCAGGTTCTCCCATTTCCAAAAAACTGGAACCCTGGGTGCGAGAGCGACGGGGTTGTGGCAAGCTGCTCGCCACATGAGCGAACGTTTCCACGAATGCGCCTTGGAAGTGCGCGGCCACGAGCTTGACGGTTACGGGCACGTCAACCACGCGATCTACGTCAGCTACCTCGAGCACGCCCGCTGGAAAATGCTCGATGAAGCGGGAATCGATGACGCAAAGATGAAGGACTGGGGAAGCTGGCCGGTCATCGCGGAAGTTCAGCTTCGGTATTTGAAACCTTGCTTTCGGGGCGATGCTCTTCGGATCGAGACCCGACTCGGAGAAACTTCGCGCACCAGCTTCTGGGCGGAACACGCGGTCTACCGAGGGCCTGACCGGGTTCTGGAAGGCAAAGTTCGTATCGTCTGGGTCAACTCGGAAGGGCGAGCAGCCTCCATGCACGACGAACTCAAAGATTGGCTCTCGGGTTGGGGCAAGGTGCGGCACCCATGAAAAGAAAACAGAAGGTCGATTTCTCCAAACTCCGTGGCCTTCGCGATTGGACCGCACTGAGTATCGCTACGACCGCAGGCACCGGACTTCTTCCAGTTGCACCTGGAACGTGGGGTACCTTGGCCTCGGTCCCGGTGGTTCTCTTTCTTCACCCCATGAGCTTGGCGGTTCGGCTCAGTTTTTGGCTCACGCTTTTCTGCTTCGGCGTGTGGGCTGCGAAGACTTTGGACCAAAGCTGCGGCACTCAAGACAACCCTCATACCGTCATCGACGAAACCGTCGGTTACGGCATTTCAGCTTGGACCGCCGGAACCGATCCCGTTGCGCTTTTGGCTGCATTTCTGCTGTTTCGGTTTTTCGATATCGTGAAGCCCGGCCCTATCCGCTGGGTGGATCGTTGGTCCCACCAACAAGCCCGAGCCGGATCAAAAGAAAGCGCAGCGTGGTGGACGGGCTTTGGCGTCATGGCCGACGACGTGCTGGCTGGGTTCGCAGCCTGGGCCTGCCTTCTTTTCCTTCAGTCCCAAGGCTGGGTATCAGGTTCCTGAAATCGGGGGATCGGTCGGACCGACCGAAGCTCGATTGCCCCGGATTGGGATGATTTTTGGGTGCAGGGAGCTCCTTTTCCTCACTCGAGCTTTGCCGCCCCAACTGCAACTCATTGAATTTCCGGCTGATTTTAAAAAAATCGAACCTACGCAAATCTTACGCATTTAACACTACGCGTCAACGAACCGCTTTCGGTACGGTGAGTGACATCAGAGCAATCTGATGTCGAGGCTGACCGGGATGGTCTCCTCGGCATGACTGTCCTCCAGAAACTGGTGGACCAGCGTTCACGTCAGACGGCATGAAGCCAGAGACGTCGGCATACCAACCGGCCGGAACGGAGACCCCGCCCCGGCCCTACCCAAAGAAAGACCTAAAAAATGGAAAACACCGACAAGATCTCGTTCGCGGACAAGGGCCAAAAAAACAAAGCCATCGAACTGGCTGTCCAAGCCATCGAAAAGCAGTTTGGCAAGGGCTCGATCATGCGCCTGGGTGAAGGCGAAAGCATGACCAAGGACGATATTCCCACCATCCCCACGGGCTCACTCAGCCTGGACATCGCACTGGGAATCGGCGGCCTGCCTCGAGGCCGAATCGTCGAAGTTTACGGACCGGAATCTTCCGGCAAAACCACGCTCACTCTGCACGCCATCGCTGAGTGCCAAAAGCAGGGCGGGATCTGCGCTTTCGTCGACGCCGAACACGCGCTCGACGTCACTTACGCCCGCAAGCTGGGCGTTCGCACCGACGACCTTCTGATTTCGCAACCCGACACCGGCGAACAAGCCCTCGAGATCGCCGATGCTCTGGTTCGCTCGGGCGGCGTTGACCTCTTGGTCGTCGACTCAGTCGCAGCCCTGGTGCCGCGCGCTGAAATCGAAGGCGAGATGGGCGACTCACACATGGGCCTCCAAGCCCGACTGATGAGCCAAGCCCTGCGTAAGCTCACGGGTTCGATCAACCGTTCGAAAACGATCGTGATGTTCATCAACCAGATCCGCATGAAGATCGGCGTCATGTTCGGCAACCCGGAAACCACCACGGGCGGTAACGCACTGAAGTTCTACGCTTCGGTTCGCATGGACATTCGCCGCATTCAAGCGTTGAAAGACGGTGAAAACGTCATCGGGAACCGCACCCGCGTGAAGGTCGTGAAAAACAAAATGGCGCCGCCCTTCAAAGAAGTCGAATTCGACATCATTTACGGTGAAGGCATCTCGAAAGAAGGCGATCTGCTCGACTTGGCAGTGACTCACAACATCATCGAGAAAAGCGGTACGTGGTTCACCTACCAAGACGAACGCTTGGGCCAAGGTCGCGAGAATGCGCGTCAGTGGCTGAAAGACCACCCAGAAGCCGTTGCCAAAATCCGCGATACGGTTCTGATCAAGTCGGGCATCAAGAAAGCGGCTGCCGCACCTGCAGGCGCAACGGCCGCAGGCAAACCCATGCCGGCAGCTTCCGCTGAAGCAGCAGCTCCTTCGAAAGCGGCTGCCCCCAGCGCAAGCAGCAAAGCCTCGTCGAGCGCAAGCTCCTCGAAGCAAAAGTAACGCACCCTTCTTTTCTCAACTTCCAATCGACGCGCCCCGCTCGGAGCTTCCGAAGCGGGGCGTTTTCTTTTCAACCCGCGTGCGGCTCTGGGCTTGCATCCCTCAGAGCCCGTGAGGCCGAACGCTCCGCATTCCCAAACCCTGCCACCGCCACCCCATCGAAAGGCGCCCTTTTCGCATCTGGTACGCGATCTCTTGGCCGCCGTGCCGGGAATGGTGCACCAGGAGTTTGCCCGAAGCATTCAAAGCCAAGTGCAACACCGCATCTGGAGTGTGGCTTTCTTCACCCTGGGCCTTCAGTGCCTCTTAGGCGCACTGGTTTGGACACTCGGCTACTGGATGGACGGCCGCTACGGACATGCCGCCCTGCTGGTTGGAATCCCCCTTTGCTTCATCGCGCTTGCCCTGCACTGGAAGGCGCGCTCGCTTTCTTCCAAGCACCTGTTCTCCCACCCCGCCTTTCACCCCATGAGGAGCCAACTGAATGCAGACCATCGACTTCCCCACCGCCGCGAACCGGGTGAGTGACCGCCTGGAATCGTGGGAAGACCAAGCCCAAAACGCCCTCGAAACTCCCCTCAATTGGATCCGGAGAAACCCCTGGCCCGCCTTCGCCGGCGTCGTCGCACTCGGATTCTGGTGGGCCACCCGCACCCCGCGCGCGGCCGAGTCCGTCCCCCAGGCACCCGAGAGCCCCGAAAAGGCTTGAACGTGGGCCTCGTCCGGGGCCTTCGACCTCATGCGGCAGGGCTTGCTCACCCCCGGGCGAGCGGTTAGATTGCCCGCATGAAAATCGAAGAGATCCGGTCGAGATTCCTGAAGTATTTCGAGCGCAACGGCCACACCGTGGTCGAGAGCTCCCCGCTCATCCCTCAGAACGACCCGACGCTTCTCTTCGTCAACGCCGGCATGGTTCAGTTCAAAGACGTGTTCTTGGGCAAAGACCCCCGCCCTTACACGCGAGCCGTCACCGTTCAAAAGTGCGTTCGCGCAGGCGGCAAACACAACGATTTGGAAAACGTCGGCTTCACGGCCCGTCACCACACGTTCTTTGAAATGCTCGGCAACTTCTCCTTTGGAGACTACTTCAAAAAAGACGCGATTCGCTTTGCTTGGGAATTCGTCACCCAGGAGCTGAAACTTCCGAAGGACCGCCTCTTTGTCACGGTCTTCGAAAAGGACGATGAAGCCGCCGAAATCTGGCATCAGCAAGAAGGCGTTCCCAAAGACCGCATTTACCGCTTCGGAGAAAAAGATAACTTCTGGTCGATGGGCGATACCGGCCCCTGCGGACCTTGCTCGGAACTTTTCATCGACCGCGGCGCTCAGTACGGCTGCGGCAAATCCACGTGCGCCATGGGTTGCGACTGCGACCGCTACATGGAGTTCTGGAATTTGGTGTTCATGCAGTACGATCGCGACTCGACGGGCAAGCTCACCCCGCTGCCGAAGCCTTCGGTCGACACGGGAGCGGGCCTCGAGCGCATCGCTTCGATCCTTCAAGAAGTCGCCACCAACTACGACACCGACGGCTTCAGCGAAGTCATCGCCCGCACTTCGCAACTCGCTCAGGAAGTCACTGAGACTAAGCCCACCTACAGCCCAAGCTCGCCGGATGCTGCCAGCTTCCGCGTCATCGCTGACCACTCGCGTTCGGCCGCATTCCTGATTGGCGACGGCGTCATGCCTTCGAACGAAGGCCGAGGCTACGTTCTTCGCCGCATCATGCGCCGGGCGATTCGCCACGGAAAGAAACTCGGATTCACTGCGCCCTTCCTCCACAAGACGGTCGGCTACGTCGTGGACCAAATGAAAGGCGCTTACCCCGATCTGGTCGAAAAACGCGCTTTCATCGAAAAAGCCACTTTAGCCGAAGAAGAGCAATTCTTCCGTACGCTCGAAAAAGGTCTTCAACTCCTGGATGAAGAAACAGCGAAAATCGGTTCGGCAAAGGCCCTTCCGGGAGCCGTTGCGTTTAAGCTTTACGACACTTTCGGCTTCCCGCTCGATCTGACTCGCGTCATTTGCTCGGAGAAAAATCTGAGCGTCGACGAGGCTGGCTTTGAGAAGTGTATGGACGCCCAGCGCGCCGAAAGCCGGAAAAACTGGAAAGGTTCAGGCCAAGCTTCGCTCGATGCCATTTATCTGAAGTTGGTAGGTGAACTGCGCGAGAAGAACCGCTTGCCGAAGTTTGTGGGCTATCACTCGCATTCGGCCGATGCCGAGTGCGTGGCGATCCTAGCCGCGCAAGGTGAAACGCTTCAATCGGTTGCCGAGTTCACAGCACCCTCGCTGGCACAAAGCGCCGACAGCACCGAAAAAAGCGCGCTGATTGAGTGCGTTTTTGCCGAGACTCCTTTCTACGGAGAATCCGGCGGTCAAGCAGGCGACCACGGTCGCGTGCGCTCACACGACGGCGCTTTTGAGGGCGAAGTCATCGATGTGCAGAAGCCCACTCCTGAACTCATCGTGGCGCACGTGCGTCCCATCAAAGGAACGCTTCGCACAGGAATGCGGATTCTTCAGGAAACCGACACCGAGCTTCGCGCTTTGACCGCTCGCAACCACACCGCCACGCACCTTCTGCACTGGGCGCTTCGCGAAGTCCTGGGCAAGCACGTCAAACAAGCCGGCTCGCTCGTGAACTCGGACCTGCTGCGTTTTGACTTCTCCCACTTCCAAGCCGTGACCGAGGAAGAAATCCAGCGCATCGAAGACCTCATCAACGAAAAAGTCTGGAACGGAGATTCGGTTCTGAAGGCTGAAATGGCGAAAGACCAAGCCATCGCCATGGGCGCCATGGCGATGTTCGGTGAGAAATACGGAGACGTGGTTCGCGTCGTCCGCGTAGGCGATTACTCGACCGAACTCTGCGGCGGAACGCACGTCGACAACTCGGCCGAAATCCACTTGTTCAAGATTGCTTCAGAGGGCGGCATTGCAGCCGGCGTTCGCCGAATGATCGCGCACACCTCCAAAGGTGCTTTCGAGTACTTGCGCTCACGCGAGAAAATCCTTCGCGGAGTTCGTGATCAATTGAAAGCCGCTTCGGTCGAGGAAGTTCAGGGACGCATCGAGCGGATCTTCCAAAACGAACGCGAACTGAAGAAACAAATCGACGGATTCCAAGCCAAAGCCGCTGCCGGCGAAGTGGATACGATTTTGGAAAGCGCGATCCCGATTGCGGCGGGCGGAAAGCTCCTCGCGGCCGTTTGTTTGCCTGACAACCAAGGCATCAAGAAACTGCGCGACTTGGCCGATCGATTGAAACAAAAGGCACCTGATGCAGTGGTGGTGCTGGGCCTCGAAGAACCCGAAGCCAAGAAGGCCGCACTCTTGATCGCGGTCGGTCCACAAGGTCCCAAAGGCGTTCAAGCCAACGAACTGTTGAAACAGCTGGCGCCGTTCATCGACGGAAAGGGCGGCGGCAAGCCCGACCTGGCCCAGGCCGGCGGAACGAAGCCCCAGGGACTGAGCGACGCCATCGCGCAAGCGCGGCGCAGCCTGAGTGCGGGAGTCTGAGCCGATGAAAAAGCGGGGGGCTTCAGCGGCGATTGTCTTGAGCATTCTTCTAGCGAGCAGTCTCTTTTCGGGATGCACCCGAAAAGAGGACTCTGCCGGAAAAATCACGATTCGAACCTATCATCCGGATGACATCAAATCGTTGGACCCCGCACTGGCCTACGACGAAATCAGCTGGGACGTCATTCCGCAGATTTACGAAACGCTTTACCAGTACCACTACCTCTCGCCCACCTATCAGCTTGCACCGCTGCTCGCAGCCGACCTGCCGCGAGTCTCTGCCGATCAACTCACAGTCACGATCCCGATCCGAAACGACGTGCGATTCCAGGACGACGCCTGCTTTGCTCAAGGAAAAGGGCGAGCCGTCAACGCGCACGACTTCATCTATGCGTGGAAACGCTTGGCGCAACCCAAGCTTCACTCCGGTGGATGGTGGATTTTCGATGGCAAGATTGTGGGCCTCAACGAGTTTCAAAAAACTCTCGCCTCAGCCAAAGATAGCAAAGCTCTTCAGGCTGCCCTGGAAGCTCCGGTCGAGGGCCTGAAGGCGCTGGACGATTTCACGCTCCAGATTCGCCTCACCCAGCCCTATCCGCAACTCATGCAGATCTTGGCCATGCCATTCACTTCGGCTGTCCCCAAAGAGGCCGTCCAGAAATACGCTGACCCGAGTGGCGCTCTACTGGAGCGCGCCGTAGGTTCGGGTGCTTTTACCCTGAAAAGCTGGGACCGAAATCGCAGGATCGTGCTGGAGCGAAATCCCACTTTCCACGTCGAATTTTATCCCGCTTTCGCAGCGGAAGAGTACCGAAAGCAAGGCTTACTCGTCGACGCGGGCAAGCAACTTCCGTTTCTTGAGCGCGTCGAAATCTACGCCATCAAAGAAGCGCAACCTGCTTGGCTGAAATTCCAGAAAGGCGAGCTCGACGTCGCCCTGATCCCGAAGGACAGCTTCAGCCAAGCCGTGCAGCAAAAGACGAATCTTTCGCCTGAGCTCGCTGCAAAAGGCATCCGCCTTTCGATTGCCCCCACGCTCAAGACCTACTTTCCCGCCTTCAACATGAAGGACTCACTGCTTGGAAAGAATAAACTCCTTCGTCAGGCTCTGGCCTCGGCGATCGATAGGGACGCTTGGATTGAGACTTTCACGAACGGACGCGGCCAAAAGCAATTGACCGTGCTTCCTCCGAATATTCCGGATCGGCCGGCGAATCCCCGCATCAAGTACGATTTCAACCTGGCCCGGGCCAAGGACCTCCTGGCCCAAGCCGGCTATCCGGGCGGCAAGGGACTTCCGGCGATCAAGTTCGACCTTCGAGGTGCCGACACCGTCAGTCGACAAATGGGCGACTTCTTCAGCCAACAGCTGGCCCGAATCGGCGTCAAACTCGACGTGATCCCGAACACCTTTCCGGCCTATTTGGACAAAGCCAAGAACGCGAGCTTTCAGTTCTTCTTGGGCGGCTGGATCATGGATTATCCGGACGCGGAGAACTCCTACCAATTGCTCTACGGCCCGAATCATTCCCCTGGGCCGAACGAAGCGAACTTTGACCACCCCGAGCTGAACGCGCTTTACGAAAAAATGGCGCGCATGAAGCCTGGAAAAGAACGGGCCGAGATCATCGCGAAAATGGACGAGATCTTCCAAGAGGAAGTTCCCTGGGTATTAGGCTACTACTACACCGAGTACCGGCTGTCTCAGCCTTGGGTGCAGAACTACCGACCCAGCGAAATTATCCTCAATCGCTATAAATACTTCCGCGTGGATGAAGCAACCCGAAAGCGTTACCGCGAATCGGCGAACTGATCTCGACGCAGCACCGTACTGAGAAGCGACACGACACCCATATCGTAATGATCCAGATCAGAACGCAGGACGTCCAGCGCCTGCGAAACGGTCAGCGCTTCGCGGTAAGGACGACGAGCGAGCATCGCGCAAAAGGAATCGGCCACCGCAACAATCTTGGCCGGGAAGAAAATGGCGTGATTCTTTAGACCATTCGGGTAACCCGCACCGCCCGGCTGCTCGTGATGCTGATAGACGATGTAGCGAACTTCGTCGGGGATTTTCGGATTGCCTTCAATCATTTGAAGTCCGAGCCGGGAGTGCGCATGGAGTTCGCGCCAATCTTCTTGGCTGAGTTCACCCTTTTGCTCCAAAATTCCGGGGCGAAGGCGCACACAGCCGATGTCGTGCAGGAAGCCACCCAAGCCAATCAACTCGACCATTCGCTGAGGGAACCGTCCGGCTGCGCGAGCCATCAGCACACTCACCACCGCCGTGGCCACGGAATGGGAATAAAGGTAGTCGCCGTGGGTGACGAGTTCGATCAATAAAGCGAGTGAGCGAGGGTCTTCCGCTAAGAGGCGAACGTAACCCTTCACGACTTCTTCTGAAGCATGAAAGGCCTCTTCAGAAACATCGAGAAGCGCAAAAATTTCAGCCAAATTTTGTTCGGTGAGGTTCAGGATGTGAACCAACTTCACTTGAAGAGAGAGAGCGGAGTCCAGGAGCAGAGCCGCCCCGGACGATTCACGAAAGGAATTCCAAGCCGGTTCATCCTCGGTGCGGACGTACAAATGATGCACGCCTTTGGCCATGTAAGAGGCCAGCCTTCGGTAGTCGAGCCCCAGGGAATGTGAGAATAGGCGGGCGAAATTCTGAGTTGAGAGCTTCAGGTAGATATCCACCGGGATCTCCCGGCGAAGGCCACGAAAAGCCGTAATCGGTACCGCCACATAGGCGCCGCCGCTTTGCGTTATTTCGGTTGAAGTGTCCCCAGCCATCTCCTTCCTGTTTCGGCGGAATGAAGGCATTCCTTCAGTCCCTGCATGCTTTCACCGATAGGAGGTAGAGATCGGAAGGAGATCCTGAGTCGTGAACCGGTTCCTTGTACTGCTCGCATTCCTTGCACTTTCGAGCTTCGCTCCCCAGGCCATGAGCCAGGACGAGTTCATGGTGTACAGCATGTATCGTCCGGTCGACCTGGGCGACTCCAGTGAACCGCCTGCGAAGGATTACTTCCTGAACTTGGGCACCCGCAATGGTCTGAAAAATGGCCACCTCGTCAAAGTATTCCGAAGAGCTGCCACTTACGATTTGACCAGCCAGAAGCTTTTCAAAGACGTGCAGTTCCCGATCGCTCGCCTCCGAGTGATTCACGCTGAAAGTCACGCAGCCATCGCGCGATTGGAAAGCTTCCTTCCGCTCGACAAGACACCGGGGATTTCGCCTCGGGCCATCATGGTGGGCGACGTCGTCCGCCAAGGCGAATAACGCCGCCCCTCCTGAAGCCTATCCTCGAGACGCCCCTTTAGAGGCCGACCACGCTATCGAGCTCGGTCGCTGCGTTTCGCGCGCGAGGCATCTTTCCAAGAAAGCTCACGCTTTCGGCATGAACTTCAAATGCCGTCCGCTGGGCGCCGTCCTTGGCCTCGAACTTCCGACTCCGGATCATGCCCTCGACATAGACGGGCTGCCCTTTCCGAAGGAACTGGGCGCAGCTTTCGGCCTCGCGGCCCCAAGCCACCACCCGGTGCCACTCGGTCTCTTCCGAGAACTCGCCCTGTTTGGCGGTCTCGGCAGCCGGTTCTTCGGCAGACTTGGCGGATTCACCGACCGCCTCCGCACGCAGGCGGCGACTGGTCGCCAGGGGAAAATTCACGACCGATACCCCTTGGCGGGTTTCCCGCTGAATCGGGTCCGCCCCGACTCTTCCGATCAAGATCACCTTATTCACGTCCTTCATATTGAAAGTACCTCCAGGAATCCCGCTCTTGCGGCCCCTATGCCAGCCCAGACCCCTACCCCTGGCCCCTTCAGCGCCGTTTTTCAGACCCAGCGAAGGAATCCCGATTCAGGCTTGGAATTGCCCCGGGGACAGTCTAAATTGGCCCCATCATGAATTACCGGATCATTCTGTTGGCTCTGATGGTTTCTCTCTCGGCTTGTAAAACCGCGCGTAAAGCAGCGGACGAAACTCCTTCGGACGTGCCGACGGTCAACACTGCGGTGGAAGAAGAAGCGCTCGGTGATTCCGACTCTGGAAAAGCCTTCGGCCTTAAAACGATTCGCTTCCCGTACGATTCGTTTGCTTTGAGCGCAGAAGCCAAGAATGACATCCAAGCCAACGCGAAGATCTTGAAAGATCGCGCTTCGGCGAAAGTTCAAATCGAAGGTCACTGCGATCAACGCGGTGGCATTCAATACAACATCGCTCTGGGTGAGAAACGCGCCAACGCCGTTAAACTCGCTCTCGTAGCTCAAGGCGTCGCTGAAAATCGCGTCAGCACCATCAGCTATGGAAAAGAACGTCTTTTGGATTCAGCCATGACCGAAGCCGCCTACGCGCAAAATCGCCGGGCTAACTTCGTCGTCACTTCGAAGTAAACGGGGAGACTCTTGCGAACCTGCGGGTATTTCCACAAATCCCTGCTGGCTTCGGCTCTGGCCCTTGCGGCTAGCACGGGTTGCTCGCTTTTCTCGACGCGTCCGGTGCAGACCATGGCTGACACCGCAGCCGCTTTGCGTGCCGCGCGGGAAGTCGAAGCCGATGTTCATGCGCCCGAGCTTTACCGCGAAGCCACCGAGTGGTTCACCAAGGCTCGAAAAGAGTACCGCCTGAAGCAGTTCGACCTCGCAAAAGGCTACGCCGACCGGGCCCGTGTCTTAGCGGAGAAAGCCGAATTTCAGGCTTTGCGCGACGGCGGCAAGCGCGGCGAAGAACTCATGACATCTGAAGATTTCGAAGCGTTGCCCGCGGCCCCAACCGAAGAAGCCGCACCTCCGACTGAGAAAGGAACCCCATGAGTTTCTCGAAGCAGCTCCGTTTTTCTTTCCTCGCCCTCACTCTGATCACTTTCCCAGCGTGCCTGAAAACTCGAGCTCATGTTCGGACTGATTCGACAGACGCCGCCGCCACCAGTAGCGAACTCTTGGCCTCCCAAGCCTCTGCGATCGACGAACTGAAGACCGAGCTGGCCCGTTTGACGGGACGCCTCGAAGAACTCGAGCGCGCGCAAGGCCAAGCATCCAAGAACGAAAGCGCTGCTCAATTGGACGCTGTTAAAAAGCTAGAAACCCGCTTGAACGAACTCGAACAAGCGCAAATCGAGACGCTCGAGAACCTCAAGAAAGTCCAAACCTCAAGCCCTGCCGCCGATCCCGTATCGTGGCTGGAGCAAGGCAAGTCGCGACTCATTTCCGGTGACCTAGAAGGCGCCGCTGAGGCTCTGAGCGAGTACCTGAAGAGCTCAAAACCTCGCCAAGCGGAAGAAGCCACCTTCCTTCGCGGCGAAGCCTACTTCGGTCTCAAGCAGTACAAAAAAGCCATCATCGACTTTTCCAAATTTCCCGAGCGCTTTCAGAAGTCCCGCAAGATGCCGGAAGCCCTCTACAAGATTGGTCTTTCGTTCGACGCTCTGGGCATGCGCGAAGACGCCCGCAATTTCTTTCAAGAGCTGATCGAGAAATTCCCGAAAACGGTCGAGGCAAAAAAAGCCAAGGGCCGAGTTCGCTAATTTGCCACTCGCTTGCTCGAGACTGGTCATCGCGGTTTTGACACTTCTCACACCGCCCGCAGCTTGGGCCGCGGCGCTGATTCACTCAGGCAATGTCCAAGGCGAGCTCGAGCCCTGCGGGTGCCGCGAGAATCCTCTGGGAGGGCTTCTCAGGCGCGCGGAGTGGCTGGAAAGAAACCAAAGCCAAGGGCCCTTTCTGCAAGTCGATGCGGGAGATCTTCTCTTTGCCTCACTCCCCGTCGACCCCGATCTGAGGCCACAGGCCGAAATTCAAGCCGAAGCTCTTTTGAAAATCCTAAAACTACAGGGTCTCGACGCTGCCACTCCGGGCGAGAAAGATTTCGCACTGGGCGTCTCGGCTTTCCAAAAACTCACGCGAAATTCAGGTATCGCGTTTTTGGCTGCGAACCTCCAAGTACGGCGCACCGGAAAACAGCTTCTCCCGGCCTCCCAAGTTTTCAGCTTTCCGGGGCGAAACGGAAAACAGGTTCGCACCGCAGTGATCGGAGTGATTTCTCCCCAACTGAAGTGGCCTGACTCACTTCGGGCCACTCCTGCGCTACCGGCAATTCAAGCTGAGCTGAAGCGCCTGAAAACGAGAGCCGATCAGTTTTTAATCCTCAGTCACCTGGAACCCGAGGAAGCCTCACTCCTAGCTAAGCAACTCCCGGGGGTGAAGTGGATTGTGAATGCTCACAGTACCAGCGCGAGCGAAGACTCGACTGCCGCTCCCTCCGGACCTGACCTGAGCGGACCCTGGATCCTTCAAGCCTCCTTCCGGAATCGACATCTCGGCGTCTGGACAGATCCGACGGGCCACAGAAACATCCCCCTTTCGCCCGAATGGGATCGCCCCATTCCTGAAGGCCCCCTCACGAAGCCCACTTTTCTTGCCATTCAGAATTTCAAAAATCAGCTCGCTCTCTTAGAGACGCAACCACCGCGCATCACGCCGATCTCCCAGAAAAGGGCTTCTCACTCTTTTCAAACGTTCGTCCGCTGCGTGGATTGCCACGAGACTCAAGCCAGGTTTTGGCTCAGCACCCGCCATGCACAAGCCTATGAGGCTCTTCACGGCCGTGGCCAAGCTTTCAACCGAGAGTGTTTGGAATGTCATTCGGTAGGCTTAGGCGCGCCCGGCGCTTTTGAGCGCCCGACCGAGCCGGGACGCCTCAGAAAGCCTCCATCGACCGAGCCTTGGGCGGTTGAGGATATCCGAACCTTTCTGAAAGACCTAACTGAGCCTCAAAAGGAAGCAGCCCCCACCCCGAAAGGGGTTCGCCTCAGGCGCCAAGATCCTGCCCTTCCCGAAGCTCAAGCCGTGGCCCAGGTCGATCGGCTTTGGGTCAGTGTTCAATGCGAAAACTGCCATGGCCCCGCAGGCGACCACCCCTTTGGGGCCACTGGAGCCCTGATCCGGCCGTCGACTTCGACTTGTTTCAAATGCCACACCCCCGAGCAGGCTCCAAAGTGGTATAAGGCCGATGGAAAGCCCGATGCCGAACGGCTCGCGGCCCAGGTGAAGGCCATGAGTTGTCCTGCTTCATCTCACTAAAAGGATTCCGCACGCTTGAAACTGATCTTGGGTATCGAAACTTCCTGCGATGAATGCAGCGCCGCTGTGGTGGCTCACGAACCCTCGCGCCTGACAGTCAAAGGGATTGCGACGTTTTCGCAGATTCGCCTGCATCAGCCTTTCGGAGGCGTGGTTCCTGAGGTGGCTTCTAGAAATCACCTAGAAACCGTCAACCCGATGATCGAGCAGGCCCTGAAGTCGGCAGGCGTTGGAGTGAAAGACATCGACGCCATTGCAGTGACCAATCGACCAGGGTTAGTCGGAGCGCTTCTCGTCGGCGTCAGCGCCGCAAAGGCCATGGCTTACGCGCTGAAAAAACCGCTCGTGCCGGTGCACCACTTGGAAGGCCACGCAGCGAGTTTATTTCTCGATACACCCGCACTCGAAGAGCTCGAGCTTCCCCTGCTCCTGGCTGTGGTCTCGGGCGGGCACACCAATCTTTACGTCATGAAGCAGCCTCCAGAAATCTGGCCTTTGGATTTTCTAAAACGCTCGCTGGTGGGGCGCTCGCGCGACGACGCCGCTGGAGAAGCTTTCGACAAGACGGCCAAGCTCCTCGGATTCCCCTATCCAGGCGGAGTGTGGATTGATCGCAAGGCCCGCGAAGGCGGAAATCCAAAAGCGTTTGATCTACCGCGTGCGCTTCCTCAGAAAGCGATCTTGGATTTTTCGTTCAGCGGCCTAAAAACAGCGGTTTCTCTTCAAGCCGAAGCGCTTCGTCGCGAGGGCACTTTGGAAGCACGACTGCCCGATCTGTGTGCTTCCATCCAAGAAGCCATCGTCGATGCGCTTCTTTCCAAGATGTGGCTTGCCGCTCGCCAGAACGGCTGCCGAACGGTAGCACTCGTCGGAGGAGTGGCCGCAAACACTCGCCTTCGGGCGCGGCTCGATGCCGAGTGGCGCGCGCAAGGCCTGTCGAGGGCTCCGCTTTTTCCGAAGCCAGAGTACTGCACCGATAACGCTGCCATGATTGCTGCTGCCGGAGCCTTCCGTTTCCAACAAGGCATGCACGTCAGCGGCCGCGACTTACTGTCACTGAACGCAGTGGCCAATCCAGAAATTTGAGTTCGTCCAAGGAGATTTTGCCCCCATGGCCACACAAGGAAAACGCAGGGCCTTCGGCCAACACTTTCTGAAAGATCGAGTTCTTTGCGACCGCATTGCCGACCGAGCTTTTGAACTTCTCAATGAACATCAGTGCATTCGAATGCTCGAGGTAGGCCCAGGCGCCGGCGCGATCACTGAACCTCTCCTGGAGCGTGTGGAAAAGAACGTAGCACCGGCGCTCACCGAGTTTCTGCTCGTCGAGCGGGACCGCGATCTGGCAGCGCGCTGGAAAGCGGAAGCGCGCTCGAAGCTTCGTGTGGAATGCGCCGACATGGTGCGAATCGAAGAGAACCTTTGGCTTGAGCCATCGCCTTTGGGTGTGGTCTCGAATCTGCCCTATTCGGCAGGCACGGCCATTGTCGAGCGCCTGGCGCGCCAAGGCCGCCACATTCCGTTCATGCTTCTCATGTTCCAAGCCGAAGTCGGCCAACGGCTGCGCGCCGAGCCTGACACCCGGGCATGGGGCAGCCTCTCGGTCTGGACGCAAAACCTTTGGGATGTGGAAAAATTCGCAACCGTTCCCCCCGGAGCCTTTGCGCCGCCACCCGAAGTGATGAGTGAAGTGGTGCTACTGCGCCGCCGCTCTGAGCCTCGCATCCCCGGAACCGAAGCGAGCCCCGAGGCCCGCGCCCAGTGGGAAAGCTTAGTCCGAATTTCATTCGCTCATCGACGCAAGATGCTGCGCTCGGGCCTACCGAAATCCGGACCCTGGCTCGCTGCTTTAGCGAAGTCCGAAATCGATCCCACTCGAAGGGCAGAAACGCTGGACTGGGACGACTGGAAACGCTTCTTTGAAGCCCTTTTGTCATCGTAAATGATTGAAATATAGGAAATTGAAAAAGCGCGAAAAAAGTGGGATGAACCCGGCCCATGCTTCGTCGCTTGCTCTCCATTTTCTGCCTGCTTTTGATCCTCGCTTGGTCCGGCTCAGCCCGCGCTAATTTAGGCGAAAACATCGGCTTTGGATCCCGCTCGGCGGGGCTTGCAGGGATTGCAGCGACAGAAGCCGCGGAAGCTTATTCCGCTTATGGCAACCCAGCAGCACTGGCCCCTGCCACTGAGGGCAAGCGCCTGCGGTTTAGCCTCGGGCTGACCTACCTCAATCCCGATTTCTTCGCGATCGACAACGTGGTCTTGGAAAACAACTACGTCTCGGACAAGGCCACCCCGCGCTACGGGAGCGTCGACACCGATGTTCGCTCCACTCTTGGCCAGACGGTCGGCGTTACTTACACTCTCCCAGGTGAGAAAAAGATCTCAGTCGGAGCGACAGCGTTTGTTCCGCTGGCTCAGTTGGCTTACTTGGATTCCGGCGAAGCTTTTGCTCCCGAATACGTTCTTCACCGATCTCGCACTCAGCGCCCACAAATCGAGACGGCTGTTTCTTTTGAGCCCTGGAGCGGCGTCTCACTCGGAGTGGGGGCTCACTTGGCCTACTCCCTCACCACGAACGCTTCGGTCTTCCTCCAGTCCGACTCGTCCAAGCCCTCGAGCCTTCGCTTGGGCGCAAGCTTGAAGCCGGTTCTGTCCCCGAACTTAGGCATTCACATCCAAAAGTCCCCGACCTTCAGCTTGGGCTCGGTTCTTCGGTTTCCCGCTCGTTCGGCTGCCACGGTTAACCTGTACTCGGCTGTGCGGCTCACTAGCTTTCTGCCCGCTCTGGACGTGAACTTCCTGGGGACGGGCGCTCTGTTCTACGATCCACTTTCCGTCGAATCGGCTACGGCTTGGGAATATGCACCGGGCCTCCGGTTACTGTTCCAGCTCGATTACCAAGCTTGGTCCCGGTTTGAGAGCCCTGCCCTCCGGGTCGAGCAACCCACTGTCGCCAATTGCCAAGGCGGCCCCTGTGGCTCGGGCTTCACCGTGTCGCCGAGCCAAAACCCGTCCTACACTTTCCGCGATGTCTGGGTGCCCCGAATCGGCCATGAGTGGAAAAACGGCAGTTGGACTTGGCGTGGTGGCTACTTCTATCGGCCGACAATCCTGAGCGGACTCAGCACGGGTGCCGGAAATTACCTGGACCCTTCCCGCCACGCCTTCACTTTTGGGGCAGGCGTTGAATTTGACAGCCTGATGAGCCTTCCAGCCCCCTGGCGCCTAGACTTCCACGGCAGCTATCAAGCGCTGGTCGGTGAAACCATCGTTAAAACGGCCGGAAACGAAGTGGGGAGTCTCTCCGACGTGAAGATCGGCTCTCCGGGCTATGTGGCAGGTGGCAAAATCTGGGGCGGCGGGGTATCCCTGAGTCTCGCGCTCTAACCTGCGCTCGAACTCCGATCCGTGAAAAACACCCCCCGTTCCTCTTCCCTTCCAGGTCTCGGTCGCCTGCTCCGCGAGCATTTCTTCGCTGGAGTGTTGGTGCTCATTCCTTTGGCCGTCAGCGCTTGGCTCTTAGGCACTCTTTTAGGTGCCCTTTGGGGCCTTCACCTTCTGCTGCCTGAAGCTTTGCGGCCTGAAACCCCCGCCTTCAAAGCCCTTCTAACTTTGGGCCTAGCGCTACTGGGAGCACTGGCTGTTTCCTTTCTAGGCTGGGCTTCGAAACAGTACCTGGGACGAAAATTTCTCGAGATGCTGGGCGAACTCATCCAGCGCATCCCCGTGGTTCGAAGCATCTACAGCGCTCTGGACCAACTCCTAAAAACGCTCGCTTCGGGCGATGGCAGCCAATTTAGCCGCGTGGTTTACGTCGAGTATCCGCGTAAAGGATGCTGGGCTTTGGCGTTTGTCACCGGTCCGGTGCGTGGTCATGCGCCCCAGGATGGGCTCCTCAACCTGTATGTCCCCACCACTCCGAACCCAACTTCAGGATTCCACTTGATGGTGGCCGAAGCCGAAGTTCGCGAAAGCCACCTCAGCGTCGAAGACGCCTTCAAGACGCTGCTCTCTTTAGGCATCGCTCAAGGCGAGACGCCATCCAGCGCTGAGGCTTCTCACCATGGCCGCTGATCCTCGGTCTGCTGAAAAGCTGATCGCCACGAACCCGAACGCCCGCCAGAACTACTTCATCGAGGAAGTGGTGGAAGCGGGGATCGTTCTCAAAGGCACCGAGATCAAGAGTATCCGTGACCAGTCGCCCAACCTTCGCGAGGCTTGGGTCGAGGTCAAAGGCGGAGGCGGAGCCGTTGAAGCCTGGGTGGTGAACCTGCATATCGGTCATTACCAGCACGGGAACATCTGGAATCACGAGCCCATGCGGCGAAGAAAGCTGCTCCTTCATCGGCACCAAATTGCCAAGCTGCACGGGGCTGTGATGACCGAAGGCCTGAGTATTATTCCAACTCGGATGTACTTCAAAAGCGGACGGGCCAAGCTCGAGCTGGGCATCGGACGAGGAAAAAAGAAGCACGACAAGCGGGATGACTTGAAAAAGAAATCCGCAGAGCGCGAAATGGATCAAGCGCGCAAATCTTCCCGGAGCCGAAAAGGCTCGGAGTGAGGCGCACGAGCACCCACCGATGCCACATCTGCTAAAACCTACCTTTTCCGCCATCTACCTCGAACGCCTCAGGCAAACGCCTAGCCTCACGGCGTTTCAGTTCTTGCCCACCGATCCCGACTGGGGTCCGCAAGGGGTGTGGCGACGGGTCAGTTTCGCCGAATTTGACGAGTACGCTCGCACCGTTTCAGCAGGACTCCTTTCACTGGGAGTGACTCCTGGTGACCGCGTCGCTTTGATTTCGCAAAACCGATTCGAGTGGATCCTCTCGGACCTTGCGATTATCGGTTCAGGCGCGATTCCCGTTCCGATTCACCCGTCCACTTCAGCCGCAGAAATCCAGGCCATCCTGACTCGAACCGGCGCTTGCGCTGTGATTGTAGACGACCGCTCGCAGCTCCAGAAAGTCCTCACGGGAGAAGGCCCACCCAGCTGCGTCTCGCACCTCATTGCTTTTGAATCGACGGCGCTTGCCATCGCCCCCACCCGATCGAACCTGATCTCGTTTCGCGCCCTTCGCGAGCTCGGCAAGCGCAACATGGGCAGAAACCCTCACCACTTTCACGATCAACTCAGAACCGCTCAGGCCTCTGACTTGATTGGCCTACTCTCGACTTCGGGAACCACCGACGTACCGAAGAGCGCTCAGGTGACTCAAGGCAACCTAGCCAGCGTTCTGGAAGACTTGGTTCGCACTCTGGCTGAGCACTTAGACGCTGAGCGCGAGTGCAGCCTGCTCAGCCTTCCGCTGGCACACGCTCTAGGACGTGTGCAGGCTCTGGCTACTTGGACCTTTGGCTGGACGCTGACCTTAGGAGTGACGCGGGACAAGCTTCTGCAGCGCTTGGGCGAACTTAGGCCCAGTTTTCTGATCGGGCCTCACGGACTTTTTGAAGCCCTCTGGGAAGAAATCCTGCGGCAGATACTGGAAGCTACACCCGTGAAGAAAAAGAGCATTGAGCTGGCTCTGGCTGCTTCACGCCGAGTGCTCCGGGCGCGGCAAGACGGACTCACTCCGCGCTTGAAGGACCTGGCCATTCGCGAAGCCGCTCTTCGCGTTTTATTGCCCGACCTTCGGGCCACTTTCGGTGGCCGGCTGAAGCTCTTGATCGGGGGCGGCGCTCCGGTCTCACCGATTTTGGCGGAAAATTTAGTCGCTGCGGGGATTCCTCTCCTCGAAGGGTACGGCCTGACAGAAACGTGCGCGCCTCTGACCTTGAACCTTCCCGAGTCGTTTCGCTTTGGTTCAGCAGGAAAACCCCTGCCTGAGGTTCAGCTGAAAATTTCGGAAGAAGGCGAGATCTTGGTCCGCTCCCAAAAGGTCTTCTCAGGCTACTGGGGCGATCCGGTGGCCACAGCCGACGCTTTCCAGGACGGTTGGCTCAGAACCGGTGATTTGGGCTACCTGGACGATCAAGGCTTCCTGCACGTCACCGGCCGAAAGCGCCATTTGCTGCACCCGCCTGGCGCCCCCGCCGTGGCGCCTCAAGGAATCGAGTCCTTGCTGCAGGAGCACCCCGGCATCGCGCGTGCCGTCGTTCTCGGCGACGGTAAGCCGTTCCTCAGTGCGTTGATCACTTTGGACCCCCAGTCCACCTGCAGGTATGCGGAAAGTCAGCAGATCCTCTACAGCGACTTTCCCGGCCTGGTTCAGCACCCCAAGATCGAAGCTTGGGTGCAACGGGCCGTCAGCCAAGTGAACTCACGGCTTCGGCCTCACGAAGCCATTCAAAAGTTCCTGGTCCTTCCCGACCACTTCTCGATTGAAAGCGGGGAGCTCAGTACCGGCCACCAGATTCGCCGCAAGTTCGTGAATCAAAAGTATAAAGCCTGGGTTGAACGACTCTATGGGCCTTGACGCCGCAGCGGCGTTTCGCTAAACCCGCCCCATGGCACGTGTCACCATTGAAGATTGTTTGAAGTACGTTGAGAACATGTATGAACTGGTCCACCTGGCTACCCGCCGGGCTCGCCAGCTGTACAAAGGCTCCAATCCTTTGGTGAAGAGCAAGAACCGCATTGTGGTGACTGCCCTTCGTGAAGTCGCTGCAGGCCGCGTTCTGCCGAGCTACCAGAAGCAAGACGACCGCACCTTGGACCTTCCTCACTGAGATCGGGGCTCAAGCCATGTTGAAAAATCTGAAAGAGACGCTCACTTCGAAGATCGATAAAGAGCAGCTGATTCAGCTCATCGGAATGGTGCGCGAAAGCTGCGACCTTCCGACTCTGACCCAAGTCCGCGCTCTTGAAGATCGCGTGACCCAGCTGGAGACCGAGCTCGCTGAGCTTCGCCAGCGCGTGGGCAGTGGCGGCGCAGGCCAAGCCTGATCGGCTGTCTGACTCAAAATGATTCCGAGAAGAGCCGGGCCCGAAAGCCCGGCTTTTTTCATTTCAGAGGCGCAGGCTCAAAGCTGAGCTCATTCCGAGCTCCAGCCTAGAACCCAACGTCGCCGCGATCAGGCCGCGGAGGCGGCACAGGAGAGCCCGCAGCATCGGGCGCCAAGTTCGCGAACAAAGTGTACTGACCCAGCCAGGCCAGCCGGATGGTGGCCGTCTCGCCGCCCCGGTGCTTGGCCACGATCAACTCGGCCACGCCTTTGTCTTCGGTTTCCTTGTTGTACACTTCGTCACGATAAACGAAGCACACCATGTCGGCGTCTTGTTCGATAGCGCCCGATTCCCGAAGGTCAGACATCATCGGACGCTTGTCCTGACGATTTTCAAGACCCCGGCTGAGCTGCGAGAGCGCGATAATCGGAACCTTGAGTTCCTTCGCCAACTGCTTCAAGCCCCGGCTGATCTCGGAAATTTCTTGTTCACGTGAGCCAGCTTTTTTCGAAGCCGTCGTGCCGCTCATCAGCTGAAGGTAATCGACCACGATGAGATCGAGCTTTTTGTGCTGCGCCAGCAAGCGCCGACACTTGGCGCGCATGTTCATGACGGTCAGGCCGCCTGAGTCATCGATCCAGATCCGGGCGCGCTGAAGTTGGTCAGACGCTTTCACAAGACTTGGCCACTCTTTATCAGTGAGCTGGCCGATCTTCAGGCGCTTGGAATCCACGCGCGACAGAGAAGAAAGCATGCGGAAACCCAATTCCTCTTTCGTCATTTCGAGAGAGAAAATGGCAACCACGGCATTGGCTTTCCCCACAGCCGCGTTCTGAGCGGCCGAAAGAACCAACGACGTTTTACCCATGGCAGGACGACCACCCACAATGATGAGCTGGCCTGGATGCAAGCCGCTGGTGAGCTTATCGTAGTCATGGAAGCCGGTCGGGAGCCCCGTGACAGGCTCCTTGCGAGTGGCCAGCTCTTCAATCGTGTGCATGTTGGCCAGCAAGATTTCATTCATGCTGGCAAAGGACTTCTGCGACGAAGAGTCCGATACTCCAAACACTTGGGTCTCGGCGTCGTCTAAGAAATTCTCGACGTTCTCAACGCCCTCGTAAGCGCCAGCCGCAATGGTGCTGCACACTTCGATCATGCGACGAAGCACCGCCTTTTCGCGAATGATCCGCCCGTAGTGCCCCACGCTGGAAAGCGCGAAGGAGTCCTCAAGAAGCTCGGACAGGTAGCTCACGCCGCCGACCGCTTCGTGCCAACTGCGGTCTTTTAAGCCCGCCGTCAAGCTCACCAAATCGGTGGGCGCTCCCTGCCGAGAAAGCTCGGTCAGGACATCAAAAACTTTCTGGTGGGCGTCGAGGTAAAAGTCGCGCGATTCCAGGCCCATTTCCTGGACCTGAAACAAACTCGCGCCATTCAATAGAATCGCGCCCAAGACCGAACGTTCGGCCTCGATGTTGTGAGGAGGAACGCGGCCGCTGGACGACTGGGCCTGCGACCCTTCCGATCGACGCCGACGTTGTGGCGGGGGCTCGTCACCGAACGCCCCCACCTCAGGCGCCATCGGTGCCTGAGAGTACTGGGATCGGTCGCGGTTCTCCGCGCCCACTCCCATGGATTTTTGATCCACGGGAAATGGGGCAGGAGGAAAATCATCTCCCCCGAACATGGGTCTCCCCCCAGCTTTTCAGAACGCTTTCGCGATCAAGCTTCCTTAACGACCCAGACCTTCAAGGTGCCGGTGACTTCGGGAGCGAGACGTACGCTGACCGTGTGCACACCGAGTGCCTTGATGGGCTGATCGATTTGGATCTGACGCTTCTCGATGCTTTGTCCGAGCGCATTCAGAGCGTCGGCAATGTCAGCGGTGCTGACCGAACCGAAAAGCTTGTCGTTCTCGCCGACTTTGCGCGAGATGCTGACCGAGAGATCGCCCAATTTCTTGACGATTTCTTCGGCGGCAGCTTTCAGCTGCTGGCGCTTCTTTTCGAGCGACTTACGATGAAACTCGATAGCAGCTTCGTTCTTTTCATTGGCAGCAACGACCAGCTTCCGAGGAAGCAAGTAATTGCGAGCGTAACCGTCCGTGACTTTCACGAGGTCGCCTACCTGGCCCAAATTCTCAACGTTTTCGCGCAAAATGACCAACATACGAACAACTCCTTGATCGCTCTTGAAGACGGCTAGGATTGCCTCACTTTGGACCTAAAGTCAAACCACAGGTCGAAGAATCCCAAGCTCAAAACCAGGGGCAACATCAGAAGCACTGCCCCCGTAAAAATTAGAAACCGAAGCGGTCCCCGAACACCCCAGGCCTCGAGCAGATAGGCCAGGATGCTAATTCCTTGAATGGCGTAGAGGGACATCAGGAATTTGAAACCATTCATCCCGACGTTCGAGGCCAAGCCCAAATCGAAAAGCTGAAGAGCCGCACACAGGATCGTGGGCCAAACCAGCGCCTCGGCGGTTTTCCATTTTTTGAAAAAATCCGCCGGAACCCGGAGGCGCTGCCTCAAGCCGCCCGGATTGATCCGAAGTAGAAGCACCAGATTCACACCCACCACAGCCACTCCAAAAATGGCCATGGCAGCAGGAAACTCAAGAAGGAACTCCCGCTTCCACTCTTCGGGCTCCAAAGTGCGAAGCAAGCTCTCGCGTCCTTCGGGCGACAAGGCCGCCAGAGTCTGGTCCAAGCCTGCCGAAAGAACCCGCCCCAGCTCTTCCCAGGGCGACACATGGTGAGCCCACGCATGCCCGAAGAGCACAGAAGCCGCCATCAACAGCATGAACCCCAGAACCCCGGCTGCGGCGCGAGAAGGGCTTCTTCCGGGTCGCAAAACCCAAGGCAAAGCAAGCGCCACGGAGATTCCGAAAATCAGGAAGAGCCACAGGCTGAGAAGTCCGCCCAGCCAATAAACCAAGCCCGCATTGGTCAGCAGGGCCAAGAACCAAAAAACAAAGCCCGCGCGGTACGCTTGAAGAATGAGAGGCAGCGGTGAGAAAACCGCAAAGAACCCGCTTAAGAAAAGCGCGGCGCTGAGAAAGTACGGTGAGATTCCCGGCCAGCGGCGGCGCCGAGCGACTGGGGCGCGAGTGGATTCTGCGCCTTCCGCCTGACTCTCACCCGATTGCGGCGACGATTCCAGAGTCGGGGCGCTCAAAAGAGAATCGCCCGGTTCCTCGTCCGCAGCGCGACTCGAGGGTACCGGGCGATCCGTCATGGTTTGTTTCCTTTACCGATCCGGTCCGATCAGACGCCCGAAGTGGCGTAGCCGACCAGAGCCAGGTTACGAGCGCGCTTCACCGCAGTGGTGAGCTTACGCTGGTGTTGGGCGCAGTTGCCCGAGATGCGGCGAGGAACGATCTTGCCGTGTTCGGTGACAAAGGACTGCATCATGCGCAGATCTTTGTAATCGAGCACGAAGTCGTTATCAGCGCAGAAACGGCAGACTTTCTTGCGGTGAAAACCGCCGCCGCCGCCGCCACCGCGACGCGAGCCACGCTCTTCGTCACGGCCGTCAGAGCTATAAGCTCCGCCGCCTCTGGCTTCTTTGTCCTTCAGATCGCGATTGATCGTAGTGGTAGCCATGGATGTGATTCCTTCCTTCAATTATTCTTCGGACGAGTCGGACTCGTCGATGACAGCGCGCGAGTGATGCTCGCGATCTTCGTAGTGACCTTGGGCGCGGCGTTCTGCCATTCGCTCTTCGCGACGGGCTTCACGCTCGGCTTCACGCTTCTGAGCGGCGGCTTGAATTTCAGCGCGACGCTTGCGGAAGTTTTCTTCTTTGAATTCTTCGTCCAAGTTCACGCTGAGGAAGCGCAGGATGTTTTCGCTCAAGCGCAGGTTACGCTCGATTTCAGCGACCACGCCCGGCTTGCCGGTGTACACCACGTAGGTGTAGTGGCCGCGGGACTCTTTTTCGATCGTGTAGGCCAGCTTGCGCTTGCCCCAGTCTTCGTTCAGCACCACGGTGCCACCGAACTCGGTGACAATGCCGTTAAGGCGCTCTTGGAAAGTCTTCATCGTCTCGTCGGTTACGTCCGAACGGGTGATGAAGGTCGTTTCATAACCGGGCAGGAGCCCGGATTGCACTTGGCTCATCTTCATTCTCCTTGTGGATCGGCCGAGCGACATGCCCGGCGAGCCCAGACTAAAACCGTCCGAGCAAGGTGGGCGAGGCTTAACACAGGGAATTTTTCGCGAAAAGCCCTTATTTCAGGTCGGATCGCCCGACCAGCGCGTCTTGCTGGGCTTTTTCCTCGGCGGCTTCGCGTTCTTCGCGGGCGGTGCGCTCCCGGCGAATGCCCATCCACTGCACTACCCAGATCGACGCTTCGTATAGGCCGATCAAGGGCACGCCCAGCATGATCATGGATACCGCGTCAGGCGGAGCAAAAAGCGCGGCCACGACGGTGATGAAAATGATCGCGCCCCGGCGATGTTTCCGCAGAAAGGGAGCATCGACCAGGCCCAAGAACCCAAGAAAACAAACCAAAACCGGGAGTTCGAAAGCCAAACCAAAGAGTAAAAGCAGCTTCAGAACCGTTCCGTAATAGGAACTAATGGTCAGCATCGGGAAGTCGTTTGGGCCACCGTAGGTGACAAAGTACTTAAACCCGACCGGAAACAGCACGAAGTAGGCGAAAGCCGCCCCTGCCACAAAAAAGAAAGTGGCGGCTCCGATGAACGGAAAAACGTACCTTCGCTCCTTGGGGTAGAGGCCCGGGGCCAAAAATCCCCAAAGTTCGAAGAAAAAGTAAGGCGACATAAAGAACAGCGCCGCATACCCGCCCACCTTCAAATGGGTCAGGAAGTTCTCAAAAAGACTGGTGAAATAGAGTTTTTGCTGTTCCGGCGGAAGAACGTCAAACAGGGGCTTTCGAAGGACTTCCAAAATGGGTTCGGCCAGAAAATAAAAGCCGATGAAACCCGCCATGAAGACGTAGAGCGACCTCACCAGGCGAGCGCGAAGCTCGTCCAGGTGGGCGGTGATCGGCATGCGTTGTTCCGAATCCTCTTGTCCCATGGGCCAGGCGAACTAATATGCGGGCCCGCGAAGGAGTCTGTCAACCGTGCGACAAAAACCAATTCTGATCCTGCTCTCCGTACTCATCGCCACAGGACTGGCCGCTGCCCTGTTCCTGATGAAGGCCCCACTGGAAACCGGGGGCACGCCCGAGCCGGCACCTTCGGCTACGGTGGCGGCGCCCGCGCCAAACCCCGAAGCCACGGCCAGCGCCGCTCCGGCCGCGCCCACAGGCGCCCCAGATTTGACGGCCGACGCGACCGGCCTTTCTCGCGCCACGGTCACGGTGACCACGTCCAAAGGCGTGATTCGCTACCGATTTTACCCGGCCGATGCCCCCAAAACCGTTTATCGGATGATCGAATTGATCCGCGGAAAATTCTACGACGGGCTGACGTTTCACCGCGTGGTTCCGGGCTTTGTCGTCCAAGGCGGCGACCCTGCCGGCAATGGAACCGGCGGCAGCGGCCAGCGTCTGAAAGCGGAGTTCAACTCCCGAAAGCATGTCGAAGGCACTCTGGCCATGGCGCGTGCTGCCGATCCGGATTCTGCGGATTCGCAGTTTTACATCGCACTTGGGCCCCAGCCGCATTTGGACGGCGCTTACACCGTGTTCGGACAAGTAGTGGAAGGCATGGATGTCGTGCGCCGCTTGGTGCCGGGCGACCAGATCACGTCGATCACGGTGGAGTAGGCCCTTACTGCTGCCCCTTTTTCACCGTCGCATTGGGAAGAATTCCTGCTTCCTGAAGCGCTTTGGCCGCTCGTTCGCTTCGAGTCCTGACCCAAAGCTCGTACTGACGAAGAAGATCGACTTCGCGCTTGGGAGTGGTTTGATCACTCACGTCGGCCAAGACTTCCACGAACTGGCTAAATCGGTCCGCCAGTTCTTCATACATTTGGCGCACGACGTTTTCTTCCGTTCGCACCCGGACTTCCGCGTAAGCTTTCCGGCCCATCTCGACGTAATAGTCCACGTCGACGGCTTTCCGGACCAAGCTGTCTTGAAAATACCCAGCCGTATAAAGCGACACGTCTCCCACTTGGCGAAAGAGCGCGCTCTGCCGCGGGGGAAGCGCTTCTTGGGTCGCCTCCTGAATCATCAGGGCCAAAGGCTCTTCTTTCAGGCCTCCGGACTCGTCTCGGCGGTAGAGGTGTTCCGCACTCATAAAGCGCGACAAGAGCCGAACCAGGTAATACTCGGTCTCCGGCTTGGCCGCGCAGGACTGCTTTTCCATGGCTTCCACCACGAGTTCCCGAAAGAACTCGTCCGGGTGGGCAACCACACTGAATCCGTTTGACTGCTTCATCGTTTTCAAGTGTATTTTTACCCCCTACACTAATTTTAGACCTCTCCAGTAGAGAGTCAAAGGGATCGGGTCAAAAATGACCTACCCGAAGCGAGTCAAGAGTGCGCAACCTCCTGTATCCCCTGATTTTCTCTCTTCTTTTTATTGAATTAGCCAGGGCCGAAAAAAATTCGGCGCCGCAGGAAAATTCTTCCGAAATTCAGGTCACTCTCTTCGGCCAAACCTGTCAGCTTGCCGGTCCGTTCGGAAAAAAGGCCCTTCAGGAAATTCACTCCATCAGCCCGGAGAAAATTCCTCCGAGTCTTTCTTTGGAGCAGGCCAAAGCCGCTTTGACGCTTCTGGAGACCGCTTCAAACATTCCGAAGCAACTGAACCCCTATAAAGAAGCACTTTTCCGAAGAATCAACGCTCAAGCATCTTTCCAGGACGTCCTGACTTCGGTTCGAAAGGGCGCGAAACTGGATCTGCTTTTCAGCGCCGTCGAGCCTCATGTTCCGGCGGAAAAGCTCGAGAGTTTGAAGGCACGCATTCAGAAGCTGAACCAAGCGGGTGGCGGTGCTCCCGCCAAATGGAACGCTGCCACTCTCGAAAAAGTGAATGAAGCGCTGGAAGACTCTTTGGAGGCTTACCCCGAAGAGCTCTTCCACCGCACCATTCAGAAACTCAAAATCCAGTACCAATGCGGCTACAGCGAGACCGGGGAATAACCCCGAGTCTCAACCGACGCTGCAGGTGACCATGGGTTGTCCGACCCAGTAACGGGCACAGACCTCACGCACTTGCTCAGGCGTCACCGAGTTCATGCGCTGAAGGAGCGCCTGAGAGTCTTCGATGGGCAAGCCGTAAACGGCCTGAAGCCCATAGTGACTGGAAAGCGAGGAATCGCTCTGCAGCTCCATGGCGACTTGGCCCAGGTAGTACTCGCGAGCCCGCTTCATCTCAGAAGCCGTCGGTCCTTTTTCAGCCAGTTTTTCCAAAACGGCGTGAATTCCCTGAACGGCTTCCTGACGCTTCTGAGGCGCGCAGGCAATGTAAGTACCCACGTAGCCACGCTCGATGCCTTCAAAGTGCACCGGCGAAACCGAGTAAGCGAGGCTTCGCTTCTCGCGCAGCTCGATGAAAAGACGACCGCTTTGTCCGCCCAAAATCGTGGTCAGGATTTGAAGAGCCGAGCGCTCACGATCGAGGTTTCTCAAGCCCAAGCCACCCACGAGCAAGTGAGTCTGCTCACGTCCCATTTGGCGCTCGACCCAGCGAGGGGCTTTCAGCTCGGGCTCGTCCGCCAAAGCGGTGTGCCCCACCGAAGAAGGCCCAAGGCCTGCCATCTGCTCCATCCAGCGCTGTTCCAGTTGCTCGAGCCAAGAATCGAGTTTCGAGCGGCGCACGTTGCCGACGACTGAGAGCACCACTTGGCGCGGCCTGATCCAGCGACGATGAAAAGCGCGCAGTCGCTGCGAATCGAGCGACTTCAAACTTTCGTGAGTGCCGATCTGAAGCTTTCCGTAAGGATGTTGCTCAAAGAGCGTTTCCAAGAAGAGCTTCGAACAAAGCTTGCCCGAGTTTTCATCCAGCGAGCGAAGCGTATCGTCGACCACGCGGCGCGAATGCTCCACTTCGCTTTCCGGGAAAACGGGATCGAGCATCACTTCTCCGAACAAGTCAGACAACTTGTCCCAGTCGCGGGCCAGGCCCGTCATGGCAAGCCCCACCGTGTTCTTGCCCGAATAGCCGTCCATTCCGGCCGCAGCGCCTTCCACCCCTCGCGCAATGGCGCGAGAATCCAGACGCGAAGTGCCTTTGGTCCAAGTCAAAGCCATCAGGTGACTCGCGCCCAAGTCCTTGTCGGCTTGCAGAACCGGCTCGGCTTGTTCCAAACGAAGGCCGCCCAAACTCACCGCATGAAGCGACATCACGTGCGAGAGCGGACGCTCGCGGTAAAGCACGCGCAAGCCGCTCTTGGGCAAAGTGAACACTTCTGGCAACTCTGCACTGGGGCGTTTGGCTTGACCTGCACGTCCTTTGCGGGCAGCCGGTGCGGGTTCCGCAGCCTTTTCAGCCGGAAGGAATTCCTGCGCGAGCGCCGAAAATTCCTTCATCGGCATCTCTTCCCAGTCCTGCGGATAAAGCAGAACGACCGAGAGGCGTCCCGGCTGCAGGTAGCGGGCCGCGACTTCTCGAACCTGACGAGCGTCGACGTCGCGGATTTCGTCCAAGTAGCTCTGATCGTAGGACAGGTCCCCCATCACGTATTGGAGGAAGCCCAAACGTCCTGCGATTCCGTCAGCGGTTTGCGTGGAATACAAGCGCTCGCTTTCCACGCCCACTCGCACGCGCTCCAGTTCTTCCTCGGTCGGCCCTTCGTCGCGAAGGCGCTTGAGTTCTTCAAAGAGCGCTCGCGCTGCAGGAATAATCTCTTCACGTTTGGAGATTTCTGCCTGGAAATAAAGCATCCCAGGATCGCGCGGAACGTACATTCCGCCGGAAACTTCGGTGACCAGCGAGTCGCGGTAGAAAAGGCGCTGATAGAGGCGTCCCAATTCGCCCGAGCCCAGAACACCGGCCAGAATATCGAGAGCCGGAAGATCTGCGTGGCCTAAGCCCGGAACCCGGAAGGACAAAGCCAAAGTCGGCGTCTTCACGTCAAAGCGCTTCAACTCGAGCGCTGCGGCCGCGCGCAACTCGGTTTCGAGCGGGCGCTCGGACTTGCCTGCTTTTCGCTTCGGAAGGGCTTTCTGGCCGAATCGCTGTTCAAGAATCTTCAGGAGCCCTGCTTTTCGTTTTTCATCGCACGGGCCTACCATCACGATGCCCATGTTTTCGGGCACGTAATTGCGTTTATAGAAAGCTTCGAGCTTCCCCACTTTGGCTGCTTTCAAAGTGCGAGCAAAGCCGATCACGGGGCGCCCGTACGGGTGCTTTCTGTAAGTCTGCGTGAAAAGAGCTTGGAAAAGTTGCCGCGAGGGCGCGTCTTCGTTTTTCCGCAATTCTTCGAGAATGACTTCGCGCTCGCGCTCGAAATCCTGCTTCAAGAATTTCTGCGTTCTTGCCATGGCGCCGAAAGTGCCCAGCACTTTTTCCCAGTGATGAGCAGCGCAAGTGACGTGGTAAACCGTTTGATCAAACGAAGTGTAAGCGTTGATGTCCCCGCCCAAAGACTCAATCTCGCGGGCCGTTTGTCCCGACGAAGCCTGACCGGTTTCTTTGGCTGCGGCGTCTTTGAAAAGCATGTGCTCGAGGAAGTGAGCAAACCCCTCTTCGCCTTTTCCTTCTTCCCCGCTTCCCACCTTCACCCACCAATAAGTGGCCGCCACTGCCTGATCGCTGGGCTGGAAAATGACCGGGATGCCGTTGGAGAGCTCAAGTTGTTCGGGCCGGGGAAGTTTCGCCATAGGCCTTCCACGTTAGACGAGCTTTCCCGGGGAGGCAAAACCCGTTTCCGACAATCGCCGCCAATTCAGCGCAGCGTTTGTGGTAAGACACCCTCGAAGTATGTCCGCCCAAATGGGTTCCCTTTACGTTCATTTTCCGTTCTGCGAGTCCAAGTGCCACTATTGCGACTTTTATTCGCTGGGGCGCGAAAGGACCCGGGAAGGCGACGCTCCGCGCTTTGAGGAGGCTCTGCGCCGCGAAGGAGAACTGACCCAAGCCCAGCTTGCCCCCCGGCTCGACACCCTGTTTTTCGGGGGCGGAACCCCTTCCATGACGCCGCCCGAGTCCATGGCTCGGGCTCTCGAGCCTTTGAACCTGCTCGGACGGGTGGGGCCCGAGACTGAGTGGACCATGGAAGCCAACCCTTCCTCGGTGGAACGCACTCGCCTGGAAGAGTACCGCGCGATCGGGGTGAATCGCATCAGCATGGGCGTTCAGGCCCTGCGCGACGACCTGCTTCTACGCCTGGGCCGGGTGCATTCCCGGGACGCTGCTTTTCGCGCGCTTGAGGCCATATTTGAAGCGGGCCTTCAGAACGTCTCGGTCGATCTTCTTTGCGGTGTGCCGGGTCAATCCCTTCAGGATTTAGACCGAGCCATCGAGGATTTGGCGCGTTTTCCGATCACGCACCTGAGTTGTTATCTACTGACCCTGCCACCCCACCACCGGATGTACCGAGAACTTCCCGACGAAGAGGGGCAACTCGAACATCTGCTTTTCATCGACCGTAAGCTTGGGTCCTTGGGCTTTGAGCATTACGAGATTTCTAACTTTGCTCGGCCGGGCTTCCGAGCGCGCCACAACCTGCGTTACTGGGAAGGGGCGAGTTACTTGGGACTTGGCCCTTCGGCCCATTCGTTTGATGCGGTCACGGGCACTCGTTGGAAAAACGTATCGTCGCTCCATAAATATGCGGATCTGCTCTCCAAGGGCTCTCTTCCCCGGGAAGCCCAGGAAATCCTGACGCCCGAGCAGCGGGAACTCGAAAAATGGATGCTGGCCCTACGCCTGTCCGAGGGCTTCCCGCGCGCCTGGCTGGACACCGACCTTCGAAAAAGCCGAGCCAGATGGCTCGAAGAGCAAGGGCTCTTGGTGGTCCACGCCACTCAGCCAGATCGATTGAGGCCTACGCCACGCGGATTCGCCCTCAGCGAGTCGCTGATCCGGTCGCTGGTCTAAGGCAGATGTTTCGCATTTGACGAATGCGGAATCGTTCCCATATTGCCTGCGACACCCCAGGAACGCACAGGAGTACCCAGTGACCGATTTAAACAACACCCCGCCCGAGGCTCCAGCCAACGCAAACGCCTCTGCGGAGTCGATTTCCCCGGAAGCAGCCCGCATCGCTGAACTCGAAACCCAGCTGAAGGAAGAGAAGAACAAATACCTCTACCTTTACGCAGATTTCGACAACGCCAAGAAGCGCGCTGCGAAAGAGCGTTCCGACCTCATTAAATTCGGTTGGGAAAGCGTCGCTCGCGAACTCTTGGGCGTGCTCGATAATTTGGACCTGGCCCTGGCTCACGTGCCGGCAGGTACCGACGCCAACTGGCTGTCTGGAATCCGCATGGTGGCTCAGCAGTACCAAGCCACTTTGGAGCGCCAAGGCGTGACCCCGATCCGCACAGAAACCTTTGATCCGAACCTGCACGAAGCGGTTGGCCAAGAGCCTTCCGACAAGCCAGCCGGCGCCATCGTGAAAGAGCATAGCCGTGGCTTCCTGCTCCACGGGCGGCTGTTACGCCCCGCGCGCGTCGTGGTCAGCTCTGGGCATAGTGCCTGAAACATTGGACCTGAAATTAAACGAAGGCCTGCGGTTGACGAATGCGTGACCGGGCCCAACTTGAGAACAAGGAATTGAAACGAGGAACTTATGGGAAAAATCATCGGAATTGACTTGGGCACCACCAACTCTTGCGTTGCCGTCCTGGAAGGCGGAGACGCGAAAGTGATCCCGAACGCCGAGGGCGCGAACACCACCCCCTCGATCGTCGCTTTCACTCCGTCGGGCGAAAAGCTCGTCGGTCAAGCGGCCAAGCGCCAAGCGGTCACGAACCCCGACAAAACAGTTTTCGAAGCCAAGCGCCTGATCGGCCGCAAGGTCAACTCGCGCGAAGTGGCCGAGTTCACGAAAGTGGCTCCCTTCAAGATCGCCGAGGCCAAAAACGGCGACGCTTGGGTATCGGTCGACGGCCGCGAAATGGCTCCGCAAGAAATCTCGGCCTCGGTCCTTCAGAAAATGAAGCAAACCGCTGAAGATTACTTGGGCGAACCGGTCACTGAGGCCGTCGTCACGGTTCCGGCTTACTTCAACGATGCTCAGCGCCAAGCCACCAAAGACGCTGGCCGCATCGCTGGTTTGGAAGTGAAGCGCATCATCAACGAACCCACGGCTGCGGCTTTGGCCTACGGCATGGACAAGAAGGGCAAAGACGCAAAGATTGCCGTGTTCGACTTGGGCGGCGGTACCTTCGACGTGTCGATCCTGGACATGGGCGATGGCGTGTTCGAAGTGAAAGCCACCAACGGCGACACTTTCTTGGGCGGCGCTAACTTCGACCAGCGCATCATCGACTGGTTGGCCGACGAGTTCAAAAAAGAAGCCTCGATCGACCTGCGCAAAGACAAGATGGCCCTTCAGCGCCTGAAAGAAGCCGCTGAAAAAGCCAAGATCGAGCTTTCCAGCTCAACCTCGACCGACATCAACCTGCCGTTCATCACGGCCGATGCTTCGGGCCCGAAACACCTGAACCTCCAGCTCTCGCGCGCTAAGCTCGAGTCGTTGGTGGCTGACCTGATCGACAAACTCGTCGCTCCTTGCGAGACCTGCTTGAAAGACTCAGGCATCGCCAAGAGCCAGATCGACGAAGTCATTCTGGTCGGTGGCATGACCCGCATGCCGCGCGTTCAAGCCAAAGTGAAAGAGATCTTCGGAAAAGATCCGCACAAAGGCGTGAACCCGGATGAAGTGGTGGCACTCGGTGCTGCCATTCAAGGCGGCGTGCTGAAGGGCGACGTCAAAGACGTTCTGCTTCTCGACGTGACTCCGCTTTCCTTGGGCATTGAAACCCTGGGCGGCGTTTGCACAAAGCTGATCGAGAAGAACACGACCATCCCCAGCAAGAAGTCGCAGACTTTCTCGACCGCTGCGGACAATCAAAGCGCCGTGACCATCCACGTTCTGCAAGGTGAGCGCGAGTTCGCTGAGCACAATAAGTCCTTGGGTCGCTTTGACTTGGTCGGAATTCCGGCCGCAGCCCGCGGCATTCCTCAGATCGAAGTCACCTTCGACATCGACGCCAACGGCCTGGTCCACGTCCAAGCCAAGGACCTGGGCACCGGCAAGGAACAGTCCATCCGCATCACTGCTTCCTCAGGCTTGTCCGAGGAAGAGATCAAGCGCATGCAGCGTGAAGCGGAAGAACACCGCGCCGACGACCAAAAGCGCAAAGAAGCAGTGGACGCCCGGAACACGCTCGATGGCCTGATCTACACCATCGAGAAAACCCTGAAGGAAAGCGGCGACAAAGTGGAAGCCGCCACCAAACAGGAAGTGGAAGCTGCGCTGACTGAGGCCCGGAAGCATCTGGATTCCAAAGATGTGGAAGAGCTGAAGAAGGCCACCGAAGCGCTGACCAGTGTTTCGAACAAGATGGCCGAGCAGATGTACAAGAATGCCGGCGCGGCTCCGGGTGCTGAGGCTTCGGCCGAAGCAGCAGGTTCCGAGAAAAAGGACGACTCCAAGAAGGGCGAAGATGTGATCGACGCCGACTTCAAGGAAGTCTAAGCTCGAGGGCCCATGGCCAAACGCGATTATTACGAAGTCCTGGGAGTGGCGAAAACCGCCACTCCCGACGATCTCAAGAAAGCTTACCGAAAGCTCGCCATCCAGTTCCATCCGGACAAAAACCCGGGGGACAAGAAGGCCGAGGAGAAGTTCAAGGAACTCTCCGAGGCCTATGACGTGCTTTCCACGCCCGAGAAGCGGAAGATGTACGACCAGTTCGGACATTCCGCGGGCGCTGGCCAAGCCGGCGGAGGCGGGTTCGGAGGCTTTGAAGGCTTCGCGGGCGGCGCAGGCAATTTCAACGATATCTTTGGCGATATCTTCGGAGACATCTTCGGTGGCGGCGGCGGCGGTGGAGCCCGCGGCGGTCGTCGTCGTTCGGCAGGCCGACCCGGCGCCGATCTTCGAACCACAGTCGACGTCACTTTCGAGGAAGCCGCCTTTGGCGCCGAGAAAGTCATCTCGATTCCCCGGAACGTGGGCTGCGAGCCTTGTAAAGGATCGGGCGCTAAGCCCGGAACCGAGCCTGAGACTTGCTCTCAGTGCGGCGGCCGCGGAGAAGTGGCCTTCCAGCAAGGCTTCTTCGCCATCAGCCGTCCCTGCCCGCGCTGTAGCGGCACGGGGCAAACCATCCCGAGTCCCTGCGCCACTTGCCGCGGTACGGGCCAAACCCAAAAACGCAGCCAGATTGCCGTGCGCATTCCGGCCGGCGTGGACAGCGGCCAGCGCCTGAAACTGACCGGCGAAGGCGAAGCCGGCGAACGGGGCGGGCCAGCGGGCGACCTCTACGTCGTCATCAACATCCTGGAACACGATTTCTTCACTCGCGACGAGTTCGACGTGATCTGCGAAGTGCCGATCACCTTCTCTCAGGCCGCCTTGGGAGCTGAAATCGAAGTGCCGACCCTAGAAGGCAAAGTGAAGATGAAGATTCCGGCCGGCACGCAGTCGCAAAAAGTGCTGCGTTTGAAGGCCAAGGGCATTCCTCGGCTGGGCTCGTACGGCAACGGCGACCAACTGGTTCGCGTGATTGTCGAAACCCCCACCCAAATGTCCAAAGAACAGAAGGAATTGCTCCGGAAGTTCGACGAACTGGGCGATGAGTCGGTTCATCCGATGCACTCCCGGTTCTTCGAGAAGGTGAAGAACTTCTTCGCGGAGTGAAGCTTCTTGGATAGAGTGAGAGCGCCATGAGTCGCTCTCGCTTGATCCCGCTTCTGATCCTGCTTTTGGCCACGTCCTCTGCCCCGGCAGCCCCCCCCCTCACGGATGGGGCGGACTACCAGGAAATTCAACGTTCCTGGCAAACCGGGAACCGAGAGGACGCTCTGAAGCGCATTGCTGCGTTTGAGAAGAAGTTCCCCACTTCACCGCTCTTGCCGCAAGCCAAGAACCTGCAGGGCTTGCTCCTAGTCCTTTCTAAAAAATCTTCAGAAGCCATTGGCCCTTTCAAAGTGGCCATCGAAGGTTCCAAGAACGAAGCTTTCAATCAAGCGGTCGGCTACAACCTGGCCACCGCTTACTATGAGTCCGGCCAGCCAGGAGACGCACTGCCCATCCTCGAAGGGTTGAAGCTGGATCTCCTCGATGCCGAGAATCGCTTGAAGGCCCTGACCCTTCGCGCACGGACGCACCAGCGCCTCGAGCACTGGGGTGAAGCTGCGCGGGATCAGCTGGAAGCCGCGCGCCTTCAAGAAAACCCGGAGCAAAAAAAGGCCCTGGTGACTTCGCTCGATCAGGCCCTTCAAAAGGTGCAAGACCCAGCGCTCCTCAACCAATTAGCCAGCGACCATTCCGACACCCCGGGCGCGGACTTGGTCCTGCTTCGCTTGGCGAACTTGAACCTGCAGTCCGGAAAAAGTCCCGAAGCGGAAGCCACGCTCAAGCGCCTGCTCTCGGCCTTCCCCGACTCATCACGAAAAGCGGACGCCCAAGAACTCCTTCGCTTGATTCAAAACCAGGCGGAAGTGGATTCTAAAAAAGTGGGCGTGCTTTTGCCTCTGTCAGGAAAGTTTGCGCCATTCGGGCAGCGCGCGCTTCAAGCCATTAGCCTGGCCTTCCGCATTTTTAATTCCGATGAACCGGACAGCAAAATCAGCTTGGTCATTGAAGACAGCGGCGACGACGCTCAGTCGGCTCTTGCGGGTCTTGAGCGGCTCTACCTGCGTCACCATGTCATTGCGGTTTTGGGCCCCCTTCTTTCCAAGGGAATTGACCAGGTGAACGCCAAAGCCCAAGACTTGGGGCTTCCCGTCCTGACGCTTTCTCAAAACCCGGGAACCGCGTCTGAGAACTCGTTTCCGATGGGCTTTACCCCGCGCACTCAGGCTCGTGAAATCGCCCGCTTTGCCATTGAAACGCGGGGACTCAAGCGCTTTGCCATCCTTCATCCGCGCGATCGTTTCGGTGAAGAGTTCAGCCAAGCCTTCTGGGACGCTGTGGAAGCGCTGGGAGGCGAAATCGTTGCCTACGAATCCTACCCGCCCGGGGAAACCGATTTCCGCCAGAGCATCGATCGCCTCTCAGGCCTTTACTACACCGAGGCCCGAGAAAAAGAGCTGGCCGACCTAGCTGAGCAGCGAAGAGCGCTCAACATCACGAGGAAGACCCGCAAAACGGAAATGTACTTCAACCTGAAGCCCATCGTGGACTACGAGGCCGTGTTCATTCCGGACGAGCCGAAAGTGGTGGGCCAGATTCTCCCCACCTTTGCATATCGGGACGTTCCCAAAGTGCAGTTCCTGGGAATCAACACCTGGAACTCTCCGGAACTTTTCCAAAGAGCCCAGGCATGGGCGGCTGGCTCCGTGTTCTCAGAAGCCTTTCACCCAGAATCCGGCCCAGCTCAGGCTCGTAAATTTGTAGCTCGCTACCGCCAAACCTATGACGCCGACCCAGGCGCTATCGAAGCCTTGGCCTTTGACGCTGCCGCAGTCGTCGAGCGCGTGCTCTCGGAAGGAGCCATCACTCGGGCCGAGGTTCGCGATGGCCTTCGCGCCATGAACCGCTTCCCGGGAGTCACGGGCGAGCTCGGCTGGCGACCGGAAGGTTTCGCGCGCCGTGTCTCGATTTTGGGAATCAACCGAGCGGGCCAAATCACCCCGGCGCCCGCACAGACAGAACGCTGACTTTCCGCAATCCAGGCCTCTTGGCAGCACCTGAGCGGCAAACCCTGCCCATTGTGAAGGCTCGCGCGCGCCCGCTAAACTAGGAGTCAGGGCAGGATGCCCGATTCATCGCAGGAGGCGAGATCAGGTGGGTTTGCGGTTCGACCCCATGGGTGGGGGCCAATTCAAGATGGCGCTGCAGCAGATTATCGAGGCGGAACGGCAACCCGTCCGTCAGCTGGAAGCTCGCAAAAAAATCGAAGAAACCAAGGTCAAGCTCTTCCAAGAATTCAAAGGTAAGTTCGCCAACTTCGATAAGAACCTCTCCGAATTCACCAACTTCAGAAAATTTCGCGAACTCAAGGTCGACCTAGGCGACGGCGCAAGCCACATCGACGTTACCGTCGATAAAGAGCGCGCCGAACCCGGAACCTTCCAACTGGAAATTGACCAGCTGGCTCGCCGCGCTTCGGTGATTTCAAACGGCTTTGCAGAGGCCGAAGAACCGAACCTCGGCATTGGCTTTGTGGTCGTTCGAGCGCCCGACGGCGAGAAAAAAGAAATCTTCATCGACGCCAAAGAATCCAGTCTGCGCGGGATCGCAAGCGCCATCAATCGCACCGATGGCTTGGGCGTGCACGCTTCGGTTGTGAACGATCAGACCGATTCCAGCGCTCCTTGGAAGCTCATCGTTGCCTCAAAGACCGAAGGCCTGACCGATAGCGTTGTGATCCCTGAGTTTTACTTCATGGATGGCTCGGAAGAAATTTGGTTCGAAGATTCGAACGACGCCGACAACGCGATTATCCGCGTGGACGGCTTCGAAATTGAAGCGCCGTCCAACGACCTGAAAGACTTCATGTCCGGCATCAACGTGAAGTTGAAGCAGCCACGCCCGGGTCTTCCCCTCACCGTCACGTTGACCGAGGATTACCAAAAAGTCGCAGGCAAAGTGAAAGGGATGATCGACCAGGTGAACGGCATCCTGGACTTCATCAACAAACAAAACGCGATCGACGAAAAGAGCGATACGCGCGCCTCGTTCGCCGGCGACTCGTCGCTACAGAGCGTGGAATACCGTTTGAGAAACCTCATGCACGAAGGTTTCCCCGTCTGGGACAACGAAGACAGCGACGAATACCGCTTCGTGTTCCTGAACCAGATGGGCGTCGAGTTCGAGAAAAACGGCCAGATGACCTTCAAAGAGGACAAATTCATCAAGGCCATGCAGAAGGACTTTGCAGGGATTTCGCAGGCCAT
The DNA here is from genome assembly GCA_040399745.1 of Bdellovibrionia bacterium. Lineage (GTDB taxonomy): Bacteria > Bdellovibrionota > UBA1018 > UBA1018 > UBA1018 > CANFHS01. The sequence goes on along the minus strand of JBBARP010000003.1, from coordinate 86,422 downwards.
CACGGGCGAACAGGGCATAGCCGTTCAGTTGAAAACCGTCATGCAAGGCTACACCCGAATGCCTGATGGCATGATCGGGATTCGCGAGCAGGCCTTCAAGAACCGTATCAATCAGATCGACCAATCCATCGCCGACAAAGAGCGCCGAATTGAGCAACGCCAACAGCGGCTCACCGAGCAGTTCTCCAGGCTCCAAGCTTCTTTGTCCAACATGCAAAAGCAACAGCAGTACCTCTCGTCCACGTTGGGTGGCGGGGGCGGTAACCTCGTAGCCCAGATGCTGGGCGGATGATTCGGAGAGCGTGAATGAGCAACTACGGTGCGAACCAATATCGGAACATGGCGGTGAAGACCGCAACCCCAGGGCAGATCTTGATCATGCTGTATGAAGCTGCCATCCAAAACGTCAAAAAAGCTTCGGACGCCATCGACAAGAAGGACTTAGCCACGAAGGGCAAGTTCATTGGCAAAGCTCACGACATCATCAACGAGCTCGCAGCGACCCTGAATTTCGAGGTGGGCGGCGAGGTTGCTGTGGAGCTTGAGCGTCTGTACAATTTCATGGGGACTCAGCTCGTTAAAGCGAACATGGAAAACAACAAGGAACCGTTGGCTTCCGTTCAGAAGTGTCTTGAGACTTTGCTGGAAGGTTGGAAAGTCGCAGTGGCACAGGTCCAGAAAGCATCGACCGGGGGCAAACCCTGATGGCCCTTCTTGCGCTTTTGCGAAGTAAGAACCGCTGCCTCGAGAAGTTCCTTTTGATCAGCGCTGAATTCGTCTCGGCCCACCCCACTGGCGTGGCAGAGCCCGAGGCGATCGTTCAAATTCAGCAGGAACGAGATCGCTTGCTCGAAGTCATGTCCCTCTACGATCGCCACATCACCCAAGAGGTGGCCAAGCTGGATTCAGCCGACCGCAACGCGGAACTGAAATCGGGCGTTGAGACCGAACTGAAGCTTCGGGAAGAACTCGTCGCTTCGATTCTTCGCGCCGACGTAGCGCTCATGTCCTTGATCGAAAACTCGAAGAACCGCCTCTTGCGTGAAATGGCCGGGGAACAGAAGTCGAAAGACACTCTTTCCCGATTTAAGAGCCAACGCGGCGGGAACTCCGGAAGCGGAATCGACGAAAGACTATGAAGAACATCGACCAGATCCTTCAAGAAACCCTGGCCAAGAAACTTGCCTCAGAAGGCTATGAACTGGATCTTGTCGCCGTTCCAGGAACAGGCGACCGGATGATTCGCGCGCGCACTCTGGAAGAAGCGCTTCACGAATTTGAAGGAAATGGCTCAAATGACAGCCGCGGCTACTTGGTGCAAGTCCGAGCTCGCCGCCAAAACCAACTCGACACGGGAACGGCTCCTGAGCCCTTCCCCGAGGGAAGCGACGAAGCCGTCTTCTCACGCCTGGCCGAGGAAACGCTTGATCCTTCCAGTCGAAAGAACCGGTCGGATGAAGCAGGCGTATACGATCAGACGGGGCGCCTGAATATTCCCTTTTTGTGCCGAAACGGCGAGCTCCTGTTCCACTCAGGCGATTTTGCACTCGCCAAGAACATCTACCGAACCCTTCTTCAGTCGGGTGAACGCACGGGGCTTGCTCACTTCTGGCTAGCACGTTGCCTGGAAGCCGAAGGCGAGTTTGAACCAGCTTGCCGGCATTATGGCGAGGCCATTACTTTTGAGCCTTCGCTCGAAGCCTATCAGCGCCAAGCGGCGCTTCTGATCCGCTCCAAAAAGGACGCAGAAGCTGCCGAAGTGATGGAGCGCGCTCTTCGCATCGCAATTCAAAACAACGTTCGCTTCGAACTACACAAAGCCTCAGGAAACTGTTGGCTCAGGGCTTCTAAGCCTGAAGCCGCCCGGGACCATTACGAACAAGCGCTGAAGATTGAACCCACTTCCGACGCCGTCTTGGCCAATCTTGGAGCCCTTCACCTGAAAGCAGGGCGCACCAGTGAGGCGCGGCAGAAATTTGACGCCGCTCTCGCCATCAACGCGAAAAACGAGAAGGCGCTGTCGGGACTAGGAAGCTGCGCTTACGAAGAAGGCAACAAGCGCCAAGCTCACGACTTCTTCGCAGCTGCTTTGGCTCTGCGCCTGAACAACGCAAACGCCGTCTATTACTTAGTGAAGTGCGCCTTTGAAATCCGGAGCTACGCAACTGCTGCACGGATCTTGGGTGACTACATCGATATCGCGCCGGTCAATCCCAACTTGCTCTACAGTTTGGCCGGATTGCATTATCATTTAGGGAGATTCGAGCAGGCGAGAAAAACCGCCGAACGAACTCTCACTCTTCGGCCCGATCACGCGGGTGCGAAGGAACTGCTGGACTTGATGTCTGGCAACGCCACGAAGGCTTGAAAGTTCGCGTCACGGAGGACGAGTCATGGCAATCAATAGCAATCAACTCGAAGGTCTAGTCGTTGAGAATCCATCAGCAGAGGTGCGCGACTCGGCTCGCCTGCTGAAAGGTTTTCTCGACGCCTTGCTTGCCGAGCAAAACGGTAAAGCGAAGAAAAATTCACGCAACCCAGCCCACCCTGCCCACGACGACCTGGATGTTCCGGGCGTCCGGACGGGGAGCGCCTGATGCTCTCTTCCACCACCGTATCCAACGCGACCCTTCCGCATCGCATGCTGGTCATTCAAATGGCCCGCACCAGCGATTTGATGCAAAGCCTGATGGCGCTCCGAGCTGCCAAGCAGCTTTATCCCGGCCTGAAAATTACTCTGGTCGCGCGTGAACGCTTTGCTGCTGCCGCAAAGAAGGTTCCTTGGATCGAACAAGTGGTGGAGTTCCCTAGCGAAGAACTTCTGAGCCCCGCTCTCCAGGGGCGGAAATCCGAGCACCAGACTCTGAATGAAATCGCCAACTGGGCTACTCCCCTTCTGGCTCAGCCTTGGGATTTTTGCTTCAACTGGACTTACAGCGAAGCCAGCAGCTTTCTTGCGGCCTTGATTCCGTCCCGAGTGAAGCTGGGCTTTACCCGCCGAGCTGACATGACTCTCTCGGCAGTCGACGGATGGAGCCACTTCATCCAAGGTATCGTTCAAAGCGGACTCCAGCAGAACATCCACCTCACCGACATTCTGACTACCCAACTTCTCACCGCACTTCAGCTTCACGTCGGCGATCCGGTGGAAGCAGGCGACATGCCGGTCACTTCAAAGGGGTTCTTCCGTCTGGAGTCGAACCTGCAACGTCTGGGCGTTCACCCGCGCGAATTTTCGCGCAAGTGGATTGGCCTTCAACTGGGCGCAGGCTCGCTCGACAAGACTTGGGACCCACTGAACTGGGCCGAGCTTGCCACTTACATTTTAGATCGCCACCCGGACACGCAGATTGTGCTGCTCGGAGGCCCGGAAGACGCCGGTCGCGCTGAGCGCTTCCTGGAGCACATCGAAGGCCTGGTCGAGGACTCTCGAATCTTGAATATGATCGGAAAAACCGATTTTGATTCTTGGGCCGCCCTCATTGGCCGCTGCCAGTGGGTGATTGCAGGAGACACGGCTGCGGTTCACTTGGCGTCGATCTTAGGCACCCGTGTTCTGAATCTTTCCTTGGCCACCTACCGAAGTGCCGAGACTGGTCCTTATGGAAATGGTCACTACGTTCTGAGCGCTTCAGCCAATTGCCCGGCCTGCCGCCGCAGCGAAGGCGCACACACTTGCAAAGACGCGATTTCAGCCGAAGCTGCGTATGCTGCGTGGTCGTATGCTGCTCACGAGTGGTCGCATCGGCGCGCTACATCGGTTGAATCGCACTTCCAAGGTTTAGGTTTCTCGACCGAGCTTGCTGGAATTCAACTGTCTCGTTCCCGGATTCGCCCCACCGATCAAGGCGGCGGCGTGGTTTACGAACCGCTCATCTCGCGCCCCATGGAAATGGACGAGTGGCTCTCGCAAGTGAATGGCCACTTGGCTCGCTATTGGTATTGCGGCTGGACTCCGACCATCGGTCAAGAAGTCGAACGTGAGCGCTTAAGCCCGCGCTTGATCCGCGAACTCAGAGATCTGGATGAAGCGGCTTTGGTTCTCAATAAAGTCTGTGAAGAAGCGCGTCGCACGGCCCTTCAAATCGAAGGCTTGAGCGGAAAACTGAAAAGTGAGCGTTTGATGCCCGTAGGACTTCGCGAAGAGCTTCAAAGCCTGGGACGAAAGCTTCAGGAGTTAGAGAACCTGGTCGATCGCCTGTCGAACGCTCAGCTTCCGCTCAAAGGCTTCTCTCAGATGGCGAAAGTGCTTCTGCACAACCTAAAAGGCGACGCCTTGAAGGATCTGGGTCGTGAAAGCGCTCTGAGCTACGGGCAACTCGCCCACGGCGTTCAGGTGCTTCGTGACTGGATCAGCCATTCCCTGAATCTGAGCCGCCCTCGGATTCTCGTGATGAAGCCGGCCCCGATCGAGCAAGCTCCGCTGGAGCAGTGATTTCGGCTTTCGCAGGCTCTGCCGTGTTCTGAGGGTGAACTACGCCCTTTCGAAGCTCGAGGCTTGCGCGGATTTGTTTTTCTAACCCGGAATCTTTGGGCAAGTAAAAGCGCCGCCCCTTCAGTTTTTCGGGCAGGTATTCCAGGCGCCGCGCCCCTGAGGGGTCGTCGTGAATGCTTCGGTACCCGCGGCCATAGCCTTCATTTTTCATCAACGAGGTGGGCGCATTTCGAATCGCCATCGGAACAGGTAATGCGCCCGAGAGCTGCACCTCTGCCATCGCCATCTGAATGCCTGCGTAACTGGCGTCCGATTTCGGAGCAGAAGCAAGGTACGTCACCGCTTGAGCCAAATTGATTCGCCCCTCGGGAAGGCCGATCAAATCCACGGCCTGCATGGCTGCGACCGCCACTTGAAGGGCGCGCGGATCGGCGTTTCCGACGTCTTCTGAAGCTAAGATGACGAGGCGCCTGGCAATGAAGAGAGGGTCCTCGCCGCCTTCCAGCATCCGCGCCAAATAATAAAGCCCCGCATCGGGATCGCCGTTTCGGATGCTTTTGATAAAAGCCGACACCACATTGTGATGCTCTTCCCCGTCCTTATCGTACGGAATGGGCTGACGTTCCAAAGCAGATTCCAAGAAGTGGCGCGCGGACTCCAAAGTCAGGGGCCCCACTTCCGGGCCCGCTCCGCCCGCCTGAAGCGCCAAAGTTTCTAGCGCCGTCAGAGCCCGCCGGGCGTCGCCTTCACTGGAACCAGAAAGCCAGTCTAAGACTTCGGGCGATACCGAGAACCAGCCGCCCAGGCCCCGCTCGGGTTCAGAGAGAGCGCGTTCAAGAATTCTCCGAACGGCTTCTGGTCCAAGCGAATCCAGCCGCACCACGCGCATGCGCGAGAGAAGCGCGCGATTGAGTTCAAAAGAGGGATTCTCGGTGGTCGCGCCCACTAGAATAAAAGTGCCATCCTCGACGTGAGGCAAAAGAGCGTCTTGCTGGCCTTTGTTGAAGCGGTGAATTTCATCCACAAAGAGCAGAGTGCGGCGGTTCTCAAAACGCCTGAGCTGCTGAGCGCGCTCGGCGGCTTCCTTCAAATCCCGCACGCCTGCCTGAACGGCGCTGAGCTCTTGAAAGCGGGATTCAGTGCGGTGGGCAATGATTTTGGCCAGAGTGGTTTTCCCGCACCCCGGCGGGCCCCACAGGATCAGGGAAGGAACTCGGTCGGTCTCGATCCAGCGTCTCAGCGGCTTTCCCGGGCCGAGCCAGCGTTCTTGACCCACAAAGTCATCTAAATCGCGCGGCCTCATGCGGTGGGCCAAAGGTCCGGAGACCGGCCCCTGGGTCGTATTTTCGGTCTGAGCGTGTTCGAAAAGGTCCCGAGACAAGGGCACTTCCTTTGCTTTTGGCAGTGGCTTATGCTGCCGGGCAACATGGTCATAAAAAGAATCGGCTTGATCATCAAGCACCATCACGTAGAGGCGGCGCAGTTGGCCGTAGAAATGGCCCAGTACCTCCTCAGCGAGGATCGCTCAGTGGTCTTCGCCACAGAAAGCCGCTCGGTCGCGAAGCTTCTCGAAGCCCATCTGAAGCAGGACCCGAAGGCGAGCCGCAAAAAATCCAAGATCCAGGTCGTGGACAAGGCCCGGATGCCTGAGGTGACCGACCTGATTGTAGTTTTAGGCGGCGACGGCACTTACCTTTCGATTGCCCGCCTGATGCGCAAGAAAAGCGTGCCTGTGATGGGCGTCAACATGGGCACTTTGGGCTTTTTGACCGAAGTGAAGCGAACGGAAGCTTTCGAGCGCCTCCAATCCTTGCTCCGCGGAAAGGCCCCGCTGATCAGTCGGCGCGCGCTTTTGGAAGTCACTTTGCGACGTAAAAACAAAGTCATTTTCCAAGGCCCAGTCGTCAACGACGCCGTGATTTCCAAAGGCGCCATTGCCCGGATCATCGGAATTCAAATCGCAATCGACGGCACTTACGTCAGCACGGTCCGCGCTGACGGTTTGATTGTCAGCACTCCGACCGGATCGACTGCTTACTCGTTAGCGGCCGGTGGCCCGATTCTGACGCCGGATCTACCGGCTTTGATCCTGACCCCCATTTGCGCGCACAGCCTCACTCAGCGACCTTTGGTGGTTTCTGATCAATCTCAGATCGTGCTCAAACTGACCCAGCGCCCAGGCCACGTGTTCCTGACGCTCGATGGTCAAGACGCAGTCGACCTTCGCGAGGACGACACCGTCCACATTCGCCGCTTCCAGAAACACTCGCTTGAACTCATTTCCGCTCCCGAGCGCGATTATTTCTCGCTGCTTCGGGAAAAACTGAAGTTCGGGGCCCGAGAGTAAGTCCCGTTTTTTAAGGAGTACCTTCATGCTCGAAACGCTCAGTATCCGTAACGTGGCCGTCATTGATCAGGCTGAAATCCCTTTTAGAAAAGGGCTCAACATCCTGTCGGGTGAAACCGGAGCTGGAAAATCGATCGTGATTGAAGCGATCTCGCTGCTTCTGGGAAGCCGAGCCACGAGCGAGCTGGTTCGCACGGGCAGCGACGAAGCCATTGTTCAGGGAATTTTCGACGTCACCGATATTCCGTGGATTGAAGAGCGTCTGGAGAAACTGGGCTTAAGCTCCACAGGGCAGGAGCTCGTCATTCGTCGCACCATTCGGCGCGACGGCAAACACCGAGTGCACGTCAACGGCGACGCAACGACGCTTGCGATCCTCCAAGAGCTTTGTGAAGGCCTGGTCGATCTTTGCGGGCAGCACGAACACCAGACGCTTTTGAAAAGCTCGGTGCAGCTTGAGCTTTTAGACCGAACCGGGGGCCACCTAAAGCCTGCCGCTTCGTGTGCTCAGGCTTTCACCGCTTGGCGAACGGCTCGGCGCGAACTGCAAGCCCTACAAGGAGCCGAAGCAGAAAGGCTAAGAAGGTCGGATTACCTGGCTTTCCAGATTCAGGAACTTCGAGAGGCAAACCTTCAGCCGGGCGAAGACGAAACGCTTCAGCGCGAAAAGCAGCTCCTTCAATCGGCAGAGTCCCGCCTTCAGTCGGTGGATGCCATCGAGAAGGTTCTGAGTGATGAAGATTCCGGAGTGCTGAACGGCTTAAAAACCGCGACTATGCGACTAAAAGCTCTCACGCTTTTAGACTCAGCTACGCGTCCGGCGCTTGAGGGCCTGGAGCGCGCTTTTGCGGAAGTCGAAGAAGCTTCGATTGGCCTATCTCGGTATGCGCGATCCATTGATCTCGATCCTGAGCGACTTCAGGAAGTTCAAGACCGTCTTTCTCATTTGGCCGATTTGCGTCGAAAGTACGGGGCCACGCTTCAGGAAATGCTTTTCCGCTTAGAGAACCTCGAGCACGAGCAATCAGATCTCTCGAAGCTCGATCACCGTTTGAAAGACTTAGAAGCTGAACTCGGTGTGTTTGAGAAAACGCTTCGCACCCAAGCGCAAGAGCTTTCGCGCCTTCGGCAATTGGCCGCAAAGACATTATCGGATTCAGTGACTCACGAGCTTCAGGACCTCAAAATGGCCGAAGCCGTTTTTCACGTGGAATTGCAGCTTCTGAAAACCTTGGAAGACTGGAGCGCGAGTGGCTGCGATCAAGTTCAGTTCCTGGTGCGCACGAACTTAGGCGAACCTTCTCGACCCTTGGGTAAAGTGGCTTCGGGCGGAGAACTGAGCCGCTTGATGCTGGCCATTCGCCGCGTGATTGCCGATCGCGGTGGAATTGGCGTTTACCTTTTTGATGAGATCGACGCTGGCATGGGCGGACAAACCGCTTTTGAGGTGGGCAAGAAACTGAAAAGTGTTGCCGCTTACAATCAAGTGATCTGCATCACGCACCTGCCCCAAGTCGCAAGCTTTGCCGATCACCACTTGGTGGTTCAAAAGGCGACACAAAGCGATCGCACGCTGACGCGCGTGGAGCCCGTCTCAGGTCAAACACGCTTGGAAGAATTGGCCCGCATGCTGGGTGGCCCAGCGCTGACCCGCACGGGCCTTGAGAACGCGCGCGAACTTCTCACCCAAGCCGAACAAGGATCGACCGCCCCCGGGCGCGGACTGAAGACGGGGACGGGGAAGAAGAAGGCGGAGACAGTGGCGAGAGAGCAGAAGGCGTAAGGGGCTGCGGCGGTTCGGCGATCTTCCACTTTGCACCGGCGCCCAGCCTTTCACCCCATCAAGTAAACGCGGCTGCAAAAAGCTCGTGGCCACCCTGCTCGATTACTTCTCCGTGACTCACAATCACGCGCTCAAACGGAAAGCGAAGGACCTCTTGGTAGCTCTTCTTGGCGCGCTCACGGTCCTTCGTGAAAACGTGGGTTGCTAGGCGACTCGGACCAAAACCTCGCCCAACTCGGTTTAGCCGCATGAAGAACTTCTGCGCTCCCTTGAAAGCAGATTCCTTCATGTTGAAAGCCATGTCGCAAATCACGAGCGTTTCAGAAGGCGCATGCACAAAAAAACTCTCGGCAACTAAGCGTAAACCCTCGATCGGGATGCAGTGAATTTCCTTGGCCCAAGGAGCCTCACTCCAAGCTGACTCAAGCGCTAAGACCTGCGTTTTTTGGCAACGCGCCTGGACTTTCTTCACAACCGTCGTTGACGCGAAAACTTTGGCATCGGGATAGCGATCAGAAAACCAAGACGCGTCGGAATCGTGAAAGTAATTCGGAACGACGATGGCTTCGACCTTTCCAAACTGTTCAAGCTCTTTCAACCGTTCTTCCGGTAGCGCGATGGCGCTGTGAAGAACCAGGCCGCCAGAAGTCGTTTTCATCACTGTCATTCGGCGGCGAAACGCGGTTCCTTCCCAGTCGCCTGCCAAAGTCCAAAGCGTCGGATGATGCTGAATGAACGAATCAACTTTTGCCATGGCATCCTTAACTAACTCAAATAGGTGAGAACAAAAGCGAAAAGGGATCCGCCCCTCAAGCTCAAGCCACCCTCAGCCGAACAGAAACGGAGGTCCACTCATGAGACGCCCCTATTCCCGGAAAAGGAAGAACCAACCTCGAGTCATCGCGACTTGGGCGGCCTGCGTCCTCGCTTTAACGCCGATTGCGAGCTGGGCCAAAAAAAGCCAAGACTTAGGCTCGACCCCGAGTGCGAGCGCCAAAAATCCGATGACGCCACTTCTTGAGTGCTTCAAAGGCAACACTGAAGCCACTTCAGCTTTCCAGGAGCTCGACTTTGCCGTCACTGCTACCGAGGACTCCGAGGGCAATTCTTACGCTGCTCTTGTCGAACGAAACGACAAAAAGAATCCACCTACCCGTACCGCGGTGATCTTTAGCTCAGAGGGAATTCAAAGCTTTGAAGCACTCCAAGGTCCAAGCCAACAGTTCTATGTTCTCCCCACGGGAAAACCGGACGACAAAGCCCAAGAGCTTTTCAGACCCGGACATAAGCGCAGTGACTCGGCACACGGAGTTTACACCAGGACAACAGAATCCAAGGTTCTTCAGTCACTGAGCGACCTGAGTGCTCTGCCCCTAAATGATTGGACAACTCAGGTCTTCCCGCCGACCTTGAGAGTCGTCAGCGACCCTAAGGATCATGCAGAGAATCTATTCAAAAGATATGGAACCAACCTACATCCAGTCCCGGGAGAGGACTGGCATGAAGAGGGACCTCCCCCGATTCGTCAGGTGACTCCAAATACGCACGCCAGCACGCCAGCACGCCAGCACGCCAGCACGCCAGTCAGGCGATCTGCCCTAATCGCAGGCCTCGGTAATCGATTTTTGCGTTACTCCGACAAAGCCAGCGCGGAGAGCGTCGACAGCGTTCTCAAGCGCGCCCAGGAATCGAAGAATTCGGGACGGCGTGCCGCTCTGACGCAGCAATTGAAAAATTCACAAGATGAACACTCTGAAATATTAAAGCGAATTGAAGCCGCTGCGAAAGAGTACAACCTCCCCAGAAATAGCTCTATCGGGTTTGAAATTAGGAATGACCGAAGCCTAGGCCTCCTTATTGATGAGCGTGGGGAACAGGGCAATCTTCGCAATAGTTTCGAAGAATCGTCTCCAAGATTTCGACATATCGATGCGGCTATAGAATTTCCCGACTTTTGGAAAGCGATTCAGCCTAGCCTTTCCGAGGCACGCCAAAATTGGGAACAGGAACAAAAAATCGAGCGCGAGCAGGCCCAAGAGAATAAAAAATTCAGCAAAGAGCTCCTTCAAGCGCAGAACTCCGAGCTCGTCCAGGAGGGCTTGCTCGCCTGTAAAAAGGCTTTGGAAAAAAATCAGTGGAACGAGGATGAGGAGTTCAAAGAGCTCTACCGCTTGATTTTGGCCGAGCTTCGCGAAATCGATACGATCAAAAAGAACCGTTCAACTGTTGGCGTGCAGCCCTCCCGTCAAAGCCCCAATCAGAATCCGGGTGGCGCGGACTCAGCGCTGTAACGCTGCGAGTAGAAACACCCACATTCGAGACACGTCTTTAAGGTGGCCGTAGCGGCCGGAAGTGCCGCCGTGACCTGCGCCTAGGTCCGTGTGAAGTAGAATCGGCGCGTCTCCTTTTTGGTGGTCGCGAAGTCTTGCGCACCACTTGGCGGGCTCCCAGTAGGTGACTCGTGGGTCGTTCCACCCGGCTTGAATAAAAAGGGGCGGATAGGACGCGTCCTGAACCGTGTCATAAGGCGAGTACTCACGCATAGCGCGGTAAATGGCAGGATCTTCCGGATTACCCCACTCTTCGTATTCAGGCTGCGTCAGCGGGAGCGTCGGATCGAGCATCGTGTTCAGAACATCCACAAACGGCACGAGCGCAAGCGCTGCAGCGTAGCGTTCGGGCGCACGCTGTAAAGTGGCGCCGACCAGTAGCCCGCCCGCGCTGCCGCCGTACAAAGCCACCCCGCCGGGCCGACACCAGCCCTCTTTTACGAAAAAATCAGCGGAAGCTTCAAAATCCTCAAACGATCGCGCTTTGAACTGAAACTTTCCAGCGTCGTACCAGTGGCGCCCTAGCTCACTCCCCCCGCGCACTTGCGAAATTGCGTAGAGGAAGCCTCGGTCCAGAAGGCTGAGCCGTGAGCTTGAAAACCCAGGCTCGTTTGGAATCCCGTAAGCACCGTACCCGTCCAGGAGCACAGGGGCTTCAGCGTTTTTCAGAGTGTCTTTACGCCTGACCCAGAACAAGGGCACTCGCGTGCCGTCGAGTGACTGGGCCCAGCCCGTCTCTGAGACATAAAGCGCGGGATCGTAACCCGGAACTTTTCGTTCTTTGCGAAGCGTTCTTCCTAAGCCCTGAAACGCGACGTCCCAAACCTGAGGCGGCTGAGTGAGCGATTCGTAGGAAAACCTGAAATCGGGAGCATCAAAGTCTCCGGTTCCTAGATGCGCCACTTCAAAGGCAGCCTCTTGGAATTCGAGCTCCTGTTCCGTTTCGCTCTCGGGTTGATAAACCGAAAGGCGAGTCAGTCCGCCTCGGCGCGACGATACGATTAAGCCCGCCTGAAAAGCGTCTCCTGACACCAAGGTGCGCTCATTCGAAGTAGGAAGCCTGACTTTCCAGTTCGGGCGACCTGGGGAGGCCAACGGCGCCGAGCAAAGCTGAAACTCGCGCGCGCCATCGGCGTTATTCAAAATCCAGAACTCGCCGCCCCGGTGATCAACCGTGTATTCGAGTTTCTCCGTGCGCGCCTCAATGCACTGAGGCGCCACTTCTGGCTGATCAGCCGGCACGAACCAAATCTCGGTCGAATTCTTGGCTTCACTTGCGATGAAGACAAAGGCTTCACTTCGGGAAAGCTCCACCCCTAGCCAGTAGCGGGCGTCGCTCTCAAAATAAATCTGAACGTCCTGATCTTGCGTCGTTCCCAAGCGGTGGCGAAACACCCGGTCGGGCCGATCCTGATCATTCAAGCGGCAATAAAAAAGAGTGCTGCCGTCTTTCGACCAAGCCAGGCCACCCGAGACGTCTTCTAAAACTTCCGGATGAAGCTGCCCTGTGGATAGTTCCAAGACGCGCACTTCAAAGTGCTCGCTCCCATCACGATCAATCGAAAACGCTAAGCGCGAATGATCGGGACTGAGCTCGACGTCTCCGACTCCCAGGTATCCGTCGGCTCCCACCCATGCGTTCAGATCGAGCATCACTTCGGGCTCGGCTTGAAGGGAACCCTTTTTACGGCAGTAAAGGGGGTACTCTTTTCCAGGGATGTCGCGGAAGTAAACAAACCACTCGCCGCGCTTCTCAGGAACCGACTGATCTTCCGGCAGAATCCGCGATTTCAGTTCTTCAAAGATTTTTTCCTGAAGCTCTTTCCAAGGCTCAAGCGCTTGGGCTGCGTAAGCGTTTTCAGCTTCCAGGTGCGCGCGCACTTCCGGGTTTTCTTTGTCGCGAAGCCAGGCGTAGTCGTCCGTTCGGCGATCGCCATGAAGCTCGGCCTCAACAGGCACACGCTTCGGCCGCGGAAAACCAGGCGAAGCCTTCCACTTTGAAACACTCATTTTTCAGTCCTCACCCTTCCCAGGGAATTCGCTTCCAACCCGAGGCGGCGTCCGTCCACACCAGAATGCCGCCATGAACACGCGGAAACCCTAAGTTTCGGTACTGGCATACACGCCCTTGCACAGTCGTGTCCCAAGAGTCGGCGTCGTGGCAGTGCCCAAGCACCACGTAATCGTGTCCTTCTTCAAACCGCGCGCGCGAAAAATCGCGATAAATCGCGCGAAGGCGTTCGAGCGTTTCGGGCCTGGGAAGGTACTTTTCAAAATGACTCGATGAAATCTCACCACGGGCCGAGCCGTCGCGCCGCGCGCTTTGACTCCAGTGCGAGGCTTTTCTTCCAATCACGTCAAGCCACCGTCCGGGCGCGACCCGAACGAAAGTCTTCATGGGAGCGCTGCGAAGAAAAGCGCGCAAAAACTGATAGCCGCGATCTTCGATATCCACTTGATCGCCATGCGCGATGTAAAAACTCTTTCCCGCGATCTGGAGTTTCACTTCCTGGTCATGCCAGGTGCAATTGGGAATTTTCTCGAACGTCTTTCGAAGCTGAAAGTCGTGGTTGCCTTCAATGAAGTGAATCTGCGCTCCACGGCTTCCCGCTTCGCGAAGGGCCTCAAAGAACGAAGAAAACCGTTTCCGGAAAATCTTCTTATCACCGACGAAAAGCTCGAAAATGTCGCCAGCAAGCACCAGCACGTCCCCTGTCGAGACGCGGGTCTGCACTAAGCGATTGAGGGACCCAAGCAGCGGATCGTGTTGATCCAGCAAGTGGAGGTCAGAGACGGCGTAAAGTGCCATTCACCCAAAGGGTTACGGAACTCAGAGCTTCCGATCAAGGATTTTTCCGGGTGCGTGAAGAGAAGGCCCTCCGGCCGTTTCACGCAGGCGCACGAATTCCTCGCCCGAGAAGCGACGAAGCACCGCACCCGTGCCGTCGCGAACGACAATCTTGAGTCCTGGACCCGCACTGGGTTCGCGCTCGACCCTGAGGCCTGCCGCCACGGCTTGCTCATCTTCCGAAAAAGCGTCCATCGCCGCTTGAACTTGCTCGGGATCGACGACCGAAATTTTCGGGCGAACATAGGCCGAAATGGCCCGGGCGGAAGTGTCTTTTTTAGGAGTGGAGTCGTCGGACGCAGGCTGATTTTCAGCGCCCGCGCCGCGATTTTGGCCCTGAGAGCCGTGCCCTGGGGAATTTTGGCCCTGAGCGTCGCCCTCGGTTTTTTCCTGAACCCGCGTCGCACTCCAAGCCACGGCTGAGCTTCCGCCGACCTTCATGTCTCACCTCTCCACACGATGGATCGGTGTCCCTGCCCTGGAACTTGAGAATACCCCCAGCCCCCTGAGGGGCCCCGGATCCTTGGGCTGGGTGGATCCGGGGCCATCAGACGCGCTCGGCACGCATCTGAAACTTTGAAAGATTTCTTAGACTTTAAGGAGTCAGGTCAGAGGACCTCCCCCAAAACCGATTCGATTTGCCGGTCGACACAATTTTGCCGGCTTAAAACAGACGGGATGCGCCCTGAAGCGCGCGCTGCTTCAAGGCGTGCACGCTCGGCTTGGGCTTGAAGGGCTGCCTGACGCCTGGACTGCAAAGCTTGGCGCGCCTGAGGCAGCACCTCGCCTGTGAACGGACGCGCCTCGGAAGCGAGCGCCTGAATGGCCGGCCGCGGTTCAACCGATCTTCCCCACCCTTCCGTCACTCGGGGGTGAGGCTCCATCACTTGATCAAACGGCAAGAAGTGAGGCAGCGAAATCACATCGCGCGCTTGCGCTAAGCTTTCTACCAAGACGGGGCGATACTCTTCCGCCGGGATGTCCAGCGCCCGGCACAAAGCTTCGAGATCGCGCCACGCTTGCTCTGGCTTCCGTACGTAGGCCCCGTGGTCGACCGCCTGGACTTGCGGCGCCACACGCGATTCTGAGTTCAGGGCCAAATGCAGAAGAGCGCGCACCAGCTTCACCTGGAGCGCGGCCTCGACTTCGTTTCTAGGCGCATCAAAGAGCCTAAACTCCATCTTCCGAATTCTCGGGTCGACATTGAAAGCCGGCCGCCAAGGATCATTCATCAGGTCGTAGTCCTGAGTGATGAGCATTTCAGGCACGGCATCTTGGAAGTAGGCACTGACGTCGAGCTGCAGGTAGCGCGACTTTCTTCCCAAGCGCGTATTGAAGTACCGGCCATCGTAAAGAAGGCGCTTCAGTTCCGCTTCCGTTCCTCGGAAGTCGGCCAAACGCTGCACGAGCGCGGGCGAGAGTTCCACGGGCTCGGCCGAGCGTAGGCGCCCTGGGTGCTGGAACAGAGCAGCGATGATTCCGCGGTGCTGATGGAAGAGCGCCAGGAAGCGCGCCAATTCGCGTGGCTTTCTCTCAAAGGGCGCAAGATCAATATTGATGTGGCCCCCGCCGCCCATGTGAACACTGTGAAGCCCGTGCTTTTCAAACGCACGGAATACGGCTGCCACTTCTTCGGGCGCAGGAACAAACTTCGGGGTCACCACTTCCACGTGGCCCCCGCGCGCAGATCCTTCAATGACATTGCCTTCAGGGTCGTACGATCGTCCTACCCCGTCCCACTCGACTCGCCAGGTTCGCCCTTGGCGATCTTTCAGCTCAAAAGCGATGACAAACTCGTGACCGTGACCGCCCGTGGCTTCTCGCACGACCCGCGTGAAGCGGCCTTGATTCAGGTATTGGCCCAGAGTTTTTGAGAAGTTCTCGAGCACCTGGACCCGCTCGGCCAAAGTCAGATCGTAAAGAGTGCCCATCCACGCAAACTTTCCGTCCTGAAGGCGGAAGTCGCTTTTCTCACTCTGTAGTTTCACCGGGAATCGCGCGGAATACTCAATGCCCAGGTCAATTCGGTTGACGTCGATGTCGGTGGGTTTGGAACGCGTCGGACGGTATTCAAAGAGTTTCGCCAAAGCGTCACCCCGAGCGGGAGGCGCGCGCGGACGCAGGTAAGTTTCAATGTCGAGGATCAAGCCCGAAGCTTTCGTCCAAACGGCCAAAGCTTCCTGAACCTGCGGAATCGTCGCCCCGTCCCAGCCGGCAAGCGAGCGCAGGAACGTTCGCGTCAGCTCTTTCAAATGCGCTTTTTTGGCCTGACTTAAATAAGGCGCATTTTCCCAACTCCAAAGAGGCGCCACGTAGGCAGACTGAATTTTTCGCGGGATGCCTCTGAGCTCGGTCTTGGGCGTGGTGATGTTCTTTAAGGCCTGCTGAACGATGTCGACCGGAAGATCAAAACGAGCCGCTATGGCGCGGGCATTCGCCGAGCCCTCGAAATGGGGTACGCCCACGCGAGGATCGTTCGGGATCAAGGTCCAGTCCTGAATCGCGTGCACGCCTTCGAAGTCGCCCGAAGCGTAGCGTGAAGCGATTAACAGCTCGGAGAACCGACGCGTCAGATCGGTCTTGGTGCCCGCTCGCAGTTCGATGCTGTAACTCGGGCCAGCGAATCGATCCTTCTCTAGGCGAATCAATCCGCGGGAAGTTTGCAGCCGGGTAATGGACTCGTCAGAAAGGACGCTTTTGAAATTGCCGATTTCCGCTCCGGCTTTTCCAGCTAGGCTTCGAAGCAGGATGTAGGCCTGAACGTGGCGATACATCTCGGCCATTCGCGCCTCGGTCAGCGCCGTACTGGGTGAAGCTTCCGCTTCTCGGGGAAGCACAATCCGCTGATGCCCGGGCGCTTCAAAGGGCACTCCCAGGTTTTTCAACGCGAGCTGGAACCAATCGATCATTTTCTCAAACGCAGCGAACGTGGGTTGAGGACGGAAATTGATTTCCCATCCCACCCCCGTATCGTGGGCGGACTGAACGTATTTTTCTGAATCCCCGAAGTTCGCAATCCAGGTGCTGTAACTGACGCCCGAATAAGTCCGGTCTCCGTTCGGGAGCGTTCTTAAGCGACTCCCGTCCAGGCGCGGGAGCGTTTTTCCGGGCAGGTACCCTTTGACGAGTTCCATCCGGGTTTTCTCGGTCAAAAACGAGAAGGGCCGCCCTTCGGTGGCCCCAAGCCAAGCCTCGAAGGCTTCGGTCAGAACCGGAAGGGTGGCGGCGGAAGGATTCAGGCTTGCCCACCGACTGAAATCGATTTGCTTTCGGTTCCCTTCCGAATCGACGACGTCGCGCTTTCTCGCGGCCCCGCTTTTCCAGCCCGCGAGGAACTTCCGAAGCACCTCGGTGCGGTCGTCTTCTGACATCAGGTTCAGCCAGCTCTTGAGAGCTTCGGGGCCAGGGCCCATCACCCGAGTGATCAGGGCCGAGGAACCTTCTTTTTCAGCCCCGTAAGTGATTTTACGGTCCGTACCTAGGAGCCTGAGCTCTCGCTCGGCGCCAGTCAGGCTGCTTTCGAGCGTTTGGATCCACAGATCGTAGGCCGACGGAGCTCGGCTCTGTGCCGCCCCCGTCCGACCCGTGATGAGGGCCGCGATCAGGAGCAGGCTTACGGTCATCGACTTGTGCAGCAAGCCGCGTAAACGCATGACATCCATCCAGTTTCTACAATCAAAGAACCCCCCGAAAGGCTCGGCACCTTCCGGGGGGGGGCTTAAGGAATCCCGGCCGGCACCATTGCCGGGCAGGATTCAGGCGCTCTTTGAGAACCCCCCGGCGGACACCGTCCTACCGGGAGGTTCAACGTTTGGGAAGTGACCCTTCAGATCAGAGCAGTTTCAGGGCTGACATCGGGGCGTTGTTGGCTTGAGCCAACACTGCCACGCCAGCTTGCTGCAGGATCTGGCCGCGGGTCATTTCCGCGGTTTCCGTTGCCACATCGGCATCCGCGATACGCGAACGGGCTGCTTGCAAGTTCTCACGAGTGACCTGGATGTTGCTCACCGTGGAATGCAGCTTGTTCTGGGTTGCACCCAGTTTTGCGCGGGTTTCCGAGACGCGGGACATGGCGCTATCGACCTTGTCCATCGCATCGCGAGCACCGTCGGTGGAGGTATAGTCCATACCGTCGATGCCGAGGGCTTCCGAACGAACGTTGTATTCGTTCGGGTTGAAGGTCAGACGGTCTGAACCGCTTTCCTCCTTATGAGTGCCCACTTGGAACTGGAGTTCCTTCGGGGACTCACCGTTCAACAGCGAAGTACCGTTGAAATTGGTGACGTTTGCGATCCGATCGATCTCGCCAGCCAAGCTCTGCACCTCTTGGTTGACGAAGTCGCGTTCCTTATCACCGATGGTGTCGGAAGCTGCCTGCACGCTCAGTTCGCGCATACGAACCAGCATGTTGCCGATCTCGTTCAAGCCACCTTCGGCAACTTGGACGAACGAGATGCCGTCGCTGGCGTTGCGCTCCGCTTGACTCATCGAGCGGATTTGCGAACGCAGGTTTTCACTGATGGCCAATCCGGCGGCGTCATCGCCTGCCGAAGTGATCCGGTTACCGGAAGCGAGTTTCTGGAAGGTCTTCGACTGCGCTTCCGTAGCACCACTCAAGGTGCGGTTGGCCGAAATGGCCGCCATGTTCGTAGAAATTCTCAAGCCCATGTGACGTTCTCCTATCAAAGTGGCAAGGTCGGTCTGTCCTGACGCATTGCGTCATTTTAGGGAAAAACCTTGTCATGTCTTGAAGGCCCCCCATTGGGTCCTCAAGCCGAGTGTTACGATTCAACGTCCGGGTGGGATCGCATCCGCAAGGAACAGGGTCCACACCGCCCTGGTCCAGAAACAGCTCTACCCCGCCAAGTGCAACAGCATCGCCTTCGGCGGACGTTGTCAGAAGCCCAGGAGGAACCCCATTGTTCCTTCTGTTCCTGACACCCATCTCATCGGCGCACTGCGTTATAGCTTGAGCTTTTTACTCAATCTTAACAATCGCGCCGAATCCACCAAAGAATCGAGCCTTTGCACCGCAGGGGAACAAGGACACGCATCCCAGGACTACTTTGATTGGCGGAGAAAACTCAAAAATCCCTGGGGCACCTCTCCCCATGGACCGAATTCACCCCTCTTTTATACCCACCGTCTCGACTCACCGATCTCAGGTCCCACCTCTGAAACCTTCAACCGGCCTCCAGGACTCTGTCGGACGGAAGGGGAAACCTTCCGCCCGACATTGCCTGGTGTTTTCACTACTTAGTTTTCAGATTAGCCGATCAGCTTGAGAGCCAACATGCCGTTCTGATTCGCTTGGCTGAGGACCGAGGTACCGGCCTGCGAGAGGATGTTGCGCTTGGTCAGCTCAGCAGTCTCAGAAGCCATGTCAGTGTCAATGATACGTGAACGTGCGCCACTCAAGTTCTCTTCATAAGTCTGCATGTGGGCAAATGCCGATTGCATGCGGTTTTGAAGAGCGCCCATAGCGGAGCGGTTCTCACTGACTTGCTTGATTGCGGTGTCCAAAGAAGCCAGGTTGTTCTGGCTGTTTTCTTTGGAAGCCGTGCTCACATCGGAGATGCCCAAACGATCCACCGTGGTGTTCGCTTGGCCGCGATCGTATTGGAAACGATCTTCGTCCGGATTGTTGTTCAAGCCGACTTGGATTTCCAGAGTGCCGCTCTCGCCGTTCAGGATTTTGGTCCCGTTGTATTCGGTCGATTGAGCAATCCGGGAAATTTCGGACTTGAGAGCTTGGACTTCTTTGTCCACAAAGCCACGTTCTTCGTCGCGGATCGTGTCCGAAGAAGCTTGGATCGACAATTCACGCATACGGATCAAGATGTTGCCGACTTCGCTCATCGCGCCTTCAGCGGTTTGGATCATCGAGATCCCATCTTGAGCGTTGCGCTGATCTTGGCGCAACGAACGAATCGACGCTTGCATCTTGGCAGCGATTGCCAAGCCAGCGGCGTCATCCGCAGCTTTGTTGATCCGGCTACCCGAGGAGACTTTCTCCAACGATTTGTTCTGTTCGGCTTGGTTCACACCCAAGTTACGCTGAGCAGCGATTGACTGGGTATTCGTATTGATTCTCAGACCCATCTGACACCTCCCCATGTCCCATCCGAAGATGAGACGGGTTTCCTTCAGTTAATGAGCAGGAATTTGCTGTACCCCTGCTCGATCAAGACCTCTCCAAGACCACCTTGCTGAGAGCCTCAACCTTCACAGAGCAGATCGGTCGGTTTTTCGTTTGCCTTTAGACTATTTTGATCAGTTATTAGACAGTGCGAATTAATCAGGTATGCGAAAACTCCGCAGTTTTCCCCTGATTTTTTAGTCCTTCAGATCCGCACACTTCACGCGCCGCGTTAGATTTTCCCGGCGCCCGAGCCCTGAGAAATCAAATCGGCAGCCTGATAAGGATCCAATTTTCTGGCCATTAAATCGGCTAAAACCGACTGTCCTGAACTACTTTGGAAAGCGACCTCTAAGCTTCGCTGGAGCTTTTCAGTCAAAATATCGGTCAGCTCGTTCTTCAGGAACTCCCTCAGCTTCACTTCGCGGCGTCCCGATTGAGTCAGCCAGGCCTGATGCTGAGCGAGCGCTGCTCGAAGCTCGGCCACCCCGACATCCCGAACGGCTTCCGTTTTCAGAACCGGATTCATCCACGAATGCTCGTCGTGATCACTGAGCCCCACCATCGTGATCAGCTCGCGTACCAACTTGTCGGCTTCCGGACGATCCGACTTATTGACGGCAAACACGTCTGCAATCTCCATCAAGCCGGCTTTCATGACCTGGATGGAGTCCCCGCTCTCAGGAACTAGGACCACGATGACCGATTGAGCGAGACGCAAAACATCGAGTTCAGTCTGCCCGACCCCCACCGTCTCGACCAAGATGACGTCAAAGCCTGCAGCATCGAGCACCAGAACAACTTCTTTCGTCGCGTGGGAAAGGCCCCCGTGCTTACCGCGGGTGCCTAGCGAGCGAATGTACACTCCCTCGTCGCCGTGGTGAGTCTGCATCCGAATGCGGTCGCCTAGGATGGCTCCACCCGAAAAGGGACTCGATGGATCAATACAAACGACGGCGACTCGCTTTCCTTCCTGCCGAAACTGGACCGCCAAACGATTGACCAAGGTGGATTTACCGGCACCCGGCGGGCCCGTGATGCCAATGACCTGCGCCTTGCCGGTGTCGGGATAAAGAAGGTGCAGGATCTCGGAAAGATCCGGGTCGCGGTTCTCGACTTTCGAGATCAAACGCGCCAAAGCCAGCCGTTGCCCGGCACGCATGTCGGCAACCAGTTGCTGAGCTCGGGAAAGACTACCGGCTGATGAATTCCCCATGAACCTTCATGGGTAGTCCCGGACGCCTCACTGGGGCAAGGAAATTTGCTCGATGGGCTCGGCGGGCCCGAGATCCGCAGGAGCTGGAGCCACGGCTTCGACGACCGCAGGCTGAGCCGAAGCACTGACCTGGGACGCAGGCTGGCGTGCAGCGGGCTCTGGGCTTTCTGCGGCGGCCTCAAGTGGCAGAGGAACCGTCGGCACCGACTCGGGCGCGAGAGCGGCTGCGGGAGCCGGGGCGGCGGTAGTCTCGGAGGGCGGAGCCAGCGCGGCGGCTGCCGGCGTAGATTCAGGCAAGGGCGACGCTGCGGCTACCGGCGACGGCTCGGGCAACGGCGATGCTACAGCTACCGGCGAGGGCTCAGGCGAGGGCGACGCTGCGGCTACCGGCGACGGCTCGGGAGCCGGCTCGGAGGCGGGCGAGCGGCCGCCCCCTGCGGGCTCGGCTGGCAAGAGCGCCAACTCTGCGCCAGGGGTCGACACAGGTACGCCGGGCGACTGCAAAATTCCGTAGCGCTCTAAGATCGAGCCAGGAATGCGCTCTCTGGGCGGCCGAACTTTTCCCCACGGATTCAGGGCCTGTGGTCCCAGAGCGGCAATCCCATCGACCGAGAGTTCAAGTTTTCGATAGAAAACCCACTCCGAAAGACTTCGGTAGCGATTCACTGCCCAGCGCAAATAACGGGTGTCTTGGTATTCCTTCTGAAACGCGCGCGCGAGCGGCGTCAGCGTTTGGAATTCGCGGATGATCCAATTTTGACGCTCATCCAGGAAACTCAAACTCTTCAAACGCGCTTCCAGTCCGTAAAGCTTTCCATAAAAACACCAGTGCATGGCCACTGGCTCATTTCGAACGAGCTCGCGTGCGGCTTCAAGCCACTCACTTACGTCCGACGTTTTCTCCCGCAGGAGTCGAAGCGACTGATCACATTCGGCGAGTGTGGCCGGGTCGGGCGCGCCCTTTTCTACAAAGATGGCCATCAAATCCCCCTGATCCAAGCCCTGAGGATGCGGCACTTGAACATAAGGAGGAGGTTCCTTCGGGAATAGCGGCGCGGGCGGCGCTCCCGGCGTGGTGCAGGCCACCGCCAGGACTCCGAGCGTCAGAATTCCGATGAAACAGGATTGAAAGACACGCATGGCTCAATTGCCGTGTCGGACAGGGGCGGCTTCGCACTGAGAAAAATCTGCCCTATCAAGGAGAGCCGCTGATTTCCGAAGAGTGGAAGAGAGAGGAAGGAGCCTCGCCTTGATCTTTTCCCTGAAACGACAAAAAAACCTGGCGCGCCTCAGCTGCTGGCTGCTCATTACGGCCATCTTGACGCTCTTTCACGCCCCTTCGGTCCGCGCCGAGGAGAAGGCCGCTTCTGCGTCTGCCACGAGCGGCCGCAATTTCTATGAAGTCCTGGAAGAACTCCTGGGCGACTTCGAGTCCGACCTGAGAAACGGTGAAGTCAAAGGAACTCGCGACCTCTCGATTCGAAATCTGTCGACGAGCGAAAACATCCCAGGTTCCTTCAAGCAGCACCTGGAGCTTGCCGTCACCGAGCGCATTCTCCGCGTCGCCAAAGGGACGAAACTCATTCAGTGCCTTCCCTGTCGCGCGAAACGGACGACTCTCAGCGGCGATCAGATGACCATTTCGTCTCCCGAATCCAATCCGGCCGAAATGGCCCGAATTGCGAAGATGTCGGGGATCTCCCATTTCATGGACCTTGCGTTCTCTTATCAACCCACCGGCATGGTCTTGAGCTTCACGACCATTGACCCTGAGACGGGAACGATCGTGTGGTCTCGAAGCTACAATAGCGAAACTTCTCGAACCGCAGCCCTCAAGCGCGGGGTCGATCTAGCTGAAACCGATCCCACCCGGCGTGAAAGCGAATACCAACCCAGCCTTCAATACCGAGTGGGACTTTCCTATCTCTTTGAGCCCAACGCCACTCCGAATAGCGCGACCGGGTGCTTGGTTCCCTCGTTTCGCTTAGTGGAACGTTACGACAATCGCCGAAAAGAAGTGGGCTTCGAAGTGAACTACCACTACGCCGCCTCCCTTCTGGGCGGGACGATGACCGACGCTGAAAAAGTCAGCAACATTTGGGGCGGCATCAACGGCACTCTCCTTTTCGTGCACGCCTGGAACTTCCTGGGTGGGGAAGAAAATTTCAATCACGTCCGTGGAAGTGCCTTTGGTGCCATCGGCGGAACTTACGCTTCCGGTTACCTTGGCGGTCTCGTTCGCGCAGGTTACGAGTGGCGCTTAGCCAAACACTGGGCCGTCTCGACGACGCTGGGCTACCGACCGCAAGCCACGCGCTTTGTCGGAACCACGAGCTACGGCGCTGTCACTGGCTGGGAGTACGGAATCAGCATTGCAGGACTTTTCTGGTGAAATGACGATGAAAAAAACTTTCTCTCACCTCAACCTCACCCCTCAAACTCTCCGCCTCGCGGTGGGAGCGCTTTTGATTTTCTCCGGGTGCGGCGGCGTGAAAAGCTTCCTTGCGGTCGAGAAGAAAGCTGAAGTTCAAGGGCCGATCCTGAATCCGTTTGGTGCTTATGAGAACTCAGCCGGAAAATCCCCATCCAACATTGTGTTGCGCACTCGTAAAGGAGAGCGCTCGGTCGAAGTAGAACTCCCCTCGCAAAACGGAGCGATCACGGACCTGACCGTACCGGTTTCGCCTGCATTCCCAGACGAATCCGGCCGCTCGCCTGCGTCAGCTTCAGGCCTCGACACGACTTACCTAGGACGCTCGGCAGGTCCGTCTGACCGCGAGATTGCAGCTTCGCTTCCCAAAGGCTTTGCAGACGACGACGGCGCACGTCGGGAAGTGGAAACGGGACTGGGCCTCAGGGAAGCCGAAGGCGAAACTCCCGATCGCGACCAAAGCTACCTGGCATCCCTCGATCATGTGAAACAGCTTTACCGCGTGGCTCGCTATGAGGCGGCACTTCTCGAAGTCGACGAACTTCTGGTGGTCTACCCCACGGATTCTAAAATCCACGAGATGCGAGGAACTCTCCTCGATCGTTTGGGGCGCACGGATCTCGCCATTCGCTCTTGGAACCAAGCCATTCGCTTGAATCCGGGAAATGAATCGCTTCGCCGCTTCGTCGAGCGACGAGCAAACACGAAAAGGAGCCCGGCTTCGCAATGAATCGCGCGCGCTTGACCTCCTTCCTTCTCGCTTTCTTGCTTGGGGCAGCGCCCGCAGCAGAAGTGTTTGCCGCGAGGACGGGAAGCGCATCGAGTGCGATTGAAAACGCGAAGCGACTCACTGAGGGGCAACTCCGACGTTTGGTCGAGCCTTTAATCGAAAAGTACGGTGGCGACGACGTGAAAATCATGTCGGTCGTAGCCTCGGTCGATCTGGCAACGCCGGAAGAACTCGAGCCCGGCTTCAGTGACTCCGACCCCGGCGTGCAAACGCGCTTAGTCCCCACTGAAGGTACGATCAAGCTTCTGATGGACGAAAAGCTTGGCCCCGTCACTCGGCGAAAGCTTCTCGATTTGATGCAGCAGTACTTGGACACCTTGGAATACCCGGTGAAAGTCCAAGTGCAGACCGTTCCCTTTCCACAACCCGCAGGGACTGCAGGAAAAGTCGCTGAAATCCGTGAGCGCGTGTCCAGGCAGTTCAAAGAGCGCGTGGAAGCCATCTTCCAACAGTTCTGTCCGCAGCACTGCCTGCTAGCCGACTTTGAACTCCTCACTGACGCCGTCAATCCCGAAGAAGCGCAGTATGGCCAGCCTGGGGAATATGTCGAGAGCGCCGGAGCGGCCGTCCGCATCCGCGGCATTCACGCCACCCTTCTCGCTGACGAAGTGATGAGCCCAGAAGAGCGCACCAGCCTGCTCGAGATGGCGCGCCTGAAGACCAATGACTTCAGAAACGTCACTTTGGGCCTCCGTTCGATGAAGTTCCCGCGAACTCCCGAGGAAATCGCCGCCACCGAAAAACAGAGCGGAAGAAGCCCAGCCGGGAAATCGAATGCGCTCTCGCAGAATGAAAAAAATTCCACAGACACTTTCAAGCAAGATTCTACTAGCGAGACCAAGCAAGTCGAGAATGTATCGAATCACTCCAATGAGACGCTGAGTTCGACCGATGCCACTCAGACGAACCAAAAAAACGAGACCAATAAAACCTCGGACCAGCGAGAAGAGCACTACACGCGAGTCGAGAAAATTGAACGAGTCGAGAGTGGCGACGCGGTTCAGGCAGAACTGAAAGCCTTCCGGAACCACGCCCTGATCTTCGCCTGCGTGGTCTTGGCAGTCCTCTTCTTCATCGCCTTTGCCGTCCTCTTGCCGAAAGGCCATGACTTCAATCCGCTGCGCTTCCTCAGGAAGGCAGCCGAAGATGAGGAAACCGCTCCCTCTGAGCCCGTCGAGCGCTCCACCACTGGACCTGCTTCCGGCGCGGGCGCAAGTTCCGAGCGCGCACGCTTGGTCGCACTTCGCTATGAAATTCAGCGTCTTCAGGACGAGCTACTGGCCGTTTTCTCGGAACAACCCAAAGTAGCCAAACTGGTATTCTCGCGAATTCTTTCTGAAGAAGGGGTCGAGACCACTTCGGCCTACATTCAGATCTTTGGTGAGTCGGTCGTGATGGATATGCTTCGCGATCCCTCGCTTCAGGCCGACCTGAACGAGTTGATGGAGTTCTACGCCAAGAACCCGAGCGAACTGAAAGACGAAGAAAAGCACGAGCTGCTTCGAAGACTCCACAACCGAACTGTGGCCTCGAAGATGGTCATCATGGGCTCGCGCACTTCGGGCCAATTCGAGTTCTTAGCAGAGATGGACGGGCCTCAAATTCTGGAGCTAGTCCGTAACGAGTCCATCACGGTCAAAGCCATCATCCTGACCCAGTGCGAGAACCAAAAACGCACGGCGATTTACTCTCAGCTCGACGAAGACACTCGCATGAAACTCTTGAGCGAGCTGGGCCGAATCGACTACCTGCCGCGCGACTACATCTCGAACGTGGCATCGGCCCTCCGAAGAAAGCGCCACGACAACCCACGCTTGAATACGGAAGCCCTTCCGGGATCGGAAGTCCTCATTACCCTGCTAGAACGCTCCGCGCCCGATCTGCAAAGCACCTTGATGCGAAATCTGCAGCGGACCAATCCCGACACGGCTCGTAATGTGAAGGCAAAACTCGTCACGGTGAACACGCTCGAGTTCCTGAAAGACAGCCAGATGCTTGAGGTGGTCCTGAGCCTGCGCCACGATGAATTGGTTGGATTCCTGAAGGGCGTCCCGGAAGCCGTTCGAAAGGCCATTTACTCGAAAGCCCCCAAGGATCTTGCCGAGGAACTCGACGAAGAGGTTCAGGCGCTCACCCCGATCTCCAAGGACGCCTACCAGAATCTCGAGCGCCGAGTGATCAACCGGATCAAGCTCATGGCCAACGACGGCCAGATCAATCTGACGGAGACGAACGACCGTCTCTTTCATGATCCCATGACTGAATCGACGCGGATTATGAGGGGGGCTTGATGTTCAACCCTCAGGCCTTAAAAGCCGTTCGAGTTTTCAGTCGCTTCACAGAGCAGGAGCTCACCGAGCTCCAGAACCTCGGTAACGAGGTGGAATTTGAATCTCACGCCAACATCGTCATCGAGGGCGAACTCAGCGGAAGTTTCTACATCATCTTGGAGGGGAAGATCAGCATCTTCAAATCGAACCCTTCGAATCAGGAGACTTACGACATTGCTGAACTTGGCCCGGGGACTTTCTTTGGAGAAATGGCCCTAATTGACGATTCCCCGCGTTCTGCGACCGTTCGCGCTCTGACTGACTGCAGACTTTTCGAAATTCGGAAAGACGAGTTTCGGATGTTCTTGGAGCGAAGCCAGGACCTCAAACAGCGCTTCTATGAGGCCTGCGTGAAGGACCTCCTGGTCCGGCTTCGCGAGCTGGATCAAAACTACGTGACCAGTCGCTACCAACTCTGGAAGACCGCGTTCCGCAAGGAGGCTGCCTGATATGAACCTTTCATCTATTTTCGGTGTGTTTGTCGGCCTGAGCGTCATGTACTTCGCGCTCAGTACCACGACCGATAATTTGAGCTACTTCCTGGACATGCACGGGATCTTGATCGTGGTGGGTGGCACTTTCGCCGCAGCTTCGATCAGCTTTCCGCTTTCCAAAGTCCTAGCGCTCTTCAAGGTTTTCGTTCTGCGCGTCCTGGGTAGAAATAAGACCGACTACCAAGGAAACATTGCGCAGATTCTCGAGCTCTCTAAAAAGACCGGCAGCGGAGTCACCGCTTTGAAAGACAGCCTAGGCTACCTGAAGCATCCGTTTCTCAAGGAAGCCGTCGAATTAGTCTCGGGCGGCGTGCTCACGGAGCGAGAAATTCGGCAAGTGCTCGAGCAGCGCTTAAAAACCCTTGAGCTCCTCTACAACCATGAAGCCAATATGTTCAGAACGATCGGCCGCTTTCCTCCGGCCTTCGGGCTTCTCGCAACGACCCTGGGCATGATCAGCGTGCTTCAGCGCATCGGCTCGCCCGACAGCCAGAAACTGATCGGACCTGCCATGTCGATCGGCTTGATCGGTACCCTTTACGGGATCGGTCTCGCCAACTTGATTTTTCTCCCCATTGGAGAAAACCTGAGCGAGCGCGCTCATGAAGAGATTCGCCTGAGAAAAATGATCATCGAGGGCGCTGTTCTCCTGAAGCAACAAGTGAACCCTGTGACCATGCGCGAGAGCCTGAACTCGTTCTTGATGCCGAAGGAACGCGTCACTCGGAAGGCCGCGGCTTAAACCATGTCGTTGAAACGGCTTCTCAAAAAAGAGACTGACGATGAAATCATCGTCCGCCTGGTGAAGGAAGCCGAGGCAGGAGAGGCCAATCACGACGAGTCCAACTGGCTCGTGTCCTACGCTGACATGATGACGCTGCTTTGCGGCTTCTTCATCATGCTTTTCAGCATGGCGAAGCTCGACGAACCTCAATACGAGGTCGTGAAACGCGAAGTAGCCAAAGCCTTCAAAGGCCAATACGAAAACCCCGCTGAAGGCCAAGGAAAGTTCGCGTCTCGCATCATCCAAGAGGCAGGACTCGACCGAGACACGACCGTCCAAGTCGACTCGCAAGGGATGACCCTCACTTTTCAGTCCGTGCTCTTTTTCGATACTTTGAGCGCCGAGGTATCGCCCGGCGGTCAGGCTCTTTTGACCCGCATCATCGACGCCATTTTCAACCTTCAAGCCAAAGAGCACCGCTTGTTCCGAATCGTGGTGGAAGGTCACACCGACGGTCGCCCGGTCCTTTCGGGCACTTTCGCTACGAACTGGGAACTCTCGGCCATCCGGGCCACCCGAGTGGTTCGAATGTTTCAAGATAAGGGCTTCCTCCGCGATCGCCTGACTGCAATCGGATACGGAGACACTCGGCCCCTGGCGACCGAGCGAAGGGCTGACGGAACCTTGGACGAAGCGGCGATGGGCAAAAATCGCCGAGTGGTTCTTCGCATTCTTGAACCTACCGTCGAAACCATCCCTTTTGCGAATGCGCAGGTGGAAGTGCCCTCGGACGCCGCTGCCGCACACAGCCCCGCTGCCGAAGTCCCGGCCGAGTCGGCAAAATCTACCGATTGATCCCGCGGCGTCCTTCCTGAAAAATGGAATTCCCAGGGGGTTTCCATGCGTTGGAACTGTCCGCATTGCCAAGCCGCTTTAGAAGTGGAAGATCAGCAGCTCCAGGTCGGCTGGAACTTCTCGCGCTGTTCGAGTTGCCGTGGTCACTCCATGGTTCGTCGAACCGAAGTGAACGTAGTTCGCCTCGATCACGCACCCGGAACAGGCGAAACGGTCATCAGCTCGCGTCCCTGGATTGCCCCACAGGAGCGGGTTTTCGTGACTCCTCCCCCGCCGCCTTCGGCCGCCATGATGGCCACTTCTTCAGAACCTTTGGAAGCCACGGTGATCCCTTCCGCTCCGGCCCGATCCGCAAAAACTGCAATCAGCATTCCTTCGCGTGTTTGGGTGGTTGCTGCAATCGGGATCTGCTCCTTACTGGGTCTGACCGTTTACCAAGAAAGCAGAAGCTTGATTCGTTCTGCTCAGACGGCGCTGAATTCCCGTTCCAGTCTCTATGCACGAAGCGAAGCACCGATGGAGAGTGTTCCCGCGCAAAATGGAAACGAGTCGCAAGCCGCGCCTGCGATGGCTATTCAAAATGACTCACTTCAGTCTTCCTCGGGTGCTCCCGTTCGAGAGAATCTTTTGCCTTCGGTGAAGGTGAACGTTCGACACGCTATTTTGCGCACGGGCCCCGGCACTGCTCACGCGGTCTCAGGTTCTGCCCTGAATGGCACTCTCTTGAACGTCGTGGGAAGTCAGGACGCTTGGCTTCAGGTGAACTCGCCTTTCGCCGTCGGGCAAACTGCCTGGATTCGAAGCGACTTGGTTCAAGTCCTTAAAAACTAGAACCCACGGGATCGCATCGCCAGAGCTGAAATCGTTTGGCTGGGTAGCCTTTCCGATCCACGGAATGAGACGCCGCTAATTCGCAACGCGCTTCGCGAAAAGCCGGGGGCTGATCGTAGCGATTGTCTGCGACAAACCACACCCCGCGACTCAGCTTAGGCCACTCGGGGCCCGGAGAATCGCTCACAGAAAGATCCGGCCACTCTTCCCACTGCTTTCGATCGCGCGGCAAAAGAGTGGCGCGATTCACGCCCCCCAAAGCAAAGGCCGCCTGCGAGGCCGTCTGGTAGCGCGAACCCACCACCACCCGCTCAGGCTCGGAGGCAATCCAAGCGCCTAGATTCTCCCAGCCTTGAAGGTCGTTGGTCACATCCCAGCGGGGATCAGAAAGGGGCTTCCCCATTTTCTCAGCCACCCAAGGAACGGCTGGCCAATGGAGCGACAGAATCAGAACACTGAACACAACCGCGGCATGCGCTAACTGAACTCGGTACCAGCGTTGGCCAGAACGCATGGCCACATGCCATGCCCCCTCAAGCGCGAACGGAAGCCAAACAATCAGTGCCCAGTGAGGTTTGAAGTCTGCAAAAGCGGGCTGAATCAAAAAGACCAACCCCGGAGGAAGCGCCCAACAAAGCGTCCAGCGCGACAAGCGACGCACTTCCAAGTCCCCACTCCACGCGCGCCGAAAAAAACTGGCCGAGAAAACGACGAGCCCTGGCCCTGCTAAAAGAAGCTGAGACACCCAGAACCGAAGGTAGCGACTGCCGTTGAAGCCGCCCCCGCCTCCGTGCCGATCTCGGAACTGATAGAGCAAGGCGCCCCAGCCGTTTTGAGCGTTCCAAAGCAAAGAAGGAAGAAGCCCAAGAATCGTCCCCACCGCAACCGCGCGAAAAATCCGAATGCGCGCGCGCGATGATGCGCCCAAAGCTAACGCTCCCAGAAACGCTTGCCCGCCGACTAGGCCACCCGAAAATTTCGAGGCAACCGAGATGGCCACTCCGGCCATCAAAACAGCTTCCGTCCCGAAGCCATCCGAATCTTCACGAACCAGTTTCCAGGAGGCGAAGAAAGCGAGTGTCCACCCCAAGATCAACGGAAGGTCGGGAACCATCATCCACGCCATTCCAAAAATCCCGACCAAGCTCACCACTGCAAGCGCCCCACTCACGAGCGACCGTCCGCGCGTGGCGCCCTCACTCCAAAGCCAGCGAAGCGCCAGCATCAGCGATGCGGAAGCCAGAAGCACCGCCGGGAGCCTCACTCCGGCCACCGTGTTCGGAGGAAGCCCGAGCGCGACGAAAACTTTCTGCAAGCCCGCAATCAGCCAAGCCACCCCCGGCGGATGAAACGCGTAGCCCAGCGACGGCGTTTGCGCCAAAACCCAGTAGTAAGCTTCGTCGTCCGTCAGGCCTAAATTCAGCCCGTGAACGAGGAGCAGCACTGAAAAAACCAGAGGCACTCCCCAGATCAATCTTCGCGTGGAGGGGGACTGGGTCGCCATGGGATCAGGCTCAAGTTCCGCGGCGCAAGCGCCGGTGGGTCAGATACCACTTACCCAGGATCGCTAGGACCCCGAGCAAAACGACGCCGATAATTCCGTGCTCAACGCGCTTGATCCAGCGAATGACGGTGTCCAGGTTATCGCCCAGATAATAGACGGCGCAGATAATGGCCGGCACACTCAGAATCGCTGCAATCCCGTCGTAAAACAGGAAAGTTCGGAAGGGGACGTGAAGGACCCCTGCCGAGAAATAAACCGGCGCACGAAACCCTGGCATGAAGCGCGCGAAGAAAAGGAGCTTGTTTCCCCGCTCTTTAAACTTCCGGCTCACTGAATCCAGACGATCCTGCGGGAGCAGTTTTCCGAAAATCCACTTCTTGGTCAGGCGACGCCCATACTTTGCGCCCAGCCAGAAAATGAAAGCATCCCCGAGCAGCACGCCCGCCAAGGACACCACGACCATCGCTTTGAGGTCACACACTCCGTAGTAAGCCAGCAGTCCACCCGCAAAAAGCGTGATGTCTTCTGGAATCGGAATTCCAAGACCACAGGCCAAAAGGATGCCGAAAATGAGGAAATACGGCGTCGGGCCAGAGAAGCTCAGAAGAAAATCTACGAGGCGATCCATCGAATGGACTACGCTACCACGCCCCGTGCTGAGTTGCCTTAGTCTCTCGAGCGGCTCAACGGATGTGCTTTTAAGTACTCGACCTGTAAGGCATCGAGGTCCACGTGGGTGTATTTCTGGGTCGTCGCCAAGCGGGCATGCCCCAAGAGCTCCTGAATCGTTCTTAAGTCAGCTCCGCCCGCTAAAAGGTGCGTGGCAAAGCTGTGGCGAAGGGCATGAGGGGAAACCTGACGAGCGGTCGCCAGCCGAAGCAAGTGCCTAGCCAGGGCGCGGGCAACGCTTCGGCTGCTCAAGCGGCTTCCTCGGTAATTTCGGAAAAGGGGCGTTTTAGGTCCCCAGCCCGAAGGCCCCCCCAAAGTGGGGTCATCCAGATACGCCCGAAGTGCTGCGGCCGCAGCCGAGCCAAACGGGACCATCCGCTCTTTCTGCCCCTTCCCCAGCACTCGAACCCAGCCTGAACCCAGATCCAAATCCTGGCAATCCAAGCCCACTGCTTCCGACACCCGAAGGCCCGAAGCATAGAGAAGCTCAAAGAGCGCCCGGTCCCGCCTCCCCAGTGAAGTCCCTTCGTCCGGAGCCTGTAAAAGCTCCTCCATTTCAGCCAGTTTGAGAAACTCGGGAAGGGTTTTACCGGTACGCGGGCTGGGCACTAAGCTGCCGACATCGCGCTGTATCCAGCCCTGCTGCCTCAAAAAACGCAGAAAACTGCGAATCGCTGAGAGCTTTCGAGAAAGGGACGTTTTCTCGTGCGACTCATGAAGGCGCCCTAAATACCCCCTCAGGTGCTGAGGCCTGAGGTGAGTTTCCAGGTCCGAGACCTTCTCCCAGTTCAGGTCGGCTAGGTCCGCGCACCAGTGCTCGAGGTCGGCACGGTAGGCCCTGACGGTATGCGGGCTCACTCCGCGCCGAGTTTCCAGGTGCACCAAGAATTCAAAAAGCGCTTCCGCCACTCGCATCCCGATTACCTGATTGTAACGCTCCCCCTGATTGAGGTAAACGACCCGGCATGTCTTACCCAAGCGTCCATGTGGTCGGCAGTGGTTTGGCCGGCAGCGAGGCCGCCCATTTTCTGGCAAGCCACGGTATTTCGGTGGTCCTCCATGAAATGCGCCCAGAGCGGCTCACTCAAGCCCACCAGACCGGCAAATCAGCCGAGCTGGTCTGTTCGAATTCCTTGAAGAGTAAAAATCCCCTCTCCGCGCCCGGCATGCTGAAGGCCGAGATGAAAGCGCTGGGCTCGCTGGTACTCGACATCGCTGATACGTGCTCGGTGCCCGGCGGAGAAGCGCTGACCGTGGACCGCGAGATTTTCGCAGACTCCATCACGCGCGCGCTCGATCAACATCCGAACATCCGCCGCGTTTCGGGCGAAGTGATGAAGCCTGAAGAAGGCGCGATCACGCTTCTCGCTACCGGCCCGCTCACTTCCGATGCGCTTTGCTCGTGGCTGGGAAAAGCAACGGGCGCAGACGACCTCTATTTTTACGACGCCATTGCCCCGATCGTCGACGCGGCCACTTTGGACCGTGAGAATCTTTTCCTGGCCAACCGCTACGACAAGGGCGGCGAAGAAGCTTACTTGAACTGCCCGATGGACAAGGACGAGTACTACGCTTTCATCGATGCGCTGATTGCAGGAGAAAAAGTCACTCCCAAGCGTTTCGAAGAAGAGAAGTTCTTCCAAGGTTGCCAACCCATCGAAGCCATTGCAGCCGGCGGTCGAGACAGCCTGCGCTTTGGACCTCTGAAGCCCGTGGGCTTGACGGATCCGCGCACGGGTCGCCGCCCTTTTGCCGTTCTTCAACTTCGCGCCGAGAACCAGTCCAAGACCGCCTATAACTTGGTGGGCTTTCAGACCAAGCTCAAGTACGGCGAACAGCAGCGCATCTTTCGAATGATCCCGGCCTTAAGGAATGTGGAATTTATTCGATTGGGAAGCATTCACCGCAACACTTATGTGTGCGGCCCACGCGTGCTTCGACCGGACTTGTCCTTGAAAGGACATCCGAAAGTGTACCTAGCAGGCCAGATCACCGGCGTTGAAGGGTATCTTGAGAGCGCCGCTTGCGGACTCCTGGCAAGCCTCTTCATTTTACAACGCTTGAAGGGCTTGCCGCACCGCTCACCGCCCGCCAACACGGCCCTGGGCTCGATGCTTCGCCACATCATTGCGTCTGACCCGAACAACTATCAGCCGCAGAACGCGAACTTCAGTTTGATCGATTCGGCCTTCTTCGATGTGGCTCCCAATCTTCCGAAAGATGAGCTGAGAAAAGCGATGGCCGCTGAAGCCATCGAGCGCTTTCAAAGCTGGCGCCAAGAATCAGCAGGAGTGGTTTCGTGAAGTCGCAACCCACGGGACTGGGTCCTTGGGCCGTTGCTCTTGCAGCAGCGCTTTGGGCTACGGACGCAGTCTTTCGAGTTCCGGCGCTTGGGAAGCTCTCGCCGCTCGCCATCGTTTGGGCCGAGCACGCGATCGCATTCACCGTTTTGTCGCTGATCTTGACCGCGCGCGGTCGGTGGCGGCAGTTCTCGGGCCTCACGCTTGGAACCTGGGCAGGTGCTGCTTTGGTCGGAGCCGGAGGAAGCGCACTCGCTACCGTTCTTTTCACGGCCAGTTTTCGATTTGTCAGCCCATCGGTCAGCATCCTGCTTCAAAAGCTCCAACCCGTTTTGGTGATACTCCTGGCTAGAACCTTTCTCGGCGAACGGCCGGTGCGCCACTTCTGGGGCTGGGCGATTCTAGCGCTCGCAGCCAGTCTGGCAGTGAGTTTTCCTGGATTCCGTTTCGGCACGAGCTGGAATGAACTCACCGACTTTGGCTCAAGCGGTGTGCTTTTAGCTATTTCTGCGGCCTCGCTCTGGGCCCTTTCCACCGTGGTTGGAAAGCGAGTCATCCCCGCCCTTTCTTCCGATGCGGCCACTTTCCTTCGCTTTGGCTTTGGCCTTCTCGCTTTGAGCTTCGGGCTTTTGCTTCACTTGGGCGGCTCCACTTTCGCAGCTGGACCGGAATGGCCGTCTGCTCAGGATTGGCAGTCCCTTGCGCCTGCGCTTCTTTACATGGCGCTGGTTCCAGGCCTTCTCTCGATCGTTCTTTACTACTCGGGCCTTCGAAGAACGCCGGCAGCTGTGGCCACTTTGCTTGAGCTCACCTTTCCGGTTTCAGCCATCGCCGTGAACGCGCTTTTCTTGGGCGAGCGTTTGCAAACCTCGCAGCTTCTCGCCGCCACCGTTCTGCTTGCGGCCGTCAGCAAGATCTCCCTTTCAGGAATCCGCTCTGAGCCGTCTCACTGAGTAACGCCGTGGCGGAGCATCAGGTAGCGCCGGATTCGGAGTGATTCGCTGTCGCTCACCGCGCGGTTGTAGAAAAGGACTTCGCCCAAGCTCAGGTTGCCCGTGGCCCAAGCCGGGGTCTGCATCACCGTGCAAGCTGCGCCAAGAGCGATTTTTGGGGCGTCGATTGTGACACTCAGATTTGACCCCGATGCCGAGCTCGATTGCCCCTCGGCTTGCAGTCGAAGCGTTCCGTCACTGCCGTAGCGAAGCTCGACGACCGAAAGGCCCGTGCTGGCTTGAATGTCGGTCAAGACAGAGTTCGCCCCGTTCCAAACTTCGCCATAAATCCGACCCGTCGTGTTGTTCCCGCGCAGAGACAGGTTCGGAGAGGTACAGTTCGCGGCTGCAAGATTGTTCGACAAAATCCCGAAGATCCCGCTTTCCATTCCCGTCTGCCGCTGCATCACGGCGTAGACTGTGAACTCAGCCAAACTCAGGGGCGCGTGCCCCATCGAAAAATAGGAATCCGAGCTCAAGCTCATCAGCTTCTGCCCCAGGCTTCCCGCAGACATCCACGGAGCGCCAGTTCCCGTTAAACTCAAGCCCGTCTGATTCCCCAAGCTCTCGGCCCAGTACCCGGGGGTTGAGATCAAATCAGCCTGTTCCGCTTTGTACCAAAACAAAGCGCCATCGACCGAGCCTGGATGGAAAGAATCCGTGTCTAGCCCTGGGCCACATCCAGGAAAAGAGCTCGACAGTAAGATCAGGGGCAAAAGAATCTTTCTCATAGCTGAATCCCCAATCCGACTCGAAGCGAGGTCATACCCCGTTCCGAAAGCGGAGAGCCTTGGGCACCCGATGCGTCCTTGGAGTTTCCGCGCTCATGATGAGCGACGCCGACAAAGACGTGGTCCCAGGTCTTTCCATTCAATAAGAAGGATAAATTGGCCTGTCCAAACCCTTCCCATTCTCCATGCCCCCCTGTCCAAAGCTCCGTCCCACCACCCGCGTCGAGTTGCAGTGGCAAAAACGGGATTTTGAAAGCGATCCGAAGCCCGTGCTGAATGGCTAAAAACTTCTCATCCTTTTCAGGGCGCGAAGTGCGCGAGTTGTACTGAGCCGCCGCCATGTGCCCTCGTAGCGTCACATCAAAGAAAGGAATGGGAAGATCAAACTCAGGCGTCCAAGTGAGCTGACCCGTCGAGTAGCGACCGGGATCGCCTGTTGAAGAGCGATCCTCATCCTGGACATGGAGCCAAGCCAACTCGGCCATCAAAAGTCGCAGGCGGGATCTTCGCTTCTCTTCCTGGGCTGATTTCTCAGGCTCCTTGGCCGGCTCAGATAGAAGCGGCTCAGGTTCTGGCTTCACAGGCGGAGCGGGCTGGGTTTTCTGCTCGACCGCTTCACGCGCTTCTTCGCGAGCTTTCTCTTGGTCGGTGTCCTTCGACATTTTCACAAACTCTGGTGTCGCTTGACTCAAAGCCTGGAAGTAGCTGACAGCATCAAACGTTTGTGGCGCACTGACACCTTGAGCACCCGCACTCACAAATTGCCCGGCCGAAACTCCCACGCCCTGCCCTGACGCCAGCTTCGCCTCATTGGCCGCTACTTCAACGAGCCCCTCAAACGTATGCACTTGGGCGTTCTCGGCACCTTCCGCTACTTCAAAGACAAAGTCGGTGCCCCGAACGCCCATGACCGCTTTCTGGGAGCGAATCGCAAACCGATGCTGCGATTTCTTCTCAGTCCCCTCGCCTCCGGGTGTCGCTTTTTTGACAATGCCGCGCACTCGCCCTTGGCGAACTTCCGACCACTGAGTTCCCGCCTCTGAGCGATCTTGAACTTCAACTTCGGCTGCGTTTCCGATCAGGAGCTTCGAACCATCCGGATAGCGAATCCGCACGGAAGCCCGTGCTCCGGTCTTAATCACTTCGCCCGGAACGACCTCAGATCCTTTCGCCCCGACGCGATTCCCCTTCGGAGTTCGAATCACCACGATCTGGTCGCCTTCGATGGCCTCGATGACGGGGCCGTCCGCTGCTGAAGCAAAACTCCCCCACGCCAAAGAGCCCGCCAGTACGACCCGGCAAATTCGACCTAGTCCTTTTTTATGCATCTCTATTCAAGATAGCGGGTCCTACAGAAACCGTTTACACTTTTTCCATGGCCCATAAACGGAGTTTGATCCTCATCAATAAGCCGTTTCAACTGCGCTTTGCGTTCTACGTGTGCAGCTGGCTCTTCGTGCTGAGCTTGTTCTACCCACTGTCGATCGAAGCGCTGCTGAACTCATTCCTCGATTACGTGCGTCTGGACCCGAAAGGGCCAGAAGTCGATAAGATTGAAGCCGTTCGTCAGGACCTCACTCAGTTGGTCATGATGCTTCAAGCAGGCTTCCTCGGCGTGACGTTCATCGTCAGCGTTTATTTGTCCCACCGGATTGCGGGCCCGTTGTTTAAGCTCCGAAAATTCTTGGACGAGGCTTCGCAAGGCAAGACGCATCAACGCCTGCGCTTCAGGAAGTCGGACCACTTCCAAGAGCTGGCAGACAGCTACAACCAGATGATGGACACTCTGGGCGGCACCCTGGTACGAACTTCTAACCAGGTCACGGGCGCCATTCAAAATCTGGAATCGGCGATCCAGAAGCCTGGCGCGCCTCGCGAGGACTTGGAGAAAACGCTTCAAATTCTGCGCGAAGTGCAACGCCAGACTTCCTTCACTGATTTGAAATGAAGCGAAATTTAAAACCGGAACTCACGCTCGGCCTCTTTGGCCTGGCGATGGCGCTCGCCTGGACTCCTGCACCCGCGCACGGAAAGCTGCCCAAAAGTAAGGCTGCGCCTGCGCCCGCGAAGTCCAGTACCCCGCGTCCAGATCGGGCATCCAGCCCGAGCAAAGTTTCAAAGCCCACCCCAAAGCCCGCGCCCACCCCGCTTCCCACCTCGGGGCCCCTCACCCAACTACGTGAGGTCAACCGCGTCCTGAACCGATCGAAGGCGGCGCGAGAACTAGGCGTCGCTTGGGATCGCCTGAAAAAAGGAAAATTCCTCGAAGCTATCGCGCGCGCGAAAACGGGAGAAAAAGATCCCACTTTCAGCGACTACTCACTTTGGATTCAAGGTGAAGCACACTTCAAACTGGCCCAACTTCAGGCCGAGAAAAAGGCTTGGAGCCAGGCCATCCGTTCAGCTCAGACCGCTCGCGAGCGCTGGATTCGCGTCGATGAGCGACAGCCTTACTCTTCACTGACGAAACTTGCCGCGCGTTCGGCTTCCCAGGCCGAACTTCTTTTAGGCTTCATTCACCATGCTCAAAAGAACGCATCCTCGGCCAAGCTCGAATACCAGAATGGCTTTCAGCGACTCGCCACGAACGGAAACCTAGGCACGCTGGAATCCAAGCACATCTTGGCTCACGGTGAGGCCTGCAAGAAAGTTCCCGATCCGCTTTGCGAGGCTTGGATGTTCCGCCTTCAAAGTGCTTTCCCAAAGAAGGCCCCAGAAGCAGCGACGCTTTCGCAAATCTTTGAAGCTCCCGAAAGACCCAGGCCAGAATCTTCCTCGCGCGAGCAAAAGAGCTACCGAGAAGCTGACCTCGATCAAAAAGCGTTTGAAGAGGCCTGGAACACTTGGGTGCAAGGCAAGCCCGCCGACGCTCAAGTCAAATGGGAAGAGTTCCTTTCAAAATTCCCACTCTCTGCACAAAAAAACCGCGCAAGATTTTGGCTCGCTCAGGCGCTTTCGCAAGGTGGAACGAAAGAGCAGACCAAAGCGCAGGAGCACTGGAAGCAGCTCCTGAAAGATACGCCTTGGAGCTGGTACGGAATTCTCGCTTCGATGAAGCTGGGCCGCGATTATCAGGACATTCTACGGCCAGATGCCGTTCCGACCGGAAAACTGGACGATGCGTGGCTGACCCCTGCTGAGCGAATCCGGTTGAAGAGAGCTGAAAATTTCCTCGCCGAACGGCAGCCGGAACTGGCACGCCAAGAGCTACGCGAGCTTCGGGCGCGTGAAAACCTGTCGGGAGAGTTCCTGACTTGGCTTGCATTTTTGCATCAAGAAGCCGGCAACCACCTAGGCGCTTTCCAAGCAGCAGGCGAACTCATTCAGCGAGAGGCGCCGCAAGCTTTCACGCCTTGGATGAAAGAACTCGTCTTCCCCACCGAGCGCTGGGAACAAGTGAAGGCTTTAGCGGAACAAGAAGGGGTCGATCCGGTCCTGGTCTTGAGCCTGATGAAGCAGGAATCCGCCTTCAGCCCGGACGCGCTTTCAGGTTCTGGGGCAAACGGCTTGATGCAAGTCATGTACGCCACGGCTCTGGATACCGAACCCACGATCGACCGAGTGCGACTCATGAAGGAAGATGAAAACCTCCGAATCGGCGTTCGTTATTTGAAGCAGCTTCTGACCCGGTTCGATGGAAATTACGCTCTGGCGCTTGCCGGCTACAACGCAGGGCCTACAGCCGCGGCACGCTGGCTTCGGGACTTCAAAGGCAAGGGCCTGCTCGAGTACATCGAGAGCATCACCTATAAAGAGACGCGCGAGTACGTTGCCGCCATCTTGCGCAACTACCTTTGGTACTCGACGCGAATTGAAGGCAAAGCGCCGAAAAAAGCGTCTTCTCTCAGCACGCTCGACCCTTTCTGGGTCGAGCCGAGCCGAAAAAATTAAACAGCAAAGCGGAAGTGCATGATGTCGCCGTCGCGAACGACGTACTCTTTGCCTTCCAGACGAAGCGCACCGGCGTCGCGAATCTTGGCTTCAGTTTTGTGCTTCATCAAATCGTCGTAGTGGAACACTTCGGCTTTGATGAAACCTTTTTCGAAGTCCGTGTGAATCACGCCAGCTGCCTGAGGGGCTTTGTAGCCTTTCTCAATCGTCCAAGCGCGCACTTCCACTTCACCTGCTGTGAAGTAGGTTTGCAGGCCAAGCAGATCATAGCCTGCGCGAATCACGCGGTTTAAGCCCGGCTCTTCCATGCCCATCTCAGCCAAGAAGCCCGCTTTGTCTTCATCCGCAAGCTCGGCAATCTCGCTTTCGATCTTTCCGCAGATCTGAACCACGGGGCTGCCTTCAGTCGCAGCGTGAGCGATCACGCGCTTCACGTATTCGTTTGGCTCGCCTTTGCCGATGTCTTTGTCATCCACGTTCGCCACGTACATGACCTTCTTGGCAGTGATCAGGTGGAAGTCATGGATCAAATCCATTTGCTCTTTCGAGAGCTGAAGCGAGCGGACCGGCTTTCCTGATTCCAAAGCAGCCCGAACCGGCTGAATGACGCCGTAAACGGCTTGCGCTTTTTTGTCGCCCGTACGCGCTTGCTTCTCGAGGTTATTGTAGCGCTTGGTGACCGTATCCAGGTCAGCAAACATCAGTTCCGTATCGATGACCGAGATGTCGCGAAGCGGATCGACCGAACCATCGACGTGCACCACGTTCGGATCCGAGAAGCAGCGAACCACGTGAGCAATCGCATTGGTCTCACGGATGTGCCCCAGAAACTGGTTCCCCAGGCCTTCGCCTTTGGATGCGCCTTTCACCAAGCCCGCGATGTCCACAAACGTCATCGTAGCGGGAATGAGCTTCTGCGGGGGAATGCACTCAGCGATCTTTGCCAAACGCGGGTCGGGCACTTTCACTATGCCCGTGTTGGGCTCGATGGTGCAGAAAGGATAGTTTGCCGCTTCCGCTTTAGCAGAAGTCAGCGCGTTGAAGATGGTGGACTTGCCCACATTCGGTAAACCCACGATGCCGCATTGAAAACCCATGATCCACTCTCTCCCTAGCTATGGCCGGCTTTTGCCCGGCTGTCTATTGCCGGCCTTTGCCGGACTTTGAACTTTCTGTTTTCGAAGGGCCCGCATCTGCATTGGCAGGTGCCGGACTTCGGTTGAATTCATTCATGGCGCCTGTAACGTCGCCCTTCATCAATCGCTCAACCGCCTGAGCTACGCGGTCTAGGAAAGGATCTAAGTCCTTCCACTCCGAGTCACTGAAGGGCTGTAACACATAATCGGCAGGCGAAATTCGCAAACCCAGTTCCCGCGGATGCCCCACCCCAATGCGTACGCGGTGATAGCCAGTTTTGCCTGCGCCCAAGCACTCGTCGAGCGACTTCAGCCCGTTGTGCCCGCCTGCCCCGCCACCGGTCTTGATCCGAAGGCTTCCCGGCGGCAAATCCAGTTCGTCGTGAATCACGATCACGTCCGAAGGCTCGCACTTGTGAAACTGAAAGAACGGCGCAACCGCACGCCCCGAAAGGTTCATGAAAGTCAGCGGTTTGATGAGAAGAACCTTCTCACCGGCAAAATCCGCTACCTGATACTCGGACTGATGCTTCTGCTGAGGCTGGGCCGCTTTCCAGCGATCCGCCAACCGATCCAGCGCAAGCCACCCCACGTTGTGTCGGGTGGTTTCATATTTTGGCCCGGGGTTGCCGAGTCCCACGATCAGCTTCATCCGACCTACTTCACAAAAACAGCGAACTCACGCTGTCGTAGTTGTGGATCCGGTAAATGGCTTCCGCAAGGATTTCGGAAACCGAAAGCTGAACCACCTTGCTGCAGGCCTGTGCGTTCGGAGCCAAGGGGATGGTATCGGTGACGATGACTTTCTCAAGGCGGGAATCTTGAATGCGCTGAATGGCCGGCCCCGAGAGCACGCCGTGAGTCGCAGCCGCTAGCACGCGAATCGCGCCATGATCGAACACAGCGTTCGCGGCTTCTGTTAGGGTTCCTGCGGTATCGATCATGTCGTCCAAGATGACGGCCGTTTTTCCCCTCACATCGCCCACGATGTTCATCGCTTTGGCGACATTCGGTCCGGTTCGACGTTTGTCGATCATGGCCACACCGGCATCCATGCGCTTAGCAAGTGCCCGAGTGCGCTCCATGCCGCCTGCATCGGGGCTAACGAAAACCACTTCGTGGCCCAGTCCCAGTTCTTGTTTCAAATGATTGAGAATCACGGGACCGGCGAAAAGATTATCGAGAGGAATATTGAAGAAGCCCTGAATCTGGCCTGCGTGAAGCTCCATGGCCACTACGCGAGTCGCGCCGGCAGAAACCAGAAGATCGGCGACCAATTTGGCTGAGATGGGAGTGCGCGGCGCTACCTTACGATCTTGGCGACCGTAGCCGTAATAAGGAATGACCGCGGTGATGTCTTTGGCGCTGGCGCGCTTCAGCGCATCGATCATGATCAACGCTTCCATCAAGTTGTCGTTCACCGGGCGGCAGGTCGACTGGATCAGATACACGTCGCGACCGCGTACGTTCTCACCGATCTCGACAAAGACTTCGCCGTCACTGAAGCGCTTCAACTCGGCATGCCCGAGTTTCTTTCCCAACTTCTGGCAGATTTTCTCGGCCAAGGGACGATTCGAGTTACCCGACAGGATCACCCACTCGCGCATTCTCATGGGCGGTCATTTACCCTAGTCTTATAAAAATATCAAGCACTTGCCGCACCGCACTCTAGTCGGACAACCCTCGATTTCCCCTGTCCTTTTTACGCAAAATCCAGCATTTAGGGCCCTTCCATGTCCGACGAATCCCGCCCCTCCCCGGCTTTTGAGCTGGTCCAACACCCCAACGGAACGTCCTCGGTTCGAGAAATCGAGTCAGGCCAGGCTATGCATTCCATCATCGGAGCCTGGGAAGAGGCCCTGCTTTTGTACGTTCAGCAAAGCGCCCTTCGCGAGCGCTTCCTGGCTCAGTCCCCCGAGGATTCAGGAGCCGTCGTCGTTCTCGATGTCGGCATGGGAATCGCCGCCAACGCCCTGTGCGCGATCGAGTGCCGGGCCAACCTCAACCAGGAAGCCCATTCCGCCCCGACCCCGCCGCGCCCGCTTCAGGTGCTGAGCTTCGAGCACGACTTGCGCGGAATTGAGCTGGCTCTTCAAAGCCCTCAGGCCTTCCCGTTCCTGGATCGCCACCGTGAAAAAGTCGAAGTTCTACTCAAGGAACACCGCTGGAAATCCCAAGACGGCTCGATTGAATGGA
Source organism: Bdellovibrionia bacterium (assembly GCA_040399745.1). Classification (GTDB taxonomy): domain Bacteria; phylum Bdellovibrionota; class UBA1018; order UBA1018; family UBA1018; genus CANFHS01. The sequence goes on along the minus strand of JBBARP010000003.1, from coordinate 43,450 downwards.
ACCTTTTCCCCGGAGATTTTTTTCAAAGCGCTCGGCCCGAGATGGCTCCTGAAGTCGTGTTTTACGATTTCTACGCCCCTTCTTCGTGCCCGCACCTTTGGAGTGTGGAGAGCCTCACCCAAGTGCGAAAGCTGGGTGCGCACCGAGAAGCGCGTGGATTACGAATGGATCTTTTCACTTACAGTGCGGCAACACCCATTCGCGCAGCCCTGGTGCTTGCGGGCTTCTGGGTGGGCTACGGAACCCGCACGCCCAGTAAAGCGGAGACGACGCTTGCGAGCACTTCCCTGAAGTCGCTTTGTCAGCCCCTGGGTCCCGAGTGGCTTGAGAAAATTGAGCGCTCAGCCAGGCCCTTCCCGTGGGGTTGGCCTGAGGACAAACGCGATTTTCGAATCCTGCTCGAACAGCTGAGACGCAGTCCCCACTTTCGGTCCAAGGCTTAGCTGCTGGTTTTGCTGCTAGTTTAACTGCTGGCTTCACTACTGGTTCAACTGCAGGCCCAAAAAAAAGGGCCTCCGGATTTCTCCGGAAGCCCTCGGCATTTTTACTGCGAAGTGATCAGTTGTCGAACTTCTCGCGGTAGCGCTCCAAAATCTTGGTAGCAGCGCGGCGCTGAAGAGTCAGAGCCCGGTATTCGTCTTCCGGCATCTGCTTGGCTTTGTACTTCGCTTCCACTTGAGCGGGCCACAGCGCGTTCAAGCGACCCATCAGGCGCTTCAGTTCGCGGTAGTACTCGCGCTTGATCTTCTCTGAGCCAAACTGATGGTGGCTCACGATCAGAACCGGCGAATCGAGTGAATTGTTGTAGAAAGCGTAACTGTTTTTAAAGCGAGCTTCACGCTTCGTGAAAAGGGTCAGCGGCTTCATCGTGAAGTCGGTGATCTTCTTGTCTTGGATGTCGGAAATCTCAACACTGTAAGTGTAGTAGGAAAGTGCCGACAGGATCGAGATCAAGCGAGCCTCGTCCTTGGTCGAATCCAAAATGCTGTACTGCTTTTCCAGGAAGGTCAGGATCAGTGGATAATTTCCAGAGCAATGAAACACGACGTCGATCGGGAGCTCGTAGCAATCCGCTTTTTTGTCGGGAGTCGTTTTCAGCTTGTCGCAAGCCACAGCCAGTTTCTGGGCGCTTGCATCGGCCTTCGGGCCGTCGCCGTATTTTTCACAAGTCTTTTTGACGTGAAGCGCATCGTCTTCGTCGTCGAAGCCGGCCTGAGCCCACGAACCCTGAACCAAACCCATGGCCAAAATGGCCGCCACACTGAGAACCCTGAAATTTTTCATTTGAAACCCCTCCACGTAATGCGCCGCACCCTACGGCACCGAGCAGGTTTCGCAAAGCGTTATCTTTATCGCCACCCCTGGGAAGCCCTGCGCTCGGCCCGACGAGCCAAGCGAACAAAGGGCAGGCCCATCAGAAAATAGAGAATTGCAGTCAGGATTCCCAAGCCCAAATGGTCATAAGTCGCAGATGCCAACTGACCGTAAACCTTGGTCAGCTCCACCATGGTGATGATGGAAACCAGCGAAGAGTCTTTCAAAAGCGCGATGAAGTCGTTGGTCATCGGTGGGAGCACCACGCGCATGGCTTGAGGAAGAATCACGTGACGAAGGGTTCGCCTGCGATTTAAGCCCAGCGAAAAAGCGGCGTCAGCCTGACCTTGAGGAACCGACAAAATTCCAGCCCGGTAAACTTCCGCCTCGGATGCCGCGTAGTTGAATCCTAGGCCCAGAACCGCTGCCACCAGCGGCGAGAGTTTTATGCCTAAATAAGGCAATCCGTAGAAGAGCAGAAAAAGCTGAATCAGAAGCGGCGTGCCTCGGAAAACTTCGACGTAGACCAGCGATAGAGTCGATAGAACCGGACCTCCGTAGAGTCGCGCAAGCGCCAGAAGCAGCCCTAAAACCACCGCAAGCGCCATCCCGAGGACAGAAAGCTTCACGGTCGTGAGCGCGCCTTCTAAGAGCAGCGGCAAATAAGAAGAATAGCGACTGAGCTTCGATTTCCAGCCCGAGAAGCCATCGCGTGAACTCAGATAGCGCTCCAGTTCGCGCGCAGGCCTGGAAGGTGAAGTATCTTTAAACTCACGCGCCATGAGCGGATTCCAAATCCCCCAGCGATCGTAAATATCCCGAAGCACGCCTTCCGCTTTCAACTCTTTCAAGGCCCGGTCGATCGAAGCCAATAGCTCGCGATTCTCTTTCTTAAGTGCGATGCCGTAACTCATCTGCCCAATCGGCTCGCCCACACTTCTTAAACGCGGATCAGGGTCGGCGTAGTAAACCGCCACGGGCTGATCCATCAAAACTAAGTCCAGTCGCCCGTTAGCCAGATCTTCATAAAGGTTGGTTTGACTGGAGTAGCTGCGACTTTCAATCCCGCCCGCCTCTTCTAAAATTCGCTCGGCCAGGGAGGCAGTAAGAGCTCCGGCCACTTTTCCTCGCGCGGCTGCGAGCGAATGAATGGCCTCATTGCCTTGTCGAACCGAGATCTGCTCGTAGGTGTGAAAATAGGGAATCGAGAACGAGGCCTCACGCAGGCGCTCTTCAGTGATTTCAATTCCGTTAATCGCAATATCGTAATCGCCGCGCTTCAGCCCTGGAACTAAACCATCCCATTGATTCTGAATGAACTCAGGTTTTCGCCCCAGCTTCTTGGCTAACGCATCCACCAAGTCCACTTCAAACCCAATCAATCTCTCAGGTTTGTCAGGATCGCGAAAAATGTACGGCGCACCTCCATCACAGTCAGCACCCCACCTGAGGACTGGCTGCTCGGCCGCAAAGAGGAGCGCAGGCGAAAGAATCATCGCTAAAAGGAAAGCGCCGAAAGCCCGAACCGCTCGAGCGCTCATCATTGGAGCTTCCTCAAAAAGGCGCGAGTGCGAGGGTCCTCAGGATCCTTCAAAACTTGCGCAGCCGGTCCTGCTTCGACCACCACGCCGTCTTCCATGAACACCACTTGCTCGGCCACTTCGCGCGCGAAGTGAAGCTCGTGAGTCACCACAATTTGGGTCATCCCCTCGGCATCGAGCTGTCTCACCACTTCAAACACTTCATCGGATAGCCAAGTATCCAGCGCCGAAGTGGGCTCGTCATACAACATGACCTCGGGAGCCATCGCCAGTGCGCGGGCAATCGCAGCACGCTGCTGCTGGCCACCGGAAATCTTCGCGGGATAGCTCAGAAGCTGCGCTTTCAAACCCACCTTCTCAAGAAGCGGAACGGCCACTTCTTCTGCCTCAGAACGCGAAAGCCCCTTCACCACTTGCGGCGCCAAAAGGACGTTCTCCAAAACCGTCAGGTGCGGAAACAAGTTGAACCCTTGAAACACCATCCCGAAGTGATCGCGCAGAGCGCGGATCTCTTTTAGGCCGGGTTTTCCGCGCACGCCTCCGCCACGCTCCAACTCCGCTTTCCCCACGCGAATTTTCCCGAGGTCAAAACTCTCGAGTCCATTCAAACAGCGCAGCAGCGTGCTCTTCCCGCAACCTGATCGCCCCACCAAGAAAGTGGACTGACCTTTTCTGACCTTCAGGTCGACCCCTCGTAATACCGGAACGCCGGGAGTGTAGGACTTTTGCAAGCCTTGGACATCGATGAACGGAGGAGTCGCCATCCTCATACCTCTCTCAAAGCTCGCGCACTCAGGTGCGAGAGTTAGCCGCGATCCTCGGGCAGACCGCGCTCACGCCAACCGCGAATGCCGCCATCCATCGACCAAACTTTCGTGTAGCCCATTTTCTGAAGCGCCTCGGCCGAGAGCGCCGAGCGAAACCCGCCGCCGCAATAAAGAACAATCGGCTCGTCCTTGTTGGGAATCTCGGTTTCGATGTCGCGCTCAATGACGCCTTTGCCCAGGTAGATCGCGCCTTGAGCGCGGCCTGCTGCCCATTCAGATTCCTCACGCACATCGATGAGATGAAATTTTTCACCGCGCTTTTTCATCTCGACCACTTGCTCGATCGTGAGCTCGCGAATGTTTTTCTTGGCATCGTTCACGAGCTTCATGAAGCCTTCATTGTGCTGTTTGGACATGCCTTCATCCAATCACAATCACGGCGCGCTTTCAAAAAGCATTGCAGTCAACTTTCGGAAATCCAACCCCCTCTAAGAATACCCCACAGGAAATACATCATTCCAAATTGGAATGACTCGTTTTTAAAAATTACGGGTTTTTTCGAACAAATGGCACAAACAGTGAATTCCTCATTCCGGAAAGAGCTGTTTTGGAAACGGAAAATAATCGACTCTACCGCGTCGCGTCGGCTCCCTGTCTTTCCAAAACTCCAATGAAATCCTGACACTCTCTTTTGGGAATTTGCGCGACCATCGCAGCGGTTGCCCAAGGACCGATCGGGCAGCTAAACGAAACTTACTGACAGACTTTCATTGTCTCCCAACCAGAAAGGTTCCATTCGCATGATGCGCTTGATCCTGTCGTTCGCCGCTTTCGTTGCTCTCTCGTTCGCTCCGCAAACGTCCTGGGCAACGAAGAAGAGCGGCACCCTCACTGCCATTTCGGATGGCGACACCGTTCACTTTCAATCGAGCGGTGAAAAGCGCCTAAAAGTGCGCTTGGTTGGCATCGACACTCCCGAGCTCCATCTTCAAGTCGGCGGCGGAATGGTGGATCAGGGCCCCTTGGCCGTGGAAGCCACGAAGGTTTTGGGGAAACTGGTTCCGCTCAATAGCCGCGTCGAATTGGAAAGCTCGGCGCTGGATAATTACGGTCGAACCCTCGGTCGCCTTTACGTCGGCAATATCGACGTGAATTTAGAGATGGTGAAAAAAGGAATGGCTTACTCCTACATCATCTGTGGCGGCGACGATTGTGACGCTTCCTTTTTCTCGCGCCACAACGTGAAGGAATACCTCGCTGCTTGCAAAGTGGCCGAGAAGGCTCAGCTTGGCATCTTCCACCCGAAAACGGGCCTGGCTCAGCTTCCGTTTGAATTTCGTCTCGAGAAGCAAAATCGTCGCCCCGACAAGTGGGTCGGCGACGTGACCACCCGCACTTTCGTGCAGCCCGACCGTTACCGCGAAGTTGAACCTTGCAACCGCGTGTTCTTCACTTCGGAAGAATCCGCTGTGAAGCAAGGCTTCGTCGCTCACTGATCCGAGCTTTCGTCAGATTCAAGTCAGCTTCATTTTCGGGAAATGGACTTTAAGCGCTCTTCCACGCGCCGCTGCAAAGTGGGCCAGGAAGAGCGCTGAGAAAGCTCTGTGAAGTTGGTTTCCCAAGTTGAAAGCTTCGATTCGGGCCACTTCAATTCACCCGTGCGATCGTAGGCCGCAAGTTCACGCAGCCGAGAGTAATCTTCCAGATCGCTCCACAAAACACGCCAGCCTGGGGCGGGCGCTGAATCCAGAAACGCTTTCGACTTCGCCTCACTCCACCCTGAACACCGCCAAGCTTCTAAGCGAGTCGGACATTTCTCTGAACTGTCGCCCGCCTCAAAGGGTGCGCGACAGTTCTCGGGAACTTGGAATCGGCTGAGTTCTTCTGTGAGCGGCTTAAACGACGCCGAATCATCTGGGTCAGCGCTCGCTTTCGAAAGGACGAGCTGATTTGAAACCCAGAAAAATGCGTGCCCCAGTCCCGACGGAACCTCCTCGGTCGAAGGCGTGCGGATCACTCCTAAGTCTCCGGGACGAAGATCTGCGGCAGCTTGGATCTGAACGCATTGCCCCTCATCGGATTGAAGCCACGCTTGAAACTCGGCTCCTGAAACGTGGTCAACCCACTCGCGTGCACCGGTCGTCGCCAAGGCTACGGAAAAACAATTCGGGCCTGGACCTTCTAGATCCTCTACCGGATTCACTTCGAGCACGCGACGAAGGGCCGGGGGCAAGAGTTCTGTGACTTCCAACTCAGATGTCCCAGGCGGCAAAGCCTGGTCTTGCTTCCGGAAAGCGCTTTGAAGATTCTTATATTCTCTTTGAAGAACACTGGGATCTGCGCCGGTCAGCGCAAAGCGGTCCCACTTTCCGGAAGCCTGAGCCTCCGAATGAAAGCGAACCCGAGGCGAACTGTCGTCCCAAGTCCATTCGCCGAGGTGCGCGAAGGCTGAGGGTGCCCCCGCGAACAGGACTGCGCTCACTGCGAGCAGCGCTTTTGCGCAGGGAGAGAACTGAAAAGAGAGGGCGAAAAACTTCACGACCCTTACCTAACCTATTTAGTCGGAAATTGCGACTTTTCTCTGATTTCCTCTTCAATTTCAGCCGTTTTAGGCTTCTTTTAAAAACCCTCTAGACTTACGCATAACTTACGCATACCTTCATTCTATGGCTCCCGACTTCAAACTCACCCCCAAGCAAAAGGACGTTCTCGACTTCATCCTCGCGTTCGGCGCGCGCCAAGGTTACGCGCCCTCGCAGCAGGAAATCGCCCGCCATTTCGGCTTTAAGTCGCTCGGCACGGTGCAAAATTACTTAGTTCGCCTTGAGCGCGCGGGACTTCTTCGAAAAGAACACAACTCCAAGCGCAGCCTCCAAGTTCTTCCTCCGCAACCGATGGCCCAGCCGGCAGTCGCTTTGCCCCTCTTGGGGCGGGTTGCTGCCGGCCGGCCCATCGAAGCGCTCGAAGAAGGACTCACTCTCGAAGTCCCTGCCTCCATGGTCCCGCCGCAGAGCGAATGCTTTGCTCTGCGGGTTGTGGGCGATTCGATGATCGGCGACGGAATTCTGGAAGGCGACTTCGTCGTCGTGAACAAAAAGCGTCCAGCGACCAACGGACAAACCGTCGTGGCACTGCTTCGCAACGAGGCCACCGTGAAGCGCTACTACCGTCACGGAAGTCGTGTTGAGCTTCGCGCGGCTAATCCCAACTATGAGCCCATTTGGGTGGAATCTTTAGTGGAAGACGAATTCAAAATCGAAGGCGTCGTCACCGGCCTCATCCGCCAGCTCTAAGGCCGAGCGCCAAAAACCGAACTCTTTTTTGATCCCCGTTCACACGGAGGGAAAGGACTCCCTATGTCTGCACACGATCCCCGCTTGCCTTTAGAATTCGCAGAACCGTCGACCGGCCTTCGCGTCGCAGAACGCCCCACGCTTGCGCAGCTTCGCGAACTCCTCGGTCAAACCTCTCCCGACGCGGCTCCACAGGCTTCTTTTCCGTTCTCGCTCCTTCCTCGCTCCGGCTTTCCTCGCGGCGCTTTAAGCGAAATCCATGGCGCCCCCGGGTCGGGAAAAAGTGAGCTGATCTTACGCTTCCTCGCGGAGAACCCCACTCTCCGTGTGGCCTGGGTGGAAGATGAATTCACGGTCTATCCGTGTGCTTTCACCCAGGCCGGTATTTCTCTTGAACGGCTGTTGTTTTCCCAAGCTGGAAACCAAGTGGTCTGGGGAACGCTCCAGATCCTGGCGAGTCGCCTTTTCTCGGTCGTTATTGTGAAAGCAAAAATCGAGAGCGAAATCGATCTTCGCCGATTGCAACTGGCCGCAGAGCGCTCTCAGTGTGCGGTCATTCTCATCAGCGACGAACCCAGACGTCGCTTTCATTGGCCTTTCCAAGTGCAGCTGCAAACGCAGCGCGATGCTGACCGTCACGAAGTTCTTCTGCAAACACTCAAACTTCCGGGCTCTGCGGAAGGAAACCCTCTTCCAAAAATCCCTTCCCATGCCGATTCTCTGCCTGCTCTTTCCAGGAACACACCCCAAGATCACGGAACTGGCGGAAGCGTGCTTCCGTTTCACCCCGCGCCTCGCCGTCCGCGGAAGTGAGGCCGTTTTCCTCGATCTTCGCGAAGCTGCTCCCCCGGTGGCTCACCGGGCGCAAGTGCTTTGCCAACGTTTCGGAATTCTCGCCACACTCGGAGTCGGGCTCAACGCTGGCCTGGCTTTAGCCCACGCCCGAACCGCAGGCACTTCGCGTCCTCTGCTTCTTCCGGAAGAGCCTCCTTCCCCCGAAGCTTTTTCAATCGACTGCTTGGAAGATCTCGCTCAACCCTTTGAATCCGACGAAGACGACACGCGGGTCCTTCGGCGCGCGGTGGGTTCTCTTCGACTTCTTGGACTTGCCACCCTGGGCCAAGCCTTAGCTCTCCCCGAACGCACGCTTCTCACCCGCATTGGTCGCGTCGCAAGCGATGCGCTTCGCGTGGCGCGTGTGCCCACTCTTGAACCCGCGCCTTGGCCCGTTTTTAAGCCCGAGCAAAAAATCGTGGAATGCGTCGAGCTCGCTGATCCAGAAACCCTGAGTGGCAGATCGGACGTCTCAGGACTTCTTGAGTTTGCCGAGCAGGGACTGGAGCGGCTCTGCGCCCGACTCCGAGGAAGAGCGCTTCGCCTGGCGCGACTCGGAATTGCTTTAGAGCTGGAATCGGGAATGCCCACTCGCCGCTGGGACGTCGACTTTCCGATTCCTCAAGGCAGCGCAGGCGCTTTAGTGCGGCTTTTGCGGGATCGCCTTCAACCCGAACTCCAAACTCGGCCCCTGATCCGGCCAGCCGTGCGGCTTCAAATCGAAGCCCTCGAAACGGCGCCCGGCCACGGGGCGCAGAGGAATTTCTTCGATCGCTCAGAACTCGAAGCGGAAGCTTGGGACGCTCTCGTGGCGCGCCTTTGCCAGAAGCTTGGCCCACCTGGAGCTTTCATCGCACTCCCTCAAGCCCGGCACTTGCCCGAGCGTGCTTGGAAAGCGCGCGTTCCGTCGCAAACGAAAGACGCGCCATCGCCTCCGTCTGTGCGGGGGACCACATCAACACACGCACTCGCGCCCATATCTGCGCACGCACTCCCACCCTCGCTCGCGCCTGCGCCCCAAGAAAGCACAGCTCCCCCGCAAGCCATCGCATCCACCCTCTCAGCCCCCGCAAGGCCATCGCGTCTTCTCAAGCGTCCGATTCCCTTGCGCTGGGAAGGCAGCACCTTGGTCGAAATGCAGCGGCCCAGCGAATCGGCGCGCGAGCGACGCTGGATGATTGTCGCTCTTCGCGGACCCGAGCGCCTTTCGGGCGAATGGTGGGACATTCGCACGGCCTTTGATCGCGACTACTACCGCGTCGATACCGCCTCGGGCGAATCGCTTTGGATTTTCGTGAACCCGAAGTCGGATGCCGCGAACCCCTCTTTAGAGTGTCACTTGCATGGCTTCTTTGATTAAGCCCCCACCTGCCTACGCAGAGCTGATTTGCCGAACGCACTACTCGTTTCTCGAGGGCGCTTCTCATCCCAGTGAACTGGTTCGCCAAGCCGTTCAGCTCGGCCTGACGGGTCTTGCCATTACGGATCGCGACGGCGTGTACGGAATGCCGAAAGCGTGGCTTGAGGCCAAAAATCATCCTGAATTGCGCTTCATCACGGGCGCTATCCTGACTCTCGAAGATCACGCTCCCCTGGTTCTGCTGGCTCAGAACCGCGCCGCTTACGGCGTGCTTTGCCGCCTTCTCACCGAGAGTCACCGCGATCAACCCAAAGGCTCGGCGCTTTTATCGTGGAACGTTCTTGAGTCGATGCTGAAAACTTATCCGGGCTCAACCGGGCTCGTCGCGCTTCCATTCTGGGAGAAAGCGCGCTGCGATTGGGAAAGACTTCAAAGCTCATTTCAAGAGCGACTCTTCATCCCTTTGTGTCGAACTCTCGACGGACGGGACCGAGAAAGAACTGAGCTTGCACTTGCGCATTCTCGGCGCCTAGGAGCGCGCCTCGTCGCCACGCAAGACGTGCACTACCACACCCCGGATCGGCGCCTCCTTCAAGACGTTCTTGCAGCCACGCGCCTCAATACTTCTCTGAAAGAGGCCGGTTCGCGCCTTCTTCCAAACGCCGAGCGCCACTTAAAAAATCCGCTCCAGATGTCGCACCTCTTTCGAGACCTTCCCGACGCCATCCAAGCCACGCTCGATATCGCGGAGAGCTGCACCTTTCTTCCTTCCGAACTCAAGTACCGCTACCCATCCGAGTGGATCCCCGACGGCCACACGGCGCAAAGTTACCTGGAGCACCTAGTTCGAGAAGGCACAAAAACCCGTTACTCCACAGGCACGCCCGACGACGTTCTTCGTCAGCTTCAACACGAGCTTGAGCTCGTTCAGTCGCTTCAGTTCGCCGATTACTTTCTGACCCTTTGGGAAATTGTGGATTTCGCAAGAAAGCGAAACATCCTTTGCCAGGGCCGCGGGTCAGCCGCGAACTCGGCCATTTGCTACTGCTTAGGAATCACTGCGATCGACCCCGTGCGGATGAATCTTCTTTTTGAGCGTTTCCTGTCTGCCGAGCGCGGTGAGCCACCCGATATCGATGTCGATTTTGAGCACGAACGCCGCGAAGAAGTGATTCAGCACATCTATGAACGCTACGGGCGCGATCGCGCTGCAATGGTCTCGGCCGTCATCACTTACCGGAAAAAATCAGCGCTTCGCGACGTCGGAAAAGCGCTGGGCGTTGACCCAGAGACCGGGCGTTCTTCCAGCAATCGAACCATCATCACAGCGGATTCCAACTTCGGGCGCACTGCCGAATTGCAAGTCGAACAACGCGCCAAAGCCCAAGTCGGTGCCGATTCCAACCTCTCACCCGAGACGGCGCACCTTCACGCGCTCGGAGAACGATTAGGCGAGGAAATCGAAGGCTTCCCCCGCCACCTCTCCATTCACTCGGGCGGCTTCACGCTCTCTGCTGACCCCATCATCGAGACTGTGCCGGTCGAGCCCGCTCGCATGGAAGGTCGAACCATTGTTCAGTGGGATAAGAACGACCTCGATGCGCTGGGACTTTTGAAAGTCGACGTCTTGGCCTTGGGGATGCTCACGGCGCTTCAAAAAAGCCTCGCACTCGTCAACGAAGGTCGGCCGTCTGAACTTCCAAAGTTAGAGCTCGCCACCCTTCCAGCCGAAGACCCAGCCACCTACGCCATGATGAGGCGAGCCGACACCGTGGGTGTTTTTCAAATCGAGTCGCGCGCGCAGATGAATATGCTGGGCCGGCTGGAGCCACGCACTTTCTATGATCTGGTCATTGAAATCGCACTTGTTCGCCCGGGCCCGATCGTCGGCAAGATGGTGCATCCTTATCTGAAGCGCCGAAAAGGGCTTGAGCCCATCGACATCCCCGACCCAAGGCTCGAGCCCATTCTCGGGCGCACACTCGGAGTTCCGCTCTTCCAAGAACAAGTCATGAAGATGGCGATCGTTCTTGCTGATTTCACTCCCGGTGAAGCCGATCAACTGCGACGCGCCATCGGCGCTTGGAGAAGTAACGGATCGATCGAGGAAATGGGGCACAAGCTCAGAAACGGGCTTCTCAGGAACGGCCTTCCCGAAGCATTCGTCGAACTCATCTTCACTCAGATTCAGGGCTTTGCAGAATACGGGTTTCCGGAATCGCACTCGGCATCGTTCGCGCTTTTGGCTTATGCTTCGAGCTGGCTCAAGTGCCACCACCCGGCTGAATTCACCTGCGCTTTGGTCAATTCCCAGCCTCTGGGCTTTTACTCAAACGCTTCTTTGATCGAGGACGCAAGAAGGCACGGAGTCACCATCCTGCCCGTGCATCCCCACCATTCGGAGTGGGATTGTCAGGTCATTCGCCCAGAAGTTCACCCAGTGAGCGGTAGCAAGAGTAGTGGCAGCAGCAGCATTCAACTGGGCTGGCGAGTGGTTCAAGGCTTAGGCGAAGAAGCTGCAGCGGCACTCCTAGAAGAAAGGAAGCACTCACCCTTTCGATCGCTTCATGATTTTCTGGTTCGCTCAAAACTCAGGCGCGACGTCTTGCAACGCTTGGCTTTAGCCGATGCGTTTCGCTGCTTTGGGTTTGAGGCCAGGCAAGCACTTTGGGAGTGCCTGGCTTTTGACCTTCAATCGCGGCCTGAAACTTCAGGCCAACTTTCGCTGTTTTCGGCGCCCATTCTGACCGCTGCGGAAACCCAGCAATCAGAACTTTCGCCACAGCCCGCCTCCACAACCTCACTCGACCGAGTTCAGTTTCAGCCTCTGGGCGGGTACGCACAGATTCAGGCCGATTATTTTACCTACGGCCTCTCGCACCGCGGCCACCCCATGAAAGAGCTTCGCCAGTTGCGGCACGATCTGCCACCTCACACTTCAGAAGGCCTCAAGCAACTTCCCCACAACGCGCGCGTGAAGTTCGCCGGAATGATCATCGTTCGTCAGCGCCCGCCCACGGCCAAAGGAACCGCCTTTGCCACGCTCGAAGACGAATCGGGTTTCATCGATTTGATCCTCTGGAAGAAAGTCCACGAAGAGCATCGCCACCTCTTTGAATCGCATTCTTTCCTCAAAGGAATTGGAACGCTGCAGCGAGAGGGAACGTCCGTTGGAATCCTCGTCCAAAGGCTCGAGCCCGTGTTTCCCGAAGAGACCGCGCTGGATGCTTGGCAGGAAAAACAGGTTCGTGCACGCTCTCCTGCACGATGAAACTTTTCGCACGCTTTCCACTCGGTGGGCTCTTGGCCGCGTTGGTCGTTTTCGCCAGTCACTCAGTGATCACTCGCGCTGGCGAACTCTCGGACGGATTGCCAGAGCGCCTACCCTACCAAGCGCTTGAAAAGCCCGAGCTTCTTCCGTTTCTACAAGACGCAACAGGCCCGGTCGCTCCTTTCGGAGCGCAAGTGCAAGTCGACGGAAAGACGATCACTCACGCTCAAGCACGCGCACTTTTGTTCAGTGAAGAGTTCGCAGCTTCCATCCCACCGGGAACCCAAGTCCAAGTCAGTAAGAACGCAGACGGACTCGAAGTTTGGAACTACCCCACCGGCACGCGCGTCGAGCACCGCATTCGCTGGAAAGCCAGCGACGCTCCGGTCTTTGAACTCCGCGTGATCGAAAAACTTCCCAACGGGCGTTGGGCATTCGGAATGTACACACCCGAAGAGGAAGCCCCTCAATCCAGTTCCGCGGCCGCACCCGGAGCCCCAACCGCACCCAAGGGTTCGCCGCTGACTCCGAAAAAGCCCGATCACGACTTGGTGCTGAATCGCTACTCAGGCACTCCCAGCCAAGCGTTCAAACTCAAGCCCGTCGGTCAGCCCGCTGAAATTCAGGTCAATATCCGAAAGCTTCCCCTTCAGCACTGCCAACACTGCCACTTCATGCACTCGCCCTCAGGTCATCAGTATGAAACCGAAGACGATGCGGGGCCATGCGGCTTTGCTCCCGCCAATGGAGAAAACGTTCGCAAAGGTTGGGCAGAGTCTTGGCTGAAGAAGTTTGGAGCCTCTCCCCTTCAAAGCGGGAGTCGGTAAAAGGATCCGAACTGCTGAGCGTAATCTTGGGTGATCATCCCGTAGCCCGGGAAGTTTTGACCGCCGATCCTTGTCCGCAGGCCAAAGTTGTCCTGACCCCAAGAGTTCTTGAAGTAGTAGACGCCCTTGAAGGTGAACTCCTTCACCGTGCCGTCTTCCATCTGCGTGGGAATGGTAACCGTTCGCTCGTCGTCGTAGCCCACAATCAGAACCGAGTGTCCGGCCGGATTCGCTTTTGAAACCCGAGCATCGAGACTTCCCTTCACCGGATAGCCCACGATTCCTTCCGCCCAGTGCGCCAGGTTCCGTTTCAAACCGAAGGACGGAGCTTTCGAGTGGTTCCAGGCGCCGTAGTAGAAATCCACATCCAGCGTCAGGGGTTCGCCCTGGCGAAGTAAGCGCTTCACGGTCTGAGTGTCGTAAACCATGAAAGTGGGCAGGGCCTGACCCCCACGGCGAGGAAGTTCTTTTTGCTGAAGCGAGCGCGCCTCCGAGCGGATCCGAGCAAACTCGGAATCAAAGAGCGGACTCGAACGGGCAAGAAGCTCTTCATCGGTGGCGCGAAGTAAGCGCGGGTCGCGATGGCCCAGAAGGCAAGAAGTCAGGCGCGCTCCCTCCAAGCTTCCGCAGCGCTGGCGGGCCAACCCGGAAGAAGTGTCCTTCCAAGTCTCGCCCAGGTAGGGCCAGCTCGCCTCGGCCACCGTTCCAAAGCGAAGCAGGTTCGAAAAGTTCGTCAGGGACGACGATCCATCGCCCGTCTGATTTTGCATGGCCAAATATTCCAACCACTCTTCCGAGAGGTCAGCTTGCGAAGTTTTCCATCCGCGCCGCAAACTCAAGTGAGCTTCCAGAAGAGCCGTCGCCGAAAAAATGGAGCACGTTCCGCGAGACCCCTGAGCGCGAGCGGGGCTAATGCGCGCTGCCAAGACCTCAGTGTCTGAGCGCGCCGCTACAGGTTCATCGAAGGGTCCAAGCTCCCCGGGACTGGGTCCCTGGTCATTCACCCGGGGGTGAACCAGACCCCGATAGGGCAAATCCAGATAATCGCCATCTGCAGGCAAATCTTCAAAACCATGAGGGTTTTTTGAATAGGCCGAAATTTCAACGCCCAGGAAAAGGCCCAAACCGGCGCCCACCCAACTCAACGCCCGAACAGTTGACGAATTCATTTCACTTTCTCCCCATTGCTTGATATGCACCGCGTTAACTCTTGCCAAAGAGGAACGCAAGGTGGAACCCATTGCCTTGCTTGGAGTCACAAATGAAGTACCGATCCATTCGCCTTTCCCTGCTGACCTTGACCGCCACAAGCCTGCTCCTCGGAGCTCAGGCAAGCGCTGCTGATCCGGTCAGCACCTCGCAGGAAACGAAATCTTCCAGGCCCCTGATCGTCGGCGTCGGCCCGAGCTACCCCACCTTCATGGGCGATGAAACGAACCTCTACAATCCTTCTCTCGGTGTCGAAGCCGAGATGATTGGGTTTCTTCCAGGAATTTTGGGCGATCACCTGAACCTTCGCGCTTCTTTCCAGTACCAACCGCTTCCTGTGAAAGGGCTGTCGACGGCTTCCATCAGCCAGTGGAACGGCTTTGTCGGTGTCGAAACGCAAAAACAGGGCGACTTCTTCATCCAGCCGCTCTTCGCAGCAGAAATCGGCACGCAGTTCACTTGGCTCGCATTCAAAACTCCCGGCTCGCTCGATAACTCGCGCGCCGCTCTGGCAGCGCGAATTCGGCCGGGTATCCGAATCCCGGTGTGGTCGCGCCTGGATATGACCTTGTCCATGCCCTTGCACTTGGGCTTTAACTCGAACCGATTCACCATGCTCGGTTCGGTGGCCTCCATGAGGTTTGCACTATGAAAACGTTTCTGACGAAATTCTTGGCTCTGGCTTTGACCACCACCGCGCTCTCGGGCTGCGGAACCTATCGCGACCCTCTCGCGATGATGGCTGATCCTTCCAAGAATGCGATTCCGCAGGACATGTCCCTGCCGGTGAACCAGTCCTTCAGCTTCACGGGTTACGTGAAGAATACCCACGAAGCTTTCACCTTCTACAGCAGCGGCTGGTACGGCGTTCAAGTGGTCGCCCCCATCTCGGGCACGATTGTGGAAAACGGGAATTACTCGGTCACCATCCGCCACAATCAAAACCTCTCGGTGAAGGTCGTGGGCGTGCTCAGCCAATTCCGCCCAGGTGAATACTTGGGCAACGGAAACATCCTGGGCACCACTCTTCCGAACGTGGCAGGCTCGATCGAGTTCTACGTTTATGTGAACGGATCGGCGGTTTGCCCGCTCACGTTCTTCAGCACCACGGCGCGCCAGCAAATCTTGAACGTAGCTTTGGGCACGAATCCCTGCTCGGGCTAAACTCTTAGGCTGCCATGGCACCGCATACGAAGACCGGCATTGAGTCTGTCATCGAGATGTTTCGGGTCATGGAACCGTCTGAGGCGGAGCGCTTGCTAGAGAATCTTGCCAAGCAGGATCCAGGCTTGGTCGAGAAAATCCGCGCCAACTTGTTCGTGTTTGCGGACCTTTCGTTTCAAGCCGACGCGACGCTTCAGCTTTTGCTTCGCGAAGTTCCGCTCGACGTCTGGGTGGTGGCCCTGAGAAAAGCGGACGATGAACTGCTCACGCGGGTATTGGCCAACCTTCCACGATCAGCGCGCGAGAACTTAGAAGAAGAACGCGCCACGCAGCGTCCCATCTTGGTTTCTGAGATCGAAAAAGCTCGGAAGAAAATTTTAGACCTCGCAGCCGAGCTCGAGAAGCAGGGCAAGCTTGGACTGCTCCGGAAAAACTCGATCAGCCCGTAGATTGCTACAAGCGATTCAAGACAGCGACCACAAACACCACCCCACTCGCTCACCCTTCTTGAGCTTCGGGGCGGCTGAGCGGCGAACTGGCAGTCACCCACTATTTCTTCGGACTAAACTGCTGCTTGGGATGGTGAGGAATGGCGACTGCCGCCATTGCTGTAGTGAGGCGCTCGCGAATCCTTTTCTCGATCCAGTCGGAAACTTCCGGTTCGACAAAAAATTCAGCACGACTCGAGTCGAGATCAAAAACGGATCCAACCACCATGATCCGTCCGTCTTTCACCAGTTTCTTCAGCACTTCGCTTGAGTGGAGCAGGACCTCGATCGAATGATCCACGTTCGCCCAAGTCACCCGTTGCATGCACTCGTCATGGCTCCCACTGAGGCCCTCATCTTTGTCGCAGGCCTCGACTGCAGGTCGAATGTGGTCAACCAAATGCCTCACATAAGGGGACGGAAAAACAGCGTCATCCCCTTGGCGATGCGCTTCGATCGAAGCTTGGATAGCACCGCATCCGGTATGCCCCATCACCACCAAAACAGGACTATCAAAGGACAGAGCCGCAAACTCGAGGCTAGCGATCATTTCCTCGCCTACCGTGTTTCCGGCCACGCGAACCAAAAACAAATCGCCCAAGCCCCGGTCAAAAACGATCTCGGCTGGCACTCTCGAATCGCTGCAGCTTAGAACCAAACAAAAAGGACGCTGACCGTTCTTTGCCAATTCTCGCAAACGTGCGGGTGATGGGGTGCCGTCCACCGAGCGAAGGCCCGCCATGAATCGGCGGTTCCCTTCGATCAAGAGACTCAATGCTTCCAGCGACCGTTCCGAGGGGAGGGCTTTCATTTCCGGATTAATCGCCATGCGCCCTGCGTTAAAAAAATAGATATTTCCAATCTTTTTGTTCTAAAAAAACAAACTCAAAAAATAGGCACATTCTGCCGATACGCCTTTTAGCCATGGCGAATCGTGCCCCAAAAAAAGAGCCCTCTCACGAGGGTGGGAACTTCTGGACCAGCTACTCAGACCTGCTTCTGGGACTGTCGGTTATCTTTCTCGTGCTCTTCTTTTTCTCAACCCTCCGAGCCGGCGTCGAACAGTTGAAAGCCAAAATCACGGTCGAGGATTCCAGGAATTTCCTGAAAGGGAAAGTTCCCGAGTCACTCGCCAAAGAGCAGCAATCGCAGCGCGACCAACTGAAGAAGAACCTGGATGAGCTGAACCAGCAACGCGTGCAAATGGCTCAGTCGGCCCTTCAAGCCAACCAGGCCATGAAGAACCTAGAAACTCAGCAGCAGCTCTTTGACTCGATGATGAAGCAGCAGGCCGAACAAGCGGCAGCTTTACGTGCAGTCAGCGAAGCGAACGAAAAGCTCGAGCACTCCAAAAAAGAAACGAGCCAAGAGCTCGAAGACGCCAAGAAAGCCCAGCTTCGCCTTCAAGCGCTGGTTCAAACGAACGACCAAAATCTAGTCAAACTTCAAGGGCAACTCAGCGCAAAGCAGAAACAAATCGAAGAGGCGCAAACAGCTCTGAAGGAAAAGAATCAGACGCTTGCCCAGTTTGACCAAGAAAAAGCTGCCCACGCCCGAACTCGTGAGGACCTGGAGCGCCTTCGACAAGAAAGCCAAGAGACCCTGAAAGCAACTCTCGAAAAAGAACGTCAAGCCACGCTCAGCGTCGAGGCGCGTCTTTCTCGGCTTCAGGCACAAGCAGCAGGAGATCAAGAGCAGCTCAGCGGAATCCGCAAAAAATTGGCCGAAGCAGAACAGGCGCTCAATCAGGCCAAAACGGAGTCAGCGCGCCTCATCGCCTCAAACCAAGCCATGAAAGGCCGACAACAAAGGCTTGAGTCTGAGCTCAAAACGGAAACCGAGGGCTGGCGAAAGAAGGCGCAAGCTCTTCAGGGGCGCCTAGGCGCACTCGAAAACCAGAACCAAGCCCAAGGCCGAAAATTAGCGTCGCTCGATGGTGAGCTTCGTCAAGCGATTGCAAAAAACCTGGTGAAGGGCTTCGAAGGCTCAGGCGTGGCGGCAACAGTCAATCCCACCTCGGGCACCCTCATCGTCTCGATGGACGCCCTTCAATTCCTGAATGGCAGCGCCGAACTTTCTGAAACTGCCAAGCGGCAGCTGAGAAGCCTGATCCCGACTTACGCAAAGAGTCTCTTTGGCGAAACCTCACGCGCAGGAAGAATCTCAGAAATTCGAATCTCGGGTCACGCAAGCCCCCGCTTTGGTTTCAACTACGTCGACCCAAAAGCGGCTGATAAGACGGCAAAGGAATACAACTTAGACCTCAGTCGCCGAAGGTCGCAGGCCATCGCTGATTTCCTCTTTGGAACTGAGATTGGCACCTACCCTCACAAAGCCGAGATGCGAATCTACACGCGCTCGGAGGGTTTTGGACATAACCACCCGGTTCGCGCTCCGGCAGGAATGGCTGCTGCTGAGCCCTGCGGCCCCTATGACTGCGCAAAATCCCGGCGCGTAGAAATTAGCTTTCAATTGAAGGACGAAAAACGATGATCATGCAAGCGCTGCTCTGGTTCGCTGACCACTTGATCGAAATTATGGGCACTGGCCTCGTCGCCGCACTGGCTCTTCGCTACTACGCTTTTCGAAGCGGTCAGCAAGACCTCATGTATTTCAAAACCTTCGCGCGCGGCGTAGAGAAAATCCTCGAAAGCGACAGCGAGCACCGAAAAGTCGAAGACGTCGAATCTTGGCTCGGAAACACTTTAAATGAAGTACTGAAACACTTGCCCGAACGGAGCCTCCGTTTTTCGGGCGGCACAGGTCGCGTTTCGGGGAGCGTGGCAAGCCCCATGGGCTTTAGAAACCGCGAGTCCATCACGCAGTATGCCGAAGGAAAGCGAAGCGTGGTGCACGCTGTGCGCTCGCAGCTCGATTCCTTCAAAAGTCCTCACCGGCCGGACTTTCAAGACATCACCGACCGAGTGCTTGGCATGGATACGCACTGGACCACGCTCTTAGGCCTGCCTTTCAGCATGGTCTCTAGGATCCTGGACGTTCTGCCCGGATTGTTTGTGGTCGGTGGCATTTTCGGTACTTTCGTTGCCATCGCGCACGCTCTGCCCATGGTCGGAAAAATCGATATCGCCAAGATCGCGGAATCGGCCCCTGTTCTCACTGCATTCATCGATGCGGTGGCAGTCTCGATGCGCTGCTCGATTACTGGAATTCTTTGCAGCATGGTGATGACGCTTTTAAACGCTCTCTTTCCCCTGACCGCATCACGCGAGACCGTCCAAGTGGAGCTAGAGCGCGCCATGGAATCGATCTGGAACCGCATTCACGGCAACGAGCTTTCCTACGCCGACCGCAGAACGCTTGAATTACTTGAGACCATCGCAAGCCTGATGCTGAAGCAGACCGAAACGGCTGAGACGCGCCGAAGGTCGGCGTAACCTGGAATGGGAAAACACTGAAGTATGGCCATTCCCGATCTACTCCGGAGCTGCCCGCTGTTCTTTGAGCTCTACGACAATGAAGTCGAGCGGATCGTGCGCTTTTGCCATGTGTTGTCCCTTCATCCCGGAGAAAAAGTGTTTCGAGAAGGGGAGACCGGGAATCAAGTCTACGTGGTCTTAGGCGGCCGCGCGCAGGTTCAAAAAGCAGGCGCTGACGGAACATCCCCCATCGCCATTGCTCAACTGGGCCCGGGCGATGTGTTTGGCGAAATGATTTTGGTCGATGAGAGTCGTCGTTCTGCTGAAGTCGAAGCCTTAAGCGAACTCGAAGTCCTGGAACTGAAGTATGCCGACATTTTCAGCATCTTCCAAAGCGAGCCCAGGATCTTTGGACTGATCCTTCTGAATCTTTCCCGCCTTCTGGCCAGACGAATTAAGGCCACGAATCAGCACATCTTGGATTTGAAAAAGCCTCCTAAAAAGGCGGCTGCTTGAGCGGAAAAGAAACGACCCTCGAGTACTTCTCGATTTCGTTTCATTCCCTCCCGCTTGGTGAGCCACTCGCTCACGACCTTTTCATCAACTCATCAGGGCTTGAAGACCGAGAGAAGTTTGTTCGAATTTTGAGAAAAGGCGCCAAAGTCAGCACCACTGATCTCACTGTTTTTCGGGAAAAGTACCGACAGCTTTACGTCCACGAATCGCAGCGCGCGGACTACCTTCGGGCGCTCGAGACGCGATCGAGCGAACAAGTCAGAAAGCGCGCAAGCGTTCTGAAGGAAGCGGCCATCGGGTACTTGGATCAGCTTTTTAAGAAGCCAGAAGAACTGACAGCCGAATCCCTTTCTCAAACGCTCGACGGCTTCAAAGACGTGGCCTTGGGAATGGTCGACGCACTTCACGCACAAAGCCTGGACTCGGTTCGCGACTTGATTGGAAAACTATCGTTTCACGATTTCTACACCTACGACCACTCCATCAACGTCGCGATGTACAGCATCCTGATCTACAAAGCGGCAAAGCCTGACGCCACTCGCGAAGAGGCCATGGCAGCGGGCTTAGGTGGACTTCTTCACGACATCGGGAAAATCAAAATTCCCACGCACATCATCAATAAGCCCGGGAAACTGACACCCACTGAATTTAGGAAAATTCAGGAACACCCGGATCACGGCATGGCGCTCTTAGATATTCCCAATCTTCGCATTCCTGAAGGAGTGGACGTCAAACTGGTCAGAAAAGTGGTGCATGAGCATCATGAGAACTTTGATGGCACAGGCTACCCTCGCCAAGTGAAGGGCACCGACATTGCGCTGGTGGCGCGGGTCACTGCGGTTGCTGACTTCTTTGACGCCATCACGACCAAACGCGCCTACGCCGAGCCTTTGCCGGTCGAAGAAGCTCTCGAGGTGATTCGATCGACCGCAGGAAAGAAAATCGATCCCGAGATTCTCAGGCACCTGGAACAACAGCTCGAAAAAGGCACGATCAACGCTTCAGAGAAACCAGCCAAGCGAAAAGAACTCGCAACCGATTTTGACCCCTGCCAACCGCACGATCAAATCCCGATCCGCACCGTGCAGGAGCTTTTGCCGCAGGAAAAGAAAAAGGCTTTTGGGAAGATCCGCGTGATTGAAACGCCTGAGCAGAAAAACCAGGGCAAGAAAAAGCCTTAAACCTTTCAGCGAATGCCCAGTTGCTTCGGGATTTCTACGTCTTGAAGCACCCGGCGAATCAGATCCAGTGCCGTCCAAGCGGAAGCCCTTTGAATGCGCTCACGCCCCCCGCGGAAGCGGCATTCCACCGCATGGACCCAAGGCTTTACGCGCTTTCCGTTTTTTCCAAGCGTTCCGGCTACGGCCAATTGCACCAGCCCCACGGGTTTCTCAGGCGTTCCGCCTGACGGGCCGGCAACACCCGTGATGGAAACGGATAAGTCTGAGCCCAAGTGCTCGAGCGCTCCAAGCGCCATGGCTTTAGCCACCTGCGGGCTTACAGCGCCATACTTTTCAAGCGTCTCAGATGGAACACCTAAGAGCTTTTCTTTGAGTGCGTTTGAGTAACTCACTACTCCGCCCAAGAAATAAGCCGATGATCCTGGAAGAAGCGTGATTTGCTGGGCAGTGAGCCCGCCCGTGCAGCTCTCGGCTGTTGAGAGCGTCACTTTCCGTTCTATGAGTAAGCGGTGAACCACGTGGTTGAGTTCTTCTTCGTCGCGGCCAAAAACCGTGTCGCCTACGCGCCGAAGGGCCTCGTCGACGGCAGGCTCCAGGCTTCTCAGCGCAGCATCGCGGCTTGCGCCCGAGGCGGTGAGTTTCAGCCAAACCTCAGGGGCGTGAGCGCGGTAACCTAAGCGCACTTTCGGAAACAGGCGCGAGTAATCTTGAAACGCTTCCGCCAAATGGCTTTCGCCCCAGTGCAGGGTTTTCAACTGCACGGTGACGGTCGAGCCCTCGGGCCAACTGGCCTGAATCCACGGCAGGACGAAGTCTTTGACGAAGAAATCAAATTCAGAAGGAACGCCTGGGAGAAAGAAAAACTGGCAGCGTCCGATTCGGATGGTGAAAGCAGGCGCTGTGCCGACTTCGTTTTGGCGAACTTCCGCGCCCGCAGGGTAGCGCGCGGACCTGCGGTTGTTCTCGCTAAAGCGGTACCCGCTTTTAGCAAAGCGCTCTTTCATGCGCTCGACCGCAAGCTCATCGATCAGAACTTCCACTCCGAGAAGTTTTGCCACGATATCGGCAGTCAGGTCGTCCTCAGTGGGTCCCAATCCCCCCGAAGCAATGCACACGTCGGCTCGCTCGGAAATGGCGCGCATTCCCTCCAGAAGAAGCGACTCATGATCGGGCAGCGCTTGATGCCTCTGAACGGGAAGGCCCCACTTCGCCAGGGCCTGAGAAATTCTCGCCGAATTCGAATCCACCACATCGCCATTCACCACTTCATCGCCCGTGGCGAGAGTTTCAATGACGACCGACTCATTTGAAACCGGGTGGATCAAAGTGCTCACGGCTTTTTCCCTTTCACGACGTCTAAGACCATCCCGGGAGTGAGAATCTCGGGAAGAATTCGCGGCTTTGAGTCCCCGGAACCGAAGTCATAGTACAGATAAAGCGGAACACCGCTTCGTCCGTGGCTCTCTAGGATCTTTGCAATCCGTTCATCTTTCTGTGTCCAGTCCGCTTTTCTGAGCTCCACGCGTGCGTCCTGAAAAGCTTGAACCACATTAGGACTAGAAAGCACCAATCGCTCGTTCACTTGGCACGTCACGCACCAGGCGGCCGTGAAATCGACAAACACACGGCGCGCTTCCGCTTGAAGGGTCTGGAGCTCTTCTTCGCGAAACTCTTTCCACGAAAGCCCCGATGTCGGTGCGGCTTGAACCAGGCTTGGACCACTCACGGCGCGCCAGGCTCCACCGATTGAAGCCAATGCCAGAGCCAAAGCTACAGTCTGCGCACCCATTCTTCCCGGCCACTTTCCCCAAGCCCAAAGCGCGATACCCAAAACCAAGTGAGCCATCGCCACTTGCCCTACGGCCTGAGCAGAAACTTGCTGCGATAAAACCCAAAGAAGCCAAAGCACGGTGGCAAACATGGGGAAAGCAAGCGCTTGCTTCAGAGTCTGCATCCAGCGCCCGGGGCGCGGAAGCTTTCTGACCCAGCCCGGAAAGAACGAAAGCCAAAGGTAGGGAATGACCATCCCCAGGCCCAGAGCCGTGAAAATGAGAAATCCAACCCCTAAGGACTGACTGAGAGCAAACCCAAGCGCAGCACCCATGAAAGGTGCCGAGCAAGGCGTAGCAACGACGGTGGCAAGAACGCCTGAGAGAAAACTCTCCAGCGTATCGCCTTTCCCTTTCAGCCAGTTTGAACCCACTCCCATGAAGCGCGTTCCCACTTCAAAGATGCCAAGAAGGTTCAGACCGATGCCAAGAAAGAGAAGCGCCAAAGCTGCCACAAAGCCCGGCGATTGAAGCTGAAAGCCCCAACCAAGCCTCTGCCCGGCCGAGCGAAGGATCCACAAGATCAAGAGCAGCGCCCAGAACGAAGCCACTGCCCCGAGCGAAAACACCAGCCCGTGCCAGCGAACGCGCTTGGGGTCTTTCCCTGCGCTTTCAACAAATCCTAGGATCTTGATCCCAAGGACCGGAAACACGCACGGCATGAGGTTTAAGAGCAGTCCGCCAACGAGCGCAAAAAGCGCCATAGTCAAGACTCGGGACAAAGATGCAGGCTGAGCGACCTTGGACTGACTCACTTCAGGATACGCCCAGTTCGTTGAACTTCGCTGCGTGGGTGCACTCCACAGGCCATTGACCTGCCAGGACTGAGAACGCCCGCCGCCAAGGCTCTTCACTAATAGGCCCGATAGCTTTTCAGGCTTTGGAGCCGAAGTGTCGACCCTCTGGAGGTGCAATCGGGTTTTGCCGTCTGCTTCTAAAATCCAGCCTTGGGGTTCCGGATTTTTCATCCAGCCCGGTTGATCGGGGAAAAATTCCCACTGCCCATCGCCTGTAGTTTCAAAGACCAGGTCCACCCCGTCTGGGTGCCACTCGGCCCGAAACGCTTGGTCTTTCGGCCAAGGAAGAGCCTGCGCCAAGCGGGCCTGGGAAAAGCCACGGGCGAAGTCGGGATCAAAACCCGGGTCGCTCTCGACGTAAGGCAGCGTCAGCGAAAGATCCGCCTTTCCCGGGATGCAGGTTTCGCGACAAACCAGCCACTGCGCTTTGGCCTGAATGGTCGACCCGCTCGATGCTTTCGGGTTCAGGGCCGTGAGAAGCCAGAGCTCTTTTTCAAAACCAAAGTTCATGAGCGGGCCAACTGAAATGCGCTCGGGCGTAGGCCACTCAAGCGCCCCGGCACTCCACCCCTCGGGCAAGGTCCACTTCACTTCAGCAGGAAGGCCCGAGTCGCCGGGGTTCTTCCAGTAAAGGTGCCACCCGGGCTCGATCTGAAATTTCAGCGCCACCCAAGCCGGAAGCCCCGGGCGGACGCCCTTGGCCTCAGAAACCAGCGACACTTCCACATGGGGACGCTTCACCGTAGCAGGCGCCTGGGCCCGGGCAGCCAATGGCGCGGCTAGGGCCAGAAACAGGCCCAATGCGAAGGACCCCAAGCGGTGGTCTGACCTGCGAATTGCCGAACGCCCCAAGCTTTGCATGGACCCATCTCACCAAATCCCCCCCCTCCCCGCAAGCCGTGGTAGAAGCCAATTCTCATGATTTTGATTACTGGAGCCAGCAGCGGCATTGGTGAAGCGTGCGCCCGGGAACTTGCCCCCACCGGCGAAGGACTCCTTCTTCTGGCCCGGCGAAAGGACAAGCTCGAAGCCCTGGCCCAGGAACTCGGAAAGTACGGCCCGGTTGAAGTGGCCTCAGTCGACGTTTCCAAGCGCTCGTCGGTCGAGAAATTTGCGAGCGAGAAGGCCGGTCTGCTGTCAAGGGTTCGGGTCTTGGTCAATAACGCCGGGCTTGCTCGCGGAATCGATCCCATCCAAGACGGCTCACTCGACGCCTGGGATGAAGTGATCGATACGAACCTGAAGGGCTTTTTGTACGTCACGCACGCGCTGTTGCCGCATCTCAGAAAACAGACGCACCCGCATATTGTGAACTTAGGTTCCGTTGCGGCCGACCACACTTACCCCAAGGGCAATATCTACTGCGCCAGTAAAGCCGCTGTGAAAGCGCTGAGCCAGTCGCTTCGGGTCGATCTCTTGGGTTCAGGAATTCGAGTCAGTGAAATTCGCCCCGGCATGGTCGAGACTGAATTCAGCGTGGTGCGCCTAGGCGACACCGAAAAAGCGCGCGCAGTCTACGCAGGCATGACTCCGCTGACCGCAAAAGACATCGCAGAGACGGTGGCCTGGTGCTTGAACCGCCCCAAGCACGTCAACATTCAAGAGATCGTGATTTACCCCACCGATCAAGCCTCTCCCACGCAGGTGTTTCGCAAATGAAGGCAACCGCGCGCTGGGCTTGGACGGCCTTGGGCTGGAATCTTCTCGTCATCATCTGGGGCGCGTTTGTTCGCGCTTCGGGCTCGGGCGCAGGGTGTGGCGAGCACTGGCCGCTTTGTAACGGCGAAGTGCTTCCTCGCACGCCGAAGCTTGAAACCATCATCGAGTTCTCGCATCGCTTCACTTCAGGCATTGCGCTGCTACTCGTAGTGGCGCTCGTGGTCTCGGCCTTTCGAAATGCGCCGGTGGGGCATCCCGTTCGCCGAGGAGCGCGCTGGTGCGGCTTTTTCATCGTCACTGAGGCGCTGGTCGGTGCGGCGCTGGTGCTGCTTGGACTAGTGGGAGTAGACCCATCGCGCCTTCGCGCCTTATTCATGGCCATCCACTTGATCAACACATTCCTTCTAGTCGCGTGGCTGACACTCACGGCGGCTTGGGCCAGTGGCTGGAAAGCTGGCCGCGGCGTATTGGGCCTGGGGAGTGCACTTCGAGCGCCTGGCGGCATGTGGACCGTGGCAGCGCTGTTTGCGATGCTGGTAGCCAGTACGGCAGGTGCACTGACGGCTTTGGGCGATACGCTTTTTCCGGTCGAAACCTTGAGCGAAGGAATGGCGCAAGACTTCGCAGCCAACAGCCACTTTCTGATCCGGCTTCGCATCTTTCACCCGGTTCTTGCGTGCCTCACTGCCGTTGCGATTTGGCTCGGCACCCGGCCCGGCGCTGAAAACGCGGTAGGCGCTGCAGTGCCCGCGTCGCGGAAGGCAGGCGCACCGAGCTTCATCCTTTCCCGCAGAACGCACTTTCTCGCGCAGTGGGTAAGCGGGCTTGCGCTGGGGCAAATCGTTTTTGGTTCTTTGAACTTGGTTCTTCTTGCGCCGACTTGGATGCAGCTTGTGCACCTAGCCTGGGCCGACGCGCTTTGGATTTTGCTGCTTCTCTACGCTTCGAGCTGGGAAGCGGCGTAAGAAGCCAGTCGTTAAAACCTACGGCTAATCTATATTAATAGATATAATAGTAGACTCCAGGGCAGTATTGATTTCCCACAGAATCGCGAACGACCAAATTATACGAACCTGGCACTAACGTCACATTATTGGACACAGTGAGGCTCACTGGGAACCCTGAAGAAAATTGCTTCACTGGCACCTCATCTGTCACATAAGTGCCGTTACACAAACCCTGTCGAATCGAAGCAAATCCGTCTTCTGAGAGATTAGGGAAAATAGAGGTGAAAACCCGAAAATTTGGATCAAATTCCAAGCTCGGAATACCATCCTGTGTCGAAGGCGCTTTCCCATCGTAGCGCGCTTCTTTACGCAACCTCGTATTTACATCCAATTCGGTTCCACCCGTATCTGTCCAACGAACTTCAAGGCGCAATTGATCAGAATCTTGGATGCCCCCCTCTGATCCGTTTGGCAATAGTGCGCTGTTATAAGGCTGGGTGTATGGAACGCCAGGTACAAAGATAAAATCCCGAGTAACAGAGTTTCCTTGGTCATCTTGTTCCTGTCGCGATTCGCATGATAGCACCGCATTCGACATCTTTCGCGCATTTCGACCCTGAAAAGACCCGCTAACCCCCTGGTATAAATACACGAGCGCATTAGTAGACACACAAGAGGAAACAGGGATCGAAAATCCAAAATTACCGAAAACCACAGACGGCGGTCCCCCGCCATTTTGCTGCCCACCGCAGCCAGCAATTAACTTCGCGCTGGCGATGTTGCCTTGGATCTCAACCGTCGTGTCACTCATCAGGTCGACTTTTGCGATGCCCAGTTCATGGCGCTCCGTGACGACCCCGTCCGACATCATCAACGGAAGCGTGATATCTTCGCAACGAAGGGCTGCAGGCTTTTTAAGCCCGATAAGTTGAACTAAACGCGCAGGGCCTTTCTGTACGGAAACCGAAAGCTCAATGGTAGTCTGATTGATACTGGTCGGAATGGAATAGGTGCCCGGGTAGACGTAGGAGCAAATTTTGTTCTGGTCCCAATTCTCGGGACGCGTGGCGGGCATATCAGGCCTAGCAGACGGAATCCCCTCGCCCATCACGTTCAACATCACGCAGTCCAGATCACTGTAACTGGTCAATGCGCGCCCGCCACTGCCCCATGTAGGCTGAGCCGGAGTCGACATCGCGGTGGCATTCAACGACGAAGCCGCCCATCGCGATGAAGCGGCTCGGTCCGCTCGAAGCTCACTCAGATCGATCACCACGCGCGCGGTTTTTCGTTCCTCGAGCGAGCAGGCAGAAAGGCTCATAGCCAACAAGGCCAGAGCGCCGTACCGAGCATTGAACCGCCAATTCCGCGTTTTAGGGAATGTCATGAGCCGAGGAATCACTCCTATCTCAAGAGTGTATCGGCAAAACGACGCGCCGCACAAAGCCTGGGCGTACTTTTCCTGCGCAGGGTGGGTCAGGCCTGACACAAGGCCAACTCAAGTCGCGCTGAATTGATTCTCAGCTTCAGCTTACGAGCTGTGCTTCCCGAGCTCTGCATAAACGCGCTTGTAGTGGTGAATCACGCGGCTTGCGTAGTCCTTCGGCCAAACGTTTCGGATCAGGGCGCGGTTCACGTTCCCAGCACCCATATTGTAGGCCGCAATATAGAGCTGGCCGTAAGAATCAAACTCGGTGCGAAGGTAGGACAAATAAGCAGCACCCAAACGAATGTTCAGCATGGGGTTCAGAAGAGTTTTTTCGCCTTTCCACTGAATGCCAATCCGCTGGGACATCCACTCGCCGGTTTTCGGCATCAGCTGCATCAAACCCACTTCACCCGAGGTGCCGCGAGCGTTGATCCGAAAAGCGCTTTCCGTCTTCACGACTGCAACCAAGAAAAGTGGGTCAAAGCCGTACTTATAGGCTTCTTCAATCAAAGTCTGGCTGATTTTCTCAGCATCCTTTTTCGCTGAAACCGGAAGCCAACGTTCAACCGACTCATGAATGTAAGCATTCGGATCAATTTTCTTTTCGTGAGCTTGTAGAACCGCTTTCGGAAGCTTTTTTCCGAGAAGTTCTTTGGAATGCGTTTCGCGAACCAGCGAAGCTCTGGCGCGAGCCGAAGCAGGCTTGCGGTGAGCCCGGGGGCCAGCCTGAGCGACATTCGCCAGGAGTAAGCCCGGGATGAGCAAGTAAGCGGCTTTCAGGGTGAATTCCTTCGAAGTACGCATGCCCCTAAGTAGAGCAAGCGCCGGGCCGCAACCTTCGTACTTGCGGGGTGCGAAATGAGAGACTTTTCAAAAGAACAAAGCCCGGCCTTTCGACCGGGCTCTGTCCATGGGTTGGGGGGTTGTCAAAAAGTCAGACAGTGTCTGAAAAGTCCTACTCAGTCAGGGTTGAAAAATGGGGAGCGCGGCCGGAATTCCCTCCAGCGCCGGGCCTTCAAAGCGCGAGCGACTCTTTGCCGCCTCGCCTCCCGAGAAATGCGTTTCAAGGAGAAGCTCAGTCGGAGCGGCAGCGTTTTGAGCACCGCAAACCGAGCCTTCGCTCTCGATCAAAAGAATTTCAGGTTGCCCCAGCGAACGGCTCACGCCGCCCTGGCCCGCGCGCGTGAGGATGCGACCGCAGTCGTCTTTCTGTCGCGACAAAATGGGCAAGCTCAGCACCACCGGTGCAGGCATGACTTGAGCGCAGACTTCGCTGCGGCAGACATAGCCGCGTTCTAGAGTCAGGTGAACGGTGTTGGAAACGCCGTCGATCAAAACCGCGGCGCCTTCAATTTCGAGTTCTTCTTGGAGGCGAGCATCGACTTCCATCTGGGTGAAGCGGGCAGCGCGAACGCCCGAGGGTGAGGTTCCGAATTCAGCGGCTTCTGCCCCTTGCGAAAGGAGCATCACCACACCACTCATCAAAATCCCAACTACCCCAGAAATCTTTTCCATAAGAATCACTTCTCCTGAAATCGAAAATAGAGGCGTTCGATAAAAAGTAAAAATTATCGTTCATAAGCTGAAAGAATCAGCCTCACTCATATCGCGCTGAATCAAAAAAGAAGCGTTACGCGAGAGATTCAAAAACTTTTGAAAGCGTCTCTGCCGTCTTCAGTTGCTCAAACCACGGGAAGCCAAATTGGAGATGTCCCATGCGAATCCACTGCTTAATGCGCCGCACCGCGTAGCCTTCGCGCGGCTCGACTCGAAGGTGCAAATCCGCAAACTCGCGAAGAAGCGGAAGCCAGGCGGCCTTATCCCTTCGGCACTGCTGCAGTGCATCGCTATCGAACGCACTGGCCTTCAGTGGCCGAGGCGTAATCCCGAGCTCACGCGCCGCCAGTGCAGGCATCGCGGGATCCGCCAGCGCTGAACGCCCCAGCATAAAGTGTTCGCACCCCGTCACATCGCGGCAGCGCTTCAAATCATCGATGGTCCAAAGATCACCATTCGCGATGACGGGAAGGCCACCGAGAAGCTTTCTTACTTCGCCAATAGGCTCCCAGTGCGCAGGCGGCGCGTAGCCTTGCATCTTGGTCCTTCCATGAATGGTGATCCAGGACGCTCCACCCTCGGCCGCGCGAACGGCGTTCTCCAGCACGGGTTCGTGCGTATCCCAACCTAAGCGCATCTTGGCGGATACGGGAATCGAAGCAGGAACGGCGCGCCTCACTGCTTCCACAATCGCGCGAATGCGATGCGGGTACTTCAAAAGCGTGGCCCCGCCGTCGTGTCGATTCACCGTCGGGGCAGGACACCCAAAATTCAGGTCCACCCCGGGCGCACCACACTCGACTGCCCTTTGCGCAGCCAAGGCTAGCTTCTCGGGGTCGCCCCCCAGAAGCTGCACCACCACAGGGAGGCCCGAGGGGGTGAGGCAGCCAGGCGTATTGAGTTCAGGAACGTGATCGCGAAACACGCGGGCGGGCTGAACGTCCTGACTGATTCTGAGAAACTCAGACACGCAAAACGCAAACGCCCCGGAGCGCGACTGAAGCTCTCGCATGGGAGCGTCGGTCACGCCTTCCATCGGAGCTAAAACCAGCGCTGGAACACCGCGCTGAATACCGGAAAACGACTGAACCACGGGGAGTCTCTTACCTTGAAACGGGTTTTCGGTGTATCTGGAAAGCGGGGAAATCATGAAGGGGGATCTATGAACGCGAGAATCCTGGGGATTTTTTCTATCTTGTTCGTTTGCTCGGGAACCGGGGCGCTAGCCCAGCCCGCCCAAGTGGTCTGTCAGGAGCCTGTTTTCGCAGGCGAGCCGACCCTTCAAAACGGAATTTTCACGGCGACTTTGACCTCCGATTGCACCCTCTCGGCGCTTTCGAGCCGGGGCCTGAACGACCTCGAAATCCAACAACTCAAAGAGATTCAAGACTCCGGAAAAGTGAACGCAGGCCCCTGGAGCGAAACCTTCATGGGACTTCCCAGCACGTTTTTAGACGTCACCGTCCCCATGGGCGATTCCGGAACCATCCGAAGCGACGTGCATGTGGCGACCGACGGAAAGTCTCGGTTTGTGCTTCTGAGCGTGTCTAAGGAAGTCAAACTCAGCGGAATGGCTGGGGCCCTCAAGAAAGTCGAAAACCAAGTGGAAGTGCGCCCAGGACGCGCAGGTAGCGACGGCACGCCTTCGCGCCTTTTCTCGCTTCAACTCATCAACACCATTCACCTGCAGAAGCCCGCCCTAGCGCCCGGCCCGATCTTTGTGTCGATCGCGAAGAAGAACGCCAAAAGCGAGTATCTGAAGAGCCGCGAAAAACTGGCACAATCCGTCGGCTCAGTTTTCGGTACGCTCTGAACGAACGCCCAGCTACTTCGGAAGGGGCGCGTTGTACCAAAGCTTCAGCGCCTCTTCTTTGTTCTTCAGGCGCTGCTCTTCGCTGAGCTGACTCCAAACCCCGTGCGAGTGCGTCGCACGAGTGAGGAAGTCAAAAAGCGGAAGGTGGCGTCTTAAAGCTCGCTTCAAGCGGTGCGGTTTCACCGGGTTGAAGGCGCCTAAGAACGAGAGAAGTTGAAACGGGTTTTTCCTCACCCACATCCAGCTTCCCATCTCCAAAGTCAGGAGCATCATTTTCCCGGGCTTCTGAAGGCGCGCGTGCTCTTCAAAAAGGTGATCCCAGAGATCGCCGTGCGTGACGTAATTTTTCGCCTGAGGCTCGATCTGGTAAACGTGATTCGGGTTCACTTGGCGAAGAAGCTTCTGAAGGGCCATCAATTCGCCGATGTGCGGAAACGGCTCGTGCGTTTTCGCGAACGGAAACCAAAGCTGATCCTTCATCCCAAAACCCGAGTGACAATCCACGAGGATCGAAAGTTCCGAATCAAACGATTCCCGGCGCATGAAATCGACTAGGGCTTGCGCTTCCAATTCCATCCGCTCTGAATTGCCCATGTACCAAGGAAGTCGCGGGCTAAAGGTCTGGCCGCCCACCCACGGAGTCGCCCGCGGATAAGCGCGCACCGGGGAGTTTCGCATCAAGTCGACGCCATTACCGTTGGCGCGCCAACCTAAGTGCATGCCGATCGGGTTGACCAAAGGCATGAACACTAAGCGCATGCGATCGAGTTGCCAATGAAGGGCTTCATCCCACTCCAGACGACCCGCCACGTTTCCTAAAAACGCCAAAGCGACTTGGCTTCCGATTCGCTCCAAACCGTGGACGCCGCCCGAAAAGGCCAGCGTCGGGGCCTTCGGATCTTTCGATCCCAAGGTGAAACCCATCACAGGAAAGGCGTGAGCACCGTGCCTGGCCACGGCGAGCTCTTCCACGCGCACGCGCTTAGCCAGAAGATTGGCCAGCCTTTCTTGTTCTCTTAGTTCGGGAAACAACGTCATCTGGAACCCCGTCTCGTTGGTGAGAGATCAGGATAGCAGGGGTGCGACTCCCTCGTCCGAACCAAACGGCGCGCCATAGGTAGTGGAAATTTTTTGCCACGCGCGCTCAGACAATTCTTTTCTGGAAGTACTTGAATCCACTGGAATCGGATCGTGTACCGTCAAAACTACGTCGATTGTGCGCAGTTTCAACAACCTGACGAAATGCGAAACGAAGGTCATTTCCCCGTAATAAAAAATCGAATCGCGCGCGTTTCGATCTAAGCGTTTGCCGTCAGCCAAAACATATTGAAGACACATCGGCAACACACGCGACTGCGAACGAACAGCGGAGTCAAAGAGCGCGTTCTTAAAAGGAAGCACTCCTTCGCCATTGGAACTCGTGGCTTCCGGAAAAACCGCTAAATGACTTTGTCCCAATTGAAGGATGCTTTGAAGATCGCTGAGTTCCTGAGCGAGCTTCGTGCGGTTTCTTCGCTCGACAAAATAACTTCCGCCCGCTGTGCAAATCTGCCCTAAGCCGGGGGTTTGCTGCACTTCGACTGAAGTGACAAAAAGCGCGGGATACTGCGCGGCCAAAACCATCACATCAACATAGGACAAGTGATTGCAGACCAAGAGGCCTGCCGCTTGACCGTCACGAACGTTGGCCGCCTCGACTGAGCCTTGCAGACGCACACGGATGCCAAACAGCCAAAGCATGGCGCGCGAGTAAAAAGCCAAGTTCCGCGCAGCAAAGCGGCGCTTTCGCCTTTGGCCAGGCAAGAGTGCCTGCACCAAGAGCGCGTGAACCACGAAAACACTCAGCGTCACGATGACGGCGAGCGCTTTTACAACTGGTAGCGACGTTCGTGGGCCTTGTTCATCTGATCCGTGCACAGCACGGTGAAGAAGTCGACGCACTCAAACTCCTTGTCTAGCGCGGGCTGACGAACCACCTTGGCTCCTGCCTTCAGGTAGGCCAAAAGCAACGACGGAATGTATTCATCCGCTACAACGGGCTCAGAAAGGCTCACGTCCTTCGGCATGGACATGGTGTAATCGGGCGTGGTGCCGATTCCGAAATCGTCCGTCAAAGCGCCTAGGCCCTGAAGGTGACTCTGAATGGCGTTGACCACCTTCGGGTCCATCGTCTTCACGCTGGTGCAGCCGAAGAGGAAATCGGCTTTTGTCTCACGCGAGTAAGCAGCCAGGCCGCGCCACAAAAGCGCCATGACCATGCCGGAGCGGTAATTCTTATCGATGCACGCACGACCCAGCTCGAGTTTCACGCCAGGTTGCTTCAAGAATTCACCGATGGTGAATTCGTTTTGAGAATAGAACCGATCCGAAAAGCTGCTGCAGATCAGTCGGTAGGTACCGACCAAGCGGTCTTCCTTCGGGTCTAAAATAATCAAGTGGTCGCAAATCGAATCAAACTCATCCACGTCCACGCCATCTTCAGGCTGTGGGGTTGAGCGAAACTCTTTGAAGAAAACCTCGTAGCGGAGCTTCAGCACACGCTGCAGCTCCTCCTGGTTCTCAACGGTTTTAATGATAAAACCGCCTGCCTCGATATGAAGAGCGACTTTCCGCCGATGTTGAAATTGCATCTCGGAAAAGGAAGCTAACACAGCTCCCCTATTTTCCAAGTCAGCAATCCGTTAGGACGCGTCTCCAAGTGCGAATAAATTCCTCGAGCGACAATCCGAAAGACGCCTGTCCCAAGCTCGTCGCTTCTGAATCGATGGAATCCCAAAGGGTTCCGAGCTGCCCGTAACGGAAATAGCCGCGCGAATCGGTGTCCGGCAAGTCGGCAACCGGCGGAAGAAAATTCAAAGGCGCATTGATGTCTGACCCCAAAGTCACTCGCCCGTGCCCAATGCATTCACCGATCGAATGCATCTGAGTGAGTAAAGCCGGGAGCCCGCCCACGCAGCCGGCGCGACACGGATGACTCAAAAAATGCGGCAAAATCGAGGTTTTCTCGATCATGTCCTGACTGGGAAGAACGCCCACAATGCCCTGACTCTTGGCCAGGGCCTGAAGCTGCTCGCGGCTCACGCCTCGCTCGCCCGGGTAAAACTCCCGAAGCATGGTGTGCGTGAAAAGATGAGGCTGCCCGGCCTGGTCCAGGAGCGGCCGAAGTTCTGCCTGAGCCCGGTCGGAAGCATGGGAAAAGTCGATCCAAACCCCACGCCTCAGAAGCCCCTGAACGAGGCTTCGACCCCGCTCAGTCAAGCCCCGGGGGTTCACCCGGACGCCCTCAGCACCTCGGGCGCCCCAGCTGGACTGAAGCCAGGCCCAAGGGTTCAGGAGCCCGCCCATGCCCGGTAAAAGTGCCGCCCCGCCAAAGGCGTCGTCCAGGAAATGAAACGGAGTGACGATCCGAATCCCTGCCCGGTCGATGAATTCTTCTAAATCGGCTTCGGTTTCGAGAACCCCCGAAGCCCCTTCCAAAGTCAAAACCAGCGCCTGTTTGCCCTGAGAATAGGCTTTTTCGGCTTCCTCGGGCGAGCGAACCAAGGCCCAAGCGTCGCTCCGAGCTTTTACAAAGCCTTCGGCCGCGCGGATTTGCCGCCTGAGCGACTCGCGCTGACTGCCTCGAAAAAGCGGGTGACAGTACAAAGCCACCCCCACCAGGGCCGCCCGGGAGGCTTCTAGCTCGGGAGCATTGACCTTGCTGCGCAATCGATCGCGCCAGGAACGGGCCCGCAGTGGGCCGTCAAAGCTACCCAACCAGGAAACTCCCACCCCTTCGTGGAAGAACAGGTGGGCATGCAGGTCGACGCGTGGGGCAAAGGTGGGCTTCACGGTCGTAAAAGTGTATCATGAGGCCCTATGAAACGAGCAGTATCCAGCCCCCAAGCCATGGATTTGGAGGAGCGCTTTGGCGCCCACAATTACCATCCCATTCCAGCCGTCCTGACCCGTGGCGAGGGAGTTTACCTTTGGGATGTCGAAGGCAAACGTTACATGGATTTCTTGGCCGCCTATTCGGCCGTGAACCAAGGCCACTGCCATCCGAAAATCGTGAACGCGATGGTGGAACAAGCCAAGCGTCTGACTTTAACTTCGCGCGCTTTCTACAACGACTCGCTCGGACCGTTTTGTGAGTACGTGGCTGAGTACTTCGGCTACGAGCGCGTCCTGCCGGCAAACGGCGGCGTGGAGGCTTGGGAAGCTTCCATTAAGCTCGCTCGCAAGTGGGGCTATCAGAAGAAGAAAATCCCCGAAGACCGAGCCATCATCATCGTCTGCCAGGACAACTTCCACGGCCGAACGATGGCAGCCGTCTCGGCATCGACCAGCCACGAGTCACGAAACGAGTACGGTCCGTTTCTGCCAGGCTTTGTCGCCATTCCCTTCAACGATCTGCCGGCTTTGGAAGCGGCGCTGAAAATCCCGAACGTGGTGGGCTTCAACCTGGAACCCATTCAAGGTGAAGCGGGAATTCATGTTCCCGCACCGGGCTATCTGAAAAAGGCTTCTGAGCTTTGTAAAAAAGCAGGCGTGCTTCTCATTGCCGATGAAATCCAAACCGGCATTGGCCGAACCGGAAAGCTTCTGGCGTGCGATCACGAAAACGTGAAGCCCGACATTCTGACACTCGGCAAAGCACTCTCGGGGGGCGTGATGCCCGTTTCCGCGATTCTTTCTTCGAGCGAAATCATGCTCTGCATTCGCCCGGGCGAGCACGGCTCGACCTTCGGCGGAAACCCGGTGGCCTGCCAAGTGGGTATTGCGGCACTCGAAGTGGTTCGCGAAGAAAAGCTCGCCGAGAACGCTGAAAAAATGGGTGAGCTTTTCCGAAGCGAAATGTCGGCTTCAAAAAGTAAGCTCGTCAAAGGCGTGCGCGGCAAAGGCCTTTTGAACGCCGTCGAGATCGCATCCATCGGCAGCGTGAATGCTTGGGAAGTGTGCATGCGTCTTGCGAAGCATGGAATTTTGGCAAAACCCACGCGTGAACACATCATCCGCTTCACTCCGCCGCTGGTCATCACGGCCGATCAAATGCGCGAAGGTGTAGCGGCCATTCAGAAATCGCTCGATGAACTCGAGCACGAGGCCCAAGGATGACGTCACCCCGCTCCCAGGAAAGGCTGAAACTCTTAGAGACCCTGGTGCGATTGCACTCGGGCAGCCGAAACCCAGCGGGCGTGGAAAAAGTTCAGCTCATTTTGGCCGAAAAACTAAGCGCTCTCGGCTTTCAGATTTATTGGGAAGAAAACCCAAAATCTGAAGTTCCCTCTGCGCGCTTTCTCATTGCCAGTTACCCCGGCCAGTCGGAAGAGACCATCGATCTAGTCAGCCACGCCGACACGGTCGAAGAAGGACAAGCGGAGGCTTCGGCTTTTCATTTTGATTCCAGCTTGAATCGCGCCGTGGGGCGCGGGGCGCTGGATGATAAAGGCGCGCAAGTGATGGCGCTCGAAGCTTTAGAGCTTTGGGTGAAATCCTTAAACGGGAAGAAGCCCAAGCGAACGCTTCGCTTTTTGTCTTCGCCGCTTGAGGAACTCGGCTCCCCGGGCTTTGGTCCGCTGCTTGAGAAACTCGGTCAGCAAGCCAAGCTGGTTTTAGGGCTTGAGCCCGCGCTTGAAAACGGAAACGTCATTGAGTCGCGCCGTGGCAACCGCTGGTACTTCATCGAAGTGGAAGGCCGCACCGGACACTCGGGCCGAGATTTTCTTCGCGGCGTGAATGCGGCACACGACCTAGTCAGCAGGCTTTCCAAGATTCAGGCTCTGAGCGACCCCGCGCGCGAGTTGAGCGTGAGCGTGGGTAGCCTTCGTACCGAAAGCGACGCTTACAACGTGATCCCTGAGCGTGCCTCGGCCAAAGTGGATACTCGCTTTGCTTCTTTTACCGAGCGCGATTTGCTCCATTCTCAAATCGAATCGGAACTGAAAGCCCAAGGCCAAGCGTCGCCTGTCGATGGACTTCGCCCGAAAGCTCAGTACCGAATCGACGACGATTGCCCGCCCTTTCCGAGCAATCCAAAAATTCAGCCCCTGATCGATGCTTACGCAAAGATCGTCGCAGGCCTAGAGGGCCATGCCCCGAAGTCCGAGCGCGGAGGCGGTGCTGCGGATTGCTGCTACATGAGCCGCCCTGGGCTTTGGATCATTGACGGCCTGGGGCCCCGAGGCGGCCGAATGCACGCCGAAGACGAATGGGTGGACTTAGGTTCGCTTGAAACGCGCGCCGAAGCCCTTCATCAGTTTTTGATCGGACCTGTGGAAACTCTATGAATCCGATTTTGGCTTATCGTGCGCTATCACGCCTTCAGGGGAAAAAGCCGCATGCTTTGGCATTGCCAGGTCAGCCGTTAGACACGCTTCTGCTCAAGAAAAGCCCGCTCTTTTTAAAGAGCCGCGAGCTTTTTCAAGAAGCCGGGGGAGTTCACCAAGCGTCGTTTGTCAGCACACCCCGCACGCTTGGGTCATCGGCACTTTTAGGAAAAGAAGTGGAATACAGCGCCCTCGCGCGCGAGCTGGATTGGCTTTCTCAACCCAGCATGGACAAGAAAGCGGCGCTTGAGCGTTTCTTGGAGCTTCGCACTTCAGTGACGAGCCTTCACCACGAGCAAAACCACCGCGTACTTTGGAAAGTTCTTCCTCCTTGTCCGTCCGGGCGCGAAGCGCGTAGACGGTGGCTGAATTTTTCTGAAAGCTTAGTGGTCATGCTCGACATGGCCCTGGGTGATGAGCTTGGACCCAAACTTGCCCCCGCTCTTTACCAAGTGGGCGTTGTTTACGACCCAGGCACGCTTTGGCGAAAAGAAGCGCGCTCGCCCAGGCTCTACCGAAACCTTCTACACGCCGCTTGCCAGGCCACGTACTGGGCTTTGGAAGGTTATCCTGAAGCCGAGATCCGTCAGTCACTGCCCAGACTCTTTGCCATTCCCTTAAAATGGGCTGAGCGTGCCGCAGAGCGCGCACTAAAACTGGATCGCCACTTCATCGAAAAGACCAACCCCCTTTGGCAGGCAAAAAACGGGAAAGTGGTCACCCATAAGCTCGGTGAAAAACGAGGCGGCATGCCCGCACTGGTCCTTTCAGAAGATCCCACTCAGACCCACGTGCATTACCTTTGGGCCGAGCGAGTCTTAGACCACTGGGGAATTCCTGGATGATTCACGACCTCGCGATCCTTCTCGGTACCGCGGGCGTCGTTGCAGCCCTGTTTCAAAGACTCCGCCTTCCGGTGGTCTTAGGCTATCTGGTGGCAGGCGTTGGGCTTGGGTTTCTTTCGCGTGAGACCGCGTTCCTGGCTCACCCCGTGAACGTTCGCCACTGGGGCGAATTCGGGGTCGTACTCTTGATGTTTAGCTTGGGCCTAGAATTCAGCTTTCGAAAACTCGCGCGCGTCGGGCTTTTCTCGGTCGCCACAGCGGTTCTTGAAATGGGCGGGATGTTCACCGCAGGTTACTTGTTGGCTCGCCACGCACTGGGATGGCGGCTTATCGAGAGCATTAGCCTGGGTGCCCTGGTCTCGGTTTCTTCGACTACGATTATTCTAAAGGCTCTGGATGAGCTGGGACTGAAAACTCGCCGCTTCGCCGAAGCGACGTTCGGTGTGCTGGTTGTTGAGGACATCGTTGCCATTTTGATGATCGTGGCTTTGACCACGATCGGCGGCCCGCAAGCGCTGAGCGGTACTTTGATTCTTCGCTCGGCGCTTCAACTGGGCTTTATCGTCACCAGCTGGTTCTTAGTCGGCTACTTTCTGCTGCCTCCTTTTCTGCGCTGGGCAGGAAAGCGCGGAAGCGACGAGATGCTCACCGTTCTATCCATCGGGCTTTGCTTAGGCCTTGTGGTTTTGGCCGAGCACTTAGGCTATTCGGCGGCCCTCGGGGCCTTCATCATGGGTTCGGTCTTGGCAGAGAGTACCGAAAGCCACCGAATCGAAGAGCGCGTGCAACCCATTCGCGACGTCTTCTCGGCCGTGTTTTTTGTCTACATCGGCATGATGCTGGATCCTGGGCTTCTTCAAGCTTGGTGGCTTCAAGCCTTAGGCGTCGTCGCTTTGGTCCTTTTTGGAAAAGCTTTCTTTGTTTCCGTCGGCGCCCTGATCAGCGGGCAGGGATTGAGAACTTCCCTGCAAATGGGCCTTTCGATGGCTCAAATCGGGGAGTTCTCTTTTGTCATCGCAACACTTGCAGCCGGAATGAGTGCTCGCTCGCGAATGCTCTACCCCCTGGCTGTGATCACTTGCCTGGTGACTTCTTTCACCACGCCTTGGCTGATTCGGAATTCCCACCGCATTGCCGACCGAGTGGAAGAGCTTCTTCCCATCCGGGTTCGGGATTTCCTGAACCGCTACGCTTCGCTTCGCCAAGAAAAACGTTCGACCACTGCAGAGCGACGCGAGTTCTACCTAGGACTCGCTCAGTGGCTTGCGTGCGGGATTTTATCCACCACCGTTCACGTCTCGATTCGCGAATGGTTCCCCATTCAAGGAAGCCAAGCCGTGCTTTGGCTGATCTCGACCGTCCTATCTGCACCGCTTCTTTGGGCCATGTTTCGCTCTTTTGAGCCTCAAGGCATTCGACTTGGATTTGGTTTTCTCACCGTCGTTTGGATGGGCTTAAACGCGCTTGAGTACTTCCCCTTCCGGATCGCAGCACCCGCGGTCTTGGGTCTTGCAGTGGCGCTTGCCTTCACTTACGGAAAAACTTTGGGACGATCCTTTCAGTGGCTGAAAACGAATTTCCGAGCCGCCTTTGATCCCAAGCAAAGAAAGAGCGGCCGCCGCACCGACATGCTTCGAACCCTGGCGCCTTGGGATGCCCACTTGGTGCGCCTGAAAGTGCATCCCAACTCAAAAGCTGCCGGCGCAAGAATTCAGGAACTGGAGCTTCGCTCGCGCCACGGACTGAACGTCGTGGTCATTCGTCGGGGCATGCGCCACCTGGTCGCGCCCGGACCGCAGACCGTGATTTTCCCAAAAGACGAACTCCTAGTCCTCGGTACGGACGACCAGGTCGAAGCCGCGCGCGGGTTTCTAGAAAATCCTCCCGGCAGGGCGGATCGCTTCGAGGAGGAGTCGGATACGGGCTATGAGCTTCGCTCGGTACCAGTCAGCGAAGAAGCGCCCCTCGCCGGAAAAACCCTTCGCGAGTGCGCCATTCGAGAACGCTTTGGCGTCATGGTTGTCGGCATGGAGCACCAAGGAAAGCGCATTCTGAACCCCGAAACCGATCAGCACATCCGCCCAGGCGACCTACTTTGGATTGTCGGCGAAACGCAGAAGCTCGACGAGCTTCAGGATCTACTGAAGGTAGAAGATTCCGATCAGCTGATGTGATCGCCCACTTCGGACTCAATCCCCATGCGCTGAAGCAAGTTGATCCGAATGTTGATGTCGTCGGCCTCGAGTAACTGCTGGCGAAGATCCGGATCGCGCACCATGTGCATGGAAATGAACTCGATGATCTTTTGATCTGAGTTCAAAGTATCTAGAAGCGAGTCGCGTTCCACTTTTCCCGGTACCTGCTGATGAAGCCATTTTTTCAACGCGTTCTCATACCGCCGCATGCGGAAGCGATTCGGCTCGAGCACTTGGTTTTCATCCTCAAGCACTTGGGCCCGGTAAACCAGATAGGGCTTGTCTCGAAGTTGCCTTCCCAATTGCGCCCGCGCCACCCCGCGAAGAAGGATGAGCATCGTCCCATTGGTGCGCTTTTCCAGAAGGGTGGGAATTCCAAAGCCCACGACCTGAGTTTTTGAGGTCGACGGCTGATTCGGATCCTCAAAACTGAGCGCCACCGGGTGCTCACTGGCCAGGGCGTCCGTCATCATCTGGATGTAGCGGGGCTCGAAAATATTCAATGGCAGGGCCGTCGTCGGAAAAAAGCTTAATTCCAACGGGAAAACAAAGACATCGATCTGCTGGGAACCCTTACCGAAGCCACTCACCTGTCTTTTATGGTCCCCCGGAACGGCCCCCAGTAACAACAAAAACCGTGGTAAAGCCCTATATTCGAGCCTATGCAAATTCCTTCGGTTGAATTCCAAAAATTTACGTTCTTCCCGGTCATCTTCTTGCCGCCTGTTTACGACGTCTTTGACTTCACAAAAGGCTACGACGAAGAGCGCATGCGGGAATGCGACTACGGGATTGGCAAGTACGACGAGAAGCGCCCGGGCATGTACACGACCGAGCTTTTCGGCGGATTCCGAGACGTGCACATGGGAATCGACATTGCTGCCCCAGTAGGCGAGCCGGTGCATGCTTTCTGGAAAGGCCAGATCTCATTTTTAGCCTACAACCCCGAACCGGGCGACTACGGCTACACACTGGTCAC
Organism: Bdellovibrionia bacterium; assembly: GCA_040399745.1. Taxonomy (GTDB): domain Bacteria; phylum Bdellovibrionota; class UBA1018; order UBA1018; family UBA1018; genus CANFHS01. The sequence continues at coordinate 1,950 of JBBARP010000003.1, read as the reverse complement.
TGAGCACGAACTCGACGGCCAGAAACTCTATGCGCTACTCGGCCACCTCTCGGCGCGCTCGGTTGAGGGAAAGAAGCCGGGCCAGACTTTCGAGCAAGGCGATGTTTTGGCTTGGGTAGGCGATCGCCATGAGAACGGCGGCTGGAACCCGCACCTACACTTTCAACTGAGTTGGCAAAAGCCGGACCGAGCCGATTTGCCGGGAGTGGTGAGTGATCAGGACCGCGAAAATGCCAAGCTGATCTATCCTGACCCGCGGCTGGTACTAGGTCCCCTTTACTGATAAGCCGTTGGGAATCCCATGACGAGCGCCGCATTTTCAAAAACTGCCCAAGCCGCCCCGGAACGTAAGCAAGTTCGCTTCTGGAACTCACGCACCCAAAAAATGGAAGACGAAGCCATTTTCGGGGAAGCGCCGCTTCGCTGGCTCTACGAGTCGACTCTCGGTCGCGCGTTGACGGATCATTTGCTGAGCCGATCATTCATTTCACGCGCCTATGGTGCGCTTCAGGAAACTTCCTTCAGCGCAGGGAAGATCGAAGGATTCGTCCGCGATTTCAAGATCGACCTTTCCGAATACGAGCCCGGCCCGTGGAAGAGCTTCAATGACTTTTTCATCCGGAAGTTTCGTGAAGGCGCTAGGAAGTTTCCTGAAGCAGCGCAGTCTTTCGGGGCGCCTGCCGAAGCTCGCTACTTTGCTTTTGAGAAGCTTGATCCCGCGCAGCGCTTTCCCGTGAAAGGGATCGCTCTGACCGCAAGCGAGCTTCTTGGCAGCGCCGAAAAAGCGGCTCCCTTTGTGGGAGGTCCGGCCTGGATTGCGCGCCTTTGCCCGGTCGACTACCACCGCTACCACTACCCGGATTCTGGCCAAACGCTCGATTCCTATTCCTTGCACGGAAAGCTTCACTCGGTCAGCCCGATTGCGCTTCACGCAAAACCTGACGTTTTGATCACCAATGAGCGCCGAGTAGCGATTCTGGAAACCGAGCACTTCGGAAAAATCGCATACGTCGAGATTGGTGCCCTGAACGTGGGCCGCATCGAGCAGTCGCACCCGGAAACGACCGCATTTACGCGCGGCCAAGAAAAAGGCTATTTCCTGTTCGGGGGTTCCTCGGCCGTGATCTTGGGTGAACCCGGCCGCTGGAAGCTGGATCCCGCCATGCTCGAACGATCGCTTCAGGGCATTGAGACTTGGGTGGCGCTTGGCACCCCGTTGGCTGAACGCACCCCATGAGCGAGCCGGGCCGATTCCCCCTGCATCGCGCCTTAACTGAACACCCCAAAGGGCCGCCCGTCGATTCCGACGCTGTTTTAGAGCGGTTCCTGGATTACGCAACCGAGCAGGGCCTGACGCTTTACCCAGCTCAAGAAGAAGCGATTCTTGAACTCTATTCAGGGAAGAACCTGATTTTGAATACCCCGACTGGATCGGGAAAGTCGCTTGTGGCGGCGGCACTTCACTTTCAGTCACTCGCTGCGGGGAGACGTTCATTTTACACGTCGCCCATTAAAGCTTTGGTGAATGAGAAATTCTTAGCCCTTTGCCGCGATTTTGGCCCTGAGCAAGTGGGCATGATCACAGGCGACGGCTCAGTGAACCCAGGCGCCCCGATCATTTGCTGCACGGCTGAAATTTTGGCAAACGACGCTTTGAGACTGGGAAGCCTTGCCCGAGTGGACGACGTCGTCATGGACGAGTTTCACTTCTACTCAGACCGCGAGCGCGGCTGGGCCTGGCAGGTGCCGATCCTGGCTTTGCCGCAAGCTCGGTTTCTGCTTCTTTCAGCAACGCTTGGCGACACGGCTCGCTTCGAAGAAGCCCTCACAAAACTGAACGGGCTAGAAACCGTAGTCATTAAGAACGCCCAGCGCCCGGTGCCCTTAGAATACGAATACTCGGAAGAGCCGCTTCACGCGGTTTTACCGAGGCTTGTCACGCGCAGGAGA
>JBBARP010000002.1:56598-435346 GCA_040399745.1 Bdellovibrionia bacterium | reverse complement strand
AAGTTTGCGCCGTGATCTTATAGATCGAATCGTCACCCAAAGTGGTGGTCGCGTTCTGCGCGGTATTGGGGTTCACGTAGTAACCCACCAAGTGGTTGGTCAATACGCCAATCTCATTGAAGCCGGCCACCGGCCCGGTCAGGCTGTTCGTCGTCAGCCCAGTTGATTCCGCATCAGCGGGCACGTTCACGACGGCGTGAGACCTTTGAACTCCGGTGGACGACGTAATGAAGCGGCTATCGTTGATGACCACTAAGCGGCCATCGATGTCTGCCGGCAACTTCACGAAAACGGTTCCCGGACCGCCATTGTTGGAATTATTGGATGAAGAGTAATATCCGCCGTAAGCGCGTAAGCCCCAGGTAGAAGTAGGCGGCCACGCATAACTCCCGGCTAGCGTCGTCGCATAGATCGCAACTCGACCACCACCGCCCGATCCATAGCCACCGGAATTTCCGTTCGTTCCGCCGCCCCCGTTAGCAGTGATGAGACCGGATCCTTGCAGATTTGTCGTCGAAATATAAATGGCACCGCCTGCGCCGTGACTGGTCGCCCAGTTACCCGCAATGTCGCCACCATTGACATCAACCGCTCCATCAACCTGAACCGTGCCGTTGCCCGTAGTGACAATACGCACGACGCCGCCGCCGCCCGTGCAACCATGGATCGTACAGCCCGACCAGCCACCACTCGCACCTGAATAGTAGGGGTTACTCACGCTGTCGTATGCTTCAGGCGGGCGCTCACCAGTTCCGGCCACGCCGCCCCGACCTCCGTGCGAGCCACCTGCACCATACCCAGCGGTCTGCCAGCCGCCGACCAAGGCATTACCGATGCTTCTAAATCCCGTCCCTGTTCCCGCGACCGTCGGGGGAATATAGCCACGAGTATTTGCAGAGATTCTCGTCCCCGTATTCACGGTCACGTTGCCAGCGGAAATCTCAAGCGTGTATTCGGCAGTGGCAGTCGTAGCGCGCTGCCACAACTGCGCTGAATTCTGAAGAATCAGGTTCGCAGGCGTAACGAGAGAGTTCACACCGCGCGTTTTCCCCAGGGTCGCCGTCGTGTTGTCGAAGGTCACGTTCCCCAGAGTCGAAGTAACCCCATCAACGTTGATCGTACTGTTCGTCGCCGTGAAGTTCTTGCCTGTTAAGCTGTAACCAAAGCCGTTCAGCGTGACCGCATCGAAAGTGACAAAGCCCGTGACTGATAGGTTTGTCGCCAGCGACAACGTGCCGCTGCCACCATTCAGAGCAAAGTTGCCCGTAGGCTGGAATACCGTAGGAAGTTGCGACAGCGTCTGACCGTTCAAGTTGAGGGTCACATCCGAGGCGTTGGCGAATTCCATTCCCGCAGGAGGTGCGCCGCTCATCACCACGGTATTAGCGTTCTGGCTGCTCCAGTCGCCGCTCATTGACAGAATTTTTGCGTTAGTCTCAACCAAGGCCCCGCCCTTGATGTCGACGTTGTCAAACTTCAACACCAACGCCACAGGCTGCGAACCATTGCCCACAGCCGTCATTCCGCCGCCTGTGTTGCTGACGCTGTTTTGATCGCCCGACGTCACTTGGAAAAGAAGGTTATCGGTCAGCGTCGCCGTCGCGTTCTGAGTGGTGTTGGGATCAATGAACCAGCCGATGAAAGGCGTGGTGGTCGAAAAAGTGTCCGTGAAGGCTCCAGCTTTCGTAACCGTCGACGAGCTCAGGGCGTCTGGAGCAGCAGTTGCTGGCGCAAGAATCGTGGTCTTCGCGTACGTCGATCCGTTCACATGTCCGTTGTTGTTCAGAATCAAATTGCCGAATGCCAGGTTGGCAGGCTTCAGGAAAACTGTTCCAGCAGCAGCGTGTTGACTGCCGGCTTGCTGGCTCGTCTTAAACGACTTACCGCCATACGCCGTCACGTTATCGGCGATCGTCGCATTGGCAAACGAGCCCGAGCCCGTTGTGTAGTAGACGGCCACTCGTCCGCCCCCGCCCGGCATAAAGTCTGCGGTATTCCCAACCACCGAGCTTCCGCCGTTAGCGCTGATGCGGCCTGAGCCGGTTAGATTTGAAGTGGTGATCCAGACGCTGCCGCCGGCGCTACCCATATCGGATTGACCGCCGTTGGTTCCGCCATCGCCGTCAGCCGAGATCGAGCCGTTATTGAGGAGCGTACCCGTTCCCGAGATGGTGATCTTGATTCGACCACTGCCCGACCGACTCCACCAACCCCACCACCAACCGGTGCTGCTTCCCATTGTGGTCGGTTGATAAATGCTTCCGTAGGTTTTGGGAGAATCATGATCGTTGTACTTGGCACCTTTACCGGCATGAGAACCGCCCGCCACGGTCTGCGTATTTCCCGCTTCATTCAGAACGTCCTGGTTTCCCTGCACGCGATAGCGCAGCGATGTAACCTGCGGATAGCCCTTGGCCTTCACATCAATCTTGCTCGTCGCATCGATTTCTAAATACGGAGTCGTAAACTCCATGCCGTATTCCTGAGTCGAAGTCGTCGCACCGTGGGTCAGCGTCGCGCCGCCGCGCAAAATCACGCTATTAAACACGAAATCATTCGGGCAGTAGCCATTCGGGCCCCGAGTGTCCATGGTCAGCGTGCCGCCGTTCATGTACACGTTCGTGTTTTTGTAAGTATTGATGTTGCCGCAGTGAATGACGGTGCCGTTAGCCAGCGCGTTGTTGGCAAAGAACTGCACTGAGGCAGAAGCCGAGAACGCATTTCCATCTAAAGTGGCGCTCACCGTGGCAAGCGCTGCTCCCGTTGGCGCAACTAAGGTGCGAGTGTAGGTGCCGTTTGAGTTATCACTCAGCGTTCCGCCCCAGCTTCCCGCAGTCGAAGCCAGAGCCAATCCCGTCACGCCGCCCACGGGGATCGACACGCCGTTTGCGTCTTTCGCAGTCAGAATCACGGTCGAAGTGCTGGTACCATCGGCCAAAACCAAGGACGGCGATGCGATGATCGTACTTTGCGCAAGGCTGATCGAGCCGTAAAAGTCGATCAGCGCCTTATTCACAATGGTTGCGCCGTCGACCGATGCTGAGACTTCTACTTGGTTGGCTGCCGAGGCCGGTGCGCGAAGAAGCTGCGTGTAAGTACCGTTCTGATTGTCGGTTACGGTACCAACCAGCGTTCCAGCGGTAGAGGAAATCGTGACGTTACTTCCGCCGTTTGCAATCTGGTTGTTACTGTTGTCCCGCAAGGTCACGGTAACGGCAGTCGTCGTCACCCCGTCAGCAGGAACCACAGCGGCTCCCAGGGTCACTGTACTCTTCGAAGCACTGGGGCCTGAGGTGCCGTCACTGAAATAAACCGTGGCGCTTCCGGGGAAAGAGTTCCCATTCAAAGTACCCGTCACGCGCGCTACGCCCGGCACAATCACCGATTTCAGGGTCGCAGAATAAGTGCCGTCACCGTTGTCACCGGCCGTCACCGTATTGCCAGCGCCACTCAGCCAAGTCCCGTTGTTCTTGGTCAAAGTAATGGTGTGGCCGCCGTAAGTCAGTGCGTTTAGGTATACGTCACGCGGCTGCACGCTGATCAAAGTCGTTGAAGTGCCGTTGGGCAAAATCACAGAAGGCGTTGCGGTAATCAGCGTATTGTTCGCAACCGGAGCGCCCGCTAGAAGCATCAACATGCCCTGGTTGGCTAGCGGCGCACCGCCCACACTTGCGGTCAGGGTCACGGAACCCGACAGCGTGGGTGCTCGGTAAGTCTGCGTGTAAGTGCCATCACCCACACTATTCACAGATCCAATCAAGCTTCCGGTCGAAGCCTGAATCACGACGGCCTGCGATCCAGGCGCAGTCACTTGGTTTCCAAGAGCATCGCGTAAGGTCACGGTCACCAGCGTGGTCGATGAACCATCGGCCGTGATCGAAGCGTTCGAAGTCGAGATGCTCGACTGGGTCAGACTAATATTGCCGGCCAAAAGATTAATCGAAGCGGGCGCACTGGTCAGTGCAACCCCGTTCACTGTCGCGGTCACGGTTGCGGGATTCGTCGCTGTGGTGGCAGGTGCGCGGTAGTACTGGGTGTAGCGACCATCACCGACGTCATTCAAAGTGCCTGGCACCAGGCTGCCGGCGTTCGTTGAGAAGACGACAGTCCTTCCACCTGCAGGAATTTGGTTTCCGTAGACGTCCTTGGCAGTCAGAGTCACCAAAGTGGTGGAAGAGCCGTCCGCATTGATGCTGGCGTTGGCAATGGTCACGCGCGACTGAGACAAATCGGGAGTGCTATTGGGCGGAATCACGCCGGTTGCATTGAAAGCAACCACTTGCGAGGGCACGCTGACGATGCCGGCGGTGATGCTGTTCGTGAGTCCTACTGTGCCCACGTCGAAGTTCGCTTGAGCGTAGCCGTTGGCGTCAGTCGAAACGGTGACGGTGTTATTGGTCGTATTGAGTTGCCCGTTACCCGACGTCACTTGGAAGCGAACCAGGATGCCGGCGGCGGCCATGCCCGACGACGAGTTCGTTACTTGAACTCTCAAAGGTAAACTCAAGGTCGTTCCGATATTGCCTTGCTGACTGTCGCCTGAAATTTTCGCGATGACCGTGCCCGACTGGTCCACGATATTGAGCGAGAAATCCACGCTCTGCGCGCCAAACGTGGCGCGAACCGTCGTGGGCCCGGCGGTTCCGCCTGCAGTGAAAGAAGTCTGCGCCATACCGGCAGAGTCGGTCGTCGCTGTCACGGCGCTGAACGATCCGCCGCCGCCGCTTTGAACGGTGTAAGCGACGTTGGCATTGGCGACTGGAACCCCGTTATTTAAAAGAAGAATACGAAGGGGCGTCCCAAAGGTCGTGCCCGGTGCGCCGCTTTGATTGTTCCCGGCAATGGCGGCCAGCGTGTAACCCGAGGTTTGCACCGTCAGGTTAAAGTCGACCGTGCGATTCATGTAGGCCGCACGAATCACGGCCGGGCCCGACTGCGCACCTGCAGCCACAGTAATCGAGGCCACGCCCGAAGAGTCCGTCACACCTGAATAGCTACTCAGAGTGAGTGATGGTCCTGAAAGGACACCGAAGTTCACGGTCTGCCCAATTGCGGGTGAACCGTTATAAAGGAGTTGCACGGTCAGCGGGGAATTGAAGGTGCTTGAAACGTTCGTCGTTTGCCCGCTTCCACCCAGGGCGCTCAGCACGTAGCCCGGATTCTGAACCGTCTCAAAGAAGTCGGCCGACAATCCGTTGGCGTAGGCGCGAACGGTGAGTGAGCCCGGCGTACTTCCAGCCGTCAGATCCACCGAGGCAATACCCATGGCGTCCGTCGTGACCACAGAATGGCTCAAAGTCGCGCTGACACCGCTGGTGATGATGAAGAAGACCGAAGCCCCCATCATGGGCTGTCCCTGCTGAAGGACTTGAACTTTCAGAGGGTTAGCAAACTGAGCCAAGGTCGCAGCGGTCTGAAGGTTCCCGCTTACGGGAATCAGCGAGAAGGCAGGGATCGCAGGGGCATCGCCACCCGCGCCTGACCCGGTGTCGACGCCGATTTTGCCCAAAGCAGCGTCCAAGGCGGAGACATCGCCCTTACAGCCAGCCATAGAAATAGAGAGACCCAGGAGCAAGGCTAGCCCCCAGGATTTCCATCCATTTCTATGAAATTGCTGACTTTTTCTGATCTCCACTTACGTCCCACCCTTCCCCGAAGGGAAGCCTTGACTCACCGCATTAGTTTAACGAAGGCCATCCGTTTTGGAAAGCTTTGATCAACTATTCTAACGCACTGAAACCTTAAGGTTTTTCTCGAACTTCAAAGAAGCTTCACGATTTTAGAAACGTGCGGCTCCTATGAAGTTTTCGGCGGGAACTGTTGAAACTTTAATCATTTCAAAATTGTGCTCAAGGACCCGGCATTTTTGACCGATCCGCTAGATGGGAAAGAATGACTGTGACTCACTTCCGTCTATTTCAGCCGAAATGGTCCCTTCTACCGCTCATCGGGCTCACCGCCCTGAGCTGGAACCCTTCGGCATCGGCACGGAAGTCACTCGAGGTCGAAGTCGATCAAGCCGTCGACGCAGGTCCCGCCGACGGAAGCCGCCTGAAGCCCTACGCACGTGGAAGCTCCATTCCTCTTCCCGAGAAGCAGCCGCTTTGGATTAGCTCCAAGGGCTTTGTTCCCGTGCTCTTGGTTCCAGTCGACACCGATCCGAACCAACGCATTTCAGTGAAACTGATTTCAGTCGAAGACTGGCCGCCCGAAATGCTGCAAGGAATTCTCACCCAGGAACTTGCGCGCTTGTCCGAGGCCGTTTTTGAAATTCAAAAACTCTTGGCAGCAAAAAATACCGACCGTGCCCTGGGCTTACTCGACCAACTCCAAGGTCGTTTCCCTGCGCTCGATTATCTGAACTTCATGCGCGCAAGCGCCTTGGTTCTGAAGGGCGACCGAAAAGGCGCAACCAGCGCTCTCAAGAAAGCGCTCGCCACGCATCCTTCCAACGTGGAAGGCCAGGCGCTGTTAAAGGCACTTGAAGGGGGAGGAATCTAAAGATGCTGAGCTTACCGATTGGGCTCTTTGGCTTTTTCCTGATTATCCTTTTAGGCAACCCACGCGAATCTTGGGCGCTTTATCTCAACACCCACGCTCTCATGGTGGTCCTTGGCGGTACTGCGGCCATTTTAGCCATCAGTACTCCCACTTTAGTTTTGAAAGCACTTTGGCACGGCATCATCGACATGGTGCGCCCCCAAGTGTCGCTTCAAGCCCATCGCCAAGAACTTCTCGCGCTCTCAAAAAATCGTAACTCGGTCACGCGCTCGAAGAACGAGCTCATTCAATACACGATCGATCTTTGGCAAAAAGGCGTCTCACCTGAAATGTTTCACGTATTGCTGTCGCAGTACCGAGAACAACTGGAAAGCACGGACATTGACGCCATCTACGCGCTCAGAAACTTGTCCAAGTACCCGCCGGCACTGGGTATGACGGGAACGGTCATGGGTCTCGTGAAGTTGTTCTCGGACTTAGGCGGCGACAATAAAGCCAACATCGGTCCTGCCTTGGCCATCGCGTTGACTGCCACTTTCTACGGTTTGATTATGGCCAACGGCTTGGTCATGCCCCTTTCTGACCGCTTGCACGTCGCGCATGTGCGCCGAAAGAACGCTTACGCAGGCCTTTATGAAATTTTGCTTCTGATCAATCGTCAGGAGCCCACCCTACTCATCGAGGCGGAGATTAAAGCGCGTGCAGCCGCCTAAGAAATCCTACCGCTTACCTAGAATTCAGCGCTCGCCTCGCAGTGAGCTCGTCGAAACCGGCGAGAACATGATGTGGGCCGTTTCTTACTCCGACTTGTTGATGGTGCTGCTGAGCTTCTTCATCCTCTTCTTTTCATACGATCAAAAAGAGAAAGAGACCAAAGACAGCATCACCAAGATGGTACGGCGCTTTGAAACCGTCACCGCTCCTGTCGAAGGCAGCGCGACGACTGTAGCACAGGCTCCCTCGGTCGCCCCTGCGCCCCAGGCAGAACCGGTCGCCGAAAAAGTCACTCTCTCGCAACAGCTTCTCAAGGTTCTTCCTGCAGATCGCATCCAAGCCAACCTCGATGGGGACAGCATCATCCTTCGTTTTGGCCTAAACGCCTATGCTCCGGGCCAGGTACGTCCACCCACAGCCATTCAGCCACAACTGAACCAACTGGCTGACATCTTGAAACCCTACTTGGACGAAGTCGACATCGTCGTCGTCGGTCATGCCGACACCCAGAAAGTACGCCGCTACAGGAAACGTTTTAGCGACAACCTCGAAGTCAGCTTGGCGCGTTCCGTGCGAGCGGTTCGATATCTGGAAAATCTTGGAATTCCCCTCGCGAAAATGCGTTCACTCGGAACAGGCGATCAGGAAATCTCTAGCCGCACCATTTCGATCATCCTGAAGCCGCGGATGAAGGGCGAGCCGCATTCTAACCTCGACCGAATTCTGAAAGAAGAAAAGACCGCCGCTAGCGAGCACTTGCCACCCCCAAGCTGGCAGGCAGAAATCGTAGGCGGCGACTCACTCCACCTGAATTCAGCGGCACCGCTTTCGTTCCCGGAATCCCAAGAGCGCACCGAGTGCCAAGGGTATTCCGACACTATCCTGAAGGAGGCGACACCATGAGTTTCCTCTCCGTCCTGAAAAAATCCTCCGTTTCATCAGTCCTCGCCGCCTTGAGTTGGGCTGTCGTACTCTCGAATGCCCACGCAGCCGGCGACGGTGTCCTTCAAGAGCAGATTCAGCTCGAAGACCAAATCCAAGCTCGCGTTGTTTCCATCGTTCGGCCGTTTGATCCCTTGGTCCAAGCCAAGGTCACTCTGACTTTGAAAGAAGTCGCAGTCCCGCTCCCTGGCACAGGCCTCGGTCAAACGCGCATGATCCCGCTCGATGTCAGCGGCGCACTGGCTCAGAACAGCATCGAAGAAGTTCGAGTCGCCGTGGAAACTCGCCAAAGCCCACCGCCGAAGTGGCTGGAAGCAAAAATTCGCGACGCGATCTCCATCCCCGGAACCAAGATCAGCTTCGTTTTCAGCGCGGTTCCCACTGAAGCCGTCGTGGCTTACGAGCGCGCGCTCGACGATCAAGTGCGCCGAAACTTAGGCGCGCCACCCAGTAAGCGCGACCCCGCCGCGACTGCTCAGCCCAGCGAGCCTGAGCCTATTCGCATGCCGCCTGCCGAGGCCGACCCGAAACTTCTGAGCGTACTTGCCGGGATGCTCGGAGCCCTCGTGGTATTCGGATTCCTGGGACTCGCCTTAAACCGCGCCAATCACCGGTCACTTGCGCGCTTAATGGAAGAAAAGCTCATCCCCGCCATGGAACAAGCTTCTCAGAGTCGTCCTTCGCTCCCGATGGGGAACGCGGGCGGCGGCGGGGGCGCGGATCGCGCTCTCCCTAGCCCGGCTGCGGCCATGGACGCTTCCGCCGGCGGTGAAGATTTCCAAGAGCTGCCGCTGGCAGGTGTCTTGGCACTTCTTTCTGACTGCTACTGGTGTGAAGAGGACGCTTACGCGCACTACGTCTGGACTCGCCTTCCGGTCGAACGAAGGCTCGAAGTCATGGATAAAAGCCAACTCGATGCCAACTACTTCCGGCACTTCCGAGGCTTCACTCCCTCGAACTTGGGCTTCCACTTGGACCCTTACTTCTTGAAGCCCTTGTCCCTGAATCACCTGAGTCAAAGCGACTTAGGTGAGTGGCTGAAGAAACATCCCGAAGCCGCAACGGTTCTCTCCCCGCTTCGCTTGCGCTCGCTTCCCTTGAAACTGGAAGACAGGCTTCAGTACGTGGTGAATGCGAACGAAGGCGGAAAGCCTAACGCCCGGTCCGCGAAGTTCAGCTTCCCCGATCGCGCAAGCGAGCTCCGAAAACTCGGTGCGCAGCTCGACGTTCATCAACTCACGGGTGAAGACGAACTCTATGTCTTCAAACACGCAAAAGACGTTCCTGCTTCGAATCGTGCCTCGATTCAAACCTTGGCGTGGCTGGCCCTTCGGTCACTGAATTACCGAAAAGACATCTTAGGCAAGGTCGACGCACGCGAACTCGCTGGCTCCTGGAGCGGCCCGAAGGAAGTTCTCGCAAAACTCAAAGAGGCCATCCCAGAGGCGAAGTGGAAACTTCTTGAAAGTTACATCGAGTCGACCGTTCCGGATCGAAGCAGCGACACGTTCCGCTACCTCGTGGCAGCAGGCCTTGACGGCGCCGATCAAGAAGAGAAAGACGCAAAAGCTGGCGCCAAGGATAAACGGGCGGCCGCATGAAAAGGAAAGTCGCCCCGAGCGGTTTTCTAAAAAGCCCCTGGATCCTGGCATTGGGAATCGGCCTATCGCTTATCCCCGCAACGACTCACGCAGCCGAAGCTACGGCGCCCGTTCAGGTGGAGCACACAGTGAGCCGCTTTGCGCTCGATATCTTCGGAGAATACTCGATCCTCGATGCTGAACTTGCCGACATCACGGCAAACGTTCTGGGCGTCGGAATTCGCTACGCCATGGGCCCTAAGGCTGCGATTGGGTTATCCCTGGCTCAAGGGTTCAGCTCGTTTGCATCGCCTCAGGCCATCTATTTGAATTTCAGAACGCGCGCGGTTTACGCAATTCTAGGCCGAATGACTCGCGAAGAAACCACCATCTCGATCGACCGCGAGCCCACGTTCGTCAGGAAAAGTCGCTCGGAGAGTGTTCTCTCGGCTGAAGTAGCGCTCGATCAGTACTTTTTTAACGGCAGCACCGTGGTTGCTCCGGGCTCCGGTTTTACTGCGGGCTTGGTCTACGACTTTCGAATCTGGGGACTCGATCTTTCCGCTTCCGGACGCTCGGGGATGATCTTTGTAAATCAGACCACCTTCATTCCAAAAATCTTTTCGGTGGGAGTGAATTTCGGTTTCTAAACCTCCCTCTTGATTCCGGCCGTAGGGCGCGCGAAGTTAAGAAAATGAAACTGACCGGAAACACCGTTTTAATCACCGGCGGAGCCACAGGAATTGGATTGGCCCTAGCCAAGCGCCTGGTCCGCGCGGGCAATAGCGTCGCGATTTGCGGAAGGCGCGTAGAAGTTCTGAAAGCCGCCAAAGCCAAGCAGCCCGAACTTTCCATTTACGCGGTGAACCTCGCTTTTGAAGAAGATCGAAAGCAAATTATTTCACGAGTCATCACCGATCTTCCGGCTTTCAATATTCTGATCAATAACGCCGGAATCCAGAATCGCCCACCGAAGCTGACAGAGGCTCAAGACTGGACCACTCACGCTTCAGAAATTGCGACCAATCTCAACGCCCCCATTCACCTCTCGATGCTCGCGATCCCGCACCTTCTCACGAAGCCACGCGCGCAGATTGTGAACATCACTTCGGGCTTGGCGTTTCAGCCCATCGCTTCGATGGCCACTTACTGCGCCACCAAAGCAGGGCTCCACTCCTTTACGCAGAGTTTGCGTTGGCAACTGAAGGACACGCACATCCGCGTGGTCGAGATTGCTCCTCCCGCCGTTCAAACGGACCTAGGCGGCCCGGGCCTTCATGATTTTGGGGCGCCGCTCGATGCCTTTGCGGATCACGCCTTTCAGCGCTGGGAAGCCGGCGACTTAGAGTTTGGCTACCAATCGTCTGAGCGCGCTCGACTGATCGGAAAGCCCGAGAACGAGCTGGTGTTCAACGAGCTGAACTCTCGCTGGTAAGCGTTGTTCAGCGGTGGTGAGAAAAAATGGTCGGGACGGCGGGATTTGAACCCACGACCCCTTGCACCCCATGCAAGTGCGCTAGCCAGGCTGCGCCACGTCCCGACCTACTCGGACGATTTAGCCGAACACAAGCCCTACCGAGCCCTAGCCGCTTTTACAAGCCAAAACCCTCGGGACAGGCTTAGAACGCGGCGGCCAAGCGGCCAGTCGATCCCACGCCCACGCGCCCTGCGCTTGAGCCGACCGATTGCGTGCCTGTCGAAGTCGATCCCACCGATTGACCGATGATCTCGTAATTCTCAGGCTGGGCGAAAATGGCTTTCAAAAGCTGGCTGTGCACGTCGTGCCCCGAGCGGTGCAGACGGAAGTAACCCTGAATGGCGTAGCCACTGAGCTTGAAATCGCCCAAAGCGTCCAAAACTTTATGCCGAACCAACTCGTCCGGGTGGCGAAGTCCGCCTGGATTCAAAATGCCGTCCTCACTCAAGACGACCGCATTGTCCAAAGTCCCACCGAGCGCCAAGCCCATGCGCTGCATGGCCTCGACGTCTTTCAGTTGGCAGAAAGTGCGCGAATCCGCGATCGCTGCAAACGGAGTGACGCCTTCGACGTAGTGGTATTCTTGGCGACCAATCAGGGGGTGATCCCATTCGATCGAGCCGTGGATTTCGAGGCGCGACGAAGGTTCCGCCACTGCCCACTTATCTCCGAGTTGCACTTCCACCTTCCGGCGAAGCGCCAAAGTCACTCGCTGAAGCGATTGCGATGCGATTCCGCCCGCTTGCTGGATCGCTTGAATGAAGGGAGCCGAGCTTCCGTCCAAAATCGGCATCTCCGGACCATCGACTTCGATCCGGGCATTATCGACGCCCAAGCCAGCCAGCGCAGCCAAAAGGTGCTCGACCGTGCTGAGCGTGACGCCGCGATTTCCGAGCGTCGTTGCCAGTCGGGTGTTCACCACGTGGGCGTAGGTGGCAGGAATTTCTACCGGAGCAGGGATATTGTCCGTTCGAACGAACTGGATTCCATGCCCTGCGGGAGCGGGAAACAAGCGCACGCGAGCCGGCTTACCCGAGTGGAGACCGACTCCCTCGAGCTGAACGGGAGCCGCCAGAGTGTGCTGAAGACCGCTGCTTTTCTTCACAACACAGCTATACAGCAAGGTGCGTGCCTGCAGTGGTTCAAAACCGGACTTTACTTTTAAAGCCTATAAAAAATCGTAAAACTGATTGAATTTCAATAAGTTAAAACCACACCCAAACCCGCGCTCCCATACCGCGAAACGGAATACCGAAGCCAGAATTTCGTCAGTGTGTGATTTTTCGCACAGTCGTTTCGGTCACTGGCGTGGCGTTTCAGACACAGGGGCCCAGACGCGCCCCAAGTGATCAAACGCTTGCCGGGTCGCCATTCGTCCGCGCGGGGTCCTTTGAAGGAACCCCTCTTGAAGCAGGAAGGGCTCGTAGACGTCTTCCAAAGTGTCTCGCTCTTCCCCGAGCGCCGCCGAGAGAGTCTCAATCCCCACCGGCCCGCCGTCGAACTTATCGATGACCGTCAGAAGGAACTTTCGGTCCAAGGGATCGAGTCCCCGTTCGTCGACTTCAAAAAGTTGAAGCGCTTCGCGAGCCAGTTCGCGAGTAATCCGGGCACCGTTGCGCCGAACCTGCGAAAAGTCGCGAACCCGTTTCAACAGGCGGTTCGCGATTCGGGGCGTTCCGCGCGAACGGCGCGCCACTTCGTTTGCGCCTTCCGCCGTCATCTCGATTCCCAAAAGCCCTGCCGAGCGCGACACAATCTGCTCAAGCTCATCCACCGGATACAGATCCAGACGAAGCGGCACGCCGAAACGATCCCGAAGCGGACTCGAAAGAAGTCCCGTCCGAGTGGTCGCTCCCACCAGCGTGAATTTCGGAAGGTCGATGCTGTAAGTGCGCGCCCCGGGCCCTTGCCCCGCGATGATATCGAGTTTGTAGTCCTCCATGGCGCTGTAGAGCACCTCTTCAATCGTCTTTTGGAGGCGATGAATCTCGTCGATGAAAAGCACGTCTCGCGGCTGAAGATTGGTCAAAATGGCCGCAAGATCGCCCTTCTTCTCAATATTCGGGCCGGCCACCGTATGAAGCTGGCTTCCCATCTCCTGCGCAATGATGTGGGCCAAGGTGGTTTTCCCCAGTCCCGGAGGGCCTGCCAAGAGCACGTGATCCAAAGCGTCGCCCCGCTGCTGAGCGGCTTCCAGAAACAGCGCCAAGTTTTCTTTCACTTTGACCTGACCCACGTAATCCCGAAGGGTCTGGGGCCGCAGCGTCCGCTCGGCGTCCAGAGGCGTTCCAGCCCCAGGAACGGCAGCCAAAGCTTCCTCTTCCTGCGCTTCCGGACTCAGTAAGCGGCCTCCGCGAATCTCAAAACCATGCTCCATCGCTGTCCGCCTTTACCCGAGCCGCTGAAGGGCTGCGACAATCAGTTTCTCAACCTGCGGCGCTGCGCCGGCCTTTTCCAAAAGCTCGCGAAGTACCGGCGTCACTTCAGGTTCGCGGAACCCTAGGCCCATCAGGGCTTGGCGCGCTTCCACGAGCTCACGACGCTCGTTCGATGCTGCTGCCACTTGCTGGACCGCCGCGCTCAAAACACGCCCCGAAGCCGAACCGGCCGAGGGCTTCAAGCCACCCAAAAGCCCTGCTGCCAATTTCTTTCGGAACACATCGCCCAGCTCCAAGACCAAGCGCTCAGCCGTCTTCTTGCCCACGCCCGGCAGTCGCTGAAGGAACACAGTGTCCCCTTCCATGACTGCTGCCAAAAGCTGCGAAGCTTCTGCGCCCGACAAAATTCCCAGAGCCCCTTTTGGGCCCACGCCGTTCACGGAAAGAAGGGTCAAAAACAGCTCTTTTTCTTCCGAACTCGCAAACCCAAAAAGATCGAGCTGATCCTCACGCACGTGCGTGTGCACATAAAGCACGACGCGTCCGCCCGGAAGAAAGCGACCATAATCCGGCGAATGCGGCACTTGCACGCTGTAGCCAACGCCCGAATCGGAAGCGCCCACGACCACAATCATTCGGCCGTCTGCGTGCTCTAAAATCTGCCCTGCCACGTAACCAATCATCGGCTTTTGGGCCCCTTTCCTGGGTGTTGTTCTGCCGTAACGCCGCAGGCCTCGGCAAGCGACATCCTGCGATTCGTTCGACGAACCAAAGTGTTCTGCGTTCGAGCCGATCCTACGCGTGAGTTCAGGGTCTGCGCATGGCAAATGGCCAATGCCAAAGCGTCGGAAGCATCCGAAGTGGCAAAATCTTTAGCCCCGGTCAAAAGCCCCACCATGCGGGCCACTTGATCTTTGTCTGCCCCGCCGTGCCCGACAATGGCGGCTTTCACTTCAGTGGGGCTGTACTCGACCACATCCAGGCCATGAATCGCAGCTGTGAGGATGGCCGCCCCGCGGGCTTGGCCGAGCTTCAAAGCCGAGACTGCGTTTTTTGCGAAAAACACGCGCTCAATCGACATCACCGTAGGCCGGTGCTCGAGAATCACCCGGGTCAGCCCCTCGTAGATGTCCAAAAGCCGGTGCTCGAGCGGAATCACAGCCTTGCCGCCCGTATTCGAAAGCCTCAGTGTCCCTTGGGTGATGGGCTTCATCGAACGCCCAGCCACATCTAAGACCCCATAGCCGGTCAAGCGTGAGCCCGGGTCAATACCCAGAATACGCGTCACTTTCGTCGCCTGCCCCGACACCGCCATGAACAGCAGTGTAGGCAGAGCGGGGGCTTCAGTTCAAGGCCCGGTCGTAAATGCGGTAAACCTTATTGCGTTTACCGTCCATCAGCTCCAAGGCCTTGTTCATGGCCTTGTTGTCATCCAAGATCCAAGAAGCCTCGCCCACCGGATAACCGTTGCCGGGGCCGCGCTTAAAGTACTCGGTGTACAGAAGCGGTCCGAGCGCATGATTCCGGAACGCCTTTTTGATTCCCAAGGTCAGGATGCGGCAGCGGTTGATCACTTTTTTGCCCGGACCCTTGGTGTACCAAAGCAGTTTCAAAAGCCCGGTCGGGAAAAGCTTTCCGTCGCGCACTTTGGCAATGGCTTGGTTCACATCCGGCAAAGTCAGTGCAAACGCGACGGGTTCCCCGCGAATCTCGGCAATTAAGAGCAAGCGTGGATCCAGAACTGCCTTCAGGTCCTTGGCCATATGCCGGAACTCGTCGGGCGTCATGGGAACAAAGCCCCAGTTCTGCTCCCAGGCGTCGTTGTAGATTTCCAAGACGCGCTCAATCTCGCCTTCGAAATCGCGCATATTGATTTCACGAAGGACAATGTCGCTTCGCTGCTTGAGTCGCTCAGACTGCGCCATCAAGCGCTCCGCAAAACGCGCAGTACGCCCGTCAATGTCGTAAGCAAACAGGTCTTTTGATTTCCCTAGACCCCAGCTCTCCAGGAGCTTTCCGTAATACGGCGGATTGTAGGTCATCATGATCGCGGGCGAATGCTCAAAGCCTTCCACCAGAAGCCCACACTCGTGGTTGGTCGAAGGATTCATCGGGCCGCGCAGCATATTCATGCCGCGCGCTTTTACCCACTGAGTGACTTCATCAAGCAACGCATGAGCAATTTTTTGGTCATCGATGCATTCAAAGAATCCAAAGAACCCCGTTTGCTCTTTGTGAAAGTGGTTGTGGTGGTCATCGACCACGCCCACGATACGCCCCACTCGCTTCCCATTTTGGTAAGCAATCACGGGATACATGATGGCGTGCTTAAAAAACGGGTTCTTCTCGACACTGAGAATGTCGCGAACCGCGATCTTCAATGGCGGAACCCAAACCGGGTTATCCCCGTAGATATCCCACGGCAGATCGATGAAATCGTTCCAATCCTGCTTCGATTCAACGCGCTTAAGCGTGAGCATGAGAAACGGCTGAACCGTAAGTGTTTCCGAAATGATGCTTGGCCAGGGAAGCCAGTTCCTCTTGGCGGCTATCGTTTCCAATGATGCCGAACTCACGGCCCAGGCGCTCGACCACTTCGAGAACGTAATCGAGTTCGGTGTCAGTGTGCGAAGCCATGTAGCTGGTGCGAATCAAAGCGCAGCCATCCGGAACGGCCGGCTTCACCACAGGAGTCGCAAATACGCCCAGCTCATAGAGCTTCTGCGTGAATGCAAATGCTTGGAAATCATCGCCCACGAGCAGCGGAATAATCGGGGTCTGGCTACCCAAAGTGTTGAAGCCAAGGAGGTTCAACTCGCGATGCATTTTGCGGGTATTCTTCCAAAGATTTGCCAAATGCTCGGGCTCTTCCTCAGAAATCTTCACGCACTCGAGAACCGTTGCCGCGGCTGCCGGCGGCATTGCCGCCGAGAACATGAACGCACGCGCCTTGTGCTTGATGTAGTGGATCACGTCGCTGTTGCCGGCGATCACGCCCCCAATCGAGGCGAATGATTTCGAGAAAGTTCCCATGACCAAGTCGGCTTGGCCCGGCATTCCGAAGTGCCACTCCGTGCCCTGACCTTTCGGTCCAAGAACGCCGAGAGCGTGCGCATCGTCCACGTAAACGCGGCACTGATATTTCTGAGCCAGTTCGATCACTTTCGGGAGACGAAGAATATCGCCCGACATCGAGAACACGCCGTCGGCGACGATCAGCGCGCCATCATATTTATTGCGGGTGAGTTGAAGCACGCGCTCCAAATCTTCCATGTCGTTGTGCTTGAACTTCACGGTGTCGCCGATTGCGGCGCGCGTGCCTTCCAAGATCGAAGCATGGTTTTCGCGATCGCTATAAATCACGTCGCCTCGGCCAACCAAACACGACAACACGCCGTGGTTGGTCAAAAAGCCCGTCGCAAAAACCAGACACTCTTCACGGCCCATGAATTTAGCCAGCCGGTGCTCGAGTTCTTCGTGAAGCGCCAGGTTGCCGTTCAAAAAGCGCGAACCCGTGCAGCCGGTGCCGTACTGGTCGATCGCGCGCTTGGCGGCTTCCCGCACTCGGGGATGGTGTGTCAGACCCAAGTAGTTGTTCGAACCGATCATGACGCGACGCCGACCGTGAGTGACCACGTTATTGCCGTTGGTCGACTCAATGGGGCGGAAGAAGGGATAAAGCCCGGCATTCTGAATGCGCTTGGCGTCCTCAAACGTCTGACACTTGTTGAACAAGTCGTTCATGGGGGCGGTCTCCTGGCTGAAATAGAATGAAAATCCCTACCATCCGTGACCAAAACGGTCAACCTATCTGCTCTAAGTCAAAAATTTCCCAATGTTTTCGCATCATTAAAGTGCGAAAAATATTGCTCAAGTTCCTATAAACTTTTCCGATAAGCAAGGTAGGGAGCGAAAACCCTTTCGCACCCCACTCCTAGGGGAGGCGCCCGAGGGGTCGGTTTCGACTCGGCAGAGAGGCTGAACGGTTCTCTTTGCTCTCTAAAATCGGTGCTGTACTCGCCCGGACCACCCGCCCTTTGGCGGTGGCCCCCGAACGCGGCGCGCCTGAAGCCCGAGCCAGATCCGACACTGAGTCGGCTCTGCCTCAAGACCTTTCTTCGAAGAGGGAAAAAACCTCTCCCGAAGAAAGCTTTCAGCGCGCTCGTCAGTTCGAGGTCATCGACGGAGGTAAGGCCAAAAGCCGCTCGTCCGATTCACCCGAGTCGAACGAAGCCCCCGAAGCTTCGCCCACTGAGGCGAAAGCTCAAAGCCCTCCGTCGTCGCCTTCTATTCCGAGCATTCAACAACTCTTTGAATTGCTTCGCGCAAGCACAGAGCAATTCAGTCGTTGGCTGGGAGCTGCGGCCTATGAATCGGCGGTGCGAAAACAAAAACGCACTTCGCGTTTTCGTAAGGGCGCCTTAGTCGATCAAAAAGCGGAATGACCCTCAGGAGTGAACTGGGAAAGCGGGCTGGGCTTTAACCTCGCCCGCTTTCCAATCACTCTCACTCTTCTTTGAGTCGCTGAATATCGGCACCCAGTTGCGACAGCTTTTTCTCCATCGACTCGTAGCCGCGATCCAAGTGATAGATTCGGCTCACGGTCGTTTCGCCTTCTGCGACCAGTCCGCAAAGGATCAAGCTCGCGCTGGCGCGCAAATCAGTCGCCATGACTGGCGCTCCGATCAGGCGCGGCACACCTTTCACCACAGCCGTATTACCGCGAATGGTGATGTCAGCGCCCATTCGGACCAATTCCGGAACGTGCATGAAGCGGTTCTCGAAAATGGTTTCAGAAATCATCGAAGCGCCATCGGCCAAAGTCATGAGCGACATGAACTGCGCCTGCATGTCAGTCGGAAAGCCCGGAAACGGCAAAGTGGTTAAGTCCGCTGCCTGAGGCCGCCCTTGAGCAATCACTTCAATGCGATTCTCTCCGCGATTCACCTTGGCGCCAGCCTCTTCAAATTTAACCAGAACCGACTCCAAGTGTTTCCAGTGTAGGCCTTCTACCGCGACCGAGCCGCCCGTCATCAGTCCTGCTGCCAGGAAAGTGCCCGCCTCAATCCGGTCACCCATGATTTCGTGATCACAGCCGTGCAGAGAATCCTTACCTTGAACGCGGATGGTCTCGGTGCCTTCACCCTCGATCTCAGCGCCCATGGCGCGAAGAGCGCAAGCCAGGTCCACAATCTCGGGCTCTTGAGCGCAGTTCTCCAGCAAAGATTCACCTTTGGCCAAGGTCGCAGCCATCAAGATATTTTCGGTCGCTCCCACGCTTGGAAACTCAAAGCTCACGCGGTTTCCGATCAGCCTTTTCGCCGAAGCCACCACGTAGCCGGCCTGAAGATCAATTTCTGCGCCCAGGCGCTCAAGCCCCGTCAGGTGGAAATTGATCGGACGCGCACCAATCGCGCAGCCCCCAGGCAAACTCACTTTAGCGCGCCCAAACCGCGCCAACATCGGCCCCAGCACGACGACGGACGCGCGCATGGTGCGAACCAGATCGTAAGTCGCTTCGAGCGTGTCGAGCTTCTGAGCTTGGACGGTCACGCGATTCTCGGTGAGTCCGTCTTTCACCTCAACACCCAGTTGCTCAAGAAGCTTCAAAGTCGTTCGAATGTCTTGAAGGTTCGGCACGCGGCGGTAGTGGCAAGCTTCACCCGAAAGAAGCGATGAGAACAAAATGGGCAGCGCCGAATTTTTTGCACCACTGGCTTGGACCGTTCCATTCAGAACGCGCCCGCCTCGAATCCGCATCTTGTCCATGGTCTCAGCTCCTTGCGACGAGCACTCGGGGAAGTCCGGCCAGATCCATCACCCCGCGAGTGCGCCAACCGTTGTCGCTGAAAAGCGCTTCGATCGCAACCGCTCGAAAGGCCGGCATCTCGAGAAATACGAAGCCACCCGGCAAAAGCACTTCACGCGCTTCTTCGGCCAACTTTCGGTAAAAATGCATCCCGTCTGGGCCGGGCGAAAAAAGCGCCGTCGCAGGCTCGCCTGAAAGCACATCGGCATCGACCGGATCGCCGGGCGCCAAGTAAGGCGGATTGGAAATCAAAAACTGGGCACGAAGCCCGAGTTCCCGGAAAGGCTCCACCACTCGCAAGCCGCCTCCAGCACGAATCACGCGAAGTCTCCGGGTGGCGTCAGGACTTCCTAAGATCGCGTCCGCATTCTTTCGTGCAACTGCTTCAGCCTGCGGGGTGAGTTCAGAGGCCGTCATCTGGAGCGAAGAAAAGCGGTGAAGGAGCTCAATCGAAATCACTCCACTGCCTAAGCCAATTTCAAGCCCGCTCTGGACCCCTTCTGCCAAACCTTG
The DNA here is from genome assembly GCA_040399745.1 of Bdellovibrionia bacterium. Classification (GTDB taxonomy): domain Bacteria; phylum Bdellovibrionota; class UBA1018; order UBA1018; family UBA1018; genus CANFHS01. The sequence goes on along the minus strand of JBBARP010000002.1, from coordinate 415,432 downwards.
GCGAAGGAGTTCATCGATGGCCGTCACCACGAGAAGTTCCGTCTCGGGCCTTGGAACTAAGACTTCAGGTCCCACTTGGTAGCGGTGATCGAGAAACTGCTGATGCCCGATCAAGTGCTGAAGGATGCGGCCCCGGGCGCGCTCCCTCGACCACGCCAAGCACTGCTCCCGCACCGAAGGGGCCACCCCATCATTCAGCTGAAGAAAAAGCTCGGAACGCCGCTCGAGCCCGAGCGCCGCCATCATAAGCTGCTCAGCCTCGGAATCAACCGGACCACGAGCGCGAAGCTCTGGGCTTGCCTCTAACGCTTGAACCAGCTCCCGCAAAAGCTCGCGGCAAGTCACGATCACTCCAGTCAAGCTCACTGCGGTCAGCCCCCAAGTCCTTGGGCTTTCAGTTTCTCCATCTGATCGTGCGCCTGAAGGGCGGCTAGGATTTCATCCACCTTGCCTTCCATCACTTCAGGCAACTGATACACGGTCAGACCAATGCGATGATCGGTCAGGCGACCCTGCGGAAAATTATAGGTTCGGATGCGCTCGCTGCGATCGCCCGTTCCCACCATCAAGCGGCGTACATCGCCATGCTCGCGCGCGGCGCGCTCTTGTTCGGCCTCGAGAATCCGCGAGCGCAGAATCTTCATCGCTTTGTCTTTGTTCTTCAACTGAGATCGCTCATCCTGACAAACCACCACAGTCCCAGTCGGTAAGTGGGTGATCCGAACCGCTGAGTCCGTCGTGTTCACGCCCTGCCCGCCTGCGCCGCCCGAGCGGAACACATCGATTCGAAGATCGACGGGATTGATCTGCACATCCACCTCTTCGGCTTCCGGCAGCACTGCCACCGTGACGGTCGAAGTGTGAACGCGACCTTGCGCTTCTGTGGCGGGCACTCGCTGAACGCGGTGCACTCCGCCTTCGTATTTCAGGCGACTGTAAACGCGATCGCCCTGAATCATGGCGATGATTTCTTTGTAGCCCCCCAAGCCCGTGGGGTTGGTCGAGAGCAAATCCACTCGCCAGCCTGTTCGCTCGGCAAAGCGCTGATACATGCGGAAAAGTTCGCCAGCAAAGAGAGCAGCTTCATCGCCTCCCGCACCAGCGCGCACTTCCAGGACGATGTTTTTTTCGTCGTTGGCGTCTTTAGGAAGCAGCAAAACCCGTAGGCGCTGCTCACTTTCGACCAGCGCGGGCTCAAGCGCTTTCAGTTCGTCTTTTGCCAAAGCCGACATCTCGGCATCTTTTCCAACGAGAAGTTCTCGACTGGAAGTGATGTCGGCTTGCAGCTTTTTTAAATGACGGTACTCCGCTACCAGCTCTTGAAGCTGGGCGTGCTCCTGGGAGAGCTTACGAAACTCTCCCGGCACTTCCGCCAATTGTGGATCCGCCAATCGCGCTTCCACTTCCTGAAAGCGGGCGACAACGGATTCAAGTTTGTCGAACATGGAGTGCCGGGAAAAGCGTCAGCGTCCGAAAGGAACGCAGATCACTTCTTCTTGTACTTGTTCAGGAAGCGCTCAACACGACCTTCGGTGTCGAGCAGCTTCTGCTTGCCAGTAAAGAACGGGTGGCACATCGAGCACACTTCGACCTTGATGCCCGGCTTGGTATCGCGGGTTTCGATCACAGCGCCACAATGGCAGGTGATGGTGGTCTCAACGTAAACGGGGTGAATGCTTTGTTTCATAAAGTAAAACCTCTTCCGAACTCGATGCGGAATGGATGGCCTAACAAATTCCGGGGCCCTTGGTCAACCTGTCAATTTAATTAGTTCAGAATCCGCAAGCTTTATCCGCTCATGGATTTCACGAAATCGGCGTTCGTTTTGGAGTGGCTGACCTTGTCGAGCAGGAACTCCATAGCGTCCACCGTGTTCATCGGATGCAGTACTTTTCGCAAAATCCACAACCGCTGCATCATGTCTTTTGGCAACAAAAGTTCTTCTTTTCGGGTCGCCGACCGGTTGATGTCCAAGCACGGGAAAACTCGTTTTTCCATGAGCTTACGGTCCAAATGAATCTCGGAATTGCCCGTCCCTTTGAACTCCTCAAAGATCACTTCGTCCATCCTCGATCCAGTATCGACCAAGGACGTCGCAATGATGGTCAGAGAGCCCCCTTCCTCCACATTTCGGGCGGCACCGAAGAACCGCTTGGGCTTGTGAAGGGCGTTGGAGTCGACGCCGCCTGAAAGAATTTTTCCAGAAGGCGGCACCACAGCGTTGTAAGCGCGCGCCAGGCGCGTGATGGAATCGAGCAAAATCACGACGTCGTATTTGTTTTCGACTAAGCGCTTGGCTTTTTCGATGACCATTTCTGCCACCTGAACGTGGCGCGAAGCCTGCTCATCGAAAGTCGAACTCACCACTTCGCCTTTCACCGAGCGCTGCATGTCGGTGACTTCTTCCGGACGTTCATCGATCAAAAGAACGATGAGTTTCACTTCCGGATGATTGGTCGTGATGGCGTTCGCAATATCCTGCAAAAGGACCGTTTTTCCGGCTCGCGGCGGCGCCACAATCAAGCAGCGCTGCCCTTTGCCGAGCGGGACCATCATGTCGATGATCCGGGTCGAATAGTTCTGCGCTTGGTTTTCCAAGCTCAATCGCTCTTTCGGATAAAGCGGGGTCAGATTGTCGAACAAGACCTTCTCGCTATTGGCCTCGGGCGCCAGGAAGTTCACTTGCTCCACCTTCAGAAGGGCAAAGTACCGTTCGCCTTCTTTGGGTGAGCGAACCGAGCCGCTGATGGTGTCGCCCGTGCGAAGGCCGAAGCGCCGAATCTGGGAAGGCGAAACGTAAACATCGTCCGGCCCCGGCAGGTAGTTGTAATCGGGCGCCCGGAGGAACCCAAAGCCGTCGGGCAAGCATTCCAAAACCCCGTCGGCGTAGATGTGCTCGTCCTTCTCCGCCTTCTTTTGGAGGATCTGAAAGATCAAGTCCTGCCGGCGCAGGCCTGCTGCGTTTTCGATCCCCAGTTCGCGACCCATTTCGACTAGGTCAGCGATCTTTTTTTCTTTCAATTCGCGTAGATGCATAGAGCACTTCCCTGCAGAGGGTAGAGAGACGGGATTGAGTTGGAATTTAGAGTGGGAGAAAAATCGAGGAGAGGAATGTGCCGACCGGCACGAAAAGTTGAGTAACAAACTCTGTTCTGCAGGACAAGAAAAAAGCAGGTTACCATCTAACCCTCCTTATGCCTTTTCAACGAATGCTCACGATGGCTTCCGTGGCGGCAACCCTGCTGTTTTTGGGCTGGGGCGCCGACCTCTTTTGGTTCGCAACTCGCCCCTTGGACCCTTCGCAGTCCCAGAAGGTGATTCTCGAAGTTCAACCCGGGGCGACCGGGGCTTCGGTCACCCAAGAACTGGTGCGAGTGGGCGCGATCGACGATCCCTGGCGCTTGATGTGGCTTGCACGCACCACTCGCGCTTGGAAGCGCTTGAAGACGGGCGAATATGAAATTTCGGCTTCGCAAACTCCGCTGCAAATTCTTGAGACCTTGGGCAGCGGAAAAAGCGTGAACCACCCCTTCACGGTCCCTGAGGGCGAGAATCTTTTTGAGATCGCAGCAGCCGTCGAGAAAGCAGGAATCGGCCCGAAGGAAGAGTTCATCTCTTTGTGCAAGGATTCCGAGTTCATCGCAGGCTTAGGCTTTGGTGAAAACGCGCCCCCGACGCTCGAAGGGTATCTGTTTCCAGAAACCTATTTCCTGGCTCGTCAAACGTCGATCCGCGGGTTGGTCGAGAAAATGGTTCGCCGCTCACTCGCGTTTTGGAGCGAGGAAACTTTGGCAAAAGCCGCCAGCATGGGCTTATCGCGCCACGAAGCCGTGACCTTGGCGTCCATGATTGAAAAGGAAACCGGTGCGCCCGAAGAGCGCCCGCTGATCAGTTCCGTCTTCCACAACCGCCTGAAGAAACGCATGCGTCTGCAGAGCGACCCCACCACCATCTACGGGATGTGGGACCACTACGAAGGAAAACTCTCGCGCGCGGACCTTCGCACTCCGTCGCCCTACAACACCTATACGGTGCCTGCGCTTCCTGCCGGCCCCATCGCCAATCCCGGGACCGAAGCACTTCAGGCCGCTCTCACGCCTGCCGAGAGCAGCCACCTTTTCTTCGTTTCCCGCAACGACGGCACCCACGAGTTCACGGACAATTTGGCTGACCACAACTCGGCGGTCGAAAAACTTCAGCGTGACCCAAAAGCGCGTGAAGGGAAAAGTTGGCGCGACTTGACCCGCAAGCTCGAGACCGAACGCGGTACGACCGTTAAGCCGACAAGCCGCCGTTCAGGAAACTGAAGACCGGGTTTCGGTACTCATTTTCCAAATCCAGTAACCACTTCTTCAAACGAAGCTCAGGCTCGTTCGGGTCCGTGCTCCCCATGAAGCCGCCCAGAGTGTCGCCCGTTGCCACCACGCGGTGACAAGGCAAAACCATGGGAAAGGGGTTCCGCCTCAAAGCCTGTCCTACGGCCCTGGGCGCAAATTTTCCGATGCGCTTAGCGACCCAAGCGTAAGTACGAGTCTCGCCGTGAGGGATGATGGAAATCGCCCGATAAACGGCCGACTGAAAATCCGTACATCCGGCTAGTTCCAGCCACTCCCACGGCACTTGCGGCATGGGCTCGCCGGCCGTGAAGTAGGCCCGCATCTGGCTGACCATGGATTGAATGTTTGGAGGTAAAGAGGCGGCCTGATCTAAGACCGACCATCCCCCGCAGCTTCGGGAGTCCGAGCCGCCCACGCCCTCGTACCAATCCAACCGGGTCAGCTTTCCAGCCGAATTCCACGTCAGCGCGATTGTTCCTTCGCGAATGCGCAGTTGGAGATGGTTCACTCTTAACGAATGACATTCACCCGGCGCATTTTCAATGCGATTATCCCGACCAGGACATTTCGGACATGAACCCTTTGAAGAATCTGCTCATTCCAACCGTACAACTCCTGGCCACACTGGCTCTGCAAGCGGGAGTCGAAGACTTACCTTGGGGTCCTGTGACCCATCGTTGGGTGAGCCGCGCAGTTTCGCTACTCGTCATTCTGCTGCTGCTTCGCCTGTTCCGCTTGGCCGTTCTTCTCATCATCGAGCAAGGGCGCTTCCGAACGATTGGGGATTCCACTCTTCAATCAGGCTTCATTCCCTTGATTCGGAATCTCGCTAACCTAGTCACTTTTGTCTTTGGCGCGATTTTGATCCTAAAACTCTTTGGCTACGACGTGGTCTCGCTGCTTGCGGCCCTGGGAGTCGGCTCTTTGGCCGTGGGTCTGGCAGCTCAGCCCACGCTCAGCAATATGATCTCGGGCTTCACGCTCATCATCGATCGCAACTTAAAGCCGGGCGACCGCCTGACGCTGGCGGGCTTCACGGGCGAAGTCGAAGAGATTGGTCTCAGAAGCACTCGCATTCGAACCTCAAGCGGCAAGTCCCTGATTGTTCCCAATTCAGAACTCGTCAACACGCGCATTCTGAACCTGTCGCTGCCCACTCGGAAAACCGGAGTTTCCATTCCCCTGAAACTGCGTCTGGGATCGTCCTTTCCGGATTTTCAAAAACTCTGCGCCGAAGCTCTTGCCGCATGTCCGAGCGCCAGCCAGACAGAAGAACTGAGCGTGCTTCTGGCCGGCGTGACTGAAACCGCCATCCAAGCCCAAGTGGGGTTCACCGTCTCGGAACCTGAACTCGAAGCACGTCTCACCAGCGAGTTTCTCGAAGCATTGCTTGAGAAGCTGCCTCACTCGACCGTTCGCTTGGCTCAGCTTCCCTAAAAATGGGACGGGGCCTAATCCGTTTGACCGGACCAAGCCCCGAGTACTGTTCCTTTGGGGTTAGGGGGGGAAGGGGGAGGAACAGCAACTCCTGTGAAAACTTCTTAGATCCCCGGATTCGAAAAGGTCCGCCGCACCGAGCAACAGTTATGCCAAAAGGATATTTTCGCGCTAACCCGTTGAAATCAGGTCATTGAGAGCCCAAGCCCTGCTCGAGCCCTGCGCCGAAAAACTGTCTACTCTTTAGACAGTTGTCTAAACCTTAGACACTGCCGGCCGGCGCCTATGGGAGTCCTCACCGAGGCGGCCGATGGGCGGGAACTAGCTGAATTTCTTCTCGGAAGCACCTGAAGTCACTGCGCGCCGCGCTGGCGAGGTGCGCTGGCAGCGTGCGGCAATTCCCTTGTCTTTTCCGTTGCTTATCAAAAAGAGGAAAGATAGGGTCGCGTCGCTTCCATCCAAAGTGTGTGGTTTTTTTGACGGGAGAGGTCTCGTTTGTCGTCCTACCTAGTGCTTGCCCGAAAATGGCGTCCCGCTCAATTTGCCGACATTGTCGGTCAAACACACGTCGTGCGGACGTTGATGAATGCCATTCGGACTGGCCGAATTCATCAAGCGTACCTGATGACGGGATCGCGAGGCATCGGCAAGACCTCCATTGCGCGGATCTTCGCAAAAGCTGTGCGTTGCCCGGAAGCGAAAACGGCCGAAGGCCCTGAATCCTGGCTCGTCTCGTGCGGCCAATGTCCCAGCTGCAAGGAAATCGCCTCGGGCAATAGCGTCGACGTGATCGAGATCGACGGCGCCTCCAATAACGGGGTCGATGCCGTCCGCGAAATTCGTGAGAACGCGAAGTACATGCCGGCCACGGGCGGCAAGAAAATCTACATCATCGATGAAGTGCACATGCTCACCACGGCAGCTTTCAATGCGCTGCTGAAGACTTTGGAAGAGCCCCCCGCCCACGTCATCTTCATCTTTGCTACGACCGAGCCTCATAAGATTCCCGCGACCATTTTGTCGCGCTGCCAGCGCTTTGATCTTCGGCGAGTCACTTTGGCTCAGATCCAAGGCCGCTTGAATCAAGTCTGCCAAGCCGAAGGGATCGAAACAGAAGCGGGCGCTCTCGCTTTGGTCGCCCGTGCGGCGGAAGGCTCCATGCGCGACTCGCTCTCGCTGCTGGATCAAGTCATTGCCTATTCCGGCCAAAAGATCACCACTCAGAGCGCGCGCGAATCGGTGGGGTTGATCGAAGGACAAACTCTGATGCAGGTGTTGCGCGGAGTTTTAGCCAGAAAACCCCTCGATGCGATGGCCGCCGTCGATCAAGCCTATCAACAGGGCCACGATCTGAAGGTCCTGACTCGAAGCTTGATTGAGTTTCTTTACGGCGCCATTTTGGCCAAAGTGGGCTCGACCGGTTCAACCGGCCTCGAGCTCTCTCAAGATGAATGGTCCGAGCTTCAAGAGCTCACTTCGCTTCGTTCGCTCGAAGAGATGGAGCTGATCTTCCAAGCCCTTCATCAAGGTGTGGAGTGGATCGCTCGCTCGCCACAACCGAAGATCGTTCTCGATGTCCTGCTCATCAAATGCGCAACCGCTGAAGGCTTGGCCGTCAGTGAGCCAGGAGCTTCCACCGGAACACCCGCAGGAGGCGGACGCCCCACCGTGGCGGCAGCAGCCTCTGCGACTTCGGCTTCAGCCGCCGCAGCTCGGGTCGTTAGCCCGAGTGCTTCGCCTCAGAAGCCAGCCTCCGCATCGCCTGCAGTGGCCGCACCGGCGGCTCAAGCACCGGCTCACGCTCCTGCCGCCGCAGCTCCCGTTCAGAGTGCTGCTCCAGTCACCACGGCTCCCTCGGTATCCAGAGCGCCTGTGGCTTCATTCGGCGCTACCCCATCGGTCAGCCCGGCCTTGGCAGCTCCGAGCCTCGCCCCGGCTGCTCCTTCGGCCGCTCAAGCGGTTGGACCTCGCAGCTTCGAAGGACTGATTCAGCACATCCGCCGCACCCGCCCGCTTCTGGCAAGCTTCCTGGAGCACGCTCATTGCGATGAGCTGCCGGATGCTTCGTCTGCCGACAAAGCGACGCTCGGTCTTTCCTTTGCGGCGGCCGACAATAGTTTCCGCGATCAACTCCAGAACCGCACTTACTCCGAGCAGCTTTTGAACCTGAGCAAAGAGTACTTCGGCTTCACGGTTCGTCCGCGTTTCAGCATCAGCGAGCAGGGAGAGAGTCCTGCCGTTCGTCGCGAGCGCGAGCGCCGAGCACGCGAAGACGCTGCTCGTGAAGCGGTACGCAATCATCCGATGATCACCGAAGCTCGTGCATTGTTTGGCGGCGAGCTCGGTCCAATCGAGCTTCTGGATCACGACTCTGGCTCGGGAGGTCCTCATGCGACTACTTGAACCCAATCGCCCGCAAGATCCGGTGTCGAAGCTCGTTTTTGAGTTGGCCAAGCTTCCTGGCATTGGCGAAAAAACGGCGACGCGCCTCGCGTACTTCATCTTGAAGCAAGACCCGAGCTACGCTTCTGCACTCAGCGAGGCCCTTCTGACCGCGAAGCAAAAGATTGGTCTTTGCGGCCAGTGCTTTACTCTCTCGGACCAAGAGCCCTGCCGCATCTGCGCGAGTCCCGATCGCGACCCCAACATCCTTTGCGTGGTTGAGCGTCCTTCGGACGTGATGTCGCTTGAGCAAGCCAGTGTGCACAAAGGCCGCTACCACGTGCTTCACGGAGCGCTGTCTCCTTTGGACGGAATCGGACCCGAGGAACTCAAAATTCGCGAGCTGATGCAACGACTCGGTCGGCCTGAAGGACAAGGCGTCCGCGAAATCGTTCTGGCAACGAACCCCAGCGTCGAAGGCGAGGCCACGGCGCTCTACCTGAGTCGGCTGATTCGTCCGCTCGGGATTCGGGTCACTCAGTTGGCCCACGGTATTCCCGTGGGTGGCCTGATTGAATACACGGATCGACAGACCATCGGTAAAGCGATGGAAAACCGCGTGGAGATTGGCTGAGTGAGCCTCATCAATCACAAAGCTCAAGAGATCAACTGCAAGATCATTTACTACGGCCCGGGCCTGTGCGGAAAAACCACGAACATCCAGCACATCTACGAAAACATTCGGCCCGACCAAAAAGGAAAGCTCGTCAAAGTCGGCAGCGAGAACGAGCGAACCCTTTTCTTTGATTTTCTTCCGCTCGCAGCAGGAGAAGTCCGCGGCTACAAGACGCGGTTTCATGTCTATTCGATTCCGGGACAGACTTTTTACGAAGTGTCCCGGCACTTCATCCTCAAAGGGGTCGACGGTGTGGTCTTCGTCGTCGATTCCGCGCCCGATCGGATGGAGGCAAACCTCGAGAGCTTCGAGGAATTGCAAAGGGCATTGGATTCTCAAGGGTACGACATCCACAAGTTGCCCTTGGTTTTCCAATACAACAAACGCGACCTATCGGAATGTGTGCCGATTCGGGAGCTAGAAGCCACTTTCAACGCAATGAAGCGACCGCACTTTGAAGCAGTCGCAAGTCGCGGAGAAGGCGTGATGGAGACCTTACAGGCAGTCAGCCGGTGGGTCGTTCGGGAACTCAAAGGGGGGGAAACCAGTTGAAAAAGGAAACCTTGAGGAAGTTCAGACAGCTCTTCGAGGATCAGAAGTCGGCGATCCAGGAAAAAACCAAGGTAGTGCGCGAGGACTTCGTTGTCAGCGCGGACGACCGACCCGACGAGGTGGACCAAGCCTCGATCGATGCTGAGCAAGCCATGCGCATGCGGCTCGTGAATCGGGAAACCCTTTACATCAAGAAGGTGGATGAGGCGCTTCGCCGCATCGAAGAGGGCACCTTTGGGGAATGCGATTCGTGCGGGGACGACATTGAGCTCCGACGACTCCAGGCCCGTCCCACGGCCACTTTGTGCGTGGGTTGCAAGGAAGAGCAGGAACGGCGTGAAGGAATGAACGCCGTCGGCCGCAAGCACAAGAGCCTGGGCGAGACCTTCTCGCGCCGGTACGCCTGAGGCGCCCGCCGCTTCAGCACTTGCAGCCGCGAATTTGTGGACATCGGGCGCGAAGTGACACCGACTTGGTCATTTCGCGCCCGATTTTTTTTCACGCTTTTGAAGCTTTCCTCTGTTTTCAAGCAGTTGTCTCTTGGCACGAACCTCGCTTCTCCCCTCAGTACCGGGGCAACAGCCCGCCGGGTGAAAGGAGCCAGACCATGAAAGCCGAGACCCTAAAGAAATTTGAACGCTTGTTTCAGGACGCCCACGCACAGCTGACCTATAGCCAGGGGATCCAGGTCGAGCCCTTCAGCCTGGCCGAGGACGATCGCCCGGACGAAGGGGACCAAACCCGGACGGAGCTGGAAACCGCGATGCGGCTCAGGCTCCGGAGCCGCGAGGCCCTTTACTTGAAGAAGGTCTATCAAGCTCAAGCCCGAATCCAAGCCGGAACCTTCGGTACTTGCCTGGACTGTGGCGATGAAATCGAGATGAAGCGTTTGGAACTGCGGCCCACCGCCGAGTTGTGTGTGGGTTGTAAGGAAGACCAGGAGCACCGGGAGTGGCAGCACGTCGATGGCCACCGCCCGAAAAGCCTGGGACGCGCACTCAAGCTCGCTTGAATCGTCGTCGGTCAGGGCGCCTGATTTGAACCGTTCACTCACCGCGAAGAATGCGCAGGATGCGCCTCTTTTCGACGAGCGTTCAGTGAGGTGCTAGGGGGGCAAGAGCGCAGGGATTCGCGCTGAAGTTTCGCTCGGGCCGAACGGATTCGACTCGAACTTGCGAATGCGGGGTCACGGACGGCCCCATCGAGCCCAAAGGTGTTTGGAGGGGTTTGAAAGGGGGGATGGAACCTCGGGGGAGGTCGCCATAAGGGAAACGCCGAGACGACAGGGTTGGCTCCCTGAAAGTCTCGGCGTTTCTTCTTTTCGAGTCAGACTGGTGTCAGATCAGTAGCGAGCTGTGCAGACCAAGCCCACGTCTTCTTCGACTGTGTCGCGTCCGTAGACTTTCAAGTTTCCGCGCACCGTTTTCGATGACGGTACTTGGTGAAGGTACGCGAAAATTTCTTTCGTTCGAAAGCTGAACACAAAATCCGCCGATTGCGAGCTCATGGTGGAATACACGTATTCCGCCACACTCACCTGAGCCCCGAAGTAAGGATTCGAAGCCCAGGTCGCGCCCACTTCATCCGCGAAGGGCTTTGGCCCTTCTCGATCACTCCACAAAACGCGCGTTCCAACAGAAGTGATGTCGGTCCACTGCTCGATTGCATTCAACCGCGTGTAAATACGAAACGGTTGTCGAAAGCTCGCTTCCCGAGTCAATGGCGCCTCGCAGTCCAGCACCTTCGGAAACCGAATTTTCACATCATTCGCTTTCACTGAGACTCCCCCGAGTCCTAGCGCCAGCAACCCAACAAAAAGCCAAAAGCCTTTTTGGATCATGAAAGTCCCCCTTTGAATTTTCCCCGCCGAAGGATTTATCCCGCCCTTACTCACATCGGCAATTCAAAAAACAAGAAGGGGGACTCCTTTCGGAAGTCCCCCATCCGGCCATATCCATCGGCAATCCCTGTAGCCCGATCAAGAGCTACGCGGGGCGTCAGTCCGTCGAGCGCAGAGCTTTGAGAATGTTCAGACGCCCTCCGGTGGCCACCTTCCCTTGAAGGGTGCTCACCGAATCAGTGGACTTCAGAAGAACGTCTTTCACTTTCTTGTAGTTCCAAGTGGGATTTTTGGACCACAGAAGCGCCGCGGCACCCGCCACGTGCGGAGCTGCCATCGACGTTCCCGAAAGCGAAGCGTACTTGTTGCCCGGAACCGTGCTGTACACGTTCACGCCCGGAGCAGCCAAGTGCGTGGTCTTCGGACCGAAGTTCGAGAAGAACGCCATTTTGTCGTCCTTATCGGTTGCGGCCACCGAGATCATGTTGTCGTTGGTGAAAGCAGCCGGATAGCTCGGATCGTTTCCGTCATTGTTGGTGCCGTCGTTACCAGCAGCTGCAATGAACAGAACGTCTTTTGCTTTGGCTCTTTCAATCGCGTCGAAGAGAGCTTGGTTCCCGTCGTCGCCTTTGCCACCCCAGCTGTTGCTGAGAACTTTAGCACCGTGACTGACCGCGTAGTCGATCGCCTTGATCGCGTCAGCAGTCGTGCCCGAGCCTTGGCCCGACAAGAACTTCAAGCCCATGATCGAAACGCGCTGCGAGACGCCCGAGACGCCTTTTCCGTTTCCACCCACGCCACCGATCGTGCCCGAGCAATGCGAGCCGTGTTCGTTGTCGTCAAAGGGAAGCCCGTCATTGTGGACGAAGTCAAAACCGACGACGTCATTCTGAGTCGGGCTCGGATTGCGCCACATGTTGAAGCCCAGGTCTTCGTGGTTGTAGTCCACGCCCGTGTCGATCACGGCAACGACCATTTCCTTCGTTCCTTTATGCTCGTTCCAAGCTTCGACGGAACCAATCTTGGAAATCCCGTAAGCTTTGGAAAGATCCGGATCAGCAACCGGAGGAATCACTTCTGCCGGAGCCGGCTGAAGTTCCGGGCGATTTGCTGGAGGAGGAGTCGGTTCGCCACCGCCGCCGCCGCCACCACCACCGCCTCCGCTGTCGTCACAGCCGGGAGGGAACGGGATTCCTGGGAATAGGCAAGCTCCACCGCCACCGCCACCGCCGCCGCCTCCTCCGCCACCACCGCCGCCGCCCAAGGCGTTACAGATTTCGGGCGGAAGTCCGAGTGCGCTGCAGATTGCGCCGATGTCACCACCCGGCAAACCACCACCGCCGCCGCCGCCTCCACCACCGGAGCCATCACAGCCCGGCGGGAAAGGGACGCCTGGGATCACGCAAGCGTCTTGAGTGTTCACGCTCGAAGGGATCGGGAAGCGAGTGGTCGGACCCGCATGAAGGATATAGTTGGGCTGAGCGTATTCGACTTCAGGGCTACGGCTCAGTTCGAAGACGGCGTCTTCAACTTTGACGCTCTCGTCGAGCACGAGTTGCTCGAAGCCGCGCATGATGCCGCCAATGCGCTTCACTTTTTTCACCCCGAGGGAGCGATACAAAGCGTTGGTCGCCATGCGGTCCCGCTTACTGCCTTCTTTGAACTTCACGATGACTTCGTGCGCGCGATACTCTGCCGCCGAAGCCGTCACACCCGCGAAGAACGCGAGCGCCGCCACGATGTTCCGCATGGAACGCGATTTCGTCATCATTGACTTCCCCCAAGAAATGGCTGACGGCGTTAACCGTCATACCTGTGACACTGCAATCCTACCCACTGTAAACAGACATGGGAGAATTGCAATTTGCGTTGGCAGATTTATTTTTCAATCACCTCCTTCTATTCCGATAAGACACTTTCAGGAGAGATCCCCATGCAAAATCTCGAGCATCGCGAAGCCCTCAAAGGAAAGGTGGCCATTGTCACCGGCGCAGGCCGTGGAATCGGCGAAGCCATCGCACTGGAGCTGGCGTCGCGCGGTGCCTCGATTTTGGTGAACGACGTTCAAGCAGAGCTAGCCCATGCAGTCGCTCAGAAAATTCGTGAGGTAGGTGGGACTGCTTTCGAAGAGAGCTCGAACATCGCAACCTCGACGGGACCTGACACACTGACTCAAGATGCACTGAGTCGTTTTGGAAAAATTGATATTCTTGTCAACAACGCCGGCATCACTCGGGACGGAATGCTTCACAAACTGACTGAAACTCAGTGGGACGAAGTGATGGACGTGAATCTGAAGGCCCCCTTCCGACTCGGTCAAGCTTGCGCACGTGCGATGATTCAGGCCAAGCAAGGGGTGCTCGTCAACATTGCATCCGTATCTTGGCTAGGGAATGTAGGGCAGTCGAACTACTCGGCCAGTAAAGCCGGGCTCGTCGGAATGACCCGGACCTGGGCGCTGGAACTGGCCCGCCACAACATTCGCGTAAACGCCGTGGCACCGGGCTTCATTCAAACGGCGCTCACCGATCAGATGCCTGCAGAAATTCGAGACCGTTTCGCAGGGCGTATTCCGCTGAAACGTCTAGGAAAGCCTTCAGAAATTGCCCGAATGGTATCTTTCTTGGTAGGTCCTGAGTCGGACTACATCACCGGCCAGGTCTTCCACGTCGATGGGGGCCTCAGTACCGGAGTACAGAGCGCCTAAGATTTCAGGCGCGGAAAGGTCACCCCATGAAGTTTGCCCGAAGCCTTTGGATCGCAGGAGCCCTCCTTTTCGTTTCTCAGGTTTCTGCGAATGCAGGGTCCTCGAATCTGGGCTTAGGCCTGATTCTCGGTGACCCCACGGGACTGACCTTCACTCACCGCTTTTCAGCCGAGCGCGAACTTCGCCCGTTTTTGGCCTACGACTGGGGCAACTCTTTTGAATTGGGAGTCGATTACCGATTTCGTCGTCCAGGCGCGGGCTGGCTCCCCAAGGATCTCAAATCGGCAGTCCCCTTTTTCGGGATCGGCGCCCGTATTGAGAACGACGACCGGATCGGACTTCGTCTCCCGCTCGGTCTTCAGTACCGCTTCGCGGGAACCCCGTCTGAGATTGGCCTAGAACTCGTGCCGGGCATCGGCCTTGCGCCCGATACCGAAGCCCATTTCGAGGGCGGCTTCACTTTCACTTATTTCCTAGAATGACGGCTCAGGAATTCCTGAAGATCTGGGACACTCTGCCCGCGTCCACAGCTTCCCAAGCTTTGGCAGCGAGGTTCCTTCCCGCGTTTGAGAACATTCCACTGGAACGCACGGCTTTAGAGGGCCTTGAACTTCACTTGGAGTCCCTGCCTGAGGACCGACAGCACGCTTTGCTCGAAAGCTTAGGCGGCTGGCGAAACGCCGCCGCTCAGATCTTGGGTGAAGAATCGCCGATTCCTTCGCTACTCACAGAGGATCTTGCGCTCGATTTCTTGCTCGGCCTGAAGATGAGCCAAACTGAAGCCAAGGTCCCCTCGTCGGTGGGACGGTCCCGAGGAGCGGCCGTGGAAAGCGCTTTAGGGGATGCTTCCTGGAGCGGCTCAGGAACTCTTTCGCGAAGCTCACTCAATACTCCGTACCGAGAACTCTTTGAACTTCTCGAGAAGCTCAATCTTCAACCTGACGCGCACGTAGTGGACTTAGGCGCTGGCTACGGACGGATGGGATTTGTTCTGGCCTTTTGTCTGCCGGAAGTGCGCTTCACTGGGTACGAGATCGTTTCTCAGCGAGTTCAGGAATCTCAACGCGTCGCAAAGCTTCACGAGGTGGATCCAGAGCGCGTTCGATTCGAGTGCCGCGACCTCGCCGATCCAGACTTCGCGCCGGACGATGCGGATCTCTATTTTCTTTACGACCCCTTCAACCGCGACACGCTGGTCAAAGTGATGCGAGATCTTCAGGCGGTCACGCGGCGGCGAACCATTCGGATCGCTTCGCGGGGTAAAACTGGGGAGCTCCAAGACTACTTGGCTCAAACCCATTGGCTGAGACGCGAAGGGTGGATCCAAACCCGGCATGCGCCGATCTGGATCCACCGCAGCGTCTAGCTTCGATCAGAGTTCGCGTTCTTGTTGCCGGCGCAGGTAGGCCGGAACGTCGTACTCATCGTCGGTCAGATTCGTGATTCCCAAGCGCTGAGCCAGTGCCCGAGCCCGAGCCAGTTCACTCATTTCAGCCCCTTGCGAAACACTGGGGGTCTGAAGCGATTGAGCCTGGGCCGACAGTTGAGCCGACACTTGAGCCGACATCGGCATCGCAACTGGAGCGACCTGAACCTGGGCCTGTTGTTGCTGTTGCTCCACTTCCTCGTCGAAGCGGCTGATGGCTTCTTCGGCGCGGTGAGCAGGCATCGCTGCCAGGTTGGCTTGGGCTTCAGCGGCAGCCGCTTGACCACGAACCACACTGGCGGCCAAAGCCAGCATCTCGGCCGTCGGAGCCGGCGGAACGATGGCTTGGGCTTGGCTATTGGCCGGAGCCACTCCTGCTTGTGCCTGAACCGGTGCTGCCACTGGCTGCTGCATGGGCTGCGAGTTCATGGGCTGTTGCACGTTTTGTTGCACGGCTTGCTGGACCACTGCTTGCTGGACTGCTTGCGCCGCTACTTGTGCCATGTGCTGAGCCTGACCCGAAAGCTGGGCTTGCTGCTGCTGCTGGGGTTGCACATTGTATTGAGCCGGAACCTGAACCTGGAAGCTCGGCTGCGCCTGAGCTTGCAGATGCCCCAAACCGGTTGCGATCACGGTCACTTTCACTTGATCTTTCAGCGCCTCGTCGATGACCGTGCCGAAGATGATCTCGGCGTCTTCGTGCGCGGCTTCCATGATCAAGGTGGTGGCTTCATTGACCTCGTGGATCTTCATGTCCGATCCGCCCGAGATGTTGATGATGATGCCGGTTGCACCGTTGATCGAGACGTCTTCGAGGAGCGGGCTAGAGATGGCTGCCGTTGCTGCCTCGACTGCGCGGTGATCACCGCTGCCGAAGCCGATCCCCATCAGGGCCATGCCTTTGCTCGACATAATGGTCCGGACATCAGCGAAGTCGGCGTTGATCATGCCGGTGGTGTTGATCAGGTCAGAGATACCTTGAACGGCGTTCAACAGAACTTCGTCGGCCTTCTTGAAGGCGTCCATCATGGACAAAGACGAGCCCGAGATCGCCAGCAAGCGCTGGTTCGGGATGGTGATCAGCGAGTCAACGTTTTCACGAAGAAGCGCCATGCCGCCTTCAGCGTGCTTCATGCGCTTTTTGCCTTCGAACATGAAGGGCTTGGTGACCACACCTACGGTGAGGGCGCCGACTTCTTTTGCGATCTTCGCGAACACCGGCGCTGCGCCGGTTCCGGTGCCACCGCCCATGCCGGCAGTGATGAACACCATGTCCGAGCCGCTCAGAATCTCGGAAATTTGAGCGTAGTCTTCCAAGGCAGCTTTACGGCCGATCTCGGGATTGGCGCCAGCGCCCAGTCCTTTGGTCAGCTCCTGGCCGATCGGTACCTTCACGGGAGCGAGCGAGGCATCCAAAGCCTGCTTGTCCGTGTTGGCCGTGATGAATTCCACGCCCGTCAGACCCATCTTAATCATGGTGTTTACAGCGTTACAGCCTGAGCCGCCCACGCCCACTACCTTGATTTTCGCTCCTTGTGCCACCAACTGCTCAATTTCGAACATTCGAAGAATTTCCTTTTCTTCAGTGAGCGCCCCGTTTCCGGGATACGCCCTGTTTCAGCCCTGCGTTCCGGTCTCCCTGGAACGCCCCTTCCTGCAAACGCTTGCCTTCAAATCAGAACAAATCCTTGATCCAGGCCTTCATCGATCCACGAACTTTGTCGTAGATATTGTTTTCGCGAATCATGAAGCGGGACTTCCGGTTCGTTCGGGTCAAGTTGCGGCAGCCGTACTTCAGCAAGCCCACGCCCGTTGCGAACTTAGGAGAGTTGACTACGTCCCGCAGACCGCCCACCGAGTGCGGCACGCCGCGCTTCACGGGAAGCTCCGAGATGAACTCAGCCAACTCAGGCATTCCTTCAAGAAGGGTCGTTCCGCCCGTGATGACCATCCCGCCTGAAAGTACATTCTGGTAACCGGATTTTTCCACTTCACGACGAATCAAGGAGAACATTTCCTCAACTCGGGGCTCGATGATCTCAGCCAGAAGACGACGAGACAGAACGCGCGATTTACGGCCACCTACGCCAGAAACCTCAATCGTCTCATCCGGCTTGATCAGCGAAGCCAAAGCACAACCGTACTTGATCTTGATCTTCTCGGCTTCAGGCTGAGGAGTCCGCAGTCCCACCGCGATATCGTTCGTGATGTGATTGCCACCCAGAGCCAGAACGCTGGTGTGGACCAGGGCGCCTTCCTTGAAGATCGCGATGTCGGACGTACCGCCACCGATATCCACCAGGACCACGCCGAGGTCTTTTTCGTCCTGAGTCAGCACCGCTTCACTCGAAGCGATGGGCTCCAAGCAAATCTCAGCCACATTCAAGCCCGCTTTGTTCGCGCTCTTGATGATGTTCTGAGCCGAAGAAACGGCTCCGGTCACGATGTGCACTTTGGCTTCCAAGCGAACGCCACTCATGCCGATCGGATCCCGAATGCCGTCCTGATCGTCCACAATGTATTCCTGAGGAATGATGTGGATGACTTCGCGGTCCAAGGGGATCGCGACTGCTTTAGCAGCATCGATCACGCGCTGAATGTCGCTCTCGGAAATTTCCTTATCCTTGATGGCGACAATCCCGTTGGAGTTGAACGACTTGATGTGACCACCGGCGATACCGGTATACACATGCGAAATCTCCACCCCTGCCATCAACTCGGCTTCTTCAATGGCTTTGGTGATACTCTCGACCGTCGAGTCGATGTTCACCACGCACCCTTTACGAAGTCCGGTCGAAGGAGCCGTACCGATCCCGATAATGTCGATCACCGGGTTTGGCCCGGCTTCGATCACTTCGCCCACGATGGCGCAGATCTTGGTAGTTCCGATATCTAGGCCGACTACAAAGTCCTTCTTGTTGGACATTCAGGCAATCCCCCCCATGGGATCCGGGCAAAATTTGCCGTCTAAGGAATTCTAAGAACCTCGAGTAAACCTGACAACTACTTTTTTCCCAGAATCGGCCCAGATCTGCCGAGCGGCGATTGCATTCTTGGATAAATGGCTGAAGACGGCCTCCAGTCGCGCCAACTGAGCATCGAGCTCGGCGGCGGGTTCATCCCCTAAATTTACAGTCGCTCGGCCACGCGAGGGGTCAGGATTCTTCAAAGAGGGCAACAACGGGTAAGTCACCCACACCCGGAAGCCTTGTTCCGAATCGAAATCGAGCGAAGAAACCTGCGCCAACTTCCCAACAGCCGATGTTTCCCACTTCTCAAGAAGCCGCAGGCTTTGCTGCAAACGATCGCGCTCCTGCGCCGGGATTCCAGTGATCAAAGGCAAATCGGGCTGACGAGAGAGGCTCACCTGCCCGAAGCTCTCGCCCGTGCGGTCCAAGTAACTGAGCTTCCCGCGCTCGGATTGAAGGAGAGCGCTGGGCTGACGGAACGTCACGCTGACTGAAAGCGTCTGCGGAAATCGCTTCTGAAGGCTCGCTTCTCGAATCCAAGGGTGCGCTCGCAACCTGCGCTCCACCGGACCAAGATCGAGAAGAAAGAGGTTCCACTTCCCCAAAGGAACATCGACGAGTTCAGTCAGTACCTGTGCGTCGACCGGAGCATTCTCCGGAAGATCGGCCACCTCAACCACCCGAAGGATAAAGAGCGGCGAGCGCATCGCGAAGTAAAGCCCAATGGCCACGCCTACCATTGCCAGGGCCGATCCCGTGAGGATGACCACCGACTTCCATTCCATGGGTTTTCGCTCAGACGCTTCCCGCATCATTCGGAAAGCGTAGCATCATTCTCAAAAAGCAGGCAAAAACCGCCTGGCGTCGAAGTTTTGACGGTAGACGCTCCCCGTTGTTCCACCCACCTGCTAGAGTGGGCGAATGCAGAAACGCCTTCCGCTGGTATGGCTCGCAGTTCCCCTTCTCCTGGCCGCGTGCTCGTCGGCGCCGAAGATTGTGAAAATTCCAGGCTCTGAAGTCATCCACCTCGCTGGAAAACTCGAAGCCACCCGCTTCAAGCTCTCAAACGGCTTACGTGTGATCGTCGTCGAAGATCACAGTTCACCCACTTTCGCCTACCAAACGTGGTTTGACGTGGGATCAAAGGACGAAACACCAGGCTACACGGGCTTAGCTCACCTTTTTGAACACATGATGTTCAAGGGAACTCGAAAGTATCCAGAAGGAAAATTCGACGAAACCCTGGAGCGAGCCGGTGCGGAGAACTACAACGCAAGCACGAGCCAGGACTACACCGACTACACGCAGGAACTTCCGTCCGACAAACTCGACATGATTGCCGAGATGGAAGCCGATCGAATGGTGAATCTCGTGGTCGATGAAAAATCTTTTTCAACCGAGCGCGAGGTGGTTCAAAACGAGCGACGCTTCCGCACCGAGAACAGTCCGGACGGGACGCTTTACCAAGAACTCTTTGGACTCGCGTTCCAGAAGCATCCGTATCATTGGCCTGTGATCGGCTATGAAGAGGACTTGGCCCGAATGAGCGCCCAGGACGCCGAAGCTTTTTACAAGGCGCACTACGCTCCCAACCACGCGGTCGTGGTGGTCGCAGGCGATGTGACCCCCCAGCAAGTTCATGAGACTTTGCAGCGCCACTATGGATCGATCCCAGCAGTCCAGGCCCAACCCAAAGCGCTCCCTTCCGAGCCCTCACAAACCTCAACTCGCCGAAAAACTCTGAAGCTTGCAACTCAGGTGGATAAGCTTTTGGTGGGCTACCGAATCCCGTCCGAGTCGCATGAGGACTCACCTGCTCTATCGCTCATTCAATCGGTCCTGACCAATGGTAAGAGCGCGCGCCTTCAGAGAGCCTTGGTCGAAACGGGAGTGGCCAACGGAGTTTTCAGCGCGGACATCGACGGTTCGGATCCGACCCTTTTTATTTTCGGGGCCAACCTTCAGAAAGGTCGTAAGGCGCCTGAGGCTGAAACGATCCTCAGGCGAGAACTGAAGCGTCTCGCCACTGAGAACGTGGGAGAGGCCGAACTCGAACGGGCCCGAAACCAACTGAGCTTTCAGTTCTATGCGGCACTCGACAACAACCATTCGCGAGCAGCTTTCATCGGTCGCTACGAAGTGGTTGTCGGTGGAGCCGAGAAAGCTCTCGATATTTTCCAGAAGACCTTGGCAACTGGCCCCGAAGCCCTTCGAAAGACGGCTAACCGGTATTTCCAAGATCAGAATCGAACCGTTGTGATCGGAGCGCCCAAATGAAAACGCGAACCCTCTCTTTCTTCATTCTCCTGGGTTTGGGCTGGACTCTGGCGGCTCCGGCCGCAGACCTTCAATTTGAGGCCGACGATACTTTGCCGCTGGTCTATCTGAACATCGTCGTTCGCGGCGGTGCAGTTGAGGACCCGGCCGGGAAATCGGGTCTGACAAATTTCATGGGCGAGATGCTTCTCAGAGGAACGAAGGTTCGCTCAAAAGAGCAGCTCGACCAGGAGCTCGATCAAATGGGCGCACACTTCGAGGAAGAAACTCGGGGTGAGGCAGTCGTCTTTCGTGGCGCTGTTTTAAGCCACCAACTCGAGCGATTCCTTCCCCTGGTGAATGAGATTCTGACCCAGCCCGCTTTCCCAGAGTCGGAGATGAAGAAACTCAAAGGAGAGCTGATTTCAGGTCTCTTGGAAGAGCAAGGTCGCGATCAAGCTCTCGCTGGGCGACACTTCGATGAATTCCTTTTCCCGGGCCACCCTTACGGAAAATCTGTGATGGGTAAGGTCAAGGATCTCGAAGGCCTGACTAGCCAAGATGTCAAACGCCAGTACGACTCGCAAATTCGAGACGGAAGAATCACTATTCTTGCCAGCGGCGACTCAGCCGCAATCAAGCGCCTTCAGGCTTGGTCAAAGACTCTGGAGCAATCGCGGCCCGGCAAGGAAGACGCCCCTCGTGTGGCGGCTCCGAAGGCCACCTCAGGTCGGCGCTTGGTCATTGTCGACAAGCCCGAGCGCACTCAGACCCAGATCCTAGGAGGTGAAATTGGCTTCAAGATGGATGAACCCGATTTCTTTGACTTCTATGTCGCCAACTTTGTCTTTGGCGGCGGTTCCTTTCACGCGCGCCTCATGAATGAGATTCGCACCAAGCGGGGATGGAGCTACGGCGCGAACGCTTCGGTGAAGTTCAGTCGCCAACCCCGCTCTTGGCGCTTTTATCTTTTCCCGGCTGCCAAGGACACCCCAGCCGCACTCGAAACCGTGCTGAAGATGGTCGAGGAATGGCGAGACCGCGGAGTGACTCCTCAGGAGCTCGATTTTGCCAAGACGAGCCTCATCAATGGAGCTGGGTTCCTTTTAAACACTCCCCGGAAAAGAATCGAAAACCGAATTCAGGAAATCACTTTGGATTTGCCCGAAGGATTCATGAAGCACTACGCAGACGGTATCGCTCGCGTCAGCCTTGAGTCAGCCAATGCTTCTGTGAAGGCCCACATCCATCCGGATCAGCTTTCCATCCTCGTTCTCGGCACCGCAAAAGACCTGAAAGAGCCCCTCGCGAAAGCAGCAGGGGTCCCAGCGGAAAAGGTGCAAGTGATTGATTACCGGAAGGATTAAGGCACGCCCGCCAAATGCTTGACGCATCGAATCAAGATCGTTAAGATTTCTAAAGAATGCGGGTTCCAATCCAGTGGCACGTCGGCGGAGTTTCCTGAACTCGCAAAATCAAAACCCAGGAGTAGCCCATGCGTGCCTACCGGACAGGATCCGTGCTTACTGCTTTTCTCTGCGCTTGCCTCACGGCTTGCCAGGCCCCAGCCGATCTCACCCAGTCGAGCTCGTCTGAGCCCAAGCGCCTTCCTCAGGGAGCCGTGAAGTCCCGCTTTGACTACAACATGGCCAAAGTGTCTTGCGATCCCTTAGGCGGCGGACAGCCCATCTATTACAACGAAGGACTCGCAGCCGAGCTCCACGCGCTCCCGTCGCCCTCACCCACAGCGAGCCCGACCGGTCAGGCGTCTCAGCCCAGGAATCTGGCTGAGATCTTTGCCGCCTCGCAGAAGGTCGACGTGGACCTGTTCTTTAGCCAAGTGAACGTCCCCACGCGCCTCTTCTCTTCCGGATTTCCATCCGCCACAGGGGAGCTTCTTCGGGACCCACAAAACCAGATTCTGACGGAATACTTCGCTCTTCGATTCAAAAGTATTCTTCGACTGGGAAGCAGTGACCGAAGCGGCCTCTACCAGTTTGCACTGCTCTCCGATGACGGTACGGTTTTGAAACTCGATACCGACGGCAAAGGACTCAGTAGCGTTGTCGATAACGACGGCTGGCATCCTTCTCGATTCGCCTGTGGAACGGAAGCCGTGTCGCTCGACACTTCAAGCCTCATTCCGCTACAGCTCGAATACTTCCAAGGCCCGAAGTACCACATCTCGCTGGTGCTTCTGTGGCGAGAGCTCCCGCTGAACGCCACCTCGGCTCAACTCGCCGACTCGGCCTGCGGGATGACCAACAATGACCGCTGGTTTGATTACTCCACCAATCCGCCCACTCCGAAAACCGCTTGGACTGGAATTTTATCTCGCGGCTGGAAAGTACTGAGCCACGAGAACTTTGTTCTGCCCTATGAGCAGCCGGAAAATCCTTGCTGCCCAGGCTGCGACATCGGCGTTTGAGTCAGGAAAATCAGGGGTCACGGATGACCAAAGTTCCAGCCATCCGGTCGTGCCAGGAACGCTTCTTTGGGTCAAAAGCGACCCAAAGGTAACCGAGCCCGAGCACCACCCCTGAAAGGATGCTGGCAAAGTACCGCGCAACGCTTCGAGGAACTTCGACCGGACTCAGATCGGATCGCACCAAGCGAAGACCTAAGAGGCGCTTACCTGGCGTGCCCTGGTATTTTCCCTGAAGCCAGCCGTAGTACAAAACATTGATGACGAAGGTCATCAGCTGAAAAATGACCTGCCCGCGAAACGTTCCGAAGCTCGATTCGTTCGTCCAAAGGCCCTGAAAAAAGCCCAAGAGCACGCAAAACAGTAGGACTAAGACGCTATCGATCGAGCTCGCAGTGGCACGAACCCAAAACCCCCCGTAGCGCACACCCGCAGGCCCAGGCGTAAATACGGGAGGAGTCCGCAGATTCGAACCGACCTCATTTGAGTCACCGACAGGTAGCGAGGACGGCCGCGGAAGATCACTCATGGACCTAGTCCTACCACTTCCTCTTCCATGGGAATACCCAGCTCACCCTGAGCGCGGCGCTTCACTTCCTCGATCAGCGCACGCACATCCGCGGCTTTGGCATCGCCCAAATTCACAATCCAGTTTGAGTGCTTCGGCGAAATTTGAGCATTGCCGATGCGATGTCCCCGAAGTCCCAAGCGATCGACCACTTGCCAGGCCTGCATCCCGTGAGCCAGGGGATTTTTGAAAACACTGCCGCAGGAAGGTGCGTCTAAGGGCTGAGTTTCCTTTCGACGCACGAGCGTGGAATCAATCCGAGCCTTCACTTCAGACGGGGCCGCTTCTTGGTAACGCCACGTAGCGCCCACGACGAGATCATCTGGCCCGAGAAACAGGTTCTTTCGGTACTGAAAGCGAAGCTCCTCGCCCGAAACTTCGCGCGCTAAACCACTCTTGAGTGAAAACACTTCGACCGACTCCAAAGCCGAAGAAGATTCGCCTAAGTGCGTACCGCCATTCATCCGAACGGCACCGCCGATGGAACCAGGGATGCCGGTCAAAAACTCGAGCCCGCCCCACCCTTGCTCGGATGCGCGACGAAGGAAAGTGGAGATCGCAACTCCAGCGCCCGTGCGAACACGCCCTGAGGCGAGTTCCGTCACCGTCAGATCCAGCTTCCTGGTCCCGATGACTACGCCCCGAAACCCATCGTCGTGAGCCAAAATGTTGGAGCCAAAGCCCAAAAGAAAACTTCGAGCACCTGTCTCTAAGAGGGCCCGGTGCAGCCACGAGAGGTCTTCCAAAGTGCGAGGCTGCGCAAGGAGTTCAGCCGGCCCACCGATGCGATAGTAGGTGTGGCGAGAAAGAGGCTCTTCAAAAAGAAGGATTCCAGAGAACTGCGCTGCGTTTTCCTCACACCAAGCGCGAAGACTCATGCCCGGAGCACCCCGGGCACTTGCTCAGGCAAGCGGGTGATCGAACCCGCGCCCATGCAAAGGATCAAATCCCCGGAGCGAGAAATCTGACCCAGTTTAGAAAGCGCCTGATCCAAGTCCGCTACAAAATGCACTTCGCTGTTTTGCGGCATCGCCTCGCGCACCTCGCGGGCAAGAGCTTCGCCCGAGACGCCCTCGATCGGTTCTTCACCGGCAGCGTAAATATCGGTCAAAAGAAGGACATCGGCACCCTGAAAGGCCGAAAGAAATCCATCGTGGCAATGCATAGTACGGGAATACCGATGCGGCTGAAACACTGCCACGATTCGCCCCTCCCAGGCGCTTCGAGCCGCCGCCAAGGTGGCGCGAACCTCCGTGGGATGATGGCCGTAATCGTCGACCACCATCTGCTTGCGAGCGTCGTCACGCCAGCGAACTTCAAAGCGCCGCTTGACGCCCCCGTAACTGGCTAAGCCCAAAACTGCGTCTTGGAAAGAAACTCCGATCGCGTCAGCAATCGCAAGCGCCCCGAGGGCGTTCAGAACATTGTGACGTCCAGGTACGCGAATTTCGACTGCTCCGAGGCGCTCCCCTCGGCAACGAACCTGGAAACGAGAACCAAACGGGAGAGACTGAACTTCTTCCGCACACCAGTCATTCGAGGATTCAAACCCAAACGTGGTGACGGGCTTCGTGAAGCGCGACAAACAGCGGCGCACGCCCGGGTCATCCCCGTTCACAGCTGCGCGACCATAGAATGGCAACTGCGCGACAAATTCGACAAACGCCGTTTCAATGGCTTGCAGCGTTCCGTAGTGATCCAAGTGATCGTTATCGATGTTGGTGACGATCGCAAAAGTCGCTGGAAGGTGAAGGAAGCTTCCATCACTTTCGTCGGCTTCTGCCACGACCCATTCACCCTGTCCGAGCTTCGCGTTTCCGCCCAGGGCGTCCACCTTGCCGCCAACGACCACCGTGGGATCCAAGCTCGCATGAGTCAAAATGGCTGCCACCATCGAAGTACTGGTGGTCTTGCCATGACTTCCTGCCACAGCGATTCCGGTTTTTCCGCGCATCAGCTCGCCCAGCATCTCGGCCCGGGGAATGACCGGGATGCGGTGGCTGCGCGCTTCCAAAACCTCGGGATTATCGGCCCGAACGGCTGAAGAAATCACCACAACATGAGCGCCGCGAACATTCTCAGCCCGATGCCCAATGTGCACTTCGGCTCCCAAACTTCGCAGCCGCTGAACTGAATCTGACTCAGAAAGGTCCGAGCCCGAGACCCGGTAGCCCTGATTGAGGAACACTTCGGCGATGCCACTCATGCCGATCCCACCGATTCCGACGAAATGGAGGTGGCGCACTTCCTGCCTTTTTTTGAGGGTCGACATGAATCCCGGATTTACCGCGATCCTACGGACAATTCCGCCAAAATCGTGCGGGCTGCGTCGGGGCGATGAAACTGCCGCACTTCCGACTCCATGCGACCCAGCTCAGCCGGCTGTTCGTAAAGCTGACGGATCAAGGCGGCCAGGTCCTTTCCTTCGGCCTGATTCTGAAGCAGAAGCTTACCCGCCCCACGATCGGTGAAAATGCGGGCATTTCGCTCTTGCTGACGATCGGAGTGAAACGGGAAGGGCACAAAAACAGCGGCCCGGCCGACTGCAGCGATTTCAGAGAGAGTCGATGAACCCGAACGACAGACAATCAAAGACGCCTGCCGGTAACAGTCCTGCATGTCGTAGATGAACTTCTCGACCCTTGCACCCGTGTTCAGACGGGCATGCCCTTCGCGCACTCGCTCGTAATCCTTTTCCCCCGTCTGATGAATAAAACGGAGCCGCGGGAGAAGGTCAGCGAGATGAGGAATCGCATCCAGCACCAGGGTGTTGATCCCCATCGCGCCTAAGCTTCCGCCAAAAATGAAGATCGTAAAGGGTTCGCGCTCGGCCGACGGCATGGGAACCAGCGAGTTGCGAACTGGATTTCCGGTCACTTTCCCCTTCCCTACAGGAAAGCTTGCTTCCACTCCGGGGAAGGCAACGAGCACTCGGTGAGCAAAGCGGCCCAAAATCCCGTTCGTAAAACCGGGCACGGCGTTTTGCTCGAGAATCCCCACGCGAGCGCCCCAAATCCAGCCCAGAAGGCGCGCCATCAGAACGACTGGACCCGAGGAATACCCTCCGACACCCACGACCACCTCGGGGCGTTCGTTCAGTAAAATCCAAGCCGACCGAAGAAGGGAGAGCGGAAGCTGAATGAAGGTCTTGAGTTTGCGAGCCGCACTCACGTCTTTGAGTGAGCCTAAGACGAGTGTCTCGAGCCGATAGCCTGACTTCGGCACCAGACGCTCTTCGATCTGCCCGCGCGCCCCGACGTAAAGAATCCGAGCCGTCTCGCCGTGCAACTCCCGCCATGCGTCAGCAATCGCAACGCCTGCCCAAACGTGGCCTCCGGTGCCGCCGCCAGCGACCACCAGGCCGCGAGACCCTTTCACTAAACCCTGATTTTTCTGCATGGTCATGAACGGACTCTCACACTCCCTGAGCCCCTGCCAATGCCGAGTAAGATCCCTACGGCAAAAAGATCGATCAGAAGAGCCGAGCCGCCGTAACTGATAAAAGGAAGCGTGAGTCCCTTGGTCGGCACCAAGCCCAAGACGACCGCCATATTCACAAAGCCTTGAAGGCCCAAGGCGAGCGTAATTCCACAGGCCAAAAGCATCCCGAAGCGATCGCGTGAACGCTCCCAACAATCCCAGCCGATTTTCAGGCCGCGGTAGATGAAATAGAGATAACCCGCAACGACCACGCACACGCCGATGAAGCCCAGCTCTTCCCCGACCACAGCGAAAATGAAGTCGTTATGAGCTTCGGGCAGGTAAAAGAGTTTCTCTTTGCCGTTCCCAAGACCCGCACCAAAGATTTTTCCGTGGTGAAGGCCTGTGAGACTTTGAATGATTTGAAACCCTTTGCCGGCTGGGTCACTCCAGGGATCTAAAAACGCGGCCAATCGCGCGCGACGGTACTCGGTTCCTAGAACCAGAAGTGCTGCCATTCCCCCGCCCACAACCGCAGTAGAGAACAGATAGCGCTTGGGAACACCGGCAAGAAACAAAAGCAGATAAACCACACCTGCGATCACGGCGGTGGTTCCGAAATCAGGTTGAGCGAGTAGAAGCAGAAACACGGGAAGCGACAAGAAATAAGGCGACACCATTCCCGGAACGAGGCGATCGAGCTTGTCTTCTTTTCGCTCCAAAAGGCGCGATACGAAAATCAGAACAGCGAACTTAGCCAGCTCGCCCGGTTGAAGATTAAACAGCCCCAAATTGATCCAGCGACGAGCGCCGCCCACGCGACTTCCCACGCCTGGGATCATGACCAAAACCAAAAGTGTAATGGCACCGATCAGGATCCAGCCTGCCCAGTCCGCCCACTTTCGATAGTTCACTTTACACGCCAAGTAGAGCGCGCCGAAACCCGCTACAGCAACGAGAAGTTGCTTCTTGATGAAAGCAAATCCGTCACCGGTTCGTTCTTGAGCGTAAATGAAAGAAGCACTGTAAACCATGATGAGCCCAAAGAGCACCATCGCGCCGACCACAGCCAAAAGGCCGTAGTCCACCCCATGCGGCATCCGCGGGGGCCATTCACAGAGATCTTCCAGCACCGAATCCTTCTCGTTGTTCGCAGCCATCCTAGACCTTTAGGATACCGGGCCTCGCAACGATTTGGATAGAGTCAAGTGACTGGCGCTGTCACACCGGTCCCTTGACCCCCGGATAGAACTTAGAGCTGAGTGACCAACTTCTTGAAGTAATCTCCCCGCTCTTCGAAATTGCGGAACATATCGAAGCTCGCGCAACCCGGAGAAAGCAGGATGATGTCGCCGCTTCGCGACTTTTGGTACGCCAAGAGGACGGCTTCTTCGAAGGTACCGACCAAGAAGGTGTCGGCATAATCGCCCAGAGCCCGATTGATCTTCTCTTTGGCCTCGCCCACCAAGATCAGCATCTTGCAGCGTTTTTGAACGTAAGGAACCAGAGGGCCAAACTCCACGCCCTTGTCCTTGCCGCCCATGATCAAAACGATGGGATTGTTGTTGAACGATGCCAAGGCGCGCATCACGCTTTGGACGTTCGTCCCCTTGGAATCGTTGAAGAAGAACACGCCGTCCTTCTTGCGAACGAACTCAAGGCGGTGGGCCACCCCTTTAAAGGTGTTGATGACGTTCTGAACCGAGCGCGGGGTAACCCCCACAGCTCGAGCGGCACAGATCGCAGCCATCAAATTCTCGCGGTTATGGTCGCCGAAAAGGCGAAGCTGGGAGAGATCGTAAGTTTCTTCTTTTCCCGAGAACTTGCCAACCACCTGACGGGTGGCCGAGTTGTAGTAACAACCAACGAACTTCTCAGCGAACTCACCGCCCACGGTCATCGGATTGCGCTTGGTGAACCAAATCACCTTTCCAGAGGTTTCCTGGTCAAAAGCGGAAACAATGGGGCAGTCGTAATTCAGAACGACGTAGCTATTGCGGTCGCAGCAATTCAAAAGCCGCTTCTTCGCATTGATGTAGGAATCCATCATCGCATAGCGATCCAGATGGTCCTCTTCCATGTTGGTGAACACAGCCACTGCGGGAACGAGCTTCTCGACCCACTCCAGCTGGAAGCTTGAAACTTCTCCCACCACTACATCGGCCGGAACATCGTCGGTCACCTTATCGAGCAAAGGCTTTCCGATATTGCCGCCGACGAAGGGGGTGCGATTCTCGGCTTTGAACATTTCACCGATCAAGGTGGTCGTCGTGGTCTTGCCGTTCGTGCCGGTGATGCAGATCAGCGGCACCTGCAAGGCTTGAGCAGCCAAGTCGATTTCGTTCGTGATCGGCACATTGGCGGCGCGAGCGTCTTCCAAAGGCTTGATGTTCGAGGGAACGCCCGGGCTGACGATGATCAGATCGGAGGACAAGAAGGTGGCCGAATTGTGGCGTCCCAGCTCGTACTCGATTTTCAATTCGGCACAGGCATTGACAGAGTCATTCAACTCCGCGCGCTGCTTCAAGTCCGTGACGGTGACTTTTGCGCCTTGTTTATTCATGTATCGGGCCGCCGCTACGCCGGACAGTCCGAAACCTACGATCAAGACCTTCTTACCCTTGAACTTGCTCATCGCGAATTCCCGAAAATCCTTACCTGAGTTTGAGAGTCGACAAAGTCACTAAAGCGAGCAGGATCGAGATGATCCAAAATCGCACGATCACCTTGGGCTCAGGCCAGCCCTTGAGTTCGAAATGGTGGTGGATAGGTGCCATCCGAAAGACCCGCTTGCCGGTCATCTTGAAGGAAACCACCTGAGCCATCACCGACAGCGCCTCTAGTACGAAAATTCCGCCGCAAAGCGCAAGGAGGAACTCGTTTTTGGTGATGACGGCGACCACGCCCAATGCTCCGCCCAGCGCGAGGGCGCCAATATCGCCCATGAAAATTTGCGCCGGATAGGTGTTAAACCAAAGAAAACCCAGGCACGAAGCCGCCACGGCGGCCAAGAAAATGGAGAGCTCCCCTGCACCCGGAATGTAGGGAATCTGTAAGTATTCCGCGATCTTGACATGGCCTGCCGAGTAGGCCAGCACCAAGAAGGTCGCTGCCGTGGTGATCGTGGGCCCCACCGCCAAGCCGTCGAGTCCATCGGTTAAGTTCACTGCGTTCGATGCCCCGACGATCACTAAAATCGCCCAAGGGATAAAAAGCATCCCCAGTTCGAGTTCCCAGGACTTGAAGAAGGGGAACTTCAGGGTTTGAGGCGGAAGCTCAGAAGTGAAAAGTACCCACGCCGCAAGGCCAGCGACCGTCAGCAGGCCCAACATTTTATGGCGGGAGGAGAGTCCCTTGGGATTCTTTCGAATCACTTTCAAATAGTCGTCTAAGAACCCCACCATTCCGCAGCCCAAGGTGGTGAAAAGTGCCACCCAGACTTTGGTGTTCGAGAGGTCTGCCCAAAGCAATGTGGCGAGCGAGATGCTGAGAAGAATCAACCCGCCGCCCATCGTAGGCGTGCCCTTCTTCGAGAGGTGGCTTTGCGGTCCGTCGTCTCGGATGGCTTGCCCCATCTGCTTTCTCTTCAAGAACCGAATAAACGCAGGCCCGATCAGCATGCTGAGAAGCACGGCGGTGATGCCCGCGCCAAAGGTGCGGAACGTGATGTACTTAAATACGTTCAAGAAGCTGTATTCTTCATGAAGCGGATAAAGCAGATGGAAGAGCATTTCCGGATGCTACGAAGTTTCAGAAAATGAAGTCAACACTTTGCGCAAACTTCATGAAAGGAAAGCGCTGGCCACCACGCGGTCATCGAATTCGAGCTGTCGATTTCCGATGATTTGGTAGGTTTCATGCCCCTTCCCAGCGATCAGGAGGATTTCACCCGACTGGGCCTGCGAAATGGCCCATCCAATAGCCGCACGGCGATCGCTCTCCACATGGAAACTTCGCCCTTCGGGAATCCCGGCCAGAATCATTCGAATGATGGAGTCCGGGTCCTCGGTTCTGGGATTGTCCGAAGTGATGACCACCTGATCGGCGAGACGAGTTGCGATCTCACCCATCTTGGGGCGCTTTTCACGATCACGATCCCCCCCGCAACCCAACACCACCGTGAGGCGTGCTTTCGGATCGAGACGCCGAAGGGCTTGGAGCACCTTCTCGAGAGCGTCGGGCTTGTGAGCGTAATCCACGAAAATCTGTCGCCCACGGATAGGGTCGTCCACTCGCTCTAAGCGCCCCGGAACGCCCGCCAACGCAGCGATACCGCGCTCGATAGCAGGGCCCGGAATCTGCGCGGCTTGGGCAACGCAGGCAGCTCCCAGGATATTCTCGGCATTGAAGTCGCCCGTCAGTTTCGAATGAATCGCAATCTGGTTCACCACTCCGTGAATTCCTGAAACCTCGATTTTCAAATCGTGGCCCGAGAATTCGGAGTCGCCCGTTCGGGAAAAGCCAAACGCGCGGTAACCCGGGCTCGCCTTTGCCTGATCGTGAGCTTGCTCGAGCAGGCGCTTTCCCCAGGTGTCCGCCACATGAATCGCCGCAACCGGCTTCTTTTCGGCCTGAACCGAACGCGCAGCAAGCTCGGTGAAAAGGCGCGCTTTGCTCTGAAAGTAATGCTCCATGTCCGGGTGATAATCCAAGTGCTCCGGCGATAGATTCGTAAACACCATGCCGTCCCAAGCCACAAAGGCCGCTCGGTGCTGATCCAGCGCATGAGAGGACACTTCCATCACCACAGCACGACATCCTTGATCGAGCATTTTGGCCAACAGCTCCTGAAGCTCTAAAGGCCCAGGGGTCGTGTGAGTGGAGGGAATCTCTTGCCCGTCCATGCGAAATACTACGGTGCCGATCAAACCCACTCGACCGACGGCCTCTTTCAAAATCGATTCCAGGAGAAAGGACGTCGTGGTCTTGCCACTCGTTCCCGTAACACCGAACATTTTGAGATGGCGAGACGGGTGTCCCCAGGCTTCTGCAGCAGCCCAGGCCAAGGCAAGGCGGGGCTCCCGAACCCAGATCAGGCGACCCGGATCGACTCCGGGCGGGGCCACAAACCCCCCCTCAACCACCACAGCCACAGCGCCTTTTTCCAGAACCTGAGCCACGAAGGCGTGGCCATCACTCCCTGTCCCGCGGATCGCAAAAAACAAAGTGCCCGCTCGCGCGTTCCGAGAATCGGAAGTCAGCGACTGAGCGGTTTGCGATGGGGCTTCGGTCCCCATTTGAACGGAAAACGGGGCTTGGGCGAAAAGCTCAGAAACTAATCGAGGAGCACGCATACGGCCGTGACTCTACTCACGGCTGCCCCTGGCGATCAATCGGCCAGTTGGAGGCGAACCGTAGAGCCGTCCCGGATCATCCGGCCCGACTCCGGGTTCTGAGCTTTCACCCAGCCCGAGCCCGTGATCTCGAGCTGAAAGCGATGCCCTTGCAGCGCGCGCACCGCTTCGCGCGACGAGAAACCGACCAGCGTCGGCATCCGCCACGAACGAAGCTCACTGCCCGCCAAGTGCGCGCCGTCGTGCGCACCCGCCTCCGCAGCGCTCGAAGCTTCGTCGTCTGTGAGAGCGGGCTCAGGGCCCGTGGCTGCCACTTGAGCCGCGTCGACGGCGGCGGCTGCGCGGCCGGGCGAAACGGCCTCGGGCCGGTGAGGCGCCGAGGGCGAGGCTTCCAAGACGCGAGCTTTGGCCAGGGAAACCTGAAGCTCATCCTTCAAACCGCTCTTCGCCTGAGGAATCGGCGCGCCCGGCATGCTCATGCGATTCGCCACGGACTGAGCCACGCCTCGGAACAAGGGAGCTGCCGTCTCTGAAGCGTAGTAAACGCCTCTGGGCTCATCGAGCGCCGCGAAGATGACGACCTTTTGTTCGACTCCTACGATCGAGCCAATAAAGGAGGCCACATACCGATTCCGGGAGTAGCGGCCCGTGCCGGGCTCAACCACTTGGGCCGTGCCGGTTTTTCCAGCCACTGTGTAGCCTTCCACCACAGCTTTTTCGCCGGTACCGCCTTTTTGGGTCACGCTCTTAAGAGCCTCAACCACGTCGGCAGCTGCTTTTTCAGTGAGAATGCGCTTCGGCTGAACGGCTTTGTCGCTATCCAAAGTGCTCTTCAAAAGAGACGGTTGAACCAACCAGCCGCCATTAAAGAACGCGGCATAAGCGCGAGTCATCTGAATCGGGGTCACTAAAATGCCCTGACCGAAACCGATATTGGCCAAAGCCAAGGGCTGCCACTGCGCACGCGGAAGCATTCGGCCTGAAATCTCTCCCGGGAAATCTGTGCCTGACTTTTGGCCGAACTCAAAACTCTTCAAAGTATTGAAATAGGAATCCGCACCGATCCTCAGAGCGAGCTTTGCAGCACCGACGTTCGATGAAACCTGGATCAGCTTCTTCAGGTTAATCCACTCAAAGCGTTCATGCGCTTCGGCTTCCGAAATGCGCTTGCCTTGGACCGTGAAACTCCCCTTGTCGCCATAAAGCGTGTCAGTCAGCTTCATTCCCTTTTGAAGGGCGCCAGCCAAAAGCACTGACTTCAAAGTGGAGCCTGGCTCATAGCCATCGGTCAATGCGCGGTTTCGGCGACGTGCTGCAGGAGCTCCTTTGTCAGCCGGGTTAAACGAAGGCTCGTTGGCCATGGCCAAAATTTCGCCCGTCACCGCGTTCATCACGATGACAGTTCCCGAACGCGCTCCCGTTTTGAGTACAGAAGCTTTCAATTCCTGCTCGGCCGAAAATTGAAGTGACGCATCCAAAGTGAGCTGAACGGTCGCGCCGTCTTGGGAGTTCTTCGCAGCTGATGCGTCTAAGAATGCCGGACGCCCCAGAGCGTCGCGAACCGCATTCACCGAAATGACTTTGCCCTTTAAGCGCTCGTTGGCCCTGAGCTCAACGCCCTCAATGCCTTCGCCATCCAAGTTCACGGTTCCCAGCACGTGTGCCGCTAACTCGTTATGCGGGTAAACGCGCTTGGACTCGTTCACGAGCCAGAGCCCGGGTGCCAGATCACCGTCCTGATCGATGATCTTCCAATGTTTGAGACGAGACATCTCGTTTTCGCTCAAGTGGCGCTTGATCCAAACGAACTCGCGCTTGCCCTGCATGCGATCGGAAATCTTGGACGCTGGGAGATCGAGCGCTTTCGAGAGGAGCCGCGCCAAAGTGCGGCGATTGGCTACACGAGTTGGGTTCGCGGCCAAACTGTGCGTGTCGGCATTGACGACCAAAGGCTCGCCATTGCGATCTGTCACCACCCCGCGCCGCGGACTAATCAGTACTTTAGACTGAAACTGGCGCTTCTCGAGCGATGCCAGGCGCGGATCGCCCCAGACTTGGATCCACGCGGCGCGAGTCAGGATCGCGCCGGCAACCACCGAGGCCAAACCGAGCATCACGATGAGCCGGCCGCGTTCTCGCGAGCTTGAAGCACTCATCGGACGTGAACCACTTGATCAGAATGAGGCTGGGAAAGGCCGAATCGCGCCCGAGCCAGCGCTTCCAGTCGCCGAGGCGATTTCATCGAAGCGAGCTTCACTTCTGCCGTTTCACGACCGTGCTGGAGATTTCGAATCATTTTCTCGGTTTGAGCTACCGAGTAAGTCATCCGCACGATGGTCAAACG
Organism: Bdellovibrionia bacterium; assembly: GCA_040399745.1. Lineage (GTDB taxonomy): Bacteria > Bdellovibrionota > UBA1018 > UBA1018 > UBA1018 > CANFHS01. The sequence continues at coordinate 380,799 of JBBARP010000002.1, read as the reverse complement.
TAACCACACCGTGCCGATGGCCATGAAGACAAGGACCGGTACTGCCCAAAGTGGAATCCATCCCGCTTTTTTATTCATTCCCCAGTTCGTTCAGCCACCCTGAGCTTTGCGCTTCTTGACCTGGGGTTTTCCCGGGTCTCGGCCTCATCGGGTTCGATGGGCTTCTTGGTCAAAGATTCAAAAGGCCCGTCCTTCTTTTTGAAGGCCAGCTTTACCTTTCGATCTTCCAAGGAATGGAAGCTCAGGATCGCGACTCTCCCTCCCGGTTGGATTCCCAGTATAACCGAGTCGAGAAGGGAATCGAGTTCTTGAAGCTCTTCATTCACTTCAATTCGAAGAGCCTGGAAAGTACGCGTGGCGGCATGAATGCGTCCGCGACGTGCCGGCGGAGGAACAGCCCCTTCAATCAGGTCCGCCAGACCTTTGGCGGTCGTCGGGAGCCGACCCTGCGAACGCGCTTCCACCATGCGTCCGGCGATTCGTCGCGAGAAGCGCTCTTCACCGTATTCAAAAATTACCCGCGCCAGTTCCTTCTCAGAAACTCTGCGCAAGTATTCGTAAGCAGACACCCCGCGCGTGGGGTCAAGGCGCATATCCAGCGCCCCATCAAAGCGAAAACTCAGTCCCCGCTCGGGGTCTTCAATTTGATCGCTCGAAAAACCCAGATCAGCCATGAGGCCTAGTACCGGACGCGAGCGCAAAACTTCGGTCAGTTCCCCAAACCGCGAGTGAAGGATTTCCAGCCGCCCTTCAGAAATTTCGCGAGCAAAGCGTTCTCGTCCCCGCTCAACTGCGCCTGGATCCTGATCCACCGCCAGAACCCGATGGCGAGCCAGTGAGGGATCGGCAGCGAAAGCTTTCAAAAATTCGGAAGTATGGCCGCCCCCTCCTAGGGTGCAGTCCACCAGCCAATAACTGGGAGAATCCAGGGGAAGCTTCTTGAAAGCTTCGAGGAGCTCTTGAACGATTCTTGGAGCCAAGATGGGAACATGGACCGTCACGGAGACTCCAAAATCAGGGTTACCGGGCCATCATTCACTAAAGACACCTTCATATCGGCTTGAAAGCGCCCGCCTTGCGTGGGGACACCGAGGCTTGCAGAGAGTTCTAAAGCGCGCTCGTAAAGTCGCTTCGCTTCGTCTGACGAGCCCGCATCCGTGAAAGATGGCCGATTCCCTTGCGAGCAATCGCCGTACAAAGTGAACTGGCTGACGATCAAATGTGAGCCGCCCACTTCAGAAAGGCCCAAATTCATTTTCCCAGCCGCATCCTCAAAAATTCGAAGCTTCACAATTTTTCGGATGAGCTTTTCTAAGTCAGCGTCCGTATCGCCTTTTCCGACCCCGAGAAGTGTCAAAAGGCCGCGCTCAATGCGGCCCACCACTTCACCGTCGACTCGAACTTCGGCTTCTTTCACCCGCTGGACCACGGCGCGCATATCGGCTCAGCCCCGTCCTTCTTATCGCACCACGGCTGGAGAGAGCCGGGCTTCTTGAATCGATTCTTTCCACTGGCCACGGAAGTGGTTTTCAAAAGCCACTCGCGCCAAGTGCGAGGATTTCACGCGCCAAAATTTACGATGCACCGTCAGTGCGGCAACGGCGATCCGCTGCTTTCCGTCCGAGGCATAGCCCACAAACCAATCGTATTTTCCGACCGGGTCCTGACCTGTCAGGCTTCCTGTCTTTCCACCCACATCGAGGTGCGCCAGATCGCCGCGGAAAAAGCCGCGAAACGACCGACGAGAAGTTCCGCCCGTCACCGTCTCACGCATGAGCTTTCGGACTTCTTCGGCCACCGCTGGGGGCACGGCTTGGCCCGCTCCGGTTGGCACCGCCTGATAAAGCGGGCTTCCGTCCAGCGCATGAACGGATTGCACAGCAAAGGGCTCCATCGCTTGACCGTCGTTTGCGATGGTAGCGGCCATCATTGCGCCTTGAAGGGGACTCATCGTGGTTTCACGCGTGTAGCCTGAAGCCGTCTCAGCCACAGACCAAACGTCGCCGTTCTCGATCGGAGCGCGTCCTTCTTGGACTGGGACATCGGCGGGAATGGGGCGATTGTAGCCGAAGCGCTCTGCGTAACGGGCCAGGGCCTCTGGACCGACCACAAGTGCACCAATCTTAGCGAAAACCGTATTGACCGAATGAGCAAACGCATCCCGAAGAGTGATGTGCCGGGTCCAGCGATTGTGGGCCGTTTTCAAAACATTGCGGCGATAGAGAGTGTGATTTCGTCCATCAAAGGGAATGACAGTCTCGGCGCTGTAACTTTTTTCAGAAATCGCGGCCGCTGCGGTCACCATTTTGAAAACCGATGCCGAGGGAAAGGTGGCTCGCAAGGCCAAGTTGTCCGCCAATTGTTGGTCTTCGGCGTAACTCACCATGGAGAGAACGCGGCCCGTAGCAGGATCGATTGCGACGAAAGCGCCAAAATCCGGGTGGTAGGTTTTAAAGAGAGTCTCCATCTGCTCTTGAAGCTGGGGCTCGAAAGCGTACTGAACGACCACCCGCTGAAGCTTACCGTCCACTTCCAAATCCACTTCAGATGGATAGCTTTCGTACCGTTTCAGCATGCCCAATGCATGAGCCAGGCCCGGCTTCGTCACCGAGGGCTTCCGAATGGACCACTCTGAGCCCGAGCGCGAGCGCGGCCAAAACCAAATGCCCGCGATGAAAACACACGCAAGCCCCACGGCCCAAACGCCGATCGCGGGACTCAAACTGCGACCGGTTCGTTTCTTCCGCATCCTAGGCTCAGTGTGAGGCACGCCGCTCGAACGGGTCAAGTTTCCGACTCACTTTCCGGCGAAGAAGATTCCAAGCCGTCTGCCTGGCCGCCTTCAGCGCGGATGCCGGCTGACTCAAAAGGCAGAGGCTGGCGCACGACCACGCCGAGTTCTTCTTCCGTCAGGTAATGAGCCTGAGTCATTTTTCCCAAGATCGAGCGCACCGTTTTTGCGGCGTAGTTGCTCAGCTCCCGACGCCGGAAGCTCTCGGAATAGCGCTTGGGCGAAGGAAGGAGCATAGCCAGAAAAGCCCCCTCTTTGGCTGTGAGCTGCGAAGGACCTTTCTGAAAGTAATAGCGCGCGGCTTCGCGGATCCCGAAGATCCCCTCGCCCCACTCAGCGACATTCAAATAGGCTTCAAGAATCTTTCGCTTTCCTACGGCCCGCTCCAAGCGCACCGCCAAGAGCAGTTCTTTCAACTTCCGCCAAAGCGTGCGGTCCTGCTCTAAGAAGACGTTTTTCACCACCTGCTGGGTGATCGTCGAGGCCCCGCGGGCGAAACGCCCTTCCTCTAAGTCTTCTAAAATGGCTTCTTTGATCTGATTGGCGTCGTAACCTTTGTGCTGAAAGAACGCCCAGTCCTCGCTGACAATGACGGCCCCCAGAGCCACTCGCGACACCTCGGCCACGGGAGTCCACCCAGCTGGTTGACCCCGGATGAGGCGCACATCGAACGGCCGGCCCCTTCCTCGGTAATCGACCACCGGATAGTGGGTTCTGAGCTTTTGAACATCGGGGAACTCGGAGCGCAAAAACGCCCAAGCCTGCCACCCCAGCAACAGCACTGCCGCCGCGACCAGCAGGCTAAGGCCCAGCGTGAAACGCGCCATGCTGAGTTTCCGCTTGCGGCGGCCCGACTTCCGAAACACCATCTCGCCCTCAGTTAACACAGAGCCCTAAACCGGACCACACTTGTCTAAGTCCTTGAAACCTCTAGGCTGGGTCGGTAAGCTCCCTGTGTGAAAAATACGTCAAAAAAATCGACCGCAGCCCCCCTTCCTCCGGGCCTCATTGGAAATCCCTACCTCATTCCCAGCACCAACCGCATTTACGCGAATGAGAAAAAAGCCAAAATCGCCAAAGACATCCTGGAACGATACACGGGCTCGCCCGCAGGAGAGTTTCGCAAGCAAATCATCCTGACCAACTTTGAATATTACCTCGAGCGTTTCCATACCCTTTGCGGCACCCGTCGCTACAAAGGGTCGGCCATGCAAGTGGTTCATAGCGAATCGGCCGACGTATCGATCGTCGACTTCTCGATTGGCTCGCCCACCGCAGCTCTGATCATCGAAGTTCTTTCGACGATCGATCCGAAAGCCGTTCTCCTTCTTGGAATGTGCGGGGGGCTTCACCGCTCCCTAAAAGTGGGCGATTTCGTGCTGCCCACGGCTGCTATTCGAGATGAAGGTGTTTCGCGCCACTTCCTGCCGCCTCAAGTGCCGGCTCTTCCCACCTTCAAAATCCAGAAATTCATTTCGGATGTGGTGGTCGAAAAAGGCTACGACTACCGAACCGGTGTGATTCACACCACCGACTACCGCTTCTGGGAGTTCAACGATTTGTTCAAAGCCCAACTTTATGAAGAGAGGGCCTTGGCAATCGACATGGAAACTGCCACTCTTTTCATCGCGGGCTTTGCCAGTAAGGTTCCCATCGGGGCCCTTCTTCTTGTCTCGGATCTTCCGCTTCAACGAAACGGAATCAAGACCAAGAAGTCGGCTAAGGCCGTGTTCCGAAAATTCACGGACATCCATCTCGAAATCGGGATTAAGTCCATGAGTGAGATCGCCACTCGCGGCGAGCACATCCGACACTACAAGTGGTGATATGCTGAAAAGGATCCTGGACTTCTTCTCGAACGACTTGGCCATCGATCTCGGAACCGCGAACACGCTGGTTTACGTCCGGGATCGGGGAATCATCATCAACGAGCCGTCCGTGGTGGCCATCCACCGCAACGCTCGCGGACAAACCCGCGTTCTGGCGGTAGGTAAAGAAGCGAAAGATATGCTGGGCCGAACCCCGGGTTCGATCCAAGCCATTCGCCCACTTCGCGACGGGGTGATCTCGGATTTCGAAGTCACTCAGTCGATGCTGAAGTACTTCATCCATAAGGCGTCCGAGCGTCGCTCGTTCATTCGCCCGCGCATCATCATCTGCATTCCCTTCGGGATCACGCAGGTTGAGAAACGTGCGGTGAAGGAATCGGCTCAAACGGCCGGTGCACGCGAAGTGTTCCTGATCGAAGAGCCCATGGCAGCGGCACTCGGAGCTGGCCTTCCCATTCGCGAGCCGTCAGGCAACATGATCGTCGATATCGGCGGCGGAACCACTGAAGTGGCCGTGATCTCGCTCGGCGGGATCGTGTACAGCCGTTCGGTTCGGGTTGCGGGCGATAAGTTCGACGAGGCCATCGTCAATTATATCAAGCGCAAGTACTCGCTTCTCATCGGCGAGCGCACGGCTGAGCAGATTAAGCTTTCGATCGGCTGCGCTTACCCCTTCGAAGAAGAGAAAACCTACGAAGTCAAAGGCCGCGACCTGATCTCGGGCGCTCCGAAGACGATCGAAGTGAACTCGGAAGAAATCCGGGACGCTCTGGCCGAGCCTGTCTCGGCTGTGGTCGAGGCCATCAAAACGGCTCTCGAGCGCACGCCCCCGGAACTGGCAGCCGACATCGTCGACAACGGCATCATTTTGGCCGGCGGTGGCGCACTGCTCTCCAACCTGGACATCCTGATCAAGGAAAAGACGGGACTTCCGGTGGCTTTGGCTGAAGATCCGCTCACCTGCGTGGTTCGCGGCTCCGGCAAAGCTTTGCAGGACATGGACCTGCTCCGGAAGGTCACGATCGTCTGATAGCGTGAATACAGGGACGGCGCCGGCGCAATTCGAACCGATTGCCGACCTGAAGGAAGCGCACCGCTTTTTACGAGAAGCGGCTCAGCTGAATGCTGCGACGTCAGTCTGGTCCAAGGCCCAAGTCTTTGTTTTAGAGAGTCACCTTCTGAAGTTCTCAGAACTATCCAAGACCTTGGATTTCTTTGTTCCGAAGTCCTTCAATCTCGGTGCCTTTCTGACGGAAGTGGATAGCAACGGCCGCGATCAGTGCTTTGCTTCGATCACGCTCCCCAGAGCTGCACTTTTTTTGCCTCTGAGTTTTTCCTCCAACGAGGCGCAGACTGTGCACTTTCAAAGCCGGGATCGGCTCTTCCGTGCCGCAAGAAGGCAGGACCAAAGGGTGCAGATTCCTCAGGGTTATAGCTTCAGAGTGGAATTCAACGATCCACACTTTCCTGAAAACAAGGTTCAGAAGAAACTTCTCGACGTGAGTACGACCGGCCTTTCCTTTCAGGTCGATCCAGAGGAACTGGCCTACTACACCTCGGGTTCAGAACTCCCGTCGATCCGATTCAATCTGAACTACGCAAAAATTGAATGCTCGGCCGAAATTCGCCACACCTCTATGCTTCCTTTGGGCGGCGTCAAAAAAGGCGGCAAAGTGGGCGTGAAATTCGGAAAACTCAAAGCCGAAGACCGAAAGGTATTAAAAGACTACGTCGCCGAACAAGCGCGGAAGCTCTTCATGAATCAGCTCCAAAAAGGCTAATTCTGGAATTTAGCCGTTTGGACCTCGGTAGAAAGCCACGTTGTTTTCGGTCTCACGCACGCGGACTTCATAGAGCGAGTGGGCCGGAACATGAGGCTCAAGCAAGCGCCAGCAAACGACGCTGACGTTTTCAGCCGTCGAGGGAAGATCGCGAAAGTGGGGCGTGTCTTGCTCCAAATGCTTGTGGTCGAGCTCAGAGCAGACGCGCTCATCCATGATGCGCTTCAAATCAACCAAATTGATTCCCATGCCCGTACGGGGGTCCATCGGAAGTTTTAAGGTCACTTCCAATTCGTAGTTATGGCCATGCCCGTGGCGATTGTTGCACTTGCCGTAAAGAGCAGCGTTTTCGACGTCACTGAGGTGGGGGCTATGAAGGCGGTGCGCTGATGAAAACACAGCCCGGCGGGTCACATACACAGGACCAATGGATAAGCTCATTGCGGTTTTCTCCTTCATAGATTGCTGTGGATCGGAAGCGTCGCACCCGTCACGCAGGCCGAACGGGTCTCGTCACAAAGCGAATAGATGACTTCTGCCACGTGCGCCGGCAGGGTTTCGGTCTTCAGGTGGGGTGCCGCCTTTCGGAGCATCTCGGTATCGACTGCCCCGGGCGCAACGCAGTTCACTCGAATACCCAACTCACGGCCCTCGACAGCCATCGACTCAGTCATTCCGACGACAGCAAACTTACTCATTCCGTAAGCCGAAAGCCCCTTGAACTTAGACGTCCCGCTCAGTCCCCCCAAGGACGCCAGGTTCAAAATCGCCCCACCCCGAGTCCCGGTTTCACGGTACTTTCGGAGTAAGTCGCGGGACAAAAGAAAAGGCGCCCGAACGTTCACTCGCCAGGTCTCATCTAGGCTTGCAGCTTCAACGCCTGTGACGGGCTCAAGGCGCGCGACTGCCGCATTGTTCACCAGCCAAGTGACCGGGCCGAGCTTCTGCCAGACCTCTGAAATCAAGGCCTCTACGAATCCGAGTTCACCAAGGTCTCCCGGAAATGTAAAAGCCAGATCACTTCGGCCCGTAGCCTTTTGGATGGCCTCTTTTGTCTGCAGAAGCTGCGCTTCGGTGCGACTCACTAAAGCCACCTTTGCACCGGCCTGCGCCAACCGAATCGCGACAGCGGCTCCGATCCCGCGTCCCGCACCTGTGACCAAAGCAACCGCCTGAGTTTCCATGGTAGAGCCTTACCACATGAACCCAATTCCAGGCCCTTTGCAGGGCCGCTTGATTCTGGATTGCTCGATTCTGGCGCCTGGTCCTTGGGCAGGAAAGCTACTGGCGCGCCTCGGAGCCCGAGTGATCAAGGTGGAAAGCCCCCTGCGGCCAGATCCTGCCCGAAAGCATGCCCAGGGAAGTTGGTATGAAGAGTTGAACCGGGAGAAAGAACTCCTTCCTTTGGATTTAACTTCGCCAAACGACCGCACCACCTTCAACACTTGGGTTCGCCAGGCAGACGCCCTGATCGAGGGGTATTTGCCCGAGACTAAGAAAAAGCTCGGCCTCGATGCGGCCACGCTCCACGCCATCAATCCACGGCTCGAGATTGCAAGCCTCGTTGCCTACTCCGAGACCGGCCCTGAGAGCGCGCGCCCAGCGCACGACTTAAACCTACAGGCGCAGACCGGAAGCCTTGCCTACCTAGGAGATCAAGCCGGCCTTCCCATTGCCGATCTTTTGGCAGGATACGAGGCCTCCCTTCGAATAGCGGCCGCGCTAGCCAAGCAAGCATCAACCCCCGGCCCAGGACAACGCCAGGTCATTTCACTTCGAGACACCCTTCAACTGGCGCAGGGGAAATATCAGGCCGAAGCTCGGGTCACCGGAATTCAGCCTGCGCCTGAGGCCCAATTGGTCTCAGGTCTTTACCCTTGCTACCGAATTTACCGGACCCAGGAAGGTCAGCGGATTGCAGTTGGCGCACTGGAAAACCGTTACTGGGAGCGCTTCTGCGGGGTTCTTGAACGGCCCGACCTGATCGACAAAGCCTTCGCAACCGGCCCGGAACGAGCCCAGGTGATCGAAGATATTCAAAAAACGCTGCAATCTCGCCCTTGGAAGGCCTGGGAACCGCTTTTTGAAGCGGCCAATTGCTGTGTGGATCTGGTAAGGGACTATTCGGAGCAGTGTTGATTTCCCATGGCTTACAATCCTAAAGACTACTTTTTCCACAAAGCTAAGAAAGAGAACTACGCAGCCCGCGCAGTTTTCAAGATCCAGGAGATTGACCAGCGCTTCAAGCTGTTCCGATCCGGAATGAAAGTGCTCGACCTCGGGGCCGCTCCGGGATCTTGGTCACAGTACGCTTCACAAAAAGTAGGCCCCAAAGGCAAAGTCATGGGGGTTGATCTTCAACCCATTAAGATCACCTTGCCGAACGCTCTCTTCATCACCGCCGACATGCGAAGCCTGGACCTGGGGCAAACCATGACCGAGCAGGGAATTTCTCCGCCGTTTGATCTGGTGCTCTCGGATATGGCGCCAAAGACTACCGGCGTAAGAATTCAAGATCAGATGCGCTCGTTTGAGCTTTGCATGCTGGCACTTGAAACGGCCGAGCGCTTTTTGAAACCGGGCGGCCACTTCGTAGCCAAGCTGTTTCATAGTGATGAGTTCGAGGCTTTCCGAAAAGAGCTCCAAGCCCGCTTCGGAAAAATCGAAATCCTTCGACCGAAAAGCACTCGAACGGAATCGAAGGAAATTTTTCTCATAGGCTTGGGATACACCCCCGCCAAAAAACCACCGGCCGAGAAAGCCTAAGTCGCTTCGTTACGGAGTCTCCTCTCGAGGCGGGCAACCCGGGCAGGGAGCGGCGATTTCGGCGGAAAGCCCTTTCCAGAAAATCCCGAGAGATTTTTTCATCCCCCTGGAAATGACCGCCATCAGGCCCATGGCCACCAAAAGCATCAAGATGTATTCAACGACCGCCTGGCCGCTCTGCTGCTGCTTGCTGGGTTGCCGAAAGCTTAGAGCCATGGTCGGAATCTTAGCATAACGCCGAATCTCTGGTACGCTGACCCTCCGCATGCGATTTCTGAAACACCTCCTTCCTGCCATCCTGATTGCGGCCACAGCTGGCCTCGTGGCTTTTTGGATCCACACCGCACACGAAGCTTCTCATCCGTCAGCACCGGGAGCCTCTGCGGACCTGAAGTTGGGCGCCATCGCACCCGAGTTTTCCCTAGTGGCCTGGCCCAAGGGCGAAAAGAGTTCGATCCATTCGCGCACTTCAAAGATCCGTGTCGTTAATTTTTGGGCTAGCTGGTGTGGCCCCTGCATGCTGGAAATGCCTTCTTTGCAGCGCCTGCACGACCAGTATCGCGACCGGGGTCTCGAGGTATTAGCCATCAACGTGGACGAAGATTCCTCGGCCATCGAAGCAGCTGCGAAGAAGCTCCACCTCACTTTGCCGCTTTTTTCAGACGCCGAAGGAACCCTCGGGGACCTGTTTCAAGTTGAAGCACTCCCGCACACCATCATCCTCGATGCGAAGGGAAAGGTCCTTCATCGCGAAATCGGGGATCGTGACTGGATGGACGATGAGATGAAAAAGAGCGTGGAGGCGTGGCTCAAGTGATTCAAGGGCACCTGCCTCGACTCATTCATAGCGGGAACAAGCTGCCCATGGGCTTTGTGATGTGGTTTGTCGCAGCGTTCATGTACCTGACGACGAATCATTTTCCACTGAGTGAACCTCAGCTACTGGGCATGACTTGGGTGGATCAAAACGTCCCCTTTCTGCCCCGAAGCGTTTGGATCTACACGAGTGAATACCTTTATTTCGGACTGGCTTATGCCTGCATTCGAAGCTCAGAAAATCTGAGCCGCTATTTTTTCTCGTTCCTAAGTCTGCAGGCGGCCAGCATCCTTATTTTTATGTTCTGGCCCACCACCTATCCGCGCGAGCTTTATCCGCTTCCGGAAAGTCTCGACTCCCTCACTCACGCGGTCTTTTCGTCGCTCCGAACCACCGACACTCCGGCCAGTTGTTGTCCGAGTCTTCACGTCAGCAGCATCACGCTCTCGGCGCTCGTGTTTTGGGACGAACGGCGGAAGCTCTTTCCCTGGTTTGCCGTCTGGGGAGCTGCGATCAATCTCTCCACGCTGACCACGAAACAACACTATCTGGTCGACGTGCTCGCAGGCCTTGCGATGGCTGGTTTTTTTTACTGGCTCTTTCACCGAAAGTTTCAGGTCGCGCCCCAGGCCAGCCGGTAATAGGCTTCTTCAAAACGCGCAAACGGCATCGCCCAGAAGCGCGCCTCGGCTCCCACGGTCAGCGTGCCCAACCGATCCTGAAAACCAAGAGCCGCCGCGGCATTGTAAGTGACGGCTGCAAAAATCTCGGCGCGAGTCATGCCTAAGTAAAGCGCGCTTAGGCTCATGATGAAGGGCAGATTCAGGGTCATGCACGTTCCCGGATTGAAATCCGTCGAAAGCGCGACACGCGCCCCTGAATCGAGGAGTTTCCTGGCAGGTGCATGAGCCGCTTTCAGATAAAAGGCGGTTCCGGGCAAAAGTACCGCCACGGTTTCAGAGCGCGCCAAAGCTTGAATCCCTGCGTTTGAAATCTTCAATAAATGATCCGCCGAAAGGCAACCCAGTCGCGCCGCTAAAGAGGCGGAACCGGTTTCGGTCAACTCATCGGCATGAATCTTGGTATTCAGACCCAGTTCGCGAGCCAGTACCAAAAGCTCTTCCGCCTCTTGAAGCGTAAAATAACCCGCATCGACAAACACATCACAAGCTTCGGCCCACTTTCCCCGGGCCACTTCAGGCAGCATCTTTTCGCAAAGTTCGCGAAAGTACTCTTCCCGAGGACGATCGTTCGGAAAAGCGTGCGCACCCAGGAACGTGCTTTGAAACTCCACCTCGGGAAAGCGCTTTCGAAGGCGCTTCGCCACGCGAAGGCATTTCAGTTCGGTCTCGAAATCCAGGCCGTAACCACTTTTCACCTCAAGAGTTCGCACCCCAAAGGACCAGGCCTCTTTCACTCGCGCGGCTGCCAAGCGTTCGAGTTCGGCCTCGCTGGCATCCCGCGTGGCGCGAACCGTGGAAAGAATCCCGCCCCCGCGCTTGGCGATTTCCTCGTAGGTGGTCCCGCCGCAGCGAAGAGCAAATTCCTCTGACCGATCGCCAGCAAAAACTAAGTGCGTGTGGCAGTCGACGAGTCCTGGAACCAGCGCTTGGCGGTTCTTCAAGTTCTTTGCTTTCCATTTGAGGTAGCGCTTTGGCAGTTCACGAGTCGGCCCCACCCAAAGCACTTTCCCAGGGCGTCCGCCCTTGCTTTCAGACACCACCAAGGCGCCGTCCTCGATTCGACCGAGATCTTCCTCCTGAACGCGCCTTCCCCGTTTCTTGGCCACTCCCTCACCGGTGAGGAGCTCGCTTGCGTGCAGGAAAACTCGCGGTTCATTTTTCATCGTGAACTCCGAACGAAGGGGAAGACCTCTCAAACCTCAAACCATCGGGACTCGGCCCCCGCGCTCAGCAAAAGCGCCACGGGCAATTTCCTTGGCTGAATCATAGCCTGCATCGGCGTGACGAACGACGCCCATACCGGGATCGGAATTCAGAACTCGCGTGAGTCGCCATTCAGCGTCTTCGGTTCCGTCGGCCACGACCACCATGCCTGAGTGAATGGAATAGCCAATTCCCACTCCTCCGCCGTGGTGAAGACTCATCCAGCTTGCGCCGTTCACTGCGCCTAAGAGCGCACTGAGCACCGGCCAGTCAGCCACTGCGTCTGAGCCGTCTTTCATTCCCTCGGTTTCACGATTCGGCGAAGCTACCGATCCACAGTCCAAGTGATCGCGCCCAATCACAATCGGAGCCTTCACTTTGCCTTCACGCACCAAGCGATTGAAAAGAAGCCCGGCTTTTTCTCTTTGGCCATAACCCAGCCAACAAATTCGAGCGGGAAGGCCTTGGAACTGAATTCGCTTTTGCGCCATCGTGATCCAGCGCTTCAAGCCTTCGTCCTCAGGAAAGAGCTTCAGAATTTCTTCGTCGGTGACGCGAATGTCTTCTGGGTCTCCCGAGAGCGCAACCCAGCGGAATGGGCCGCGACCTAAGCAGAACTGAGGGCGGATGTAAGCAGGAACGAACCCGGGAAAGCTGAATGCTTTCTTCTCGTCCATACCTGCAGCAACAGCCATGGCTCGGATGTTGTTGCCGTAATCAAAGACGTGACAGCCGCGGCGTTGAAACTCGACCATGGCTTCGACGTGTCGGCGCATGCTCGCAACCGAAAGCTCCTTGTAACGAGCCGGATCTTTTTTCCTCAGATCCTCGGCGTGCTCAAGCGACATCCCGTGGGGAACGTAGCCGTTCAGTTCATCGTGAGCAGAAGTCTGATCGGTGACCAGATCCGGCTGGAACCCTTTTTCTAGAAGCTGCCAAAGCACTTCAGCAGCGTTACCCACGAGTCCGATCGAGATGGCTTGCCCCGATTTTTTAGCGACTTCCACTCGCTTCAAGGCGTCTTCTAAACCTTCTGCCATCTGATCGAGGAACCCAGACTGAAGCCTTCTTCGAGCGCGAAGCGGGTCAATCTCGATGTTCAAAGAAACGGCGCCCGCCATCGAAGCGGCCAAAGGCTGCGCTCCACCCATTCCGCCCAGGCCCGCGGTCAGGACCACACGTCCCGTGAGATCGCCTCCAAAATGCTGGCGGCCTGCTTCGGCAAATGTCTCGTAAGTACCTTGGATGATGCCTTGGGTACCGATGTAAATCCAAGAACCCGCCGTCATTTGGCCGTACATCATCAAGCCTTCGGCTTCGAGCTTCCGGAAGTAATCCCACGTGGCCCATTTCGGAACCAAGTGGCTGTTGGCGAGAAGCACTCGCGGAGCGTGCTTGTGAGTGGGCATCACAGCAACAGGCTTTCCGCTCTGAATCAAAAGGGTCTGATCATCGCGAAGCTCACGAAGAGAAGCGACGATCGCATCAAAACACTCCCAGTTTCGTGCCGCTTTTCCACTGCCCCCATAAACCACCAAATCCTCGGGCCTCTCAGCCACTTCAGGATCCAAGTTATTCATCAACATCCGAAGCGCGGCTTCTTGTTGCCAGCCCTTGCAGGTAATTTCGGTTCCGCGAGGAGCGCGAACCACTCGCGGTTTACTGGAAGCGGGAGCGGAAGGTGTCATGATTTATCCCCTGTTCAGACAGATCAGGAACGAACGAATTTTTCGAGTTCTCGGCTCTCGATGAGCTTCTCAAGAGCAACCATTTCATCGTGAAGGAAGCGGTCTCGGTCTAGCCGCTTGGCAAAGCGACGCACCTGACGGTGAAGCGCTTCCAAGGGCGCCGTGGATTTCAAAGGTCTGAGCAGATCAATCCCTTGAGCGCCGGCTAAAAGCTCCATCGCGAGCACACGACGCGAATTCGTGACCACTTGATTGGCTTTCCGAGCCGCCCAGGCGCCCATCGAGACGTGGTCTTCTTTGTCAGCCGACGTAGGAATCGAATCGACAGAAGCCGGATGGCAAAGCGTCTTATTCTCCGAGACAATGGCAGCAGCCGCCACCTGAACAATCATGAAGCCGCTATTCAAACCGCCCTCTTTCACGAGGAAGGCTGGGAGTTCTGAAATGGCCGGATTGATCAATTTTTCGAGTCGCTGTTCAGAAATGGAAGCCAGTTCAGCCACAGCAATGCAGAGTGCGTCGAGCGCGATGGCAACGATTTGACCGTGGAAATTTCCGCCGGAAACAATCTTTTTCTTCTCCGGGAAAACGAGCGGATTATCAGTCACCGCGTTGATCTCACGCTCCAGCACTTGGCGAACAAAGCTCATGGTGTCACGGGATGCGCCGTGAACTTGCGGAATGCAGCGCAGACTGTAGGGGTCTTGCACTCGCCCGCAGCCTTCGTGACTTTTCGCAATCGCGCTTTTTGCGCCTGATGGCTGAAGAAACTGCCGGACCCGCTTAGCCACATGAATCTGCCCCGGATGCGGACGCACACTTTGAATGTCAGCATCAAAAGCCGAGACCGTTCCGCGAAGCGCCTCAAGCGACATGGCTCCGGCAGCGTCAGCGACGTCGGCCAAATGCTCGGCATCCAGGAGCGCAAGTGTCCCCAGAGCCGCCATAAACTGAGTACCGTTGATCAGCGCCAAGCCTTCTTTAGCACCTAAGCGAATGGGCTTAATTCCAGCCTCACGCAGAGCCGTCCGACCGGAAACGACTTTCCCTTTGAAGGTGGCGCGCCCCTCACCGATCAAAACCAAAGCGAGGTGCGACAATGGCGCCAAATCACCGCTCGCCCCGACCGAACCTTGGCTCGGAATCACCGGATGCACTTTCCGGTTCAGAAGAAGAAGAATTTGCTCGACCAGCCCGAGACTCACGCCTGAGTGACCTTGAACTAAGGCTTGAGCGCGAAGAAGAAGCATCGCGCGAACGTGTTTTTCAGCGATCGACTCGCCCATGCCGACGGCGTGGGAACGAAGTAGATTGTACTGAAGCTCCTCGATCGAGCTGTCCGCAATTTTCACGTTCGACATCAGGCCAAAGCCCGTATTCACGCCATAGAGCGTTTTTCCAGCGGCTACTTCCCCAAGCAAAAACTCACGCGAAGCTTGAATACGCGAAATCGCTGAGGAATCGAGCTCGACTCGCCGGAAGTCTTGCGCAACTTCACGCACCTCTTCCAAAGTGAGCGGATTTTTCCCCAGTTTCAGCGGCTTTGGCTTTCCCATTTTCGCGCTCATACGGCTCCCTTTTCCATCGCATCGCGAAGTTTTCGAATCGCTTTCTTTCGGTCCTTTTGACCAAAAACTGCGGTTCCAGCGACAAAAACATCCACCCCGGCGCGCCTCAGGCCGCCAATATTCGAAGCGCCAATTCCGCCGTCCACTTCGATCAAAAAGCGCCGGCTTCCGCGCGCCTCATTCAATCGCTCGATTTTCTGAAGTGTGGATTCAATGAACGATTGCCCACCAAAGCCTGGATTCACACTCATGATCAAAACCAGGTCCACTAAGTCTAAGACTTCTTCGAGCACCACCAGCGGCGTCGCTGGATTGATCGAGACGCCTGCTTTTTTTCCGAGCGCGCGGATCTTGGCCAAGTTGCGCTCTAAATGAGCGGTCGCCTCGGCATGGATTGTGATGACGTCGGCCCCTGCTTTTGCAAAAGGCTCAAGCCACTCCTCGGGCTTTGCCACCATCAGATGGCAATCCAAAGGAAGCTTCGTCAGCGGACGAATCGCTTCCACCACTAAAGGTCCGACCGTCAGGTTCGGAACAAAATGACCGTCCATCACATCGACATGGAGCCAATCGGCGCCGGCTTTCTCAACGTCCCGCACTTCTTCGGCCAAACGGGAAAAATCGGCAGACAAAAGAGAGGGAGCAATTCGCCCCGACGAACCCAAACTTCCCGCCCCCTTTTTCCCCATCAGTCCTGCTCCTTCTTCAGCCGAAGCGGGAGCCCTTGGCCCCGCCCTTTGAGCCCGTTCACAAAACCTGCGCCGTCGACTTCGCGCTTTCCATCCCATTGCAGCGACAAGCACTCGAGTGCTCCGTCGCGCGTTCCCAAACAAACCATTCCGGCACGCTCAAAAAGTGTCCCAACCGTACCCGACACATCGTTCCGGGCCCGAGCGCGTTTCACTTTCAAGCGTTCGCCCGACTCCGTCATGAGCCGGGTTCCTGGCCAGGGATTCAAAGCGCGCACTTGGCGATCGAGCTCCACTGCTGAAGCCTTTTCCCAGTCCAAACGCTCCATTTCCTTAGTCAGCTTCGATGCGTAAGTGACCTGACTTTCATCCTGCACCTGACCCGGGAGTGTTCCAGCGATCAGCCCCTCGACCGTCGGCACCACTAACGTTGCGCCCATGAGTGACAATCGGTCGTGAAGCGTGCCTGCGGTTTCCTCAGAGGAAATCGGGGTGCGCGAGGATAAAAGCACTTCACCGGCATCGAGTTTCTCGGCCATGCGCTGAGTACAAACACCCGTTTCCGAATCCCCTGCCAAGATAGCCCACTGAATGGGTGCGGCCCCCCGCCAACGCGGCAGGAGAGACGAGTGAACGTTCACACAGCCCAAAGGCGGCAGATCCAAAACGTTCCTTCGAAGAATCTGGCCGTAAGCCACGACCACGATCACATCGGGCCTGAGTTCTTGAAGCTTCTCGAATTCACCCGGAAGACTCAGCTTCAAAGGCTGAAAAACGGGAATCCCGAGCTCAAGCGCCCTCGCCTTGATGGGCGTTGGACGAAGTTCTTGGCCGCGCCCCACCGGCTTGTCAGGTTGCGTGTAAACGCCCACGACCTCGAAACGCTTGGCCAAGGCCTCAAGACTCGGCACCGCGAACTCGGGCGTGCCCATAAAGACCACCCGCTTCACGATCTACCTCCGGTTTCGTTCGCGCTGAGAGCGCTCAAGCCGCAATTTTTTTTGGGCCAATTCTTTCTTGAGCGGCGACAAGCGATCAATGAACAGCTTGCCTTCCAGATGGTCCATCTCGTGCTGAACGCAAACGGCAAGCAGTCCGTCGGCCGACAGAATTTTCTCAAGGCCGTCCACGTTTTGGTAACGCACTTGAATTTTCTCGGATCGCTGAACTTCAGCGTTGTACTCCGGCACCGACAAACAGCCTTCGCTCATCTGAATCTTGCCCTCCCGATGAATGATCTCGGGGTTGAACAAGATTTGCGGCTTTCGGTTCGTAACGATTCCACCTGAAACGACTTCGGCTCCAGGAGGCGCCACTTCGCCTTCTTCCAGTTCCTCGTAGTCGTACTCGGTATCGATCACGACAAAACGTTCCAGAATGCCCACTTGATTGGCGGCTAAGCCAATTCCCGGGGCGTGATACATCGTCTCGAGCATGTCGTCCGCTGTCTTCCAGTAGGACTTATCCACGCGAGCAATCGGCTTGGCTTTCTGAGCCAGGACGGCGTCAGGAAAGGTGTAAATCTTCAATCGGGCCATTCGGATTCAAACCTGTTTACGTTGAATCAGATAGCCCGCCAACCCGGAAAACAACAAAGTGGGTAGCCAAGCGGCAACGAGCGGCGGGACTGATCCGTTGGTGCCAAGCGATAGCCCCGTAGAATAAAAAAGCCAATAAAAAAAGGTAATTGCAAGGCACGACCCAAGGTCCCGAGCCACGCCCCCTTCGCGCCTACCCCGGATCGAAAACGGAACGCCGAGCAAGCACATGACCATCGGGATAAAACTGAGGCTAAAGCGGGAATGGAGCTTCACTTCGATGCGGCGAGTGTCGATGCCGGAATCCTGCGAACGGCGAATGTAGCGCCAGAGATCCCGAATCCTGAGTCCTTCTACTTCGCGTTCAATGGCCTCGAAGTCCTTGGGTTTCTCGGAAATCAGAAGCTCTTTTTCCGCAAAATTCTGATTGAGCGGGAATGGGTCATCCTTCCGGAAAACCGTGACGCTGCCGTTTTTTAGCTTCCAACCGCCCTCGGTGTAATCGGCAAGCTCGGCATCGACGACCTGACGAAGCAAGAAGTCTTCGTCAAACGTGTAGACCGACAGGCCCCGAATTTGCTCCTTTGCCGCATCAAAGGTGCGCAAGTTGTAGATCACGTTTTTGGAGCGGTACCAGATCTTGTCTTGTTTCAGATCGAGGAAGAAATCGGGCTTTTTCTTCATCTCGCGCCAGAAATATTGGGTCCGGGCGCGAAAAACGGAAGGAAGAATCCGGTCCTGCATCACGAGAGTGAGGCAGCAAAAGATGAACGTGAGCGAGAAAAGGACCGCGACAATCCGCTTCAAACCAACCCCAATGGAGTAGCACGCCACAAGCTCATTACTGCGATTCAAGCCCGCTAAGGTCAGCACCGTGGCTACCAAAATGGCAGGAGGCGACATCTGAACAAAAACCTGAGGCAAGGCCATCAGGTTGTGGATCAGAATCTGGGCCGGCGGATAGGGTTGCTCCATCAGTTCGCTCATCATTGCCTGAAAGACAAAGAGCGACGTCAGGGCGAGCGAGCCCATTAAAAAGCTGCGAATAAAGACACCCGCGATGTAGCGATCCAAAGTCCTCATGGCGATTTATTCCTGTCACTCACGCTTGCTTGCGATTATTGTAGGCCAGCCATGACGACATCGAACAGCGCAAATCCCGGGAAGAACAGGAAAAAGTGGATTATCGAGAATCTCGTTTCCCTGGGGTCAGCACTCCTCATCGTGCTGTTCATTCGCTCGAGCGTGGTCGAGCCCTACAAAATCCCCAGCGGCTCGATGATCCCGACTTTGTTGGTCGGCGACCATATTTTCGTGAATAAATTCGCCTACGGGCTGAAGCTTCCCTTCTCTGACTCCCTGGGCGGCGAGCCGATCCAGCTCATTAAGCGCGATCCGCCCAAGCGCGGCGACATCATCGTGTTCTTGTTCCCGAAGGACGAGCGCCAGAATTACATCAAGCGCGTGATCGGTGTGCCGGGCGACCGCATCTCGATCATCAATAAGCAGCTCGTGATCAACGGCGAACGGGTCGCCCAAGAGCGCGTCGAGGGACCTGAGTTCGAGAAAGTCCTGCTCGACCTCGACGACAATCGCTACGTCACTTCGAATCTCGAGCTCTACACGGAAAAGCTCCCCGGGCAGCCTCACCCAGTCCTGATTGATCGCAGCAACGTGATCAAAGAGAACCAATGGGCCATTGAGGTACCGGCCGATCACTTGTTTGTGATGGGTGACAACCGAGACGCATCGAGTGATTCCCGCGCTTGGGGCTTCGTCCCCATGAAGAACGTCAAAGGAAAGGCCATGTTTATTTGGCTTTCGCTTTGGCTGAGCTTGAACGAAAGCGAAGTCACTTTCCGACCCAGCCGAATCGGAACGGTTCTTCACTAAGACAAGCGAACGCAGCGGAGAACAAACGCAAGCGCGTCGAGAGCCCAGGCCGTTAGCTGACGTACGAGTGTAGGCGCCTGGTCCAGGCGATCTGCCAGCACCGGTCCGATGCGGTAGTAGCTCTTCACCAGCCATCGCCCTAGGGCGGCTTTGCGAAGGACTCGATCCCTGAATACTCGCAACGTGGGCACCGTCTTGGGGTGATCCAAGTCCGACAATGACGTCGCGACAAAGCAACGCGAGCCCGTGATGATCCGGTAGGCGTGCTTGATCTCGTTCTTGTGAACGATGATCCGGCTTCGCATGTACTTTCTCAGCGTCTCAGCAGCCAGAGGCTGAAAGGGCATTCCCTTGGTGAAGGCGATGTACTTCTCCAAGTAGTGCATGAATTCTTTATTGCCCTTACCGTTGTCGCTGGTCCGGTCAAACAAGCGAACCATGTTCCAGTAGACGCTGTTAATGAGAAGAAGTTCGCCTGCGTCTTTCTTCTGATCAAACACTCCTGGATGGAGGCCTTCTGAGGCCACTCCTTTCCAGTCCTCGAGAATCTTCAGGTAAGTGACGAAGTAACGAACGGCCTCGGGGTATTGCTTTCGCTCATAACACTTCAAACCGTTTCGAGCGGTTTCCAAGCGCCGGCGCTGCATCTCCATGCGCTGCTGTTCGCGCGCCACTTCAATGGAGTGCTCGATTTTTTTACGCAATTCTTTTCGCCGGCTATCGTGCCTGCTTTCGCCACCATCCGTGCTGTCGACCATGAACTCATCATCCCACGCTGTGGGGATCCACGTCGATCTGAAGGGAAAATTTGCCTACTGCCGCCACTTCTTTGGCGATGGATAACGAGCGTTGAAGAATCCGAATGTCACGCGACCGAAGGAGCGCATCCCAGCGGAAAATGCCTTTGGCTTTCTCTAAGAACGCTTCGCTGGGCCCGAGCACTTCGAGCGAGCCCCCGTTAGTTTCTGAGAAACGCCTGACCTCGCGAAGCACCTTCTCTGCGTGCGCCCGAGCCGTGTCAGAGGCAGAGTCTTCAAAGCGAAGTCGAGCCAGCCTTCCAAAGGGCGGGTACCCGAGCAGTTCACGAAGTTCCCGCTCTTGCCCCAAGAACTCTTCCTCAGAAGTGTTTCCCTGAACGACTTGAAGAACGGGGTGCTCGGGAAGAAAGGTTTGGATCAGCACACGCCCTGGATGCTCGCCACGCCCAGCACGACCTGCGACTTGGGTCAGGACTTGAAGCGCGCGTTCAGGCGCCCGGAAATCCGGCCAACGGAACAATCCGTCCGCCAAAACCACGACCACCAAGGTGACCCCTGGGAAATCATGCCCTTTCACCAGCATTTGCGTTCCCAGTAATACGTCGGCCTTCCCTGCACGGAAGTCCGAGAGAATCGAATCCAGTCGCGAAGCACTGGTGACTACGTCGCGATCCAGCCGAAGTGTGCGGAGCCCCTCCAGAAGCCGCGGGAGGTCGTCTTCCAGGCTTTCCGTTCCCGCGCCAATGGGCAGAAGATCAAGGCCCTGGCACTTCGGACATTGATCGGGAATGCCTTCAAAATGGCCACAGACGTGGCACTTCAACTGCGCTCTTCGTTTGTGGAACGTCAGCGAAATAGAACAATCCGGGCAGCCCGCAACTTCCCCACAATCCTTGCAGATCAAAAAGGAAGCAAAGCCCCGGCGATTCAAAAACACCATGGCTTGGCCGCCTTGGGCGACGGTGTCCCGAATGGCGTCGAGCGTGACCTGCGCCAAAGCCGCTTGAGTGCCCTCCACCAAGGGCTCCTCTTTGAGATCGACCAGTTCTACGCGAGGAAGCCCGCCGGCTGCGATCCGCTCCTTCAACTCAGCCAGGCCATAGCGGCCTTCGCGCACTCTTTCACGCGACTCAAGACTCGGCGTTGCTGAACCTAAAACTACAAAAGCGCCCGTCAACTTCGAGCGAACCACGGCCAAATCGCGAGCGTGATAACGAACGCGGTCTTCTTGTTTGTAAGTCGAGTCATGCTCTTCATCGATGACGATGAGACCTAAATCTTTCAGCGGCGCAAAAACCGCCGAACGTGCTCCCACCACCACACGAAGCTGCCCTGAGCGAAGCGCTGCGAATTGATCGCGACGAACGCCATCCGCGAGAGCCGAATGCCAAAGGCCCACGCGAACCCCTAAGCCCGCTTCAAAGCGTTGGTGAAGCTGCGGAGTGAGCGCAATTTCTGGGACCAGGAGAAGGACGCTCTTCCCTTCTGCCAATGTTCTTCGCGCAAGCTCGAGGTAGAGTTCTGTCTTTCCGCTGCCGGTCACGCCGTGAAGAAGACAAACCCTCGCGGCTCCTGGAGCTTGTAAGTTTCGCTGGCGCTCCATTTCTTGAAGTGCCGCTTCTTGTATGCCTGTCAGCCTGGGCGGAGGCGTGGCCACAGGCTCTGGGCCCGCGAGAGTCCGAGCCTCTTTTTTGTTCTTTAAACCCAGAGCCGCTGACGGCACGGCTGCGTTCAAGATCTCGCCAATCGGCGCGCGGTAATAATCACTCGCCCAGCGACAAAGCTGAAGCACGTCCTCGGGCACGACGGCTCCGCCAGCCCCCACTTCGCGGACCGCCTTCAAGGCCGAGCGCTCGAGCCCTGCGGGCAGCTCGCTCAAGGCCTTGGGTTTCTCCATCACAAACCCGTGCATTTCCTTTCTTCCGAAAGGAACCTTCACCCAGCCGCCCACGTGCGCTTTTTCAGCCCACTCCGATGGGAGCAAGTACGAGAACAGCCCGTCGAGCGGGCGAGGAATGGCAACCGAGACCAAAAGCGGTTCAGCTGAGGGAGTCGGAATCAGCGCATCCATTCGTAATACATCTGAATCAACGAACGAATTTCGGCAGAGGCCGCCTGGCCTGCGGGAGTCAATCCTCCGGTCTGTCCGACGTTCAAGGGCTTCTTCAGCTCACTCGCCACATCTGCGCCTACTGCCACATCTTGCTGATCCACCTGAATCATCGGCAAGCCATCGCGAGAAAGGCGAATGGTTTTTGGAAACGGAAAGTCTTTATAGAAGCGGTATCCTTCGAAAGTCGCGTCCAACCACTGCGTTCCCACCTGAGCAACAATCCGGAGCGGAAGAAACGTATCTTTTTCAATCCAAAGCTCAGGGCTCGTGCCTGAGGCGGGGCTTCCTGAGCGAATGGCGAGCTTTTCTTCTGCCGAGCGCTGGGGACCACCAAAAACCCAAGCCACGGTTTCCCGCCAGCGAAGGAGCGAGGGCTTTTTCTCAGTCTCCGGCTGAACCGGGATGCCAGCCGCTACCAACTCTCGCTGCAAATTGACCGGGTTAGAAGAGAACAAAAGACGAATCATCCGAGTCGCAGGAGAGAGCTTCACTTCCTCGGCAGAAAGCTTGCGTTCGATGCTGAAGAGTTCATGACCAGCCTCATCGTAAGCGCGACTTCTCACCGTACCCGTTGAAGCGTCAAACCAAGTGGTCTCACGAAAACCGAGTCCGCCTGGGCTGCCTTCACCCAGCGCCACCACTTGGGTTTTTACTCGAATAGAGCGAAATGGCAGTTTTTTCTGCGCCAAATTCCGCACCACGAATTCTCCTGGAGGAATGTGCGCAAAAGAAACGGGCGCAGCGAAACTCATCCAGAGCGAGAGAATCAGAAGCATCCCAAGGCTTGGCTTCTTCATAAGTTCCTTCTAGCTTTCCAAATGTTTCTTCAGGAGTTCCCGAACTCCCGGGGCGAGTTCTGGGCGTTTCAAGGCAAACGCCAAGGTCGCGTCGATATAGCCTAGGCGATCCCCCGTATCGTAACGGGTGCCTTCAAACTCGCGCGCGAGGAGCCTTTCCTCGCGGGCCAGGATTTGAAGTGCGTCGGTGAGCTGGATTTCTCCGCCCTTTCCGGGGCGGGTTCGGCGAAGGCAATCAAAAATCTTGGGGCTCAGCACATAGCGTCCCGGACAAGCCAAAGTGGAAGGCGTTTCCTCGGGGCGCGGCTTCTCAACCATCGTCTGAACGTGGACCAAACCGGGAGACAAAACCGGACCCCCGACCATTCCGTATTTCACGGAGTCTGCGCGCGGAACGTTCATCACGCCCAAGACCGATGCGCCTTCGCGCTCATAAACATCGATGAGCTGCCGGGTGCAAGGAACCTGGGAATCGATGAGATCATCGCCCAAAAGAACAGCAAAAGGCTCGTTTCCGATGACGGGCTCGGCGCAAAGAACGGCGTGCCCAAGACCCATCGGGTTTTTCTGCCGAAGTGAGATCAGGTTGCAAAGGTTCCCGATCGAACGCGAGATTTCGGCAAGGTCCTTCTTCTCTTTACGAAGAAGCGTGTCCTCGAGCTCGTAGTTGTAGTCGAAATGATTTTCGATGGCCTCTTTGTGACGGGCCGTAATCAAAACGACATCCCGGATGCCCGAGCGAACCGCCTCTTCGACGATGTGCTGGATCATCGGAACATCGACGATCGGGAGCATTTCCTTTGGAACCGCTTTGGTGGCAGGAAGAAAACGAGTTCCCAGACCCGCTGCAGGGATTACGGCTTTTGTCACTCGAGCAGACATCGACACTCGCCCCTTTCAAAGGATGCGGTTCACGCAATGCCGCTTGAGAGAAGAACCCGCTTGGAGAGGGGCTCAGGCCCAGCGTGGAATGCGCCCGCGCTCGGACTCTAGCTCGGCTTGGCAGGTGATGCAAAGGGTGGTCGAGGGCTTGGCGCGCATGCGCATCTCCCCAACTTCTTCGCCGCAGCTGCTGCATTCGCCAAAGGTGCCCGATTCCAAGCGGCGCAAAGCGGCATCAATCTCGGCCAAAAGCTCGCGCTCCCGGTTCTTCATTTGAACGGCAAGGCCGCGATCCATATCAGCGGCCGCCTGATCGAGGGAATCGGCGCAGAAAGGATCTTCCTCAATCATTTCCGAAGTACCTTGCCGGATTTCACTGGCGAGTTCTTCCCGGCGGGCAATCAACTGACCTTTGAATTGAGCGAGTTTTTGTTTAGACAAAGACATAGGGCCGACCTTCTTAATGATGCGCCGCACCCCTGTAAAGCTTTTTTTAAACAAATGCCGGGGCTCAACTCATGAAATCGTTCAATATATCGACTTTCCTGGCTTTTTTGACCTTTCTAAACCTCCCAGCCCTGTCGCGTGCCTCCGACTACATGACCCCCCGGATGGCTGCCTTGGGGGGAGCCGGGCGAGCAGGCCCCCTTCTGAACGACTCCATCTTCCTGAATCCTTCGTTTGCTTCGCTGCTTCCCACCTACAGCTTGGCCCTGAACTACTCAGCGCTTCGTCAGCCCCAAGGGCGAAACTACAGCGTGTCCATTCAAGACGGACGAAGCGAGCTCTTCCAAGCGGGCGTGGCCTACACCGTTCGGGAAGATAATAGCTGGGTGCACTTCGGTGTTTCCAAGTCGGCTCTTCGCCAGCTGGGCTTTGGGATTTCAGGAAAGCTTTTCTTTGAAAAGCTCCCCGGTGGATCCCAAAGAACGAGCCACGAAGTGGTGCTTTCCACGACTTATGTTCCCATCCCGTGGTTTCAAGCGGCTCTCGTCATCGATAACGCTCTAGAAACCGCACGCACGCTCGATCAGGGCCTGTATCGAGAAGTGGCCTTAGGCGTGAAATTCAACGTCGATAAGATAGTGCTGGTTTACGTCGACCCGCACGTGACGCCGGCGCTTGAGGGCTCCGCTCGCTATGGTCACGAGGCGGGCCTGGAATTTGTCATGCTTTCTGATTTTTTCCTTCGAATCGGAAACTTCAGAAATTCAGCCATCCCCACCTTGGGAGGCGCTCGCGGAAACGGCTGGGGAACCGGCTTTGGGTGGATCGGCCCGCGTTTCTCAATCGATTATGGATTATCCCGCGCCTTGACCCCGACTCTGGGCAGCAACCATTCCATGGGAATGGCCTTCTACTTTTAGTCGCGATGAAAGCGGATCTGCGGCCTCGCTTCGGGTCCCGTACGTTCCAGCTCGAATCGTCCTCGCGGGTAAAGCACGGCTAAGTTCTTCTCGGTAAGAGTGGCGCTGACTTCGCCTTCCGCCACCATTCCCCCGCGATGAAGCAATAGCGCTCGGTCGGCGTGTGCGGCTGCGAGGTTCAGATCATGACTCACCCAAACGACAGAGCGGTTTCCTGAACGGACCCAGTTCCTGAGCCAAGCAGCAACTTCCTGTTGGCGGTCTACGTCCATTTTGGAAAGCGCCTCATCGAGCAGAAGCACTTGCGCGTCTTGCACGGCAGCTCGCGCTAGCGCCACGGCCTGCATTTGTCCGCCGCTCAAAGTCCCTAAATCGCGCGCCGCAAGTGAGCTAAGCCCCAAGGATTCCAAGGCACGATTCGCTGCCAGCTCCGCTTCTTGAGATGTTAAATTTCGGCTGTAGGCACCTAGAGCGACGCCGTCGAGTACCGAGACCGGAAAATCCACTGCGCTCTCGGATGCTACGTGGGCCACTCGGCGGGCACGCTGGGCCACCGGAAGATCGGTCACTTCCGCTTCTCCGGAAAAAGAAAAGCAGCCCAGCCCTTGGGATCTCGATTCAAGCCCTGCAAGCCTTCGCAAGAGCGAGGACTTGCCCGAGCCGTTCGGGCCTAGGACGGCAAGAATTTTTCCGGAAAAAAGCTCGATACTGACGCCCTGAATGGCCGCGCAGCTTCCCCTCATCAAGCCCACGTCTTGAAGGCTTGCCAAGGTAACGGCGCGAGAGTTCTTCGTTGCCTCGCTCACCCTGCACGCCCTTCACGGCCCGATCGGCCTGCTAGGATCCAGATAAAACAAGGCGCTCCGACCAGTGCTGTCACCACCCCTGCGGGAAGTTCAGACGGGGCCACGATTTTTCGCGCAACGACGTCTGCAATCAAGAGCACCAACGCTCCCCAAACGGCGCTGAGTGGAATCAAACGAGCGTGAAGGCTTCCCGAAAATCGGCGAACAAAATGAGGCACAACCAAGCCCACAAATCCGATCATCCCTGCAGCACTCACGCAGGCGCCCACGAGAATAGAAACGTAAAATACGACCTGACGCCGCAGCGAATTCGGATCCACCCCTAAGGACTGAGCCGCCTCTTCTCCCAGTAACAAAGCATCCAGCTTTCGACTCTGAACCATCAAAGCCAGGCCGACCGCTGCTACAAGAACGAGTGTCAGCGCAGCACCCTCCAAGCGAGCCCGCGATAAGTCGCCCATCAGCCAAAATACGGCCGACTGCACTCCCGAGGGATCAGCAATCGCCATCCAAAGTGCGACTAAGCTTGAGCCCACTAAGCTCAGCATGACGCCGCTCAGAAGCAGCGCCCCTCCGCGGCTCCCGGTTCGGTAGGAAACGCCCAAGAGCAAAGCGGCAAAGCCCAGTGCTCCTGCGAAGCCAGGAATGGCAAGCCCACCCCAGTGAAGAGCGAAGGTCGTTCCGGAAAGGAGAACGGCGCCGAGTGCCGCGCCTGAAGAAATTCCCAAAGTGTAGGGCTCGCAAAGAGGATTACTGAACAAAGCTTGAAGAGCCGTTCCCGCAACCGCAAGTCCTGCTCCCACGCCTAGGGCCAGTAAAGTCCGGGGAAGTCGAAACTCGCGAATCAAAGCCCAGTCCGGATGATCAGTCGGCCCGACACCCAAACCCAGTCCCAAGGCAATCAATAGGAAGGTGCATGCGAGGAGCCAATTTTTCCGATCAGTGCGCAAAGCCATTTAAGCCTTCCTGAAGTTTTCGAATGGCCCGCATGAGCCCAGGCCCGGGTCGCAGTAAATCGTCGGCATCCACGCGAAGGGTGGGAATTTTGCCCCACTCCGACCCGCCCTGCGATTGATCGCGCCCCTGGTCCATAGAGACTTGGAGAATCACATCGGGCTTTCGCGCCAAAACCGCTTCACGAGACGGCCTGGGGTAAGCCTGCGGGACATCCGCAAACACGGACTTTCCTCCCGCAATCGATAGCACTTCGGCCAAAAACCCTTGGCCACCGACGACCACGACGGGATTCCAGCCAATCTGCAGAACCACGCGCGGAGCTTTGGTTTGGCGCCTCTCGGACTCACGGCGGAGTTCACGAAGTTCCTGCTCCAAGGCGGCTGCTTTTTTTTCGGCCGTTGCTTCAAGCCCAAGCTCGCGCCCCAACATTCGGTACGCCTCAGGCAAAGAATCGACCTTCGGAGTTCCCACCACCGATACACGAACCCCAACCGATCGAAGGCGCTCCACCTGTTCAGGCAAATTCCCGTCCTGAGTGGCTAGAACTAGGTCAGGCTTCAAGCCAACCACCGCTTCCAAATTCACTCGATAGAAGGGGCCCACTCGCGGTCGATCTTTCAAAACATCAGGACGATCGGCTTCGTTACTCACTCCCACGATTCTGGGCAAACCTTCTTTTCCAAGCAGGTCGGCTGCGATTTCAGCGACCGAAGGCGCGAGCGCAACGATTCGGTGGGGTTCAGAATTTCTACGCTCAGAAGCCCCAAGCTCGCTCGCTCCCAGCACCAGGAGAACCGGAAAAACCCATCCAGCTCGAAGCCAGGCCGCTTTCACCATTCTGAAGTACGGCCTTAAAAGCCGCGCTCCTTTTCCTGAAGAAGCGCATCAATATTGGCTTCATGTCGAAACAGAACCACCAAAACCAAGAGCGCACCAAAAACCAGGTGAGTGCCGCGGACTCCGTGGATGACCACATGAGCAGCCGCTGCAGAGAAAAGTCCGGCCAAGCTCGCCAATGAACCAATTCGCCGCGCGAGAAACGCCAGACCAAACGCAATCAAACCCACGGCTGCCGCGCCGGGAGACAGAACGGCCAAAGCCCCAAAGCCCGTTGCTACGCCCTTTCCTCCGCGAAACCGAAGCCAGGGCGAAAAGCAGTGACCCAGAACCGCCGCAAGCCCAAGCCCCCAAAGCAAGGGCAAGGAGAACTCAAGGCCCTCGAGCTGGAGCCAAGGCGCCCAAAGCGACACGCCCACGGGAATACAGACCAAAATCGGGAGTGCGCCTTTGAAGGAATCCAGAAGGAGGGTCAGGAAACCTGCCGGCCAAAAACCCACCACGCGAGACACGTTCGTGGCTCCGATATTGCCGCTTCCTCGGGAGGTCAGGTCACGCACTTTAAAAGCGCGAGCGATCCAAAGACCAAACGGCACTGATCCCATCAGAAAAGCTGAAATCAGAGCCAGCGCAGGAACCCAGTCCGAAATCATTGAACCCGAATTCATGCGCTTTTTCTTCCCTTCAAGCGAAAGAACAATGCAACTGCGGCAGCCAAAAAGACCATCGCCGAGATGAACTGACTGGTCGAAAGCCAACCATCGATGACAAATCCCCGGATCGAGTCGCCACGAAAAAGCTCCGTGATACTGCGAATCAATGGATAGGCCATAAAGTAGGTCAAAACGACTTGCCCATCAAAGCGGCGCGATCGGTAGACAAGCAACAATCCCGCAAAAAGAACGAGAAGAGCCGCCGATTCATAGAGCTGCACCGGATGCAGAAAGATTCCGCGCATGGACTCCTCAACGAGCGGTGAATCGAGCTTCACTCCCCATTCCGAACCCGTCGGCTTTCCGTAGCAACAGCCCGCAGCCAGGCAACCCAAGCGTCCAAAAGCGTGCGCCAAGGCAATTCCTGGGACCAAAACGTCCATCGTCTTCCAAAGGGGCAGAGCGTGCTTACGCAAATACCAAATCAGGAACGGAACCACGGCCAAGGGGCCGCCGAAGAAAACCAAGCCCCCTTCCCAGATCCGGAAAATCGAGGCCGGGTCGGATGCGAAATCTTCCCAACGCGTGATGACGTAAAGAGTCCGCGCGCCCAAGAACCCAATCAAGAAGGACCAAAAAACCAGGTCCATGACTTGATCGACGTTCAGCTTCGAGCGTTCGGAAAGCTTCCGGAAAACGACCGATGCGGCAATGAAGCCCGCTGCGATCAGCGCTCCGTAAGAATGAATGGGCCAGGAGCCAATTTTAAACAGAATCGGGTGCATGGAAAAGGTCCAGCATGAGAATGCCAACGCCCACGCAGATGGCGGAATCGGCAATGTTAAAGGCCGGGAACTGCCACTCGTACTTCCAATGGAACAATAAGAAATCGACGACGTAATTCAACCACGCGCGATCAATCAGGTTACCCACAGCGCCACCCATGACCAGCGCCAGAGCATAAGCGAGCTTCAAGTCCTTCTCGCCGATGCGGCGAAACACCTGAAAAATCGCGACCAATGCCACCAAGGGCACGAGGACAAAAAAAGGAACCCGCCACCGAGCGTCGGCATGAGCCAAAATCCCGAACGCTGCACCGGTGTTGCGGACGTAAGTCAGGTCAAAGATGCCTGGGACAATGGAGCGCGTTTGGCCCAAGGAGAAGTTTTTCACGACCTCCCACTTGGTCAACTGATCCAGCACCACCACCAAAGGCGTGACCCAAGACAGAATCTGGTATTTTTTCTTCCAAGCCTTCACGGTCGCTTTGCTCCCTGAAAGGAGAAAGCTACCAAGTCGGGCCCCAGACCACAACTCCGTGCTCCAGCCGGGCTGCCAACTTCGAATCCTTGCGGCCTACGTCACTGAAAACATCGGGAGTCACGGCCGTCACTTCGATGAACTTGCCCAGCGGATGGCTGCCGGCAATCCGCTTGGCGTCCTCGCCTTGCTGAGTGACCACGACCAGCTCGTAGGTGCCTTCGGATCGGGCTCGGCCCGCTGCTCGGTCGCCCACCAAAACACCGCGAGGGGCGATGGGCTCAAGAAGGATCTTGAGTCCTTCCAAGTCGCACAAAGCAGCGTAGGTCTTTAGAACCAGCGCCGAAGGGTTATCGCCGTTCAGGCGAATGCTTCGCTGATTGTCGACAAACTCGACTAGGCTCAACTCTTCCAGCTCCTTCAGAACGGACATCAGGCCTTCGGTCCCGCCTAAGCCCCGAATGCCTTTTAACTTCGAAGCAAAAATGCGGAGTGAAAAGGTGGTCGTCGGTTCATTCAACAGAACCCGAAGAACCTTTTGCTCCGGAGTTGCGAAGAACAATCCATCTAACGTTGCTGCGGCTTTTTTTGCTCGGGCCATAATTCTCCCAGTTCTTGAGCCACTTTTTTCACTGCAGCTTCCAGCTCCCCACTGAAAGCAGCAGTTGTGTGGCTATCAATATCCACCTGTCCTACGATTTCTCCGGACTGATCGCGGATCAGTACCACGAGTTCTGACCTAGTTTCGAGACTGCAGGCCAGATAATTATCCGATTTGGATACATCCGGAACGTTGAGGTCCCGCTCTTCGGCCACCGCCGTTCCACAAACCCCTTTTCCCACGGGGATTCGCGTATGCGGCGTTTCGGCGCCCAAATAGGGCCCCAATTCTAGAAACTTGCCCTTCAGAACATAAATTCCCACCCAGTTGAATAAGGGGGAAAGGGCCGCAATGTGCCTCACGGCCGAGCCCATGGGCGAGAGCGGATCGTACCAGACCGGCAGGTTCGGACTCGAAAGGTCGATTTTCGTTTTCATAGAACTACGCAAGCCTCCCCAGTCGATGAGCCGGGCCAGATGCGGCCTGCAGGGCCACGGCGACGATGCCCGCGACCATCAAACCCATGCCAAGCCACTGCGCCCAAGCCAATGATTCACCGAAGAAAACCCAGCCCGAGAGAGCCGAAAAAGCGGCATTCAAAAGATTCAGGGAACTCACGACCGATGCCGGCGCCACCCCATAACCGCGAGTCATCAGGTACTGCCCAAGAACCGCACTGGCGCCTAAACCAAGAAGCCAGGCCCACTGCTCGGGCCGGGGCGTTTCATAAACGGACAAAAGCCAGGGAAGCGAAAGCACACTCCCCACGCCAGTAAAGGCTAGAACAATCCCGTGCGGACTGACCCGCGCCGTTGCCCGCCGAACCGCCAGGTAAGCCAGAGCCCCCGCCATACTTCCCCCGAGCCCGATGAGCACTGAGGAAAGCGGATAACTTCCCAGAAGTTGTTCTTTTCTCACGTTCAGAAGAAGTGTCAGGCCCACAAACGCTAAGCCTAGAAAGGGCAAAAGGGCGCGAGGAGAAGCTTCTTTAAAAATGACCTGAGAAAAGAGCACTACAAAGAGTGGGGAACTCCAGTACAGGAGCGAGGCCACGGGCAGGGGAAGCCTGGAGACCGACAGGAACAGCGCGCTGACCGCGACAAACCCGCAGACGCCTCTGAAAAAAAGAAGCCCGCGCGAGCCCTCAAAGCGAAAGGAATGCCCCCGCCAAGCCATCCAAGCTGCAACCACCAAAAAATTCAGGAAGAGGCGGAAAAACACCACCTCTCCTTCCGGCATTCCCAGTGCGACCAGTTGCTTCACGCAAATGGCCATACCCGTAAAAAACAGGGAGCTGGCACTGATCCATCGGAAAACTTCCATCAAGTAACGCACTGTATCAGACTTTCAGGCCGTCGCCCGAAATTTGCAGTCCGCTTGGCCTGAGCCCAAGGAGGTTCGCATGACTCGTCGGCACGCCCACCGCGCCCTGTGTTGGCTTCCCATCCTGTCTGCCTTGCTCATCGGAACGATCGGATGCGGGAAAAAAGACCTTCTCTCCAGCGAAGCCACCTTCGAGGACAGCTCTCCCGTGAAGGGCTCTGTTTCTCTCGGCACCCAGTGCGCCGACGGATCGATCCAAGATCCTGGCCCTCACACACTCAGGCTTTGGTCCTGCCCGGGGGGCCCGAGCCCGGCTGAATTCTCAGCGCCGCCGCCAGCCCTGATCTTTTCGGTCGATTGCACGAAGAAAGTCATGACGGTTCATAGTCCTGACCGAAGCGTCGACTTCATCGTGGAACTCAGACCCAATCTGAGTTTTAGCGCCTGGGCCGAAGGTGGAGCGCTTCACTTTCAGGACGACGGCACGGGCCTAGGGCCGTGCGTGGCGTTTTCGTCTTTAGGCCTAGAAGGCCAAGCGCACTGCGAAAACCGCGACAAAGTCGTGGCCGAAATGAAGCTGAACTGGTGGCCCATGCTGGGAGATAAACCTCCGTCGGCCGTTGGACGCATGGGGCGGCTTTGCCGCTTTGCCGAGGGCTGCACCCTTTCGGCGCGCCCTCGGCTTCGGCAGTGTGGAGCTTAAAATCTCAAGCTCCTGTAAAAAATGGTTGGGGTGCTAGGATTCGAACCTAGGGATACTGGAATCAAAATCCAGTGACTTAGCCGCTTGTCGACACCCCAACACAAGGTAAGCGGCTCCGGACAAAAGCGTGGTTAGCATAGGCCTTTGCCGGGAGCAACGGTGAGTTTTCGACTCGGGCCTTACTCGGTGCTGGCAAGCTCTGCCTGATCGGCCGATTGAGCGGTCACTTTCCCGTCTTTTTTGATCTCAGACAGGTAGGCCTCGAGGATGGTTTTTTCCATCACGGCCCGCGTCGACTGATTGAGCGGGTGGGCAATATCCTTGAACTCCCCGTCCTTGCGTCGCTTGCTGGGCATCGCCACGAACAGACCTGCCGTACCACTGATGATCTTCAAGTCCCGGACGACGAAACAGTTGTCCAAAACGATCGTGATGTAGGCTTTCAGTTTTTCTTCGTTAACAGGGAAGACTTTCACTTCGGTGATTTGCATGGCGTACCCCCCCGGGGGACCTGGTCCAGGAGATTGAACTCTCCTTTAAATATTATAGCCCGACTATGGACAGGTCTAGGAAGGAATGTAACGCCACAACCCTTTGAATTTAATAAATTTAACTGGGGGATTTCCGAGAAAGTTAGCCAATATTCTTTTTAGAATTCAAATTAGGCGAATTTCCAGCCCTCGCGAGTCCAGTCGCCGCGGATCTGAGTTCCGGGTTTCCAGTGCCCCCGAAGGATCTCGGTGGCCAAAGTGTTCTGTACTTCTCGCTGAAAGACCCGCTTCAAGGGCCGTGCACCGAGTTCGGAATCATATCCGGCCTCAGTCAGGTGATTTAAAGCCGCCTCGGACAAATCAAGGCTCAATCCTCTTTCCGCAAGCAGCGAGTTCAACTTGCTCAAGTACTGAGACACGATCACCCGGAGCTGCTCTTTACCGAGAGAACGGAACTCAACGACTTCGTCGATTCGGTTCAAGAACTCGGGTCGGAAGAACTCGCGAACGGCCTTCTGTCGGTCTCCGCCAGCCCCGAGATTCGAAGTCATGATGACGAGCGTGTTTTTGAAATCCACCGTGCGCCCCTGACTGTCGGTTGCGCGACCATCATCCAAAATCTGCAGGAACAAGTTGAAGACGTCTGGGTGGGCTTTTTCCACTTCATCCAGAAGAATCACGCTGTAAGGACGCCTCCGCACGGCCTCGGTCAAAACGCCCCCCTCTTCGTAACCCACGTATCCCGGAGGTGCGCCAATCAAGCGGGAAACGCTGTGCTTTTCCATGAACTCACTCATATCGATGCGGATCAGCGCTTGCTCGTCATCGAAAAGAAATTCGGCCAAAGCTTTCGCAGTCTCGGTCTTTCCCACGCCCGTGGGCCCGAGGAACAAAAACGATCCCAGCGGGCGATGCTTTTCCTGAAGCCCCACTCGTGCTCTCCTGACCGCGTTCGAAACCGCCTCGAGCGCTTCGGGCTGGCCCACGACCCGTTTTTGCAAGCGCTCTTCCATTTGAAGAAGCTTTTGCTGTTCGGCCTCGAGCATTTTCGTGACAGGAATTCCCGTCCACCGCGACACCACTTCGGCGATGTCTTGCTCGGTCACTTCCTGACGAAGTAGGCCTGCTCGCGTCCCTTCTGCGGCTTCTTGGCTATGCCGAAGCTGTTCGAGCTCTTTTTGGAGCCCAAGGAGCTGCCCGTACTTCAGTTCCGCGGCTTTTTCTAAATCCCCGCGACGCTCGGCAGCTTCACTGTCCATGCGAGTGCGCTCGATTCGCTCTTGGAGCGCCTGAACCGCGTGCACTTCTTTCTTTTCAAGCTCCCAGCGCGTTCTGAGTTTTTGAGACTCTTCCTTCAGCACCGAAATCTCGCCGTCCAATTGGCCGAGCCGCGACTGAGAGGCTGCGTCCTTTTCTTTACGAAGCGCCTGACGCTCCACCTCAAGTTGAAGAAGCCGCCGCTCCAACTGATCGACCACTTCCGGCCTGGAATCAATTTGAACTCGAATCCGCGACGCCGCCTCGTCCATCAGATCAATGGCCTTGTCTGGTAAAAAGCGATCAGAAATGTAGCGATTCGAGAGCGTCGCCGCCGAAACCAAAGCTGCGTCCCGAATCGATACCCCGTGGTGAACTTCGTAACGCTCTTTGAGTCCGCGCAAAATCGAAATGGTGTCTTCCACCGAGGGCTCACGCACCTGAACGGGCTGAAAGCGCCGCTCGAGCGCTGCATCCTTCTCGATATGCTTACGATACTCATCTAAAGTAGTCGCACCGATACAATGCAACTCGCCTCGGGCCAAGGCGGGCTTGAGCAAGTTTGATGCGTCCATTGCCCCTTCGGCGGCGCCAGCGCCCACCAAAGTGTGAAGCTCATCGATGAACAAGATCACCTGGCCTTCGGCTTTCTGAACTTCCTTGAGAACGCCTTTCAGGCGCTCTTCGAACTCACCGCGAAATTTGGCCCCTGCCACCAAGGCACCCAGATCCAAGACTAAGAGGCGCTTTTCTTTCAGCCCCTCCGGAACATCGCCCGAAGCAATCCGGCGCGCGAGCCCTTCGGCAATTGCAGTTTTCCCCACGCCAGGCTCACCAATCAATACTGGGTTGTTCTTCGTGCGGCGCGAAAGCACCTGAACGACGCGCCGAATTTCCTCATCGCGACCAATCACAGGGTCGAGCTTTTGAGCGCGAGCCAGCGCCGTCAGATCGCGACAGTACTTCTCGAGCACTCGAAATTTTCCTTCCGGTTCTGCATCACGAATGGACTCTCCGCCGCGCACTTTCTTCACGGCCGCCAGGAGCTTCTCGTAAGTCACTCCAGAATCCTGAAGCAGCTGATGAATTCCACTCCCCTTCAAATTGCTTGCGGCCGCGGCCAGGAGGAAATGCTCTCCCGAAATGTACTCATCCGAGAGCTTCTTGGCTTGGTCTTCAGCGAATGCGAGAATTTTATTGAATGCAGGTGAGGGATAAACTTGGCCAGAGCCTGCACCACTCACGCGCGGCAGCCGCTCAAGCGCTTGCGTGAGGCGTGAGCGAAGCGCTGATGGATTGCCGCCTGCCAGTTGAATCAGCCCCGGTGCGGCTGTTTCTGCCTCATCGCCCGAATCCAGAAGCGCCAAAACGACATGCTCGGGTTGAAGCTCGGAGTGCTCGCGGCGAATGGCTTCGCTTTGAGCTGCCTGAAGGACTTGCTGAGCGCTGGTCGTGAATTTCTGGGCCATGGATTTCGGTTCTCCCTACCTCAACAAGGTGGGAGCGAAATCCGGACCGTCAAGGCCGCCGAACGTTCTGAGCCTCGACAAACCGCATTCGGGTTTCAAATAAAAGGGTTTGAAGCAGGCGCTCTTCGTCGGGAGTGCGATTCCCTTGGGTTTTCTCCCAAAGCAGCTCAAGTAAGTCGATATTCTGGCGAGCCAGCTCCAGGTTTCGATTCTCGTCAGAAAGACCTAAGTAGGCCGCCGACGACACGGACAGAATAAAGGTCGTGAAATCCAGCCGAGGAAGATTTGCAGAATCGTTAGCCATAGGCAGGGGCATTTAACTCCAGGCCAGGCCCTCAGGCAAGGCGATCAGCGAACCAGTTCCATTCCCGGAAACAGGGGACGAGCCGGGACCAAAGCCAGAAGCGAGTACACCACCTGCGGCATTCCCTGATGCGAGCCCGCCGGAAGCCCTGCGGCGAGTCGTTCAGAAGCGAGGCGCGCTTCCCGGTCCTGATCGGAATCGACGGATCCAGGCTCGGATTCACGTGCCAGCCAAAGCAGGAGTCGAAGCCCTGGGTAACCTAAGAGAAAGCCAATAAAGGACGCAGGGCCAAGGGTTTGCGCTTGATTCGGTCTCACGTCTCGAGCCCCGAGAAGGAGCTGAACCCAAGTCTCTGGGAGCCTGCGCACCCAAGCCAGCAACAAGACCGCCACCAGAGTGCGATCCGCTGAATCGCGACGTTGAACGCGCTGAAGCAAAATTCCCAGCACCGAGCGAAGCTCACTTTCAGATAAAAATTCCACGAGTCCCTGATTCAAAACAATGAATCCAGGCGTCCCAGGCCCTCTTCCCCAAAAAGCATTGGAAAGAGATTCCTGCCGAAGCCAAAGCTCTGGCCCCTGCCCCACTGGAATCGAGGATTCCTCAAGAACGCGCTGAAAACTCCGCGTGAGCCCCGGAGGGGCCGCGACCAGCGGACCCAGCTCCCGAAGGAAGCGCTCTTCGCGCGCATGAGTGGCTCGCGCCAGAAGCGTCAGGGCAAGGACCGTCCCTGCAACGCCACCCCAGGCACCCAAGGCCCACGCCCCGAGCCCCAGCATCCCCATCACCCCGATCCAAGCCAGAATCCGCAAACGCATGGGGGCAGTCTATCTTTCCACGCCTTGTTGGCCAAGCAGAGCTGTGGGAGCATCGAGAAACGATGTCGCTTCGCTCTTTTTTGGTGCTCTCTGCCCTGATCATCGGCCTTCTCACCCAGGCCTGCGGCATCCTTCCCACAGGCTCGGCTACGGGGACTGATCCCATTCCGACCGGGACGGTCATTAAACGCGGCACTTTTAGCGGCCTGAACGGTAGAACCGTTACTGGCAGTATTTCCATCTATCAGCTCAATTCAAACGGCACTCACGTCATTCGACTCGAAGGAATCAGCGTCCCCCAAGAAGGCCCTTTCCTGGTCGTCGGCACGAGCTCCGCTTCCGCCACGCTCTACGCAGCCCAGCTTCGCTTCACGAGCGGCAATCAAAACTACTACACCACGGTTCAAAGCCCGACCGTGTGGGACTCGATCTGGATTCGCTCCAGCACGAACGGCCTTTTGCCCGATTATGGAAAAGCCGTGCTCTTCTCTCCTTAAGGGAGCGACATCTCGTTTCGGTACTCAATCAACTGCTTGAGATTCCGAACCTCGAAAATGGTCCACCGGTCTCCCTCGCGGCGAAGCTGAGCCAATTTCTTATGAGTCAGTTTCACTTCCTGCGTCTGCCCAGGAGCTTGCTCCATGTAGATCAACTCATAGGTGAGGGCCGACTCCCCGGGCGAAATCTCCTGAGTCTCCAAGATGCGAAGCTTCACGAATTGCTTCTTTGTCTCGAGAAAAGCCGCTTTGAATTGTTCATCGCTCCAGGAAGCCAGTCGCACCTTTGCGTCGCCCCCGAGCAGTTCCAGCATCCTTTGGCGATCTTGAACGTTCCGCGCACCAAAACTAAACGAGATGTAATCGGTGAGAACTTTTTTGGGATCCGACTGCTCGGGTCGAGACCGATGACACCCGACCGTCAAAGGCAAGAAGAGCAGCAGAAGAAGGGCTCGCACACCGTAATTACACATGTCCTTCTCCCCTCAACTGCTCGACAAAATCGCCCAAAGCTTTTCTGGCATCCGGATCCAGATCGCGAAACTGAAGCCCTGCACCGCGCCCGTCTCGGAGCACGACTCGAGTGAGAGCGGGGCTTCGAACCGAACTTCCTCGGAAATGAAACACACATTCCACGGGACCATCTGATGCCGCAGGCAAAGCGGCGGGAGCGGAATCGTCACGGAAGACAAACGCACCGTCCTCGTCCAAGCGAGCCACCCGCCAGGAATCGTTTTTCTCGCCCACCTGAAACTGGCACTCGAGGCCTGGTAGGGGCTCGGGCAGGCCTTGAAACCAGCGCATCCGCGGATCCCAGTACGAGCGGCCCATTTCAGCTCGGCTCCAAGAAAGGAGCGCCGTCCATCCCGCCGCCAAAGCGAGAGCGAAAAAACCAAGAAGCGTGCTGTGCTGCCGAAGAGCTGCCCATCCGGTGAGTAGGACCCAGAAGACTGCAATCACCTCAAGGTAGCGGGTGGTCCAGCGTCTGGCTCGAAAAAGTCCGTAAACTCCAGGCGAAACCAAAAAAAGCGCCACGACCGCAGCCGAGAGTGGAAGAATCGCTGAGATCTGCCACCACGGACGGCCCGACATCAACACCGCCTGCCAAGCAGCAGGAAGAGCGCACGCCAACAGGGCCGCTCCCAACCAACGAACCACTTTGGGTGTCGATAAGACTTTCATGTCCGCCTCTTGGGTACAAAATGTCACGGGGCTCAGGTAACCTCAAGCGATATGGCCGCAACCTCAAAACGTAAGAAGCCTCGCCTCCGGATTCTCGGAGTCATGACTGGCACCTCGTGCGATGCGCTCGATGCGGCCTGCGTCAGTTTCACTCAAGAAGGCTGGGAGATGCAGAGCTTCCATTCAGAAGCCTACCCCCAAGCCCTTCGGGAGCGCGTTCTTGAGATTCAAAAGCCGTCGCAAACGATGACGCTCAAGAGCTACTTAGAGCTCAATCGAGACCTTGGGCTTTGGTACGCCCGAGCGCTCGACCGGGTTCTTAAGAAATGTGGCCCGGTCGATGCCATCGCTAACCACGGCCAGACGCTGGCGCACCATCCGGCCAACCGCGACCAAGGCGTCACTCTGCAATCGGGCGACGCAACCCGCATTGGGAGCCTCACAGGACTCACCGTGATTTCCGATTTTCGATCGGGCGACATCTCGGCCGGCGGCCAAGGCGCGCCCTTGGTTCCGCTTTATCACGCAGCCATTGCCCCATCTCTCGGACGAGTGGACCGAGGCATCGCCATCCACAATATCGGTGGAATCTCGAACTTCACCTACCTGGGGCCTCGCGGAAAAATGGTGGCCTTAGATACCGGTCCCGGAAACGCCTGGCTTGATCAAGCCGCTACGCTTGCGACTGCCGGGAAGTGGAAAATGGATAAGGACGGAAAGCTCTCCCGCAAGGGCATTCCGGACCTGGCCGCAGTCGACCGAATTTTGGCTCACCCCTATTTTGCGAAGAAGCCGCCGAAGTCCACAGGACGAGATGATTTTCCCTTTGAGCTCCTTCTCAGAAACACTCAGGCCCGCGGCGCAGATCTCGTGGCAACCGCCGCTTTGATCACGATCGAGTCGATTGCTGCAGCTTACCGAATGCTGGGCGTGGGAAGCCGCACCACCCCGCTTGACCGCGTCTTTGTCTGCGGAGGCGGGGCACAAAATCCCGTCCTTCTCGAAGGAATGAGTGTCGTTCTACCCGGTACCCGCGTTCAAGCGCTGGAAGGCCAAGGCCTCGACGCCCAAACCCTGGAAGCGCAGGCCTTTGCTTACTTTGGTTTTCTTGCGCTCCTGGGTCGCCCGGTGGGAGGCTCTTGGACGGGCTCCCAAGGGTTTGGTCCTCCTGCAGCCATTTACCCCGGCACGAACTGGCAAAAGCTCATGGACACTTTGTCCAGATTCCGTTGAACGAAATCCCAGGCCCGCTCTGAGTCCCAGAAGCGCCGTAGATCACTTGGCGATTGGCTAGGTCGACTTGAAAGCCCGCGCCCATCCATACCCCTGGGCGCTGCTCCTGCACCTTCTGCCCAAACTCCAAGCGCCGCTGCCAGAGAGGCGGAAGTGTTGCTCGCTTTTCAACGCACTGAAGGTGAGCGCGATGCCAAAGCTCGGGTGAACCGATATCCATCCACTCGCCCTGCCCCCAGGCAACGCCGACACGTCCTGCCGCCACTTCTTGGCGCAAAACGTCAGCCACAAAATCCGAGGGCTTCTCAATCGGAAGGCCAGAAAACGCGGCTGGATCAAAGACGGCAGCACCGGCAAAAAACGGCGCTCCTTCGCGAGGCTCACCTAATGCAATGACCCGCATGCGCTCGCTGTCGACCTGAATCTCGCGGTACTTCTCGCCGGCCGGGCCACGGGGGAGTAAAAGCAAAGTCAGTCGTACGCCGTGAGACCGAGCCAATTCTTCGTGGCGCTTTCCAAGTTCCGCCCAATCCACGGGGCAAAGCACGTCTGCGTTGGCGTAAAAGAAGGGCTCGCCTTCAAACTGATCCAGCGCCTTGCGGATCCCGCCTGCCGAGCCCAGAAGAAGCTGAGACTCATCGCTCAGGACGAGTTCTGCCTGACCGCGCTCTAAGCCCGCCAGCCCTGACCGAGTGAGTTCGGGCAAGTGATGGACATTCGCAACGATGCGACGCACGCCCGCATCAACTAAGCCGTCTAGCGCAAACTGCGCCATCGGCACGCCCAAAAGCGGCAGAAGGGGCTTCGGAAGAACTCCCGCATACGGACGCAGCCGCGTCCCCAGGCCTGCAGTCATCAGCATGGCACGGGTGATCACGACACTCTCCCTTGAGCGGTCAGAAGTAATACCAGTGGAACAAAAGCTCCCGGAGTTCGGAATACTGAGGGAACCGCAGAAGCGTCCGACGCACGTTCTCGAAAGTGTTTCCGATGAACTTCAAATACATCGGGTTACTTCGCCGATTGTAGAAAGAAGCAAAGCTGCCGATTGCTTTGAAGTTTCGCTGAATGGTCATCAGATCGAAGATTCGGCGGAACTCCACTCGGTCGATCTTTCGACCCGAAGTGGCTTCGAATTTCAGGATGTAATAGTCGATCAGAGATTCAACCTGTCGCTCTTCCAGTTGGTAATAGCTATCCCGAAGCAATGAGACCAAGTCGTATTGCGCAGGCCCCATTCGGGCATCTTGGAAGTCGATCATCACGAAACGATCGTCCTTCACCATGACATTGCGAGAATGGAAGTCGCGATGAGTGAAGACGACCGGTTCTTCTGCCAGAGTGCGGCAAATTTCGGTCATCGCCTGATTCATCCGAGTCATTTGGTGCTCGGGAATCTCGCGCTTCAGGTAGTTGCGATAGAAGTGCTCGAAAGTGAAATCCACTTCCCACATCAGCTTTTCGAGGTCGAACCGAAGACGAAAGGCGTCTAAGTGCGTATCGCCCTCGCTGGGCGAGGCTCGGTAATGCATCATCACCAAGGAATCGATCACGCGCTCATAGAGGTGGCGTTCGGCTTCCGGTGTGGCCACGTCCTGCAACTGGCGAAGCAGAACCACGTCGCCCAAGTCCTCAAGCAACAAAAAGCCGCGTGCCGGATCAATGTCCAATACCTGCGGCACATCGATCCCGGATTTTTCCAAGTGATTGCGGACGACCACAAAAGGAAGACTCATCCCTTCCTGATCGAAGGGTTCCATGCGCATCAGGATGTAGGAACCCTCGCCTCGAACGAAAACCCGGTAGTACTGACGCGTACTCGCGTCGCCCGGGAGGCGCACGAGCCGTTCGAGAATCTGCGAGCCTTCGGCGAACTTCATCGCCTCAGCCTCATCTTTTTGAAGACAGTCCATCATGGACTTGATTTCAGCCACCAGTCCTTGCTTCACAGCCGCCCGATCCTCTCTTTGATCCTCAAAAACATTTCACTACTAACTACAGGATTCCTGAGAGGCGATTGTTCTGCAACCGCCTTCCGGGTTTGTTCGATCAACTTCGCCAAAGTAACGGGTCCGTAAGCAGACTGTCGGGGACTTCGAGACAGGAGTCCCCACACAGATCCCATCCCCCGGACATCATAGCCCGCCCCATAGAGCATACGAACCGCTTGGGCACAGGCCCCGGCCAAATCCTCGTCCGAATGATCAAAGAGCTTCAAAATGCCCTGCTCTTCTCGCCATTGGCCCGACTCGATTCTTCGGCTCACGGCTCGCCTCTGCAAAAGCCCAACCTCGAAGGCAATGACGGCTGCAACCTCGTTCTCGTGTTCCAACCGGGACAAAAGGCTGCCGGATAAGAAAAGCCGGTCTATCGGGAGAGAAAAATTTCTCCACTCCCCGCCGCGCTCGCGAATCACCTTCACTCGCGACGCCCCGATTGAACGATCTTCTTGCAAGAGCTTTTGGAGAACTCCGTCGAGGAACTGCTCGACCTGCGCGTCCCAAGACCAATCTAAGTGACGTTCGAGTTGGGGCGCGAGGAACTCTCCCAACAAGCGTTCTTGACGCACCGAATCCTCGCGCACGGGTTCCGATACTGCGGGTGTGGAAGAGCACCCGCAGAGTCCCAGAGCGATACACAATGTCGATAGCCATGCCGATGTGCGTGAAGCGTTGTTCATTGCCTTCTCAACCTGCTCGGTTACTGTATGCCTCTCAAAAGGGGGTTTCCATGAAAACTGTGTTTGCTTTCGTGTTCGCGCTGTTGATGGGTGCCACGGCACCGATCGCCCAAGCTCAAGAAGTCGAATTCAATTCTGCAGATCTGGCTCGCCACATTGCAATGAATCAGGTGGGTTCGTTTAACCTGATTAACTGGAAAGTCGGCGACACCGCCAGCTACAACGTGACCGCGATGTTCGGCTTCGTGAAGGGTACTTTGGTGAAGTCGGTCGCTAGCGAAGAAGGCAATGCGATCTGGCTCAAACAAGACATGAACCTAGCCGGCCAAAAGCAACTCATTGAGATGCTGATGGACCGCGCTGACGGCAAAATCCTGAAGCTAAAACAAAACGGCCAGGACACTCAGATCCCCGACGACAAGCCGGAAATCATCTCGCAAGACTACGCCGAGATCAAAGTGCCCGCTGGAACCTTCAAGTGCGTGCACATCGTGGCTAAGTCCAAGAGCGCTAGCAAGATTGAGCTCTGGGCTAACCCGGCCGAGACCGTCATGGAAGGCTCCATCAAGCAGATCGCCGCAAGTACGATGGGCGACGTGACGATGGAAATGACTTCCTTCAAGAAAGTGAACTAAGCCAATTCGGCGCCCCGGCCCGGCTGACGTCCTTCGAGGACCAGACCGGGCTGGGCACGGGCTTCCAGAAACAAATCCCGCTGCGGCAAGTTGTCGACGATCTGCTGGCAGAGTTGGTCAAAATCCACTGGGCGATCGATGAAATCCAAGTGATCGCTCTCGACAATGAGCTTCTTGCCCACGTCGTAAGAATCCATCCAATCGTCGTAGTACCGATTCAGGCTCGAAAGGTATTCATCCGGGATGTTCTTTTCGTAATCCCGTCCCCGCTGAGCGATGCGCTCTTTCAGTTTCGGCAGCGACTTTCTCAGGTAAATGATCAGATCCGGCGGATTCAGGAAGCCTGCCATCACGCGGTAAAGCTCCAGATAATTCTGGTAGTCGCGCTCTTCCATCTGGCCTTGCTCAAACAGGTTCCGAGCAAAGATGGCCGCATCTTCGTAGATCGTGCGGTCTTGGATAGCGCTATTGGTGCGTTCGGTGACCATTTGATGCGCTTTGAAGCGGGAGTTCAGAAAGAAGATCTGAAGCGGAAACGAATACCGGCGCATGTCCCGATAAAAGTCGGCCAAGTAGGGATTCTCTGCCACGACCTCAAAGTGAGCTTCCCAGCCAAAACGCTGAGAAAGCATTTTAGTGAGCGTCGTCTTTCCCGTTCCGATATTGCCCGCGACCGCGACAAAGATCTTCTGATCAGCCACAGTTTCCCCCTTGGTGCACGATTTCTTCGGTCATAGGTTGGGGCTCCGGCGGGTGTCAAGTGTTGTCCGGCCGAGATCGACCACACGAGCCAAGATCCCTTCGAGTTCCTTTTGCCTGTCTGCCCAATCCTCTGAAGTCGGCGAAACGTCCAGTGCCCATTCGCCCATCACAGAGCCCGGTAGAACCCTTCTCCTCGACTTCATTCGCGCGAGTTGCTGGCGCAAATCTCGTTCGAGCGCTGGGGCAAGAGACGGATCACGCCGCACCTCTTCCCAACGCAGGCGCGCCCGAAGAGAAAGCGCCTCAAAATGATGTGGGGTCACTCGCGCCGCTTGATCGAGAACATCCAGAGCGGCGCGAAGCTGCGCTTGCGAAACTAAGAACTCGGCGTACCAAAGCTGCGCCAGCTCGACTTTGGGCATGGCCAGCCAGGCCGCCCGCAACTCGACCTGCGCCGCTTCGCTTTCCCCGTGAAGCGCCAGAGCTCGACCTAGCCAGAGGCGCGCGGCAGGCTC
Organism: Bdellovibrionia bacterium; assembly: GCA_040399745.1. Classification (GTDB taxonomy): domain Bacteria; phylum Bdellovibrionota; class UBA1018; order UBA1018; family UBA1018; genus CANFHS01. Next base: position 336,713 of record JBBARP010000002.1, on the reverse strand, counting down.
TTCGGGCTCCCAAGTCCGGTACTCGCGGAATCGCTCCAGGGCCGAGGCCCAAGAACCCGCCATCGTCTGCGCTTGGCCCAGCCGGAGCGTCACTTCCAGATTGTCGGGCTCCACGTTCCAGGCTTTTTCCAGTCGCCCCGCCGCTGCCTTCCACTTCCGAGCGCGAAGAAGGGTCATACCCTCCTGAAACCATCCCGAAGTCTCGGCGAGGAGGAACTGTCGCCCGACCACTCGCCGCCGACGCTCCAAAATCGCCTTCTGCGCGGGGGCGGCCCCTTGCGCACTTTGCCTCAAGACGCGCATCGCTTCGGAACGCTGCCCTTGAAGAAGAAGAGCTCGCGAAAGCTCAAGCGCCAGGCTGGGAGACGGCGTCTTTTCCCACTGCCGACGAAGCACAGGGAGCGGATCGAGCTCGGGCGAAGGGGTCGGCGCGGGACCGGCCGTCAAGGTTTCGCCACTTCCCTTCGAAGCCGAAGAAGCCCACCCCGGGACCGCAAAAACTGCTGCAAGCCCCAGCCCAAACGCTACAATCAAAAGACGCGAAACGATTCGCATAGGTCCGTTCACGCGGATGTTGAGCTGAGGAATCACCACGGATGGGGATAAACACCAAAGCGCGCAGGATTGTCAAAAGCCGCAAAGGGCCGCTGCTCGCTGCCCTAAGCCTTCTTTTTTCGCTCGAGGCCCGTGCCTTGCCCCTTTCGGCGACCGACACGGACGCTTTTCCACCGCCCGTGAACGATTCTGAGCTTCCCAATATCGAAGCACGAGCTTTCGAATCTCGCGTCCTCGAAGTGGCCCCGCACGGAAAACTGGTTTTGTTCGAGGACCCGAGCGGCACCGCCCCCCGGGTTGGCCGAATTCTTCTTCTTCGGCGCGATGACGAGCCTATTCTGGCCTTTCGGGTTCTTCGCACCTATCCGCGCCAGCGTCGCTTCATCGCCAAGCAAGTCAGGGCCTACGGTAACCACGAGTCGATTTCCGCGGGCGAAGCCTACACGACCCTGGAAAGGCTGAACGAGATCGGGGTCCCAGCTTGGATGGGCTACACGACCGAAGACCAACTGGACCTAGATCAGCTCCAAGCAGGGGTTGCAGGGGCCGGTGCCGCAGAGAGGCTCGACGCAGGCTTTGAGGGCGGCGACTTCTATCGTTCCGATGAGCTTCGCACCCAGACCGAAACACTCCCCATGGCTCCGACTTCGGGCGAAGAGGCGCCACTCGCCTCCCCAGAAGTGGGTGATCAGGCCCAAGCCCAAGAACCCCCTCAGCCCACGCTGGCTGAAGGCGGATCCAACGCATTGGATGAGCTTGAGGAATCGGAAGAAGAAGCCCTTCGGAGGTCCCGGAAAGGTCAACGCACGCCGAGCGATGACAATGGCGAGTACTTAAACTCGTCGCTTGAACTTCCTGAGGAAATTCAACCCATTGACCGGTACCAGAGCTCGTTAAGCGGCGTGTTTGGGCTATTGAAGAACCGCACGATTACCGGGGGAGCCGTCTATTATACGGCTGCAGGCGTTCGGTACGGCCTGGATCTGGGAGAGCGTCTTTTCGTCTCCAGCCCCAGAGTCCAAGACGCACTGACTCTGGAAGGTGGGGTCTTTGCCTACCGTGTTTCCAGTTACGCTGTAGAAAACGATGCCTACACGCTGATCCCTGTCAGCGGGGTCATCCGCTACACGTTTCACACCCGAGGGAGTGTCGATCTTTTCGCCTACGGCGGCATTCTTTGGAACATCGTCAACGCCGCTTCCACACCCGCTGACCTCGCTGCCGAAGACCCCACTCAGGCCCAGGCCCTCGGCAAGCTTCAGGGGATTCTCCCGGCAATCGGGGCCGGCGCCCTGATCAAGATCGGCCCGGGATGGGAAATTCGCGCAGATTTGGGCCTCGACATGATTGCATCAGGACTCGTCCTGAGGTTTTAATGGCCCCCCATGAAACGCGCCGCTTTTGCAGTCCTGTCGGCCATGACCGTACTTTGGTTTGCTGCCTGTGGAGTGAAGGGCCCACCCCTTCCCCCGCTTCCTGCAACACCTGAGAAGTCCGACCTGCCCGAGCCTCGCACCGTTCCTAGCCCGGAGGCTCGAAGCCAATGATCCCGTCAGCCCCGCATTTTGATTATAAAGAGGGCGTGCTTCGCGCCGAGAACGTGTCCTTGGCGAATATCGCCGAAGCCGTAGGAACCCCCACTTACGTTTACTCAAAAGAGGCTTTCCTTGAGCCCCTGAGAAAACTGCAAAAAGGCCTGGACGGCCTGAACCCTCTGATCTGCTTTGCAGTCAAAGCCAACTCCAACATTCAGGTGCTGCGCGCTCTCAGTGAAGCAGGCGCAGGGATGGACTTGGTTTCAGGAGGAGAGTTCTACCGAACCCAGAAAGCCGGAGTGCCCTCGGAACGAGTCGTCTTCTCAGGCGTTGGAAAAACGCCTTCCGAAATGGCCATGGCCCTGGAGCACGGCATTTATTCTTTCCATGTGGAGTCGGTTGCCGAACTCGACATGCTGAACGAAGTAGCGATCAAACTGGGAACCACGGCCCCGTTTGCACTTCGATTCAATCCGGACGTCGATGCCAAAACGCATCCGTATATTTCTACGGGCCTGAAGCGAAACAAGTTTGGCCTGAACCGTAAGGAAGTCGAACAAGTCGTAAAACTTCTTCCCGGCTGGGAAGGACTTCAAATGAAGGGCCTGAGCATCCACATCGGAAGCCAACTCACCTCTTTGAAGCCTCTGGATGAATCCTTCTCGCGACTCACGGAACTCGTCGACGCGATTTCACCTTCGCTCCCTGAGCCTCTCGAATTTGTGGATCTAGGTGGCGGCGTAGGAATTCGCTACCGTGACGAGAAGCCGCCGACCCTTGAGGCCTACTGCAAGCTCATTCAGAAGCACTTCGCAAAGCGCGCCAAAGGGCCTGCGCCTCTTCGTATTTTGATCGAGCCCGGTCGCACGCTCGCCGGAAACGCTGGGGTGCTTTTGACCGAAGCCCTTTACCGAAAACCGCGCGGTAAAAAAGACTTTCTGGTGGTGGATGCCGCCATGAACGACCTGATTCGTCCGGCACTTTACGGAAGTTGGCATGACATTGTCCCGGTGGAAAAAGCCCCTGCCCGCGCCTCAAAGCGCACTTTCGATGTAGTCGGGCCGGTCTGCGAAAGTAGCGACTGCTTCGCCTCGGACCGCGCGCTTCCTTCTTCCATCGAAACGGGAAGCCTCTTGGCCATTTTGTCGTGCGGAGCTTACGGCTTCAGCATGAGCAGCAACTACAACACGCGTCCGCGTCCGGCTGAAGTTTGGGTCGATGGGGATTCGTGGCGCGTGATCCGGCAGCGCGAAACTTACGAAGATTTGATCCGCGGCGAAGAAGCCTAAACCTTCGGCTTCGAGAAAAAGGAAGAATGTCGATGCGTGGAATTTGGACCGCTCTGGTCACCCCGTTCAAAGAGAATCTTGAAATCGATTGGGAAGCGTTCCGCACTCTTCTCGAAGACCAAAAAGCTGCGAAAGTGGCTGGGGTCATTCCTTGCGGCACCACTGGCGAATCACCCACATTGAGCGTGGATGAGAAAAAGAAACTCATTCAAGTGACGCTCGAGGTTCTGAAAGGTTCCGGCGTGGGTGTCGTAGCGGGAACAGGATCCAACTCCACGCCCGAAACGGTTGAGCTGTCACGCTGGGCCTCCGAACAAGGCGTCGACGGCGTTCTCGTGGTCACGCCGTATTACAACAAGCCCTCGCAAGCCGGCATGGAAGCGCACTTCCGCGCAGTGGCCGAAGCCGTGAGCTGCACCGTCGTTCTTTATAACGTGCCCGGCCGCACGGGTGTCAGCCTGGCTCCGGAAACGATGGCAAAACTTGCCACGCATCCCCGCATTCGCGCTCTGAAAGAGGCCACTGGAAACGTCGCCCTGACGAGCGAAATTCGCTGCCTGCTCAAGCAATCCGGCCAGTCGCTCGACATCTTGTCGGGAGATGACGCCACTTTCCTTCCACTCCTCTGCGTCGGAGCAAGCGGCGTCATTTCCGTCGCTTCAAATCTCTTCCCCCGCGCGATGGTGGCTCTTCAGGATGCTTTCGAAAAGGGCGATCAAAAGAAGGCTCTGGAGCTTCACGATCAGTACACCCCGCTCTTTCGCGACCTTTTCGTGGAATCGAACCCCGTTCCCATCAAGGCCGCGCTTCAGCACACGGGCTTCTGCGGCCCGACCGTTCGACCGCCGCTTGCACCGCTCGGCCAGGAGAGCCGAAAGCGCCTAGGGCTTGCTCTCGAACAGGGTTCGATTCCTGCGGGATCAGCCTCAAATCGGACGCTTCGATGATTCGAATTGGGCTTCTCGGCGCAAAAGGAAGAATGGGCCAGCAGGTGAAAGCACTGCTCGGGACTCCTGAATTTTCTGCACAGGCTCAAATCACCGCCGAACCCGGGCGCGGAGAGAGCTGGGATGCGCTTCTTTCGACGGATGCCGTGATCGATTTTGCGCTCCCCGAAGCTCTGGCTCAGGCCATCCCGAAGCTCCTTTCCCAGCCTGGCCGACTCCCCGTGTTCGTCGTTGGAAGCACCGGCTGGACTGCTGAACAAAAAACGCAGCTCGAAGCACTGGCTCGAAAGACTCCAGTTCTTCAGGCCTCTAATTTCTCGCTCGGGGTTCAATTCCTAGCGAAATTACTCGAGCGCGAAGCCCCGCGCCTTCAGGCCCTGGGCTACCGCGCATCGATGACCGAAGTGCACCACATTCATAAGAAGGACGCTCCCAGCGGAACCGCTCTCAGCCTTCGGCTGGCCGCCTTAGGGCCACAGGCGGCCTCCCACGGGACTGTAAACGATCCGCTTCCCATCGAAAGCCATCGGCAAGGTGAGGTCATTGGCGACCACGCCGTTCGTTTCACTGGGCCGGCCGATTGGCTCGAGTTTCGGCATTTTGCGACCGATCGATCGCTTTTTGCCCGGGGAGCTGTGGATGTAGCTCTTTGGCTGGCCCAGCGGCCACGCACTACAACCGACATAAGTGGTCAACCTCGAAACCCGATCCTGGGACTCGAGGCTTTCCTTCAAGAAAAACTGCCGATATAAAGCCCGGCAAACCCAGGAAAAGGTGACGCATGAACATTTACGTGTGCATCAAGCAGGTGCCGGACACCGAGACCAAAATTAAGCTCAACGCCGATGCCACAGGCATCGATCCGACGGGCATTAAGTGGATCGTCTCGCCCTATGATGAGTTCGCAATCGAAGAGGCGCTTCGCCTTCGAGACAAAAATCCTGGCAGCACGGTGACCGTGCTCTCGGCAGGTCCCGCTCGCACCGTCGATGCCATTCGCACGGCGCTGGCCATGGGCGCTGACAACGGGATTCAGGTGGAAACGCCCGAGACGGCGGACAATCAACTGGTCGCTAAGGCTCTTGCCCAGGCTCTGAAGAAAGAAGCCAAAGTGGACATCTTGTTCACTGGCAAAGAGGCCATCGACGATGGCGCTTCTCAGACTTCGCAGCTCATTGCCGAGCACCTGGACTTTGCGCACGTCACCGTAGTTCTCGGTGCCGAGTACACCGCGCAATCGGTCACTTGCCGCCGCGAAGTGGAAGGCGGCGCGATTGAGATCATCGAAGCCCAGCTTCCAGTGGTGATTGCCGCGCAAAAAGGCTTGAACGAGCCTCGTTACGCTTCGCTGCCGAACATCATGAAAGCCAAGAAGAAGGAAATCAAAGTCCTGAAATTGGCAGACCTCGGTGTTTCCGAAGCGGATCAAAAAGTACGCGTGAAGAATTTGCAGCTTCCGCCTCCCAAAGCGGCTGGACGCAAACTCTCGGGCGATACCGCTGCCCAAGTTCAAGAACTCGTTCGTCTCCTTCACGAAGAAGCAAAGGTCATCTAAGCCATGGCAAAAGTTCTCATCGTTGCAGAGCACCGGGATGGTCGTCTGAAAAAAGCCACTCTCGAACTGGTTTCCCACTCCGCTTCCAGCGGAAATGAAACGCACGTCGCACTCTTAGGCGACGGGGTTCAATCTTTGGCGGCCGATATCGGACAAGCGGGCGCAAAAGTCGTTCACTTGGCCCAGGCACCCGAGCTGAAATCCTACACGGCTGAGGCGACGACTCGAGTGGTTGCGGCTCTCGCGAAATCCATTTCGCCCGACGTGATTCTGGCCAGCCACACTCCGACGGGCCGCGATTTCATGCCTCGCTTGGCAGCTCGCCTGGACGCAGGCATCGCATCGGACTGCACTCAGCTTTCCTACCAAGGAAATGGGATCTCGGTTCGCCGCCCCATCTATGCAGGCAAAGCCACTGCCGAAGTGGAGTTCCTGGGCTCAGGACCGAAGCTTGCGACCATTCGCGCTAATTCTTTGGGCGCTCCGAAGCTCGATGCCTCTCGTTCCGCTGAAGTCGTTCCGTTCACCTCGTTTGAACTCTCGGGGCTGAAAACCCGCGTGGTCAACGTGGTCCAAGGAAACGCAGGACGTCCGGACGTCACCGAGGCCTCAGTGGTGGTTTCAGGGGGTCGCTCGCTGAAGAGCGCTGAGAATTTCAAAATTCTTGAAGAACTCGCCGATGTCCTCGGTGCCGCAGTCGGCGCCTCGCGCGCGGCTGTGGATGCGGGCTATCGCCCCCATCGCGACCAAGTGGGGCAGACCGGAAAAGTGGTTTCGCCCTCTCTTTACATTGCTTGCGGCATCAGTGGCGCCATTCAGCATCTGGCTGGAATGCGCACATCAAAAACCATTGTGGCTGTGAACCAAGATTCCGAAGCGCCCATCTTTCAGGTCGCCGATTACGGAATCGTCGGAGATCTTTTCCAGGTCGTGCCGCTGCTGACTCAAGAGCTCAAGCGGGTCAAGGAACACTGAGACCATGACTTGGCAAACCTTCCTGTTCCTGGCTGTGGCCGGTACCGCTTTTGGATACTCCGGCTACCGGTTCTCTATTCTCTTTAAGTTGATGAAAGCCCATCAGGGCCAGGGACGGAAAGTCGACCGTATCCCCGAGCGCATCAGCACCGTCATTTTGAACGTGCTGGGCCAAAAAGCAGTCCTACAGAAAAAAGGGATCGGCATTGCGCACACCCTGATCTTCTGGGGCTTTCTCATTATCTCGGTGGGAACGGTGGAGCAGTTTGCCTCCACCTTAGTTCAAGGTGCCAGCTTTGAATTCATCGGCCACTGGCCGTACCGCGCCTTCTTGTTCCTGCACGATATTTTCACGGTCCTAGTCCTTGCAGGTGTCGGTTACGCCGCTTGGCGCAGGTACTTGGTGCGACCCGAGGGCTTAGGCAAATCCCACGACGCAAGCTTGGTTCTCGCTTTCACCGCAGGCCTGATGGTTTCCATCTTGATCATGCACGGCTTCCACATCGCTGGCGTGCAGCCAGACTACTCCTCAGCCATGCCGGTCTCAAGTTCCGTTGCCGCAATCATTCAGGGACTTTTTGGGTTTTCCCCAGGCGTGAATGCGATTATCGGAACGCTCTTCAAGTGGATCCACATGTGCCTGGTTTTGGGCTTCTCGGTCTACATTCCGGGCTCAAAGCACCTTCACATCGTGGCGGCAGGACCGAATACTTTTCTAAAAAATCTCGATCCGACGAAGGCCATGAAGCCGATCAACTTCGAGGACGAGTCAGTCACCCAGTACGGCACCGCGAAAGTTTCCGACCTCTCCTGGAAAGATTCCCTCGATTATTACAGCTGCACCGAGTGCGGTCGCTGCCAGGATGTTTGTCCGGCGCACAACACTCAAAAGCCGCTCTCGCCCAAGAACTTGATCTTGGATTTGAAGAACAACCTGTACGCCAACAAAGAAGCCATGTTGGCTGGCAAATACGACGAAGTAACCGGCGTGATCGACAGCCACATCACGGAAGACGTGATCTGGGCGTGCACTTCCTGCCGCGCTTGCGAAGTCGCGTGCCCCGTTTTCATCGAGCACACGGATAAGATTTACGACATCCGCCGCAACTTGGTGATGATGGAATCCAAATTCCCCACCGAAGTTCAGACCGTTTTCCGAAACATGGAGACCAACGCTTCTCCTTGGGCTTTTGCCGCTTCGGACCGCGCAAACTGGGCCGAAGGCCTGAGCGTCAAAACTGTCGCCGAAGAAACCGATTTTGATGTGCTTCTTTGGGTGGGCTGCGCTGGCTCCTTTGACGACCGGAACAAGAAAGTTCTTCGCGCATTTGTCAGCCTGCTGAAAAAGGCAGGGATCAAATTCACCATTCTCGGAAACGAAGAGCAGTGCACCGGAGATCCGGCTCGCCGAATCGGGAACGAGTACCTGTTCCAGACTCTGGCCAAAGCCAATATCGAGACGCTCAATCGCTACAACGTGAAGAAAGTCGTCACGGCCTGCCCCCACTGCTTCAACACTCTGAAGAACGAGTACAAGGACTTTGGCGGCACTTACGACGTGGTTCACCACTCCCAGTACATTGCGCAGCTTCTCCAAGACGGAAAACTCAAGCCCACCAAGAGCGTGGACGAGACCATCACCTTCCACGACAGCTGTTACTTGGGCCGCTGGAACAATGTCTATGAGCAGCCTAGGAGCGTGCTCGGAGCCATTCCGGCTGCGCGTATGGTCGAGATGAAGGCCAACCACGCCGAGAGCATGTGCTGTGGCGCAGGCGGCGGCCGCATGTGGATGGAAGAGACCCTGGGCGCTCGAATTAACGTGAAACGCACCGAACAGGCTTTGGAAACCAAGGCCGGGGTCATCGCTTCGTCTTGTCCGTTCTGCATGACCATGATGTCAGACGGAGTGAAGACTAAGGAGATGCAGGACAAAGTTCGCGTCCTGGACATCGCCGAACTCATGGATCAGGCGACGCCCTAAGGACGCGAATATCTGTCCGTCGATCGGGCCTGAAAAATCAGGCCTTGTAATCGGACGGGAAGAAATCTTTGTGCTGGGAGATGAAGCGCTTCAGCGCCGTATTCACCAGTTCGGATGCCGAGTGTTTGGTGTACTTCGCCATCACTTGAATTTGCTCAGCCACGGCTTTTTCCACCTCGGCTTCAATTTTTGCGGTCGACCCTTGCAGCTTGTAATCGTCTTTCATGGCGCAGGACGTTATCCCGGGGAGCGGCCCCTCAGCAAGTCCTTCACCACGCCATACATGATGGTTGGCAAAGTCTGAAGATCGCCCACTTCCTGGACCCGACCATGGCCCTTTTTGGCCATTTCCTGACAAAGATCGACGCTGGCGCGCTCGTACCCCATCTTGAGAATGACCAAATGGTGGAATCGCGGGGCCAGGTAGGCCGGGTCCCGCCCGGCCGTGTACTTGCCATCGGTCAAAAGGACGGTCGAAGCAGGCCGAGAACGCGCCTGGTGGGCTGCCGAACGGGATACCAGAAGCGATGCCCTGAGCCCCGCTTCCAAATGGGTGTAGCCCTGAGCGGGGACGTCTAAGAACCGCTCAATCAGCGCGAGAAGGCTAATCCGCTCCTCAGGGCGCTTCAGAATCCGGGCCTCGTTTTCAAAGGCCACAATTCCAATCGGATCCTCTGGGAACTGAAGAAGAACCACGGCCAGGGCCACGGCCGTCAGAGCCAGCTTATCCCCCGTCATGGAGAGGCTCGTGTCGACGCTCAAAATGACGGGCTGACGCCTGGGTAAGGCGTAGCTCATCCAGACCTCGCCATCAGGTTGCCCAGGCGCCTCACGGCCTAGCCAGGGCTCATTCTCGAGCGTCTCTTCTAGGTCTAAGTCGACTTGCTCGGCCTCTGCCGGAAGGTTCGAAGCTGCGTCCACGCGCCGCTCTTGAGGGTGAACGACCGCCCCCAGAACGGCCTGCGCCCGGCGAATGATGGCTTCAGCCGAAATGCGCCTGAGCTGGTGAGTACGCCGACGAAAGCCCGGACGACCTTTGAAATCATGGTAGCGCGTGGCTACATCCCAGCCGCCCAAGGATTCCAGCGACAACTCGTCTTCTTCGGGAACAATCAGGCCCCCGCCCATGGAAGAAAGCATCTCGGGCGGCTGAAACGAGTACTGGCTGCTTCCAAACGCGTTCTCGCCGGGAGCGAAAATGCTTCGGTACTTTTCATTTCGGTCCAGGCTCTCATCCCGCGGTGGCGGGGGAGCCTGTTCCCCAAAAGGGCGTTTCGGCGCCTCGGGCTTCAGTTCTTTTTTTTTTCAGCCCCGCTCAAGGCGTCGGTCACGAGCTCTTTCAGAAGCCCGCGCAAATCCTCTTGAGGCGACATGTCACTTTCCACATCGCGCTCCAGCTCAATCCTTGTAGGAAGCGCAAGCGATACGGCACTTGCGAAAGCTTCGGTCCACGAAAGCGAGTCAGAATCTTCCATCAGCGCCAAACAAAGTTCGGCAATACTGATCGCAGCGCGAACGCTTGCGCCCCGACGGATGCGCGGATGCGAGCGCGTGGCGCGGGTCAAAATGACTGCCGCAAGCGGCAAAGCCGGGTTCAAAGCTTCGGGAAGCTTCGCTCCGAGCTTTCCTTGAACAATGGCCAGCTCTTCTGCCTCGGTTTGATAATCCATCAGGACCAACTCGAAGCGGTCCAAAATGGCTTCACTCAAATGAGAAGTGGCTACGAATTCTTTTGGGTTCTGTGTCGCAACGACTGAGAAACCCGGACGAGCGTGAATCACGCCGAGCTTCGGAACCGAGACCTGACCCTCGTCGATGGCCGGGAGCAAAATGTTTTGCACGCCTTCAGGCAAACGGTTCAGCTCGTTGATGAAAAGAACTCCGCCTTCTCGCATCGCCTGAAGCAGAGGTCCCGGAACGAAAGCGGCTTCTGTGAAGCCCTTTCGAATGACTGCGGGAGGATCAAACCAGCCCGAGAGCTTTTGCTCGGTGTAACGACTATCGCCATCGACCCGGAAGAATGGCCGACCCAGGCCCTGCACGGCCGACAATGCGAGGTGAGTTTTCCCCACCCCGACCGGACCTTCCAAAAGTACGTTTCGACCTGCGCGCACGCACGCACGAAGCTGAGAAAGCTCACGGTCCCGCCCGACTAAAAAGTCAGAGGGTGCCGCCGACTGCGCGCTTTTGCCCGGAGACTTCTTTTTTCCGGACTTTGCGTGGGCCTTTTTCATCGACTTCCTTTGCCTTTCACTTTTCCTGCCGGCTTCTTCTGAAGTGCTTCTTTTTTCGCCGATGCTTTCTTAGCCGGCGCTGAAGCCTTCGGTGCGGGAGCCTTCTTCGCTTCAGCCGCCTTGCGCTTCAAATACTCGTCCACGATGTAACTGGCAACGTCAGAAGGCTTCGTGCCCACCCCAAAACCCGCATCAAAGCCGCATTCCAGGGCCAGAGGATGGGTCATCCGGGGACCGCCCGAGACGAAAATCATCTTTTCCATCAGGCCCATCTTTCGGGCCCGTTCCATCAAGTCTTTCAAATCCTTGATGTGAATATTGTGCTGGGTCACCACTTTGGACACCAGAACGGCGTCGGCGTCTAGCTCAATGGCCCACTGAAGAAGATCATCATTTGCGACCTGGGCACCCAGATTCCGAGCATCGAGCCACTGATAGCGCTCTAAGCCGTAATCCCCAGCAAAGCCCTTCATATTCATGATGGCGTCGATTCCCACCGTATGGGCGTCAAACCCCGTACAAGCGCCGACGACCACCAGCTTTCGCCCAATCTTCGTGCGAATCAGCTCGTCCACTTCTTCTCTCGGCTTAGTTTGACTCTCCACTTTCACAACGTGAATGGAGGTGAAGTCGACCGAGAATTTCGTGTTTCCGTAGATCACGAAAGTGGAAAAACCTTGGGCGGCTTTTTCCATCGTCGCCACTTTGACTTCAGCAAACCCCATCTTCTGACAAAACTGGATGGCGGCTTCTTTTGCTTCGGGCGATGGCTCCACCGGCAACGTAAAGCAAAGTTGGACGGTTCCATCGTCCATGATGTCGCCGTAAGGCCTGAGCTTCTTTAGATCTACCTGTTTCGGGCCACTCATAGCAGCTCAAAGAAGGGGTTGAGGTAATCCGGCGACTTCAGCATGACCCCATCATGCCCTTTTCCGCCGGTTTCAGTTCGACTGACTTCCGCAAAAGCGCGCTCTTCAATGGCTTGAATGAGGCCCTTTTTGTGGATCATTTCCAGGTGCGCAAGCGTCTCGTCCAACACTTTCTTAGCCCACCCCTCGATGATGCCGTCTTGACGGAACCGGATGTCCAGCCCCAGGTCCTTGGCCCCGTTGAAAATGTACTTGGCGTTCTTGATCGCCATCCAGCGATCTTGAAGAAGCGGCGTGTGCATGGCTTCAGTCGCCATTCCCAGCAACTGAACAGTTTGTCCGGTCACTACGCCTACGAAGTTGAACATCGCGTCCATCAGGTGACTATAGAAAATGTCCCCACACTTGTAGCGCGTGGGCGGCATGAACTTGATGGGCGACTTCGGGAAAATGTCGCGAGTCATCTGAGCGCGCGCGATCTCAAGAAGGAACACGTTCGGGTGCTCAGGGTTCATTTCCTGAGCATGACCTAGACCCATTAGGTCTTCGGTCAAATGGGCGTGCTGAGCGAACCGCTCATTGATGAACTGCGAAGCAAGAACCTGATGCCCGTTTTCAATCGCATCGGCCGTGGTGAGGTAATTGTCCTCGCCCGTTTGAATGACGATGCGGCTTGTGGCCAAAATGAGACGCGAAAAGTGCTGATCAATGAGCGTTCGCTTCATGTTGATGTCCCGGAATAAAATTCCGTACATCGCGTCGTTCAGAAGGAAATCGAGACGCTCAAGCGCCCCGAGTGCTGCAATCTCAGGCATGCAAAGGCCCGAGCAGTAATTCGTCAGGCGAATGTAGCGCCCAAGTTTTCGACTCTCATCATCCAAAGCTTCCCGCATGATGCGGAAGTTTTCCTGAGTCGCGTAAGTGCCGCCAAAACCTTCCGTGGTTGCCCCGTGGGGAACGTAATCGAGAAGCGACTGTGCCGTCGAACGAATCACCGCAATCGAGTCAGCACCCGCCTGAGCAGCAGCTCGCGCCTGAGTCACATCATCAAAAATGTTGCCCGTAGCAACGATGACATAAAGGAGCGGCCCGTTTTTTCCGGAAGCATCGAACTGGTCTTTCGTCTCGACGCGAAGCGAATCTCGGTATTCCCGCTTCTCAATGAGGTTCTTCTTGGCAGCCTCACAAAGCTTCTTGGCTTTTGCCGCAACTGTTTCAGCCGGCGCTTGCTTCAGGGATTCTAGCTTCACTTTTCCCGTAGCAACGGCGCGTCCAAGCTCCGCAGGCTCAAGCCCCGTTTGAATCAGTCCGTTCACAAACCACGGCAGAACGCCGCGGTCCAAAAGCTTCAAGCGGTGAAGGTCATCGATGATTGCGTTGACCTCGGGATACAGCTGCCCATTTCGAGTCACTGCCCCACTCACACCCAGAAGGCGCAAAGTCGCGCGTTCAATGGCGATCGTCGTGTGCCGAGCAATGAGTCCTTCAATCGGCAGCGCAATTTCGCGCGCCAACTGTCGGCAGCGTTCGACTTTTGCCGTATCCAACGCCAGATGTGCCATCGCGAGGCTGTCTCCTCAGAAAGGTTCTGCGGGGAATTGCCTGGGGCTCCTGAGGCAAGCCAGACTGACCCCAGAAAAACCGTCTTTTACCGATAGGTCTCGGTGAAGATTTTTCTGAGCTCCGAGCTCTCGCGAATCAGACCCAAGGCGACTTCCGCGTGGCCTTCAGTATAGCCGTTCCCGATTCGCAGGTCCACGTCTGCGCCAACCCCTTCGGCACCCAAGGCGGCACGGGTAAAGCTCGTGGCCATGCTGAAGTAGTAAACGATGCCCCCTTTGCGGCAGCAAAGCACGCAAGCAAGCTCGGTTTCCGGCACGTTGGCTACGTTGATCACTAGATCAGCCATCCGCCCTTCGGTGGCGGCTTTCACCTTTTCATAGGTACCGACTGCGTCGCGAGCATCGGCTTGAATGACTTGATCTACAAAACCAAGCGCTTTCAGTCGGGCGACGTTCTCAGCCGAATACTCAAGCGCAATAGTCCTGACGCCTGGCTTTCGCTTGGCCTCATACAGGCAAAGAAGCCCAGACTTCCCCCCGCCGCCCACGACCACCACCGTTTGACCGGGCTGAACGAGCTTCCGCGTTTGAGCAGGCGCACCTGCCACATCCAAAACCGCAAGTGAGACTGCTTCAGGAAGATCGGTAGGCAACTTTGCAAAGAGCCCCGACGCAAAAAGAATGGCGTGGCCCTCGATGTCCACTCGGTCAATCTCGGGGTGAACTTTCTTGATCTTCCGAATCGAGAGCGGCGTCAGCGAAAGCGACACCAAAGTTGCCACGCGGTCTCCCACCTGAACGGGCTTTTCTGCCACAGGGAACTTTGGCCCCGCCTGAGCCACTCGCCCCAGCAGCATCCCGCCTGAACCCGTCACCGGGTTGTGCTGTTTTCCGCGCTTGGCGACCAAGGCTTCAATGGCCTCGGCAATTCGCGCGGAATCGCCCTGACAGGAGTCCGAGATCTGCTTGAATGAGGCCGAATCGATATTCAGGCTCTCGACTTCAATCAGAAGCTCGTCTTCTGCGATGGGAAGCGAAGGATCGACCTGTTCCGCCTGCTGGGGCAATACTCCCCGCGGCGCTACGACGCGGTTTAACCCGAGCGGATCAGCGGGACGGAAGTTCGATGGACTTACCAAAGAATCACTTCTTCTCAGCGCGAGCCTTGGCCAAACGCTCTTCGACCATCTGATCAGCCATTTGCGAGGTGGGCTTCTTCTCGGCAGCCGCACGATCCAGAATCTGGGCGACGGTCTGGCCGATTTTCTGGCAGTGATCAAAAGCGGCTTGTTTATTGTAGCCGCTGCGACCTGCTTGTCCGCCTTCGTAATAAATGTTGATCAAGCCGCCTGCATTGATGGCGTAATCGGGAGCGTAGACGATTCCGCGCTTCAGAAGCTCAAATCCTTCTTGAGCCGTCAGAAGCTGGTTGTTCGCAGCTCCCGCCACCACTTTACACTTCAAGCGCGGCAGGGTCTCGGGGTTGATCGTCGCGCCCAGTGCGTTGGGCGAGAAGATATCGCAAGCCACGTCGTAGATCGCTTCCGGCCGGACGATCTCAATTCCGTATTTCTTCACGGCGCGATCGATCACGACCTGGTCCACGTCACAGCCGATGATCTTGGCGCCTTCAGCGGCCAGATGCTCAATCAGGTAATAGGCAACCGAACCCAGGCCCTGCACTGCAACGGTCAAGCCTTTGAGCGAGTCCGAACCGAATGCGGATTTGGCCGAAGCTTTCATGCCGTGGTAGGTGCCCCAAGCCGTAGCCGGGGACGGATCGCCACTGGAGCCTTCGACGCCGTCGATCCCCAGGACGTGCGGAGTGTTGGATTTAATCGCTTTCAGATCTTCCGATCCAATGCCTACGTCTTTTGCGGTCACGTAATTTCCGCCCAAGCGGTTCACGTACTCGCCAAAACGCTTCAGCATGGCGGGATTTTTCTGAGTCTTGGCGTCGCCCATGATGACAGCCTTACCGCCACCCCAGTTCAGGCCCGAGATCGTGGCCTTGTAGGTCATTCCCTTAGAGAGGCGAAGTACGTCCGTCAGGGCTTCTTGCTCATTGGCATAAGCCCACATCCGGCAGCCGCCCACAGCGGGGCCCATCAGCGTGCTGTGCATCGAAATGAGGGCTTTTAAGCCAACCGTTTCGTCGTGGCAGAACACGAGCTGTTCGAATTGATCCGTGGAGACGTTTTGGAAGACCATCAGGATTTCCCTCGAATTTTTGGGCAACCTAACAGTGGTGCTTGGGCCAATCAAGACGGTTTTAGGTGACCAAGTTCTAAACACCTGCCCAGGGCACCCTGTGCCCTTTCTGGGTCAAAATCGACACATTCCAAGCAGAAAACCCTGGAAACAAGGGCATTTTCGCAAATGCTGCCGCGCAGCACCTTTGGCCCGAGTGTTGCTTTCTTACTGAGTCAAAGGATGTGTTTCATGCGTCGTTTTCAAACTATTACTGTCGCTTTTGCCTTAGCCCTTCAGGCCATGCCCGTCAGTGCGTTTGCCGATATGAAACCGGCGCAAAAGGCTGCCCCAAAATCTGTCCAGGAGCTCGTCGACAACGATCCGATCATCAAAGGCATCCTTGCGAGTTCGCAGCAACCGGCTCAACCGGCAGCAAGCTCACCCGCTCCGGTAGCGGCTACCGCGACCCCACCAGCACAGACTTCCAAGTTTTCCCTTCGCCCCTTTGAGCTGAGCTGGGAAGACGCCAAGCGCCTCATCCCAGGCCTTGAAGTGGTTCAATCTGGCGAACAGATCAAAATTTACGGCCTCATCCCCAGCAATGACGCGATCAAAAAGGGGATGAGTTTCTCGATCAAGTCCGACCCTGCTTCAAAGCGAGTCCGTGTGGGTCTTGAAGTCAGCGCTTGGGTGAAACGCGAGCTTGAAGCCCGCGCCGCCGGCAACAAGTGCACGGAAGAGAGCGCCGATTGCCAAAGCATCAGCGAAAGCGGTCTCAGTGGTGTGAGCTGGTCAGCTCAAGACCAAGACGCCGAAGTGCACTGGAGCCACCACGAACGCCGCACCGATCCCACGCTGGTCGGCGCGGTCAAAGAGCACGACTTGAAGATTCGCCTGAAGAGCAAAGCCTCTCTTGAAAAGGAAGAACTCGCGCGGATCGAGAAAGAACAGAAAGAGAAAATCAAACTCCTGAACTGCCCCACTTGCCTCACTTCTGAAACGAAGATCGAGGAAGCTAAGCAAGCTTTGAGCTCACTCACGGGCGTTGCTGATCAACTCAAGCTCGATGTGGAAAAAATCACGCTGAAGATTGAAGACGCGGAGCTGAAACTTCTTCTCGAGCAGGCCAAGAAAGTGAAGCCCGAAGAAGCCCAGGCTTTAATGGATAAGCTTCGCTCTTTCGATACCGACAAGGATGACTCTAAACGTCAGGAACAGCTGGCTCGTGCCTATGAGCAAATCGCTCACGCTCTTTACTCGAGCAAGTCCGAGGACGACAGCGCACGCGCAGGCTACCTGTCTGAAGCGGAGTCGATTCTGGAAGAAGCTAAGAGCTTGAAGCTCAGTAAAGACATGGAAAAGCGCATCAAGAGCGATCTGGAGCGCGTAAAAGTGGAACAAGAGTCCAACGAGCTCATCCCGCTCGCAAAAGCAGGAATCAGCCAGAACACCGAACTTCAGGAACGCCTCAAGAAGGTTCAAGAAAGCTACATGCGCTCTTGCTACGGCATTCGCCAAGCAGGCTCGATGACAATGCAATCCGGCGTGAAAATGGATCAAGAAGGTTCCGATAAATGCCAGCGTGCGACGCTTCTCATGGAACGAGCGCAAGAAATTCATCAGATGGCGGTTAGCGAGGAAGTGAAGCGCCAACAGGATGTGGTCATGAATGCGCAAAATCCGATGAACGCGGGCAGCGCAGCCCAAGGCGGCCCCTTCAGCGCTAGACCGGGAATGTCCCGAGGCTTCGGCCCAGGTGCCGGCCCACAGCAAGGCCTGGGAGCACCAATGAACGCACAAGGCGGCTTCGGAATGCCCAGCGCGATGGGCTCGGGATTGGGCACCGGATCAATGCCTGCCCTTTCCGGATTCGGTCAAGGACAAGCTCCCTCGATGATGGGTGGCCAGACGCCCCAGGTGAACTTCTTCCCCTCGAATTCGGGCTTTGGCCAAGCACGCTAAACGCGAAGCCCAACTGACCTTTTAACTTCTGACACCGACGAAACTTTTCGCCCGCTCACCGGTTCGGTGAAGCGGGTGAAATTTTTTTTGTTTGACGGGTTCGAACTCCGGTTTTAGTGAAAAGGGGAAAGTTGCTTCTCATTACAGGGGGTACACATGGCAACCGCAACCGGACTCGTAAAATGGTTCAACGACAGCAAAGGATATGGTTTTATCCAAGCTGACAATGTGAATGGCGATGTTTTCGTTCACTACTCGGCCATCCAAGGCGAAGGTTTCAAGACCTTGGCTGAAGGACAGCGAGTTGACTTCGAACTGACTGACGGCCCAAAAGGCCCGCAAGCTTCGAATGTGACAAAAGCTGCTACGACACAGTGATTTCCGCGCCGGAGTAGGCGCTGCGGAGAGCCGCTGAGGCTTTTGCTCCAAGAAAGATCACGAAAGGCCAACCTGTTTTCAGGTTGGCCTTTTTTTTGGCTCAATCAGTAGTAGGGCATGAAAGCAACCGAGTCGCCCGGTTGAACTTCCAGCTCTGAGGCAAACTTCTGAAACTCGGATGCGGCGACACGAAGCTTTCCACCTTCGACCCAAGCATGCGCGGTCACTGCTCGGAAAGTTCCGGGACGTGCCTTGGCTTTTGTGATCAATCCGTCTTCTGAGCCCGACGACGGCGTCTCAGTATCGACAGGCTCAATGGGCAAAGTCATCAAACGCTTCAGCGGCAATAAGTCTTCAACGTTGACCCAAAGATGCGGGCCGCCATCAAATGGATCGATCTGGTTTTTGTACGCAAAACCGATCTTTTTCAACATGTGCAGCACTGGCTCGGTGCTCTTGCCAACGCGCCCAATCGCGTTCCGTGCTTCAGCAGTCAAAAAGGTCGTATAGATTTTTCCCGAGGGAAAGAGCGAAAAAATAAACTCTTTGCTCTGAGCGCAAAGGTGATCGGCTTCCCAGTAATCCATACTGGTGAAGCGTCGCCCAATGGCTTCCCACAGCGGACTCTGCCCGCGCTCGTTCAAAGGAGGCAAAAGCTCCGCAATGAGCTTCTTCTTGAACCGATTGCGATGAAGGCCCAGGTAAAGAAACCGAACAAAGGAAATCTGCCGTCCGATTTTCTTCTCGGAAGCCCGGTAGCCTGGATCCATCACCAAGCCGCCCAATTCCGACGGACCGTTGGTATCGTATTTGAGCTTCAACGTTCCGTGGATGAAACCGGTGTTGATCGTCTCGCTGAACTTTTGTTCGTTATCGACCTCGAAATAGAAGTGCGGCGACTCGGGCGTTCCGTGCTGAGCTGCAATCGAAGAGGTCCCGAGCACGCGTCCGCTCGACAATTCCTCGGCAACGAACATGTACTTGCTTTCTGCCTTGTTCGAAAGCTTGTCAGAGAAAGCATCCAAGCTTTTCCGAATCCGCTCACGAAGCGGATCGGGCTCAGTCGGCAAGTTGAACATGCCGGGGATCTGAGAAAACCGCAGAAGCGCTTCGACGTCTCGCTCCTGGGCTTCACGAAGCAAAATCATATACAAACCTTCTCGATCAGTTTGGAGTAAAACGCGATTCCGCGATCGATCTGCTCCAGAAGCAGCTGCTCGTTCGGACCATGAGAATTCCCGATCGGTGCACCGGGTCCAAACACGAGCGCGTCGTATCCGGCTTGCTGAAACAACGCCGCTTCGGTGGAAGTCGACTTCGCTCCCGCTTCGGTCGGTAGGCCCGCCACCGCCAAGGCCTCGGTGAACACTTTCATCCACTCCCGATCAACGGGAGTATCAAGCGCAGGGTTCGTTCGCTCACGCTGAGCAGTCACGTTCATGTTGGGATAGCGTGCTGCGATAGCTTGCACACCTTGCAAAATTCGCTTTTCCACTTCTTCCGTAGAGTGATCTGGCAAAAGCCTCACTTCGAAGAAAAGATCCATGCCCGTGGGCCGCTGCTGCACTTGACCCAAGTTGATGGTTGCGTGCGAAGGCTCGAACGCAGGATTCGATCGACCGCGAACTTCCTCGCTGAAAGTGCGCAGAAATTGAATCAATTCCATGAAGCAGGGATAAAGCGTATCAGGCAGGAAGCGTACGCCCGTATCGCCCAGTCCGCCGAGCTCGGCTCGAAACGCTTTTTCTTTGCCTTGAGCTTTTGCGGTCTCACGGAAGAAGCGTTTGAAGTCTTCAAATTGGTGGGACGTCAGATAGAACTCGATGCGCGAACGATCGGGCACCTTGTTCTTCGTATTTCCCCCTTCCATCCGAGTGAAGCGCAGATCAAAGCCTGAGTCGACGGCGTGCTGAAGGAAGTCGACCGCCTGAAGAATTGCGTTCTCGCCCAGATTCGGGGTCGATCCGTGCGCGGCTCGACCCAAGGACATCAAGTCAATGCGGCGATTAAAGCCGCGCGCGTCGCGCTCGACCAATTGGTAATCGATCGATGCGCGGAATACGGCCATGCACTTATGGGTTCGCACCAGGTGCAAATCAGTCGGCTCGCCGACGAGCACGTACTTGGGATTCAAGGCCATCGACTTGATCAAATACTTTGCGCCAAACATGCCTTGCTCGGCGCCGCAGGTACCGACTAGGTAAATCGGCATTTTCAGCTTCCGCTCGCGGTAGCGATCAATGGCGTAAAGCTTACAAAGAAAATCGATCTTTCCCTCAGCAACGCCCAGTCCGTAAACGCGGCCATCGCGCACGGTGGCAGCAAAAGGATCTTGTGCCGTCTCCGTCCAGTTATCGAGAAGGCCTGGGTCGACTGTGTCCAAATGACTCAGCAGCAAAAGACCTTTTCGCGTCTTTTTGTCGACAAGCGGATCGCCTAAAATCCCGATCACGTTGAACTGCCGCTTGGAGATTGTCTCCAAAGAGTGCGTCACAGGCTGAAGAACGGCTTTCATGCCGCGGTCTTCAATCATCTTGTGGACGAAATTCGAGAGCTCCTCGTTTCCGTTGGAGCTCACTGAGTTGATTCTGATGAGCCGTTTGGCTTCTTCCAGGAGCTGCTTCATGCGCTTTTACCGTCCCTGAAATCCAAGAGATATCACTGACTTGGTTTTTGTTGCACTGGGTTTTTGTTGCAAGTTCGACCCATCCCCCCCTAAGTTCATGAAAATGGCGACTTACCCCGACCCAGCCACCCGCTTTTGGGAATATGCTTCAGAAAACTGGCCTCTTTCCCCTGTTTTGACCGTCTTAGGGCTCCTGGTTTTAGGATTGGTACTGAACTGGAGAAAAAGGCCCCGTCCCTGGCTACTCGCAGTCAGCCTGATTTTGACCGGTCTGTGCTTGGCGCTTCGACTCGGCGTAGGCGTCGATGCGGCTGCTCAACTCGAACGTGCTGAAGTTCTGCGGAGCGGACCCGGTGACGCTTTCCTTCAACTGGGCAAGCTGGAAGCGGGCGCCCGAGTGCGGGTTCCCGACACCGCCGCGCGCGAGGAGGCCGGTGTTCGATGGCGACAAATCCGATATGGCTCGACCGAAACGGCCTGGCTCCCCGAATCCGCGCTGTTGCTTTTGAATTGATATGTGCGACAAAAGAACTCCGATGCGCGGCCGCACTTTTCAAAGTCTGCTGGGGGTCCTGATTCTGTCGCTCCTCAGCGGCGCCTGTTCAACGGTCGCACCTGAAGATTCCAATCCCGAATCGCTGGTCAAAGCGGCCGAGGAAGAGATCAGAGGCAATCGCTACCTGATGGCGATCGACAAACTGCGAATGGTGAAAAACAAATTTCCCTATTCGAAATTTGCCGCCGAGGCCCAGCTTCGCATTGCAGACGTTTACTTCCTTCAGGAGTCCTTCACCGAAGCGGCTCTCGGCTACGAGACTTTCCGCGACCTCTACCCGAAACATCCAAAGACAGGTTACGCCACGTTCCGGATCGCCAAGTCCTATTTTGGCGAGTCGCCCGAGAACGTTTCGCGCGATCAGAGTCCCACTCTCAAAGCCTTAGAAGGCTACCAGGAGTTTCTGCGCCGATTCCCTGATTCCGCAGAGGCGACTGAAGCGCGCACCGATGCCGCCGAGGCCACCCGCCGGCTTGCCCAGAAAGAATACGAAATTGCGCGTTTTTACATGAAGCGGCGGGACTATTCGTCTGCAAGAAACCGCCTCCAAAAATTGATCCGCCTTTATCCGCAGTCCTCGGTAGCAGCTGAAGCCCAAAAGCGGCTCGAAAAACTGCCTGCCGTCGATGGAAAAGAAGCACCCGAGGGAAGCACCGATGATGGATCCAAATCCTAACCAAAGGATTCAGGACCTGCTCTTGCGCCGAGAATTTTCCTCGGCAGAAGCTCTGCTCAAAGGCTGGATGAAGAACAGCGCTCAATCGGCTGAGCCTCATTACTGGGCAGGAGTCACCGCGCACCTTCAAGGGCGCCTAGGGCCTGCCATTCAGGAGCTCAAAAAAGCTTTGGAGTTGAACCCCAAGCATACCGACGCTGCCGTTTGCCTTTCGGTTCTGTACAACGACCTGGGCCGATACGACGAAGCCAAGCAGGTGTTTGAGCAAGCCAACCAATCCATCGTTCACAAGCGCTCGGGCGATGATCTGGAGATCGATCGCAAGTTCGCAGTGAAGCACTTGGAGTTGGCCGATCTTTACGTGCGCTACCGCCGCTACGATGAGGCGATCGAAGAGTACGGCAAGGCCATTGCTCTCGATCCCACGGATCTCGAAATTCGAATTCGGCGCTCAAAGGCCTATGCCAAGAAGGGCTTTGTGACGCGCGCGCTACAAGACCTTCAGTCGCTTCGAAACGAGCACCCCAAGTTCGTGGCCGCACGCCTCCAACTGGGACTTCTTCACTTCAGCCAAGGCAACGTCTTGGACGCCGAGCTGGAGTGGGAAGCCGTTCTACAAATTGCGCCAGGACATCGAGAGGCAAAATCCTACCTCGAGATGGCCAAACGCTCCCGGATGACGGGCCCGAAGAACTGATCCCTTCCCTAACCCTGAATTAAGCGTTCAGGGTCTTAACGGACTGGGACGGCAGTAGGTGCTTGATGGAAACCGCGCTGCTGACCGGAGCCTCTTCCGAATCGGAAATGGCTTCGCGCTGCAGACGCTGGTTCTGCAAAGTCACGATGTGCTGGCGCAGCTCCTTGAACATGGGGTGTTTCAACCCGTATTCATTTTCTTGGAGCACCACCTGACGCGCCACCTGTGCCTGAAGATTCACCACCAGGGGTGCTTTCAGGTTGGCAGTCATCATGGAAATCTCGCCCGGAATGGTGAGCACGCAGAACACGGCTGCGCGCGACAAATTCTCGAGTTTCAGCTCGCGAAGCTCGGAAGCCGAAAGGCGCGCCGTGTAGTCGGGCTTAAAAATCTTGGGCTCCAAAACCGGGAACGCCATTTTTGGGTCCTGGGTGGATTGCAGCCACAGGATCAGGGTTTCATCACCTGGATCGACCAAGCAGAACTCGGTTAGATCCGGGAAGCCCAAAATCCCGTTGGGCATCTGGATGATTTCGTCGTCTCCGACGGTGAGTTTGCCAAAACGTCCTGTTTGAACAATCACTCTCGCCTCGATGGTTGGTAGTTAAAACCGGAAACCCTGAAAGGAATTATCCCTTCAAAGCTTTAGAGACCTGCGCCATGGCTACAGGAGCCTTGGCCGCCTCTTTATTCTGATCCTGAATCGCAGAGTAAACCTCTTCACGATGGATCTTCGTTTCCTTCGGGGCTTGAATCCCCAAACGAACTTGTTTTCCTTTGATCTGAACCACAACAATCTTGATGTGGTCGTCGATCGCGATGCTTTCCCCCAACTTCCGGGTTAAGACTAGCATAAGAACTCCATCTTTGCTTGAGGCGAGTATTCCGATACCGCATATTGCATAGAACAGCGGCCCTCTCGCCGGCAAACCTTTTATGATCGTTATTTGAGAAAATCCATCAGGGTGGGTTGAATCAACTTCTGGGAACTCGCCAAAGCACTTCGGAAGACCGTTTCCTCTTTGGCCAGGTCACTGACTACTTGAGCCATGTCCGCGTCCTCGAGGTTTGAACTCAATTGAGCGTGCGTCAAAGTTTGACGATCCAAGCTCGCGCTCGAAGCTTCGATTCCTTGCGAGCGCGCTCCCACTTTGGCGCGCATCGAAATCAGCTTACTTCCCACTTCGTCAAAGCGCTCGAGAGTCAGACGCAGGACTTCCAAGTCACCGGTCAACAGACCGATGCGAAGGTTTTGAAGTTCATCAAAAACGTTGATGTTATCTGGACCATTCAGCTCAATCTCGCCCGATTCATCGCGCTCCGAGGCGGGACCCCGCCCCATCCCTTGCGCTGAATCGGGGGATTGGCCGCGATGATCTCTCATTCGGCGACCATCGAGTGAACCTTCTGGGTTCGTGTTGAATGCGTCTAGGCCCGACACGTTCATCGAAAGAAACACGTCTTTGGAAATTTCGACCATCATCTGGCCATCATCTCCACGATAGCGGCCGTCATTATCCACGGGCGGTTTATTCGTCTTGTAGCCGCCAAAAATGTAACGGTCGCCGACGCGACGGTTTGCAGCCGAGACGGCTTGCTGAAAGAGCTGCGAAACTTCCTCGGCTACGGCAACGCGTGTAGAGTCGTTCGAGCTCGCTCCACTGGCTTGCGACAAAGCAATTTCCTTAGCGCGAGTGATAATTTCAGAGAGCTCAGATAGCGCGTGGTCGGTGTTCTCTAAGTAGGCTTTCGCTAGGCGAGAATTCATCTGGTACTGGTCGGCGTTCACTTTATCAGTCCTCAATTCCAGAAGTTTCGAGGCTGCCACCGGGTCATCCGATGGAGCGTTGAGTTTCTTGAGCGTCGCATTCTGCTTCTGCAGGTTCTCCATGCGCCCTTTGGAGCGGCGCATGCTGTCGCGGATCACTTCAAAGTTGGTGCCTTCCGTCACTCGCATCTCAGCCCCCGCGCCTCATTTACCGTTTCAAATCCAAGACGGTTCTAAACATCTCATCGGCCACCTGGATGACTTTTGCCGAGGCACCAAAGAGATGCTGAAACTGCATTAAATTGGCCGTTTCTTCGTCAATCGACACACCCGAGATTTGATCTCGAATCTTTCCAAGCTGCGTGGAAATATCCTTTGCCTGGCTCATGCCGCTTCGATTCCGAGCAGAAATGACGCCGACATCCCCCACGATCGAGTTATAATAGTCATCTACCGTGGATTGCCCGTCATTCATCAGCCGCGCATTCTGAAGACCCGAAAGCGCGATCGCGATTCGGTTATCGCCGGGAGCATCTACCTCGGCCGCCGTGGCGATCGAATTGACGTTCGATTTAATTTCGTCCGACAGGTCAAAGACCTCAGAGGCGCGCTCTCGACCCTCGACTGGCTTAAAGAAGGCGATGCCCGTTTGTCCGGTTCTGCTGAACCCTTGGGTGTGAATGGAGTTCACCGACTGAGTCAGCGAGAAAGCAAGCTCGTCCAAACGATCCACAATCGAGCCCAGCGTCTTGTCCCGAACTTCAAGCAAGGACCCAAGCTTTCCGCCCTTAATCGAGTGCGTGATGGGTCCGCCCCCTTTGCCAGAGGTCGTGATGTCGAGCAGGTTGGAGTTCTTGCCTTCGTCATCTGCCGGAGTGCGCGAAATACTGAGCGTCTCGGCGCTGGTTCCAACCACCAAAGGCCCCACGCCTCGCATCTCGACCGTGAACTGTCCGTCCTCGGCCTTGTGCATGGTCAAATCCATGTACGTTCCGAGCTTTCGGAGTGCTTGATCTCGCTTATCCAGAAGGTCGTTCGGGCTTCCGCCCGTGATCTCCTGTTGTTTGATCTGGATGTTGAGTTCGCGAATCTGATCCGCAGTCGTGTTGATGTCCCGAGTGAATCCTTCGATCCGGTGATCGATATGACGGCGTACATCTTCGACCGAGGACCGAAGGCGTTTGAAATCATTCACCATGGCAGCGGACGCTTCGCGCACCGATTGACGAACGGCTTCGTTTTCTGGCTCGTTTGAAAGCTTTCGGAACTCGTTAAAGAAGCGGGCCATCATTCGATTCAGACCTTCGCCGCCCATCTCGTTAAAGATGTCCTCGGTCTGCCGAAGGACTAGGTCCTTTTCTTCCATCTGAGCCAAATCACGGCCGGCGTTTCGAATCTGTTTTTCGACGTACTCGTCGTTGACTCGCTCCGTTCGAGACACCGTCACGCCTTGACCGATGATGTTTCGCCCCAAAGGCGACACACCCACTTCAGAAGATTGATGCACCCTTTGGCGCGAAAAGCCTTCCGTATTGGCGTTAGCGATGTTGTGACCGGTCGTGGCGATGTTGGCCTTTGCGGCCACCATCCCCGATCGTCCCGTTCCGGTCACATTCGAGATTCCCATACTCTTCTCGTTACGCCTCTTGTGAGATGAGCCTTGCGCCCGAAGTCGAGCGATTCACACGCTTCCCGGACGACCCGTAAGTCGTGGCCGCGGGAACGGTTTCGCCTAAGACATTTTGTTTCATCTGATCCACGTGCGAGAGCGACTTCTCGACCAAGGCGCCGTTTTGGGCGTTTTGTTCGGTAATCCGCTGAATCAAGACCTGAAGCATATTGAACGAGGAACGCAGCTGCTCGGAGAGGTCCATGCGAATGCCTTGCGCATTCAAAATCAAACGCGTGAGAGTCAGCTCGGCGATGGGCTTTTTCATCATCACCGAAAGCTCGGCGATCACTTTCATCCGGGCCGCTTCTTCCGACCTCAGTTGGTCAAGGAGCGCCTCTTTGCCAAAAACGCACTCTTGAATTCGATTCAAGTCGGCAGCTACCAGAGCTTCACGCTCCTGGCGCACCAACTCCAAGAGCTGCCGATGGAGACCGATCAGCTTCTGAAGACACTGATGAATCTGGACAAACTTCTGTTCCAAAGGGCAATCCTCCTGATCGCTCTGGGACTTGAATCACAAGACCGACCCATCCTGGGTCAGTCGCACCGAAGGCCGATTAGCTGATAGCCGCGGTAGCCATGTGCTCGTCGAACATCTTATCGGCAATCGCTTCGGGTTCGACTGCGTAAGTTCCTGCTTCAATCCGGCGCTTCAGTTCAGCGATTTTATCCTCGCGAACATCGGGCGTGGCTTCAGCAACACTCTTTGCCTTCACCATTTCCTTCGCTTTGCCGGAGATTTCCGCGCGCGCGCTTCCAGGAACGGTTTTCGCTGCTTCGGACTTTGAAGCACCGTTGGTCTTTTTTGCGCCTTCGGCCTTCTGGGCAACCGTCGCGCGCCCTGCCTTCTTGGACTCGGAAGATTGAACCGGACTGTTACCGGACTGAGTGACCTTCATGGGTACCTCCTTGTACGCGCATCGGGGCTCCTTGCCCCTGACTTCCAGTGTAACTTTGGGCCATCATGTAAGCAACCATCTGCTCGGCCAAACCCACGCCCCCTGCGCGTGCCGCAGTTTTGGCGGTCTCGGAGTCCTGAAGCCCTTGATAGAGCTGCACTGCAGGATTGTCCAAGCTCATCTCGTTCTTGGGGATGGACTCGCGCATGGTTTTCATCAGGTAATCCAGGAACATGGCTTCCATGCCCTCGGCCGCTTCACGCAGCTGCTTGGGCACGCGGGCCATGTCCACCTGGGGTAGCACGCGCGCAGGCGAAATCGGTGCCTCGCGAGCGCTCGGTAAATGCGGGGGGGAAACGCTGTTCAAGCGCTCCCCCCCGGCTGCGTCGAAGATTGGGTACTCGGCAGGGCTTCCATGCCCCTGAGAGTCGATTCAAGACCGGAGGTGCCCACCATCCTAGCAGGCCTGTATTCCTGTCTCGTTTCCTGGATGGATATCTCTACGTTCGCATCGTCCATGATGCTCCGAGAGCCCCCACCCCCTTCGCAGCTAACCAATACGGGTCCACAAACATCATCTAATAAAAAATCTTTCCAGAGAATCACAGAATCTCCAAGTCGGCTTGTAATGCCCCAGTTTCTTTCAGCGTCTGAAAGATCGCCGTCAAATCTTTGGGCTGAACTCCAAGAGAGTTCAGTGCTTTGACAAGGTCCGCCACGCTGGCGCCCTTCAATTCCATCAAACGGGGCTTCGGCCCCTTGGTTGCCGCACCTGCAGCGGTACCCGCGACCTCAATGGCCAGCTCTCCGTGAGCAATGGCGACAGGACTGATCGAAATTCGGTCGCCCATGACCACCGTTCCCGTTCGCTCGTTCAAAACCACCTTGGCGTTCGAGTCGACGTTCACCTGCAGATTTTCCAAAGCCGCCAATAATTCGACCGTGTTGCCCTCGTAATTGAAGGGAACCACGATATCGATCGTGCCGCTGTCGCGAGCCGAAGCAAACTTTCCGCCCAGCTCTCCGTTCACAATCGTCGCCACGCGAGCGGCCGTCGTGAAGTCCGGGTTATGAAGCGCCATGCGGAAATTCTTCTTCTGAGAGAAGTTGGTGTCTAAGTCCTTCTCGATGGTCGCTCCAGCGACCACGCGAGCCACGGTCGGGAAGTTCTTGGTCGAACCATCCGCCACTGCACCAATGGACACGGCACCTTGAGCCACTGCGTAAACATTCTGATCACCGGCGCGAAGCGGAGTGACCAAAAGAACTCCGCCCTCGAGGCTTGCCGCATCCCCGATCGAGCTCACGGTGACGTCAATTCGGTTTCCCACTCGCGCAAAGGGAGGAAGCTTCGCTGTCACGATGACGGCAGCTGCGTTCTTCGATTTCACTGCCGCATTGCCTTGAATATCGAGTCCGAGCTTTCCAAAGAGTCGCCCCAAGGACTGACTGGTGACGTCGACGCTTGAGTCGCCCGTTCCTTTCAAACCCACCACGATGCCGTAGCCAATCAGGATGTTCTCACGAACGCCCTTCACGGTAGCAATGTCCTTCAAACGCGCCGCTTGGGCGTTTGCGCCGAAAAATGCGGCTAATAGACCTGCAGCCAGGCACAAGAAGACCGCCCTGCGGGCAGCTCCCTGATTTCCAGTGCGGCGAAGGGCCGAATTAGCGAGTGGAGTCCAAGCGGTATTCATAAAGTTTTCCTGACGGGATCACGTCCTCGTCACTGATATCTGGGCCCCGAACAATGGCCACCAAAGAGACCGTCCGGGTTCCGTTGCGATACGGCACCTTCTTGATGCCGCGGATCTTGTAGTTGCCGTTTTGGAAGCGCTCGACGATTTCGGCCATGATCGTGTCGCCCGCCTTCACGCCCAGAGCTCGGCTCAAATCGACATCAGCCAGCGTGGCCTTTCTTACTTCAGCTTCGTCCTTCTTGCTTCCAGAGGTCTGCGAATTATAGCCCTGCCCCTCGGCTTTACCCGGAGCGGCGGCTGAGGTTTGCAATTGGTCCGTTCCCGCACCTTGCGACTGCTGGCGCAAGCGCTCTTGGGCAAGCTCAAGCTCTACCTCGCGATCTTCTTCCGAAAGGTTTCGCGCAATCTCTACGCCCATGTCGCGCAGGAGCTCTGCTTCGATGGTGACCGACAGGATGTCGCCCACGGAGCGCACTTTGTTCTTCGTGAAAAAGTAATTGGTCTGACCGTCCGAGGCCCAGAGCGAAGACTCGTTTGAGTTTTCGTCGACAAAATCGGCACGCGTTGCGCGCTTGCCGTTCTTGTAGGGCTTCTGACGAATGGGCTCGTCCAAGGATTCCGACATCGAAAGCGGCGCACGCCGCGAATCGCGCCGAGCCGCCTGGTACTGATCTTCATTGACCCAGCTGCCGCTCTGATTCCACCCCGTCGAAGCTGGAGCGCGCTCTGAATGCCCAACGCGCTCGGTGCGCTCTTGGAGCGGCTCTTCTTCCATGTCTTCTGACAGAAGGCCGCGCTCGGTCCAAACGCCACCTACGGTGGGGCCGCGCGAGGCGGAGGCATCATCGTTGAAATCACGACGAAGCCCACCCATCCATTTTCCGCTGCAGCCCGAGAAAGCAAGTGCTGCGAGAATGAGGAACGAACTGACGGACCATCGAACACGGGAGAGTTTCATAGGCGCACCTCCACTTGTCCGGGGGCCACGAGTTTACCTTGCATGACACGCTTGGTTTTAGCGGTGCTGAGTCGGACCGATTCATTGAGATAAGCGGGCTCTTCAGCCACGGCTTGCGCCGTGAGCGTTACCTGGCCCGAGACGACTTTGAGCTGGAGCACTTCACCGCGCTTCACGTCGGGAACGCGCTGAACCGTGTTCGACAAAAGGGGCTGACCTTCGAGAAGCGTTTGGCGCGCCTCTAAACCATCGGGGCGAACCTGCGCCGAGAGCAGAAGCCCTCGCTGATCGCGAATCAGGCCGCGAGACACTTCCACTTCGGAGAGCTGAAAATCGGAGGGCTGGAGCTTCTGCCCGGGTTGCACTCGGCGCTGAGCCAACCAGGCTTGCGCGTGTGCAGAGAAACGCGCTTCGCACTCGTGACGAACATTGCCGCCCTCGATCTGCAAGCGCGCAAGCCCCTGGCCGGAGTCGGCGCTCAGCGCGACGCGCTGGAGCGGGGCTGAGATGGCGCCTTGGGGGCAGACAATGCCCCCCTGAGGAATTTCGATACGCGAGCCGGGGTAAGCCTGACCCAGCACACGCGAGACTTCCGAACGCACGGCTGCTGGATTCACGGCCACGCCAGAACCTGAAGTCACGGCCCATGCAGCGTGCACCCAGGCGACTGAAGCCGCGCCAAAGATTAGGCCGAATGCAAAAAACTGAAGAGAGCGCCTCATTTGATGTTCACCGTCGCGCCAAGCATTTGATCGGCCACGCCCATGACTTTGGTGTTCATTTCGTAAGCACGCTGAGTCTGAATCATCTCGACCATGCTGTTGGCCACGTTCACGTTCGAGCCTTCCAAAGCGCCTTGCAGAAGCGCGCCCAGGCCGTTCTCACCTGGAACACCTTGGAGCGCCGGGCCTGAGCCCAGAGTCGGCTTGTAGAGGCCTTCGCCTCGAGCCGCTAAGCCTTGTTCGTTTTGAAAAGTGAAAAGCTGAATCTGCCCTAGGGTCGCTTCTTCACCGCCCGGGAGCGCCACTTTCACTTCTCCGCTCGGAGAAATCTGAACTCCCATGGCATTGGGTGGAACCACGAGCTGAGGAATCAACTGTGCCCC
This sequence comes from Bdellovibrionia bacterium, assembly GCA_040399745.1. Classification (GTDB taxonomy): domain Bacteria; phylum Bdellovibrionota; class UBA1018; order UBA1018; family UBA1018; genus CANFHS01. Next base: position 306,018 of record JBBARP010000002.1, on the reverse strand, counting down.
GCTGTTCAAGGTCATCCGTCCCTGCGCATCGAGCTTAAAGGCTCCGGTTCGCGTGTAGGCCACTTCTCCGTTTTGCAGCTGAACGGGCAAGAAGCCGCGGCCTTCGATCATGAGATCGTAAGGATGGTTCGTGATCTTGGCGGGACCTTGCTCAAAGTTTTTATGGTTGGCGCCCACTTTCACGCCCAGGCCCTGCTGAATTCCTACAGGACTTTGTGAGGCTGCGCCCAGTTGGCCGCCCGCTTCTTTGATGGTCTCGTACATGAGATCCGAGAACTCGTTTCGCGAGCGCTTGTAGCCGTCGGTGTTGACGTTAGCCAAGTCGTTGGAAATGCGCTCGATATTGGCGGCTTGCGCTTCAAGACCGGTCGCAGAAGTAGAGAGTGCTCGAATCATACTCAGAGTTTCCCGATGTCGTTGCTTTCACGGCCCATGAGGTCGCCGTAAGTTTTGAGTGCTTTCATGTCCTGTTCAAACTGCCGATTGGCGCGAATCAGCGCCGTCATCTCTTCAATGGGGTTGACGTTGGAACCTTCGAGCACGCCCTGACGAACAATCGTTCGCTGCGGCCCCGCACTGACATTGGCGGGATCGCGATTCTCAAACAGAGCGCTTCCCGCTTTTCTCAGAAGCCGCGTGTCCTTGAATTCTGCGACCCGCACTTGTGCGATCCGCTCATCGCCCGCAAAAAGCTCGCCCTGGTCAGAGATCGAGAAGTGAGCGCCCCGATCTCGAAGATTGATGAAGCGTCCGCTGACATTCGGGTCTGCGGGAGTTCCCGTCACACTCAGACCCAAGGCCGTGGCAGGCACTCGGTTTCCTTCTTGCTCAGCAAGACCCGTCGGCTGAGCGGAAAGTACGGGGTACCCCTCGCTGGTCACAAGGCGCCCGTCTGCCGCGACTTTCATTCCACCGTGCCGAGTGTAGCGCACCCCTTGCGGGGTGCTGACTTCTAGAAATCCTGGACCATCCATCGCAAGGTCCAGCGGAGAATTTGTCACGCGAAGCGGGCCCTGACGGAAGTTCGTGTAAGTTCCATCGTTCAGAACAAAAGCTTGGTCGCGCCCTTCCAGCTGATGGAAGTCTTTGTCTTTGATCGGGCCTCGGGGCACCTCAGCCGAGCCGTTCTCGCGCTCGGCGACGCTCAGGTATTCCTTGAACGTGGCTTGGTCCTTTTTAAAGCCAAGCGTATCCGCATTCGCCAGGTTGTTGGCGACGGTATCGACTTCAAATGCGCGGGCGTTAGCGCCCGATACGGAGGTCCACAGTCCTGATGCCAAGTCCTTTGCTCCTTGGAGACGTCCTGTCTCCCAGGGCTCCATTACAGCAATCGCCATGCCGAACTTGCCGAGCCTGGGCAAAGAGGGCCTGACGCACCTCAAAACCCTTGGTTTTGGACACGATTTCACCTTTCGGCTTCCCCTCGGCCGAGGTATTCCTGAATGCAGTGACGAGGAAATTCCTGCCCACCCGAGGGGAAAAGCTTGCCCGGGCCGGCAATTTTTTCCGTCCTACAGAAGGGTCCCCATGCAGATTTTGACCGCCCAACCTGTCACTCAGAAGCTCGAGCAAGAGCTCCGCGAACGCCTCAGGCGCTTTCAAGCCCTCACGGCTCGTGCTCCCGGCCTGGCCGTGGTGCTCGTGGGCGAGGATCCTCCCAGCCAAATCTACGTTAAACGCAAAGCCGAGCGCGCTATGCAGCTCGGCATTCAAAATCGCACTTTCACGTTTCCTGCGACGGCCTCTCCCCAAGAAGTTTACCAACAGGTCCAGGCCCTGAACCAAGACCCTTCGATCGACGGAATCTTAATCCAGCGTCCCCTGCCCCCTCAGTTCGATGAAGCGGCCGTTTTGACGTGGATTGTGCCCGAAAAAGATGTCGATGCTTTTCACCCTGAAAATGCGGGGCGCCTGTTCTTGGACCTGCCCGGGTTTGAGCCTTGTACTCCGGCAGGAGTCCTGAAGCTTCTCGACCATTACGGAATTGAGATTGCGGGCAAAGTGGCCTGCGTGGTGGGGCGAAGCTCAATTGTCGGAAAGCCCATGGCAGCGCTGCTCTTGCGCCGAAACGCCACGGTCATTCAGTGCCACAGCCAGACTCAGAATCTGGCCGAGATGACCCGCCAAGCAGATCTCCTCATTGTGGCGACCGGTCAGCCCAAGCTCATTCAAGCCCTTCACGTCAAACCTGGCGCGGTCGTTGTGGATGTTGGCATTCACCGCGGGCAGGACGGAAAAATCGGCGGTGACTGCGACTGGGATTCAATCGCGAAAGTCGCCTCGGCGGCGACACCCGTTCCTGGGGGTGTGGGGCCCATGACCATTGCTCTTTTGATGGCAAACACGGTTCTTGCGGCTGAAAAGCGCCAGGGAGTCGCCACGCACTGAGGTGGCTTTACACCCTTCCCCAGTGGGTGTTAGTTCCCCAAGGATGCTCAAACGAACCGCGCTTTTTGAGGAACACCAGAAACTCGGTGGCCGACTCATCGACTTCGGCGGATGGGAACTGCCCGTTCAGTACTCCGGCGTGATGGACGAGCATCTGGCTTGCCGCTCGGGCGCAGGTCTTTTTGACGTCAGCCACATGGGCGAAGTGACCGTCGAAGGCCCAGGAGCTGAAACTTTCCTCAATCACTTGGTCACGAATAACGTTTCAAAACTGGCTGTGGGGCAAGCTCAGTACACAGTCATGTGCCGTGAAAACGGCGGCATCGTCGACGATTTGATCATTTATCGCCGCACGCTCGACACCTATTTGGTCGTCGTGAACGCATCCAATACCGAGAAAGATTTTTCGTGGATGCAGGAAGTGGCCGCGAAATTTCGTCCAGGAAAGCCTGAATTCAAGCTTTCAAACGAAAGCGCCCACTACTCGCAGATCGCCATTCAAGGCAGGACTGCAGAAAAAATCCTTCAAACTTTGACCCAAGTTCCGCTCTCCAGCATCCGCTACTACACCTTTGCTGAAGGCGCGCTTTGCGGCGACATTCCCGCCATCATCGCTCGCACGGGCTACACGGGCGAAGACGGCTTTGAAGTTTATGTGGCTTGGGAAAAAGGCCCGGCCGTCTGGCAGGCCCTCTTGGAAGCAGGAAAGCCTCACGGCCTGAAGCCCTGCGGCCTGGGCGCTCGCGATACGCTTCGGCTCGAAATGAAGTACCCGCTTTACGGGCATGAACTCAGCGACGAAACCCATCCCCTGGAAGCAGGCCTAGGATGGGTCACGAAGCTCGATAAGTCCGATTTCGTGGGCAAAGCAGCTCTGGTCGCCGCGAAAGAAAAGGGCCTCACGCGTTCGCTCATCGGCTTTAAAATGCTGGAACGCGGAATTCCCCGCCAAGGTTACTCGGTTTATTCGGGCGACGGCGCGCAAGCCCTAGGCACGGTCACGAGCGGCACCCAGTCGCCGTCTCTGAGCCAGGCCGTGGGCGTTGCCTATGTCCCGCCCTCGCATTCAGCCGTGGGCACGCGAATCACGATCGATATTCGAGGAGCAAAAATTCCTGCTGAAGTCGTTCCCACTCCGTTCTACAAACGACCCTACTGATTTTTCGACACCTACCCGGTGTCCTACCCAAAGGAACTTCGAACATGCGCTTTCCTCAAGACCTGAAATACACCCGCGATCATGAATGGGCCCAAGTGACTGGCCAGCTCGTGAAAATCGGCATCACGGATCATGCGCAAAGCGCACTCGGTGACATCGTGTATGTGGGTCTTCCGAAAGTGGGCGCGACGCTGAAAAAGGGTGACGCGTTTGGTGTCGTCGAGAGCATTAAAGCCGTGTCGGATCTGTACGCTCCGGTCTCGGGTACGGTGAAAGAAATCAACGCCGTGCTGAACGATGACCCGGCCCGCGTGAACCGCAACGCCCACAGCGAGTGGATGATTGTTGTTGAAACGACCGAGCCCGCGCCGAGCGATCTGATGGACGCCGCTTCCTACGAGTCCTTCGTCGCCACCCTGAAATAAGCGCTACCTCAGGCCTTCCTGAGGACTCCTTTTCAGCCAGAGACGATCTGGAACTCCGTTGCTTCGCACGCGAGCGTAAATCCAATGCGCTCGTACAGGCGCCGCACTTCGGGCTTTTCTACGTAAAGCGTGACTGCGTGGCTTCCTTTGGAAAGGGCCATCTCGGTCACTCCCGCAACAATCGCGCTGCCGTAGCCTTGCCCGCGCTCGGCCGGTGGTGTGTAAACGGCTGAAATTCGCGCCGATCCCGTCCCTGTTTGGCTGAGCCTACACATCGAGCGAAGTTCACCAATGTCTTCCCAGACGAAGATATCTCCTCGTTGAACGGCCAAGGTGAAGGTCGCCGCGACTTGCTCCTGCGTGTCGGAAAGGCCTGCGTCCCGCGCAAAACCCACTCCCCAGCGGATGATCTGAGGAATCTCATCCTCGGTAGCTAAACGACTCGTTCCACCGACCGGGGCTTTCAAAGCCGGCGCACTCTGGATGCGAAGAATTTGCATCTCGTGAGCGCTTTGAACCGAGCCGCCTCCAGCCAAAATACGCGCGGCGTTTTCAGCAACCACGCGTGCTAAGGCTGGCTCGCCCACAATCCGGTGAGAAGCCACAGTCGAAGTGCCCGCCAAAGAGCGCGCCCACTCCTCTGCCAAAGGGCCGAGCGCCTCTGGAAGCGCTGGCGAAGCAAGCATCAGCGGCCGTCCCGGAGCCTGAAAACCCAAGGCCAAGCGAGTGACCCCGAGTTTTACTTCCGCAGCGAACAAACTCGTTTGAGCCGCAGCACCTTGATCCGCGAATCGTTGAGCCACCGACAAAATCAACGAATTAGCGACTTCCTCTTGAAGGAGCCACTCGCGGCATTCCTCCAAAAGCTGCTGGGCTGACGAAAAGCGTCTGACCTGAATCGTCGCCATCACTTACCCGTTTGCATAGGCTTCCAGCGGAGGACAGGAGCAAACCAAGTTCCGCTCGCCGTAGACGTTGTCGATCCGTCCCACTGCCGGCCAAAACTTGTTCTCACGAACCCAAGCCACCGGATACACGGCCCGCTCACGCGAATACGGACGATTCCAAGAATCGCGCACAATTTGCTCGGCCGTGTGCGGAGCGTTTTTCAGCGGATTATTCTGACGATCCATCTTGCCTTGCTCGATCTCGGCAATCTCTTGCCGGATCAAGATCATGGCCTCGCAGAAGCGATCCATCTCTGCTTTGGATTCACTCTCAGTCGGCTCAATCATCATCGTGCCCGCCACCGGGAACGAAACCGTCGGAGCATGAAAGCCATAGTCCATCAGGCGCTTAGCGATGTCTTCGACTTCAATTCCTGCGCTGGCCTTGAAACTCCGGGTGTCGATGATGCACTCGTGCGCCACGCGGCCTTTTGAGCCGCGGTAAAGAACTGGATAATGCGCAGAGAGTTTCTCGGCCATGTAGTTGGCGTTGAGAATGGCCACCTCCGTCGCTAGCTTCAGCATCTTCCCGCCCATCATTTTGATGTAGACGTACGGGATGGGAAGAATGCTTGCGCTACCCCACGGAGCCGCAGAAACGGCGCCGACTGCCTGATCGCCGCCCATCTTCACAACCGGGTGGCCCGGAAGGAACGGTACCAAGTGCTTCGCAACACCGATCGGCCCCATGCCTGGTCCGCCGCCGCCGTGCGGGATGCAGAAAGTTTTATGCAAGTTCAAGTGACACACATCCGGACCGAAATCGCCTGGACGGGTGAGTCCCACCTGAGCGTTCATGTTCGCGCCGTCCATGTAGACTTGGCCGCCGTGCTCATGGATGACTTTGCAGATTTCCCCAATCGCCTCTTCAAACACGCCGTGGGTTGATGGGTAAGTGACCATGAGCGCCGAGAGATCTTTGGAATGCTCTTCGGCTTTGGCTTTCAAATCGGCGACGTCGACGTTTCCTTGAGAATCACACTGAACCACAACGACTTTCATCCCGGCCATGACGGCCGACGCGGGATTCGTTCCGTGCGCCGACTGCGGAATCAGGCAAATGTTTCGGTGCCCTTGGCCGCGAGCCTGGTGGTATTTCCGAATGACGAGAAGGCCTGCGTATTCGCCCTGTGAGCCTGCGTTTGGCTGTAGCGACACGCCGGCAAAGCCCGTCACTTCGCAAAGCATGCGCTCCAGGTCCGAAATCATTTCGAGGTAGCCCTTCGTCTGCTCCGAAGGAGCAAACGGGTGGATTCCACCAAACTCAGGCCAACTCACAGGCACCATCTCGGCAGTCGCATTCAGTTTCATGGTGCATGAACCCAGAGGAATCATGCTCTGAGCGAGGGACAAATCACGGTTCTGAAGCTGCGTGATGTATCGAAGAAGCTCGGTCTCAGAGCGATAACGATTGAACACCGGATGCGTCAGATAGGCGCTTTCACGTTGATGTGCCGAAGGAAGTGGCTCTTGGCTTTGTGCCAAAAGCTTCTCAATCGAGATGCCCTTTGCCTTAGCCTCCCCAGCAAAAACAGAAAGCAAGACTGATAGATCTTCAGCACGAGTGGTCTCATCGAGAGCCACTGTGAAGGTCTTTGAATCCAAGACGCGCAAGTTGATCCGCGCCGCCTTGGCTCGGTCAAGAATCTCAGCCTGAGACTGGCCGTTCAGTTCAACACGAACCGTATCAAAAATAGCGGCGGCATCGACTTTGAAGCCTAAGGTTCTTAGCCCCTCTCGCAAACGAAGAGCCAAACCCCGCACCCGCTCGGCAATCGCGCGAAGCCCCTCAGGTCCATGATAAACGGCGTAGAGACTTGCCATAATCGCCAAAAGAACTTGGGCGGTACAAATGTTCGAAGTCGCTTTGTCGCGACGAATGTGTTGCTCGCGGGTTTGAAGCGCTAAGCGAATCGCTGGCTTTCCGTCGACGTCTTTTGAAACGCCGACAATTCGGCCCGGGATCTGCCGCTGATGGCGCTTTTGCGTGGCCAAGAATGCCGCGTGCGGGCCTCCAAAGCCCATCGGAACCCCAAAGCGCTGAGTACTTCCCACCACAATGTCGGCACCCAGATCTCCTGGGGCTTTCAACAAAGTCAGCGCCAAAAGATCCGCCGAGACCACTGACATCGCGCCTTGCTCGCGCGTCTTCCGGATCAGAGCTTCAAGATCAGGAATGCGCCCGTCGGTTCCCGGATACTGAAATACGGCGCCGATCAAAGAGGGATCTGCCGCGCTTGCGAGGAATTTTGCATTGGATCCGCAAACCACTTCCACTCCGAGTGGCTCTGCCCGAGTGCGCACCACTGCTAAAGTCTGAGGGTGACATTCTTCAGAAACAAAGAATGTACGCCGCTCGGGGCTTTGCGCGCCCACGATTGCGAGCGCCATATGAAGCGCTTCTGCGGCTGCAGTGGCTTCATCCAAGAGCGAAGCATTCGAGATCTCCATCCCGGTCAGCTCAGCCACCATGGTTTGGAAATTGAGAAGCGCCTCAAGGCGGCCCTGAGCAATCTCAGCCTGATAAGGTGTGTACTGCGTGTACCAGCGCGGATTCTCTAGAACGTTCCGCTGAATGACGGCGGGAACAACACAGTCCGAATACCCCATCCCCAGATAGGATTTGAAAACCTGGTTTTGAGAGGCCAAAGCCCGAAGCTCGGCCAACGCCTGATGCTCTTCTTGTCCTTGACCCAGAACGTCTTCGGCAAGCCCGCCGCGAATGCGAATTCCCGCGGGTACGGTCTCTTGCATCAGCTGATCCAAGTCCTTCACTCCCAATGTGTTCAGCATTTTCTGAACATCGGAGGGACGCGGACCCAAGTGACGAGAAGCAAAGGCATTCGGAGCGATCATAGGCACCTCGGAAGACTTCGTGATGGAAAGCTCTACGTGTCCCCAACATCTATCAAAGTCCCACCCCCATTTCCTTTTTTTTTACTTGACCCGATTTCCCCTGAGACCGGCTTGTGGCCCCCCGGACGACGTGCCTATATTCCTCGGCTCGCCCTTGGAGCCTATGCACGAGTACCCGCCCCACATCAAAAACTCCGCCCCGTCCGGAAAACCCGGACAGACGTCAACGCCGTACGGGCGACAGGCTCAGTCGCGCCCGGACTTAGCCCGGATTTTCAGTACCGCAATCGTCTCGACTCGCACCGAAAACGGGAGCGACCACGGCCAAAAACTCAGCTCCTTGATGGAGAGTCCTGCCGCAAAGGTCATTCTCGAGGCCATCCAGCAGCTGGCTCGGAATGAAGGCATTTCCGAACTCGAAGCGGGTCAAGATCTGGTCCGCGTGTTTCGCGAAATCGATCAGGTCTGGGCAGAATACCTTTATCAAGAAGGCTTAGGCCGGGTCATGTCTTCAGGATAAAATCCCAGCGAATCTGAATTTCGCCCCGGGCATCTAAGATCCCTTGAGGTGGATTCGGAAAGGGCCCAGCTCTCCGGAAGGCCTCCACAGCCGCTTGGTCCAGGTCTCGGGATCCTGATTCTTCGATTACTTGCACCCGAACCACTTCACCTGCGCCGTTCAGCGTGACGAGCGTTCGGGTCAGATGATCGGTCTCACTCGCAAGCCGTCTTCCCTTCCGATAAAGCCGGGCCAACTGGTCGCGAAGGCTTCGGTTCCAAGCCAAGTCCAGATTTTCTCGAATGCGCTGAAAGTAGCCGTAAAAAACATACTCGCGAGTATTGAGCGCGGTGACTTCCGATTCTTTCAAACCGTGAATGTATTCCGAGGCCGGCCCCCCCGGCATTTGCGAATCCTGGACTCGCTCTCTGAGAAGCTCGGCTTCACTTCCGGGCTGAACACGCGGAGGCCGCACCATCCCCACTCCGAGTTTGGCAAAATCCATGGCTTGAAACGGCTGACCTTGAGAGGCCTTGGACGATTGGCTTTTGGGCCGCGCCTCGCCGCCTGGGCTCTGAGTTTGCCCTCGAGCCACCGTCTCGCGCTCCACGACTTGAGTTCGTTCCCCCAAGAACGACTTCTCGGCAGCCTTGGCAGAGTCCCTCTCCGAGCGCGTCTGCACGATACGGTTCCGAGCGTCATCTGCTTCGCTGCGAGTACGAACCGGCTCAAGCTCGATCCAAGTCGTCGGCGGACGATGCGCCGTCTCGATGCTCTGACGCCCGAGCATCGCCAATAGGACGAGCACGAACGCATGGAAAAGCGCCGAAACTGCCGCTGGACTTCGTAGTCGAACCACTTCCACAGTGAGTTATATCCTCTCTGTAGAAAGATTCGGAACTATTCCATGTCTTCCTTAAGGAATTCGCTTTGGCTTTGAGCGGGCGTCTGACCGGCTCCGGGCCCACCTTGAGGCTCAGTTCCCTCGACAAAAGCCTCTTTAATGGACCCTGCCAGGTTCGGCGAAGCTAAGTGCCCGGTTGTAGGATCAATCGAAGCAAACACGACCCCGGGTGGAACCTGGAAGTCCTGATCCGGATAAGACTTGACGACTTCCTTCATGAACGAAAGCCAAATGGGCAAGGCGGCCCGAGCCCCCGTCTCTCCGGGACCGATCGTTTTTTGACTGTCAAACCCCACCCAGACTCCCGTGACGACGGATGAGGTAAAGCCCATAAACCAGGCGTCTTGATAATCGTTCGTCGTCCCGGTTTTCCCTGCGGCCGGTCTTCCCAGTGTTTTCGCTTCGTGGCCGGTTCCGAAGGCAACGACCTCTTTCATCAAATGAGTCATCACGTAGGCCTGGCGAGGATCCATGAGTTGTTCCGGGTCATCCTCAAGTGGATAACGCTTGGTCTCGGCTCCTGCCTCCTGCGCAGCGGGCGCGGCCTGAGGAGAACTTGTCGCAAGCGGTCGCCCTTTGAACTGAGGCGTTCGCCCTTCCTCAAGAACTCGCCCTTCACGGTCTTCCACACGCATGAGGAACACAGGATTCACCTGACGGCCCAAGCGCGGGAAAACAGAATAGGCGCGGGTCATTTCATAAAGAGAGATTGCGCCACTTCCCAAGGAGACTGAAAGATCGGATGGAAGCTGCCCAGTCAGACCAAAGCGCCTCGCGAAATCAATCACGTAGGGGACTTGAACGGACTGCACGATCTTAATCGTCGGCACGTTTCGCGATTTGATCAGTGCCTGACGGAAGGTGGTGTCGCCGTAAAATTTTTCTTCAAAGTTCGTCGGCTTCCATTTTCCGTTTTCCGCATCCTCGTAAACGATCGGAGCATCCACGATGACTGAAGCTGGGGTGAATCCCTTTTCGAGTCCAGCCGCATAAATCAGCGGCTTAAACGCAGATCCGGGCTGTCGCTGTGCTTGCATCACCCGATTAAATTCTGAACGAGAAAAGTCATAGCCCCCCTCGAGAGCAAGAACTTGCCCGCTCTGCACATCGAGCGAAAAGATAGCGCCTTCCACCTGAGGCTCCTGCTCCAACGCTAAAGTTGCGCCCGAAGCCGAGACTTTCACCGCACGAACCCAAACGACGTCGCCCTTAGCAAATACTTGCGATGGGGATGAGGGTTCACCTCGAGTGGCCAAGCCGGTTCCCTCGTCGCGTGTCCCGCGCGCCCACTTAAAGCCTTCCAAAGGTAACTCGACACGAGCCGCTCCGACGAGCACTCCAGCGACTTTCGCGCGATCATCTAGACTCGTCACGACGCCCTGGTAAAGCTTTCCTTCGTCGAGCAAAAGCGACTCAGAAGCGATTCCCTCCACCTTCATAGCGGCTGCGCCGTCAAGGCGACCGTCTGCGGTGAGAACCTCAAAGCCAGTCTTTTCTAAGATGATCTTCGTTCTTTGCTCCTGCAGGAATGCCGCGATCGCCTCCTCGCCCTTCAAGCGCTTGATTGGACCGCGGTACCCGATTCGCTTATCGACCGAACGAAGCCCCTCTCGAAGCGCCTTTTGGGCGGCAAGCGCGTGATCAGGCGTCGTGGGCAGAGTAACTTTTAGGCCCTCTTCATAAACGGCTTTTTCTCCGTATTTTTCGATCAGAAATCTTCGAACGAGTTCAATTAAATGCGCAGAGTAACGGGCGTTCACATCCACATCGGCCTGAATCCGAAGGGGTGATGAGGAGCTCTCCTGCATCTGGGTCTGCGTAATGAACTTGTTCTCGTGCATCCGCCGAATCACGTAGAGCTGGCGTTCTTTGGCGCGCTTGGGATTCAAGTGAGGACTGTATTTTCCCGGCGCTTGGGGCAGACCCGCCAAAAGAGCACACTCGCCGAGAGTGAGTTCCTCTACGGGCTTTCCAAAATAAGTGCGAGCTGCGGACTCAACACCATAAGCCCCGTGACCGAGATAAATTTGGTTCAAATAGAGATAAAGAATCTGCTCTTTACTCAAATTCGCTTCGATCCGACCTGCCAGGATCACTTCCTTGAACTTTCGAACGAAGCTTCGCTCAGGCGTTAATAGCAGCGATTTTGCGACCTGCTGCGTAATGGTACTGCCGCCCTGAACAACGTGCCCGGCCTTGAAGTTCACAATCGTGGCCCGAAGGATGGACGCGGGATTAATCCCCTGGTGCTCAAAGAATTTGTCGTCTTCAGCAGAAATGAAAGCCTGCACCAACTGAACGGGCATTTTTTCGTAGGGAACGAGGTAACGACGCTCTTTGTAGAACTCCCCCATCAAGCGTTCGTCTTTCCCCGTGCCACTCACAACACGCGTGACGGTCAGGGGCTTGTAATCCTCAACAGTAATGATCCGCGGGAGAGTGGCTGAGAAATACCAATAGATGACTCCTCCGGCGACTCCGACTGAGGCGGTTCCCAAAATACTCAGCGTGAAAATCAACTTCGCAAAACGGCGCACCGTTTGCCGGAGCCGGTTTCCCTCGGGATCGGAGGATTGAAGCAAGGGAAGAGGTTCGTTCATGGCATACCCACCACACGTTTAATCCAGACCAATTGTTCTTTTACGGCGGCCTTTCCTGCAAAAATGGCCTCGTTGCGCCGCTCGAAATCCCAAGGTCCTACTGAATCCAGCTTAGGACGGAGAATCACTTCCGGCTGCTGGCCCAGGGCTCGCGCCTGAACGGCGAAATCAGCAAAGAGAGGTCCTGCGACGGAATCATTTTTCGGAATGGGCAAGGAAACGTCCACAACCAAGATCGGAAGCTGCGGATGCCAGGCGCGCGCCTCTTGAATCGGAAAAGCGCGAACCGAACCGGCGGAATGAGTCATCTCACCCTCATGCTCACTTGAACTCATCCAGCCCGGAACGCCCATCACGGCCCGAACGGCGCGCGAAATCCGGCCCGAATCGATGATGGCCACTCGCCCGCTCTTTTTTTGCGCCAGCAAGTGAAGGGGAACGCGGGTCTCTCGGAACTCCTTCGCTCCAAACGCCTTTTCCAAAGAGTCTTCAAACTCTCCGCCTCGGTTCTCGCCCGAGCCAAATCCGGACAAAATTCCTTGAGGACGCGCAAACGCAGAGGGCCCGAACCGCATCAGGAGAAATTCAAACTCATGGATACTTCGAGAGGCCGCGTAAACACTGCCCACCCAAGCGCCCATCTCAGTGCCAAACACTCCTGCGATCGGAATTTTTTCCTGCTCGAGCGCACGAAGCACTCCCGCATGGGCATAACCCCGGGCGAGTCCTGGACCTAGAATTACGACGAGAGGCCGAACTTGGAAGGGCTCAGGTCCGTAGGACGGAATCGCCGCGGAATCTGCCTCAGGCGCTTTTGGACCAAAAACCTCTGCGGGAGATTCCTTCCCTGAAGCCGTTTCTTGGGCTCTCACCTTTGAACCCGCGCATCCTGAAAACGATAGGATCCCCATTGCCGCCACGAGGGGCAGCAAACAGCGGACAAAACGGTTCAAGTTCGGCGCGGTAAAGTCAGTGGAGTTCATCTCGGATTCGGACGCCAATGGGCTAAGTACTCCAAGTTCCCATCGGTCCCCGTAATCGGAGATTCTATCAAGCCCAAGCGGGCCAATCCAAGCGATTCCGCGAAACGCGTCACACTCTCGACCGCTTCTTTTCGGGCCTCGTCCGAGCTGACAATGCCACCCTTCCCCACCTGCTCGCGCCCGACTTCAAATTGGGGCTTAATCAGGGTGATCCAGTCGGCGGGGGGCTCAGACAATGCCAATACAGCTGGCAGGATCTTGGTGATCGAGATGAAAGAAACATCCATCACACCCAAGGACACTTTTTGCCCCAGAGCCGAAGGTTCGAGGTGACGAGCATTTACTTTTTCTAGGACCACCACTCGGGGATCTTGCCGAATCTTCCAAGCCAGCTGGTTATGGCCGACGTCCAAAGCAAACACCTTGGAAGCTCCCCGCTGTAAGAGAACTTCCGTGAAGCCTCCGGTCGATGCTCCCACATCCAAAGCGGCTCGCCCTGCGGGGCTGACGCCGAAGGCGTCCAAAGCGCCGATCAGCTTGAGCGCTCCGCGAGAAACATACCCGTGATCCTCGCCGCGAAGCCGAATCTGCGAGGCTTGCTCCTCGTTCAATGCCTCGCCCGCCTTTTGGACCGGACGATCTGCGACTAGGACGTTTCCGGCTAAAATGAGCGCTTGAGCGCGCTCTCGGCTGGGCGCAAGACCGCGCTCCACCAGCCAAAGATCGGCCCGCTTCTTCCCGCTGCTCAATGAGCCTCCCGAGCCGACCGTATTGCCCGAAGGATGGCTGCCGCGTCAGACCCCACCCATGCCTCTTGCTGGGCAACGGTCCCCTGATCGATGAATCGATCTGGGTAAGCCAAAAGCTGAAATGGGGCGTCTCGTGGGCCAAGTCCACCCAAAAGCGCTTCGCCGCATCCTCCGCGCGCCACACCGTCCTCCACCCAAACCACGGGAACGCCTGGGCGAGCGCGTAGAAACTCGATCAGTTCCACGGGAAACGGTTTAGCCCTAAGAAGCGTGAGAACTGCGACGTCAGCTCGCTCCGCATCCGATAATTTCGAAACGGCCGAAAGAACCCGTTTTTCTGCGGCTCCCAAGGCAAGCGCAATGGCACGAAGTTCGCCGCCTGGTCGAGAATTCCAGCGAAGCTCAAGCGCTCCAGGCTGATCTGAAGTCGAGGGCGCCGCTCCGCGAGGGTACCGAATGGCGGCGGGAGCTTTTCTCTCCGAATCCGAAAGGCAATGCTTCAGCTGTAAAGAAAGGTCCTGCGCCGTTGACGGACAATAGAGGTGCATTCCTGGAATCATCCCCAGGTAAGCTAAGTCGAAGTTCCCGTGATGAGTCGGGCCATCGGCACCCACTAAGCCTGCTCGGTCCACCGCAAAAATAACAGGCAGGTCCTGCAACGCGACGTCATGAATGACTGAGTCGACTGCGCGCTGAAGAAACGTGCTGTAAATCGAGACCACGGGCTTAAGCCCCTGAGCCGCAAGGCCTGCGGCAAAAGTGACGGCGTGAGCTTCTGCAATTCCAGTATCCACGAACCGCTCTGGGAATTGCTTTCGGTAACCCACTAGGCCTGACCCTTCTGCCATAGCGGGAGTGATCGCGACGATCTTCTCATCCGCTTCAGCAAGCGCACACAGCGCCTCACCAAACACTTCGCTGTAGGATTTTCCGGGAGTGCCTCCGGTAGCTCCTACCGGCGAAACGCCGTGGTAGTGCGCTGGCTGCTCTTCAGCAGGTGCGTAGCCTTTTCCTTTTTGAGTCAACACGTGAAGAACCACGGGGCGCCCACGAGGATTCGCGCGAATCCCCCGAAGAGTTCCAAGAAGCGTCTCGAGATCATGGCCATCGACTGGCCCGACAAAGTCGCAGCCTAAAAGGTCAAACCACTCGGGTGCTTCGCCTCTTCCCAGAAGTCCCGCAATTCCTCCGACGTTCGGAGAAATCGACATCTGATTATCATTCAACACAATCAACATGGGCGCAGTATCGAGCGTGTCGAGCTGATGAAGGGCTTCCAGCGCTAGTCCCGAAGACAGAGCACCATCACCGATCACAGCAATGGTCCAGTCGCCTTGCGTCGCTTGGGAGCGATGTTTTTCCCAGGCAAGCGCAAGCCCAAAGGAAAGGGAGGTACTGCTATGTCCTGCGCCTAAGACGTCATGCGCGCTTTCTTTTCGACTGAGGAAACCCGAAATTCCACCTGCTTGGCGAAGCGTATCGAAACGATCCGCGCGTCCCGTCAAAAGTTTATGTGCGTAAGCTTGGTGTCCTACATCCCAAAGAATCGGTTCGCGCGGAGATTCAAATACGGAGTGAAGTGCGATGGCGAGTTCGACTGCGCCAAGACTTGCTCCCAAATGTCCGCCGTGAGTCAGACAAACCGAGAGGATTCGCTGACGAATCTCTACTGCCACCTGCAGAAGCTCGTCGGTGCCCAAGGAATGAAGGTGCGCCGGCGACGGCGGTAAAGAAGAGCTCACTTCGATTAATTTCCGTTTTGCGTCAAAACTTGAACGCGCTGTTCTGCGTGCTGCAGAACCTCTTGGCACTGGCGGGTCAAGCGAACGCCCTCTTCAAAGCCCTTCAAAGAATCCTCGAGGCTCAAGTCGCCTGACTCGAGCTTCTGAACGATTCCCTGCAGTTGAGCGAGCGCGCTTTCAAAATCTAGAGCCGAACCAGATGAGTCACCTACCGACATGCCGTTCTTTTCGCACAAATCTGGCCTCAAGGCCAAGGTGGAGAAGGTCGATGCGCACATGTGCCGACTAAAACGGTCAGGAACTGGTTTCTCGCCACCCTTTGCCTCTGCTTGTCAGGGGCGAAATCGGCCGCGCGCTTAGGCTGTGAAGAAAAGCCCCTCCTCGACATTGTCCTGACCCAAAGCCCTTCCGGATTCCCCGAAAGTCTCCACTTGGGCGAGTGGCCACTGCCGATCTCATTGTCCAATTCGACCCCAATGAAATACGCGCGAGTGAGCGTTGACCTAAACCCATCTGAGTCCGGCGAACACTCGGCCCTCTTTGCTTTTCAATACCGAGACCCCGATCACCCGTACGGGATCCCCTATTCTTTCCAGGCCATTGAATGGGAATGGTGGGCGGCTGATGGAAGCCATTCAACCTCCCCTTTGGATCTTTCCGCCGAGTGCTCACAAGTCGGCCGATCCCTGCAGCCGGGTCAGACCCTTAAGATTTCCTTCCCAGTCCACCTTTGGACGGAACATCCGCCGCTGAAGCTTTTACGGATTCGGATCTGGGGCGGCCGAGGTTAGGAAAAGCGCCTTACTGCGCCAAGATAACGTTCACGACGCCTGGGGAGGAATACACCCACTGCGTCCAAGCCGGCGATTTGCCTGCCTCAGGAACGAGCTTCAGAACGTTCAACCCCTGCGGGACCTGAACCGCGAGAGCACGAGGGCTCTGCTGATCCAAAGGCCGCCCTGGCTGAAGACGGTCCAACGAATCCAGAGAATACGTCTCGGGAACTAAGCCTTGACCGACTTGTACGGGGTGAAGGGTCGCCGTGTAGCGACTCTTTTCCACCTGTTTGGACCAGCCAGGGAAAGCGGCCAAGACCATTCCGCTGTCGGAGCTCACGCCGCCTTCCAATTGTTTTACCCATGTCTGAATGGAAGCTGCCGTGAACCGGAAGAGCGACAGGCTTTGGGTATTTTGGGTCACTTCGTACCGGTGAACAAACTCAGTCCCCTGAGAAACTTCCAAGTGAAGCGGATATTGGCCAACGCGCCGCACGCCTTCTAATCGGAAGCGTCCCTGAGAGTCGGTTTGAACCCTCTTGCCCGTCTGGCCCACTAAGCTCACCCAGGCAGCGGCCACAGCGGTGGGCTTGGCCTGCGAGCCGTCAAACACTTTTCCCGCGAAAGTCTCGGTCCGAAGGTCGCGAAGATCCAAATACACGGCTGTGGCTTCCAAGGCCGGCACCGCAACGGCCTCGCCAGAGTCCAGCTGAAGAACGGCTGCGCCTGGAGCGGCGTTGAGAATCATGAACCAACGCGAACCATCGGGACGATTCCAGTAAAGAGCCTCTTCACTTCGACCTGAGAGTCGGACGCGTTTGCCAGCCGGAAGCTTACCGTAGACCAGCGCACTCGACGGCATGACCGACAAACCTTGGCCCCGCGCTAAAAGAAGGACTGAGTTCTTCGAAAGAACCGGCACCGCCGAAGCGCGAACACCGGCTTGCGCCTGTGCAATCACCGGCCACGAGTCTTGGGCTTCCACTCGAACCCAAGGCATCTCGGGACGCTGCGCTGATCCCTGATAAGAGAGGGTTCGAACCCGTGCGGCCGACTCACGGCCTTCGTTGAAAGCGTCTACTGCCTTCACGCGAATACTCACCTTCGAACTGGCCCGCGCATCCGACAAACGGCGGATTGAGTAGTCATTCAACCCGTTGTTCTTGGCGTCGAGTGAGGCCAAAGAGCCAGCCTCATTCTGACTACTCACGCTCAAGGCGGCCTGGGTCTCGCTATGAGCGACGCCTTGGGTCGCCTGAGCCAACCGAGGACTCAGTTCGCTCCTAGCCGATTCGGTCGCCGCAGCGACCTGAGACCGCTGAACGGAGGGCTGCGTCGTTTGACTACTCACTCCGATCAAGGGCCGGGCCTCGGTCTGAGTTGCAGCTAGATCTCTCACAACACCCGGCGAAGCCGCACTGAGACGGACTTGATCGCTGGAAAGTGAAGAAACTGAACTTGAGGCGGTTAAAGCCTCAGGCGCGCTCTCAGAAGAAAGAGGCTTCTCGGAGCTTGCAACCTCGACTGGAGCCGCCTGGACTGATTTGGCCTTCGATGCGGCTCTGGCCCGTTCGATCGCCTTTTGGCGAAGGGCGACTCGCTTCTGAATGATTGAGGAATCTTTGACGGCCTGTATTGGTGAGTACTCAGCCTGAGTACTCAATGTCTGGGCCGTCGCTTGAGCGAGAACCTGCGGAGCTGAGTCGGGATCCAAAGGTGCTTCGAGAGCGACCCGGAACTGGGAATGCCAGTTGCGGTACAAATCGAGCCACTGAGCGCGACTCTGATCGGATTCAAGCTCCGTGGCCTGACTCTCGGTGAGCGAGGCATCCGCTTGCGCAACGGCCTGACCTGCAATTCGGGCCAAAGATTTCTGTGCAATTGCTCGTGGGCTCGCTCGCTTCACCCGCTTCAAGTGCGACGACTGGGGAACGAGCGATGGTAGAACCTCGGGCGAAAGGTTCGCCAGAGCCTGACCCTCAGGCCAAGCGGTGGGCGCTGAGCGCCAATTTAAGCTTTCGGTCCAAGAGAACACCTCGGACGACGCAACGACACCCGGGCCTGCGCCCAGTTGCTGCAAAGTCCAGGAGGCAGTCATCGCCACTGCTACAGCCGCGACGAGCGAGGCTGCGCACACCGGCGCGACAAAACCACTCCATAAGGTACCGCTCCGATCCGTGGAGGACACACTTCTCCCTTCCCAGTGAGTTTACCTTTCTCTATCGGCACGCAACAGCGTGGCCTATAGGTAGGCAAATCAGGACTGGAAAGTTTTGCCAGCGAGTTGCTGCCGAATCAAGGCGCGCTGCAACTTCAGCTGATACTTCCGGAACTTCGAATCATCGAGCTCCGGATTCTGAAGCGCGGACTCGGCACGTGCCTGGGCACTTTTTGCCCGAACCAAGTCCACTTCCGCCTGAAGCTCAAGCGTCTCGGCCATCACAGCGATTTCGTCGCCGCGAACTTCGAAGAAGCCAGTAGAAACGGCTCCTTGATCTTGATCGCCCGAAGCGGCCTCGTACTGGAAGATCCCCGTCAAAAGGGTTCCCACCATGGCTGCGTGCCCGGGAAGGATTTGAATCAGTCCTTCGCTGCCAGGCAAGGTCACCGA
This sequence comes from Bdellovibrionia bacterium, assembly GCA_040399745.1. Classification (GTDB taxonomy): domain Bacteria; phylum Bdellovibrionota; class UBA1018; order UBA1018; family UBA1018; genus CANFHS01. The sequence goes on along the minus strand of JBBARP010000002.1, from coordinate 287,379 downwards.
TTTTACTTCGATGCCCTCGGCCACACGCCGCTCAGGAGACAGGATGGTCAGTTTCAGGGTCTCAGCCACAGGTCCTCCGGAGAAGGACCGGAGGGAGCCGCTGAGGCTCTCTCCGGTCACATCCGCTCAGATTGTGCGATCTCTCGCGATTACTGAAGGGTCTTCGCCTTCGCGATCGCGTCTTCGATCGTGCCCACCAGGTAGAAAGCCTGTTCGGGCAGTTCGTCATGTTTACCGTCGGCAATTTCGTCAAAGGCGCGGATGGTGTCCTCGATCTTCACGAAAGCACCCTTCAGGCCAGTGAACTGCTCGGCCACAAAGAAGGGCTGCGACAGGAAGCGCTGAATCTTCCGGGCGCGCGACACGGTAATCTTGTCGTCTTCCGAAAGTTCATCCATGCCCAAGATCGCGATGATGTCCTGCAGGTCTTTGTAACGCTGCAGAATCGACTGCACCCGACGAGCCACACGGTAGTGCTCCTCGCCCACGATTTGCGGATCGAGAACCCGCGAAGTCGAAGCCAAGGGATCCACTGCTGGGTAGATGCCGAGCTCGGCAATTTGACGGCTCAGGTTGGTCGTAGCGTCCAAGTGAGCAAACGTCGTTGCCGGAGCCGGATCGGTGTAGTCGTCGGCAGGCACGTAAATAGCCTGAATCGACGTGATCGAACCCTTGTTGGTCGAGGTGATGCGCTCTTGAAGCTCGCCCATCTCGGTTGCCAAGGTCGGCTGGTAACCCACGGCCGAAGGAATCCGGCCCAGGAGTGCCGAAACTTCGGAGCCGGCCTGAGTGAAGCGGAAGATGTTGTCGACGAACAAGAGAACGTCTTGGTTCTCTTCATCGCGGAAGTACTCAGCGACGGTCAGCGCGGACAGAGCCACGCGAGCACGTGCGCCCGGCGGCTCGTTCATCTGACCGTAGACCAGTGCGGTCTTGGTCAAAACGCCCGACTCCTTCATTTCCATCCACAAATCGTTTCCTTCACGAGTCCGCTCGCCAACGCCTGCGAACACCGAGAAGCCACCGTGCTGGGTAGCGATGTTGTTGATGAGTTCCATGATGAGAACGGTCTTGCCGACGCCTGCGCCGCCGAACAAACCGATCTTACCGCCCCGTGCGTACGGCGCGAGCAAGTCCACCACTTTGATGCCGGTAAAGAACGGCTGGATGGTGGTCGATTGGTCTTTGAAAGCGGGAGCTGCGCGGTGAATGGGGTAAGTCTTCTTCGCATTCACGGGGCCTGCTTCGTCCACAGGCTCGCCCACGACGTTCAAAATACGACCCAGAGTCTCGCGACCCACTGGCATTTGAATCTGATCGCCGGTGTCTTTCACGGGCTGACCACGAACCAAGCCGTCGGTGCTGTCCATGGCAATCGTGCGAACGGTGTTCTCGCCCAAGTGCTGAGCGACTTCGAGCACCAGGTTCCACTCCTGATTGCCAATCGCGGCGTTGCTGACTTTCAGCGCGTGCTTTACTTCAGGCAAATTGCCGTCGAATTCGACGTCGACGACCGGACCGATCACTTGCTTGATCCGACCGATATTTTGATTTCCAGCCGATGCTGACATTTGTTTCTCCTTGTAAACCTAATCCGAAACTCAACCGGCCTTTTGGGATTCGCTGCCTGAGATAATCTCGAGCAACTCTTTGGTGATCCCGGCCTGACGTTGTTTGTTGTAGTCCAGCGTGAGCCGGCCAATCATCTCGCCTGCGTTCTTAGTGGCGTTCTCCATGGCGGACATTCGCGCGCCGTGCTCCCCTGCCTGAGATTCCAGCAAAATGCGGAATACCTGCATCGGGAAATGCTTGGAAAGGAGCTCATTGAGCACTTCCGAAGCACTCGGACGAACGATCACCATGCCGTGCGCGTCTTGCGAAGAATGGACTGAACCCCGCGCCGGGGGAGTCAGAGGCAGGAACGCCTCCACCACGGGAGTCTGAGTCAGTGCGTTTTTAAATTCGTTGAACACGAACTTCACTTCACTGTATCGACCCGAGGTGTATTCCTCGATGAGCGCCTCAGAAAGCTTCCGAGCCTTCGCGAAGTTCACTTTCCCGCCGAGCTCCTGATAGTAGGGGCCGTTAGCGAGGCGGCGATTTCGGAAAAACTCGAAACCCTTCTTGCCGACAAACGCGATATCGATCGCGTCGTACTCACGCTTGTGATCGCGAATCCAGCGCTGCGTGGCCTTCATCACGTAGGCGTTAAAGCCCCCGCAAAGACCACGGTCCGAAGTCACGAGCACGAGAAGAAGCTTGTTGGCTCCGTGAATTGGCTCTGAGCCCTCTACGCGAACCAAAGGCGAATCGATCACCACGCCGTCCATCGTTGCGAAAGTCTGGAGCATGGCTCCCAACCGCTTCGCGTACGGCTTCTGGTTGTTGATCGCGTCCTGAGCACGGCGCAGGTAGGCCGCCGAAACCATCTTCATGGCCTTCGTCGTCTGCTGCGTGTTTTTCGTGCTCTGGATCCGCTTTTTGAGATCCTTGATGCTTGCCACAGCTACCTCCGCTCAGCCTGCGAAGACCGAGTCGAATTCTTTGAGTGCCTTCTCGAGTCCGGCTTTGGCTTCATCGAGCTTGCCGGTGGTCAGGATGCTCTTGGAGACTTCGGGATGCTTCTTGTCGAGGTATTCGAGGAATTGCACTTCGAAGTCTTTCAAACGATTGACCGGGTACTTATCCAGATAACCATTCGTTGCGGCGTAAATGATGATGACTTGCTTCTCAACGCCTGCAGGAGCGTATTGAGCTTGTTTCAAGATCTCCACCAAACGTTGCCCGCGCGCCAATTGCTTCTGGGTAGCCGGATCAAGGTCCGAACCAAACTGAGCAAACGCCGCTTTCTCGCGGTACTGGGCGAGCTCCAAGCGCAGCGTGCCTGCGACCGAGCGCATGGCTTTAATCTGTGCCGAACCGCCCACGCGTGACACCGAGATACCGACGTTCACGGCCGGACGAACGCCCGAGTGGAACAAATCGGTTTCCAGGAAGATCTGACCGTCGGTGATCGAAATCACGTTGGTCGGAATGTAAGCCGACACGTCGCTGGCTTGGGTTTCGATGATGGGAAGCGCGGTCAACGAGCCACCGCCCAATTTGTCCGAGAGCTTCGCAGCGCGCTCAAGCAAGCGGCTGTGGAGATAGAACACGTCGCCCGGATAAGCTTCACGACCCGGAGGACGACGAAGGAGCAAGGAAAGCTGGCGATACGCCTGAGCTTGCTTGGTCAAATCATCGTACACGATCAGGGCATGCTTGCCGTTGTCGCGGAACCACTCGCCCATGGTCACGCCGGTGTAGGCTGACAAGAACTGCATCGGTGCCGACTCTGCTGCCGTTGCCGACACGACGATGGTGTGGTCAAGGGCGCCGTGCTGGCGAAGCTTGTCCACCACTTGTGCCACGGTGGATTGCTTCTGGCCGATGGCGACGTAGATGCAATAAACGCCTTTGCCTTTTTGGTTGATGATGGTGTCGATAGCCAAAGCGGTCTTACCGGTTTGGCGGTCGCCGATGATCAACTCGCGCTGGCCGCGGCCAATCGGAATCATGGCGTCGACTGCTTTGTAGCCAGTCTGAAGGGGCTCTTTCACCGATTGACGGCCGACGATACCGGGAGCTTTCACTTCCACGCGGCGGTATTCGGACGGCTTCAGCTCGCCCTTTCCGTCGATCACAACGCCCAGGGCGTTCACCACGCGACCCAGGAGGCCTTCACCCACCGGAACCTGCACGATTTTGTTCGTGCGCTTCACGACGGTGCCTTCTTTGACGTGCTTTGCATCGCCCAAAACGACGACACCGACGCCTTGCTCTTCCAGGTTCAGCACCATTCCGGTGGTTCCCGAGCCGAAGTCCACGAGCTCGCCTGCCATCGCCTTTTCAAGGCCATAGACCTTAGCGACGCCGTCACCCACGGTGACAACACTACCCGTTTCAGCGACGTCGACTTTTTTGTCGAACTCCGCCAGCTGGGCTTTCAAAATCTGGGTGATTTCTTCCGGACGAATTTGAACCATTTTCAATTCCTCGAGTTAAAAAATCAGAGCGAAGCGCCAGCCAGGAGTTTTTCCCGAAGGCGCTGAAGTTGGGAGCGAAGGGTGCCATCGTAGGTCACACCTTGAACCGTAACTTTCAAACCGGCCAAAAGCTCCGGATCCACCTGGGTCCGGAAAGAAACCTTACGACCGAGTTTTTTTGCGTAAGCGGCAGAGAGCTCTTCCACATCGGCGGGTGCAACGGCATCTGCGGAAACCACAGTGCCCATGACTCCGCCCTCGGCTGCCAAGCGAGCCTCAGCAAACGCCAAGGAAATTTCAGGAAGCGAAGCCAAGCGCTGTTTACGGGCCACGAGTGCCAAGAAGTCGCAAAGAAGGGGCGAATAAGCCGCCTTCTTGGAAAGGGCTGAGACGATGGCGATCTTTTCTTTTGCCGACGTCAAAGGGCTCGTCAAAGCACGGTCCAGCTCCTGGCTAGACTGAAAACAAACGACTGCGTCCTCAAGCTGAGCGACCAGTTGGTCCAAGGCAGTTCCGGTCACTTGCCGTTCCTGCGCGGCCAAATAAAGGGCCTGTGCGTAAGAGCGAGGAAGACTCATTGGGTACCCCCGAGCTGACGGGAAAACTCTTTGCGGATGCGGACGCGATCATCACCCGTCAAACGGTGACGCAAAATGGCTTCAGTCCGAAGAATCACGCGGCTCACGACTTCCTGACGAAGCTGCGTGCGCAGATCCCCAAAGAGCGATTTAGCCGTGGTTTCTGCGTCCGACACAATTTGCGAGGACAAGCGTTTCGCTTCCGTCACAACGCGGGTGGATGCTGCTTGAGCGTCTTGCTGAGCTTGCGAACGAAGCCCTGCAATTTCTGCGTCAACGGCTTTTAGTTTCGAGGAGAACTCCTCGAAACGAGCGCGCGAAGTGCGAAGCCTGTCCTGAACGCGCAGCACTTCTTCACGGATGAAGTCGTGGCGGCCCGACACAAAGGCCTTCACGGGCTTTGGCAGCAAATAAGCCAAAATGCCGACGAAGACAAAAAAGTTAAACGCAGGTCCGATCAGGTGTTCCATGCTCAGGTGCGCCTCACGAGTAGAATTTCAGAAGCGGCGTTGGCCAAGCCTTCGACTTCCATTTCGAGTTGAGCCTTGAGCTTTTCCTGCTGCTGCTGTGCAGACTCGGCGGCCTGCTGGGTGATCTTGCGAGCCTCTTCACGAGCGGAACCCAAGATCTGAGCCTCTTCGCGCTTGGCAGCCAAGAGGACAGACTCCACCTCGGCGCGAGCGCGCTGACGCTCTTCGGCCAGGCGATCGCGATATTCTTCAAATTTCGCGTCGGCTTGGGCCATGAGTTTTTCTGCGGCTTCACGATCCTCGACCAAGCGCTTATGACGAAGCTCGATGAGCTTCTGGAAAGGCCGGAAATATGAATTTCCGAGGATAAGGAACGTCACCGCAATGAGGGCGAATTGAATGAAGAACGACTGGTTTAGTTCCAGTTGCTGAATGATTCCGTTCACGGGGGGTCTCCGCAATTAGGGGAAGCTCACGCGGGTTAACACGCGGCTTTTGCGGAGGTCAAGAACAGAGCGCCTGAAATCAAGCGTTTCCGGCTACAGCGGACTGAACCATTCGGGAACTTCCCTCGAAAATCACGCCTTCGTCGACTTTCAGGCTCGGGGTCACGATGTCGCCCCGGAATACCGCCGGTTTGTGAATTTCTACCCGGTGACGAGCGGAGATGGATCCGGTCACTTCGCCACTGATGATGACGGTGCCTGCCTCGATCTTGGCGTTGACCCGAGCTCCCTCACCCACCACCAAAGTGTCGGGCGTGAAGATCTCCCCGCGGAATGTTCCACTAATTCGGACAGTGCCCTGAAAGCAGAGCTTGCCCTCGAACTCACACCCCTGATCGATCACACCGGTGACGGCCAGATGGGTAACGGGAACCTGCAGTGGAGAAGCTTTTGGCATCACTTGGGATTCTGCAGGGATTGAAGAAGCCGTTCAAGCTCTTGGCGATTCGCGTAGTGGAAAACAAGCTTTCCCTTACGATCGGATCCCTTGATCTCCACTCGGGAGCTCCAGAGTCGGGTCAGGGACTGAGACAAATTGCTGAGCCTCTGCTGGACAGGCGTCAGGTTTTTGCCGTCCACAGCCGGCGGAGGAAGCGCACCGGGCTCGCCTGAAGCGGCGACACCTTTTTTCATCCGGTCGACCAAGCCCTCGGTGTCCCGAACGCTCAGCCGTTTCTCGATCACTTCGGCTCGAGCCAAAAGACGCTGATCATTGTCTTCAAGACCGAGCAAAGCCTTACCGTGACCGAAACTCAATACCTGACGACGAAGGTCGTCTACCAGCGCTTCGGGGAGCTTCAAAAGGCGAAGGTAATTGGCAACGGTGGCGCGCTCTTTCCCCACCCGCTTGGCTGCTTCTTCTTGGGTCAAGTTGAAGTCATCCATGAGCTGCTGATAGGCCAACGCCTCATCAATGCAGTTCAGGTTTTGGCGCTGGATGTTTTCAACGAGCGCAATCTCCAGGGACTCACGATCCGTCGACTTGCGGACCACGATCGGCACTTGCTTCAGGCCCGCAAGTTTCGCAGCGCGCAAACGACGCTCACCTGCAATCAGCTCATAGCCCTTATCCGAGCGACGCACGACCAAGGGCTGAATGATCCCGTTGGCCTGAATCGAGGCGCTGAGTTCTTCCAGCGCTTGCTGATCGAAATCACGGCGGGGCTGAAACGGGTTTGTGACGATTTCTTCCAGCTGCGCAAACGCGATTCCTGGATGACGATCTCGGTTTCCCGTTTCTAGCGAATTTGACACCGAAGCGGGCGCTGCCGCCTCAGAAGTCGCCCCGGCGACCACCGGACCCGGATCCACAAAAGGGGGCGGCGCAGGTTGATTATTTGAACCGGCTCCTGGAAGGAGCGAGGCGAGACCTTTTCCAAGTACGGGCTTCTGGGCCAAGGGGATTCTCCTCAAATCAAACGGGACTTCATCCCGCGGGAAAAATGAATACTCACTCTCGACTGACTACTCAGCGCGGGTCTGCGGCTGCACTGAGCGTGGCGGCCTGGACCGGGGGAGGCATAACGGGTGCGGCGCTGAGTCCGGGCTGAGCCTGAGTTGTTTTTGGCTGATTTCGAGCCAGAACTTCTTTGGCCAAATTCAAGTATGCCAAACAGCCTTTTGAATCGATGTCGTAAAGGAGGACGGGCTTTCCGAAACTCGAGCACTCGCTCAAGCGGACGTTTCGAGGAATGACGGTTTCGAAAACCTGATTTGAAAAGTGAGTACGAACTTCCTTCACCACTTCGTTGGCTAGATTGTTCCGACCATCAAACATCGTCAGGAGAATCCCCTCTTCTTCCAACCTCGGGTTCAGACTTTGTCGAATTAAGCTGACCGTGTGAAGAAGCTGACTGAGCCCTTCGAGCGCAAAGTACTCACACTGAAGCGGGACCAAAAAACTATCGGCGGCGTTCAAAGCATTCACCGTGAGAAGTCCCAAAGACGGCGGGCAATCGATCAAGATGAAGTCGTACTGATCTTTAATTTCGGCGATCGCTGCTTTCAGTTTTGCTTCACGAGCAAACGCCGAAACGAGCTCGATTTCGGCCCCTGCCAAATCTCCGTCTGATGGCGCAACAAACAAACACTCCATCTCGGTCGGGACAATGACCTGAGACAACGGCGCTTGACCAATCAGGGCGTGATAGACCGTGGGTCGATCCTTCATCGCGTTTCGGTCCACGCCGAGCGCTGAACTTGCGTTTCCCTGGGGATCAAAATCGATGAGAAGCACACGCTTCTCGGCAATGGCTAGAGATGCCGCCAAATTGACCGTGGTCGTGGTCTTACCAACGCCACCTTTTTGGTTACTCAGCGCAATGACTTTTCCCATCGCTACCCCTGTCTATTTATAATTCCCTTTGATTTCAGGCACTTACAAAGAATGCCTACTCAGCGCTCTCTGGTTTTCTATGAAATCAGTGGAACCTTGGAACCCAAATACAAGCTGGTCCTTCAGTACCTTTCGGTGCTGAGTGGCTTAGAGGTTAATCGGGCTATCCAGGTCATGCAAGGGGCCAACGGATATTTTTTGAGTGTTCCACGTGGAACACTCGCGTCAACGCTTTCGCTCGAGCCGGACGATGACGCGATACTTCTGATCTGCGCCCACCGAGTATTCGTGAGTAGCCGCAATCGATAGGCGGGCGCGAGCCTTTCGTGCGTCGGGCGAGGACCACTCCTCTTCCCAGCCTCTGGCCTTGAGAAGAATCAGTGTGTTCCACGTGGAACAATTCTCTAGCCACGCAAAAATTCGACCGACCGGCCCTACGGCGCGGGCCACGATCCAGTCCACACTCTCGTTCTTCAGAAAGGTTTCAGCCCTTCCCGAAAAGGCCTCGACCCTTGGGCTAAGACCCATCTCCAGGGCGGTAGCGTCTAAAAAATCCGCCTTTCGGCCCTCGGAATCACTCAAGACCCAGTGGGAGCCTGATAAAAGTGCCGCAGGAATGCCGGGGATCCCGCCACCTGAGCCAATTTCAAGTCCTCTCCCCTGGGAAATCCATCCCGTCTTTGTCAGGTGCCACGCGTCTAGAAAATGGCCCTCAAAGAAGTCCTGAGGAGAAGTAAGCCGGGTCAGGTTCTGAAGCTCGTTTTCTCGAAGAACACGTTCACGGAAGGCTACCTGGGCATCCTTTTGCTCTTCAGAGAGTGTTTCACCCTGAAAAGAATCGAGAAGAGCGCGATAGGCGTCGGAATCCGGGGTTTTCATGTTCACAAGACCGCTTCTCTGCCCTTTTTGGCGTTCATTTTTAGATAAATCAGGAGTGTCGCCACTGACGCAGGGGTAATCCCTGGCAGTCGGGACGCCTGGCCAAGGGTTTCTGGCCTAGTTTTGGTCAATCTTTCGCGAATTTCAGTCGAAATTCCAGGGATGGAGCCGTAATTCAGGTCGACCGGGATTTTCCACGCCTCGTTCTGGCGAACTCCCTCGAGAGTTTCCATGTCGCGGCGGATATAGCCCTCGTACTTGATCTGAATCTCAATTTGTTCGAGCGCATCCGGTCGGTATCCCTGGCTCGACCATCCCAAGGAATCCATGTCCAAGATTCCCAGATCTGTCCGTCGAAGAAGTCCTTCGCCTGTGACCTTGTCTCGTGGGGGTAGCCATCCTAGTGATTCAAACTGTGCACGGACTTCATGCGTCGGATTCAGAGAGAACTCCTGAAGCGATTTTCGCCCCCGTTCAATCTGTTCTTCTCGTTCGTCTAGTTGTCTTCGTTCCGCATCCCCTAGAAGCCCAAGCCTCAGGCCCGTTCGACTCAGCCTCAGATCAGCATTGTCCTCTCGGAGCAACAATCGGTATTCAGCTCGGGAAGTGAACATCCGGTAGGGCTCATCAGCCCCTTTCAGCACTAGATCATCGACAAGAACGCCGATGTATCCCTCATGGCGGCCAATGATCCAAGGCTCTTTGCCTTGGACGTGGAGTGCAGCGTTGATTCCCGCCACTAAACCCTGAGCGCCGGCCTCTTCGTAACCTGAGGTTCCATTGATCTGACCTGCGAAGAAAAGCCCGCTCCAGTCCTTGGACTCAAGAGTTGCCCGAAGCTGGCGCGGATCCACACAGTCATACTCAACTGCGTAACCGAAGCGAATGAACTCGGCGCGCTCGAGCCCTGGAATGCTCCGGATGAAAATCTCCTGAACGTCTTTGGGCAAACTCGTAGAGACCCCGTTGACGTACATTTCGTCCGTATTGAGTCCTTCAGGTTCGATGTAGACTTGATGACGCTCCCGGTCACGGAAGCGCTTCACTTTGTCTTCGATCGAAGGGCAATAACGCGGCCCAAGACCTTGGATGATGCCCGTGTACATGGGCGAGCGGTCAAAGTTTTTCTCAATAATATCATGAGTTTGCGGGTTCGTGTACGTGATATGGCAAGGAACCTGGGGCAAGTAAGGGAACGGTCCCGGCACGTGATAAAACGAGAACGGCTCCGGGCGTTCATCCCCCGGCTGAAGCTCCATCACTGAATAATTCAGAGAGTCCCGGCGCAAGCGCGGAGGAGTTCCAGTTTTCAGCCGGCCTAAGCGAAATCCCATTTCACGAAGCGAGTGACTGAGCCCCATGGAGGCTTTGTCCCCCACTCGGCCGCCTTCCGCTTTTTCAAAGCCGGTGTGCATGACCGCACTCAAAAAAGTGCCGGTCGTTAAAACAATCGACTTTGCTAAAAGCCTCTCGCCTTGAGCGGTCAAAAGCCCCATCACCCGACCCGACTCCCAGATCAAGCTCTTTGCTTCGACCGACAGGATCTCGAGGTTAGGGAGCGTCCGCAGGTGATTTTGCATCTGCTGGGCGTAAACCGCCTTATCGCACTGAGCGCGCGAAGAGCGAACGGCCGGGCCCTTGCTGGAATTGAGCTTCCGGTACTGAATGGCGCTCAGGTCAGTGATTCGACCCATGACGCCCCCGAGAGCGTCGATTTCTTTGATCAGCTGCCCCTTGGCCAGGCCGCCCATCGCGGGGTTGCAAGACATAAAACCGATTCGGTCGGGATTAAGCGTGAGTAAGGCTGTTCGACAACCCATACGGGCCGCCGATGCCGCCGCCTCACAGCCAGCGTGACCTCCGCCGACAACCAAAACATCCCAGCTCGACATAACGCGACGTTTCATAACAAAAAACGTCCGAGCAAGGAAGACAGGAATCGAATTGGAGCGGGCGAAGGGGCTCGAACCCTCGACCTCGAGCTTGGGAAGCTCGCGCTCTAGCCAACTGAGCTACGCCCGCCCGATTCGACTCAACCAGGGCCTTCGATAGCGTACTCCGAAGAGCCCGGCAAGCCCGCAACCCGCCACTCCCGTTTACAGATCGCAGTTCTCACAGGCCTGCCCGTTCGCCGTGGCGACCGAGCCCGAATCCTTGACCTCCAAGACCTGAGAAGGACGACTCTGGTCTCGATAAACCGTGATTCCCTTACAGCCTAACAAGTAGGCGCGGCGATAGGCCTGCTCCACCTGATCGACGCTTGCCGATTGAGGAAGGTTGATCGTCTTAGAGACCGCGCTATCGGAATGCCGCTGAAAGGCCGCCTGAATTTGAAGATGCCCTTCCACGCTCACTTGATAGGCGGGCTGCCAAGCCGGGCCGAGAAGCCTGGAAAGGTCTGCCTCACTCAGAGCGCCCTCGGACTCCCTTTTTGACAGGAGTTTCCGAACCGCCGGATGCACCTCTTGAAGTTTCGCCCCGCCCAGGACGTTTCTCTGAAAGACACCCGCAAAAATGGGCTCAATCCCGCTGGAGACCCCTGCGATCATGCTGATGGTGCCAGTCGGCGCCACGGTGCTGACGGTCGCGTTTCGAAGCAATGGGTACCTAAGACGCTTCCAAATCGCCCCTCTTGCAGCGGGGAATGCACCCTTCTCTTTCGCCAAGGCACTGGATGCCGCTTTTGCTGCACGGTCTAAAACAGACATCACTCGCTCGCCAAAAAGAACGGCATCACGAGAGTCATAGCGAATTCCTAAAAGAAGAAGCGCGTCGGCAAAGCCCATCACACCTAAGCCGATCTTTCTGTTCTTCCGAGTTACCTTGGCGCAAGCCGCCACTGGGTAGTGATTCACATCAATGACAGCGTCAAGAAAGCGAACCGCAACCGGGATATCGGCCAGAAACTGTGTCCAGTCCCAAACCCCGTTTTGAACATAGGCCGCCAAATTGAGAGACCCCAGATTACAACTCTCAAACGCTAAAAGAGGCTGCTCACCGCAGGGGTTCGTACTCGCCATGGGCCCCTGATCCGGCGTCGGGTTGAAGCGATTGATCCGGTCTAAGAAAACCAAGCCCGGATCCCCACACTCCCAAGCGCTCTGAGCAATCTTACGGAAAAGAGTGCGCGCATCGACTTTCCCGGCCTCGTGACCCTCTTGCGGATCCATTAACGAGAACGGCGTTCCCCTCTCGACTGCCGCCATGAAGGCGTCGGTCACCCCAACCGATACATTGAAATTAGTGATTGAGCGGAGATCGCGTTTGGCGTCGATGAACCCTTCAATATCCGGGTGGTCCACGCGAAGAATCGCCATGTTCGCTCCGCGACGCGTTCCCCCCTGCTTAATCGTCTCGGTAGCCGTGTCAAAAATCCGGATGAAAGAAACGGGGCCTGACGCTACGCCGTGCGTGCTCTTCACCGGCGCACCCGCCGGACGAAGCTCTGAGAAATCAAAGCCCGTTCCTCCACCACTTTGGTGAATGAGGGCTGCTTGCTTCAAAGTATCAAAAACAGATTCGAGTGAATCGCGAAGCGGCAAAACAAAGCAGGCACTCAGCTGCGCCTGGTCGCGTCCCGCATTCATCAAGGTCGGGCTATTCGGCAAAAACCGAAGCGAGGTCATCAACTCGAAATAACGCTTCGACCAAGTGCGCGCTTTACGTCCCTCGGCAAGAGCAACCGCATGTGCCACACGCTCAAACATCTGCTCGGGCGTCTCGATCACTTGTCCTTGAGCATCTTTTCTCAAGTACCGCTGTTCGAGCACCTTCAGTGCGTTAGCAGTCAGTTCCATTGCCATTTCTCCCGGGTCCTAAAACCATGGTACCCTGAGCTTCCATGAACCGCATCCGTTCGCTGAACCCTGCGACAGGCGAAGTACTCCAAGAGATCCCTTTTGCCTCACCCGAGCAGGTTCGAGCCGCTTTCGAGCGCGCAGCCGCTGCACAGAAACTCTGGGGAGAACGACCTGCGACGGAACGCGCTAAGCGCCTCCTGTCTTTGCGCGAGACCTTAGTGAACCGTGCCGATGACGTCATTCAAGTTCTTTCCGAGGAAAACGGGAAGCCTCGTTTTGAGGCTCTTTCCACCGAGGTTTTGGCCGCGCTTGAATTGCTGACTTTTTATGCAAAAATGTCCCCTCAAATTCTTGCCGACCAACCCATTCCACTTCGGTTGATGAAGCATCGAAAGAGCTACCTTCAGCGCTGGCCACTGGGTGTGGTGGCTGTGATTGCTCCGTGGAACTATCCGTTCCTTCTTCCCTTTGGCGAAATCGTCATGGCACTTGCGGCCGGCAACGCCGTCCTTTTCAAGCCCAGCGAAGCCGCTACGCGAGTGGGCCTAAAAATTCAGGAACTCTTGGATGAAGCAGGAATTCCTGAGGGCTTAGTCCAGACCCTTCCCGGCGACGGATCAGTCGGAGCTGAAATCATCCGAAATCGTCCCGCTAAGATCTTCTTCACCGGGAGCGTGCGAACCGGGAAGAAAATCGAAGCCGCGGCGGCTGAGAACCTGACTCCTGTATCTCTTGAGCTTGGCGGTAAAGACGCCATGATCGTGCTCTCAGACGCAGACCTCGACTTTGCGACGAGCGCAGCACTTTGGGGCGGCTACACAAATTCGGGCCAGGCTTGCGCGTCCGTTGAACGCTTGCTCGTCCACGAGAGTATCGCTGCTGAATTTGAAAAACGCCTCGTTGAGAAACTCTCTGCCTTAAGAGCAGGCCCTTCCACATCTGAAACGGGAAATGACTTAGGGCCAGTGACGTATGACCTTCAAAAGAAGGTTTACGAAGAGCACTTGGCGGAAGCTCAGTCACGCGGGCTCGAGTTCCCTGCCGGCGGAAATTTTAGTGCGGATCATCGATACCTTTCCCCCACTCTGGTCAAAGGAAACGGAATCGAAGAGAGCCGCATTTACCGCGAAGAGACGTTCGGACCGGTCATCGCGCTCACTACCTTTCGAAGCTTGGATGAGGCCGTTCGGAAGGCAAACGATAGCCCTTACGGTCTACTCGCAAGCGTCATCACGCGAAATCACGCACTCGGCGAACAAGTCGCACGCCAGCTCCAAGTCGGTACGGTGACCGTGAATGAAGTGCTCTACACTGCAGGACTTCCTGAGACACCCTGGGGCGGAATCAAAGAAACCGGCTCGGGAAGAAAGCATTCAGCCGAAGGGCTTCTTGATTTCGTTCATACGCGGCACATCCACTTGCCGCGCTCCAGCCTCTTTGTCTTTAAGAGCTTCTGGTGGTTTCCTTACACGCCCTATCAGTACGCTTCGTTCCGCGTCTTTTTAGAAAGCTACCGAAACAGCTGGGTGAGCCGCATGCGGTCGATTCCCGTTTTGCTCTGGAACCTGGTCCAGTTCATCAAGAACGAGAAACGACTCTAAGACTCAGTCCCGAAGCTTTTCAGAGCCACTCAGGTCCGAACCGGGGCGTTTGAGCGAATGTACTCGACCACTTCCGTGAGGCTCGTTCCAGGTGTGAAGATCATGCTGACGCCTGCCTTCTTCAAGAAGTCGAAATCTTCTTCTGGGATAATTCCGCCCAAGACAACGAGAGCATCGCTCAGGCCGGCCTTGCGAATGCCCTCAATAATATCAGGCACCAAAGCGTTATGAGCTCCAGAAAGAATGCTCAGGCCAATGACATGGACGTCTTCTTGAATGGCCGCTTCCACTACCATCTCGGAAGTTTGATGAAGCCCAGTGTAAACGACCTCAAAGCCGGCGTCTCGTAGCGCGCGAGCAATGACCTTCGCTCCGCGATCGTGTCCGTCTAAGCCTGGTTTTGCTACCAAAACGCGGATTGTCGATTTTTGAGTCATGTCTCAGAAACTCCCTGCTTCACGATAAATTCCAAACACGCCACGAAGCGTATCGCACACTTCCTGAAGCGTCGCATTGGCAGCCACTGCCTCTTGAATCGGTCCACATAGGTTCTGGCCCGTCTGAGCCGCTTCGCGAACTTTACGAATTCCGTCTTCGTAAGCCTGCTTCGGCCGCGAGCGCCGGAGTTCAGCCAAGCGCTGGATCTGTTTTTGCTCGACCGAGCGATCAATGTAGAGCGTGGGAATAGTCCGCTTGGGTTCCTGCATCTGGTACTTGTTCACGCCCACCATGACTTTAGTCTGCGTCTCAAGCTGTCGCTGAAAATGATACGCGCTATTGGCGATCTCGGCCTGCGGGAAGCCTCGTTCCACGGCTGCGACCATTCCACCCATTTCATCAATCTTACGAATGTACTCGAGCGCCTCTCGCTCTACCTTGTTAGTCAAAGACTCAACAAAATAGGAGCCGCCCAAAGGATCCACCACATTCGCCACACCCGACTCCTCAGCAATCACTTGCTGAGTCCGCAGAGCAATGGTCACGGCTTCATCGGTCGGAAGAGCCAGGGTTTCGTCCATGGAGTTGGTATGAAGGGAATTTGTTCCCCCAAGAACTGCTGCCAAGGCCTGAACCGCGACGCGGGCAATGTTGTTATAGGGCTGCTGAGCCGTCAGCGAGACGCCCGCCGTTTGCGCGTGAGTTCGCAGCATCCAGGAGCGTGGGTCTTTTGCGCCATAACGTTCGCGCATGAACCGCGCCCACATTCTACGAGCTGCGCGGAACTTGGCGATCTCTTCGAAAAAGTCATTGTGCACATCGAAGAAGAACGAAAGCCTGGGCGCAAAATCATCGATCTTCATTCCGCGCTTCAAGCAGTCATCGACATAGGCCAAACCATCCGCCAGCGTAAAAGCGAGCTCTTGGACGGCCGTCGCTCCTGCTTCGCGAATGTGGTAGCCGGAAATCGAAACCGTGTTCCAGCCCGGATAGTGCTTCGTTCCGTATTCAATGGTGTCCGTGACCAAGCCCACGGCGGGCTTCACTGGGAAGAGCCACTCTTTCTGCGCGATGTACTCTTTCAGAATGTCGTTCTGAAGAGTGCCCTTCACTTTGTGCTTGGGCACTCCCTGCTTCTCAGCCACAGCAAAATACATGGCTGAAATCACAATGGCAGGACCATTGATGGTCATCGAGGTGGTCACATCGCCTAAGGGAATTCCCTCGAACAAAGTTTCCATATCGTGAATCGATGCAACTGAAACACCGCACTTCCCCACTTCTCCCTTTGAGCGGGGGCTGTCCGGATCGTAGCCCATCAGAGTCGGCATATCGAACGCCGTAGAGAGCCCCATTTGACCCATCGACAACAGCTGTTTAAAGCGTCTGTTGGTGTCGACCGCGGAACCAAAGCCAGCGAACTGCCGCATGGTCCAAAGCTTTCCACGGTACATCGTGCGCTGAACGCCCCGAGTGTAGGGATACTCGCCCGGAAGGCCCAAGTCCTTCAGGTAATCAAAGCCCTCCAGCTCATCCGGTGTGGTGAGCATGGGAACTTCCATGTCGCTCCAAGTGGTGAAGCTAGCCGAACGATTCGGATACTTAGCCTCACCTTCGGTACGCGCTTTTTCCCACTCTTCGCGGGCTTTACGAATTTGCTCAAGCGACTTCGAATCGTGCTGCGACATGGTCTTCCCTACTTTGATAAAATCGGGTGCTCACCCGGAGAGATTGGCAAACTCCTGGGCCGCAATCACGAGACGCTGAATTTCGGAGGTCCCTTCGTAGAGTTCCGTAATTTTCGCATCTCGGAAGTTACGTTCGACTACGTACTCCTTGGTGTAGCCGTACCCGCCATGGACCTGAATGGCCTTCGTGGTAATCCACATGGCTGCTTCACTGGCCGCAAGTTTCGCCATTGCGGCTTCCTTGGTGTAGTTCAAGCCCAAGTCCTTCATCTTAGCTGCATGCCAGGTCAGAAGACGCGCGGACTGAAGGCGCGTCGCCATGTCGGCAATGAAGAACTGGATGGCCTGAAGGTTTTTGATCGGCCCACCGTGCTGCTCGCGCTCAGAAGCAAATTTCTTGGACGCATCGAAAGCACACCGAGCAATTCCCAGTGCTTGGGAGGCAATACCAATTCGGCCACCATCCAAAGTAGACAGCGCAATCTTCAGGCCTTTGCCCTCTTGGCCGAGCAGACAGTCTTGAGGAACAAAAACGTCATCGAAGAAGAGCTGCGCTGTCGACGAACCCACAATCCCCAGCTTGTCTTCCAGCTTGGAGACCTGAAATCCTTTCGACTGCGTGTCGACAATCAACGTGCAGATTCCCTTGTAGCCGGCCTGCGGATTGGTCGTCGCAAACACGACACAAGTGTTGGCCTCTTTCCCGTTCGTGATCCAGTTCTTCGAGCCGTTCAGCTTATAGCCGCCGTCGACTTTGCTCGCAGTCAGCTTCAAGCCCGCAGGGTCTGAGCCATGGCCGGGTTCAGAAAGTGCAAAAGCTCCCAGCTTTTCGCCCTTAGCCAAAGGCTTCAGCCATTTCTCTTTTTGTGCGTCGGTTCCGTAAGCATCGATCGGCCAACAGGTCAGTGAGTTATTCACCGACATGATCACGCCCGAAGAAGCGCAAGCAGCCGAGACTTCTTCCATCGCCATGGCGTAGGAAACGGCGTCCATTCCCGAGCCACCCCACTGCTCAGGAACCATCATTCCCATCAGGCCCATCTCACCGAGTTGTTTGACAATCTCAGTGGGGAATCTGCCTTCACGGTCAATTTCAGCAGCCTTAGGTGCGATCTCTGCGCGGGCAAACTCCCGCACTTGCTCGATCAGCATCTTCTTGGACTCGTCTACTTCCGGCCATCCGTGAATCATGACTTTAGCCCCTGGAATTGCGGTTTTCGTTTATCGACAAAGGCGCCCATGCCTTCGCGCTGATCATGCGAGCCAAAAAGGCGCCCAAAAGCTTGGGCTTCCGAATCGAGCTTGTAGTTCAGACCCACGGTCTCCGAAAACTCGTTCATGAGCTCTTTCGACTTCAAAACAGCCGTCCGCGACTGCTGAGCAATTTGCTGAGCAAGCTCGAGCACCTTCTCCATGAACTGCTCGGCCGGCCAAACATGGTTAGCCAGGCCGATTGCGTAAGCTTCTTCGGCTTTCACGCGGCGGCCTGAGAAAATCAGCTCTTTTGCCCGGGGAAGACCCACAAACTTAGAAAGACGCAAGGTCGCGCCAAACCCTGGAATGATCCCAAGGCTCACCTCAGGTTGACCAAACTGCGCCTTCTCGCTTGCGACAATGAAGTCACAAGCGATGGCCATCTCAGTCCCGCCACCCAGAGCAAAGCCGTTCACAGCTGCAATGGTGGGTTTTGGCATGAGCTCAAGCAGTTTCGTCACTTCATGGCCGAGCTGCGCAAAGCCCGTTCCTTCAGCGACTGATTTGTCTTTCATCTCGGCGATGTCAGCTCCCGCGATGAATGCCTTATCGCCGGCGCCCGTAAGAACCAGAACTCGAACCGCTTCGTCCTTTGCCGCCTCTGAAAGTACAGACTTCAATTCCTGAAGCGTCTCTGAATTCAGCGCGTTTAAAACCTTTTCTCGCGCAATCGTCACGACGCGCACGCCCGAGGACAGGGTCTCGACCTTGAGATTATTGAGCGTCATAACGGTAAAACCCCCGACCCGACTTACGCCCCAGCCATCCGGCAGCGACATATTGTTTGAGAAGTGGCGAAGGACGGTATTTCGAATCGCCCAGTCCCTCGTGAAGCACTTCCATAATGGCAAGACACGTATCGAGCCCGATAAAGTCCGCCAAAGTGAGCGGGCCCATCGGCTGATTGGTTCCTAGCTTCATGGCGGAATCGAGATCCTCGGCCGTTGCAATCCCCTCATAAAGAGCTTGAACGGCCTCATTGATCATCGGCATGAGTACGCGATTCACTGCAAAACCCGGGATGTCCTTCACTGCAACGAAGGTTTTTCCCATTTTTTCAGAAGCCGCGCGAACGGCTGCAAAGGTTTCATCCGACGTCTGAAGCCCTCGAATGCCTTCGACGAGTTTCATGACTGGAACCGGGTTCATGAAGTGCATCCCAGCGACTTTTTCGGGCCGCTTCGTTTGAGCGGCAATGCGAGTGATCGAAATTGATGAGGTGTTCGATGCCAAGATGGCGTGCGGAGCGCACGCTGAGTCGAGCTCACGGAAGATCTTGAACTTCAGGTCTGGGTTCTCGCTCACCGCTTCAACCACAAGGTCCGCCTGAGAGAGTCCAGGAATCCCGTCGACCGCGCGAATGCGTTCGAGAATCGAGGCGCTTTCTGCCTCGGTCATCTTGCCTTTTTCGACAGCCTTCTTGAGCTGTGCCGCGATCTTGGCTTTGCCCTTTTCAGCGGCAGCCTGATTCACGTCGGCTAAATAGACATCAAACCCCGCTTGGGCAGCCACTTGCGCAATGCCACCCCCCATTTGCCCCGAACCCAGGACGCCGACCTTCTGAATCCCGCTCATCGTGTGAGTCCTCCGAAAAGATCGTTCTCGAATTAGCCCGATCAGGGCAAAAAACTCAAGAATTACTTCCCGATGCAAAACTGCGAAAAAATGCGGCCTAAAATGTCGTCAGGCGGAGTCTCTCCGATCAAAGGCGCAAGAGATAGGAGCGCCTGGCGAAGGTCTGAGGCCAAAAGCTCTACTCCGGCGGCGCGCCTCGCTCGTCTGAGGTGCTCAAGCGCTGCCAGCACAGACTCACGGTGGTCCCTTCGGGTCAGAAGAATTTCTCCGGGCTTTCGACTGACCCAGGTTTCCGCGAAATCCGCGATCCGCTGCGCCGCCTCATGAACCCCCTCACCGCTTCTTGCAGAGGTGGGTCCAACCCACGAAATTCCCAGTCGCCCGAGCCAGTCCGAAGACTCTCTGCCTAAGTCAGCCTTCGTGACGATCCCCAGCGTCTTCTCCTTGGGCTTGCCCAAGCTCTCCCAAATGGCTTGAAGCGCTTCAAAGGCCTCTTCTGCGGCGGCCCCTTCGCGGCTCCCGTCCCAGAGAAGCAAAATCACGTCGGCCTGGCGCGCGGCCTGCCGAGTCCTTTCCACGCCGATTTGCTCGACCTGATCCTGGGAAGCGCGAAGCCCGGCCGTATCTTCTAGTCTGAGTGCGACACTCCCGCGCTTACCGCGAAGGACCAGGCGCTCTCGAACAATGTCGCGGGTCGTTCCCTCGATCTCAGAGACAATGGAGCGATCCTCACCCAAAAGAACGTTAAAGAAGCTCGATTTTCCGGCGTTCGGAAGCCCCACAAACGCGGCTCTGACGCCGTCCTGGATGCGAAGTCCTCTTTCAAAGGTTCTTTCAAGCGTCTCAAGCCCAAGAATCGGTGAATCGAGCTTGGATCTGAGTTCCTCTAACGAATCCTCTTCCAGGTCCTGATCGGAAAAATCGACGCCTGCCTCTGCGTAAGTGGCGACCTGGCGGATTTGCTCGGCCACATCCCGCATCCAAGAAGACTGCGAGCCCCCGAGTTTCTCAAGAGCAAGATCCGCGGCCGCCTCGCTTGCTGCTGAAATCAAATCGGCAACGGCTTCGGCCTGACCAAGCTCCATTTTGCCGTTTCTGACAGCGCGAAAGCTAAATTCCCCGGGCAGAGCGCTTCGAACGCCCAAAGTTTGAAGCGCCTCCAAGATTCGTCCCACGCCAATGCTTCCACCGTGGGCATGAATCTCGGCGCTATCTTCGCCTGTGTAGCTAGAAGGCGCACGAAACCCTGTCCAAAGAACGTCGTCGAGCCTGAGCCCTTCTCCGTTTTTGAGAACCACTCGGTAAAGACGCCTAGGCTCCCATTTTGCCGAGCGCGACTGCGCCCCGAGAGCTTCCATCGCCTCAAACGTTCGCGGACCGCTCACCCGCACGACCGCAATGGCACCCCCGACCGGAGTAGCCAAAGCAAAGATCGTGTCCGTCGAGAGGTATCCCGAGCGATCAGATGCCGACGGCTGCAAGTCCTGCGTTTCCACCCAGACCCAATTTCTTATTGAGGTACATCTGCTGAGCAATGCTGGTGAGAGCATTAACCAACATATAAACGGTCAAGCCCGACGGCAGCGACACCATGAACACACCGAAAATAACGGGCATGAACTGCATCATTTTGGCCTGGGCCGGGTCCGCGGTCGTCGTCGGCGTGATCTTTTGCTGCAGCCACATGGTCAAAGTTAGAACCACCGGCGTGATGTAAAACGGATCTTTCATCGAAAGATCCGCGATCCACAGGCCAAACGGCGCATGTAGAAGCTCGATGCTGCTGTAAAGCACCCGGTAAAGAGCGAAAAACACCGGCATTTGGATCAAAATCGGCATGCAGCCCGCAACGGGGTTGTAGCCGTGGGTACGCATCAAAGTGAGCATCTCGCGATTGAGCGTCTCTTTGTCGTCTTTATATTTTTCCTTCAGCTTCTGCAGCTGCGGGTTGATCACCGACATTTTCTTCATGCTCTTCATTCCCTTGTAAGTGAGCGGGAAAGTCAGCGCTTTCACGACCAAGGTGAGAAGAACAATCGCGATGCCCCAGTTTCCAACGAGCTGCTGGAAGAACTTCAGAAGCTTCAAAAGCGGATAAGCGATGACGGTGAACCAGCCAAAATCCACCGTGTGATCCAGCGTTGGCTCGACCGCGCGGAGAGTTTCCAGTTTTTTGGGACCGAAATAAACGCGGAGCGGGAAGCTCACGCTCGAGGTGGTCACCGGATAAACCAACGCCTGACGGGCGCCCCAAGCGCCAGTAGGTTGAATCAACCCTTTGGAGGGCGCTTCGACTTCGTTGACCACGGCAAAAAGGAAATAACGATTGGCCATCCCAATCCACTTCACGGGTGCCGCGAATTCAGCCAGCTTCATGGACTCGCTGAGTGTCTCGCTCTGAAGCTCTTTTCCCGACCACTGCACGAAACGACGGTCTTGAGCTTCTGGATCACTCTTGGCGCCCTGTCCTAGAATTGAAACAAACGCATACTTAGGAGGCGCGACCTTGAACTGCGCCCCCACGCGCACGCTGAGGTAAGGTTGTCCTTCTGTTTGAACCAATTCGCGGGTCAAAAGAACCTTATCGTCCTCGTACTTCCAGGAAATCCCGCCCTGAGCATTGGTCTCAAATCGGCCGCGTACGCCAGAAAGATAGGCATAAGCCGGATCATCAAAAGCGAGCTCAAGTTGAGTATCTTGAAAAGTCACGCTCTTCAGATCAACGAGCGGGGTTCCCGCTTTCCCGCTCAGGGAATAATCTTTCAGATTCCAGCCCGTGAGGATTCGGTTTCCGTTACCCAGGGTCGCCTGTCCGGTTGCTGTCGATAGTTCGCGCGTCTCAAACCCGAGAGCAGCTGGCGTCGATTGAGTAGACGCTTTCTTCGCCGAAGGGGCAGTCGCTGCTGCGACACTTGCCGCCGGTGCCGCTTGAGACGCGGTAGACTGTGCCTGCTGCTGAGCCAGTTGCGCTGCCTTTTGCTTGGCCATCGAAGGCTCGATGTAGAACTTCTGCCAACCGAAGAAGATTGCGAAGGTCAAAACGATTGCGAGGACGGTCCGACGTTCCATGGCGACTCTTTTCACTGCCTCTTGGGCACAGGATCTAGACCCCCCGGGTGACCGGGGTGACAACGAGAAAGACGCTTCACTACCAGAAAAAGGGCGCGAAGAGGATGATGCTCATCAAAGGCCTGTTCGGCGTATCGACTGCACGAGGGCTCAAAACGGCAACCGCTTCCGGGCCCCTGCCAAAGCGAGAGCGCCGGACTGATCAACCACTGATAGAGGCGAATCAGCGCCTTAGCGAGAAGGCGCACCCAGCGCACGGCCGAGCTCCCCCTTCAGACAAAGCCCCAACCTTTCGGGATAGGGCCTAGACAGCTTCCGATGCCCGGGAATCACTACATTATAGTCGTAAGACCCAAGGTCCACACCCAGTCGACGCATGGACTCCCGCACTTGTCGCTTCGTGCGATTTCGCTCAACGGATGAACCGCGAGCTTTCAAAGTGATTCCGAGCCGAAAATGGCCCAAATCATTTGGAATCCGAAAAACCACGCATTGGGATAAGCGAAACACTTCCGCTCCGTCAAAAAACGGAAGGAACTGCCTTCGGTAATGAAGGCGCTTATTGTACCCAAGATCCCGTGAGGGATCTTGCTTACTTTCCGGCAACCGTGGCGGCCAGGCGCTTGCGACCGCGTGTGCGGCGACGTTGCACCACCTTGCGGCCATTGGCCGTCTTCATGCGTGCGCGAAAGCCGTGGCGACGGCGTCTTTTGGTACGGCTGGGCTGTAGTGTTCTTTTCATAATGCAAAGCTCCGGTCGAAAAACTGCGAGACACGGGTTTAAGTGCGGGGCGATTCGTTGTCAAGGAAAAGACCCCGTGCTACTCCGCGATGGCTTCACAATATGCCGACTAGTTTCGAACACGACCCCCATCACTTTCCGGAATTGTGGCGTTCTGCCTACCAACTGCTGGAACAGTCGGTGGTTCCTTATCAATTGCGAACGTGGATTCAGCCCCTTCATTTTCACGGTTCTGAACCCACAGAAAACGGTCACAGGATTCACCTTTCGGCGGTGAACTCGTTCTCTGCTCAGTGGGTCCGGGACAACTTACTCCAGCGAATCGAAGACGCTTTCACGCAAGTCCATGGAGCTCCCTGCCAGGTCGTGATTTCAACGGAAAATCACCCACAATCCACGATGGAAGATGATTTCAGCCCTCCCGTGGAATCGCGCCGGCCCGCAGTACCGCAGCTCACTCCGCGGACTCCCGAGCCCCCGACCAAATCTCATGTCCCGCGAATTGAAGCCTTTTCCTCTTCGCTTCGACGGCATGAGCCCGCAGTAGATCCCCGCTACACTTTTTCTAACTTCGTGGTGGGCTCGAGCAACCAATTTGCCAAGGGCTCCGCACTTGCGGTGGCTGAACGGCCAGGCGCTCTTTACAACCCTCTTTTTCTCTATGGTCCGCCGGGACTTGGGAAAACCCACCTGATGCACGGGATTGGCAATCATGTCCTATCGCTCAACCCCAAGGCCCGCGTCGCCTATTTATCGGCGGAAACGTTCGTCAACGAACTGATCGAATCCCTCCGCGGGAGCATGCCGGCTTTCCGGGCCAAGTACCGTGACAGCTACGATTTGCTTTTGATCGACGATATTCAGTTTATTGCGGGAAAAGGCGCCACTGAGCAGGAATTTTTCCATACTTTCAATGCTTTCCACACATCCAAACGACAGATTGTGATGTGCAGCGATCGCTCCCCGAAAGACATCGGCGGACTCGAGGATCGGCTACGGACGCGCTTTGAATGGGGCCTCGTCACCGATATCCAGCCTCCCGAAATTGAAACGCGCATTGCGATCCTGAAGACCAAAGCTGAACGTGACGATATTTACCTTCCGGATGACGTAGCGGTGTTTCTTGCCACCCACATCAAATCCGACGTTCGTGCGCTCGAGGGAATGTTGATCCACCTTCAAGCGCAGTCCTCACTGACCGGCGCTGAAATTTCCATCGACATGGCTCGGACCCTTCTCAAGCAGTCGGCTGCCGAAGAGGGCAACCACTACACGGTTGAAAACATCCAGCACGCAGCGGCCAAGTTCTTTCATTTGAAGCCCTCGGATTTGAAGTCGGCCTCGCGAGCACAAAGCATTGCCCTTCCCCGACAGATCGCCATCTACCTCATCCGGAAGTACACGGGCATGGGCTACAAGGACTTGGCTCAGATTTTCGGCGGTAAGGATCACACCACCATGATCCATGCCGTGAAAAAGATCGAACAAGGGATCCAAGCAAACACCTCCCTGCGCGAGCAGGTCGAAGGTGTTCAAAACCTCCTATAACAGCCCTTTCTGGTCGGGAATAAGGGTCTACGAGCGCCTGTTCGCGCTGGGTTGAGCTGCGTTTAGGCTCCTTATTTAACCAAAAAACTCGGCTTTGGTTTCTTTGGGGATAAGCCTGTGGATAACCGTGTGGATAGTCGTGTGGATAAAATTTCACTCACCTGCTTATCCACATGGTTATCCCCAGGATATCCACATAGCTAAAAGAGAAAATATGTATCAAAAACAATACTTTAATGAGTTATCCACATTTCAACAAAAAAACCTTGTTGAATAGCGTTGGGGATAAATAGTTGTGTGGAAAAGTTTTTTGGGGATAAGTCCCCATCTGCTGCGTTTTTAGCTCGTGATTCAGAGCCTGCTGCAAGCTGCTCGGTCGGCTATTTCCGAGTTATCCCCATAAAGGTGTTGAAAACCTGTGGATAAGGTGGTCATTTCCGGGCCGGGAAAAGTTATCCACAAAAACCGACCCACTATCCACACGGGATTCACACCTGTTTTCAACAGAGCTTTCCGAATGGTTTCAAGAGTTTAAGGGCGTTTTCCACATATCCACAGGCCCTACTACGACGACGATCTTTTTTATTAAAGAAAGGTATTAAGAAGGGGGACCCAGCCGTGAAATTCACCATTCATCGGGATGCGCTTTTAGAAGCGCTCCAAAACGCCCAGTCCGTGGTTGAGAAACGGAATACCGTTCAGATCCTTTCGAACATCCTTTGCACGGTGAAAGGCGGAACCCTTTCGCTTTGCGCTACGGATTTGGAAGTCGGAGTGAAAATCACTCTGCCCGTGGAGAACGACTCCGAAGGAAAGATCACTCTTCCCGCAAAACACTTCGCTGACATTGTGAAGGAACTTCCGAGCAAGACTTTGGAAGTGAAGAGCAAAGAAAATAACTGGGCTGAAATCACGTGCGGCAAATCGCGCTTCAATATCGTGAGCCTCTCAGCAGACGAGTACCCTTCCCTTCCCGCGTTTGAGGAAAAGGAATACTTCGAAGCACGCGCCGAGACTTTGAAAGGCATGATCGACCGCACGAGCTTTGCGGTTTCAACGGATGCGACTCGCTACCATTTGAACGGCGTTTATTTCGAAGCGGTCGAGAGCAACATCATGCGCATGACCGCAACCGACGGACATCGCCTCTCATTTGAAGATCAAGAGGTCTTTAAAGCTTCGCCCGACATGAAGCGCGGAATTATCATTCCGAAAAAGGGTCTCAACGAACTCAACAAAATGCTTCAATGGGGCGAAGACTCAATCGGTCTTGCCTTCGAGCGAGGTTACCTGTTTGCGAAAGTCTCCGACACTTACCTTTTCATTCGTTTGATCGAAGGCGAGTATCCGGATTACCGTCAGGTCATTCCGAAAGCTGCCGATCGATTGGTTCAAATCAATCGTGAAGAATTCACTGCTGCTTTGAAACGCGTGAGCTTGCTTGCGCACGAAAAAAGCCGCGGCGTGAAGTTGCAACTCGAAGGCACCACGCTTTCGATTTCATCGAGCGACTCCGAGATGGGCAAAGCTCAGGAAGAAATCGATGTTCGACATGAAGGCGAACCCATCACGATTGGGTTTAACGCCAAGTACCTTTTGGATTGTCTCGCGGTCATGGAATCCGAAACTCTCGAGTTTCGTTTCAAGGACCGTTTAAGCCCGGGCATTCTCCGTGCACTGGATCGTCAGAGCCACACCTACGTGGTGATGCCGATGCGCATCTGAGAATTCCACCTAGATGAAGCTCCAGAGATTGGTGCTTCGGAATTTCCGAAACATCGAGGAAGTCACCTTTTCGCCCTCTTCAGGACTGAACGTCCTGATTGGAGCAAACGGCCAAGGCAAAACAAGCCTGATAGAATCTATCGGGTATCTTGGGCTTCTTCGTTCGTTTCGCGGGGCTCACTCGGACGAAGTGATGCGCTGGAACTCTCAAGGGGCAGAAATCCGCGCCTGGGTGTCCCCCACCGGAGAACTGGGTGACCCATGGACGACCGAGCTTAGAATCAATTTTGAGGCCTCTAGCAGCCTCTCAGGTCGAAGAATCACCAAGACTGCGTGGATCAACGGGAAGTCGCACCGAAGTTCCACGAGCTACCTTTCTCAGCGGTTTGGTGAGGTTGAACTAGGATTCCATGCGGTGGTGTTCAATCCAGCCGACCATGATCTGGTTCGAGGCGAGCCTTCCATTAGGCGCGCTTACTTAGACCGAGTTCTCGGTGCTCAAGATCTTGAGTACTTGAAAACATTACAGAAATATCAAAAATCGCTCGAACAACGGAACGCGCTCTTGAAAGAAGAAGGCCCCTTATCGGAGCCACTCTGGAGAAGTTTTTCAGAGCCACTGGTGAGTTTGGGCGCTTGGCTGGCGTGGAAGCGTTTGGGTTGGATCCAGGCAGCTCAGCCGAAGGCTACCGAGCATCAATCCGAGATCGCTCCGTCTCAACCGAAATTAGGCCTCTGCTACGTCTCAAATTGGGTGCCAAAAATTGCCAATTTGTCTTTATCCTCTCGGGACTTAGATTCCCTTCATTTCGCTGGACAAGAGGGGGTCCCTTCACTAGAAAAACTAGAGCAATCTTTCTGGAACCAGATGGTTTTGTTGCGAGAAGCCGAACGGCGCGCAGGCAGCACGCTCGTCGGCCCTCACCGGGATGATTGGACTTTCTTGATTGGGAACCAAGTCCTTCGCGGACACGGCTCACAAGGGGAAGTGCGATCGGCCCTCCTAGCTTTGAAGCTGAGCGAGATTCAGCTTTTCCAGGAGGCCACCGGGCATCAGCCCATCTTGCTCTTGGATGATTTTTCTTCGGAGCTGGATCGAGATCGTCGCACCACCCTTTTGAACGCACTGACGCGAGAAGATCTTCAGGTCTTCGTAACCAGTACGGAGGACTCGGTGGGAACAGGACTTCGGTTTCAAGTTCACGAGGGAAAACTCCAAAGCGACGTCACCGCGAAAGAGGCTTTGGAAGGAACGATCCGATGAGCACTCAGGTCACAAGCGAATACTCTGCCGATAAGATCAAGGTTCTGGAGGGTCTAGAAGCCGTCCGGAAACGCCCCGGCATGTACATCGGGGACACTGGGGTTCGAGGTCTCCACCACTGTGTCTACGAGATTGTGGATAACTCTCTCGACGAAGCGCTAGCAGGTCATGCGCGCAGTATCTCGGTCACCATCCATGTCGACAACAGCGTCACCGTCGAAGACGATGGCCGGGGCATTCCGACAGGGATGCACCCCAGTGGGTTGTCTGCCGTTGAAGTCGTCATGACGAAGCTTCACGCGGGCGGCAAGTTCAACGAAGAAGGCGGCGCTTACAAAGTCTCAGGCGGCTTGCACGGTGTGGGTGCGTCTGTTGTGAACGCGCTTTCCGAACAGCTGACGGTCGAAGTTCGACAAAACGGTCAAGTTTACAAACAAACCTATCGTCGCGGGAATCCCACGACTCCGCTAGAAATTGTCGGCACTACCGACAAGCGTGGAACGAAATCAACGTTCAAACCAGATCCGGAGATTTTCTCCATTCTGGAGTTCTCGATCGACACTTTGGCAGCACGGCTTCGTGAGTTGGCCTTCCTTAATAGCGGCATCATGATCAGCATCACGGACGAGCGCCAGGAGCCCGTCAAGGAACTCGAGTTTCATTACACCGGTGGTTTGGTCGCTTTTGTTGAGTACATCAACAAGGCCAAGCATGCCCTTCACGATCAGACCATCTTCATTGCTGCAGAAAACAACGGCATGGGGATCGAAATCGCCATGCAGTGGAACGACTCTTACACGGAGAGTCTTTCCTCCTACGTCAACAACATCAACACGATCGAAGGCGGCACTCACGTTTCGGGCTTCCGAAATGCACTCACTCGAGTCGTCAACAAGTACACTCAGGAAGAGGGTCTTTCGAAGAACCTGAAAGAGTCGCTCACGGGTGAAGATATTCGTGAAGGCTTGGCCTGCGTGATTTCGACGAAGATCCCAGAGCCTCAATTTGAGGGCCAGACCAAGACGAAGCTCGGTAACGGCGAAGTCGAAGGATTTGTGAATGGTGTGGTCTACGAGAAGCTCACTATTTATTTCGAGCAAAACCCGCAAATCGCTCGAAAGATCATTCAAAAGGCCATTGATTCAGCTGCAGCGCGAATCGCGGCCCGAAAAGCGCGTGAGCTGACTCGTCGAAAAACCGCGCTCGATTTTAGCGGACTGCCTGGAAAGATGGCCGACTGTCAGGAGCGAGATCCGGCTCTTTGCGAGATTTATCTCGTCGAAGGGGATTCAGCAGGTGGATCGGCCAAGCAAGGTCGAGATCGGAAGAACCAAGCGATTCTTCCTTTGAAGGGCAAGATCCTGAACGTTGAGAAAGCTCGTTTCGATAAGATGCTCTCTTTTGAAGAGATTCGAGTGCTGATCACGGCTCTCGGTGCGGGTATCGGTAAAGAGGAATTTGATATTAACAAAGTCCGCTACCACAAGATCGTCATCATGACTGACGCCGATGTGGACGGATCTCACATTCGAACCCTGCTTTTGACCTTCTTTTATCGGCAAATGCCGGAAGTGGTCGAGCGCGGCTATCTCTACATTGCGCAGCCGCCACTCTATAAAGTGAAGAAAGAAAAGCGCGAGAAATACCTGAAGAACGAAGCCGAGCTTGCTGAGTATCTTTTGACTTCGGGCTTGGATGGAATCGTGATCAAGGCAGGCGGGAAAGCAATTCCGCAAAGTCAGGCCGTGACCAGCCTGAAAGCGGCTGCTCGCTACTCGAAAGCGCTTGAACGCATGGAACGTCGAGTGCATCGCGACGTGATTCGTACTTTGATTCGAAGTGGGATATCCACGGAGAAAATGCACGATGAAGCGGGCTTCAAAGCGCTTCTTGAAGGCCTGGCAGCCGAGTGCATGTCGAAGGAAGTGTACTTAGATTACACGATCTCCAAGGACAACGAACACTCGGCTTCGGCCGCTGTTCTTCGCACCAAAGTTCACGGGACACAGAGAGTTCTCAATCTGAATCCGGTGTTGGTGGAAAGCTCTGAGTTTGAAGAGCTCGTAAAATACAACCAAGCCATGCAGGCCATGGGCGCCGGGCCGTTTGAACTTTTCGCCGACGATGAGTTGGTGGATGGAGCCGTCGACGGCGAAGAGCTTGCTCGAAAAGTTGTCGAGCGCGCAAAAAACGGAATGAACATCCAGCGCTACAAAGGCTTGGGAGAAATGAACCCAGAACAGCTCTGGGAAACCACCATGGACCCCAAACGCCGTACGCTTCTCAAGGTTTCAGTTGAAGACGCCGTCGAGGCGGACTCGATTTTCTCGGTGCTGATGGGTGACCAGGTGGAGCCTCGTCGCCAGTTCATTGAAGAAAACGCTCTGCGCGTCAGGAATTTGGACGTTTAAGGAAAGATTGATCTTATGGACCAAAATCAGCGTCCGCCAGAACAGTTCGACCACACCGTCACGGTCAACATCGAAGAGGAAATGCGAGGAGCTTACCTGGATTACGCGATGAGCGTGATCGTGGGCCGCGCGCTTCCGGATGTGCGCGACGGACTCAAGCCCGTGCACCGTCGCGTTTTGTACGCGATGTATGACATGGGCAATACGTACAATAAGCCCTACAAAAAATCGGCCCGCGTGGTCGGTGACGTGATCGGTAAATATCATCCACACGGCGACACCGCTGTGTACGACACGATGGTGCGTTTGGCTCAGGACTTCACCATGCGGTATCCTCTGGTGGACGGCCAAGGGAACTTCGGTTCCATCGACGGCGATTCGCCGGCAGCCATGCGTTACACCGAAGTCCGGATGAAGCGCATCACGGATGATCTCTTGGCCGACTTGGACAAAGAGACCGTCGATTTTGGCGCCAACTACGACGACAGCTTGACCGAGCCCTTGGTTCTTCCGAACCGGATCCCGAACCTTTTGGTGAACGGATCCTCCGGGATTGCCGTGGGTATGGCTACTTCCATCCCTCCGCACAACTTGACCGAAGTGGTGGATGCAACTCTGGCGTTGGTGGACAACCCCTCGCTCGATACAACTGCCCTCTTTCAGTACGTCAAAGGCCCAGATTTTCCGACGGGCGCGTATGCGTTTGGTGGCGTGTCGATCCGGGACGCTTATCGCACGGGGCGTGGATCGATCACGATGCGGGCTAAGAGCGAAATCGAGGCGTTCAAGGGGGATCGTGAGCGCATCATCGTCAACGAACTCCCCTATCAAGTGAACAAGGCTAGGCTGATCGAAAAGATCGCTGACCTGGTCCGCGAAAAGAAGATCGAAGGCATTTCCGATCTTCGCGATGAGTCTGACCGCACGGGCATGCGGATTGTGATCGAAGTGAAGAAGGGAGAATCAGCGAACATTCTCCTGAACCGCCTCTACAAGCTGACTCAGCTTCAAGACACGTTCAGCATCAACCTTCTGGCCATTCACCAGGGGCAACCCAAGACCTTCAATCTTCGCGATATGCTTTGGGCGTTCATTGAACACCGCAAAGATGTCGTGGTTCGCCGCACCCAGTATGAGCTGAAGAAAGCCGAAGCGCGCGCACATATCTTGGAAGGCTTAAAGCGAGCCGTCGAAAACATTGATGAAGTGGTTGCCTTGATCAAAGGCTCGAAAGGGCCGGACGAGGCTCGCGAAACCTTGATGACCCGCTTCTCGTTCACCGAGATTCAAGCACAGTCCATCTTGGATATGCGCTTGCAGCGTCTGACCGGTCTTGAGCGCGACAAGATCGTTGAAGAGTACCACCAGATCTTGAAGCTGATTATTGAGTTGAAAGAGATTCTGGCGAGCGAAGCCCGAGTTTTTCAGATTATCCGGGAAGAACTGACGCAGGTTCGGGAACAATTCGGTGACAAGCGCCGCACGGAAATTGTTCTGGATGAAGCGACCGAGTTCGAAGCCGAAGATTTGATCGCAGACGAGCCCGTGCTCGTTTCGATCACTCACTCGGGCTATGTGAAACGCGCTAATCCTTCGACCTTCAAGAGCCAGCATCGCGGAGGGAAAGGGATTCGTGCCGTTCAGACCGGGGACGAGGATTTTGTCACCGCGATTTATCGCTGTAATACCTTGTCCTACTTGCTGTGCTTCACGGATCGCGGAAGGTTGTACTGGTTGAAGGTGTACCGCGTGCCTGAAGCTTCGCGAGGCGCTAAAGGTAAGGCGATCGTCAACCTGATCAACTTGGCCCAAGGCGAGAAGATTCAGGCCATCCTGCCGGTTCGTGAGTTCCGGGGCGATCAGTTCGTCACGTTTGTCACTCGCGCAGGGATTATCAAGAAAACGCCGCTCAGTGATTTCTCGAACGTACGCAACACGGGCCTTATGGCTATCACCATCGATGATGGCGATGAGTTGATTGAAGCACGTCTGACCTCGGGTCAAAACGATGTGTTCTTGGTTTCGAAAAGCGGGATGTCGATTCGCTTTGGTGAAGACGATGTGCGCCCCATGGGCCGAGCTGCTCGTGGCGTGATCGGGATGAGCCTAGACGAAGGCGACCGCGTGGTGTCGATGGAAGTTCTCGATACTCTGACTCAGCTTCCGTTTGAAATCCTGACGATCACGGATCAAGGTTACGGTAAGCGTACGCCCGTAGGTGAGTACCGAGTTCAGACTCGTGGCGGCAAGGGCATCATCACCATGCGAACCGCGGACAAAAACGGCCAAGTCATGGGCGCACGCCAAGTGCTTCCAAAAGATGACGTGATGTTGGTGTCGGATAAGGGTCAGATGATTCGCGTTCATGTGGGCGAGATCTCGGAACAAGGTCGAAACACCCAAGGGGTTCGCGTCATGAACGTCTCGAGCGGCGAAAAAGTCGTCTCTTTTGAATACATGGCAGAAGAGAGCGTCGTGGTTGCAGAAGAAGCATCAGATGCCGTTCAAGAAGGACCGGTTCAGTAAAATGAGGAGCTGGGGGCTAGCGAAACGCTTGGCCCCCATCTTGATTGCCCTGCTCCTCCATTCTGCCTGTACGGTGGGTTCGGCGAAGAACCGCTACCTTTTTGCTGAGAAACTCTGGACGGACGGAAAATACGAAGCCGCCGTCGCAGAGTTTGAAAAGGTCGCCCAAAAAGATCCGAACGGTCGTCTCGGGCAGCAGGCGCTATTTCGCGCAGCCAATACTCAGGCCTTTTTTCTTCAGCAGTATGAGCCAGCGGCGCGGAAATTTAGTCGCCTTGCCGACACCACAACCGAACCCGAACTTGCCTGGGAATCAAAACGCCACCTGGGCGAGCTCCTTTTTTCTCGTCTAGGACAGCACGAAGCGTCGATTGCTCATTACCGAAAACTTCTTCAGGACTATCCTCAGGTTTCTGAATCGCCCGAATTTTTATTCAGGATCGCAAAAAGCCAGTTTTTGCTGAGTCAGTTTTCGGATGCTCTGGGAACCTATTCATCCGTAGAGGCGCGTTATCCCGATACTCCGCAAGCGGAAGCAGCGGCGCTTGAGCGAGGAATTACTCTTTATACGCGGGGGGAACATTTGCCCGGACCCCGAAAAGAAGCTTTAGAGACCTACCAGCAGGCGATTCAGGCTTTTCAGCGGTTTTTACAGAAATTTCCCCAAAGTCCGCGGGCGGCAGAGGCCCGCTTTGGCCACGCAGAGTGCCTGGAGGAAATGGATCAGCTGGAAGCCGCGGCCCAGCTCTACGCTTCCATTGAGAAGACCTACCCTTCTCCTAACGTCATTCGGATTAAGCTGGCTCGGATCCGCGAGCGACAAAATCAGAAAAGCCGTTAAATTGACGAGCCGTTTCGGCACGTGTTATCGAACCGGGGTTTGGACAATCAAACTCCCCCGGATCGTGCCTGGGTCAGACAACTCGGGCTCTTTGGCGCCATCGTCTCGGAACTTCTGGCAGTCACTTTGGCTGGAGCGGGGCTTGGGTACTTGGCTCGAAGGGCCTTGGGCGCGGGAATTTGGGTTTACTTGGTTACGATTCCGGTCTTTTTTGTGATCGGGATGATCCGGATTTACCGGATGTCCCGGAAGGAAATTCAGTGAGTTTGCGCTTAGAAAACGCCTCGGAAAGTCTAAACGCAAAAGGCCTCACCCCTTTTTGGCTTACGGCGGCCGCTTGGGCCGCCCTAGGGGTTGTTCTGAACTTTGGGGCCGGCGTTTCTGGTTGGGGTTGGTTTCTGGCCGTGTGGGGCGCCTGTTTGGCGGACTTCTGGGTGACGGCAGAACTTTTGCGGCGGATGCTCCTTGTAAAAGGCGACGAAGGCACGGAAACCGCGCCCATAGCGGCGACAGTCGTGTTGGGAATTGCAAAGGTTGCTTGCTTAGGCCTTGTAGGTGTGGTTTTGTGGGCCGGCCGCAATTCCCCCCTTCGCGCGATCCTTATGGGTCTGTCCACATTGGTGGTCGTCCCTCTCCTGGGCGGTTTGTGGTGGTATCAGAAGGAAAAGTTTAATGGCGACAGCAGGCCATAGCTCATTCAGCTTTTTGCAGCAGATTCCGGGACTGGAACACGTCCCCAATCACATCCTGACCGCGGGATTCGTGGGGATCACTTTGATCCTGACGTCCTGGGTAGCTCGTCTTCAGTTGAAGACAGCCATGCAGCGTCCGGATGGCGGGATTGTTCCGGATCGTACGCTCACCTATCGCAACTTTTTTGAAATCGTTGCGGAGAAGCTCTACGGACTGACCGAGAGTGTGATCGGGCATCACGATGCCCCGACGTTCTTTCCGGTGATCGGATCGCTCTTTGTCTTCATCTTTACGTCGAACATCTTGGGCCTGGTTCCAGGCTTGGGCGCTTCGACGGACAACATCAACACGACTCTCGCTCTCGGCGTGTTCGT
The DNA here is from genome assembly GCA_040399745.1 of Bdellovibrionia bacterium. Taxonomy (GTDB): domain Bacteria; phylum Bdellovibrionota; class UBA1018; order UBA1018; family UBA1018; genus CANFHS01. Next base: position 253,037 of record JBBARP010000002.1, on the reverse strand, counting down.
GTTCATCTATTATAACTACGCTGGATTCAAAGCGAACGGTGTGGGCTATCTCAAGCATTTCTTGGGACCCATGTTGGCGCTGGCACCCTTGATGTTGGTGATCGAATTAGCGTCTCACGTTTTCCGTCCGCTCTCGCTGGCTTTGCGTTTGCGCGGAAATATCATGGGCGATCACGTCGTCCTTGGCATCTTCAGCGATTTGGTTCCTTACCTTCTCCCCGTAATTTTTTACGGGTTGGGAGCGTTTGTGGCCTTTATCCAGGCCTTCGTCTTCTGCCTGATGACGATGGTCTACATTTCCATGTCGACCTCACATGACCATTGAGAAAGGTGGTATTGAACATGAACTTCCGTAAAACCCTGTTGTTTGTTGCTTCCCTGGCCCTGACCTTCGGCGCTTCCGTTGCTATGGCCCAAGAAGGTGCTGCTCCTGCTGCTGCCGCTAACAGCGGTCTTGCTGCTTGGGGCCCCGCCCTCACCATCGCCATCGCTGCTTTCGGCGGCGCATTGGCTCAAGGCCGCACTGCTACGGCAGCTCTGGACGGCATCGCCCGTAACCCAGCTGCTCAAGGCAAGATCTTCGTCCCGATGATCATCGGTCTGGCGCTGATCGAATCGCTCGTTCTGTACGCATTCGTTATCGCCCTGATCAAGTACTGATCTTTTCGGGTCGACAAAATACGAAGGGCCGATCTCGCTTCTAGCGAGCTCGGCCTTTTGCTTTTTTGGGCGTACGACTCCTGGCTTGACCGAATGAGCGAGACTCCTCACACTGAGTTCCTATGGTGGGAAATCGGGGACGGCGGCTCTGGAGTTTGGCTTTCATTCTGGCAGTGATGTGGCTTGCCGCCGGGTGCGCAGCCGTTACACGCGCCCCCGTCACTGGGCTTCTCTACTCAGACGTAACCTACCCAACGATGGCCACTGGCAATCCAGCAGGCACGCGGGTGGGTGTGGCTTGCGAGCAGTCGGTCTTGGGGGCTTTTGCAACCGGCGACGCAAGTATTGAGACGGCTCGCAAGAACGGTGGAATCACTTTGATCTCTTCCGTTGATGAGACGGCAGAGTCCTACTTCCTGGTCTGGGCAAAACACTGCGTGATCGTTCGCGGACGTTAATTTAGCTCAAGTAGGGCTTCAGGTACCGCCCGGTGTGACTTTCCGGGACATGAGCCACTTCCTCAGGCGTTCCTTGCGCGACAAGCCTTCCGCCGCCTGATCCACCCTCAGGACCCATGTCGATCAGGTGATCGGCCACTTTGATGATGTCGAGGTTGTGCTCGATCACGATGACCGTGTTGCCTTGCTCCACCAACGTTTGAAGGATTTTCACGAGCTTTAAGACGTCATCAAAGTGAAGGCCGGTCGAGGGCTCATCCAAGATGTAAACCGTTCGCCCGGTGCCTCGCTTTGCCAGCTCTTTGGCGAGCTTGATTCGCTGGGCTTCGCCGCCTGAAAGTGTCGTCGCGGCTTGACCCAGCCGCAGGTAGCCTAGGCCCACATCGTTCAAAACTTTCAAACGCTGGCGAAGAGATGGAATGTTTTCAAAAAACGGCAGGGCTTCCGCGCCCGTCATGTTCAAAACATCCGCGATGTTTTTGCCGCGGTAGAGAATCTCGAGCGTCTCGCGGTTGTAGCGGCGTCCTTTGCAGGTTTCACACTGAACGAAAACATCGGGAAGAAAGTGCATCTCGATCTTCGTCAGGCCCCCGCCTTCGCAGGCTTCGCATCGCCCGCCCTTAACGTTAAACGAGTATCGGCCCGGACCAAACCCTCGGATTTGGCTTTCAGGGAGCTGCGCAAACAGGTCGCGGACTTGGCCGAATGTCCCCGTATAAGTAGCGGGGTTTGAGCGCGGTGTTTTCCCAATCGGGCTCTGATCGATATCGATCACTTTGTCGATGTGCTCAAGGCCAGTAATCGTGCTGAGCTTTAGATCGCGCGATTCGACTCGGTAGAGATGCTGCAAAAGTGCGCGATAGAGCGTGTCGATGACGAGCGTGCTTTTTCCCGAGCCCGAAACGCCAGTAACGCAAGTGAGAACACCCAAGGGGAAATCGACGCTGACTTGCCCCAGATTATTCATCTGAGCGTTTTCGATTCGGATTACGCGGTCTTTCGTCCAGGGCCGCCGCACCTTGGGTACGGGAATTTCAAGTTCTCCGCGCAGGTACTTACCGGTGATGCTATCTCGCGTTGCTTTGACTTCAGTGAGCGTACCTGCGGCCATGATCTGGCCACCTTCGGTGCCTGCTCCTGGCCCCATGTCCACGATGAAATCTGCTTTTTCCATCGTGTCACGGTCGTGCTCGACCACCAGCACAGTGTTTCCGAGATCGCGAAGTCGAGTGAGCGTCGCAAGAAGCTTATCGTTGTCGCGTTGATGAAGGCCGATCGAGGGCTCGTCCAAAACGTAGATCACGCCGACCAGCGAGCTCCCAATCTGGGTGGCCAAGCGAATGCGCTGAGCCTCGCCGCCCGAAAGAGTTTGGGCCGGGCGAGAGAGGCTCAAGTAATCCACTCCCACTTGAAGGAGAAAGCCCAGACGCTCGCGGATCTCTTTGAGGATACGTCCTGCAATGAGGCGCTCTCGGTCTGAGAGCGGGACGTCTTGGAAATATTGAAAGAGCCCCGAAAGAGAGAGCGCACTGAGCTCAGCTAAGTTTTTCCCTTCAATACGAAAGTGCAGGCTTTCTTTTCGAAGACGAGCACCTTTGCACTCCGGACAAGGCGTATTTTCCGGCGTGATTTCCTCTTGGGCAACCGGCACGTCTTCGGGCGCGTCGCCTCGATCGACTTCTGAGTCGTCGTCGGTCTGGGTGAAGCGCGGATCCACGCCCAGGCCATCACAGGTTGGGCAAGCGCCCATCGGACTGTTGAAAGAGAAGGTTCTGGGTTCGGGCGCGGGGTAGCTGACGTTGCAATCGGGGCAAGCAAAGCGCTCGCTCATGAGTTGCTCTTGGGCCGGGCCGTCGGCTTCCGTCTGAGTTTGAAGGAGCAAAAGTCCTTCGCCGAGCTTCAGGGCAAGTTCCACTGATTCGCTGACGCGGGTGGTGAGTTGGCCTCGGTCGCCTTTGATGATCAGGCGGTCTACGTAAACGTCGATATCGTGCTTTTTGTTTTTATCGAGAGCGATGTCCTGGGAGAGATCCAAAATCTCGCCATCAATGCGGACGCGCACAAAGCCGCGCTGCCTGAGCTGCAGGAGCTCTTTTTGGTACTCCCCTTTTCGGCCACGAACGATGGGCGCCAAGATAGACACCCGAAGGCCCTCGGGCGAGGACATGATTTGATCGGTGATTTGCTGAGGAGATTGCGAGCGGATGGGCTTTGAACAACTCCAACAAAAGGGCTTAGCGACTCGCGAAAAAAGAAGTCGCAAATAATCGTGAATCTCGGTGACCGTTCCAACGGTCGAGCGCGGATTGTAGCTCGTCGTTCTTTGCTCGATCGAGATCGTTGGGCTTAAGCCCTCGATGGCTTCGATCTCAGGCTTACTCACTTGCTCGAGAAATTGCCGAGCGTAAGCCGAAAGACTCTCAACATATCGGCGCTGTCCTTCGGCGTAAATCGTGTCGAAGGCAAGTGAGCTCTTCCCCGAGCCAGACGGGCCCGTGATGACCACGAGCTTATCGCGAGGCAAGGTAACGGAGATGTTCTTTAAATTATGCACGCGAGCACCCCGGACGACGATGGCCTCGTCGTTTGGGCGTGCTTGCGAGGGAGTCTCGCCCGAAGGGACGCGTTTACTGCGGGAAGCGGGCTTTGATTCCATGAATGTACTCAGTGCGAACTTTCAGCGTGGGTATCAATCGGAGAATGACCGATCCGTGCGGCGGCTTCTTTCAAAGCACCTTCCACAGTGGTTCGGATTTCTTGAAGCCGGCTTTCGGTTTGAGCCTCAAAGCGAAGCACTAAGACCGGCTGAGTGTTCGAGGCACGCACCAATCCCCACCCATCCCCAAAGTCCACGCGGACCCCGTCGATGTCGGTAATTTTGCGACCCTTGGCCAGGATTTCCTTCGTTGCATCGACGAGAGCGAACTTCTTTTCTTCCTCACAATCCACGCGGATTTCTGGAGTGGAAAAGGAAGGCGGCAGGTCGGCAAGTAGCGAGGACACCGGCTGAGAGTGTTTCGAAGCAATTTCGAAAACGCGAAGTGCGGCATAAATAGCGTCGTCATAGCCAAAGTACCGGTCTGCGAAAAAGATGTGGCCAGACATCTCGCCGGCAAGCGCGGCATGGGTTTCCTTCATCTTGGACTTGATGAGCGAATGGCCAGTCTTCCACATGATGGGCTTGCCGCCATTTCGGGCAATGTCATCGTAAAGGCGGTTACTGGATTTCACTTCCGAGATGATGGTAGCGCCGGGAGTTTCTTTGAGTACATCGCGCGAGAGAAGGACCATGAGTTCATCACCGTAGATGATCCTCCCCTTCTCATCGACCAAGCCGATGCGGTCCGAGTCACCATCAAAAGCGACACCGAAATCGGCTTTTTCAGCGAGTACGGTATCGACCAGTTGTTTCAGGTTCTTTGGGACCGTGGGATCGGGATGGTGATTGGGAAAACGTCCGTCCAGGGTGCAGAAAAGCGGAATCACTTTCGCACCGAGACGCTCAAAGAGAGGAGGAGCCACGGTAGCGGCAGTCCCGTTTCCAGCGTCGAGCACGATTTTCAAAGGACGTAAGGAGCGAGCATTTTTCACCAGATGGTCTAAATAGGCCGGGATGATGGCAAAATCTGAGATTGAACCCGATTCACTCGCCGCGTTTGCAGGATCGACGTTCAGTGCCAACATTCGGCGCTTCAGATCTTGGATGGCTGCGCCGTGAAGCGTGCTTTTGCCCAAGCAAATCTTGAAGCCATTGTAGTCGGCCGGGTTGTGGGAGCCCGTGATCATGATGGCGCCGTCGAGATCTAAGTGAAACACGCTGAAGTAAGTCAGGGGTGTTGGGCATACGCCCAAACGAATGACGTCGAGCCCGCCTTGGCGAAGTCCCGCGACGAGTCCATCCGCGTATCGGTCACTGGTGAGGCGACAGTCCCGTCCTACGGCTACCGTGAGGCGAGCGCGGCCGGCCTGGGGCTTTTGACCCACCAGGAGCTGAGCATAGGCGCGGCCCAAGAGCTGAGCAAAGTCGGCCGAGATGTCTCGGTCTGCAATTCCGCGGATATCGTATTCACGAAAGATGGAGGCTGGAATGTTCACGCTCATGGGGCTTTTGCTCCTTCAGAGGCGTGAACTTACCAGTTTCCTTGCGAGGTCCAAAGCGGCTTGAAGGCTGGAGGGGTCAGCAATTCCTTTTCCCGCTATGTCAAAGCCCGTCCCATGATCCACGGACGTCCGGATGATGGGCATTCCCAAGGTGACGTTCACCGTGCGGGCAAAGTCGACGAGCTTGACGGGGGTGAGCCCTTGGTCGTGGTACATGGCGAGCACGGCGTCAGCACGCTGTGTCTTGGGCAAGGACAGCTCCCTGGCAAAGAAGGTATCGGCTGGGTGCGGACCTGAAAGGGTCGCCGCTTTGCCGAATTTTTCGGAAAGCTTTGCCATTGCGGGGCGGATGATGCGGCTTTCCTCGTCACCAAAGAGGCCGTTCTCCCCTGCATGGGGGTTGAAGCTAAGAACGGCAAGATGAGGGCGACGAATCCCAAACTCTCGCTGGAGCGCTTCCAGGGTTTGTCGACCCGAGTCGAAAACTTCCTTTTCTGTTAGGGACTTAGGAAGATTTTGAATCGAAACATGGATGGTCGCAAGGCTCACCCGCAGAAGCGGGTTTGCTAGCATCATAGTGACCCGGGGGGTCGCTGTGAGCTGCGCAAGCATCTCTGTATGCCCCGGAAAGAGGAAGCCGCCCTTTTGGAGGCGCTCTTTACTGATCGGGCCCGTGACCAGGGCTGAGCCTTGGCCGGACTGGATCAGTTGAACCGCCTTTTCAATCGACCAACCGCATTGAAAGCCAGGGAGAAAACGTCCCTCGGGGGATTGAGCCGGTGCGGGCAAAAGCCACACATAGGGCCCCTTTCGCCGGGGAGCGGCGACGCCGTCTTGATAAAGCACCACGGGAGCGCGAAGCTTCCGAAAAGGGGCCTCCGCCCCCACGCAAAGAAACGGAGATTGCCAGCTTCCACTTCGAGTGCGTTTGATCGCCTTGAGCGACTTCCAGGTGATCTCTGGGCCAATTCCGTCCGGATCTCCCGGCGTGATGATGAGTGGAAGGCGGGGCATCTTACTTCCCGGCCAGATGAATGTAGGCTACTTGGCGCTGACGATCGAGCCAGAGCTGGATCTGCCGCTGATATTCGCCCGCAGCAATCTGCCCACGAATTTCCTCTTTCATCCGGTCCAGGCGGTCATTTTCGCCTGAAAGAATATCCACGATTTTTAGGATGAAGTAGCCCGCCTTGGCGTCGCCGAATACGGGACTGACTTGTCCAAGCTGAAGCCCTGCTATTTGTTGCCTCACCAGAGGCGCCATTTGGTCCGAAGAAAAGGTTCCAAAATCGGCGTTGGACTGTGCCGAGGGGTCATCGCTCACCCGTTTGGCAACCTCTTCAAAGGTCTCTCCCCCGCGAATCTCTCGAAGGGCGCGCTCGGCGGTCTCGCGTGCTGCCTCGGGAGATCGGTAGTTCGCAGGATTAACGTGAATGAGCTTCAATTTGTAGTTGGCTGGAATCTCACTCTTTTTCGAGTAGTGGTTATAGAAGTAGTTTTTGACGTCGTCGTCACTGATGGTGACCTTGGTTCGAATGTCGCGGTCGATCAGATTGCGTTTCGAGACGCTGATGCGGATGAGTTCGAAGTAGTCCTCAAAGCGAAATCCACGCGCTTTCAGGGCGTCTTTGAGCTGCTCTCGGCCCAGGCGATTGCCGGCGAGGATGCTCGTGATCTCGGTCTCCACTTCAGCGTCCGTGACTTCGAAGGCCTGAGAAATGAGCGCTTCGTCGATCAAAAAGCGGATGATCTCGTCGGTACTTGCGGCCTCCCCTTTTTCGGCAACCGGAGTGCCGGCAAAAAGTGGGTCAAGCTGGGCTCGAAGACTCGTCGTCTTTCGGAAGCGCGAGAGATCCGACTGAAGAATCAGCGACTGGTTCACTGCCGCCTCGAGGCGCTCGATCACCACCGGCGCGGCTTGCGCTGGAGCGCTGAGAGCGGTCGCGTGCACTGCCGAGCACAACAAACACAAGACGGAGAACCGAAAGTTCATCCGAGAGTTTTGTCAGGTTTATCGGGCTTGTGCAATCGGTCCGTGGTCGGGGACGGCTTCAGGATTAATCCTTCAGCAAGTCGGAGCGGACGTTCACTTTGGCTTGAGTGCGCAGTTGGCCCATGAACTTTTCGAAAATCTGGGCACGGCGCTCTTCGAAAATCATGCGCTTGACCTGGCCGCGGTCGGTCTCATCCCAGGAACGCACTGCAGCAAGTTTGATGAGATGCAGACCAAACGGGGTACGGACGATGTCGCTGACTTTGCCCGGGGTGCGAAGCGCCAAAGCGGCGTCATAGTAGGCGGGATCGAGCTTGTCGCGGGTCTGGAAGTCGATATCTCCGCCCATCGAGGCGGCAGGACCTTCCGAGAAGCGCTGCGCAACTTCAGCAAAGGTCATTTTTCCGGGCTTCAGTTGTTCGTTCTGGATCTGGCGCATGCGCTCGGTGCCCTTTTTTACTTCTTCTGCAGAAGCGTTTGGGGCCAGAGCGATGAAAATGGTGCTGGTGCGAACTTCCGGATTCTTCGAGTAGTAGGCTTTTGCCTCGTCGTCGGAGATTTTGATTTGCTCGAACTCTTTGGCGAGCTTCTTTTCGAGCAGCGCTTGATAGAGCACCGTGTTCATCCGCTCGATCACCACTGGATCCTTGTCCAGGCCCAGTTTGCGGGCTTCTTGAATGGCAAGCTCGCGCTTGATCAAGTCTTCCAAAACGGCTTTCCGACTTGGCGCCTTGAATTGGAAGAATTTCAAATTGTCCTGATAACGTTGGTTGAACTCTTCCAACGAGATGGTGGCACCATTGATCTTGGCCAACTCGGTGGCCGCATGGGCAGAAACGCCGGGGATCATGGCAAGTGACAGCGCGAGACCAAGTTTTCTCTGGATCATGAAAAAAGGGTAACAGACTCAAACGGTCCTTGGAAGAAGGTCCTTTAACAAGGATTCGAGTCCTAGGCACAGGTCGCGAAGGCTTCGGGTCGGAAGCGTGACGATGAAGCGCGAGTCGGGTGTCAGTTGGTAGCGTTTGGGCTGACTGGACATGAGCGCAATGGCTCGGGATGGATCCAGACGACTTCCTTCGCCGGGAGTGAGGACGACTTTCTCGGGACCTGCCGTCAAAGCGTCGACGCGAGCACGCTTCAGCTGGAGCTTGATCCGGATCAGCCAAAGCAGCTCTTGCGCCTCAAGAGGCGGCGGACCGAAACGATCTTGGAGTTCCTCCTCGAGCCGGTCCACTTCCGCTTCTTCTGGCGCAGACGAGAACCTTCGGTACATCGACAGGCGTTGGTGCACGTCCGGGATGTAGGTCTCGGGCAAATAAGCCGGGAAGGAAACCTTGATCTCAGGTTCGCGGGCCGTCTCTTGCTTGGGTCCACCCGTGCTTTGAATCTCAAGAATCGCCTCATTGAGAAGATCCATGTAGAGCTCAAACCCGACGGCTTCGATGTGGCCTGACTGAGAGGCGCCCAGCAGATCTCCCCCGCCCCGAAGCTCCAAATCATGAGAGGCGATGGAAAAGCCTGAGCCGAGTTCGACAAAACGCTGAATGACTTCGAGCCTTTTTTTGGCGTCCTCGGTAACCGAGCCCTCTGCCGGAAGCAGAAGGTACGCATAGGCGCGAGCCTGACCGCGCCCCACCCTCCCCCGGATTTGATAGAGCTGAGAGAGCCCAAACGTATCAGCTCGGTTGACGATCAGGGTATTGGCAGACGGCAAATCGATTCCCGACTCAATAATGGTCGTGCACACCAGCACATTGATCCGCTTCTCGTAGAAAGCGACCATGACTTCTTCCAGAGCGCCTTCGGCCATTTGTCCATGACCCACGCCGACGCGCGCCTGGGGAACGAGCTCTTCGATTTTCCGAGCCATCTCGCCGATGGTTTGAACGCGGTTGTGGACGAAAAACACCTGTCCACCCCGCTTGAGCTCCGCTTCGATCGCTCTTTGGATCAGAGACTCCTCAAAGCGCGAAACGTAGGTGCGAATGGGTAGGCGGTCGACTGGCGGTGTGTTGATCAGGCTAATGTCGCGAAGGCCGGACAGCGCCATGTGAAGGGTTCTGGGGATCGGTGTGGCAGTGAGAGTCAGAACGTGAGTATCGAGCTTGAGCGTCTTTAACCGCTCTTTGTGCTCAACCCCAAAGCGCTGTTCTTCATCGACGATGACCAGGCTTAGGTCTTTGAACTTCACGTCCCGCGACAAAAGCCGGTGGGTGCCGACCAAAATATCGACTTTGCCTTGGGCGGCTTTTTCGAGAGTCTTTTTTTGCTCCCGAGCTGATTTGAACCGTGACGCCGATTCGATCACAAACGGCGTGTCTTTCATTCGCTGACGGAAGTTTTGTTCGTGCTGATGCGCCAGTACGGTGGTGGGCACAAGAACGGCCACCTGCTTTCCTTCGCTCGCCACGCGGAAAGCAGCGCGCATCGCGACTTCGGTTTTGCCGTAACCCACGTCGCCGCAAACGAGACGGTCCATCACTCTGCCTGAACTTAAGTCGTCCAGAACCTGATCAATGGCCCTGAGTTGATCGGGAGTTTCCTCAAACGGAAAGCGCGCTTCGAATTCGTCGAGCGCGGGATCGCGCCCCGGAAAGATCACGCCGTTTCGAATTTTTCGCTCGGCGTAGAGTTTGACCAGATCAATAGCGAGCCGCTTGGCGCTCTCTCTGACTTTTTCTTTCGCCTTTTGGAATTGAGCGCCGCCCAGCTTGTCGAGCGGTACGGCCTCTCCTGCGCCCGAGTATTTCTGAATGACGTTGAGGCGGTAAACGGGAAGATAAAGCTTATCTTTGCCCGCGTATTCAATCAGAAGAAAATCGGCCGGCGCGCCTTGAAGGGAAAGCCTGGCTAATCCTAAATAGCAGCCAATGCCGTGGTCGACGTGAACCACGCGGTCGCCTGGATTCAGATCCGAGAGCGCCTGAAGGCCCGCCCAGTCTTGAGCGGCAGATCCGCTCTCGGATTTGGGCTTCTTGTTTTTGCCTGAGGCTTTTTGCCCAAGAAGATCGCCATCGGTCAGAACGACCCAGCCCTCCGAGGGCCAGCGAAACCCTTGAGAGAGGCTGCCCACTTGAAGCGTGGCGGCAGCCGAGTCGAGCGGACCCGTGGGGATCTCTCGTTCACCGAGCAGAAAGCGAATCCGTTCCAGACGAGTCACGGTTGAAGCGAGGATCAGAATCTTAAAGCGCTGATCCAGCCAGCCGCGAAGATTCCCGTCCAAACGCTCTGCTGAACCAGAAGGATTCAGTTTCGCCGCAATCCGGTGGCGTTCGGCCAAACGAACTCCGCGCTCTTCGGGCTTCTGGGGCGCTTCAAACTCAGTGGGAGCGGTTTCGTTTTCGTGGGTCGAGAGATCGGCCGTCTCCAGGCGATCCAGATAAAGAGTCATCCCACTTCGGAACTGAGCTTCTTTTTCGTCGCCCCAGGAAAAGAGCGCTTCAAAGGGAGGCGCAATCACGCCTGAGCGAGCCATTTCCTGGACAGCATCTTTTTGCTCCGCGCGAAACTCGTCCCAGACTTGAGAGCAAGAAAGCTCGTCTAGGACAATTCTGGGCCAGGAAGGCTGAAGGTGGTCTTCCAGGCGGCCCGGGGTTTCCCAAGCAAAAGGAGCCCAGCAATCGGAGTGATCGGGATAAGCCCCAGAATCGAGTGCCTCTAAAAGCGGATCCCGGATTTGGCGCGGCACCCCTGCTTCATCCGCCCACGTTTTAAGTCGCTCCCGGAGTCTTGGCAAAGAGCGTGAGTGGATGAGAACTTCGCGCGCGGGCCCTAGGCGAAGCGTTTGCAGAGGCTGTGGGCCTGGGTCGAGCGTTCGCTGCGTGGCTGCATCGAATTCGCGAATGCGTTCCACTTCGTCGCCAAAGAGCTCAATCCGGTAGGGCCTAGGGGCTTCGGGCGGGAAAAGATCGACGATTTCTCCTCGTACCGAGAAGGTCGCTGGGTCCTCGACCGAATCGGTCCTCAGGTAGCCTGCGTCGAGGAGTGCGCGAATGAGCGACTCCCGGGACTCCACTGAGCTCCCGACGGTGAGGAAAAGCCCGTGCTCATGGAGCGCTGACCGAGGCAGCGTGGCCTGGGCAGCCGCTGCGAGCGAGGTAATGAGAAGAAGCGGACGCCCCGGCTGGCCCGGAAGAGTGGCTTCAGCCAAGCGATTGAGAGTTGCCATTCGCTCGAGTCGGATCCGGATGGACGGGGAAATGGGACTGTAAGGGGATTGTTCCCAAGTGGGGAAAATCAGGACTTCGGCTTCCTGAGAATGGAGGGTTCGGCTCAGGGTTCCGACATCCTGGGCCAGAGTTCGGGCCGCATCGTCATCCGGAACATAGATGACCAAAGGAGTCGCCGCGTCCCGGAGCCAACGAGACAAAAGCAGGGCCGCCGTCGGGATCGACGCGCCATGGGCGCGGATCGGCGAGGAAAGCTCTCGAACGGAGGCAAGGATGGATTCAATACGACTAGGAAGCATTTGTGATTTTCAGGAGTTGCAGGGGCTTGGGAATCTTGACTCCCATTTTCAGCTTCAGTACCTTTTCCGCCAATCGCCCGAAACCCCTGTCGGAGAAAGAATGCCAAGCGGCTGGGACGTTTACTATGTGGTTTTTCTCGCCGCGGCACTCTCTTTGAGTGTTCCTGCGGCATTGTCGTTGGTTTCGAGCGTCCTTCGGTCGCGAACGGGCTTGCCCGCTCGCCGCCGAATGGAGCCGCCTGAGCTGGGAGGGACGAAAGTCGCGCCTTCCACGGAGCTCGGTCGCCGCTTGAATACGCGGTTTTCGCGTGCAACCAATGCAGCTCTCCTCTTAACGGCTGTGGGACTCATCCTGATTCCCTGTGTGGGGGAAGGCGGTCTCAGCAATCGCGGCTTGGTCGCGATCCTGTCTCTTTCGGTGTTTGGAGGCTTAGGGCTTCTTTACGCAGGAAGAAAAGGAGACTTGGACTGGCTGAAGAGCTTCCAGGATGGAGATTCGCCATGAAACAGGGGTCTTTCTATACTTCAACGGTCGGAAAGTTCCTGAACTGGTCGCGCTCGCAGTCGCTTTGGTACATCTCGACGGGGCCTGGGTGCTGCGCTGATGAGGTCCTGGAGTCGCTCGGCTGCCGGTACGATCTGGAGCGCTTCGGGTGTTTGCCCCAGGTCGATCCGAGTCACGCAGATCTTTTGATCGTGAGTGGAATGGTTTCCTACAAGTCCATGCCTCACCTACGTGCTGTTTATGAGGCGATGCTGGAGCCACGCTACGTTTTGGCGGTGGGAGCCTGCGCTGCTTGCGGCGGGCCGTTTTCACCTGAGTTTAGTTATTCGACCGTTCCCGGGGTCGACCGGATGATTCCGGTGGATGTCTATGTTCCGGGTTGTCCACCTCGCCCTGAGGCCATCATGAACGGGCTGATTGCCCTGCAGGAAAAGATTCGTGGAAATCCGAGAGCTGATCTCTAAGTTACAGAGCCGAGTTCCGGGAGCCTTGCTCGCGGATCGCCCGAACCCGGGCCCGATGGATGCGGGCTTGGGCCTGAGGATTGTTTGGGTAGACCTCAAACACCTGCTTCCTTTGGCGCGTGTTTTGGCTGAAGAGCCGGGGCCGGCTTATCAAAGCCTCGATCACCTCTCGGTTGCCGAGATTGGTGGGGTTTTGGTTCTGACCTATTTTCTACGCTCGCTGTCGACAGGCAGGACTCTGGCTCTTCGTGGAACGCTTCGTCCTTCGGGACCTGAGGAAGCAGTCGAGACTGTCTCAGTTTCATCCGTTTGGCCGATGGCTGTTCCTTTTGAGTGTGAGAACTCGGAACTCTTTGGCGTGCGTTTTTCGGGCGCAGAAGCCACGGGACGGAATTTCTTACCTGAAGGCTGGCAGGGCTACCCCTTGAGAAAGGGCTACGTCTATCCGCTCGAGTACGAAGGAGTTCCGCACATGCGAGCCGTTGGAAAAACGGCGCCGGACGAACACGGGGTGCTCTCATGATCGAAGGGCTGCAACCGGAACGTTTGGGAACGGATCTGACTCGCTGGACACTGGGGCCTTTTCACGGGGCCCTTCCCGGCGCCATGAGGCTGAGCCTTCAGCTGGACGGTGAAATCGTTTCTCATGCGAAAGTCGAGTCGGGCTTCCTCCACCGAGGACTGGAAAAGGCTCTGGAGCTTCATCGCTGGCATGCGGCTGTGACTTACGCGGATCACTTGGATCCAGAAGCCGCCATTCATGGCGAGCTGGCTCTTTGTCTTGCCGTAGAGCGCTTGGCAGGAATTCAGGTTCCTGAGCGAGCACAAGCCATTCGAGTGATTGTGGCAGAACTTTCGCGAGTGTCTTCGCACTTTGCTTACATGGCGCGAATGGCGCGCGCCGTGGGTGCAACGACCATGATGCACTATGTGCTTCGGGACCGAGAGCGCCTCTTGGATTTGTTTGAGCTGCTGACCGGCGGGCGCTTTTCGATCAACTTCCTTCGCTTTGGGGGCGTTTCCTCGGATGTGACGGAAGGTTTCGTGGAGCGAGTGCTTGAGGCTCGCGAAATGATTCGGATCCGCTTGAAGGAATACAACGACTTGCTGTCCTTTAATCACGCGTTTCTGCGTCGTACGCGCGGTATTGGCGTGATTTCCCGCGAAGCAGCGCTTCGTCACGGAGCAACGGGGCCCAATCTTCGTGCTTCGGGAGAGTCGTTCGATCTTCGGAAGTGGGCTCCTTACAGCGGTTACGACCGGATTGATTTCGATGTGCCTGTGGTCGCTGAAGAAGGAACCGAGATTCCCGGAGATAGTCACAGTCGCTACCTTCAGCGTCTGCGCGAGATCAACCAGTGCTTGGAGATCTTAAAGCAAGTGACTGAGTCGATGCCGCAGGGGCCCTTTGAAGGACCAAAAGTCACTCCTCAGTTTCAAGTCCCTATGGGCGAAGGATACGCCGCTATCGAAGGTGCACGCGGTCAGGTGGGTTGCCATGTGTTCTCGGATGGCGGGAACCAGCCCCAGCGGATTTCGTTTCGAACCCCGTCCACAGCGCATCTTCGCTTAGTTCCTCAGGCACTACGAGCGCAGCGGGTTGAGGATGTTCCGGTGATTCTCGCGAGTTTGGATCTTTGTCTGGCAGAGGTGGACCGATGACTGCTTGGGAAGAGATCTGGAAATCGGGAATGGGCCTGCCGCTGGGCGCTCCCGGCTGGGTAGTGCTCGTAGCCGCGTGGGTCGTTCTTTTTGTCGGTGTGATTTTGCCGGGCGCCGCACTCGTCGGGTTTTTTGAGCGTAAACTAGGCTCTGACCTTCAGGCCCGAGTGGGGCCAAATCGCGCGGGACCCGCAGGACTTTTTCAGCCCATTGCTGACGTTTTGAAGCTTCTTCAAAAAGAACCCCTCCGCGGGAAGACTCCTGAAGGAAGCGTGACTTGGTCTTGGGTTCACGCCATGGCGTTGTATTCCACGATCGTCACTCTGCCGCTTGGCTCATCGCTTGTGATTTTTAACGCCGAAATGAGCGTGTTCATCCCGTTCTGGGCAGCGCTCTTAGTCTCTCTGTCGGTGCTTTTGATGGGCCTCTCCAGTCGCACGGTGCCTGGATGGTACGGCGGTCTTCGGGTTTCGGCGCAAGCCATTACGGGAGCTTTTCCTGCGCTGATCGCGATCAGCACGGTAGGCCTTCGAGCGGGCGGGTTTCGCTGGAGTCAGCTCGTCGACTCTCAAGGCGCAAGTCCCCTGGCTTGGGCTTTTCTTTCAAGTCCTTTTGAGTTTGTCGCTTTCTTGGTGTTCTTGGTCAGCGGCCTGGTCCTCTTAAATATTCCACCCCTTGATGGGGGCTATTCGGTTCAAGACATCCACGGAGGCGTGGGCACGCTGACTCAAGGGCGAAGGCTTTGCCTTTTTCTTCTGGGGCGGTTTTACGGATATTTTCTATGGAGTTTGATCACGGTCACTTTGTTCCTAGGGGGCTGGAAATTGCCGGGAACCCTGTACCGGGCACTTGAGGATGTCTCAGCTTTCCGAACGCTCGCCTTCTTAGAAGTGAGCTGGGTTCTCTTGAAGACGACCGTTTTGATGGTCTTGGTTTCTCTTTTGGGAACGGTCACGCCTCGGGTTCGGTCCGATCAGATTACGGATCTTTCTTGGAAAGTGCTGGGTCCGCTTTCTTTCTTGGCCCTAGCCGGAGCGGCGATTTGGATGGAGATTTTCGGAAAATGACTTCGCCCTCAGTGTCTGCTTCCATCCTCGAGTACTTCAAGAATTTGTGGCGGGGCATTCGCTCTTTGTCCGGCTCTTTTTTTACTGCCCTGCCCTACCTCTTGAACGTGAAGTCGGGAGACCTGAAGAAAGAAGTGACCGAGCAGTATCCGGATCCCGTGAGTTCCCGAATCGCGGACGAATTGCCGCCGCGGACTCGGGGTTTGTTGGTGAACGATATCGATCGTTGTACGGGGTGCCGGGAGTGCGAAGTGGCTTGCCCGGTAAGATGCATCACGGTCGAAGCGGAGCCAGGAAACATCCCTTCGAAGCTTTGGGTATCGGTCTTTGATATCGATTTTTCCCGCTGTGTTTTTTGCGGCCTTTGCGTTGAAGTTTGTCAGCCGGGCTCATTGGTTCACACCAAGAACTACGAAAAATCGACGCTGACTCCAGGCGAACTCGTGGCGAGTTTTGGTCGAGGCCGTGTGACGCCGGAACAGCGCCTCAAGTGGGCTCGAATGCGCGACGCCGAAGCCAAGGACAACGAGGAGCTCGTGACATGACCATTTTTTGGATCTGTGGAGCTTTGATGCTTCTCGCCTCTTTGGTGGCCACGTTTGCAGGCGACGTACGAGTTTCGATTTTAGCTTTGGGCTTGGCGGGTCTGGCCGCAGGCGGCTTGCACCTTTCCTTGGGGGCCGAACTTTTGGCCGTCATTCAGTGGATTGTGAGCACTTTGATCACGCTCGCGCTTTTGACCTATTCGGTGACCTACGGTGAGTTTGGGGTTCAGGATGCGCGGAAAAAATCTCAGCGAGCGATTGATGCTCTTTTTCCGGTTCTCTTGGGTGGAACTCTGACCGGGGTCATTTGGCTGGGTACGCGGCACTTGCCCATTGCGGGAGTGGTCGAAGTGGGACCGCCTGAAGGAATCGCCAAAGTCGGGCGAGCGCTCCTGGACGGACACATCTTGTCCTTGGAGTTACTCGCGGTTCTTCTTTTGTTGGTCATTGTTGGATCGGGCGTCTTGTCTCGACCGGACCGGGGGGAATCATGATTCTCATTGCCGCAGCGATGGCTGGGATCGGATTAGCCTGCGTTCTTTATCGCAGGACTTTGATTGGGCTTCTGGTGGGTCTTCAGTTGATGGTGCTCGCAGCTTCCATGATGTTCATGTTGGCGGGAGTAGGCCGCGAGGCAGCTCGCGTTCAGGGGCAGATCGCAGGACTTTGGGTGCTCTTGTTTGGCTTAGTGGCAACAGTGGCGGGATGTGCAGTTTCCTTGCGGCTCTTCTATCTGAAGCGACGAGCCAGCTTGGAGGATGTCCGTGCGCTACGGCAGTAAGGGGAATTTGAGATGACTCAAGACTGGATGGAATCCTCAGCCCCACTGATCTTAGTGGCGACGCTTGTTTTCGCATTCCTGGCAGGCGTGGTGACGGTCCGCTGGGGCGGTAGGCTTCCTCGCTTGGGTGAATGGCTTGCAGGCGTTGGCGTCTTGGCTTTGATCTTGGGCTTGATTGTGACCAAGCCCGAGGGGATCTTTGATGCCTCTGAGCCCTTGCTTCAATACGTCCGCGGATGGATTTGGCCGCAAGATGCTGCGCAGTCCATTCGGGTGGGGATCGCTCAAGACGCGCTCGGGTTTACTGGAGCTCTGATACCGATTGTTCTCGCTGCACTGGTGATTTTGGACCGGATCTTAAATCCACAGGATCCTGACGTGCGAAAAGAGCGTATTTTGGGTTCTGCCGTTCTGGGCGCAACCGGCGTCGTGTTGGCTTGGATTTCTTCCACGACTTGGCTCGCCTTTGGTGGCGTTCTTGTTGCGAGCTTTGCGGGTTTCTTAGCGCTTGGAACGCGCTGGGGAGAAGTCGAAGGCGCAGAGATCGCGGTTCGTTATGTGCGCGAGCGATCGGCAGGCCTCATCTTGGCATTGTTTGGAGCGTTCGCTTTGGCGAGTTCCGGCGCGGACCTTTCGCTTTTGGCTGGAAAAGATGCGGCACCTTGGAGCGGAGCGGCCTTTTGGGGCGGGGCACTCTTGGTGCTTGGGCTTTTTGCTCAGACCCAGCCCTTCCCTCTTTCGGCTTGGCTGTCTCGCTCCTCGCGTGTGCCGTTGTCGGTGCAGCTTATTTCTGCACAGGTTTTCCCGGCCTTGGCTGCTTTGGCGCCCCTGATCCGCTTGGAGCCCGCGCTTCGAAAAGTCGGTGTCATGCCTTTGCTGGGGTGGTTTGCGCTCGCCAGTACGGCACTCGTCGCCATTCAAGGACTGCTTCAAAAGACTTGGCGTTCTGCTCTGGCGGCGTGGGTTTCATCTGCTTTTGGACTGGCCGTCGCAGCAATCGCTTTTTCTGGGCCCTGGGCCGCTTGGCCGCTTGGGCTTTCTGCATTGATTGGCGGAGCTGGACTGTCGATGATTGCCGCTATTCCGTCGGGTCAAGCACACGGTGGCCGCTGGGCCGCGTGGTTTGTTGCTCTTTGCGGAGCAGGTGTGGCTGGCTTTGTCGGATTCCCAGGAACGGCGCGAGTCATTCAAGACTCCTTACACGACCCAGCGCTCGCAACCGCTTTGGGCTTTGCTCGTTTTGCGGTTTCACTCCTGATTTGGAAATTGGTCTGGCTTCTTCCCGTCACACGAAAAGGCGAATCAGGACACTGGAGCGCTTTGATTGTTCCAGGACTGGTCGCCATCTCAGGGCTCGGAGTGTTCTGGGTGGGTACGCTCACGGCCGGAGGAATCCCGGGTGCGCCTGATCAAGTGCTTGTGTCGCTAGTGGATCGATTCTTTGGGGCGTCTGAAACGGTTTCGGGTGTGACTCCCCTTTCCGTGCTCTGGGGCGTTTTGATCCTTTCGCTTGCGATTGGTTATTGGAGCACGGGGCGAGGTGAAGACCGTTGGCTCTTGATTGGAAACGCTTTGCCGCGATTTGCTCATTATATTGAATCGGGCTACCAGACCGAACGCGTCCTCGATGCCTTCTTCCGAGGCACGTATGCGGTTGCCGATGCGCTTCATCGCTGGGTGGACATCCAGTTTTGGATGCGTGGTCTACCGCGCTGGGTGGACTTGGTTTTGAACTTCACTTCGGATCGCTTCAATCGGGTGGAGGGGTCGCTCAGTCGAGGTCTCCACTTAGGAGTTCATCGCAGTGTTCACGTCCCCGCCAAGATGCTTCAACTCATCCAGAGCGGCGATGTGCAGTGGTACCTTTTTTTCGCCCTGGGTACCGGGGTTGTCATTCTTCTTCACTTCTTGAGGTTCTGAGGATCGCATGAGCCACCATCTGATTACCCTGATGCTTCTGCTTCCGTTCATTGGCGCCGTTTTTCAGGCGTTTCTTCCCCAGACTGACAAAGAGGGCTCAAAATCCCTGGGCCGCGCTACGGCGATCGCTTCGAGTTTGGCTGGCTCCATCTGTGGCTTGCTCCTGGTCGTAGGGATGCAGCCTCAGAGCTCTGAGCTGCAAGCCTTGGAGGTTTTGCCTTGGATCGGTTCCTTTTCGATTAGTTACCGTATGGCTGTGGACGGACTGAACGTCCTTCCGGTTCTTCTGATCGCGATTTTGTTTCCGGTTCTCATCGCGGCCGAGTGGGATCAAAAAATTGGCCGACGCGGAATGCACGGTCTTTTGTTGGTCCTTCAAACGGCATTGGCTGGCGCAGTTTGCGCGCAGGACTTGTTTCTTCTGTTTTTCTTCTGGGCCATGTCTTCGCTTCCCCTCTACTTCTTGATCGGCGTTTGGGGTGGACCTCAGCGTGAGACGGCCGCTTTTCGCTCCATGGTGGCTGCAGCCGTCGGGAACGCGTTGTTTTTTGCTGCATTGGTTTTGATCTATTACTCCATCGAGCCCCACACCTTTTCTCTGAGCGAACTTTCGGGCGGAAAGCTCTCGAAGCAGACCTTCCAGATCTTGGGGGCGGATCTGTCGGTGGCGGCAGTGGCCTTCGGAATGATCAGCTTAGGCTTGGCGCTTCGCGCGCCGATTTGGCCGCTTCACGGTTGGTTTATCGAGGTAGCAGAAGAAGCGCCGCCGTCGGTGTTCGTTGCGATCTCGGCGGTGTGTGTGCCGGTGGCGACCTATATTTTTGTGCGCCTGACGTGTTCGCTGTTCCCGGAAACCATGGCCTCTGCCGCTGAAGGCGTCGTTTGGGTGGGCGGCTTGAATTTAGTGATCGGCGGAATTTGCGCCGTTTCGCAGCGTCGGCTCAAAGTGCTTTTGGCCTACGTTTGCTTAAGCGAAGTGGGTCTGATCTTGATCGGCATCGGCTCCTTGAGCGCAGCCGGGATGGTGGGAGCGGTTTATCAGCAGCTCGCTCTTGGCTTAGGTGTGGCTGGATTTGGTTTGCTGTCAGGGGTTCTGATGGGTCGCACGGGTGTGGGCGAATTTCGCACCGAAGCGGGCGATCCTGTTTTGGGAGGCGCAGCGACGCATGCCCCGATGATGGCTCTGGTCGCAGGAGTCGTCGTGGTGTCCTTGCTGGGCTTTCCGGGTTCCGGAGGCTTCGTCGGTCATTCACTTTTGATGATCGGAAGTTTCTCGGTTCATCCTGGTGCTGTGCTTCTCGGGTGCGCATCCCTGCTTCTTGCCACTTATTATCTATTCACTTTGTATCGCTTTGTTTTCTTGGGGCCTGAGGCCTCTCCGCGTGCCAAGGCCATTCAGGATCTGACGCTCCGGGAGCAGGCGTATCTTTATCCGCTGGTGATCTTACTCGTGGTTTTTGGGATCTATCCCAAGCCGCTTCTGGAGCTTGTGCGTCCAACGGTATTGGCGCTTTTGGGTAGCATCCAATGAATGACATTCTTTTTCTTCTGCCCGAGATTTACCTCGCCTTCACGCTCGCTCTCGTCATTGCAAGCGAGGTGGCCTATCACGGCGAACCCAGGCGCTTGATCACGGGTCTTGCGCTCTTAGGTTTGGGTGGCGCCTTTATTCAGACCTTGCTTGCTTTCCGAGTGGCGCCGGTTCTGGTCTTAGACCAGGCGCTGTCGATGGATGGCTTGTCGCTGTTCTTTAAGCTCTTCTTTATTCTTCTCGGGGCGCTCACCTTATTGGCGGCGCGATCGAGTCGTGAGCTGTCGGAAGTGAATCGCCCTGAGTTCAGCGCTTTGATCATCGGATGTACTCTGGCGATGTCGATCGCTGTGTCGGCTACCGATGTCTTGGTCATCTTTCTCTCGATCCAGGTGCTGAACATTTTGGGATTCCTCTTGGCGGGTTTCTCCAAGCGCTCGATTCGCTCGACCGAAGCAGCGGTGAAGCAATTGGCCTTTGGTGCTGTGGCGGGCCTGCTTTTTTTGTTCGCCATTGCGATGCTCTTTGCTTCGACTGGATCGGTGAGTTTGCTCGACCTGCATCGTCAGCTGGTCCAGGCGCCACTTCCCAATCAAGCCGCGCTCGTGGTCTTTGTCCTGATTTTCCTCTCTTTAGGTTTTCAGATGGCGACGTTTCCCATGTCGCTGTCGGCTCCTGATGTGATCGAGGGAAGCCCAACGCCTGTATCAGGTTACCTTGCCATTGCGCCGCGAGTGGCTGGAGCGGCCGTGGCCGTGCGGTTGCTCCTCGTGCTTTTTGCGCAGCCTGAGCTTGAGCCTGGGCGTTGGCAGATTTTGGGCGGCGTCGACTGGCCTCGGATTGTGGGCTTGATTGCGGGGCTCACCATGGTCAGCGGAGCGCTATTGGCGCTCCGGCAAACCAGTGCCAAGCGCTTGGTCGCCTATCTGGCGGTTGTCGAGTCAGGGTTTTTGCTTTTGGGACTTCTGGTCTTGGACCAAGTGGGCGTCGGCGCGCTTCTCTATAGTTGCTTGATGCAGCTGTTTGCTTTGACGGGCGCTTTTTTAGTGCTCTCTCATTTTTGGGACGAGCTCGGAACGGATCGTTTGTCCGAGCTAAAACGCCTTCCTAGGCAGGCAGTCCCTGAGGCGGTGGCCCTGGTTTTGTTCTTGGCTAGTTTAGTCGGTCTTCCGCCCCTGCCGGGCTTCATCGGGAAGTTCGCACTGGTGGGAGTGGCGCTTCAGCATCAATGGTCGTTTCTTGCTGTTTTGGCAGTTCTTGCGATGGCCGTTTCTGTCATTGCGCTGTCGCGTTTGGCCTACGGATTAATGGGCGACCTTCGCGCTCTGCCATCGCAGCCAGCCAGTTTGGATTCTCGCCCCCGAAGAATCTTCCTCGGGGCGCTGTTTATTCCAATGTTCTTGCTCGGTATTTTTGCCGAGCCGCTCTTGGCATGGGTTACCCGAAGCATTCGCTTTATTTTGTGGTAGCGACCACAGGCTCAGGCCGCTATAAATTCACGAAACCTTAAACGCGAATCAGGGAACTCTCGCCTCATGGACTACCTACCGATTCTCATCCTGATGGCCCTTGGGGCTGGTTTGGGCAGCGTCATCCTGCTTGTTTCGAGTTTGCTTGGGCCCAATATTCCCAACAAACGAAAGAACCAGGCCTTCGAGTGCGGCGTGCCTCCGGCCACTGGGTCGTCTCAACGGTTCTCGGTTCGATTCTACCTCGTCGCCATTTTGTTTTTGCTCTTTGACGTCGAGGCCATCTTCTTCTTTCCGTTTGCTGTCACGTTCCGCAAATACCTCGAGCTCAACTCCTTCATTATTTGGGAAATGGGCTTTTTTGTGGGCATCCTCCTCGTCGGTTACGCGTACGTCCTGAAAAAGGGCGCGCTCGAGTGGGATTGAGTTTTAACTTAAGGAGCGGTTCATCATGTCCAAAGACGGATCAGCGGGATTTCTGACCACGCGATTGCAGGACTTCATCAATTGGGGTCGCAAGAATGCGATGTGGCCTCTTCCTTTCGGTACGAGCTGCTGTGGCATCGAGATGATGGCCACGCTGTGCTCCGACTATGACATGGCTCGGTTTGGAGCGGAGGCCGTGCGCTTTTCGCCTCGTCAGGCCGATCTTTTGATCGTGGCCGGGATCGTGAACTCCAAGATGGCGCCCGTTCTTCGCCACGTTTACGACCAGATGTCCGAACCCAAGTGGGTCATGTCCTTCGGGGCTTGCGCCTCTTCGGGCGGGATTTTCAACGTTTATTCGGTCACCCAAGGCATCGACACCATTCTTCCCGTGGATGTTTACGTGCCTGGTTGCCCGCCGGCACCCGAAGGCGTTTTGCACGCCTTGATGCGGCTGCAGGATCGCGTTCAAGCTGGCGACACGCTGGCACAAAAGCGTGAGGCCGCCCTGAAGCGCGCTTCGAAAGTACTCGGAGGTTGAGGACGATGGACGCTCGCACGCAGGTTCCGACCAACGGTGGCTGGTGGCTCGATAAGTGGGGCACTGCCTGGAAAGAGCAGATCGAAAAGTTTCGCGCGCGTTTTGGCGCCGATTGCGAAGAAGTTCGCTTCCCGGGCGAGTACCCAACGGATGTTCCGATTCTCTACGTGAAGAAGGAGCGCATTGTTGAGGTGCTCTCGTACCTGAAAGAAGAGACCGGGTTTGAGTACGATTTCTTGGCAGACATCACGGCGACTGACGAAGAAGCCGAACCTCGTTTTGAGATCGTCTACAACCTTGCTTCGATTTCTAAGGTCTGG
The DNA here is from genome assembly GCA_040399745.1 of Bdellovibrionia bacterium. Lineage (GTDB taxonomy): Bacteria > Bdellovibrionota > UBA1018 > UBA1018 > UBA1018 > CANFHS01. Next base: position 230,123 of record JBBARP010000002.1, on the reverse strand, counting down.
CGCATTCGTGTGAAATGCCGCTGTCCGGAAGGACAGGAAGTTCCAACGGCCGTGTCGGTCTGGCCGGGCGCGAACTGGGCCGAGCGTGAAATTTTCGACATGTACGGCGTGAAGTTCTCGGGTCACCCCGATCTGCGGCGCATCTTGATGGATGACCGCTGGGTGGGGCATCCACTTCGCAAAGATTATCCGCTCAAGGGGTATCAGATTTTCCCGACCCCCATGGCGCCGCGTCCTGAGCTTCTGGAAGATTGAGGATTCATCATGGCTGAGAACCGCGTTTCCCGAGCAGGTCTTTTTGAAGAGGTGAAGGTTCTGGAGCGAAAGCCCAGCGATCACATCTCCATTGAGCGCGATCCCGACGATCTTTGGGGCGATTCCCGAGTCATCGTCAACATCGGTCCCACTCACCCCGCCATGCACGGAGCGCTTCGCATGGTGGCGAAGTTGAACGGCGAGACCATCGAAAAGTCTTACTGTGAGTTCGGCTACACTCACCGAGCGAAAGAAAAGCTGGGCGAGAACCGCACCTATCACAACTTCATCGTCTACACGGACCGACTGAATTACTGCTCGGCTCTGATCAACAACGTCACCTACGCGATGGCGGTTGAAAAGCTGATGGGCATTGAAGTGCCTCAGCGCTGCACCTGGATTCGCATGATCTGTTGCGAATTGGCGCGCGTGATTGACCACCTGATCTGCGTGGGCATTAACGCCGTGGATTTGGGTGCGTTTTCGTTCTTCTTGTACGGCTTTCACCAACGCGAAGAAGCCTACACTTTGATCGAGAAACTGAGCGGCGCTCGTTTGACTACTTCCTACACCCGGATTGGCGGCTTGATGGCCGACGCGCCCGAGGGTTGGGAAAAAGAGGTCAAAGACTGGGTGAAGCGGACTCGTAAAGTCATCGACGAGATGGACGCGCTTCTGACGGGGAACCGCATTTGGCATCAGCGCACCAAAGGTGTGGCGGTGTTCAATCGCGAGATGTGCATGAAGTACAGCTGGACCGGTCCAAACGCTCGGGCTGCGGGCATTGACCGCGACCTGCGCCGCGATCAGCCAGTCATGTTCTACAAAGACGTCGAATTCGACGTCCCGACGGCTCAAAACGGCGACGTGTTTGATCGTTACTTGGTGCGCATGGAAGAAATTCGCCAGTCACTGAACATCATTGTTCAGTGCGCTGACAAGTTGAAGCCAGGCCCGATCTGGGTCGAAGACAAGCGCGTTCGAATTCCCGATAAAGACGTGGTGGCCAACACCATGGAAGGCTTGATTCACCACTTCAAGTTTTTCATGAAGGGTTTCGATGTTCCTGCCGGCGAAGCGTACACCTGCTTCGAAGGCGGCAACGGAGAGCTCGGCTTCTACATCGTTTCCAAGGGCGGTCCGAATGCGCACCGAATGCGGATTCGCGGCCCAAGTGTTTGGCATTACCAGGGGCTGACGCCGATGTCGGAAGGCCAAAAAGTGGCCGATATGGTGGCAGGTCTCGGGTCCATCAACGTCATCGCCGGTGAGCTGGACCGCTGAGGGGTGAAGTCATGAGTAAAGTGCTTTCGCAGAAATTTTACGACGAAATGAAGAAGTTGGAGCCCCGCTACCCGAACAAGGTGGCTTTGCTTCTTCCGGCCCTTCACCAAGCGCAAGAAGAGTCGGGTTGGCTTCCGCCAGAGGTTTTGGAAGAAATCGGGGCTTACGTCGGAATTCACCCCGCCCAAGTGCGCGAGGTGGCTTCGTTCTACACGATGTACAACCTGAAGCCGGTCGGAAAGTATCACCTCAAAGTGTGCACGAACGTCGCTTGCTGCTTGCGCGGCTCCGATGAAATCGTCGAGCACTTGGAGAAGAAGTGGGACATCGCCTGTGGCGAGACCACGAGTGACCGCAAGTTCACCCTGATGGAAGAAGAGTGCTTGGGTGCCTGCGGCACGGCACCTGCCATGATGGTGAACGACGACTATTACGAGAACTTGGACATCCCCGCGATCGAGAAGATCATCGCGGGATTGGCCTGAGCGCGACAGGAAAGGACTTCGAGCCATGCATCCTGCTCTTCAAGCCGAGACACTTTACATCCAGCACTTCCGAAAAAAGGACGAGGCTCGCCCTCTGTCCTATTACCTTGAGCAAATGCAGGGCTACACGGCCTTAGGCAAAGCGCTCAAGATGGCCCCCGACGCCGTGATCGATGAGGTGAAGAAGTCGAACCTCCGCGGTCGTGGTGGCGCGGGCTTCCCGACCGGGATGAAGTGGGGCTTCATTCCGAAGCAATCCCCGAAACCCAAATACGTGGTTTGTAACGCCGATGAATCCGAGCCCGGAACTTTCAAAGACCGGGACATCATGCGCTACACCCCTCACCTTCTGATTGAAGGCATGATTATCGCGGGTCACGCGATCGGCTCAAAGATTGGCTATATCTACATTCGCGGCGAATACACCCGCGAAGCAAAGCTCTTGGATCAAGCCATCGCCGAGGCTTACTCCAAAGGGTATTTGGGTAAGAACATTCTCGGTTCAGGCCATGACTTTGACCTGACGGTTCATCGCGGCGCGGGCGCGTATATTTGCGGTGAAGAGACCGCACTTCTCAACTCGCTTGAAGGTAAACGCGGCGAGCCTCGCGTGAAGCCTCCGTTCCCAGCACAAGCCGGCGCTTTTAGTGGACCCACGGTTGTGAACAACGTGGAGACTTTGGCGAACGTGCCCTTCATCGTCAATCGCGGCGGTGAGTGGTTCTCAAGCCTGGGCAAGGTGGAGCGATCGGGCGGAACGCGCCTGATCAGCGTTTCGGGTCACGTGAAGAAGCCGGGAGTTTACGAGCTTCCTGCAGGCGCAGTGACGATCCGCGAACTGATCTACGACATCTGCGGCGGCATCACGGACGACAAGAAGTTGAAGGCCGTCATTCCTGGTGGATCTTCGGCTCCGGTTTTGACTCCGGATGAAATCGACGTCGTCTATGACATCGAGCCACTGATGAAGATTGGCACCATGATGGGCTCGGCAGCCTTGATGGTGGTGAGCGAGGACTACTGCGCGGTGAAGCTCATCAAGCGCATCACTAAGTTCTACGCTCACGAGTCCTGCGGTCAGTGCACGCCTTGCCGCGAGGGCTGTAAATGGATGGAGGACATCCTCCACCGGATCGAAGACGGCCATGGCCGCGAGCAGGATCTGGCTCTGCTTCTCGATATTGCTGACAACATCAACGGCAAGACGCTTTGCGCCCTGGGCGACGCGGCTGCTGGACCCGTGTCGAGCTTTGTCCGCAAGTTTAAGGGTGAATTCGAAGCGCACATCCGAGGTAAGAAATGTCCAAATGTGTGATTGACGGCCGCGAGGTGAATTTCACCCCAGGCCAGAACATGATCGAAGTGGCTAAGCAGGCGGGAGTCGAGATCCCGTTCTTCTGTTACCACCCAGGCCTGACCATCGTGGCCCAGTGCCGGATGTGTGCTGTGGAAGTGGGAATGCCCGGCAAGGACGGAAACGTTCAAATGATGCCGAAGCTGCAGACGGCGTGTTCGACTGCTGTAGCAGAAGGCATGGTCATTAAGACCAAAACCGAGAAGGTTCTGAAGAACCAAAAATCGGTGATGGAGTTCCTGCTCATCAACCACCCGCTGGATTGCCCGATCTGCGATAAATCTGGCGAGTGCGATCTTCAGGACAATAGCTACAAGCACGGTGATGCGTACATGCGCTACACCGAAGAGCGCCGCACTTATGTCGATTTGGACATGGGTCCGGTGATCAAGAAGAACATGAATCGCTGCATTCACTGCACTCGCTGCATCCGCTTCGGTGCCGAAGTGGCAGGCGTCCGCGAGATGGTCGCGATTCAGCGGGGCAACAATACCGAGATCACCACGATCGACGGTCGGGCGCTCGAAACCGATTACGCCGGCAACTACGCCGATATTTGCCCGACGGGCTCTTTGACGCTGAAAGGCTTCCGTTTCCGGAAGCGCGCTTGGTTCCTGAAGAAGGCTGAGTCGGTCTGCGAAGGCTGCTCCAAAGGCTGCAACATCGAGCTTCAGCAAGACGCGAACGTCGTTTACCGGACGCTTCCTCGCACGAACTTGGAAGTAAACAAGCACTGGATCTGCGACGAGGGTCGTTTCCATTTTGAAACGATTCACGACGCCGACCGTGTTTTGAGCCCTGCGGTTCAAGGCGCTACAGGTCTGGACATGGCCGCATGGACGGATGCCGTCGCCAAAGCTCAAGGGGCATTGAAGTCCGGCAAAGTCACTGTCTTGGTTGGGTCTGATCTTTCCCAAGAAGAAGCTCAGGACCTGAAGGCTTTCTTGGCCAAGCAGGCTCCTCAAGCGCCGGTGTTCCACTTCGGTACTCCGGGTGTGAAGACCGCTTCTGACGACGCAGCAGCAGACGCGCTTTTGAAGCGCAAATCAAAGACGGCGAACCTCCATGGGTTGGAAAAGCTGGGCTATAAGCCCTTTGATTCTCTCCCGGCGGGCGCAGAGCAGGTTTTGGTTTTTCGTGCAGGACGGGCCGTTCTTCCGGATCTTTCTAAAGCGAAGACGGTTGTGGGTGTGGGCGTTTTCTTGAAGCAAGAAGCGCAAGCGTTCCAGGCCGTTCTTCCGGGCCTGACCTGGGCTGAAAAGAGCGGAACCTTCGTAAACCACGATGGGCGCGAGCAGAAATTCCAAAGATCGATTTTGCCGCAAGGTCAGAGCAAAGCTCTTTCTGAGTCGCTGATGCTCTTGGCGAATCAGGGAACCGGCACGGGGGCCGCATAATGGCGACGATGAACACATTGGATTGGGTCATTCTGGTCGGCAAGTGCGTGCTGACCGTTTTGATCATGGTGCAAATTGCGCCGATCATGGCCTGGGTGGAGCGTCGGGGTTCAGCCTTGATGCAAAACCGCTTGGGTCCCAACCGAATCGGACCTTTGGGACTACTTCAGTCGGTCTGTGACGGCGTGAAGTTCATTTTCAAAGAAGACCCGGTTCCGGGGCACGTGAACCGCTTCTATTACATCATTGCTCCGCTCGTTTCCCTGGTCCCCGCTTTCATGACGTTTGCGGTGATTCCCTGGGCAGCGCCGTTGGTTTTAGAAGATCGGACCATCACTTTCCAGGTCGCTGACCTGAACGTGGGCCTCCTTTACATCTTCGCCATCGGCAGTCTCGGTGTTTACGGCATCATCATGGCCGGCTGGGCGTCGAACAATAAGTACTCGCTTCTGGGCTCTCTCCGGTCGTCCTCGCAGATGATCAGTTACGAGCTATCGATGGGCCTCTCGGTCATCGGCATTCTGATGATTTATTCGTCAGTGAACTTGTCGGACATCGCCATCGCACAAGGTCAAACTTGGCTTCAGCTGGGTCCGATTGCGCTGCCGAAATGGGGCATCTTTGTTCAGCCGCTGGGCTTTCTAATTTTCATGACGGCAGCCTTTGCTGAAACCAACCGACTCCCCTTCGATCTTCCTGAAGGCGAATCCGAGATCGTAGCCGGGTACCACTTGGAGTACGGCTCGATGAAGTTTGCCATCTTCATGATGGCTGAATACGTGAACATGTTCACGGCATCGGGCTTGATGGCCACGCTCTATTTCGGTGGGTTCCAACTTTTGCCGGGGATGGCTCAACTTCATGAGGCACTCGGTGGCGGCGCGGTTTTGATGACGCTCCTCCAAGTGGCGGCCTTCTTCACGAAAGTCGCCGCCTTCATGTGGTTCTTCGTTTGGGTGCGTTGGACGCTCCCACGGTTTCGTTATGACCAGCTCATGGATTTGGGTTGGAAAGTGATGCTGCCGCTTTCGTTGCTAAACATCTTTGTGACCGGCTGCCTGATTTACGCCAAGGTGATTTGACATGTTGATCAAGAACAAGCCCGGCTTTTTCCAGCGCTTCTACGTGGTTGAGATCGTCAAAGGTCTCGGAATCACCATGAAGAATATGCTCTTCGGTAAGAAGGTGACCATCCAGTATCCGGAAGAGCGGCGGCAGTATTCCGACCGTTTCCGCGGGATGCACTACATTAAGGCCACGAACGGCGTGGAGAACTGCACGGCCTGCATGCTGTGCCCCACGGTGTGTCCTGCCGAGTGCATTCACATTGTCGCAGGTGAGCGCCCGGACAAGGAAAAGTACCCAGTGAAGTTCGAGATCGATGTGCTTCGCTGCTGTTTCTGCGGGATGTGCGAAGAGGCGTGCCCGAAGGATGCCATCAAGCTGTCCTCGATTTACGAGATGAGCCAAGCCGAACGCACGGTTTACACCAAAGATTACCTGCTCGAGCAGCGGGGCAACAAGTAACGGTCTGGAGAGTCTGAAAATGGATCTGAATCCTTACTTCTTCTTCGCTTTCGCCGGACTCGCGGTTGCCTTCGCGTTGATGGTGGTTTTGAAGAAAAATCCCGTCGCTAGCGCCTTCTCGCTGGTGATGGTGTTTTTCTGTTTCGCCGCTATCTACGCCATGATGAACGCCCACTTGGTCGCGACTCTTCAGGTGCTGGTCTATGCCGGTGCCATCATGGTGTTGTTCATCTTTGTCATCATGCTTCTCGCGGTGGACGTCGAGTCTTTCGATTTGGGGCGTTCCCATCGGGGCCTTCGCGTCACCGCCGGTGTCATGACGTCGACTCTGTTGGCGCTCTTTGTGTGGATGTTCCGCAACACCTCGACTTTTGGAAAGCACGGGACTCACACCTTGGAGCAGATTCAGGCTGTGGGCGGGAATACCCAGGCCGTCTCGCAGCTCATGTTCTCGGACTACATCCTGCCTTTTGAGCTGACGTCGGTTCTGCTTTTGGCAGGTATCGTCGGGGCTGTTGCTATCGCGAAGCGGCAATCCGCCCGCAAGGAGGCCAAATGAGCGCTTTGGTCGTTGAACCCTGGTTGGTGTTGTCCTTTGCGGCCGTGATTTTCTTTATCGGCCTCACGGGCGTGTTGATTCGCAGGAACATTTTGGTGCTGCTCATGTGTATCGAGCTGATGCTCAATGCCGTGAACCTGACCTTTGTGATGTTCTCCAAACAGCTGGAGAACTTGGGCGGCCAGATGGCCGTATTCTTCATCATGACCGTGGCGGCAGCCGAAGCAGCTGTGGGCCTGGGTCTGGTGATTGCGTTGTTCCGGACGCTGCGAACGGTCGATACCGACCAAATCCAGCTTTTGAAGGAGTGAGGAATCCATGATCTCGCTGATTCCCCTGTTCCCCTTGGTGGGTTTCGCAGTGAACGGCTTGTGGTACGCGGCAGTGCAGAGTCGTCCCGGCGGCAAAAGTGCCTCGGCAGGCGTGACTGGCGGCTTGGCAACCCTTGCCATTCTGGCCTCGTTTGTTGTTTCGCTGATGTTGTTTTTGCAACTTCAAGCCATGCCTGCTGAGAGTCGGGTCATCGAGCAAGTTGCATTCAACTGGATGCAGATCGGCGACTTCAAACTCGATATGGCGTTTCGCCTAGACAGCCTCAACACTCTGTTCACTTTGGTGATCACGGGTGTGGGTACGCTGATCCACATCTACTCGATTGGGTACATGGGGCACGATGCAACCCCGGGCAAGTTCTTCGCTTATTTGAACTTGTTCTGCTTTGCGATGTTGATGCTGGTTCTTGGCTCCTCGCTTCCGATCCTGTTCTTGGGATGGGAAGGCGTGGGTCTATGTTCGTACCTCTTGATCGGCTACTGGTACGCCGACATGGAGAAAGCCTCGGCAGGTAAGAAAGCGTTCATCGCCAACCGCGTGGGCGATCTGGGCTTTCTGCTGGGGATGTTCCTCATTTTCACAACTTTCGGAACGCTCGATTTCGTTCAGTTGAAGAGCGTAGTGACCGCAGCTGGCCACGGAGCATTGCCTGCAGGTGTGGCACTTGGAACGATCACGAGCATTTGCTTGCTTCTGTTCTTGGGATGCACGGGCAAATCGGCACAAGTTCCGCTCTATGTTTGGCTACCGGATGCCATGGCTGGCCCTACCCCGGTTTCAGCACTCATCCACGCTGCGACCATGGTGACTTCCGGCATCTACATGTTGGCTCGCTTGAACTTTATGTTCTCGCTGTCTCCCGACGCGATGCATGTGATTGCAATCACGGGCGCTGTGACGGCGCTTTTTGCAGCGACCATTGCGATTGTTCAAACGGACATCAAAAAGGTTCTGGCCTACTCAACGGTTTCTCAGCTGGGCTACATGTTCCTGGGCTGCGGCGTCGGAGCCTTTGGGGCGGGCGTGTTTCACGTCATCACTCACGCTTTCTTTAAGGCGCTTTTGTTCTTGGGTGCAGGCTCGGTGATCCACGGCATGAGCGAAGAGCAAGACATCTTGAAGATGGGCGGTTTGCGCTCGCGGATGCCGAAGACCTTCTTTGTGTTCCTCATCGCTTGGCTTGCGATCTGCGGGATTCCTCCGTTTTCGGGCTTCTTCTCGAAAGACGAAATCCTTTGGACCGCATTTAGCTCACCCCATGGCTCGACTTGGCTCTGGGCGATTGGCGCTGCAACCGCGGTGATGACGGCGTTCTACATGACGCGTTTGTTCTCGCTCACGTTCTTGGGACAGCCGCGCTTTAAGGAATCGCACGGTCATTCTCAGCACGCGGATCATGCTCATGACTCCCACGCTGCTGACGACCATGGACACGGTCACGGAAATGGCCACGGCCATTCGGACGGGATTCACGTTCATGAGTCGCCTTGGGTCATGATCGGCCCGTTGGCGGTTCTTGCTGTTCTTTCTGCCTTGGGCGGTTTCATGGGAATTCCGCACATGAGTTGGCTCGAACACTGGCTTGAGCCGGTGCTTGGCGCTCATCATGGCATTGCTGAAGGCATCAACCCATCGATGGAATGGACCCTGATGGGAGTGTCCGTCGCGGGAGCCGTGGTCGGTATTTTGGTGGCCTTGAAGCTTTATTCAAACTTGGGCGCAGCGGCGAAGATCAAAGACGCAAGCTCCTTCCTTCACAAGGTGCTGACCCACAAGTGGTACGTCGACGAGCTCTATGAGGCCGTCTTCATCCGGCCCATCAATGCTCTGTCCAAAGGCCTGTGGAAGGGCTTTGATGTCGCGGTTATCGACCGCATCGTCCTGGGTTTTGGGCGAGTTTCCCAAGCGGCGGGCCAAGCAGCTCGCACTATCCAAACCGGCTCGATCCAGGTGTACGCCCTGGTTCTGGGCCTGGGCTTGATCGCAACCGTGGGGTACCTGGTTTATGGCTTTGCTCGATAATCATCTTTTGTCGGTGCTGGTTTTCCTGCCCCTGGTTTGGGCCCTGGTGGGCCTAGCTTTGCCGGCGGGAAAAGAAGGCGGCGTGAGTCGGATTTGGGCTTTGGTCGGCTCGCTTCTGGTCTTTGCTCTCAGCTTTCAGCTCTATGGTCGCTTTGATGCGGCTTCGGCTGAAATGCAGATGGTCGAGAAGTTGCCTTGGATCGAGTCGCTGGGAGTTTCCTACGCTCTTGGGATGGACGGGATCAGCCTTTGGCTCCTGCTTCTGACTACGTTCCTGACTCCGATCGTGATCTTGGGGTCGTTCAGTGCCGTCGAGAAGCGCTTCAAGGAATACTACTTCCTGCTGATGGCGCTTGAGACCGGAATGCTGGGCGCGTTTGTCGCGACCGACGTTTTCCTGTTCTACGTGTTCTGGGAAGTCATGCTCATTCCGATGTACCTCTTGGTCGGCATTTGGGGCGGCAAGGACCGCATTTACGCCGCCATGAAGTTCTTCGTGTACACGATGGTGGGCTCGCTTCTGATGTTGGTGGCGATCTTCTACTTGGCGCATCAGCACCAAGTTCAGTTCGGAAGCTACTCAACGGCGCTGTCTGACCTCTACAAGCTGGCTTTGCCGGGTGACGGCTGGTGGTCCATTCAGGCCATCCTGTTCCTGGCGTTCTCCTTGGCGTTTGCCATCAAAGTGCCTCTCTTTCCGCTTCACACCTGGTTGCCAGATGCTCACGTTCAAGCTCCCACCGGGGGTTCTGTGATTCTGGCCGGCGTGCTTTTGAAGATGGGTGGATACGGCTTCCTGCGCTTTGCCTTCCCGCTTTTCCCGGCGGCAGTGGCTCAGTATCAAGGGATCTTTATGATCCTCTCGGTCGTTGCCATTGTTTATGGCGCTTGGGTTGCAACCGTGCAGCCAGACGTGAAAAAGCTCGTGGCTTACAGCTCGGTCAGCCACATGGGCTATGTGGTTTTGGGCCTATTCTCCCTGAATTCTGTTGGGGTGACGGGCGCTCTTTATCAGATGCTGAACCACGGGATTTCCACCGGTGGATTGTTCCTTCTTGTGGGAATGATTTACGAGCGTCGCCATACGCGTGAGATCGCTGATTTCGGTGGCATCACCAAGGTCATGCCGCTTTTTGCGATCTCGCTCATGATCATGACGTTGTCTTCCGTGGCACTGCCCGGAACGAACGGCTTTGTGGGTGAGTTTTTGATTCTGCTCGGAGCCTGGAAGGCTAACCAGGTTCTGGCAGCGATCGGTGCTTTGGGTGTGATCTTTGGGGCCGTTTACATGCTCTGGATGTTCCAGCGCGTGATGTTTGGTCCGACCTCAAATCCTGAGAACCAGAAACTGAAGGACTTGGGCGCGCGCGAACTCGTGGTGCTCTTGCCGCTGATCGTGGCCGTGTTCTTCATGGGTGTGGCACCGAACTTCTTCTTCTCGAAGATGGAAACTTCGGTAGCAGCATTCCTGAAGCGCACTCAGCCGGCCTTGTCGGCCGTTGCCACCGCACAAAACGCTTCGAGTCAGCAGATCGAAACGACGGAGAGTCAGTAAAAATGGAAACCGCACAAACCTTGATTCGGCCGGATCTCCTGAATCTGACGCCTGAAGCCCTTCGCGCCTTGCTTCCTTACCTGGTTGTTTTTGCAGGTTCCGTGGTGGCGCTTTTGTTCTGTGTCATTCGCGCTTTCAATCCGAAGTGGCTGGTGACTTGGGTGGCTGTGGTGGTCTGCGCTGCAGGCGGCTACTTGTCGAGCCAACAGATCGGCGCTCCGACTCAAGGTCTTTTGAACGGCATGATGGTGTCGGACGCGTTTTCGTCCTTCTTTAACATCGTGTTCTTGGCCTGTGCGGGTCTGACCTGCTTGGCTTCGGTGAAGTATCTGGACCGAGAAAAGCTTCAGCACCCGGAATACTACGTTCTGGTGTTGTTCTCGGCTTTGGGCATGATGCTGATGACTTCGGCCTTGGATCTTGTCGTCACCTTCATCGCGCTCGAGATCATGTCGCTTGCGGTCTACGTGCTGGTGGGTTTCCGCCGTGCCGATCGTAAGAGCAATGAAGCGGCCATTAAGTACTTCATCCTGGGGTCTGCGGCTTCGGCCATTTTCCTCTACGGCGTAGCCCTGTTGTTTGGCGCGACCGGCACGATGAATACGCGCGAGATCCTCTCTGCGATTCAAGCTCAGCCTGAGCTCGTCACCCCGCTGTTCACTTTGGGAGCGTGGCTTGCGATTTTAGGTTTCTTGTTCAAAGTGGCCTCGGTTCCTTTCCACATGTGGATGCCGGACGTCTATGAAGGCGCTCCTGCTCCGGTGACGGGCTTCATGACCACGGGTTTGAAGGCGGCAGCGTTTGCTACGCTCGTTCGCTTGGTAGTGGGCCTTGGCTACGGCAAAGGCCTCACCCAGATGGTCCAGGACCACCTCCACACCATCTTCTGGGTAATTGCTGCGCTGACCATGGTGGTGGGTAACGTAGTGGCCCTGACACAGACTAACCTGAAGCGCATGTTGGCTTATTCCTCGATTGCCCACACGGGCTACCTCTTGGTGGGCATTGTTCCGGGAGGCGTGGGTGGCTACGGGCCAGTGGTCATGTATTTGACTTCTTACGCCATCATGAACTTGGGCGCGTTTGTCGTGCTCTCGATTCTCGCAAAGAAGGACGACTCAGGCCTGAATCTTCAGGATCTGTCGGGCCTTTCTCAGCGCAGGCCGTGGCTTGCTTTTGCTTTGTCGGTCTTCCTGCTTTCGATGGCAGGAATTCCTCCGACAGCCGGGTTTGCAGCAAAGTACTTGCTGTTTTATTCAGCCGTCCAAGCAGGCGAGATTCCCTTGGTCATCGTGGGCGTTCTGGCCAGTGCCGTGTCGGTGTATTACTACCTGCGCGTTCTGGTCTTTATGTACATGAAGGACCCGGTTGAATCGGCAGACGGGGCTGCAGCTCCGACGGGAGCGTTCTGGGCGAGTCTCGTGGCAGCTTCCTTGGTGGTTTTGACCTTCCAGGTGGGTTTCCTTCCGGCTCGTCTCCTCGAGATTGCGAAGCGAGTTGCATTGGGACTTTGAGGCTTTTTCCTGGTTCGGGCTATACTTGAACCAGGATGAAGTTTCAGGTTCGTTTGGATACGGGTCGGACGCTTGGCCCGATCGGTCTGGACCGCGTCAGAAAGCTGATTCTTAAAAAGCACATCCGGGGCGGTGAGCAGGCCCGCGTCCATCCGGGCGGTAAGTGGAAGCCGATTGAGGAAATCCCTGAACTCGCTGCGCTTTTAATCGAAGGTTTTGAGGGACGCCTATCAGGCGCTGCTCCCGCGGCTGCGCCTTCTGCCGAGACAGTCCTCGTGCAGACAGATAAAGATCCTGAGCAGGCCGCCCCCTCAGAGCAGCAGCAGCAAACGCGCTTAGAGAAGCCGCTTGAGATCTCTTATGAGATTTCTCTGCAAAGCGCTCCCGTCTTGAGTGAAGAAGAAAAAACCCAGCTCCAAAGGCTGGAAACTCAGCCGCCGGCAAAGCCCATGGAAGTGAGCCGTTCCGGGGTGAAGCGCGCCTCAGCACTCGAGGTGCATCAGCGAGATTCAGAGCAAGAACTTCGGGATGAGCCCACGCGAGCGCTTCGTTTTTTTCCGCCGACTGAATCGTCAGTCAGTATGAACGACGCACCGGGAGCGAGTGCTCAAGTGAGCGCCGAAGCTCAACGGAAGAAGCCGGGGGGCCTTCGTCCTGGGGTCGCGGTGCTTTTAGCTGGAGTGCTGCTCCTTCTTTTTTGGGATTCCATCTTTCCTCCTTCTCCGAAAGACGCACGCTCCTCAGCGCGTTCTGTAGCGATCCGAGCAGAATGGCCCTCGCGCCTTCAGCCGCAAGACGGCGTTCCGTCCGATCCACAGGCTTCAGGCAAGGCTCTGGCCGAAGCGATTCGCCATTACCGAAAAGATCATGTGCGCGGCTACGTACAGGCTGCGAAGTATCTGAAGTTCGCCATCGAGCGCGACCCGTCTAACGTCAAAGCCATGGCGCTTCTTGCGTCGAGTTATCTGAACCTCATTGATTCGACCAATAAGGATGAGAAGTTCTTTGCAGTCGTCTCCACTCTGATTGATGTGGCACGAGCCCGCCAAGTGGACCTCACCGAGCTTGTCGTAGCCGACGCAGAATACTTTCTCGTGACCGGCCGATTCGAGGCCGCAAAGCAGCGCTTAGTCGACTTCACAAAGCAGCGCGGGAGTTTTGATCCATTTCTCTTTTTTCAGGTGGCCGAGGTCTTTCTTGCTTCAGGCGACGCGCTATCGGCGGCCAGGTACTTGGAACTGGTTCCAGAAAAAGAGCTCGCTTTGCCGAAAGTGCATTTTTTCAAAGGCCGCTTAGCGGAAGCGCAAGGCCAGTGGGACCTTGCACTGAAGGAATATGCGCAAGCTCTCAGTCTTGAGCCCGCACACGCAAGGTCGCATCTGGCTCGGGCCGCACTTTTAGACCGCTTGGGGAAGATTCAGGAAGCGCGTCCAGATTTGGCTTTTTTGGCTGAAAACCTGGATCTTTTGTCGCCCATTGAACTGGGGCGCGCTCACTTTTATTCCGCCCTTCTCAAGCTCAGAGAAGAACGCTGGGGTGACGGCATTACCCTCTTGGAGCGCGCGTCGGCTGCAGATCCTGAAAACTCGCGCTACCGAATCGAGCTCTACGCGCTTCGCGCGAAGCTAGGCACGAACTCCAAAAAAGAGCAGAACCAAGTTCGTATGTACTTGGCCCTGGCTGAAGGTGAACGCCTTCAGTCGGAAGGAAAAGTCTCGGAGGCGCTCGGGCGATTCATTGAAGCAAAGAGCGTGAACCCCAGTTCTTTCCTGCCCGCCCTGCGGATGGGAGACCTTTTCATGAGAAAGGGCGAAGCTCAGAACGCACGGATTAACTATCAACAAGCTGCCGAAAGGGCCCCTCAGAGCCTTCGCGTGTGGAGTAAGTACATTGATAGCCTGATTCGGACCTATGATTTCATCGAGGCCAAGAAGGCTATCGCCAAGCTCTCGGAGTTTCCTCAGGCGGCAAGTGTTCAGGATAAAGTGATGGGTGATTTGTTTGCTCGCCAAGGCAATCACCCAGAGGCCCAGGCGCATTATCGCCGAGCGATGGAAAAAGAGCGGATCGATCCCACGGTCTATCAGGCGTTTGGACAAAGCCTTCTTGCGACCCGAAACTTCCGTGAAGCTCCGCTTTACTTTTCCATGGCGCGGCGCTTTGACCCCTCTGCCATGGAGCCCGTGATTGGGGCGGCGCAAGCCATTGCCGAGATGGAATCTTTGGATTCTGCGCTTCAGTACTTGCGCCAAGAGATGCAAAAAGCCGAAGGAAGCCGCGCGGAGCTTTTGGTTGCGGCGGCTCGCCTGCACCTGCAGCGCGGGGACTGGAGTGCAGCCCAGCGCTTGGTGGACGAAGCGCGCCGGGTGAGCCCCGAGTACGCCCCGGCTTGGAAGGTGCAGGCCGAAGTCCATCAAGTCCGAGAAAGCGTGGACCCGCAGGCTTTGGATCTGGCTCTTTCGGCCTATCAGTCCTACTCAAACCGCAATGCCTCTGACCCCTCTGGCTACTTGGAGCGCTACCGCATCTTTTTGAAGCAAAAGAAGTACGATCAAGCCGTGGCGGAGCTCGATGGCATCTATCAGATTCAGCCCCACTACCCGGCGCTTCACTTCTACCGAGGAAGTCTGGATTTACTCAGAAATCAGCCGGATTCAGCTCTTCAGGAATTTAAGCGTGAACTCGAGCAAAACCCGCAGTCCTTTGAAACCTGGATTTCAAAAGGAAAGGCGGAGATTGCCTTGGGTAAGCCCGTGCTGGCCTTAGAGAGCTTTCAATACGCCATGGGGCTCAGGCCCCAGAGTCCCGAATCCAAGGCGCTGGCGGGTTACGCGAACTTCCTGAACAAGAACTACCCCGCCGCCATCGCGCTCTTTAATAGCGCCTTGTCGATGGACCGAGGCAACCCAGTGCTCTACAAGCGCTTAGGCCTCGTTTATCGGGCTATGGGTGACTCCATGCGCGCCCGAACCGCGTTTAGGAAGTACTTAGAAATGGAGCCCGATGCGGCCGACAAGGAGGAAATCCGGAAATATCTGTGATAACCGGATTTCATGCTCGACCCTCGCCTTTTTCAGGAACAAAGCCAGGAACTGGAAGCAGGACTTAAGAAAAAACGCGTCTCAGGCGACCTCCTGGGCGCGATCGCGGAACTATCCAAATCGCGCCGCGAGTTGATCGTTCAGTCCGAAGGGCTGAAGGCTCAGCGAAACGCAGCTTCTCAGGAAATCGCTCAGTTGAAGGCCAAGGCGAAGTCCGACCCCTCAGCCGCTGCAACGGCCGATGCGAAAGTCGCTGAGATGAAGGGCGTGGGCGATCAAATTAAAGCCATCGACGAAAAGTTGAAGCAAGTGGAAGAGCGCTTCCAGTCCGAGACGCTTCGCTTGCCGAACCTTCCGCATGCTTCTGTGCCTGAAGGCGCCGATGCGGAAGGAAACGTCGAAGTTCGCCGCTGGGGCACGCCTGGGACTTATTCTTTCCCGGTGAAAGACCACGTGGCTTTAGGGGAAGGTCTAGGCGTCTTGGACTTTGAGCGTGCTGGCAAGATGAGTGGCGCGCGCTTTTCTCTTTATTTAGGAGCAGGCGCGTCTCTTGAGCGTGCTTTGATTCAGTTCATGCTGGATCTTCACACCCGCGAGCACGGCTACCTTGAGGCCATTCCGCCTTTCTTGGTGGGCCGTGAGGCAATGACCGGGACCGGACAGCTTCCCAAGTTTGAAGAAGATTTGTTTAAGACGGGTGTGGCTGAGCGCGAGCTTTTCCTGATCCCGACCTCAGAAGTTCCGCTCACGAACATGGTTCGTGATTCCATCATCGAGCCGGGGCAGCTTCCCTATTATTTCACGGCCTACTCGCCTTGCTTCAGGAGCGAGGCAGGTTCTTACGGGAAAGACACCCGCGGATTGATCCGCCAGCACCAGTTCCAAAAAGTGGAGCTCGTGAAGATCACTCCCGCTGAGTCATCGTCTGATGAGCTCGAAAAGATGGTGAAAAACGCCGAGCGAGTGCTTGAGCTTTTGACCCTGCCTTACCGCACGATGCTTCTGTGTGGTGGCGATATGGGCTTTAGTGCCGCTAAGACCTACGACCTGGAAGTTTGGTTGCCCAGCCAAAACACTTACCGGGAAATCTCGTCTTGCTCGAATTGCGAGGATTTCCAGGCGCGTCGGGCCGGGATTCGCTACCGTTCAGAAGCTCAAGGGAAGCCAAAACTAGCCCACACTCTGAATGGTTCGGGCCTAGCTGTGGGCCGCACTTGGGTCGCTATTGTCGAGAATTTCCAGGATTCTCGTGGGTTTGTGAAAATCCCGAAAGTCCTCCACCGTTATCTTGAGGGTGCCCCTGGCTTTACGCGTGAAGGGGACGACCTGTTTATGGTATCGGGGAAGAAGATCTGAGGTTCTTGCTGCGGAGAGATGGCTGAGTGGTTGAAAGCACCGGTCTTGAAAACCGGCATACGGGAAACCGTATCGTGGGTTCAAATCCCACTCTCTCCGCCACTTTACCGGGCGCTTTTTCCCGGATGCTGCGTCAACCTCCTCGTGCCTCCCGCAGCGTAGCCTTCCTACGCTTTGGTCGGGCACTCGTCGGCTTCCTTGCCTTCGGGAAAAATCCCCGCGGTAAAGCCTGCGGCTCTGCCGTCGCCTAAAGCCTACCTGACAACCCGGCGCGGATCGCGCGTAGTTGTTCCAGGTGAATCTGCGTGTGCAGGGGAAGAAGTGCCATCCATTCTTTGGCCGTCATGGGGCCAAACCAGGGATGCACGAAGGTCGCGCGTGAGTCTCGATTCCCAACCGCGGCTTGGATCCGCTGGATCAGTGAGTCTCCGAATTCGATATATTCCTGAATAGCGGAAGGATCGTTCTTGCTCAGCTCGGGCTTCACCGCCGCGGTATCGGCGACTCGATGGATGCCTTCTTCGTGAGTGAGTTTCGAGAGCACCACTTCCATTTCCTTGCCGACAATCGACAGGTGTCGGGCGCACATCGCAGCCGACCAGTAACGTGAACTATCTTCAAGTCCTCGCATGGGCGCCACTAAAACGCGCTCTGTGAGAGACTGCGGTTGAAACAAAGCGAGCTCACGCTTGAACTTCTCGTGGACGCTCTGGAAGCGTTTCTCTGAAACTTCCCAGGGGGTGCGCCTCAGGACCAGGGGCTTGAGTAAAAATCTCCCGAGCCATCGATTCAGCAGGGGGATGCCTGCACCGGGAGGGGCCAAGGATGCTTGAATTTCCTCCGGCGTCTTTTTCATTTCTTATTTCGCCTCAACGCTCGCAACTTCAGCGACTGGCGGGAAAAACTCCTGCTTTTGCCCAATGGCGTGGCCGGCAGGGATTCCCGTACCGAGCTCGTCAATTCGGAACACGTTTTCTGGCAGGTTCAGCGACTGGCGAAGCTTTTCCATCGTCGAAGGAACGAACGGATAGAGCATGATCATGATGTTCTTCAGGACATAGAAGCAGGTGAAAAGAGCATCGCGCCGCTGATCTTCTGGGAAGCGGTCATCATGCGGCTTGAACTGTGTGAAGAGGCTGTTGATTTGGCGCGCGTAGTTTTCGATCGCAAAAAGAAGAGTCGAATACTCGGCGCGCTCCATCGAGCGAAAATACTTCTGAAGAAGACGCGCGGTTTCAGTGACCACTTTCTCGTTCAGTTTTCCTTCAGGCACTTTTCCATCAAAGCGCGAGTGGCAAGCCGAAATGGGCTTTTCAAAAGCCGCGTTCATGGGGCCAGCCAAGAAGCGGTTTCGTTCTTCGAAGGTCGCAAAATCAAAATTGGACGATTTCTCGGGCAGACTGAGAAGCGCCAGGAAATAGCGAATCTGGTCGGCTGAATAACCCTTTTCGTCTAAGAGCTGATCGCCCGTGAAGAAGTTGCCTTTGGACTTACTCATCTTCTCGCCGTTCACCATCAGGTGAAAGCATCCAAAGACGTCGTTCAGTTGAAAGTCCCCGCTCTTGGGCTGCGACTGAGGATCTTTCTGGGATCCAAGCCACATCGCAGCTTGCATGATGACGTAGAAAAAGACGTTGTCTTGGCCCAGGAATTGGAAAATCTGAGAGCCTTCTTCTTTCCAGAATTTGGCGTAGTCCTCGGGGTTTTGGCCTTTAGCTTTCAGTGCCACTTTCGAAAACGAGATCGGCGCAATGAGCGAGTCCGGCCAGACGTAGAGGGTTTTTCCCTCCATCTCCGAATCACAGTCCACGGGCATCGGGATACCCCATGAAACGTCACGCGAAATGGCGCGGTGAGCCCAGTCGTCCATGAGGTCGCTCGGGATTCCTGCGGCCTTCAAAAATTCTTGGCCACGGTAAAGCTCGGGCTTGTTCTCGAATTGAAGCTGCACTTTCTTCCCGGCAGCGTACTTACTTTTGTGCTTGGGAAGATCTGCCTTCAGCGCCTTGTATTTTTCTTCGTGAACGTTGTCGAAACGAAGCGAAGGAAGAACGGTGTTGATCACTTCTTGGAAAACAGGCTGGCGCCATTTTCCTTCTTTCGTTTGAAGCCACTCGCGCATGGGCTCAGACACTTTCCACATGTCTAAGTACCAGTGCATCGTTTCGCGAAGCTCAGGGGTTGAGTCGCTCAGCGCGCTCTTTGGATTCACCAGTTCGGTGGGCTCGTACTGAGCGCCGCACTTATCGCACTCGTCACTGAAAGCGGCTTCGCTATCGCATTTGGGATTGGGACACTTGCCGCGAACAAAGCGGTCTTGAAGAAAGCGATTCAGCTTCGTATCAAACCACTGCTTGCTGTTTCGCTTTTCCAGCATTCCGTTCTGATGGAGCTTTCTCAGGAAATCCTGGCAAAGCTCTTTGTGAACTGGAAAACAATCGGGACGCGAAGTTCCCGAGTAAGTATCGACGCTGATGGAGTAACGATCCATCGTCTGCTTTTGCTTGGCGTGAATGCCGTCGATGAATTCACGAATGGGTTTTCCGGCTTGAAGAGCCGCAAGCTCACTGGTCGAACCGTGATCGTCGGTGCCGCAGACAAAAAGCACGTTTTCTGCACCGATCAGCATCCGCATATAGCGTGCGTAAACATCGGGTGGAACCTGGGCTCCGGCTAGGTGACCAATATGAACCGGGCCGTTTGCGTAGGGCATCCCGCCTGTGACCACGGCGCGCTTGGGGCGATGGGCCTTTTTCTTAATGGCCTCGATGTCCAAGGGGTTTCCGTGGGGACGCTGAGACGAGTCGGCGGGATGGCTCATGGGTTCGGGTTATACCGCCCTAGCCCCGCATCCCACAATCGCTTGGGCTATCAAAAGTGATGAAATTCGCGTCTTTTTGGGCCGCCGCTTCAGGCTGTCTCAGGAAACTGAAGGGTAAACGTGGTTCCTTTGCCGGAAACCGACTCCACCCACACCCGCCCACCGAGCGCGGTCACTTCGTCTCGGACGGCGTCCAGTCCCACGCCCCTTCCGGCAAGATCTGAGACGACTTGAGCGGTACTGAAGCCTGGCTCGAAGATGCGCTGAATCACTTCTAAGTCCGAGTCTTTCTCCCAACCCTGGAAGTTCTTCTTTTGGAGTTGCTCGCGAATTTTCTTTGGCGAGATGCCGCGCCCATCGTCTCGAATGCGAAGCGTGATCCAGGTCAACTTATCAGAAGGGACACCCGCGGAGCCTGCGTCGGCCGAGATGTTCACGCGCTCAAACTCCACGGTAATCTGCCCTGCGGCATGCTTGCCGGACTCGCGGCGCTCGCGAGGGGTTTCTAAACCATGGGCGACCGCGTTTCGGAAAATATGAATCAAACTCTTGATGAGCGCGTCGTGGGGTTCGCGATCGATTCTCAATTCGCCGTTGACGAACTCAATGGGAAGGATTTCTTTTTCCTGGCGGAGCGCTTCAAGTCCAACAACGTGATCGAAAAATTCGAAAATTCGGTTGAATGGCTCGTACAGGAAATACTCAGAATAGGTGCGAAGGGTCTTCGAATCAGCTCCTGACGTTTTTAAGTGGGCTTCAAAGTCCTTTAGGTGGCGCCCTTGAACTTCAACCCAGTTTTCGTTGGCATTGGCCGAGAGTCCTAGAACCTGTCGGTTTATTTCCACGAATTCGTCGAGCTTTTCTTGCAGAAGGATCACATCAAAGTGGAAGCTCGAATCGAGCTCAGTTTTTTGTCCTGCGGCGGCTAGATCTCGTTTCTGAGCCAATCCGCTTTCCAGTTGGTGAGCGACTTGTGCGACATCATAGAGTGAGAAGTAACTGGCAGCACTTTTGAAGGTATGGATCAGTCGGAAAAGCTTATTGATGTCGACTGAGTTTGAATCGAGTTCTTCTGTAGCGCGCGACAACGTAGCTTTCGCGTCGCGAAGGAATTCCATAAAGCGGGAGCGGTTTCGCACGATTCGTAGAATAGATTGAGTGTAAGCGCTTTCGCGTTCGGCCCGAAGCTTTGCGTCTCGTTCCTCGGTCATGTCGGTGGCAACGACCACGACGTGATGGAGATCGTTCGTCTCTGAAGTTCGAATGGGATGATAGGCTACCGCGATCTCACGACCCGTGGAGTTAGGGATTTTCTTGGGTCCGAGTGCGATGACGTCGTCAAAATCTGTCATGGGATCAAAAAGAAGCTGAACCCAGGTTTTCATCCGCTCCGAAGATTTTGGATCTTCGATGCGCCAGATCTCCCAAATCGGTTTTCCGGACGGGGAGCACCCCAGGAGTGGTTCGCAAGCCAACGAATAGAGGTCAAGACAAGTACCTGTACCGTCGAACATGAAAAAGCCCTGATCCAGGCTATTGATCATGCTCTGAATGCCTTGCTTTGCGGTTTCAAGCGATGCCGTGCGCTCGCGGACTTGGGCTTCTAGGTTCTTTGAGTACTGCGAGAGCGAGGCTCTTTGGAGTTCCAGCTGCTCCACCATGGAGTTGTAGCCGAATGACAGAAGTCCAATTTCGTCGCTGCTGAGCAATTTGGCGCGTCCTGAGAGGTCGCCTTGCCCGGCCTGACGAAATAATTGGGTGAGTTGTCGAATGGGTTGGGTGAGCGTTGAACCGACCAGCATTCCTAAAGCGGTGGCCAGAAATAGCCCGGAAACTGTTGAAACAGTCAGATCGCGGATGAGGTCGTCGATCGCGTGAGCCAATTCACCTTCAGTGCGCATGTCAACTTCTAGGACCGTAGCGACTTTACCCTTGGAATCGAGGATGGGGGCAAAGCCCGATAGCCATGCGCCATGGTCGTCGTAGTAGATTTTGCTTTGAGCGGGTTTGCCGGTTTTTAGAACTTCCTGAACCAGAGGGTTGAGGCTTAGCGCATTTCCAGCGTAGTTTCTCTCACCGCTCATTGTGACAAAGACCATGTACTCAGATTGGCCTTTGGGAATGGCGAGCGTGTAGACATCAGTGTCGAGTGAGTTGTTGGCTTGAAGGCGATTTAGAGCCTTTTTCTCGGACTGAAAGGCCGCAGTTTTATCGACCGTAAGATTTTGCTTCTCAAGCTGCTCCAAAACAGATCGCTGTCGATCGCCGTTCAAGATGAGCGATCCACTTCGGGCGATGTGCTCTAAGCGCTGGGCCAGCATTCGCTCGGTCTCTTCGTGCATCCTCAGGTAGGAGCTCGTACCCATGAAGGCGACCAAGACCAGAAGGACTTGGATCACGAGGAGGAAAATTTTACTTCGAACCGACAAATTCAAATAGCGGCGCCGGGCCACGCGGTAGCAGCGCACGGGAATTTGGGAAAAAGTTCTCGGTGAAGGCATTTTTGCTCCACACCTCTTATCGGAATATGTCGTTCCGCATTGAGGACGAAGCAGCTCAACTTCAGAGAGTTACGATGATTTTACCAAGATGCGCGCCCGACTCCATCAGGGCATGCGCTTGCGGCACTTGGTCGGCAGCGAAGCGGTGGTTGACGATGCTCGGGATTTTTCCGGCCGCTAGCAGCGGGAGCATCCGTTTTTTGACGCCCTTAGCAAGTAGGATTTTGTGATCGAGCGGGCGCGACCTGAGCACTGTTCCCAAAACACTTTGGCAACCCGTGATGAGTCGCCCTAAGGGCCAGGTGCCGCGGTCCCCCGGCTGGCAATTCAATAAGACCATGGATCCAAACCGGGCTAAACAGGCTAGATTTTTCTCGAAAATCTCAGCTCCGATAAAATCTAGAATGAAATCAACCTCCCGAAAACGAGGATCGCTCTGAATCGTCAGAGAGAAATCATCAGTGCGGTACGGAATCACTAGGTCGGCGCCGAGCCCCTTGGCCCACTGGGCTTTCTCAGGAGTGCTGACAGTCGTTGCCACTTTCATCTCGAGTGCTCGACATAGGGCGATAGCAAACGAAGAAATCCCGCTCGCTCCACCGTGAAGAAGAACCCGTGCGTCGGGTGTGACTTTTCCCAGATGAAAGAGCGCGAGTTCCGCTACCATCATGGCCTCAGGTAGCCCCGCAGCTTCCGAGATGAGCATACCTTCGGGTACGGCAAAACACAGTGCTTCGGTCGCCACAGCGAACTCGGCGTAGCCTCCCCCAGGGAGGAGGCTCATCACTGCGTCTCCGGGCTGAAACCGAACGCAGCCGGGTCCCACTTTGGCCACGCTACCTGCCACCTCAAGGCCTAGGATCGGCGGGGTGCCGGAAGGCGGCGGGTACTTTCCCTTCCTTTGCTCCAAATCCGCGCGGTTCAGCCCAAACGCCCCCACTTGGATGAGGACCTCTCCCGGGCCTGGCTCAGGAATGGGCACTTCAGTCCAGGCGAGCGATTCGGGCGCCAGAGGGTGATCGCACCACACGGCCCTCATCGTTGCTCTTGGCACTTTATTTAGCCGGAGCCGGCTTCTTCGTGCTGGTCACTCGCTTCCAAACATCTTTCAGTTTGGCCTGCAAGGAACCGGTATTGAAGGGCTTGAGCAGGTAGGAGTGAACTTTCAGTTTAATCGCCGTGAAGACGATTTCAGAGTCGCCTTCGGTCGTCAGCATCAAGAAGGGAAGATTGCCGTGAAGCGGACTTTCCCGGACCTTGGTCAGAAGTTGAATGCCGGTCATTTCCGGCATGTTTTGGTCACAGATGACTAGGTCAACTTGAACACCCGGCTTGTTCAGGACATCCCATCCCTCAGATCCGTTACTGGCTTGAAGGACGTCGGTATAGCCCAGTCGATTCAAGCTAGTGAGGATGTCCTCGCGAATGCTGGGAGTATCGTCCACCACCAGAATGCGAGTCTCTTTTGGGAAAGTGTCGGCTGACATGGAGTCTCCTTCCTGTGTCTTTACCCGATCGCACGCATCGGTTCGTTGACCTGGTTATTTCGAGCGGGTTCTTCTGGGAATTCTACTATGAAAGAAGTTCCAATGCCCGGGATAGATTCAACCCAAGCCAACCCTCCGAGAGCGATCGCCTCAGTTTTGACGGCGTCGAGCCCGACTCCTCGACCCGCAAGCTCCGATACGCCTTGTGCCGTGCTGAAGCCGGGTTCAAAAATCCTCTGAATCACCTGGGTGTCACTCTCATTTTCAAAGCCTTGGACGCCTCTGAGTCTCAGTTGTTCGCGGATGCGCTCCGGGTCTACTCCCCGTCCGTCGTCCGAGACGGTAATCCGAATCCACGTGGGATTGTTCTGGGAGGACAAATGGCCGCCAGGCAAGAGGCAAGAAAACTCCACGGTGATTCGTCCGCTGGAAGGCTTCCCTGCTTCGCGACGTTCACGGGGTGTTTCGATTCCGTGGGCCACACTATTTCGGAAGATGTGGATCATGCTAGAAAACAAACCATGGAACCGGTCAGCGTCAATTTTCATCTCGCCATTGATGAAATAGATGGGAACCACTTCTTTTTCTAGGCGAGTAGCTTCGAGGCCCACCACGTTGTCATAAAACCCAAAAGACCGGCTGATGGGCTCGTAAAGGAACGTCTCTGTAAATCGCCGTAGGCTGTCTGGATCGAGGCCTTTGCGTTCGAGAAGTTCCTGATATTTTTCCAGCTCGGTGGTGGGTATTTCTACCAAGCGCTCCTTGGTGTCGCCCTGGTTCCCAAGGAAGTCGCGATTCGACTCGAGGAAGTTGTTGAGATGAACCTCCAAGAGCGCCAGGTTCTGAAGGAAATCATCGCTGATGTGGATTTTTTTTCCATCAGCGGCGTCGTTTCGAAGTTTTGAAAGCGTGCTTTCCATGTCGTGAGCGAGATTGGCGATTTCTTGAAGCGAGAAGTAGCTCGCGGCGCTCTTAAACGTATGAATCAATCGGAACAGGATGTTGATATCGATAGCGGGTTTTGCGACTTCTTCAGCGGCGCGAACAAAGGTGACTCGGGCGTCCCGAATAAACTCTGAGAAGCGGCCTCTGTTTTTTACGATGCGCAGAATGGCCTGCGAATAAGCGAATTCCCGGTCGGCTCGGGCTCGCGCATCTCTTTCTTCCGTTTGGTCGGTCGCCACAACAACCAGAGTTCGAATGCTGCCTGACTCGGGCTCCCGAATCGGAAAGTAGACGAGCGTAATGTAAAGTCCCTCAGGATGAGGAACGGTCTTTGGACCTAAGGCCACGACGTCTTCGAAATCAGTATTGGGCTCAAAGAGAAGCTCAACCCAAGTCTCCAATCGAGCGGCCGACCGAGGGTCTTCGGTTCGGAGAGCTTCCCAGATGGGCTTTCCTGCGGGTTTTCCGCCAAGGAGTCTCTCGCAGGCCTGGGAGTACAGGTCCAAGCAAATCCCACTCGAATCAAACATGAAGAAGCCCTGGCCTAGGCTGTTCATCATGCTCTGAATTCGCGCAGTCGCGGTTTCCAAAGCCAGGGTCCGGTCCTGGACCATGGATTCCAGGTTTCTTGAATAGTCGGCAAGAGACTGCTTCTGACTTCTGAGCTGCTCCAGCATCTGGTTAAAGGCAGAGTTTAGGCCACCAATTTCGTCCCGACGCTCGGGTGCGGGTCTGGGTGAAAGGTCGCCCTGTGCTGCCAGAATGAATTCATCAAAGAGCTTCCGGATTGGGCGGGTCAGCGACTTTCCGATTTCTCTGCCGAGAATCGTCGCGACGAAAATACCTAAGACCATCGAGGTCAGGAGGTCTCGCAGGAGCCGCTCTTGCAATGCGTGAAGCTCGTCGTTTGCCGAATAGTCGACTTCTAAGACTGAGACGACCTCACCATTTTTTCCGCGTATAGGTGCAAAGGCGGAAATCCAGCTACCGTTATCATCGCGATAAAGGCTGCTGTGGCGCGCGCGGTTGTATTGGAAAACCTCTGCCACCAAAGGGTGGGTCGGCATCACGTTCCCTGCGTAATTCTCGCCCGAGTTCATGGTGGCGAATTTCATGACTTCGGGCTTTGCTGGATCAATGAAGAGTGTGTATATGTCTGTGGACAAGCCGTTCATTCGCCTGACTTCTTGGAGAGTGTGTTGCTCTTCCAGGAATGGGGCCGATGCGGTGAGGCTTGAATCGCCACGAAGAATTGAGTGAATGACCTTTTTTTGATTTTCGGCGCTGAGAAGCATGCTGCCGGTCCGTGCAATGTGCTCGAGGCGCTGCGCCAGCATGGCCTCGACGTCTTTCGAGAGTCGTGAATAAGACGTGATTCCCATGATCACTGAGAAAAAGAGAAGGACTTGAACCACCAGGACCATGAGTTTGATGCCGATGGGTAAGTTCAGATAGGCCCCTCGGGCGCCCCGCCAGAGGAACAGGAGTGGCTGAAGGAGAAGCCGAAGGAGTCTCACGCGGCTTGCTCCTTTGGGTGTGTCGCAAAATGCAAAGTCACAACCAGGATCATGAGTTTGATCCCAATTGGCCTATCCAAATACGTTGGAGTGATTGCGCGCCAAGGCGTGGAAGTCCACCCGGAGCGTGCCTTTGAAGGCGTCATCCGTTCAGAGCTTTCCGTTAGGCGGCTTTGGTTTTGGAGCGGGCAAACACTTTGCCGAGCTTTGCTTTGAGGTCTTCTGGTTGAACCGGCTTAATCAAGTAGCCTGAGCAACCGGAGATCATGGCTTCGATGATGATTTCGCGTTCACTTTCTGTGCTGAAGATCATGAACGGGACATCCTTTACTGCGTCGAGTGTGCGGATCTTTTTCAAAAACTCGAGCCCGTTCAAGTTCGGCATATTTAAGTCGCTCATCACGAGCCCGATCTTGCTGCCTTCTTGTTCTAAGACTTTCAGGCCTTCCAGACCGTCGGTGGCTTCGACGATGTTTTCGTAACCTAAGTCTTTCATGAGGTAACTGAGCTTCTTTCGTTCAGTACTCATGTCGTCAACGACTAGAATTCGAATATCTTTTGGAAACATGATTAAGGCTCCTCTGAAGGCACCTATCGGAGGAAAAAATCGCTAACCTTACTTTCGGCGCCATTTTGCGGCCGCACCCGTGAAACACTCGTGTCGCCAAAGAATTGTCGGCTTCGCTGCTTCTTGTCCGGTGGCCTCTGGTCCCAGATCCACGCGGTAGTAGACGATATCAAAGGTCTCAAGCCGCTCTTGTGCGCTCAGTTTCAAGTTCCAC
Organism: Bdellovibrionia bacterium; assembly: GCA_040399745.1. GTDB lineage: Bacteria > Bdellovibrionota > UBA1018 > UBA1018 > UBA1018 > CANFHS01. The sequence goes on along the minus strand of JBBARP010000002.1, from coordinate 203,388 downwards.
TCGCGGCAAAGGTATTTACCGAAATTGAGGCGGTGTACTTGGGAGCTGGAAGGGAGAAGGTTCACCCAGTACTTTCGCCAGCGGTCTCCTAAAAAAGTGTCAGAGATCACCTCAGGGCGTTTTCCGAAGCGCTCTTTGTTTTGCTGAGTCAACAGATCCAGCTCGTTTCCGTTGGCCTGGATCCCTTGAATCTCGTACCAACCGGGGTCTTTCATGGGTTTTGAGAACATCCCCCATTGTTGATCGAGGCCCATCATCCAAATCCAGCGTTGGCTTTGAATCCAGCGCTGAAGCGGCTTTCCGCTTTGGTGAGGGAGCGTTTGCCAGTTGAACAGGAAGATCACCATGGACACGAAAGCGGCGATGAGAATTACACTTATGCCGGGATCTTTCGGAGCTTTCGACTCGAGATCGGGCACAAAGCGGCTCATCAGTGGGCGATGCGATGCAAAGCCTCGGTAAGCTAAATTTCCGATTGAGCGAATGGGCGCCCATCCCAAGATGCGACCAAATAGTTGCCAGGCGGGAGCGTGGGCCTGAGACAGGAGTTCTAAGATTCCATCAAAGCGGGTGAAAAAAGCTCCATCGCTCTTTTGAAGAACCCAAGAGTTCTCCTTTTCCATCAGGGCGAAGGCCTCAGGCTCGGTTTGGGCTGGGCGAGCCAGTGAAAGAGGAAAGCCCAAGATGCGATGGAGTAAAACAATCATGCGCCAACAAACGCCGCACTCTCCGTCGTAATAGAGTTTTACTCCTTGAAGCAAATTGCGGCCTTTCCGGCGCTTCCAGAAGGACCCTGGAATCAAGGCGAGGAGCGGAACTAAGGAGATGGCTCCAAACAGGCCCACTTGAAGAAGAAGCGAGATGGAAAGATGAAGACCCGCAAGAGCCAGGATTCCTGCCCAGATCCAAGCGTCTGGGCGCCTTTTTAGTGGCAGGAAAAAGGCAATGAGCGGAATGAGGAGTTCTCCCCAAACCGTGGCCCAATTCGCAGCCCAAGTGAACGCCTTCCACTGAGAGAGTTTCAGGGAAAGAGGAGTCGCAAACTGGAGCGCTAAGAGGGCGTAACGTGTTCCCAGGCCTGATTGCCAGTCGGGCTCAGCCCATTTTAAGAGGCCTGCAAAGAAGTAGACGCAGGTGATTTGAAGGACGAGAAGGAAAGTGGATGCGCTGGAATAGGAGCTCGGGGTCTCGTCTTCCTCGGTGTCGTGTCGCCGAAACAAGCGATCGAGTGAGAAAGCCGAACCGATTGGAAGAAGGGCCGCAATCAGAAGCTGCATTCGGAAATACAGATCCCCCCCTTGGATGATGGGCGGGGTGCGGTTTTGGAGTCCTAGGGTCAAAAACCAGCAGCCCAAGGCCATGAAGCGACTTTTCCAGCCGAGAAGGACCCCTAGGCCTAGGAGCGCATGGATCGCAAAAACCAAGGCCGTGCCTTGAGAGGTGCCGCTCAGAAGCTGGGGGGTCAGGCGCCAGGCGTCGCCAATGGACTCAATCAGAACGGTTCTGGGAAGTACGCCCGCGTCAGTGTGAAAGGCCTGAAAAAGGCCAGGTTGGGCGCGAATCCAGAGATCCGACAGAACGAGGACGCCTAGGCCCACCCGGAACGCAGCCAGGGACCGAAGGTCGAGAGCGTAGGAGGATGAAAGCCAGGCCTTGAGCCGCTTCATAGGCGTCTTTCCATGGTAGCCGCCCCTCGCCTTTCCACAACCCCATGAGAATCCACTGGGCGTGGGTTGCCGGGTGCAAAGGGCTTTGCTATACCCAGTGGGTCGACCGTTCATACTCGTCGGTTCTCAGGTGGAGAGGTGGCCGAGTGGTCGAAGGCACTCCCTTGCTAAGGGAGCAGCGGGGTTAAACCCGCTCGCGAGTTCGAATCTCGCCCTCTCCGCCATTTTTACCGGGTGCTTTTCCCCGGATGCGGCGTCATCTTCCTCGGTCCTCCCGCAGCGTAGCCAATCTACGCTTTGGTCGGAACCTCGTCAGCTTCCTTGCCTGCGGGGAAAATCCCCGCGGTAAAGTTATCTCGCAGGCAAAACCTGCCCTCTTTCGAGTGGTGCGGTTTCCGCGGAAACTGGTGAGGATGTCGTCCTTACCAGCTCACGGCAACGGCATGTTTGAGAAGCTCGACGCCTTCGTGGCGGCGGCAAAGCACCTGGAGACCGAACTGGCTCAGGAGAGGGCCCGCGTCCGTAAACTGCAAAGCGAGTTGATGGAGCGCCAGCAAGCGAACGAGCGCACTCACCGCGAGCAAGAGATTCGCATTCGTGAGCTGACCATTCAGCAAACCCGGAACGAAGCGGCGCTGGACGAGCACCGCACTCAAGAAGCGCGCTCACAGTCTCGCCTTCAAAAAATTCAAACCGATTACCGCAAAGTCTATGAAGAGCTGACTCAGTACCGAGCCGCTTGGAGCGAAGTGCTTCAGCGTGAGCGCGAAGCGAAGCTGATCTTAGAAGAAAGCTCAGGCATCCAAAAGCGGCTGGCTGAACTCGAGCAGCGCCTGAAATCGAGCGAAGAAGCGCGCACGTCCGATCGTCAGCGCCGCGAGCAAGCGGAACGCCACGCTCAGACCTATCAAGAAGAACTCAAAAACGCGCTGGTTCGGCTTCACAGCTCTGAGGCCAAGTTCAATGAACTGACCCGCGAGCTTCAGGCTTTCCGCGAATCCAAAGCCAATTTCGATCAGGAAGTAGAGCGGGTTGAGAAATCCGTCCGCGAGCGCGCTGAGTGGGAAAATCGGAAGAACATCGAAAAAGTGAGGGCCGAGCTCGAGCGCGAGTCGGCTCTTGCTCAAGAAAAGCTTCGTGACGAGCTTCGGGCCCGCACTCAAGCCGATCTAGAGCGCGTGGTCCTGATTGAGCGCGAGCAGCAAGCCCGCATTCGGGAACAAGGCGAAGCGCAGAGACTGGAAGTCCAGCAGCGTCTGGATCAGGAGCGTGAAGAGTCCCTGGCGCGCCAAGCCGATCTGGAAGCGCGCATGGAAGCCGAGCGCGAGCAGACCCAGCAGCTTCGAGCAGAGTTTGAACGCCGACTTGAGGTCGAGCGCGAGCAAGTACTTCAGCTTCGAATCGAGTTCGATCGCCGCTTAGAAGCCGAGCGCGAACAATTGCGCTTGCAGCAGGCCCGAACCGTTGAGGCCGAGTCTTCTCAACGTGCTCTCACTCAGGACATCGAACGACTCAGAGGCGATAACGCGCGACTCGTGGGCGACGCCATCGAGCGCTCAGCTCAGCATGCGGAAGAACGCGAAAATCAGCGCGCATCGAGCGAAGGCTTGGTCAGGAAGGTCGAGCACCTTCAGGCAACCGTCAGTGGCGAGTTGGAGCGGCTTCAATCCTCGGTTAAGGTCAGGGAAATGATGGCCCAAAAAGAACTCGAGATCGAAGAGCAGCGCTTGGAGGTGGTGAAAACCCGCGTAGGCTCGAAGGGACGCGAGCGGTCTTTCGCGAAGCTTTCTCAGCTCTGCAATGAGCGCGACCTGATGGGTGCGCGCCTCTTTGAGCTTGAAGCCGCGATTCGCTCCGGCAGCCGCAAGACGGTCTCGGTTCTGGCCGGAGGAGCCGGCCTTGCGGGCCTTTGATCGAAAATTCGGCAGCGAGTTTTTAGCGCAGGTCCCAACGGGACCCGGCATCTATGAGGTTTTTGATGCCCAAGGGGGACTGGTCTACGTCGGTAAGGCCAAGAATTTGCGCCGTAGGCTCTCTCAGTACCGAAACGCCAAGCGACGAAAAAAACATGCTCGGATGAAGGCCGTAGTCGCAGCTGCGGCGCGGATCGAGCTGAAGCCTTGTGAAACCGAAGTTCAGGCACTCCTTCTTGAGAACAAGCGAATCCTAGAAGCGCGCCCGAAGCTCAATATCGAAGGAGCCTTCTCCTTTCTTTATCCTTATTTGGGCATGAAGCGCGATGATCACGGAACCTTCCTGGTTTTGACTACCCGGCGCGAAGCCTTTGATGGGTTTCAGTTTTTCGGATGTTTCCGCTCTCGAAAGATCACTCGAGAAGCGTTTCAGTCTTTGGGTGAGCTCTTGGAGTACATTGGACACCGCGTGCCGCCGGCGAAGCTCCCCCGCTCTCAGGATCGGTATGCTTCGCGCTTGGGGTTTCGGCAGATCCCGGAAGAATGGTTAAAGCTGCTCGCAGATTATTGGCAGGGGCATTCGACCGAAGCTATCGAATGGCTGGTACTAGGTCTGGTGGAGAACGCGGGCGCCCGTCGCAAACGGCGTCAGGTGCAAGAGCACCTGGATTGCCTGAAGCGCTTTTGGCGGGATGAAGCCAAGCCCTTGAGACGCGCTTGCCAGACGGTGGGTCACGAGAAAGTCCTGGTGGAACAATGGGAACGAGATTCCCTGATGATTCGCGCAAGGAGGCATCTCGAATGATCCAAGGTGTCGTTCGCGTCCTATTTCCGCTTGGCCTCTTTTTTTATGGCCTGATCCAGGCATGGCTATCGCCCGACCGGGGCGCCGATCTTTTTGCGAGGGATTCGTTTTACGTCATTTTGGCCCTGTTCTTCGCTTGGGCCTGGGCGGCGGTAGACTTTCTCAGCGAGCGCCGAGAAGGTTTGCGTGGAGTCTTCCTGAAAGACCGCGACGTCTTTTTCATGGCGACGGTACTGACTGCCGTCATTTTCCTCAGCGTCGAAGTGGGCTTTAAAACTTTGAGTGATGAGACCAACCTTTTGGCGGTCTCTCAGTCCATGTTGAACGAGGGAACGGTCTTTAATCTCCTTCAGGGGAAATTTTATTTCGGGAATTTAAATGTGCAGGAAGTGGGGATTCCCACACGTCCCCTGCTCTTTCCGTTTTTGACCTCCCTTCTTCATCGCGTGGTTGGATTTCGGCCTTTATTGAATCCGTTTTTGCTCAACGGAATCCTTCTTTGGACGGGGCTGACGCTTTTGGGCCTTTGGTCCAAGCGTCGCTCGGGCTCGCGCTGGACGGCCCTTGCCGCGATGCTCTTGGTTCTAGCGCAGCCGATTTTGAGTATCAGCGCCACCTCGGGTGGTTTTGATCTTCTCAGTACGCTCCTTTATTTTGGCGTTTTGGCATTGGCCCGCGAGCTTTGGGTAAGGCCCTCAGACGCCCTTTTTCGCTGGTTTTGGCTGACGCTTCTGCTGTTTTGCCAGGTTCGCTACGAGTCAGTTGTCCATGCAGGCCTCATGGTGGGGGTGCTGGTCTGGGCCAAGCGCTTGGGACGCCTAGAGCTCACTCGGCACCGAGAGCTTTTGGCGTGGACCCCGCTTTTTCTGCTGCCTTGGATTCTTCAGCGAGCCGTGACTGCAGGGCAGTGGGAGACCGATCCGGGAGTTGAGCCCTTCGCGTTTGGCCACTTGGCGCGGCATTTTGGAGAGTGGCTTAAGCTCCATTCGGCTTGGAATTCAACCCTCCCCTATGCGCTCACGCTTCATTGGGCCACGGTGGGCTTGGGTCTTTATTGGGCTCTGGACTGGCTGAAGACGCGAAGCCGAAATCAGGGGCTTCGCTTGGCAGAGCGCCCCTCAGAACTTCGTGGTTGGCACGTACTAGTTGTGCTGACGTTTTTATCCACTCAAGCCCTCTTTTTGGCTCATCACATGGGGGCACCTGGCCATCCCACGCAGGCGCGCTTTTTCCTGACCTGGGCGGTGGGGATGTCTTTGCTTCCCCTTTTCTTTCATTTCCGATTTCCTCGACTCTTTGGGCAAGGCCCTCTTTTGGCCCTTTCGGCGTTTGCGTTTGTTCTTCACCATCCCACCGCTATCGAGGGGCGCTTTATTGATCAGCTCTACCTGATCCGGGAGACGCGCTTTGTGATCTCAGAGCTCGAGCGCCTGGGCAGCCCCAAAGGGGTGGTCGTGACCGATCGCCCCGGGCAATACGCAGCCCTAGGTTATGGTTCTGCTGATTTTTCGCGCTTGAATCGCGATCGCGATCTGTATCTGACCGAGTTGAAACGAGGCCTTTTCCCAGGAATTTTTGTGATCCAGAAAGTGTCTTATGCAACCGAGCAACCCGTGCCTGGGCAGGAACTCGATCCAGGCTTTCGAACCGAGGTGCTCGCCGAGGCCCAAGCCACGGAGTCGGAACGGATTCGGCTCTTGAAAATTGTTCCCTGAAGCGCGGCTCGTTTGCTCTAAACGCTTTCCGCGATTTCACGAATCGTTTAGAGTGCGCAAGCTGAGAAAGGAGGAATTGGAGCCATGGAAAATTCAGTCCCAAACGAACCGCGAACTGCGGGAGGAATTCTAGCTACGGCCGATTCTGTCCTGGCGGCATGGCCTGCGCTGACTCTTGCCGAGAGGAGCGACATTTTTCGTGCTCTCCCCAGGGGCGAGGCAGAAGACCTCTTCCTGAGCCTGGAGGCAACGGACCAAGCCGAGATCCTCCACCTGGTCAGCCCGACTGAGCAGCGATCCTGGGTGCGCCTTTTGGCGCCTGACGATGTTGCCGACTTGATTCAAGAATGCCCTTCGGAAGAACGCCAAGGGCTTTTGGGTCTTCTCGACGACACCTCTCGTCGCGAAGTCACAGCACTTCTGGCCTACGCTGAAGACGAGGCGGGCGGGTTGATGAATTCGCGCTTCATCCGGGTTCGGCCCGAGATGGCGGTCGACGAGGCCATCACCTACCTGAAGCAGCAAGCGCGCACTCAAATCGAGACCATCTATTACGTTTATGTTCTCGATGGAGATCAGAAACTTCTCGGTGTGGCCTCGCTCAGACAGATCCTCTCGGCGCCTCCCGAGCGTCGCGTTCATGAAATCATGGAGACTGAACTCAAGGTCATTCCAGATGACATGGACCAAGAGGAAGTCTCTCGGGTTTTCAGTCAGAACGAGTTTACCGCCATGCCCGTCGTGGATTCCGAAGGTCGCATGAAAGGCATCGTGACGGTCGATGACATCGTGACCGTCGTTCAAGAAGAGGCCACCGAAGACTTCCAGAAGATGGGGGGCACCGAGGCACTGGACGCGCCCTACTTCCAAAGCTCTTTTACCGAGATGATTCAAAAGCGCGCAGGCTGGCTGACCGTGCTTTTCATCGGTGAAATGTTCACGGCGACCGCGATGGGTTTTTTCTCACGCGAAATCGAGCGCGCAGTGGTGTTGGCCCTTTTCATTCCTTTGATCATCTCAAGCGGCGGCAATTCAGGCTCTCAGGCCACGACGCTGATCATCCGCGCGATGGCGCTTGGGCAAGTGCGCCTGCGCGACTGGTGGCGCGTTTTCATGCGCGAACTGGCCTCAGGCATAGTTCTGGGCGCGATCTTGGGAATAATCGGCCTGCTTCGCATTATCGTTTGGCCGGCGCGGGAAACGCTCTACGGGCCGCATTACTTCCTGATCGCAGTCGCCGTATCGTTGAGTTTGGTTGGGGTGGTGCTTTGGGGAACTCTTGCGGGCTCGATGTTGCCGTTCCTGCTCAGGCGCCTAGGCTTTGACCCTGCTAGCGCTTCTGCGCCCTTTGTCGCCACGATCGTGGACGTGACTGGGCTGATCATTTACTTCACCTTGGCCAGCCTCGTCCTAGGCGGAACGCTCCTCTAGCGGCTTAAGCTTTTTCCAGGATCACGAATTCATAGACTCCGGTGCAATCGCGAGTCTCGGCTTCCCATTCTAGAAGGGGGCGCCGCTTCCAGCCCTCGGGCACCTGGATCTTTGCTTTTCGCTTCAGGAGGTTTCTACTGATCACCCGTGCGCCGCAGTGAATGCCTTTTGGGAGGCGCTCGACAAAATGAAGGGCTGAGCCTGGCTCAAGCCGCGAAAGATTGTCTGACAGGGAATAGAAGTCGTAGGGCTGGGCCTGCGAGAGCTCGACCAAACCTCCGATCTGGACCTTGGGAATGGTGGCGCAAGCCTTGGCTGCCTGGAAAAGCTCGGGCTGAGCTTCGGGTGGGAAGCCTTCCGTGTAAGGAAGCCGGCCCAAGAAAAGCAGTTGGGCGAAAAAATTCTTCCGAAGCAATGTCTCGTGAAAAAGGCGTGTGGAATGCCGACTGACGGCTTTCCATGCGGGTTCAAGAGCCTTGGCCGGGTCTTCGTCTTCCCCGTCATCGTCATCGTCTCGGAAGCCTGAGACGTGCAGGAAGCGGTTAGTGATGAATTCAGAGAGCGCGATTCTGAGAAAGAGTTTGAACTTTCGCTCGCTCCAGTGCTTTTTCACCAAAGCTTGTTGCTCGCTCACCGTTTGAGCTGAAAAAAGCGGCTCTGCCTTCATCCAGGCCAGTTTCTTGAGTAAATTTCCCAGCCGAACAAAGTGATTTTCCCAGCGCCCGAGAAGCAGAAAACCTCGAGGGCACCAAAGCGAGCGATGCTCTTCCCAGAACTTCCGAGTCGGCGCTGAAAGCGGGAGGCTTTTAAAAAGCTCCAACCTCTGCTCAGCGTTCCCTTCTTGGTAGCCAAGAAGCAGGCAGTAATCTTTGAAAGTAAGTGCGCGAAGGGCTGAGAGTCTCAGTTCAATCATGCAGCGCTGGGCTTCGTTTCGGGCAATGACATCGAGTTGTGCGGGGTTCCGAGCGAGAAGCGGAATCAATCGAGCGCCCGAACCGCCAGAAGAAAGGATCTTGGATCCTTCTTGTTGAAGAAGGCCGTACTCGACCCACGCGTCCTCGCGGGTCAAAGTGTAATCCAGCTCTGAAATGGGGCCTTTCAGTCGGGCTTGCATCTCCTTAAGAGTATGAGTGGAATACCGTTGGGGTGCGATTCAAATTTCGGTAAGACTGAGAAATGCTAGGCATTTTTGCGAACCTTTGCCCCATCTGCTTAAAAGGCCGAATCTTCACGGGCCTTTATTCGATGAATGAGGTGTGTCCGAATTGCCGCACGCCGTATGCGCGTGAAGAGGGCTTCTTTCTTGGGGCGATGATTTTCAGCTACGTGCTGGGAATTTTCTCGATGCTGCCTACGCTCGTTCTTTTGATTTTTGCGTGGGATGCGCCCATTTGGGCTGTGTTTACAGTGCCGAGCGTCCAAATCCTGATGCTCAATCCGGTCCTGTTTCGGTACTCCCGGATCGTCTGGATCCACCTCGCTCACCGAGTCGAGAAAAAAGTGGATCAAAAATGATGACGCGCTGCGTCTAGTGTCTGGGCCGGCCGGATTTTTGACCCCGATTTTTCGAAATAACTATCGATTCGGGCATTTAGACTTTTCGCGTTGAGTCGACCCACCCCACTACCTATTGGGGTATCAAAATCTTGAGCCCCCATAGATTGACAATGCGGGGGGGCGGGTTAGTTTTGAGAGCGAAGTTCATCGAAGAATCGTGATTCCTCGAAGAGGTTCCACTGCGGTTGTGGATCGACGGTCTCGGGATCACGAGTCAAAAGTTTAACAGTGCCCCTTAGGGGCTCTGGGGTTTTGTTGTCGTTTCGGGGGAGAGAAAAAATGCAGGTCGTAAAAAGGGATGGAAGTCGGGAGCCGGTCAAAATCGAAAAGATCCTTCATGCGGTGAGTCAGGCTTGCCGCGGGATCACGGGCGTTGAAGCCATTGAAGTGGCTAAGCGCACCATCAACGGCCTACACGACGGCTCCACCACGACCGAGCTCGATGAGCTTTCCATTTCGAACGCCGTGATGCTCATGGCGGACGAGCCGCGCTACTCGAAAGTCGCAGCTCGCATGCTCTCGGAATCCATCCGCAAGGAAGTGGGACGCGATACGGCTTTCCGCGATTACTTGGCTCACGCTAAGGACCTCGGCCTTCTTTCGGAAACCGTAATTGCTCTAGCTTTTCAGGACGTTAAGGCGCTCGAGAGCTCTATCTCGCACGAACGTGATGACTTGTTTGAGTACTTCGGCCTGAAGACGGTTGCGGATCGTTACCTGCTTCGTCACCCGAAAACGCGCAAGCTTATCGAGCGTCCTCAGTGGATGTTCATGCGCGTGGCCTTGGGGCTTTCGAAGTCCTTGGGCGAGGCCATCGAGTTCTACGACATCATCAGCCAGTTCCTGTACATGCCGGCGACACCCACTTTGTTCAACTCGGGCACCCGCCACCCTCAGATGAGCTCGTGCTACCTGCTGACCGTTGCGGAAGACTCGCTTGAAGGCATCTACAAGTCGTTTGCTGACTGCGCGAAGCTGTCGAAGTTCTCGGGCGGCATCGGCATCGACTGGACCCCGGTGCGTTCCTCGGGCGCTCTGATCAAAGGCACGAACGGCCTTTCAAACGGCATCATCCCGTTCTTGAAGGTCTTTGATAGCTCGGTTCACGCGGTCAATCAGGGCGGTAAGCGCAAAGGCGCTGCCGCGATTTACCTCGAGCCCTGGCACGCAGACATTGAAGCTTTCTTGGAGCTTCGAAACAACACCGGTGCCGAAGAGCGCCGCACGCATAACCTGAACCTGGCTCACTGGGTTCCGGATCTCTTCATGCGCCGAGTGGAGTCCGACGGTCAGTGGAGCTTGTTCTCCCCGAGCGAAACTCCCGAGCTCCTAGACGCCTATGGTCCTGAGTTCGAAGCTCGTTATGAGGCTGCTGAGAAAGCCGGTAAGGCGAAGAAAGCCGTCTCGGCTCGCTCACTCTATGCGCGCATGATGCAGACTCTGGCTGAAACCGGGAACGGCTGGATTTGCTTTAAGGATCCCTCCAACATGCGTTCGGCCCAGACCGCAAAAGTGGGGAACGTGGTGCACAGCTCGAACCTCTGCACCGAGATCCTGGAAGTGACCTCGGGCCGTGAAACGGCCGTGTGTAACTTGGGTTCGGTGAATCTCTCGGCTTACGTTCGCGAGGACCGAAGCTTTGATTATGAGAAGCTGGCGCGCGTCGTGAAGACGGCCGTGAAGTTCCTCGACCGGGTCGTCGACATCAACTACTACCCGACCGAAGAAGCTCGCCGCTCAAACCAGAAGTGGCGTCCAGTGGGCCTGGGGCTGATGGGCCTTCAAGACGCGCTCTTCCGGATGCGTTTGCCGTATGAGTCCCAGGAAGCGCACCGGGTTTCGACGCACATCATGGAAACCATGCAGTACCACGCGATGGAAACGTCGCTGGATTTGGCGGCGAGTGAGGGCGCTTTCCCGGCCTTCCAGGAATCGCGTTACATCCAAAAGCAGCTGCAAGTTCACTTGGCTCAGCAATTCTCGGGCATTCAGGTCGAAACCCACTTTGACTGGGACGGCTTGGCTGAGCGCATTGCAACCCAAGGCATTCGCAACAGCTTGCTTGTTGCGATCGCACCGACTGCCACGATTGCATCGATCGTGGGTGCTTACGAGTCGATCGAGCCTCAGGTGTCGAACTTCTTCAAACGCGAGACGCTTTCGGGTGAGTTCCTGCAAGTGAATCGTTACTTGATTGAAGACTTGCGCCGCTTGGGAATGTGGGACGCGCAGATGCGGGACCGCATCATCGCAGGCGAAGGCTCGATCCAAGGCATCGAAGCCATTCCGGCTGAGATTCGCGAGCTTTACAAGACGGCCTGGGAACTTCCCCAGAAGGTCTTGATCGACATGGCCGCAGACCGCGGCGCCTTCATTTGCCAGTCCCAGTCGCTGAACCTGTTCCTGGAAGACCCGACCATCGGGAAGCTTTCTTCCATGTACATGTACGCTTGGAAACGTGGCGTGAAGACTACGTACTACTTGCGCTCACGAGCCAAGACGTCCGTGAAGAAGACCACCATCTCGGGTCCAGATGCACCGGCAGGCGCATCGGCGGCTGGCAAGGGCTCTGTCGCTTCGGCGCAGGGCAATTCCGGTGCGCAGGCTTCCGCAGCAGCAGCAGCAGAGGCGGCACCCGCGAAGAAGCAGTACACGGCAGAAGAGGCCGTGGTTTGTTCGCTCGAAAACCCAGAGGCTTGCGAGGCCTGTCAGTAAACGGCTGAATCACTCCCAAGGAAGAAGGGAAGCAACTCCTATGATTCTCAACACAGAACTCGATCTCACGCTCCGTCCGATGAAATATCCTCAGTTCTTTAAGCTGTATCGTGACAGCCAAAAGAACATTTGGACCACCGATGAGCTCGATTTCTCGATGGATTACGAGCACCTTCGTGACCGGATTCCTGCCAAAGAAGCCCACATGATCAAGCGATTGGTGGCTTTCTTTGCGACGGCCGACAACCTGGTGGCTCATAACTTGGTGCTGAACTTCTACAAACATGTGAACTCGCCTGAGTACCGCATGTTCCTGGGTAAGCAGCTTTATGACGAAATGCTGCACGTCGAGGCCTATCTACTTCTGGTGGATAACTACATTCCCGACATGCAGGAGCGTCGCGAGGCGTTTGATGCCTACAAGACTATCCCGAGCGTGAAGCGGAAGGCCGACTTCTGCTTTAAGTACATGGACAGCATTGACCAGCTGGACAAGCTCGATACCGACGAAAAGAAGATCCAGTTCCTGAAGAACCTGATCTGCTTTGCGGCGTGCGTGGAGGGCTTGTTCTTCTTTGGTTCGTTTGCTTACGTTTACTTCCTGCGCAACAAGGGTCTTTTGCCGGGATTGGCAGCCGCCACGAACTGGATTTTCCGCGACGAATCCATGCACATTGAAGGTGCTATGGAAGTGATTAAGGTCATCCGCGAGGAATACCCCCACTTCTTTACCGACATCTTGGAAGCAGAAGTGCGCCGCATGATGGAAGAAGCCATCGACGTGGAAATGAATTTCTGTGAAGACGCCCTCGCCATGGGAGTAGCAGGGATTTCACCCGTGTTGATGCGACAGTACTTGGAATACTGCGCCGATCAGCGCTTGGTGCAGCTGGGCTTCCAGAAGCGCTACGGGTCCAAAAACCCCTTCCCGTTCATGGTCCTTCAAGACGTGCAGCCTTTGACGAACTTCTTTGAGAAGCGAGTGACCGAGTACCAAAAGGGCGGCATCTCGATGAACAAAGAGTCGATCGTCTTTGACGAGGCTTTCTAAGAAATAGGAATTCAGTTCGGGACTTCGTAGGTGGTGTCACCGTCGAAGTCCCGAAGTTTTCCGTCGCGCAGTTGCTTGATCGGCACTCGCCCCAGAACGCGAAGAAGCTGCTTGGTTTTTGGGTCAAAGCTCAAAAACACCGGGTCGACGATGGTCTGAATCACAAAGCTGGTGGGCTTCAGGCGAAACACAGAAACGCTCTTTCCCTGCCAAGTTTCTTCGCCCTTGAAATCGATTCGGAAGCCGACGGTTTCCTTGCGGTCGAGAACTGCGAGTCGAATCTTGGTCGCTTCTCCCGACGTGAGGGCGTTCCAGCGCTCGCGAATCAGATCGGGAAACTGAGGTGGCACCAAAAGATCGGGTGTTCGCGACTCTTGGTCGGTCGAAACTTTGCCGTCTTTGGTCCAGCGGAAGTCGAGCTGCGTGGGTGTGGCCGTGAGGACACCCTGGCCTTGGATTTGTCGGTGGTCTTGGGTGAACTCGAGCGCCTGGCCTGACTGATCGAGGGTCACTGTTTCTTCCACGAGAAGCTGACCTGTTTGCGGATCGGTGAACTGATGCGCGGTTTTCACCGTGCCTGGGGAAGAAGCCACGCGGCTCATCGTGTAGCGTGCGACGACTTTTTGCGGCGCGGGTCCCATCTCGTGGACGGTTCCACGAAGAAGGACGGTGGGTAGAGCTGCGACGGCCAGGAAAACCAAAGGTTGCGCTTTCATCCTGGGCAGGGAATGTAGCACGAAGTGGCAAACGACCGAAAAACTCACCATTGGCGACCCGAGTGGAGCTCAAGCTGGCTGACCCCTGAAGACATCCAGCAGTACCCGGAAATCGCCCTCGAGATTGGTTGCGGCGTGGGGTGGCACCCCATCCGTTCGGCGCGGGAAAACCCTGAGCGCCTGCTTTTGGCTTTTGAGAGAACCGAAGAAAAATTCGGAAAGTTTCAGGGGCGCGTGGAAGTGCACCAATCCCGAGGCATCGCGCTCTCGAACCTCCGGGCCTGCCATGCCGACGCCACCCATTGGCTCGCTGAAGTCCGGCCGGGCCGGGTCCTTTCGCGGGTCTTCATTCTTTACCCAAACCCCTACCCTAAGGCCAAACACGCCGATCAGCGGTGGTTCAGTCCCAAGCTCGCTCTACCGGTTCTAAACGCGCTCAGGCCTGGCGCAGAAGTGATTCTTGCCACGAACTTGGCCGAGTATGCCGAAGGGGTGCTGCGGACGGCTCAGGCGCTGGGAGGCCTAGGGCATGGAAGCCTGGAGCTCGTAGAGGATCTGGCCTACTCCCAGACAGGCGGCCTGCCGCCTGGGTTTCCGCGGACCCACTTTGAGAAGAAATACCTTCTTCGAGGAGAAACTTGCAGAAACCTTCGGTTTCGATTTACTCCTTCGGTATGACGCAACGCAGCGAAATCGCGATTTTGGCCGGAGGGTGCTTTTGGGGGATGGAGGACATCCTTCGAAAAGTCCCGGGCGTTTTGGATACCGAAGTGGGGTACACGGGCGGACGGCTGGAAAACCCCCGCTATGAGCAAGTCAAGACGGGTACGACCGGACATGCCGAAGCCATTCGGATTGAGTTTGACTCGTCGCGTCTTGGTTTTAAGACTATTTTGATTGAGTACTTCTTCAAGATGCATGACCCGACGACTCTCAACCGCCAAGGCGGAGACGTGGGCAGTCAGTATCGTTCAGCCATCTTTTTCGTCGATGAAGCGCAGCGGTTGGTGGCTGAAGAAGCCATTCACGAGGCGGCATCCCTTTGGCCCCAACCGATTGTAACCGAGCTGGTTCCGGCAGCGCCGTTTTACAGCGCCGAGACTTATCACCAGGATTACTTGCAGAAGAATCCGGGTGGGTACACTTGCCATTGGCTACGCCGTTGATCATCCAGTCTTGTTCAGTTTTTGTCTGACATCGCAGTCAGATTGTTAAGACTTCCTGCGTCAAAAACTGTGTCCTCATCGGGGTTTACGAAATCCATTGAAATAAACTGGTTCAAGCGACTCTGAACGCCTATCCTGTATCTAATAAGTCAGATTTCTAACCAGGAGGCACGTTGTGGATACTCATAGTGTATTAAAGGCGGGTGACGTCATTGGCTTCACCTTCTTCACCGGCTATATGTCGATGCTCGCTGCATCGATTTTCTTCTTCATGGAAAGAGGACGAGTTTCAGAGAAGTGGAAGACTTCCTTGCTCGTTTCAGGACTGATCACCTTCATCGCGTCTGTGCACTACTACTACATGCGCGATATTTGGCTCAGCACGGGCACCTCCCCGACTGAGTTCCGTTACATTGACTGGGTGCTGACCGTGCCGTTGATGTGCGTGGAATTCTACCTGCTTCTGAAGCCGGCTGGCGCTAAAGCAAGCCTGCTTTACAAGATGTTCTTCTACTCGATCTTGATGCTGGTCGCCGGTTACATCGGTGAAGGCTTGGATCGCGACCACAACGTCAAGTGGGGCGTGATCTCGACGATCGGTTATTTGGGTATTGTGTATGAAATCGTCGCAGGCGAAGCCAAAGCTTTGGCTGATTCCTCGCGCGATGCAAACGTCCAGAAGGCTTTCGGCCTGCTGCGCCGGTTCGTTCTGATCGGTTGGGCAATCTACCCGATCGGTTACATGTGCCTGCCGGGCAACCTGCTCTCGGGCTTCGTCGCTCAGCAGAACCTGGACCTGTTCTACAACATCGGTGACGCGATCAACAAAATCGGCTTCGGCTTCGTGGTTTACGCCATGGCCATGGCTGACACTTCCAAGAAAGCTTGAGCCTAAGATAGGCCTGAGTTTTCTCAGAAGCGAATCGCTTCAGTGAGAAACAAATGGAGCGCTCGGGAGACTCTCCCGGGCGCTTCTTGTTTTTAGGCGCCCCATCACCCAAGCGTGCGGCAAAGTCACTGCAGCGAGCAGTGCGAAAATGGCCGATTGAGCATTCTGCCAATGATTCCAGGCAAGGATCAAAACGGCCAAGGCACCCAGTGTGGTGGGGGCCGACCAAGCAGCCACTTGGCGAAAGCGCGGGCGAGAAAGAGCGCGCCACTGATCGATCCAAGATTTTCGTGAGTGATCGAGCAGGAAAAAGAGGCTGAATGCGACAAAGAAATCGAGACGCGCAAAAGCGAAATACCAACCTGCTAGATGAAGTGTGGAGGTCAGGACTCGCCCCCAGGCTAGCCGCCGGTAGGGAGCCACTTGGTGGAGCTCTGCTGCCCAAGCGCTGAGAAACCCCAGGGCCAAGAAACCCAAGGGCAGCCCCTGGGGAATGTGCAGTTTTGATATTTCAGGGCGACTGAGGAGCTGACCTAGGATCGGCCCAGTCTCTTGCCAAGGTAGAAAAATCGCGACTCCAAGCCACGAAAACCCCCAAGCCCAGGAAAGCCAAAGCGGGGCTTTTGGGTGTTCAGTTTCACCAAAATGAAGCGCCGAGACCGCGACAAAAAGTGCGAGCGCCCATTCCGGGAAAGAAAGAAGAGCCAGGAACAAAGCGGCTACCCAGCCCACATAACGGGAGAGGACCTGCACCATGGAGCGTTCCGGGTGCATGCGCTTTTCGTGGATGTGGTCGAGCGCTCCGTGGGCGATGCCGAGAGTGATCCAAGCGATAGCCAGAAAACCCCAGCTCAGGGAACTCGGCAGCACCTGGTTTGGCCGAAGAAGGAAAGTAACCAGAATCGAAAGAAGGCTAAAAACGTAACGCGATTGCCAAAGCTCTTTCAGGGCCACTCGAAAAAGGGCGTGTAAAAAAGGTGGCCAGGGGAGTGACCAAAAAATGAGCAGCTCTTCTCCGAGGTGTGTTTTCTCATCCAGGAATCGAAGGATGCGTGTGACGGGCTGCCGGGCAAAGAGGCGCTCAAAAATCTGATTCACCTCCCCGCCGCGGTTGGAAACCTGATCGAGCAGCAAACGGTCGTACCAAGAAAAGCGCCGAGAATTTTTGGGTGGAGAAAAATCGAATGTGTGGCGCTCGTGACTTATTTTCAGCCACGCAGGGATTTTTTCTGCAATGGACTTGCTGTGCTCGAGAATTCGAGTCAGCGCGTAGCCAGTTGAAGGCTTGACCAGAAGTCCTGCTGTACCAATTGGGACTATGGGGGTTCGGTAGAACCCAGGATCCGGTCGCTTGCGGGTGATCATGGGAATCGCACCCGTTTCACGCTCAAGAATCACCAGTGGACCGGGTTCGATAAAGTGCTGATCCCACCAGGCTCGAAGGGCCTCTTCGTATTCTTCCGTCTTCCAGCGCTTCTCGGAAAAAACCGTGAGTTCAATCAAGGCCTCAGTGGGCGAGCTGGGCAGGATGTAAACAAAGCGCACTTCACTCCCTTGAGGGAGACGAAAATCCATCAGCGTGGCTTGAGAGGGCGAAAAGACAGCCCGTTCCGTTCTGATTCGCCACCCTAAGAAGTGCTGAAGGAGCAGCGGTCCATTGGGTTCTGGCTGGTTCACGAGTCCAGGAACGCTGACAAAAGCCAGTGGCGTTTGCCAAGTGCGCCCGTCGGAGGCGGTGACGGTTGCCGAAGACAGGTCTTGGGCGGGTTTCACTTCGGTGACGTGCGCGCGGATTTTCTGAAAGCGCGGGTTTCTAGAGAGCTCACTGTCTAAAAAAGTGTGAAGGGCTGGGCCCTCGATCTTTCGATAGCGAAGCGGGGAAATCGAGCGTGAATGACGACCCAAGGGGTGATTCAGTTCAAGCTCACTCCAGCTTTCCTTGCCAAGCGACTTCCAAGGCTCGGCTTCCGTTCGAGTATCTACCCAAGAGCACCAAGTGCGCTCCAGTCGATCTGAATCTTCGGGATCAAAGAGGGTGACTTGGATGTCGAGAGCGCGCTCGGGCTTGAGGAGCTCGTAGGCCAGAGTCAGGGAAGCAAGACCCCCGCCGATCAGCGCGATCGGGTTGGGAGCTTCACTCTTGGCAGCCATAGCCGCCTCCGGAAACCGGGGTTGGGCTGAGCGTGAATTCCAAAGTCGCGTTCTTCAATTCCTCGTGACGGATTTCAGGGCGGCAAAGCTTCTTGCCGTCGAGTCTGACTTCTCGCACGTAGGCGTTCTTTCGTGCCTGGTTTTTGGCCAAAATCGTCACGGTGTTTCCGTTTCCTAGGTCCAAGGTGGCTCGCTCAAACAGGGGCGCTCCCAGCCAGTAGCGATCGCTTCCAGCTTGGGGGTAAAGCCCGAGAGAGGAAAGAACAAACCACGAAGACAAAGTGCCGCCGTCGTCGTTTCCGTCGAGTCCGTCTGGGCGATCCGCGTAGCGATTGAGGAGCGCCCAGCGTACCCACTTCTGAGTGAGTTCAGGCCTTCCAGCTTCATTGAAAAGGTAGATGACGTGAAGGTCGTGTTGGTTTCCGTGCCAGTAACGGCCACCCGGATAAAGAGCCGATCTTCGCTTGGATGCGCCCTTTAAGAAGCGCTCCAGTTCCTGGGAGAAGGCGTCGCTTCCGCCGAAGAGCTCAACGATCTTTTGACCTCGGTGAGGCGCACTGTAGCGCCATTGATTGGCGCTTCCTTCGACGAAGTGGTGAGTGCCGTGTCCTAAGAATCCGAAATAAGAAAGGAGGTCTGGACTGATCTTCCCGAAATTTCCGAGCGAGTCCTTCGGCGCAAAGTAGCGATTCTCAGGGTTCCAGACCTGGAAGAATGCTTCGGAACGATGGTCAAACTCCTTAGCCAAAAACTCGTGTCCCAGGGCTCGCGCCAAGTTGGCCGTAGCATGGTCGGCCCATGCGTATTCCAGAGTGAGGCTAACCGAACCGGTGGTTTTGTCTGACGGACAGTAGCCTTGAGGAAAGCAAACGGCTTTGCGGCTGGGAAGGCTTGGGTGCTCTTCGGTAGCGCCTTTCACCATGAGCTCAAGCGCTTCTTGCGCGTTAAAATCTTGAATCCCCTTCAGGTAGGTTTCGGCCAAGACGAAGTTCGCTGGAGAGCCAAACATGCTGCCTGAGTCGGCAAGGCCTGAGGGCCAGCGAGGAAGAACTCCGGTCGAGCGCCCCATGTCGAGAAGGCTCAGGGCCGAGTCCCTTTGAATTTCAGGGAAGATCAAACTGTAAAGCGGATGCACTGTTCGGAAAGAATCCCACAGAGAAAGATCCGTTCGGTAGGTGAAGCCTTGGGCTTTCCGGATGCCGCCGTCAAAGCCCACGTATTCGCCGTTTGAATCGGAAAAGTGCGTCGGCATCACGGACGCAAAATAAAGTGCCGAATGAAAGATGCGGCGGAGTGCTTCGTCGCCCCCATTCACTCGGGCACGCCCCAAGGTTGCGGCCCACCTTGAAGCGGCTTTCTCGCGGGCCGAGTCAAAAGCCATTCCGCGGGCTTCTGCCTCGAAATTCAGTCGCGCGTTCTCGGCACTGACGTAGCTGATGCAAAGTTTCAGCTCGATCGGTGCGTCGTGCGAGAGCGCAGTGATTCCCGCGCCCGAACTGGGGCCGTGAGCACGCATTGAGCCGGACTTCAGCCACTCGTTTCCTTGCCAGAGCAGCGAGTCGCCGGGTAGGCGCGAATGCCCCGAGACTTCGGCGTAAAAAAATGCGGGAAGTCCGCCGTAGCGAGCCGAGAATTGGCCTTGAAGGAGCGTCTGGCCGGTTAAAACTCCGTGGTCGCCATTCCAGCTGACTTGGCTTTCACTCCTGGGCTTTGTCGGAGCAATGGAACTATTGGCGTCAATCAGGAGTCTGAGCTTTTTCTCAGGGTCGAGCGCCGTGTAACGATGAAACCCGCAGTGAGTGCTGGCCGTGAGTTCGGCAAAAATGGCGTCGTCTTCGAAGCGGATGGAATAGTAGCCCGGTTCAAAGTTTTCCTGTTCGTGATGAAGCGGAAGAAGGCCTTTTCGTTTTTCAAAATCGATGTCGCGAGTGACGGGCCTGACTCGGAAAAGCCCGCCCTCTCTGACTCCGGTACCGATCAGGCGAGTGTGACTGAAGCCTTGGATGCGGTTGAAGTCGTCAGAGTAACCCGCCGTGCCCATGGCAAAGCGGTTCATGATTTCTTTGGGGCCTGCGCCAAAAAGAGCATCCGGGCTGAGGCGCACGTTACCAAAGGGAGTTGTGGCGCCGGGGAAGGTCATGCCTTGTGCGTTCGGTGCGCCCCCCGAACCGAAGCGAAGATTCACGGGCGTGCTTGCCAGATGAGGCGATGGCTTGAAGGATGGCGTTGCTTGAGCTTGAGCCGGCGCCTGCGCTTGTACCGAGGACGCAGCGCTGAGAAGCGCTAGAGCCAACCGCATGGCAGATCCGCGCATTCGGCGGAGCGAGGCGAGCATCCCTTTGTTTTAGCTTTGACCCGCTGCACCCGGCAAGGCCGCCCCACAGGGTGGGCAGGTTATGCCGGGGGGCTTGGAGCTAGGCGGAGCTAGGTTCGCTGGTAGTCGTCTTGGTAGCGGACGATGTCGTCTTCGCCGAAGTAGCTGCCGAGCTGCACTTCGACAAATTCCACGACGTCTTTACCTGGATTTCGCATCCGGTGCTTGGCGCCTTGCGGAATGTGGATGTGTTGGCCGGCACTCAATCGATGCACGACATCGTTCAAAACCACTTCGGCCTGTCCGCTGACAACGATCCAATGCTCCGCGCGTTTCGCGTGCGATTGATAGGAAAGTTGTTGGCCGGGCTCAACCCGAATCACTTTGGATTTGAACTGGGCAGTGTCTCGCAGCACTTCAAAAGTGCCCCAGGGGCGATACTCAAAAACATGCTGGGTTGCACATGGCGTTTTTCGCTCGGCAAGCTTTTGCTGAACGTCTTTGACGGCTTGAGAGGTGCCTTTTCGCATCACCAGAAGCGCGTCTACGGTGTCCGCGACGATCAAGTCATCGACTCCGACGAAGGCGTATTGTTTCTCTGGGGTGGCCGGGAAAACGAAGTTCCGCTTGGCTTCGACTTCCGTGGTTTGTGTGACGGCTGAGGCTTTCAAGGCAGCCACTTCGTCCCAGCTTCCGACATCGCTCCAGCCTAGGTCCTGGCACGGGATGCAGAGAAACGCGTTTTCAAGCTTCTCCATGATGCCGTAATCGATGCTGATGGAACGCACCTCGGTGTAGGCCTCTTTCAAGTTGGAAAGATCCCCCTTCACTTCTGCGATGCAGTTCCAAACATCGGGGAGATGCTCTTTCAGGAGTGCAATCATCCGGTCAGCGCGGAAGACGAAAATACCTGCGTTCCACGAAAACTTTCCGCTCTCGACGTAAGCTTGGGCGGTCGCTGAATCCGGTTTCTCGCGAAACTTGAGTGCTGGGATGGCCTCAATCGTAGCTGCTGCGGCCGTGCGGCTCAGTTCGATGTAGCCGTAACCGGTGGCCGGGTAGCTGGGCTGAATACCGAGTGTGACCACGGCTCCTTCGATTGCCTTCTTTTCGGCCAATCGCAGGGCTGCTTGAAAGAGCTCGGTGTTCTCAACGAAGTGATCGGCAGGAAAGATTCCCACCACCTCACTGGCCTTTCCTCGAAGCTCAAGCACACGGCAAAGAAGCGCGATTGCTGCCGCAGTATTGCGGCCCATGGGCTCGCAAAGAATTTGGTCTTGAGGAAGCGCCAGGTCTCGGAACAGGCGTTCAGTGAGGGTACGCATGGACTGCGTTGTAATGACCCAGGGAGTGCCTAAAGGCTGAAGCCTGCGCACGGTTTTTAAGATGAGGGACTCATCAAATAGATCGCAAAACTGCTTCGGGTGACTGGCACGGGAAACTGGCCAAAGGCGAGTTCCGCTTCCTCCGGACAGGATGGCTGGGATCATGATCCTTGAAGTTCTAGATCAGCGGAGGCCGGAAATCCAGGCTTGGGCGGAGCGAGAAAGGCGCTCGTTTAGGTAGGGAGCCAAGAGCCGAGCCACTTAGCTAGGCTGGCACGGGATAGGACCGGGTCACTTTTGAAGCTTTGGATCGAAACCAAGAAGAGCTCCCGAGGCTCGAGGAGTGGGATCGCCGGAAATGCGGTTTCAAGGGCAGTCTTGAGCTTTTGATATTCTTGCCACCGCGTCCGAATTCGTTTCAGGGCCTGACCGAGGGGAAGTTTGAACCAGCCTCGATCAGGATTGAGGCCTGAGACGTTTTTTTCATGCTGGCGATAAAGCACGAGAGGCTGGTGAAGCGGAAATACCCCGCCCCGGCTGGCCGCCAAGATGGCGAGCCATTGATCGTGGTGAGCAACCTCGGGCGAGAAAGGCGGACAGCTGCGAGCCAAATCGGCCGAGAAAAGGGCTGCCGTGCCGTTCACCACGCACCTGACGGCCAGTTCGCCTGGAGTGGGCGATTCGACCTGACGGCGCTCCAGTTCCCAGACTGTGGCTCCCTCGTAATGGGAAGGTGGCTCGCCCCAGAACGGAATGAGGTCGCAGTGAACCATCGCTTGGGGTGGAGACTTCTCGAGCGCCTCGAGGGAGCGTGCGAGTTTTTCGGGGTGCCAGATGTCGTCTTGGTCGCAAAACGCGATGGCAGCCACGTTCTGCTCCAAACAAAGACGCATGGCTTTTTCAAAGTTCTTGGCGTGCCCGAGGCGCGCTGGGTTTTCGCTCCATTCGAAGCGAGAGTCTGCGAAATACGGCTCGAGCGCCCCCTCCTGGCGCAAACCTGCGAGGGGCGAATCGAGGGTAATCCGGCAGACCCAATCTGTGTGGGTTTGGGCGGTGAGGGAGGCCAGTTGGCTGGCTAACACCTCTGCCTGGGGTTGGTAGGAGGCCAGGGCGATGCCGATCGTTTTTTTGGTGGGCATTCTTGCCGCTTTTATCAGGGTTGGCCTTGCCGTAGTGGTCTAAATTTGTGAAAAGCGCGGTTAGGAAAGTAGAGTATTTCTGTGAAATCCATCCTTTTGACCGGCGGCGCAGGCTTTATCGGGAGCAACTTTGTTGAGCTAGCCACTCGTCGCGGTTATCGGGTGATCGTGCTCGATTCCCTCACCTACGCCGGCCATCGGGAAAGCCTCGAGCAGGTCAAGGGCGAATGGGAGCTCATCCCAGGAGACATCCGGGATGAGGCGCTCGTTCTCCAATTGCTGCAGAAAAACCAATGTTCTGCCTTGCTGAACTTCGCGGCGGAATCTCATGTGGATCGCTCCATTCACGGACCGGCTGCTTTTATTGAAACCAATATTTTGGGGACTTACAGCCTTCTTCAGGCGGCACGAACCTACTCGCAGCGGGACTTTGTACCCAAGGCCGATCGACACTTTCGGTATCTCCAAGTTTCTACCGACGAAGTGTTTGGAGCATTGGGTGCGGAGGGCCGGTTCACCGAGAATACGCCGTACGCTCCTAATTCCCCCTACTCCGCCTCTAAAGCGGCTGCAGATCATTTGGTGCGGGCCTGGCACCATACTTATGGCCTGGATACGGTGATCACCAATTGCTCAAATAATTATGGGCCTCGGCAATTTCCAGAAAAACTGATTCCCCACATGATTCAGTGCGCTTTGGATGGCCGACCTCTTCCCGTTTATGGAAAAGGGCTCAATGTTCGCGATTGGATTTACGTGGGGGATCACTGTCAGGGGATTCTGAATGCTCTGGAAAAGGGCGATGCTGGCGCCACTTACTGCTTTGGCGGAAATTCCGAGCGAAAGAATATCGAAGTCGTAGAGACGCTGTGTAGTCTTTTAGATGAATTCAGTCCGCGTGTGGATGGGCGATCGTACCGAGAACAAATTCGGTATGTCGAGGACCGCGCTGGGCACGATTGGCGTTACGCTATCGACGATTCTAAGGCGCAAACAGAGCTGGGTTTTACTCGGGAAGTGAAAAACTTTGAGGCGGGTCTTCGAAGAACCGTCGAGTGGTATCTGGCCAATCAGAACTGGGTATCGGTCGTCATGGCAAAGAAGATGACAGGGGACGAAAAATGAAGGGGATTGTTCTAGCTGGTGGAAGCGGCACTCGTCTTTACCCTCTCACTTCAGTCGTCAGTAAACAGCTCCTTCCGGTCTACGATAAGCCCACTTTGTATTACCCGATCTCGACTTTGATGATGGCGGGGATCCGGGAGATCTTGGTCATTAGTACGCCTCGCGATTTGCCGATGATCCAGGCGCTTCTTGGCGACGGAAGTCAGCTCGGTGTCCGCTTCGAGTATCAGGAGCAGCCCAAGCCAGAAGGGATTGCCCAGGCTTTTTTATTGGGTGAGGATTTCATCCAAGACAAGCCCGTGAGTCTCATTCTGGGCGATAATCTCTTTTACGGTCATGAGTTAAGCACTCAACTCAAAGAAGCGGCACGCCTCGAGCAGGGGGCCTGCGTCTTTGGCTACCAAGTTCAGGATCCAGAGAGATACGGCGTCGTTGAATTTGATCGAAGCGGCAAGGCCATTTCGATCGAGGAAAAACCTCAGGCACCTAAGAGCAGGTGGGCGGTCACCGGATTGTATTTTTATGATTCAAGCGTGGTCAGGCGCGCCAAGGCGCTGAAGCCTTCTCGCCGTGGCGAGCTCGAAATTACGGATTTGAATCGTTCCTATTTAAAAGACGGGCAACTTCAGGTGCTTCGTTTTGGGCGCGGCATGGCCTGGCTCGATACGGGTACGCCTGAGTCCTTGATCTCTTCGTCGCAATTTGTGCAGACGATTGAACAGCGGCAGGGCTTAAAAATCGGATGCCTCGAGGAAGTGGCCTTTAGGCAGGGCTGGATTTCACGCTCACAGCTGGAAGTTCTCGCCAGCGCAGTCGAAAAAAGTGCCTACGGTCAGTATCTGTTTCAAGTCCTTCGGGAAGAAGGCTTGGATTCATGACTACAGCTTGGAAAAAACTTCCCTTCTCCATTGATGAGACCCCCCTTGCCGGGTTGAAGGTCGTTCAATTGACGGTTCATGGAGATGAGCGGGGGTTTTTTGTTGAGCGATATCAGAAAGCGCGTTTTGCGGAGGCGGGCTTACCGATTGAATTCGTTCAGGACAATCACTCCAGGTCTGCGCCCGGCGTTCTGCGTGGCCTGCATTTTCAGGCAAAGCCCGCGCAGTCGAAGCTGGTCGGTTGTTTGCGCGGCGCCATTTGGGACGTTGCGGTCGATATTCGGAAAGACTCCCCCACTTTCGGTCAGCATTTCGGATTGGAGTTATCCGAAAGCAATGGACGCCTCCTTTGGGTTCCCGCTGGGTTCGCTCATGGATTTTGCGTTCTGAGCGAACAACCCGCCGACGTTTTTTATAAAGTGGATGCGTTCTACAATCCTGAGTCTGAGAGCGGGATCCTTTGGAACGATCCGGACCTTGCGATCCAGTGGCCCATTCAGGATCCCGTACTGTCAGCGCGTGATCAGGCGCTTCAGCGGTTCAGCGCGCTCAAGTAGTGAGCCTTTGCATTGCTCGCTGGACCGTCATAGTGCACGCCCCCTTGAGCCAAGATAATGCTTCGACTGCAGTGGCGAGCGATGGCATCGACGTCGTGCGAAACGAGTACGATCGTTCTTCCCTCGGCGTGGAGCTTCTGAATTTTCTGAATGCACTTTGCCTGAAAATTGAGATCACCGACCGCGAGAATTTCATCTACGAGTAGGATGGGAGCTGGCAAGTGAGTAGCAACTGAAAAACCAAGTCTTGCCATCATGCCGTTGGAATAGAAACGGACCGGCATGTAGATTTTGTCGCCTAGTTCGGCAAAATCGAGGATCTCAGGAAGCTTTTCTTCCGCAAGTTTCTTGCCGAATCCAAGAATAGCGGCGTTCAAAAAGATGTTCTCCATGCCGCTGAGATCGGGATGGAAGCCCGCGCCCAGTTCGATGAGCGGGGCAATCTGTCCTGAAATATGAATTTTCCCGGACGTGGGTTGATAGATCCCGGACATGAGCTTCAAAATGGTGCTCTTGCCTGCTCCGTTGGGTCCCATGATTCCGACGAATTCGCCGCTACCGATGCGGAACGAAATTCCGTTGAGGACGACGGTAGTCTTGGCTCCTTTGAATCCTGACTGAAAGCGCATCCACTGGATCAGAAGGCTTTTGATCGAGTTGGCGCGGTCATCCCAGCGCTTAAATTCCTTGGTCAGGCCAGAGACCTCAATTGCGGGCGCTTGAGGCGCTGAAGTTAGAGCCATTCGACCACCCCTTTTCTGAGTGCACGTGACAGAACCTCTCGCGCGAGCAGAAGCAGGCCGACGGTCCATCCCAACGTGATGAGAAGCGCGGAAGGTTGAGGCCAAGTCCCTTCGATCAAGACCTGATGGATGGAAGGAAAGAGTGTACCCACGGGATTGACCCAAAGAAGCCAACGGAAAGACTCGGGAATCATTTTTTCTTCGTACAGAATCGGGGTTCCGTACATGAGGAGCTGAAGACCCAAATTGAGCAAGTACCGAAGGTCTCTGAAGTAAACCATGACGACCGACAAGATCAGGCCCAGCGAGTAGGCAATGATGAGGATCTCGAGTGCGAAGCCAAAAACCAAACCGTTGATTGGGCGCAAGGGGATCCCGTTCAAGAGCATGACCGCAAAAATGACGGGTAACGCGAGGAATAGGTTCAGACCGTGGCTGAGCGACGCGACCCAAGGAAAGGTTTGAAGAGGGATTGGGATTTTAGAAAGAAGATGGCAGTTGGCTAGAAGACTCTCTGTGGACTCATTCAGAGTGTTGGAGAGGAAAACCCAAAAAAGAATCCCTGAAAGAATAAAGGGGACGTAGTGGTCAATCTGGACCTTCATGATTCGCTGAAACACCAAGTAGTAGATTGCCGCTTGAGAAACGGGAATCAGCAGCGTCCAAAGAAAGCCCAACATGGAGCGCCGGTATTTGATCTTCAAATTTCTCACGACCATGTTGTAGACGAGAAATTTTTTGTGAAGACAGAATAGGTGCCAGAACGAAACCATGTTTAATGGGTTAGCGGATATGCTCGGTAAATTCAACTTTGGCGGTCTACATAAGTCGCGACAAAGAACGAGTTTAAAAATAAAAAAAGGCCGAAGCACACATGCTGTGTGCCTCGGCCTCATTGTTCACCTGATTGCGGGCTTTAGCTCCGCAAGCGTCGTTGAAGTTACATGCCTCGATTGAGGATCAAACTTCGGAGCTCAGGGGATTTTGAGTAAGGCGTATCCATGTGATCAATGGTGATCGTCTCGTCGGCTTTAAGAGAACGAGTGAGTCGTTCGCCGTAGAAAAGCTCGCGACAGGAGATCTGTCCTTTTTGAAGCGGAACGGACAAGTAGATGTCCTTCTCCGTCACGACGTGACCTTCCGGGAGGTCCTTCGCTGCGTAGACGCCTCGGACGAGCGCGTCCAAGTACTTAATCTCACGGTCTGGCGGAATCCGCTTTGCCGTTCCAGGCGCACCACACATTTCTTTAGCCTTATGGAATGCGCGGAACCACTTATCGCAGTTCTCGGGGGTGGTGCAGTAAGGGGAAACCGGAATGCCGTCTGCCTCGATGTCGATGTGCCGCTCGAAAGTACGAGCGCCTTTGGCGTATGCCATCATGATCGATGCGTCCCAGCTGGTCTGCTCGTGGGTCGAGAAACCGATCGTGACGTGCGGATAGCGCGCCTTCAGGAAATCGATTTGATTGAGCTCGAGCTCTTTGTCCTCGGAAGGATAAAGAGAAACGCAGTGGTTGATCGCAATCGGGATATTCCGATTGGTGAAGAACGTCACAAGATCATCTACGTCTTTGAGCGAAGAGCCGCCCGTTGAAGCAATGACCGGCTTCCGAGTCTTTGCGATCTTCTCAAGCAGAACCCAATCATTCAGATCGGAGCTGGCAATCTTGATGATGGAGCAATTGAACTCCACGCACTTATCAACGGATACTTCATCAAAGGGAGTTGCCATGATGAGGCAGTTGTTCTTGCGAATTTCCTCGCAGAGAATTCCCAGGCTTTCCCACGACATTTTAGTGTCAATGGTCTTCTTGATGTAGCGAATGTCGGTGCGGCTCCGGAAGTCCTTGTGAACGAAGTTATCCACGTCCCGGAATTGGAGTTTGATGGAAGCTTTCACGTTGTTGTGGCGAACCACGCGACCAAAGTCGTGAACGATTTTGATTCCACGATCGAGCTTGCCCCAATGATTGTTGGCAAGTTCCAGAACAAACAAATCTTCAAAAATATTTCCGTGAATCGAGGACATCGCCCCTCCCTTTGAAGTTTCCGAAAAGATTGAGATCTACTTGTTATTCGCTGTGCGAGCGTAGATCAAGAGGCCGTTCAGGACATCTTCACTAATTTCAGGCAAAACCAACGGTAGCTTCATGAGGCGGCTCGCTTCCGCTCGAAGCAGCTCTGACTTTAAGATCAAGCCGCCTGAAGCGCGAATTTGGGCCGGAGTTGAGGCCGGCAATGATTCAGCCGCCTCGGCGAAGTTCAGGGTCATTCGCTGAATAGCGGCCCAGAAAAGATGCCCGGGCGTGAGGTTTTCTTCGGTAAGTCCGAGGACTGACCCTTCGCTCCCGGTTCTGCATGGAAAAAGGGACAAATCCATTTTGGGCGAATGCGCACCCACTCGAGCGGGTTGGGCCAGAGCCTCCAGCTCGGACCAGATTTCATCCTCGGTTGCCCCTCGCTCCAAAGCAAGGAAACCAAGCGCCCGAATCCAGGCGTTGAGGGCCCTGCCTGCAGGCAGATGGGTCACGGTAGCGAGTAGCAGATCCCCGAAAAAGGGGCGGATTTGGTAGTCCTTTTTTGGGACCGTCGGCCAGCTAGAGATGAGTTTACTGACCTGCGAACCGGTAGCGACATTTAAGGATATTTCTGCTTGTTCAAGCCCTGATCCCAAAAGAGCAGCTTGTTGGTCTCCGATGGATGGAAGGATCTTCCATGAATGACCTAAAAACTCGAATGACCGAAAAGCTGTCGGCTCTTCGACATCCGGAAGGACGATCTCGGTCCCCATCCATTGCCTTGCCCACTCTGTAGCCCATCGCTTCTTACCGGTCAGCCAAGCACCCGTGGCCGCTGCTTGTGTTGGATGTAACTGCGGACGCAAACGCGAAAGCCGCAAAATGAGCCAATCAGCCAAGTTTAAAAGCATGGCGGGGCTTTGTTTACTTCCGAGCTGCGCTCCAGTTCTCTTCATGGACGCTAGAACGCTCACGGGATAGCCCGGCTTGAGCTCGTTCCCGAGCTCCCAAATCTCAGAATCGGAGGTGTTCTGACTGATCCTATCCCAGGTTCCGTCGTGGAGGCTGCGTTGATCCTGCCAGGTCGTGGCGGGACCGAGCGACTCCCCCGTGTCCGGATTGGCTAGGATCATGGAATGCATCTGTGAGGAGAAGACCAGCCCTTGAATCTCCGGTCTCTCTTGCTTTCTGGTTTCTAGTTCTTTCAGAACGCCTTGAAAAAGCGCTTCTGGGTCGATTTCTCTCGCTCCAGAAACCCGGGGGTTTAGGAATTCGGGAAAAGCGCGCCTTCGAACGGCCGTGACGCGACTTTCCTCCAAGTCCAGTAGACCCGATTTTAGGAAAGTTCCGCCAAGGTCAACGCCGAGAAAAAGCATGGGGTAAATTCAGGTAATCCTTAACCCAGGTATTGAGTTCATCGCCGTAAGCCTGCGGAACAACCTTCAGCTCGAAAGGTGAGTCATGGAGGAGGATCAGGTTGACCAAGCCCTTTTCAGCCTTCTTGTCCTTTTTGGTTCCCTCGATCAGGGAATAGGCTTCTGGGGTGAAGGTCATCTCGAAAACGAGGTGGCGCAAGATAAAGTGCCGAACCCGTAAGGCCCAAGCCTCACTCAACACGCCTTTTCTCATGCCAATGTAATTAATTAAGTCCACGCCCCACGCCACTGCTAGGCCGTGCGGCACTTCGTAGTGCGACAAAGTCTCCAGAGCATGTCCAAAGGTATGGCCGTAGTTTAGGATCCGACGAAGGTCTGTCTCGTATTCGTCCTTTTCGACGACGCCTCTTTTGATCTCGAGGCTTCGGTGAATCAATGCAGGGAGGTGTGAACCCAGGAGCTCCCCGTGTGCCTTCTCTACAGAGGTCTCCAGAAGCTCGAAGTCTGCGACTTTTCCAGTCAGCATGAGCTTGAGGATTTCTCCGTAGCCAGAGGCGACGTCCTTGATGTCGAGCGTATCGAGGAACTTCGGGACGATGGCAATACGCTTCGGCGCGTGGAACACGCCTACTTGATTTTTGTACTGATTGTGATTGATCCCACACTTCGCACCGATGCAGCTGTCGCACATGGAAAGCAAGGTGGTGGGGAAGAACATCCAATCGATGCCACGGTAATAGGTGTGCGCAGTGAATGCGCATAGATCCTGGATGATCCCGCCTCCGATTGCGATCAGAGTGGATTTCTTGTTGGCTCCGTTCTCCTGAAGCCAAGTAACGAGCGAGGCCACGCCGTCGATTGTTTTGGTAGTTTCCAATGCATCTACGAGCAGCGTCGGGTAGCGCTTCTCGAGGGTATGGAGGTGATCGTGATAAAGCCGCGCAACATTTCGGTCGATGACAATCAGCGGAGAAGCGCACTGATCGATCAACTGGAGAGCCTGAGAAAGGTCTTCCCAGAAGTCCACTTGGTAGTCGCCCATCGCTGATCGAATGAGAATGGAATCGGGCATACTGGTTTTTTGTAGCTGATTCATTGGATTGAAAATCCTCCGTCGATGACCAGAGACTGGCCCGTTAAATAGGTGTTTTTATCGCTGACTAGAAAGGCGACGAGTTCGGCGACTTCATCGGGGTTAGCGAGTCGGCCAAGTGCCGTACCGGCTGCCAATGTCTGAATTCGCTCGGGTGTGTTGTTTTTGCGCGTCAGTTCGGTGTCGACGAAACCAGGACAGACCGAGTTGACTAAAACTCCTTTGGGCCCGAATTCGAGCGCAGCGGTGCGTGTCATTGCTTCCAGGGCTGCTTTACTTGCGCTGTAAGCAACTCGTCCCGGCCGAGCAAGAAAGCTGTAGCAGGAACTGATCATGACGATTCTTCCCCACTTCCGTCGCCGCATTTCGGGTGCGGTAGCCTGCATCAGGCGAAATGCGGAGAGAAAATTGACTTGAAGAGTTTGCTGAAGACCTTCGATTGAAGTGTCTTCAATGGGCTTAGGGAAATTCTCCCCCGCTGCATAAATGAGAATGTCAGGATGAATTGAATTTAATCTGCAGAAGTCATCGACTGAGTCAGGCTTGGAAAGGTCGAGCTCTGACCGAGAGGGGCGGATCAAACGGATTCCGTCCTTCTCGAGTCTCTCAGCGATTGCTTTTCCGATGCCGCGAGCGGCACCGGTGATGAAAGCGGATCGTGACATTTTAAGCTTCTTCCCAGGGTTGAATCAGAAGATTTTCTTTCAGTTCTTCTCTTGGCAAGAATGGCGCTAGATCTTCGAGAGGAGACGAAATCATGCGCCCGTCAGGAAGCTTTCGCGAAGAAAGCTTCGGTGCGAACTGTTGGCGAAGATCGAGGTGAATTTCGCAAAGAGTAGCACCTGGGGTTTCGAGCGCCCGGTCAATAGCAGATCCCAATTCAGAATGGTCAGAAGCAGCGAAGTAGGAAAGGCCGAATGCGTCAGCGATTTTTCTGAAATCGGGGAAGCCCAGACCGCTTTCGATGCCACAGCCCACGATGTTGTCGGGGAAGTAGTTCTGCTGGGTCTGCCGAATCGAGTGATAACCCTGATTGTTCAGGAGGAAGATTTTGATGGGAAGCTTCTGACTGACGATGGTTTGAAGTTCCTGCAAATTCATCTGAATCGAGCCATCGCCTGCGAGACAGATGACTTTCGAGCGGCCAAGAGCAATGCTGGCTCCGACTGCGCCAGGCAAATCGTAGCCCATCGAAGCGCAGCCGCTGTTGGTATAGAGCCTTTGATCCTTTTTAAGGTTCGCGGCCTGGAAGCTCGTCACGCAGGCGGTACCATCGCCGGATACGACTTTTGCGCCTTCGGGAAGCTTGCTGAAAAGCTCTTCCATCAGCACGTACGGATTCACTTTGGTTGCGTCTGCCCGGTATTCTGGCAGCACCACGGGATAGCGTTTCCTTCTTTCCTGGCACCATTCCAGGTAGGCACGATGATCATTCGTCGGGCCGCTGTAAGGAAGGGTCGCCGCGACTTTGAAAAAATCCTGGAGCGAGGCATGAATCGGGAGATCGATTTTCAATGTGGGCTTCTTGAGCTCCGCCTCATCGATGTCGACCATCGCAATCCAGGCTTCCCGGGCAAAGGCCTTCCAGTTGTAACTGATTTGCCGAATGTTTAGCCTTGAGCCGAGTACGAGAAGAAAATCACTGTTTTGTACGGCGAAGTTTCCGGGCCGATCTCCCACGGACCCAGGTCTACCAGCGTAAAGGGGATGTTCATCCCAGATGATATCGTGCGCATTCCACGCCGAGGTGACTGGGATTCCCAGCTTCTCCGCAAAGGCGAGGAAGGCTTGGTGGGCTCCCGAGATTCGAATGCCCCCGCCCCCGAGAATCACAGGACGCTTCGCTGCTTTCAACCGAGCCAGGAGGTGCTCGATGTCGGATTGCAGAGATGCCTTGGGTAGGTCGACTTCCGGAGTCCAGGCGGGAAGCGTCTCTGGGTCAATGAGAGTCGATTGGACGTCGATCGGGATATCGAGCCAAACTGGGCCCGGGCGGCCCGTGGTGCAAGCATGCCAGGCCTTTTCAAGGTGGACCCGAATCGATTTCGGATCGGTCACGAGCTGAGCGTACTTAGTGACGGGCTTTGCCATTGCGATGATGTCCACCTCTTGGTCGCCCAACTGACGAAGAGGTAAATCGGTGCTGCAAACCAAGGTTTGGTACTTCACCTGCCCAGAAACGACAAACAGGGCGCAAGAATCCACATAGGCACCGTAGACGCCCGTCAGAGCGTTGGTGCCGCCGGGACCGGTCGTCACGTTGACCGCAGCGACCCGTCCGCTCATTCGGAAGTAGCTCTCGGCTGCCATCGTGCAGGCCTGCTCATGGTGGCAGGCGACGTATTCCAGTTCCTTGCATCGGCCGAAGGCATCGTTCAGATGCATTGCGCCTCCGCCGGTCACAATGAAAACATGCCTAATGCCCTTGCTTGCAAGAAACTGGGCGATGTAATCGGCCACTCGAATTTTTTGAGTCATGTCATTCTCGAAGGAGTTTTTTGAGCCCAGGTAATCAAGCCGCCATGGTCTGGCCTACCGTAGGGGGCCAGTGTGTTCGTCTTGTAACCGCGGTCGGTGAAATATTTTTCCAAGAAAAGTGCGGTCTTTTCGCCATTGACGATGTGGTAGCTAGCGATCGCGAAATTTTCGCAAAGGTCCTCAAGCTGGCCTTTTGAGATATCTTGAAGGGCTTCGATTTCGGCCCCTTCGATATCCATTTTTACGTAATCGAACTTGGGCGCCCCGATCGATTTCAAGATGTCTGAAATTCCCAGTGTATCCACTACGAGGTGACTGGAAGTATCCGGACGTGCCTGAATCGACGAAATCGCTGATCCTAGGGCTCCCTCGCTATTGAAAGTCACTTTGCCGATACCGCCGGAGAGAGCTGCCCGAATTGGGACCACGTTCGTGAGGCCGTGGCGCTCAATGTTTTGAAGCAGGCATCGATACGAGGCCTCATCGGGCTCGAGAGCTACAACGCGTCCCTTTGGCCCGACCAGTTTAGAAAAGAAGTAGGTGCTCACTCCACAGTACGCACCCGCATCGAGAACGATGTCCCCTTCTTTCGGGCGCACGCCGTAAATATAGGATGAAAAAGCGATTGAACCCTCGGCGACCGAAGAGAATGCAAACTCTAATCCGGTGTCGATCAGGGTCTGGACGTTGGATTCGGAGAAGTCGACATATTCAAACCCGTGAGCACGAGACGGCATCACTTGACTGAAATAGAGGTCAAAATAGGGAATGAGATCGTGCAAATAGATGAGGTTGGTCTTTCGAAGAGCGATTCTCCGCCCCCCTTTTGTAAGAAAAACCGTGCTGCCTTTGCTGGTGACAGAAACGCGATGGCGCTTCAGGAATTCCTTGGAGATTCCGGTCCGGATCAATGTCTTTTCGAGAGTTTCAGGAAAAATTACCGATTTGATGGTGCGCTTAATAGGTTTTAACATTTCCAACATTTTAAAGTTCCTCGATAAAAGTTTCCGGGGCCAATTCCGCTTGCCTGAGTATTCGCTTGATATCCCGCCAGCTACGCGCGCGAATCGCTTTTTCACTGAAAATAGCGAAAGTTCTAAAACCGTGATGACGGAACATCCCGGTGATTGCGGAAAGGAATCTCAAGAGTTTGTAGTGAATCGCTTTTGATTCGATGGGATAGGGGTGGCTCCACTCCAGTTTCGAAGTTTGCGAAAAGTTCCAGGCGTGTTCCTGAGTATCTTTTATGAAGTGGTTCAGCTGATTCGCGAACTGCGTCTCGAGTAGCTCTAGTCCTTGCGTCACTTCGGGCAAGGTTTGCACAGCCCTCTCCCACTCACCTGCCTCAAATCCCCACGCCATTCCTTTTAGGGCGAACGGTTCAACTAGGATCGGTGCTTCAAAATGGGGACTGGGCACGAGTTGTACTGGGCAGCCACAAACCATCGCTTCGAGTGAAAGTGCGGTATTCTCAAAAGCGTAAAAAACCTTGGAACGCCTGAGGATCTCTCCGATCTGTTGGGGCGTCTGGGAGTCGGGCTGGTCACGCGTGATCTCGATACAGCCCTCGGGCAGTGAAATGTAGTCTTCTACTTTTCCCCCGTGGGCGTGCTTGAACTTCATCGCGTAGTAGCTGGTGATGTCGCGCTGTGAATCCTTTGGAGGCGCATAAAAATGCGTCGTATCGGTCACGGGAATCGTTAGAACCAGACCGCGTTTGCCTTCGCTCAGATTAGACGTGTGCCAGACTAAGAGTTCTGAGTCAGCGAAGGATTTCGGACCCCCTAGCTTGCCCAGGAAATTTCCGGCGTATCGAACGACGCAACTCGCTCGGAGAGGATTTCCCCATAATGTTTCTGCGTAAACCACGATCGGCGCTTTCGAATTTCTGTTCAAATTGAACAAAGTCCGTCGCGTGAGTCTGGGAGCCTTTCGTTGCGGAAGTGTGGTCCGGGCATGAATGTAAACTTCAAAGCCCTTTTGATGAAGGTGCTCCGCCAACAAGTGCATGCCCTTGATTCCAGCGCTTGCCCGCTTAAAGGGCGGGGCAACGATGATGTAGGCGTGTTTTTCGGTGGGAGTCTGCATTGGGCGCCTCAAAGCTCTTGAGAGTCCAGTTTGAAAATGGCCTTGGGTCCACGGAGCCTGACGGTAGCCCGTTTTATCTTACTGGGCTGAGAATCTAGCAAAATCAAAGTGACTGCCTTGAGCTGACGAACCGCTTTTCTGGTTGGCTCGAAAAGCCCAAATTTTTGAAGCGCTATTCGGATTAATTTTTTCATACTCATCGTCAGTTCGAGTTGAGATGCGAAAGGAACTTTTTCGACTTCAAGCGATTGCAGAGCGCCAAGGAATCCGCCCCTTGTGCAGAATAGAGGCCGTTAAATGACTCGGAGGTCTCGAGTTTTAAATCTTTCAAAATCCCGAGCCTTGATTGGATTTTTTCCGACGGGTTTTCTAACAGCGGGCTTCCGAACATCCTGGGAAGTTGGAATGAGCTCATTTCGACCTGCGCCAGTTCAATTAATTCGTTTCGGACGACCTGTCTGAGCTGGAGGTCTTCGATGGTTTCTGGGTTCTTGGCAAAGTGCAGGCCGAGGAGTCGGCGACGGTGAGGAGATTTCGTCGCATTAGTGCAATGAATTAAATTGTGATTGAAAATGATGACGTCGCCCGGCTCTGTTGCGATTGCCGTTTGTGGGATGGTCCTGTTGAAGCCGAATTGAGTCGGGTTATGTCCCTGTCCAAAGATGCCCTTCTCGTCAAAACCGCCATCGTTAGGGGGTTCTGGCCATGTCAGGGCTTCTCCGACAAAGCTGCTGAAAGAGTCGTCGACGAACTGCGTGCCGGGAATGACCCGTAGCGCTCCTGAGTCAGATTTGCTCTCTTGAAGATAGATCAGCACTTTGCAGGATCGGCCGCGGATGAGGTAGTCCCGATGCCAGGGAGTGGACTTGGTGAAAACATTTCCATCACTCCCTTTGTAGAGAAAGTCTTCGCCGAGAAGGTCGGAGATAATCTTGGTGAGCTTGGGGTGCTCCAGGAGTTGAGTCAGCGTTTCGCTTTCATCTAGCATCTGCGGATAAAGATAATTTCGGTCGCTTGAAAGCGTGCCGTATTTAGCCTTCATTCCGGCATCGAAAGCCTTTGAAATCGAGCTTACCTCCGACTTCAAAAGCCCGGGCACCTTGATGAAACCAAACGCGTTGAAATAGTTCACTAATGGATTTTCGGAAATCATGACTTCAAATCTCCTTTATGCCACTGCAAGGTTCTCAAAATGGCCTGATCGAGCGGAAGAGGCAATTGAGGGATGAGTTCGCGCACGATCTTCGATGTGTCGGGCACATACCGTGTGGGCGCGCGCGAAGGATCGGGCGTTCCTAGCACCTCGTAGGAGCCGCCGGCGACTCGAGAGACCGCTTCTGCAGTGCCGCGAATGTCGATCGCCTGGGCACTTCCCACGTTGTAGGGAGTGCAGCTCTCGCCGCGCGCTAAAATGGCTAGGAGCTGAACCATGAGATCGGTCGGATAAAGGTAAGATCGATAGGGCGTACCGTCGCCTTTGATCGTAATTTTCTTGCCGGCCAAGGCATCGCCGATGAAGTTGCCGATCGCGAAATGTTCATCGAGAGGGAGCCCTGGGCCCACAAAGGCAAAACACCGAGCAATGAGGCACTTCAGTTGGTTGTTCGAATAGTGACGGCAAAAATGCTCCGACAACAGCTTACCGATGGCATAGGCATTTTTAGAATCCATCGGGTTCAGCGACCCAGGATGAGATTCGGGAACGCCGTAAAGATCGCTTGGCTGCTGGCCATAGACTGCGCCCGAGCTTGTGAGAAGAAAGCGGGAAACTCCCGCTTTCCGGGCAAACTCTAAGGTCCTCAGCGTGCCCTGGACCGTGGTTTCGAGCATGGTCAAGGGCGCGAGCTCATTGACGCTGGCTCGAGCCGGAGTCGCAGCATGGATCACATGAGAGAAGCTTCCTTCCGGAAAAGAGAAGGTCGCGATGTCGCCTGAAATCCATTCAACTGAATTTGCGGCACGGGTCTCTGCGTAGAGGCTCTTTGCGCGAGCAGGGTCTCGAGCGAGAGCCGTGATTTTGAGAGTCCCGCCTAAGAGGCGCTGATTGGCATGCGACAGCGATTCGAGGATCCACTTTCCAAAAAAGCCCGTTCCGCCGGTAACGAAAAGGTGCCCGCCTTTCAAAGACAGAAGGTCTTCGTGGCTTTGGGCCAGGATTTGCTCCAAGTCCTCTTTGAATAGCGGCTTCATTGGGCTCCTTAGCGAGCTGAAACGGAAACGGCTTCGAGTTGCTCCAGCATGTATTGAATGTGCGCGGGAGTGAGCCCGGGGTGAACGCCAATCCAGAAAGTTTTCTTCATGATGTAGTCGGAGTTCTCGAGCGTGCCATGAACTCTGAAGTCGGCACCTTCGTAGGCCGGTTGCTTCGTCAGATTGCCGGCAAAAACTAAGCGGGTACCGACTTTCCGATCTTCGAGTTGCCGCACTACTTTTTCGCGATCGAGGAAATTGGCGCAGTGAAGCGGGAAGCCGAACCAACTGGGTTCGGTGCCTGGAGTCGGTTCGACCGGCGTAAAGGCCTCGCGCAGCTTGGGCGAGGATTGGATGCCCTGATAAAGAGCAGTCCAGTTTTGTCTTCTGGCGGCAATGTAACGCTCGAGTTTATTGAGTTGGGACACCCCGACAGCAGCCTGCATGTCAGTGACCTTCAAGTTATAGCCGATGCTGGAATAGGTGTACTTGTGGTCGTAGCCGCAGGGAAGTTCGCCCAAGGTTTGGGAGAAGCGTTTCCCGCAAGTGTTGTCCTGCCCTGGCTCGCACCAGCAATCGCGACCCCAGTCCCGCATGCTTTCAGCGATCCGGCGAAGGCGACCGTCTCGTGCGATCACTGCCCCGCCCTCGCCCATGGTCAAGTGGTGGGCCGGATAGAAGCTCAAAGTGGCGTAATGACCGAAGGAGCCGACCGGGGCTCCGTCGACGGTAGCGCCGAGAGCGTCACAGCAGTCTTCGATGAGGTACAGATTTTCTTTGGCGCACCACTCGGCAAGCTGTTTGGCTTGGTAAGGGTTTCCGAGAGTGTGAGCGAGCACGACTGCGCGGGTACGCGGCGTCTTGGCAGCCATGATGGCTTCAGTCGTGGCATTGAGAGTGGTGCGGTCGACGTCGACAAAAACGGGCAGCCAGCCGTTTTGGATGATGGGATTCACGGTCGTGGGAAAGCCGGCCGCGGCGGTGATGATCTCGTCGCCCTTTTCGAGCGGCTGCATTTTGAATTGCTTCATCAGGCGTGAGCCTAGGCTCGAAACAGCAACGAGGTTTGCGCTCGATCCACTGTTCACCAACAGGCCCGTGGTCGAACGGTTGAAATATTTTGGAATGGTTGCTTCGAACTGCTTCGAGTACCGACCCGCAGTGAGCCAGAGATCCAGACTTGCGTCGATCAAAGCGGCCATGTCGTCGGCATCCATCACCTTGGTCGTAACCGGGATGTAGCTTTGGCCGGGCACGAACGCTTTAGGTGCATGCTGAGCAGCAAAAAATTCCTTGGACTGGGAGACAATTTGTTCTCGGAGCGCCGTTGGGGTCATGGTCATTCCGTAAACGATCGCGCTCATGAAATCACGTTGAAAGTCTGCCGTAATTGCGCTTTATCGAGTCTCATGGACATTCTCTCTGGCGCCTACCGCGGCAAGCGAGTTTTGGTTACCGGGCATACCGGCTTTAAGGGCGCCTGGCTCAGCCAATGGTTGCTCGAGATGGGCGCTGAAGTGGCTGGATACTCGGATCAAGTACCGACTCAGCCATCGCTTTTTGAGGTGCTTCAGCTTTCCTCCAAGCTTCGCGACATCCGGGGGGATGTGCGGGATTTTTCGAAGCTCTTCGAGTCCTTTTCAGATTTCAAACCTGAAATCGTATTTCATTTGGCTGCGCAGCCGCTGGTCAGGCTTTCTTATGAGAGCCCGCTCGACACGCTCTCAACGAATGTCATGGGAACGGCCCACGTTCTTGAGGCAGTCCGAAAGACGCCGTCCGTGCGTGTTCTCGTGAACGTGACGAGCGACAAGTGTTACGAGAATCGGGAATGGGCATATTCCTATCGCGAGAACGACGCGATGGGAGGCTGGGATCCCTATAGCGCCTCAAAGGGTGCGGCTGAGCTGGTTTTTTCGACATTCGCGCGTTCCTATTTTTTGAACTCAAAGGTCGCACCCGTCGTTGTCACCGCACGTGCCGGCAACGTCATTGGAGGCGGGGACTGGGCTCAGGACCGGATTGTCGTCGATTGTATGAAGGCCTGGGCTGCAGGAAAGCCGGTTGAGCTTCGAAACCCTTCTGCAACGCGCCCCTGGCAACACGTGCTGGATTGTCTGTCCGGTTATCTGCTCTTAGGTGCGCGTGCGCAGAGCGAGCCTGAGCGCTACCGTGGGGAGGCTTTCAACTTTGGCCCGACCAACGGCCAGGGTGCAACGGTTCAGAGCTTAGTAGCCGAGCTTGCGAAGGGCTGGGATGGGTCCGCCTGGGGAGTGGCTCCGGATGCGGCGTCTCAGCCTCATGAGGCCAAGTTTTTGCGCCTCAACTGTGACAAAGCAGCGCAAGTGCTGGGTTGGAAGCCTCGCTGGGATTTTGAAGAGACGGCTCGGAAGACGGCCGAGTGGTATCGTGCGCACGCGCTCGATCGCTCCCGAATTCAAGAGCTCTCCCATCGGCAGCTGGCCGACTACAGGGCAAAATAGTTCCCCGACCCTTCAGTTCTGAAAAACACGCTGACTTACGGGGTCAAGGTCCAGGGCGCTTTTCCGGAGCTCCAAAGGGCATCGAGCTGGGTCTTGTCTCTGAGTGTATCCATGGGCTGCCAGAAGCCGTCGTGCGGGAAAGTTTTCAGCTGTTTGTCCTGGCTCAGCCGGACCAGAGGTGTCCGCTCGAGGATGCAAGATTCATCCGCGGAAAGGTATTCGCGGAAAGCTTTCTGGAAGAAGAAGAACCCGCCATTGATTCGACCCTGAGTCGCCTGGGGTTTTTCTGAAAACTGAATGACAGTGCCATCTGCCGTGGTTTCAAGCTCACCAAAGCGCGCCATCGGATGCACCGCCAGAACAGTGCCGATTTTTCCGTGCTCTTTGTGGAATGTGAGTTCTTTGAGCAAGTTCGCATCGGTGAGGCCGTCGCCGTAAGTCACAGCGCAGGTTTCAAACGGAGTCGATGCAGAAATGGCGTCCATCGCACGGGCGATTCGTCCGCCCGTCATGGTGTTTAGACCGGTGTCGATCACTCGAACGCGCCACTTTTCTTGATGGGTCGTAGGTCCCCAAGGGCGAGCCGGCCGGTCCTGATCCTCGCGATGATCGACCTCGATGTGCCGATCTCTGAATTCGTAATTCAGAAAGAAGCTTTTGATTTCCCAGGCTCGGTATCCGGCGCAAATCACAAAATCATTAAAACCCTGGCGATAATAGCTGCGCATCAGATGCAGAAGAATCGGCTGATCGCCGATTTCCACCATGGGCTTGGGTTTGATCTGGGTTTCTTCTGAAAGTCGGGTTCCCAGGCCACCTGCGAGAATGAAAACGGGTACTTGCGAAGGGTTCATCGTAAGTCGTCTCATATCAGAAAAATGGTCGGGATGACTGGATTCGAACCAGCGACCTCTTCGTCCCGAACGAAGCGCGCTAGCCAGGCTGCGCTACATCCCGACCTACAGGGATAAAGAACAGTGGCTTAGGTAGTTCAGGGGCGTTCAGAAGTCAACCTGGGAAGGAGACGGCCCCGCCTGCCGATGGGCTACCAGGGCTGAAATCCCGAGGCGTAGGTTCCGCCGCTGCCCCCTACCTCCCTACCGGAACGATCTAAAGAACAGCCGGACCAGCATGAAGCACCCGGCGCCGAAAAAAAGCACCGCAGGCAGCGGATAGTCCCCTACCCGCGAAACGCCGGGCGCCTGAAGAGCTAAGGCGGTTGCCACAAACAGACCGGCCGCTAGAACCGACAGGCTCATTCGCCTGCCGTTCAGATCCATTTGCGACCGGATGTCGTCGAGCTGAGGCAGGCGGACTTCTAAGGCAAAGTCGTTCGCGCTGAAACGACGAATGAAGGCCTTCAGCTGCCTGGGCAGAATCCGAATCAGCGAGGAAGTGTCTTTGGCTAGCCAAAGCAGTTCTCGCCCGATGCGCTCGACGTTGTACTGCCGCTTAAGTAAGTCTCCGGTCAGTTCTTGGCCTAAGGCCAGAAGATCGAAGTCAGGATCGAGTGTGCGCCCCATGCCTTCCATGGTTAGGATGGCTTTGAAAACGATCATCCAGTCGCCAGGAACCTTGATGTTGTAGCGAGTGGCGATTCGCGTGGCTTCGATCAGGATCCGGCCTGCGTTCAGTTCGCCTAGGCTCAGGCCCAAATAGGGCGCCAAGACGTTCCGGGTCTCGCGCTGAAAGCCCTCAAAATCGATGCTCTGGGTCGAGCTTGATAGATCTGCGTAGACGTAACAAAGCGTCTCGAAGTCCTCGTTGAGAAGTGCCACGACCATCGTGGCTAGCTGGTCGCGCGAGCGCTCGGACAACCGGCCTACGATGCCAAAGTCGATGATGCCTAAGCGGTTGCCAGGCAGGATAAACAGGTTCCCGCCGTGAAGGTCGCCGTGGAAAAGCCCATCGACCATGATGGAGCGGAAAAACGCGCGAGCCCCGAGACTCACTACGGCTTTTCGATCAATGCCTGCGGCATCCAGCGCCGCGACGTCGTTGACCCGGATGCCCTCGAGTTGCTCAAGCGTCAGAACGCGACGGGAACTGAGGTTTTTGTAGACCTTGGGAATGACGATCTCGGGAAATACCGAGAGATTCTTCGCCATCCGGGCCATGTTGTTGGCTTCGATAGCAAAATCCGTTTCCTGATCGAGCGTTCGGAAGAACTCGTCCACAACGGTGCGCGGACCGATCACTCGGCTCTCAGGAATATACTTTT
Organism: Bdellovibrionia bacterium; assembly: GCA_040399745.1. Lineage (GTDB taxonomy): Bacteria > Bdellovibrionota > UBA1018 > UBA1018 > UBA1018 > CANFHS01. Next base: position 161,584 of record JBBARP010000002.1, on the reverse strand, counting down.
CAAGAAGCCCTGCCAAGAAGGCTAAGAGCGAGACATCCGTCTCGATCATCTTCTCGATTTCGGGGCGCTGCACTTTGACGACCAGCCGGGTTCCGTCACTCAGGGTGGCTTCGTGAACTTGGCCGATGGAAGCAGCGGCCAGGGGTTCCGCTTTAAAGGTCGCAAACGCTTGATCGAGCGTTCGGTTCAGCTCGCGCTCGACCACTTGCTTGACGATCTCAAACGGCAAGGGCTTCACGTTGTCTTGGAGCTTCGTGAACTCTTCGATGTAACTTTCCGGAAGAAGGTCGGGGCGCGTGGAAAGAAGCTGCCCTAGCTTCACAAACGTGGGGCCAAGCTCTTCAAAGGCTAAACGCAGGCGCTCAGGCGCACTTCGCTCGGTCTCGGCTTCTTCGGTGATGGAAAGCCTGGCCGGGAGAAACCGACCCAAGTCCATGCGCTGGATCACGGTCGCGAAGCCGTGCTTAGAAAGCACCCCCACGATCTGCCGCAAACGCTGCACGTTTTTGACTGCCTGGCCGATTTGGCCCGCAGTCCGGATCCATTTCATATCCCAGTCACCCGTTTTACCGGGTCAACGTTTACCGCGCCGCTTGCCGGGCCGGCGAGCCTTTTCCTGTTCAGGTCGGAATTTTTTCCCGGGTTTCTCCGGTTTGGCAGTCTTTCGGCGAGCCTGATGGGCCAGGGTTTCGTCCTCGGTCGCAGGGGCGGCCTCGGTCGTATCTAAGAGGCCGAGATCAATCTTCCGCTCGTCGATACTGGCCCTGAGCACCCGGACGCCGACTTCTTGGCCGATCCGGAAGGTTCGGCGCTTTCGGGTGCCGTAGAAGATCATCCGCTCTTCGTTGAACTGGTAGAAGTCGTCGTTCAGGTTTTCCTGGGTCACCATGCCTTCGACATAGGGATCGAAAATCTGGACGAAGAAGCCAGCTTCCATCATTCCGTTGATCTTGCCGGTGAATTCATCCCCGACCCGGGGAATCATGGCGCGAATTTGCTTCAGGCGGATGCTTTCGCGTTCAGCCTCAGAGGCCAGGCGCTCACGGTAGCTGCAGTGCTCGGCCACATCGTGGAGCTCTTTGTCCAAGCGATCGAGTTCCTTGGACGGGGGGCGCGAAGTCATCTCTTGCTCGACCCGGAGGGCCATGCGGAGCATCCGGTGAACGACCAAGTCCGGATAACGACGAATGGGGCTCGTAAAGTGCGTGTAGCCTTCGCTGGCGAGCCCGAAATGGATGTCGTGACTGGCGCTATAAATGGCCTGTCGCATCGAGCGAAGCAGCGCCATGTTCAAAAGCACAGACGCCGGATGCCCGCCGAGTTTTGCGACGACCTCATTGAGGACCTGGCTCAGCGACTGGCCCGCCTTATCGAGGCTGACCTGAACGCCGACCGTGGCAGCAAGCTTTTGGAATTTCTGAAGCGCTTGCTCAGACGGCTCTTCGTGAATCCGGTACAGGAAGGGCCACTTCCGCTCGTTGATCCAATCGGTGACGGCTTCGTTCGCAGCGATCATGAATTCTTCAATTAAGCGGTGTGCGTCTTGGCGTTCGCGAAGGCGAATCCATTGAACATCGCCCGCTTCATTCACGCGAATTTCAGATTCAGGAAGGTCAAAGTCGATCGAGCCACGACCACTCCGGGTTTTCCGGATGATCTGATAAAGCGCAAAGTGAGGCGCGTATTCCCAGTCTTTGTTTTTCTGGTTTTGCTCCCACTCGGCTTGAATCTCGTTATAGGTGGCGCGCCTTTTACTTTCGATCAAAGCGTCCATGAGCTCGGTGTGCAGGCGCTCGCCCTGATGGTCGAACTCCATCTTGGCGACCATGGCCAGACGTGGCTCGTTGGGGCGAAGGCTGCAAAGATTTTCCGACAGCGCCCTAGGCAACATGTGGAAAGCTTTTTCAGGAAAATAAACACTGGTGCCGCGCCCTTTGGCTGAAGCATCGAGCGCGCTTCCCGGGGTGACGTAATGGCTGACGTCGGCAATGGCGACCCAAAGAATGAAGCCTGACTTCAATCTCTCGACGTAAATGGCGTCGTCAAAGTCGCGAGCGGTTTCGCCGTCGATCGTGATGAACGGAACATGGCGCAAGTCTTGTCGTCCGTCTTTCAGGTCAGTTTCCAAAGTGAAAGAGCGGGCTTCTCGCTCGGCCTCGGCCGGGTGTTCTTCCACTAGGTTGTATTCTGAGGCGACCATGCCGATATCGGCAGAAGCAGGAAGCTCTTGGCCGTAGATTTTCGTAATCTCGCCCGTACTGCCGCGAGCGTCGTCGTTATCAAAAACGAGTTTGATCTGAACCCAGTCGTTTGGCTTCACGCCAGCCATGGGCTTAGGAATCCAGATTTCCTCGCGCGAGCTCTTTCGCTCGTAAACCACTAGGCCGCCTTCGCGCCCTTTAGGCAGGAAGCGACCCACGAGTTCGCGAAACCGGTGTTCGAGAACCTGGATTCCTACAATGCGGCGATCGCTGGAAAGAGCGACTTCCACTCGGTCGCCGTGAAAGAGGCGCTCGGCATCGCGAGGTGGCAGGAATGTATCTTCGAGCGAGCGGTCTTCAAAAATCAGAAAACCAAAGCCGCGGCGATTTTTCTCTACCCGTGCTTTAGCGCGGCGGTGAGGTTCGCTCGGACGCCCGTAGCTCGGCCCCTGGGCGCGCTCGGGCCGGCCTGGGCGACGGTCGTGTCCCGAATCCTCCCTGCTGCGTTGAGAAGGCTTTTCGTCGCGATAGCGCGAAGGTCCGTGCCCTGGGCGAGCCGGACCGTGTCCCGGACCCGAGTGGCTTTGCCCGCGTGTGGATTTGGCGCGTGCGGGCGGGAGATCGGTCTCAGGCTCCCACATGCCTTTCTTCGCCTTGTGCTTTTGGCGCATCGAGGGGTGGTCAGGGAGGATTGACTCGCTCTTGGGGCGAATCTTGCCGCCTGCGTGGGGTGAGGGTGCGTGAGCGGGCTGATCGGCGCCTTCGGCCTGCGCTTGGGCCCGCTTACTCGCGAAGTGAACGCGGCCCGTGCGATCGACAAAGCGGAAACCGCCACTGCCGCCAGAATCGGAATCCTGTCCCCGGGAGTGAGGGGCTTTGGCGCCGCGACCTGCTGAATCCGAGTCAGTAAAAGCGTCGTCTTTGAACCGGCTTCCTGCCGATTTGGGGCGGAAGCGGTCGGATGATTTCTGGTTCTTGGCTTTGTCGGCGCGTCTTTCTTTTCTTTTGGGCATGTGAGTTGGACCTGAGTCTAGCTCACTAGACAAAAAAAGACAGTCGCCGCTGTGAATCCTTCACAAGAGGCGACTGTCGTTTAAAAAGGTGCCCGAAGTAAAAGTTAGATTCCGCAGCCGGTGGTCGGCATGCCGTTGTAATCGCGGCAGGCCAGGAACCGCAGGGTCACGTTCAAGTTACAGGTCGATCCCAGGTTGTTCCAGGAAACGCCGTTCGGGTCGGTGTTGAAGCCAGCCAGAGCTTGCTCGTTACTGGTGACACCGCTGACGGTCAGGGTCTTGGAGTCCGAGATGTCGGCAAAGTAGTTGCTCGAAACCCGGATGTGCAGAGACTGCGGTTGGCCGTCGTGGAAGAGTTGTTGATTGCCTTTCATGCCCTTCAAGCTGACGTCGCACTTGCTGCCAGTGCCCCAGGTGGTGTTCGGGTTGTTCACGGTGACTTGGATTTTGTCGCCGTTGCCCAGCACCACGCCCAAGAAGGCTGGTGCCCAAGAATTCATGATTCGGCCTTGGTGAACTTTGATGCCTCGATCTTTGCCCGACGAGAGCAGATTCATCGTCGTCTCGCCTTTGCATTTGCCTTCGGCGACTTTCGTCAAGCCTTGCATCGCGCAGGAATCGCCCATTCCGAAACCACCGCCACTCCAGCAAGTGCCGTTAAACGATGGGACTTGTCCGGGAGCACACTGGAGTGCTTGGCCATAGCTCACTGAGAGCGTATCGGTTTGGCGGCCGCAGGCCACTAAGGACCCAAGAGCCAGAGCCAAGGCGGTCGCGGATTGGAAGAATTTTTTCTTGTTCATAGTGAACCCTACTTTTGCGGCCCCGATGTTCACGAAATGTGCCATCGGTCGTGCGCCGCGGTAATATTGAAAAATTCTGATTTGCGCAAGATTTTAGGGACTCGCGTTTTGTAGAAAAAATCGACAGGCGATCAGGTTTTCGTCGCCTTCTGGGCGGAAAAAAGTCCGACCTTCCAGGAAAACTCAACCGGCCCGTCGATTTGGCTCAGATCCGGGGTGGAGCCCTGGCCTAGACTGGCTTGCCAGGCGCCTCGGCTGATCAGGGTTTGAAGCCAGGCTTCCGAATCGGGGAAAATTTCATTCTCTTGGATTTCAATCAGTTGGCGAAGATCCCAGCTCCCCCGGGCGAGGCGCTCCTGGAGGTGCTCAAGCCGGAAGCCCTGAGAAAGGCTCCGCCCTGGGCGTGCACGAAGCAGTTCGCGGGCCAGTGCCCGGTTTCCCGAGGCTCCCAGTCCACGCCCCAAAAGAGGCGCACTCCCGAAGAAAAGGCCACCGGGCTTAAGGACCCGCGCGATCTCGTTCCAAGCGGCTTCCGGGAACCAATGAAGTGCAAAACTACTCATCACGCCGTCCAGGCAAGCGTCGGGCAAAGGCAGATGCTCGGCGCGAGCAGGGATCCAGTGCACACCCTTCAGTTCGGGCTTCTGGCGGGCTAATTCGAGCATGGAGGGTGATGCGTCCATGCCAAGCCAGCGCGCTTCGGGCCAAGCTTTTCTGAATTCAAGAAGCGAAAGCCCCGTGCCGCACCCAAGATCCAGCCACGTCTGATCTGCCCTTGTTTCAAGAGGATCCTGAAGAGTGGTCTGAGCCAGCTGAACGAGCTTTGCGGCCACCGCCCTGTAAAAGGGCTGATTTTGATGGGAATCGTAGCTTCGGGCTAAACCATCATAGGGCGGAAGAATTACTTCAGTAGCCATTCGGCCGCCCTTCTTTCGGTTTCTGGGTGAAGCAAAATGGAAGCGTGATCGCAGTCGCGAATTTCTTCCCTGAGCCCCTCTCCTTCAGGCCAATCACAGCAAGAAAGGTCGCGCGATCCGCGAATGAAGAGCGCCTGAACCCCTGGGGCAGGCCCTTCGGGAAGTTCGCTCAATAATTCAACTAGACCCGCCATGGGCCGATCTTCCCGAACCCAGCGCGGCCTGAGCGCTTGCATCAGCTCGCGCCGGGCTTCGCCCGAAAACTCGACGGCTTTCGGCGTCGAGATGGCCACGACCCGGTCCCCCGCCCTTGCCCACCCCAGGGCCAGCCGCGCGCCTAGGCTATGCCCCAAAAACAGCCTGGGCTGGGCTTCCAGGGCGTCGCCAAAAGCGTGATGAAGCCACCCGGGCGCGGCCTGGCTCACGGCTTTCGCCGAAAGCAGGGCTCCCTCTTCGGCTAAGTCGGGGCTCGGTTTTGTGCCGCCGTCGCGGGCCTGCATCTGGCCATGGCCCGGTAAAAGCGGAAGCGCTACGCGCAGGCCCGCTTGAGAAAGGGCCAGGGCCAAAGGCAGTAAGTCGCGCGGGGTGCCGCCGTAGCCGTGCAGCGCGAGCACCGTTCGCGCCTGAGACGCCGCCGCGGCGCTGGCTGGACGAAGATCGAGGCCCCCGCCCGGGAATTCGAAAATCTCGATCTTGGCCAGCAAGCTTGAATTTTCAGGCGCGGTCTTCATTTTGAAGAACCTCCTGAGAAATGGCTCGGGCTGCGGCTTCCAGAGCCTCGTCCGAGTGGTCGAGCGTGACCGTGCAGCGCAGGCGCGACGTGCCGGGGGGCACGGTTGGAGGTCTAACCGCCATGGCCACGATCCCGGCACGCTCGCGAAGGCGCTGCGCGGCTAAAAGCGCGCGCTCGGGGTGCGCAAGCGCCACGGGCACGATGGGCGTGGGATCGAGCTGCGGAACTTGGGCTCCGTGGCGTTCCAGCGCTTGGCGGAAGGCGCGCGCTTTCTGGGCCAGGGCGCGGACGCGCCCGGGCTCACGCTCGAGCACGCGGAGCGAGGCCAGCGAGGCGGCTGCGACGGCTGGGGGCAGGGCCGTGCTGAAAACAAAGGGGCGCGCGCGGTTCAGGAGTAGCTCGCGGGTGGAAGAATCGGTGGCGGCAAAGGCCCCAGCCGAGCCCAAGGCTTTACTGAGTGTACCCATCACGACGAGGCCAGGAAGTCCGTGGCTTGAGGCTTCAGGCTTTAGGCCAAAGTGCTCAAACGTGCCGCGGCCTGTTTCCCCAAGCACTCCGGTGGAATGAGCATCATCAATCAGAAGGGAGCTTTGCGTGTCGTGCGCAATTTCTAAAGCGCGCGGTAAATCCACGACACAGCCATCCATCGAGAAAACCCCGTCCAAAGCTAGCCAGCGCGCTTTCTCAGGGTGCTCTTTTTGGTGCTCTTCCAGAAGTTCTTTGGCCCGCTCCCAATCCCCATGGCGAAAAAAGCGCGCTTCGCCGCCCGAGTTTCTTGCCGCGTCGATCAACGAGGCGTGGTTCAGTTTATCGCCAACGACCAGATCGCCCGGGCTCACGAGCCCGCCAAGAATCCCAAGATTTGCGCTATAGCCGCTGTTAAAGAGAAGCGCTTTTTCGGTGCCTTTGAAGCTGGCAAGCGCTGCTTCCAGGGCCTCGTGTGGTTCCCAGTTTCCGGAAAGAAGCCGCGAGCCCGTCGCCCCGCAACCGTAGCGCCGGGTGGCAACAATTGCGGCTTCGATCACTTCTGGATGGCGCGATAGCCCCAAGTAATCGTTAGAAGAAAACTGAAGCAGGTTCGAGTCTTGGCCTTGCGCTTCGGGGAGGTGGCGCCTTAGGCCCTTTTGGTCCCAGTGCTCGAGCTCCTGGAGACGGTCAGAAAGGTTCATAAAACAGGTGCTTCCGCGTGGATGCGTAGTATAAACCGCGGGCAATGACTACTGCTATTCGCCACAATTGGACGGTTCAGGAAGTTCTCGAGCTCTATCAGTTGCCGTTTTCGGACCTGGTATTCAAGGCAGCCCAAGTGCACCGAGAGTTTAATGATAGTCGCGATGTTCAAAAAGCGACCCTCCTCTCGATTAAAACCGGCGGATGCAGCGAAAACTGCGCTTATTGCCCGCAAAGCGCCCATTACGACACGGGCCTTCAGCGCCAAAACCTGATGAGCGTGGATCAAGTTCGCGAAAGCGCCGAACGCGCCAAAGCTTCGGGCTCGGATCGCTTCTGCATGGGCGCAGCTTGGCGCCAAGTAAAAGATGGTCCTGAGTTTGACCGCGTGATCGAGATGGTCAGCGCTGTGGCCTCGACCGGCATGGAAGTGTGCTGCACTTTGGGCATGCTGAATGAAAATCAGGCCCAGAGACTGAAAGAAGCAGGACTCACGGCCTACAACCACAACCTCGATTCCAGCGAAGAGTTCTATTCCAAAATCATCACGACCCGGAAGTATCAGGATCGTCTGGATACTTTGGATCGCGTCAGAAAAGCGGGCCTGAGCACTTGCTGCGGCGGCATCATCGGAATGGGTGAAACGATTGAAGATCGTTGCGGCCTGCTGGCGAAACTGGCCAGTTTTGAGCCGCATCCGGATTCTGTGCCGATCAACACTTTGGTTCCTGTCGAAGGAACCCCGCTCGAGGAACAAAAGGCAACGCCAGTGGATCCGCTCGATTTCGTGCGGATGGTGGCCGTGGCTCGCATTGTGATGCCGAAGTCTCGCGTTCGCTTGTCAGCTGGCAGGCTTCAGCTTTCGCGCGAAGCCCAGGCTCTGGCATTCTTGGCGGGCGCCAATAGCTTGTTCTCGGGTGAAAAACTTCTCACCACGCAAAACCCGGATGTGGACGAAGACCAAAAGCTGATGAGCGATCTGGGTCTTTGCAATAAAACGCAGGACCGTAGGGCGCCTTCCGACAGCATTCAGGCCGTGAATCTTTGAGGCGCCCGTAAACGCGAAGGTTGACAAAATCCTCCGATTTTGGGAATCGCTGCGTCACCCTGAAAGTTTTCTATGGTCTGCGAGGCTGGCGGAATTGGTAGACGCACTAGATTCAGGGTCTAGCGCCCGCAAGGGTGTGGAGGTTCGAGTCCTCTGCCTCGCACCATCGAGTTCAAAAAGGTCTGTCGGCTTGAAGCTGGCAGACCTTTTTTATTTTCCGGGGCTTTGATCGAAGTTCCATAAAAAAAGCCCGACCCCAGAGTGGGGATCGGGCTTTTAAGAAAGCAGAAAGCTTTGAGGGGCGCTGGATTACCAGCGACCGCCGCCACCACCGCCGCCGCGGGGACCGCGTCCACCGCCGCCGCCGAAGCCACCACGTCCGCCGCCACCGCCGCCTTCGCGGGGAGCCATCGGGCGAGCTTCCGAGACCGTCATCGGACGGCCTTCGAATTCGGCGCCGTTGAAGCGGCTGATTGCGTCAGCAGCTTCGCCGTCGGTCGACATTTCCACGAAGCCGAAGCCTTTGCTGCGGCCGGAATCGCGGTCAATGATGACCTTGGCAGAAGTGACCGTACCGATTTGCGAGAAGATCTCTTGAAGACTCTCGTCGGTTGCGGCGAACGGAAGATTTCCTACGTACAGTTTTTTGCCCATGAAGACCTCCTGGTCGGGCTGTTGACCGCTACAGAGGCTCGTGAGCACTACGCTCGGGAACTCTAACGCGGACGGATCGGTAATTGTTTTATCATAACCTGCCGAGCCAGAACAACTTGAAATCCCTCTTGGAGTTGCACGTACCCGGGCGTAAAAGCCGGGTTTCAACTTTGCTTGAGGTCTGCAATGCCTTTCGTTTCAAAAATGAAGCGGTTCTTTATTGGTCGTCCGCTTTCCACCCAGAATTTAGAGCATGAGCGGATCCCTAAGTGGAAAGCGCTTTCGACGCTCTCCTCGGACGCGCTCTCTTCCGTTGCCTACGCGGTCGATGAAATCCTGATGGCCCTTTTGGTCTTTGGCATTGCCGCTACTGCCTATTCCCTTCCGATCGCTTTGGGCGTTGTGGCGCTCTTGGTGCTGCTCACGGCCTCTTACTGGCAGACCATCGAAGCTTATCCGACTGGCGGCGGGGCTTACACCGTTGCCAAAGAAAACCTCGGCCAAACCGCAGGCCTCGTTGCTGGCGCTTCTCTTCTGATCGATTACACACTGACGGTTTCTGTGTCGGTCTCGGCAGGGGTTCAGAACTTGGCCTCAGCCTTTCCGTGGCTCATTGAACACAAAGTGGGGCTGGCCTTAGCCGTTGTCGCTGTCATCGCGGTTTTGAACCTCCGGGGTATCCGCGAGTCAGCCACGATTTTCGCGTTCCCGACTTATTTCTTCATTCTCTCGATCTTTCTTTTGATAGGCGGCGGAATTTACCGCGCCTCAACTGGGCAAACTCCCGTGGAGCCTGCGCCGATTCTTCACGAGGTTTATCCTGCAGTCCCCTTGATCTTGATTCTTCGCGCGTTTGCTTCAGGTTGCGCGGCTTTGACGGGGATTGAAGCCATTTCCAACGGTGTGACTGTGTTTCGTGAGCCTGCGAGTCGCAACGCCAAAGTGACTCTGGTTTGGATGTCCGTCATTCTGGCCTTCTTGTTTTTTGGTGTGACCTCGATGGCGCACATGTTCCACATTGTTCCGGGCTCGACCAAGCAAACCGTGGTTTCGATGTTGGGGAGTCAGATCTTCGGCAGGACTGCGCCTTATTATTTCATTCAGATTTCGACCGCCTTGATTTTGTTTTTGGCGGCAAACACCAGTTACGCGGGATTTCCTTGGCTCGCTTCGATGCTAGCGCGCGATCGTTTCTTGCCCCGGCAATTGGCAAGTATGGGCGATCGCCTCGTGTTCTCAAACGGGATCTTGGGACTCAGTGCTGCTGCAGCAGTTCTGATCTGGCTGTTTCAGGGCGACGTCCACTTGCTGCTGCCGCTTTACGCTGTGGGCGTTTTCCTCTCCTTCACTCTGGCTCAGGCGGGCATGGTGGTTCACCACCTGAAGAGCGAAGATGACAGTGGGAAGAAAGTTTTCGGTCTGGCTTTGAACGGCTTGGGCGGTATTGCCACTGCCGTGGTGTTGATCGACATCGGCTTTACGAAGTTCACTCATGGCGCTTGGATTGTCGTCATTGCCATTCCTGCTTTGGTTTTCGTTTTCCGGAAAATCTATAACCACTACATTACGGTTGGGCGTCAATTGAACTTGGAAGGGCAAGTGCCCACCAAGAGCTTTGAAAAAGTGAAGCACACCGTGGTCATTCCGGTGTCGGGAATGCACCGAGGCGTATTGGAAGCGCTTCGCTACGCGCGGTCGATTTCGGATGATGTTCGCGCCTGTTATGTCGAGCTTTCCCCAGAAGCCACCGAGCACATGCGCGAGGAGTGGAAGAAGTGGGCAGGCGATGTGCCGTTTGTGGTTTTGAAGTCGCCCTTCCGGTCTTTGATTCAGCCTCTGATTGCTTACGTGGATGACGTTGAGCAGGCTTCTCACGACGACGTGGTGACGATTGTCGTGCCCGAGTTTGTGACCTCCAAGTGGTGGCACACCCTTTTGCACAACCAAACGGCCTTCTTTATTCGCGCAGCCTTCGTATTTAAGCGGGGAAAAGTGGTCACCAGCGTTCGCTATCACTTGGATGCCTAAGGGGTTTTGTCGCCTAACGAAACCCTAACAAACGACTGGGCCAGGCAGCGGTAGAAGCTCCCCAAATCAAAATGAGGCGCAAAATGCGTTTATTGGTACTTCTTCTTCTCTTTACGGCTCAATTCGTCGCGCCTAGTGCGTCTGCTCAATCGGCGACCATCAATGGCGCTGGCGCAACTTTCCCGTACCCGCTCTATTCCAAGTGGTTTTCTGAATACGGCAAAGTGAAGCCAGGCGCTGAGATCAACTACCAAAGCATCGGCTCGGGCGCGGGCATCAAGCAGTTCCTGGACGGCACGATCGATTTTGGCGCCTCGGATGCTCCGATGACCGACGAACAGATCGCCAAAGCCAAGCAAGGCGTGGTGCACATTCCGACGGCCCTAGGCGCGGTGATTGTGACCTACAATCTGGGGGGCGCAACTCCCGCTCTTCAGTTCTCGGGCCAGACCATTGCCAATATTTTCTTGGGCAAGATCACGAAGTGGGATGACGCTGCCATTGCCAAAGACAACCCGGGCGTGAAGCTTCCCTCGCTTTCCATCTTGGTCGCGCATCGTTCGGATGGAAGCGGCACGACGGCCGTTTTCACGGACTATCTGTCTAAAGTCAGCGCCGATTGGAAGTCGGTGGTCGGTGCAGGCACTGCCGTGAAGTGGCCTGCAGGCCTCGGTGGAAAAGGAAACGAAGGCGTGACGGGTCTGATCAAGCAGACTCCGGGTGCTTTGGGTTACGTCGAATTGATTTACGCAGAGAAAAATCAACTTCCCGTCGCAAAGATCAAAAACGCATCGGGCGCTTTTGTTTCCGCTTCGGTGCAAAGCGTGACTCAAGCCGGAGAAGGCGCAATCAAGACCATGCCGGCTGATTTCCGCGTTTCAATTACGAACGCTCCTGGAAAAGCCGCCTATCCGATCGCCTCTTATACTTACCTTCTTCTTCCGAAGAAAATGCCGGCAGCTAAAGGCAAAGTGATGATCGACTTCTTGGGATGGGCTTTGAATCAAGGCCAGGCTTTGACTGGTACCTTGTCCTACTCGCCCCTTCCGAAAGCGCTTCTTCCTAAGGTTCGCGCCAAAGTGGCCGAAGTCAAAGCAGAGTAAGGACCTTCTTCCATGGCGCAGTCTTCCATTCGCCGAATCGATGTTCACTTCGGCGACCGCGTGTTTCAGCTTGTTTTGCGGCTGGGCAGCGTTTTGGTTTTGCTCCTGATCGGCGGAATCGTTCTTCAGTTGGTTCAGCTCGCCTTGCCAACTATCAAACAGTTCGGCCTGGGTTTTTTGGTCTCGAGTGATTGGGACCCGGTCAATGATCAGTACGGAGCGCTTCCGTTCATTTACGGCACTTTGGTGTCGTCTGCGGTCGCTCTGGTGCTGGCGTGTCCTGTGGCCGTGGGTGCCGCACTCTTTCTGAATGAAGTGGCCACCTCGCGTGTGGCAAAGCCCATCGCCTTTCTGATCGAGATGCTCGCAGCTATTCCCAGCGTGGTTTACGGCCTTTGGGGGATTTTCGTTCTAGCTCCCTGGCTGCGCGTTCACCTTCAGCCGTGGCTGGGCGAGAAGCTCGGCTTTTTGCCGCTCTTTCAAGGCCCCCCTTTCGGAGTGGGGATGCTTTGCGCGGGCGTGGTTTTGGCGATCATGATTATTCCAACCATTGCGGCCATTTCGCGCGAAGTGTTTCGCGCTGTGCCTCAGGCGCATCGCGAGGCGGCGCTGGGCCTAGGCGCCACTCGCTGGGAGACGATCTGGCTTGCGGTGTTTCGGACTTCGCTTCCAGGCGTAATCGGTGCCGTGATCTTGGGCTTGGGGCGGGCTCTCGGTGAAACCATGGCTGTGACCATGGTCATCGGAAACCGCCCTGAGGTTTCTGCTTCCCTGTTTGCGCCTGCGCAAACCATGGCAAGCGTGATTGCTAACGAGTACCCGGAAGCGTCAGGGGAACTCCACATTGCCGCCCTGGCTTCAGTCGGGCTTGCCCTGTTTTTAGTGTCGGTGGTCATCAACGGGCTGGCTCGTTGGATTGTCTGGCGCATGGCTCGCAACCAGGGAGGTGCGCGGTGAGCGACTCTCTTTCGGTACTTCTTTCTAAGCGCGACGGGCGAAGAAAAATCGTCAATCAGCTGCTTTTGGGCGCACTGTTCTTAGCGGCGCTCTCGGCCGTTGCGCCGCTGGTGAATATTTTCATCTTCGTCATTCGAAAGGGCGCCCCTGCTTTGACTTGGGAGTTCCTGACCTCTTTGCCGCAGCCCGTGGGTGAGGCCGGCGGCGGTATGGGGAACGCGATTCTCGGCACGATCATTTTGGTGTCCTTGGCTTCGGCCATCGGCGTGCCGCTTGGGGTGGCTGCTGGGGTTTACATGGCTGAATACAGCTACAGTAAGCTCAGTCGCTGGCTTCGGTTTGGTGTGGACCTTCTGACCAGTGTGCCCTCGATCATTGTGGGTCTATTTGCTTACGCCATGGTGGTTTTGCCGATGAAGCGCTTCTCGGCCCACGCCGGTGGCTTTGCATTGGCCGTGATCATGATTCCCACGGTTGCAAGGACCACAGAAGAGCTTTTGAAGTTGGTCCCGACCCACCTTCGCGAAGCAGGCCTTGCGCTTGGGATTCCGCGCTGGAAGGTCACGCTTCAAGTGACGCTTCGGACCGCTTGGGGCGGGATCATGACCGGCATCATGCTGGCTTTGGCTCGCGCAGCCGGCGAGACCGCGCCTCTTCTGATCACTGCTCTGAACAACAAGTTTTGGCCCAAGAGTTTGGATCAACCCATCTCTTCTGTGCCGGTCCAAATTTACACGTACGCCATTAGCCCCTTTGAGGAATGGCACCAGCAGGCTTGGGCAGGGGCGTTCCTCCTGGTCGCGCTGGTCTTTGCTTTGAACCTGACGACGCGCCTTTTGATGAGCCGAACGCCCGTCAGTAAAGATTGATCCCCAGGTTTTCGAGGATTTCATGACTCACTCCCCAGACGATTTTGTCCTTCAGGCCCAGTCCATCAACGCTTGGTTTGGCCAAGTCCACGCGGTGAAAGACATCTCGCTTTCAGTGAAGCCAAAGACCGTGACCGCGTTGATCGGCCCCTCGGGCTGCGGGAAGTCCACTTTCCTTCGGACCTTGAATCGGCTTCATGAAGAAGTGCCGGGGAGCCGAGTCTCGGGCCAAGTGCTCCTTGAGGGCGATAATATTTACGCTCCCGGGCGAGACCCGGTGCAGGTCCGCCGAAAGATCGGAATGGTCTTTCAAAAGCCCAATCCCTTTCCGGCGCTCAGTATCTTTGACAACGTGGCGGCAGGCCTGAGGCTTGCGGGAATTAGTAAGCGGTCCCTGATTCAAGAAACCGTCGAGCGTTGCCTGCGTCAGGCCGCACTTTGGGAAGAAGTAAAAGATAAGCTCAAAAGCCCCGGCACCGGCCTTTCCGGGGGGCAGCAACAGCGCCTTTGCATCGCCCGAACCCTGGCCGTGAGCCCTCCTGTGATCCTGATGGACGAGCCCACGAGTGCGCTTGATCCCATTTCGACGGCGAAGATCGAAGAGCTGGTCTTGAGCCTAAAGAAGGACGTGACCGTCATCATCGTCACCCACAATATGCAGCAGGCCGCGCGGATCTCGGATTCAACGGCTTTCTTCCTTTTGGGCGATCTGGTTGAATTCGGAGAGACTTCAGGGATATTCACCAATCCGAAGGACACGCGCACGGAGCAGTACATTACCGGACGCTTCGGTTGAGGGGGAAAAGATGGAACGGCACGTCGATTCAGAACTGCAAAAAGTAAAAGAGCTGATCCTCGAGATGGGCGGAAACGTCGAGCGCGCGCTGGACGAGTCCACGCGTGCCCTGATCGATCGTGAACACCAGCGCTTTGATCTGGTCGATGAGCTGGAAAAGAAGATCAACCAAGCGCACTTGGCAGTCGACGATTTGTGTTTGCGCGTTTTGGCCACGCAGTCGCCCCTGGCGCGCGACCTTCGGCTGATCGTTGCCTTGATCAAGATCAATACCGACCTAGAGCGAATGGGCGATCAGTGCGTGAATATTTCGCACAACGGCCGGCGCTACCTTCAAGAGCCGCCGCTGAAGCCCTTGATCGACCTTCCGCGCATGGCAACGGAAGTGAAGTTCATGGTTCGCGAAGCGCTCGATGCGCTGGTGAAGCAGGACGAGAAACTTGCAGAAGACGTGTTGAATCGCGATGACTCGGTCGATGCCTTGAAGAATCAGATCTTCCGCGAACTTCTCACTTACATGATGTCGGACCCGCGTTCGATTGAACGCGCGATGAATTTGATTCTGATCGCTCGCAACCTGGAGCGTTTGGGAGACCACGCGACCAACATCGCAGAAGACGTGATCTTCGCGGTGACCGGTCGCGATGTCCGCCACAGCGGAAGGAAGAAGGGCTGATGGCAGGCCCCAAACCTCGCATCCTTCTGGTGGAGGATGAGCAGGATATTCGCAGCCTCATGGCGCTGCACCTGCGGCGCGAGGGCTTGGAGCTGGTTGAAGCCGCCGATGGGGATGAGGCGCTTCGCGCGCTTCAGCAGGGAGCCTGGTCGGTTCTGGTTTTTGACTGGATGCTGCCCGGGATGAACGGGCTTGAGCTGATTCGCGCCGTGAGGCAGCAAGACCCAAAAACCCCGATCCTGATGGTGACGGCCAAAGCAGAAGCGGCCGACATCGTTCTCGGGCTTGAGACCGGTGCGGACGATTACTTAGTGAAGCCTTTTGAGGTGCCGGTTCTTTTGGCCCGAGTGCGCGCGCTTCTTCGACGCTGGAAAATGCAGCAGGAGACGCCTCAGGTACTAGCATCGGGTTCGGCGCGCGAGCGCGTTGTGGGTGGGCTCAGGCTTTTGCCCGACTCTCACGAGCTTTTCTGTAACGGCGCCTCGGTGGCTTTGACGATTTCTGAGTTTAAGCTCCTCTCGGCGCTTCTTGAGGCGCAAGGAAAGGTTCTGACCCGCGGGCAGCTCATTGAGCTGATTCAAGGGCAGGGTGTTTCAGTCGTGGATCGTACGGTCGATACCCACGTGTTTGGGCTCAGGAAGAAGCTGGAAGCCTGTGGTGATTTGATCGAGACGGTGCGCGGAGTGGGCTACCGGATTCGTCCCGGAGACAGTTCTTCGTGAAGGCCCCAGGCTTTGGACTTTTGCTTTTGCAAACGCTGCTCGTGGCGGCGGGGATGCTTCTTGCGGATGCGCCGGTTCCTTGGCTCGTCGCTTTCACTGTGATTTTTGCAGGAGTTTCGGCCTGGCGAGTGCGCGCTCTTTTAGGAGACGCAGAAGAAGACCGTGACGTCGAACTGACCCGGATGCAAGGCGACCTTCGGGAAAGCACCGAAGCCCTGGAGCGCGAGCGCGCCGAGCTTTCGGTTTTGATGTCGAGTATCTCAGAAGCCATTTTGGCTGTGGATGAGTCGGGGAAGATTCTTTTCTTCAACGACCGCTTTCGCGCTTTTTTCGGAGCGGTAGGGCTAACTGAGCGAAGAACTACGCTTCGGGAAGTGTTTCGCGCCTCCGAAGTGGCAGATGTGTTCCAGCAAGCCCAGCGCGAATTGGCTCAGCGGCACTCGGAAGTCGATCTTTCTGTTGCAGGCGAAAGTCAGCCCAGGACTTTTGATCTGGCGGTAACCCCTCTTCGGAGTCTTCAAGGGGCCGTCTACGGCTGCGTGGGCGTTTTCCACGACGTAACGGAACTGAAGCGCGCTGAGCGCATGCGAATCGACTTTGTTGCCAACGTATCGCATGAGCTCAGAAGCCCGCTGACTGCCATCAAAGGCTATAGCGACACGCTTCGTTCGGATTTTGAGTCGGGCCGAATGGAAGACATCCCCGGCTTTGTGGATGTCATTTCGCGAAACGCGGATCGCCTGATGGCTCTGATTGGGGATCTCTTAGATTTGTCGTCGATTGAAAGCGGTGGAGAAATCAATCGGCAGTGGGTGATGTCAGGTGACTTGAGCCAACGGGTGCTGAGGCAGCTCGAGCCCCGTCGTGCCCAGCGCGACATGCAAGCCCGCGTGGAGGTCGAGCCGGGAGCCGAGCGTATTTACGCCGACCCTGGGCGCCTAGAGCAGGTCCTGGTGAACCTAGTCGACAACGCTTTCAAGTACACGCAAGAGGGCGGACAGGTGCGGGTGGCATGGGAGAAGGGCCCGGGCGGAGGCGTGCGCCTTCGCGTGGCGGACAATGGTCCTGGGATCCCCGAGGAATCGCGGGCCCGTATCTTTGAGCGCTTCTACCGGGTCGACAAAGCCCGCTCGCGCGAGGTCGGCGGCACGGGCCTTGGCCTGTCCATCGTCAAGCACATTGTGCAGCGGCACGGGGGAAGCGTTGAGCTTCGCAGCGCTCCAGGGCAAGGCACCGAGTTTCTATGTGATTTTCCGGGGCCGGAAGGCACTTGAGCGGATCGGAAAACTGATCTACGACTTCTCTGATCCTAAAACCGCATTTCAAGGAGAAGGTACCGATGAACCGCATGATGGGAATTGGCGAAAAGTTTCCGGAGTTCAAACTTCAAGCCTGCGTAAGCTTGGAGAAGGGCAAAGAGTTCAAAGAAATTTCCAGCGCCGACATCAAAGGTAAGTGGGCCGTTGTGTTCTTCTGGCCGCTCGACTTCACCTTCGTTTGCCCGACCGAAATTGCTGAGTTCGGTCGTCAATATCCGCAATTCAAAGAGCGCGGCGCTGAGCTTCTGGGCGTGAGCGCTGATAGCCACTTCGTGCACTTGGCTTGGCGTAATAACCACGCCGATCTGAAGAACCTCCCCTTCCCCATGGTTGCCGACTACAAAAAAGATCTGTCGGAAACGCTGGGCATCCTCCACGGCGCAACGAAAGCTCCGCTTCGCGCAACCTTCATCGTCGATCCGGACGGTCTCATTCGCTGGGTGTCGGTCAACGACCTGAGCGTGGGCCGGAACGTAAAAGAAGTCGTGCGCGTGCTCGACGCCTTGCAAACCGATGAGCTCTGCCCCTGTAACTGGGAAAAAGGTCAAAAGACCCTGAGCTAATCCGGTTCCGTTTGAACGAAGATTGCGGCGGGAGAAGAACCATTCTTCTTCCGCCGCAGCCTTCTTGCTGCCGAAGGAAACTCTTTATGGCCCTTTCCACAGAAGCTCTCGATCATCTTTATGAAGCTCGCACCACGACGATTGCTCGTGATTTGAAGCTGAATTTGAAGCGCCTTTTGGAAGAAAGCGCACTGGGTGCGGAAGACGCGCTGCTCGTGCTTTTGGCCACGGCTACCTCGGTGGAAAGCGCGCCGCTTGCGGCGTACGCGCGAGAGCAAATGAACGGGCTCGGAGTTGCTCCGGAAGTTCAGCAGGAAGCAGCCGAAAACGCTGCGATCTTGGGAATGCTGAACGTCTATTATCGGTTCCGTCACATGGTCCAAAAAGACGAGGACTACCGCTCGGCCGGTCTTCGCATGACGGCACTGGCGCGCCCGGTGATGGGCAAAGAACGATTTGAGCTTTTGGCCTTCGCCGTTTCAGTTTTGAACGGCTGCGAAAGCTGCATTCGCTCGCATGAAAAAGTTCTCCGTGACGCAAGCGTCCCGGTCGACAAAATTCACGACGCCGCACGAATGGCGGCCGTTGTGAAAGGTTTGAAAACTCTGGGTTAAATAGAAAGTCAGGAGCAGAATACTGGGGATGAGCACGCTCAGCGCTTCAGGCTTTTTCTTCGGCTCACTGGGCACCATTCTTCTGCGCTATTTTCTGTTCGCAGGGGCTTTGGATTTTTTGGTTCGCTCAGGATCCTGGGCGTCGCGTTTTGACGGTCAAAGAATCGAGAAAAAGAAACCTACTCTGGGGCAGTTGCGTCGAGAGATCGGCTGGTCGATTTTCACCTCTCTCATTTTTGCGGCCGTCGGGTGGGTGGCTTTCCTGGCCTGGCAGGCGGGGCTCACGCAAGTTTATCTCAGCGTTGATGAGAAAGGTTGGGCTTGGTTTTTTCTGAGCCTCGTTCTCATGATTGTCATTCATGAGACTTACTTTTACTGGACTCATCGCTGGATGCATCAGCCGCAGGTGTTTCGGCTTTTTCACCGCGTGCACCACGAATCGAGAGTTCCTACGGCTTGGGCGGCTTTTTCGTTTCATCCGCTCGAAGCTCTAGTTGAGGCGCTGATTTTGCCTGCGTTCTTGTTCCTCTTTCCCGTTCACCCGGGAGCCTACGTCGTGTTCCTGTTTTACATGACTGTTTTCAGTGTCATCCACCACTGCGGAGTTGAGCTTTACCCGCGGGGCTTTGCGAGCCACTGGCTATTTCGCGCGTGGGTATCGGCCACGCACCATCAAGCGCATCACTCGCGATTCATCGTGAATTACGGCCTTTATTTCAATTTTTGGGATCGCTGGATGAAGACCCAGGACTCCCGCTACGAGGAGTCTTTCCGGAAGCAGGACGAACCTCGGGCGCGACGCCCGCATCTGTCAGATCCGGCTTTTCCTGTTTTTGAGGAGCCGGCGCATCTGCTGCCTGATCGGCCGCTTGAGATTGGGGCTTCTGAAGCGCCTTCTGCTTGGCATTGAACCCGTACGGGCAGTGCCGGCATCCGCTCTCGCAGCAGTAGCCACGCTTGCGGTGGTACTGCTCGGTAAAGACCATGCGCCCCCATTCGTCCAGGTAGGTATCACCTGGTCCGAGCGGGGGAAGTGGTCCTCGAAATTTCGGGCTCAAGACTTCGGCAGGTCCTTGCGAAGCGCTGCAAGGCCGGCAAAAGCGTTATTGAAGGCTTGCTTAGGCTGCGCCGGCGATCCGCCCGACTTGGACGGCTGAGGCCGCGAGCTTGTTTGGCTGCCGTGGCGTGGGCCACTCGAAGCCCCGCCGCTGGGCCGCGGGCCGCTGCTGCTGTCGTTGCGTGGGCCACGGCTCGGGCCTGCGCCTTTGCCGAAGGCCGGAGCACCGCCGCGTTCGCGGCCGCCGGGACGTGGGCCCGAAGCCTGCGAATCGCGCTCGGGGCGGCCGCTGGGAGCTGCCTTGCCCTCTTGAGCGGCTCGAATCGACAGAGAAATCTGCTTCTTCTCCAGATTCACTTCCAGCACTTTCACCGTCACGCGGTCGCCCGGGCTGACGGCGTCTTTCGGATCCTTCACGAACTTGGTCGAAAGTTGCGAGATGTGGACCAAACCATCTTGGTGAACGCCAATGTCCACAAACGCGCCGAAGTTCGTCACGTTCGTCACAATTCCAGGGCAGACCATGTCTTTCTTCAGGTCGGCCACTTCGCTGATGTCGTCGCGGAACTGGAAAGGAACAAACTGATCTCGCGGGTCGCGTCCCGGCTTCGCTAGTTCCGAAACCATGTCGTCAAACGTGAAAGGACCCACTTCTTCGCGAAGCTGCTTTTCCTTACGAATCAGTTCAACGCCCGAGCCCATCAGCTCGCGCACGGAACGATTCATTTTCTTAGCTAGGCCCTCAAGAAGGCCGTAGCGCTCGGGGTGAACCGCCGTGTTGTCGAGCGGGTTCTCGCTGTCGGGAATGCGAAGGAAGCCGGCGGCTTGCTCAAACGCTTTTTGGCTGAAACGAGGCACTTCCAGGAGTTGCTGCCTGGAGTGGAACAGCCCTTTTTGCCCGCGGAATTCGACGATCGCTTTGGCAAGCCCAGGCCCGATGCCCGAGACGCGCGCCAGAAGCCACGACGAAGCCGTATTCAGGTTCACGCCCACTTGGTTCACGCAGCTATCGACCACCAATTCCAGCGAACGCTTCAGAGCGGGCTGGGAAACGTCGTGCTGATATTGGCCCACGCCGATGCTCTTGGGTTCTACCTTCACGAGTTCAGCCAAGGGATCTTGCAAGCGGCGAGCAATCGAAATCGCGCCACGAATGGTGAGGTCCAGTTCCGGGAATTCTTCCCGGGCCACTTCGCTGGCCGAGTAAACACTGGCACCTGCTTCGCTGACCATCACGACTGGAGTCGAAAGGCCCAGGTCCTTAACAGTCGAGCGAAGGAATTGCTCGGTCTCGCGACCCGCCGTTCCGTTTCCGACTGCAATGGCGCGGATCTTATCGTTCTTAAGAACTTCTCCCAGCAGCGTTGCGGCGTTCTTCTTCTGATCTGCGGATTGCAAATAAAGAACTGCCGAAGCTTGATAGGCGCCGTTATCGTCCACGAGGGCCAATTTGCAGCCCGTACGGATTCCGGGATCGACACCCAGGACCGACTTCGAGCCGAAAGGAGCTGCCATCAGGAGCTTCCTCACGTTGTCGGCAAAGACGCGGATGGAAGTTTCATCGGCGACTTCGCGAAGGGCCTTATGCACTTCGTTTTCGATGCTCGGAATGACGTGGGCTTTCAGTGCCAGGCGCGAGGCTTTCTTGAGAACCTGAAACACGTCGCCTGGAGTTGCGGAATCTGGGCAAGATTCTCCTTCAAACGCTTGAAGGAGGCCTGAATCGAAAGCTTCATCTTGTGCAGATCCGCCCACAGCCAAGGTCAATTCTTCTTCGACCCAGCCACGACGCATGGCCAGGTAGCGGTGGGAGTTCTCGGGTTTCAGAAGTGCAGCGATGCTCTCGGAATGGTCGAAGTAATTCTCAAACTTGCTGCCGGGCTTGGGCTTTGCGCCTTTGGAAGTTTTGACGTGCGCGTGATCAAAGAAAGCCGTGCGCACCGTTTGTCGTAAAGTTTGGTTTTCACTCAAGCGCTCAATGAGAATGTCGGATGCGCCATCGATGGCGTTTTGAGCGTCTTCAATTTTCTTATCGGGGTTCCGGAAAGTGAAAGCCCACAACAGCAGCGTTTGACCTTCGGCAGGCTTCTCGGTGCCGTGTCCGACGTTCCAGATCCAGTCGGCCAAAGGCTCAAGCCCGGCTTCGCGAGCGGCTTGGGCTTTGGTTTTGCGCTTTTGTTTGTAGGGAAGATAGAGGTCTTCCAGAAGATTGGAGTCAAAGGTGGCGCTGATTTGCCCTTTGAGCTCGTCGGTCAGTTTTCCCTGCTTTTCAATTTCGCCCAGGATGTACTGCTGACGCTGCACCAATTGATCGAAGCGCTCTTTAGCGTCGATGGTGGCGGCAATTTTCACTTCATCCAAGTTTCCCGTTTGTTCTTTGCGGTAACGCGCAATGAACGGGATGGTGGCGCCTTCGGCGGCCAGACCTAAAACGGCGGCGGCAGACGGAAGGGGGATCTCTGGATGACGGGACTGAAGCCAAGTTTCAAACGTCACGGGAGCACTCCTGAAGTTCCGGGGAGTCTCCTATAGAAATCCATTCTTTGGCAAGCGGCGCTCAGAGGCCTTGTGAGGGTTCTTCAGAAACCTCGGGTTCGGGCGGGGCCGAAGGGGTGGCTGCCGGCAGTCGCCCCCCGTCGCGAATGCCGCCAGACGGGGTGGGGAGCCTCAGAGGGACGGGGATTTCGCTTCCACCGCTGCGCTGCAGGCATTCCGAGGCCCGCTCCCTGAGGGCTTGGTAGCGGTCGCCCCATCCGGCCAGACGGGAAAGTTCGGCAAGAGCCGGCAAAGAAAGCTCCCTTTTCAGAGTCACTTGGACCTGCTGGCGTACCGGAAGGGGCTGGGACCCAAGGCCCGCCGCGGGATCTTTGAGGAATTCTTGGAGGGCCCCGACTTTTTGGCTCAGTACCGACAGTCGAGCGTCGACCCGCGTAATCAGACCTCGGGAAATTTCAGCACGAATGAGGTTTTGTCCTTGGGACTGGCAAGCAATTCCCAATTCCTCTCGGAAAAGCCCCATCTGAATTTTTTCTCGAGCTTCTGCCGAAATATCTTGGGCGCGCGCCCGAGGACTAACCCCGATCGAAACTGCGAGGAACAGGCCGATCCTGAGGCCAATGAACGGAGTCAGTCGCATCGATCGCCCCCAGTGCCATGAGAAAGCAAGGATGAGGCCGACGGGAAAAACCCAGCGAATTTCGGTGGGGTCACAGGGAGGGCCGTGGGTCGATTTCGGCTAGGGTTTGAACGGTGTTTTCCCCTTAGTCACTTTGCGCCGGGCCGCCTGAGCAGGCCATGGACGGCGAGTGGGGCTCGTGATTAACATCCGTGGCATGCAAGAATTCCGGGGTCAGTGGGTGGCGATCACAGGCGCCTCGAGCGGTATTGGCGAAAAAATGGCCGAAATTTTGGCCGAAGCCGGGGCCAAATTGGTCTTGGTGGCTCGACGCGGGGATCGCCTTCGCAAAATTGCAGACCGTTGCCTTTCGACCGGGGCATCTGAAGTCCAGGTCATCGAAGCCGACCTCGCCTCGGCTTCTGGGGTCGAGAAGCTGATCGGAGAACTTTCGGCTTTGTCGGGCGGGCTGTATGGGCTTGTGAACAATGCCGGCTTTGGCGCGACGGGAAATTTGGATCAAGAATCGTGGCCACTCCTCGATTCGATGCTGGAACTCAATGTTCGGTCGCTGGTGCGGCTGTCGCATTGGGCAGCGGGCGCCCTTCGCGCCCAGGGACGTGGCGGTATTCTGAACGTGGCGTCGACCGCGGCTTTTCAGCCTTTGCCAGGCATGGCGCTTTACGGTTCGACGAAAGCGTTTGTTTCTACTTTCAGTGCGGCTTTGCATCAGGAGCTGAAATATTCGGGAGTGAAAGTTTCCTGCCTTCACCCCGGCAAGACCGAGACCGAATTCTTCGATGCAGCGGGGATGTCGGGGAAGAAACTTTTCTTTTTTCGAATTCCAGGAATGTCGGCGCGCGAAGTGGCGCGAATCGGTCTTCAGGGCTGGGTGGCCAATCGCCCCCAGGTCGTCGCGGGAGGCCTCAATCGGTTCATCGTTTTTTTGACACGTCTTGCACCGCTCTCCTTTCAGCTCGCTTTGGCCCACTCGCTTTTTCGAGAAACCGAAAGTAGAATTTCTGAATGAAAATCGCGACCGATCGCTTCACTCGTGTACCCTTGGTGAGTCCAACTGCTGATGCTGCAAAAGCCGCTAAACTGAGCACGCACGATGTCCGCGTGGCTTTCGTTTTGAATGGAAACACTCTGCACGCGCAATTTCGCGTAGCTCTTTATTATCGCCCCAATACTTTGCCTGATTTAAAGGGTCAGGGTCCGCACTGGGGACTTTGGGAAGGCGATGTGGTCGAGCTCTTCCTTCGAGTGGGTGACTCGCACTATTTTGAATTCCAAGTCAGCCCGCTGGGGCAGGATTTCGAACTCAAAGTCATCGAGCCCAGAACCAATGTGGATCGCGAATTCCGTTCTGGGATGCTCGCAAAAACGGAACACCGTGCTTGGGCGGGCGAATGGGATACTTCGATGGAAATCGATCTGACCCGCTTGGGCTGGCAGGGGGATCGCACCACGATTACTGGCAACGCTTTCGCCATTTTGGGCAAGGGCGAGCCCCGAATGCACTACGGCCTCTTTCTTCCCCCGCAAGAGAAGCCTGACTTTCATCTTCCCGAGCATTTTAAAAAATTGCCCGGAATTTGATGAACTTCAGGCCCTTGTTCTCAGGCCGATCCCAATTCGATCCGGCTGCCGCCTAAAACTTCGGCGTGCCCGGGGTGGCAGGTGAAGATCACGACCTGCCAGCCTTGAGCGCTGAATTCCTGAATTTCGCGAGCCGCGCGCTCAGCGTGTGCGGGGTCGAGGTTGACCAAGGGGTCGTCCAGCAGCAGCAGCCCCTTTTGTTCACGTCCCAGAACTTGCGCCATGCTGAGGCGAAGCCCGAGTGCAGCACTGTCTCGCATTCCGGTCGAGAGTGACTGAAAGGGGATTCTCACGCGGTCGGTTCGCTCGAAGCTTTGAGGAACGCCTTCTTGTGAGCCCGCGCCTAAGTCGGGGGCTCCGTACTTTCCTGCCGTGAGGCGCTGAAAAGAAGCTTCAAAGGCTTGGCGAAGGGGACCGAAAGTATCGGGCGCCTCGGCCTGGAGGATTTGATTTAAGGTCGATTGGACTTTGACTAGAGCCCGTCCGTGCGCGAGTTGCCTTTCGAATTCTTCCCGAGCCTCAGTCACCTGGGGTTCGAGCTCTTGAACGGAAGCCTGCGGCGCCGAGGCCAGTAAAGCTGCGCGCTGACTTTCGAGCGTCAAGTGGCGAGAGCGCTGGGCGTCTAATCGATTCTCTGCACTTTGGTATTCGGCAAGAAACCCGGCTTCGTTCTGAGTCGCTGCTTCTGGGAGCTTGGGCAGGGCTTCGAGTTTTTCCTGAAACTGCTGGACGCTGAGTTGGCTCTTCACTGCGCGCTGAAGCAGAGCTCCGGCTTCGGTGCACGCATACTGCGCTTGAAGGCCCGAAATTCCGCGCCGAGCGGATTCTAATTGGGCGCGCATGGCTCCTAGCTGGTCGCGCGCTTGCCCGAGTTCTGCACGAATTTGAGCGCTAGGACGATAAGCCTGCGACTCCCCAAGTTCCTGGAAGCGAGCTTCGAGTGACTCAAAGGTTTCATTCCCAAGCAGTGTTTTCAGTGACTCTCGGACGGCTTTGAGTTCGTTTCGCGTTTCGTCCTGCCGTTTGAGAACGTCCTCTGCCATCTCAAGATTGGCCAGCTGCTGAGCCAAAAGAAGAGAACGAATCTGGTCTTCCAGGTGAGCTGCTTGCCTTGCGACTTCAGAAAAATTCCCGTCACCCGATTCAACGGTGAGCTGAAATTGATGGGTCGCTAAGCGGATTCGCCCACCTGCATCGAGCTTCACGGTGCTTCCAGAGGAAAGCTCTTGCCGGGACTCTCCGTCAATATCGCGCTGACTGATCAGGTGCTGGGGTTGAAGCGCTTGAAAGCTGACTGACAAGCGGCCGCTTTTTAAGCTCGCCTTCAGCTCTTTCAATGAAGTGTGGGCTTTCTTGATTTCCTCACATGCCAGGGCCTGCGCCTTCAGGGCGCGTCCTCGCCCCAGAAGCTCTTCATCTCGCTGCTTCAACTCTCGCGCTTTTGGGTAGGTTTCGCGAAGGCTACGATTTTTGAGTTCGTTCTCCGAGCCTGCTTGCTCGGATTCAAGCGCTTTGCAGCGCTCTTCAAGCGAGGCCAGTTGCTGTTCTTTAGGGGCAATCTCAGCCTGCCAAGCTGACCAACGAGCGAGGTCCTCTTGGATCCTCACTCCTTCCGCTTGCGCCGTTTGAAGCTGAGCCCGAAGTGCTTTTCTTTCCTGAATCGCTGGAATCAGGGCTTTGCGTTCCTGCACAAGCGCAGAATCTTGCGAAGCTTGAATTTTCAGCTTCTCCAGTTCTTGCTGCAGGCGATCGAGCTCTGCTTCCGCTTTTCGGGTTTCCTCGAAGTCTTTTTCGGCCTGGGCTTTTTTGTAAAAAGCGGCGAGCAGCGTTCCAACTTCTCGCTTCCAAGGATTGTGAATGCCGCGATTGTCCTTGGGCGCGCGAGCCACCGAATCCCACTGGGAGAAGTGATCATCGATCGATCTTTGAAGCTTGGAGCGAAGGGCTTCAACCGAAACTCCGTCCGTTTCAAAAAGGGTTTTTTGAAGAAGGCTCCCTAGATCCTCAATCGGTGAGCGATCGGTTTTGAGTTCTTCTAAGCTTCGCGCCAAGTGCGATTGCCGAGCTAAGTGAATGCTCCGGTAAGTCCCCGCGCGCACCCCAATGAGTTCTTCCAAAGCCTTTTGAATGGCTTCTTCTTCGCGAACCTCGCGCCCTCCGGGGAATTTCAAAACGGCGTCCGGACGGCTGCCCCAGGTTTTTTCAAGGGTGATGCCCGCTTCACCCGATCCATTCAGCATTTCGAGTGAAACTTTGGCTGTGTCCCCGCCGATGGGAACAAAAGGTTGAAGCTCTTTGGCGAAAATGGGTTTGGTTAACTTCGCGGGAAGAAAAAGAGCGCGCTCAATGGCAGCAAATAGCGACGACTTCCCAATATCATTCACGCCAAGAACCACGTTGAGTCCCGGCCCAAAGGAGATGTTCCGGTTGGCTTGCCCAGCCCAAGGGTGAAGATGAACGGCTTTGAGTTTCATCGGCCCACCTTCCCTGCGCTTCCTAAAAGTTCGTAGGCAATTTGAAGCGCCTCGGGTGCGTCGCTTTGGTTGGCGAGTTGGGATAGCAGGCGGTGAGGAAACGAACCTTCCGTAAATTCGCGGTCAATTTCTTCCTGAGTCACCCGGATTTGGAGCGTCTCGGTGACCGCCTTCAAATGAAGCAGGTGTTGTCTCAGGGATTCGAGCTCTTGGGAAAGCTCTCTGAACTCCTCGCGTCCGAGTCGGCCAGACAAGACGAGTTTTACGAGTTGCCGGTTTCCGTCTGGTTTTTGAACCCAGCTCTGAACCAAGGACTTTACTTCGCTGAGCGATGAGATTTCCTTTTCGATCTCGTCAAAGCGATAAAGTCCCGTGGGAACAGCCTCAACGCTCCAGTGGTTTCGATCGCTGGCCTCAATGAGCCACGCGGTGCCGCGGTGCGAGCAATCAAAGCCATCGGGTTCAGGTGTGCCTGGATAAAAAATTCGAGCGTTCGCTTCAGGCTCAACCGGATGACGCACATGAATGTGGCCCATGAGCCAGAAATCCACGCCCGCCTCAATGAGGCCTTGGCGGGTCATCGGGTAATAGGACCCTTCGCGGTCAAACGAGAGTCCCTCTAGGCTTCCGTGGGCGACACCGATCACGTGCTTGGCATCGCTGCTTTTCTTGGCTTGAGTGACCCAGTCGGTTGCGTTGGCTTTCGAGTGCTTATCGCGACAAGGGGCTGCGTAAAGGTGCACGCCTTCCAGATCGTAATCAGCTAAGTCGTAGAGTTTTTTTTCGGACAGAAGAAGGACTTTTCCGCCCGAGTTCTCCATGAAGACGGACCAAAGAGAGTCGGCTCGGTCTTCAAAAAAGTCGTGGTTCCCAGGAAGAATGGCTACGAGCGCGCCACCAAAGCCGGACAGAATTTGAGCCGCGCGCACCACGTCGCGTTTGGGAACTGAAACGCGGTCAAAGAGATCGCCCGAAACGACGAGAAGCTGGCAATGCTTCTCGGTCGCGGTTTGCACCATTTTCTCGAGCGACTGAAACCGGCCGTCGGAAAGAGTTTGTTGAAGATCGCCGTAAGAGCTGAACTTCATTCCCAAGTGAACGTCGGCGGTCTGAAAAATTCGAAGAGGCGCACTCATGCCGGGCGGCATCTTAGCCTGAGCGGCAGCGCGATTCCAAGATGGGATTCGGGTTTCCCTGAATTTGCCGAATTTTTGCAGCTCTTTTGCATTCCCAGGCGGTGACCGGAAAAAGCTTGTCCCAGGCCTCAAAGAGCTTTTGGTTTTTGTCCGAGATCACGCCTCGGCCCGGGTAAGTGGCGTGCATGTACTGATAAGTGCGGGCGACAATGCCTTTGGCCGAGTCCATGGGTTCAAATTTTCGGTCTCGCACTTTGGCTTGGCAGCCTCCAAAGTCGCCGGGTCCGCGGTCAATGGCTGCCATGGAGTAGTTCGATCGTAGGCCGTTTAGCTCACCCACCTCTGGCCAAAGATTATAGAGGTCAGCTTCCATTCTCGAGAATTCTGCGTTTTTTTCAGCGCATTTACGGCCTTTGAAGCGTTTTCCTCTTTTCGTGCAGGCCGGAACGCCTTCACGCCATTCGACGAAGGAATGCCCAAAAGCTTCGGCAGGGACCACGTGTTCCCACTCCAGGCGCTGAGCGCGTTTGGCGTCTTTTTTGGGGCGATAGCCGCAGCTCTTCAAGTCTACTTTTTGGTCGCTCAAAATTTTACAGTGACAATAAAGTGTGTAGGGCTGCTCGGAGTGGATTTGGCGAGCCCACTTTTTGGCCTCTCTGAAAGTAGCGATTTTCACATTCTTTGCGAAACCGATTTGGGGGAACACGGCGAGTGCAAAAACAAAGATTCGAAGAAAATTCATGGTGTGGCTTTCATCAAGAGGGGTAGGACCTGAGCAGACCCATCACTTTGGTCTTCGAGGCGGGCGGCTGAACCCACAGACGCAGCAGGCGGCCGTTGGCAGAATCCTCAAGGTACGTGGGTTGCACTCTCTGAACTTATGCCACGCCTTTGGGTCTTGGAAGCAAGCGGCAGCGGAGCTCGAATATTTTCTCGGCGGATACCGGGAGGCCGCTTGGAGTTACTGGCCGAATACCCTCGTCCCGAGGGGCGTTGGCCCGCGCGCGAATTTGGTAGCGATCGTCCAGGGCGAGTCGCTTCTCGAAGCACTTCAGTTCGTCACGCGCTGGTAGGCGATGAAAATCCAGCAGAACACGCGGAGCGGCTCTTTGCGAAGTTCCTAGCAAAGCAACTCGGTCATGCGCGCGCTACCGGCGAATTCGATGTGGCTTTACTTTGCGCCGGGCCTGAGTGGCAGGGAAAAATTCGGAGTCATTTGGATCCCAGGACTCTCAGTCTGCTCACGACGGTTCCCATGAATCTTCACTCCTTTCCCAGGCACTCAGTCGAGAGGCGTCTTCAACCGATGTTGGCGGACGTGGATCGACGCTACGGGCTTTCTCTTGCGTTTCGAGCTCCGCGGCGCTTGAATCGATCCAACCATGTTCGTCGATACTTCACGGAACCTTTACCTACGAAAAGTCCGGCCCTACGTTCGAAGTGACTTGAAGTTTCTGTCTTGGCCGAAAAGCTGGGGTGAGACGCTTCGAAGGCTACCGTGGACCGTCGCGTTCTTAGGGCTCATCACCGCGCTTCAGGTTTACGCGGAATGGAACCCGCAGGGCGCGCTTCTTCGCGAGTCAGGAACATTTCGTCCCGGTCAGTGGAGTTGGGGCGGGTTTCTGGGCGCAGCGGTGTTCCACGCGAGTTGGGGGCATTTTCTGGCCAACTTCCTGGGCGTGGCTCTGGTTCTAGCTTGGGTGGAAATGTCCTTAGGTTCGGCTCGTGCTTGGCTAGCAGGCGCTGTGGGCTTTTGGCTTGCGAATCCCCTCACCGCTTGGGTGCTCGGGTTCCTGCTTCCTGGGCGGATCAGTGAGGCCGATTGGCAGCGCTACCTAGCAGAGGCCGACAACGGCGCCTCAAACGGAATTTACTCGCTCGTGGGCGTGTTAGCTGGCTGCTTGTTTCGCCCGGGAACTTTGGTGGGACCGTTTTTTTTCAATGGTCTCTTTTACGCCTTGGTCACGCGTGAATGGCTAGCCACTCAGCACGTGCTGGCGCTTTTCGGAGGCCTGGCTTTGACTGCGATTCCAGGCTTCTTATCGAAAAATCAGATGGTGCTGCAGTCGATGACGAAGCGGTAACGCACATCACTTCGTAAAGTGCGTTCGTAGGCTTCATTGATCTTGTTGGCTGGAATGACTTCTACGTCAGCAGTGATTCCGTGCTTTCCGCAGAAATCCAGCATTTCCTGGGTTTCCATGATTCCACCGATCAGTGAGCCTGTGAGATTTTTTCGGCCATTGATCAGAGAGAATGCCGGAAGCGGAGAGGAGTTCGGCGGAGCGCCGACCAAAACCATCGTGCCATCCACGCGGAGCATGTCGAGGAAGGGATTCAGCTCGTGCTGAGCTGAAACGGTATCTAGAACTAAGTCGAAATAGCCTAGGCGAGCCCGAATGCCGTCCTCGTCTTTTGAAATCACAAAGTGGCGAGCGCCCATGCGACGAGCGTCTTCTGCTTTGTTGGCAGTATTGCTGAAAACGGTGACTTCAGCACCCATGGCGCAGGCCAGTTTCACTGCCATGTGGCCAAGACCGCCCAGACCCACCACGGCCACTTTCTGACCGAAGCGAACGTTCCAGTGCCGAAGTGGCGAATAGGTGGTGACGCCAGCGCAAAGAAGGGGCGCCACGCCGGAGAGCGGCAAGTTGGAAGGAATCTTCAGGACGAAGTGTTCCTTCGTGACAATCTGCTTAGCGTAGCCACCTTGAGTGGGCGTCTTCTTGTCTTGCTCGGTGCTGTTGTAGGTGAAGCTGCAGCTGCTCTCGCAGTACTGCTCCAATCGGCGGTAGCACATTTCGCAGTTTTGGCAGGAATCGACCATACAGCCTACGCCGACGATATCTCCTGGATTGTGCTTCTTGGCCTCAGCACCGGTACGTACCACGCGGCCCACGATCTCGTGGCCCGGGACCATTGGAAACTGCGCCCCGCCCCATTCGTCGCGCACTTGGTGAATGTCACTGTGGCAGACGCCGCAATAAAGGATCTCGATCAAAACGTCTTCAGGGCCGAGCTCGCGCCTTTCAAAGCTAAAGGGCGTCAGCATGGCGTTCGGAGAGAGTGCGGCGTAGCCTTGGGTAGGGATCATGAAACCGAGTTTAGTGAGTTTTGCCCGGAACGCAACGAGGCGCGCGGCACTCGGCAGAAGTTGACGGGCGCCCAGGGCCTGAGCTAGCGAGCTTCCATGGCATTGAACGAGACCGCTCCGCTTCGCTTTATTCTGGAGCCCGCCCTGGAGCGTTTGGCGAGAAACCTTCGCCTAGCGGGTTTCGATTCCGTTTGTGCGCTGGACAGCGAACGACAAGCTCTTTTGGATCGGGCACGAGATGAGTTCCGAGTTTTAGTCTTTCGTGATGGGGAGTTTTCAGAAGAGGAAACTTCAGGGCTCCGGATCTGTCGAGTTTCTGGCGATGAACCCGGGCAACTGCTGCGTGACGTTTTGTCGTCGGTGGGAGCACTGAGCTCGGCGCGATCGGGCGCAGGCTTTTTCACTCGGTGCGTGGACTGTAATTCCGAGCTTCTGCTGCTTCCTCGCGAAGTGGCCGAGCAGCGCCTTCCCAGTTCGGCCATGGCCGATGCGGGCGAGGTGCGGGGGTGTCGCCGCTGCGAGCGTTCCTACTGGGAAACCCCCTATTGGCAGCGAATGCGGGCGTGGCTTCGGGACGTTCTCAGTGACCCCAGTCACGACTCCTGAGGGCGGTTTTTAGTATAAAATTTGATCATCGATTGGCTTCGTTGAAGTCCGGAATCGGGACGTCCGGGTCTCAGCCGTCGGGTTTTTGTGATTTAGATTCAATCACTTATGCGCGTGTCTCTGCGTGTGCGATCTGATCTTTATTTCGAGCTGCCTGATTCTTATACGATCACTTTTTCTTGACGCACCACATTATCCCAGGTAAACAGTCGGTCGTTCGGATCGTGTGTGTGGGATCGAACAAACAATCGAGTTTGCGACCCCTGGACCGAACGGATCAGGAGTTCTTATGAAGAAGTTTTTCGAAGTGCAGAAGTTGAACCGGATTTTGGGCGCCTCGCTTTTTGTGGCTGCTACTCTGATCCCCGGTTGGGCCCATGCTAGCTATTCCGAACCCTCGATGGCTGAGTCGGAAGTGACCGAAGCTGAAATGATTTTGGAAAACGGTGCAACCACCAAGATCCCGGTGTGTTCGCGCTGCATTGTGAAACTCGATGGTCGCATCGAGCAGTGCGGAATCAAAGGCGCTGTGGTTTGCCTGCAGACCATTTACGAATAAACCGGAACTAGAAAAGTTCTGATGAAAGAGGCCTTCTCCGAAGTTCGGAGAGGGCCTCTTTGTTTTTCGTGGGCCTGAGTGGGGATATCGCCCCAGGGAACGCCGGGCACTCGCCCAAGGATCAACCCTGGTTGTGAAGCGTTCCTTGAACCACAGTGACGGCGGTTCCTCGCAAAAGCACGCGCTCGCCCTCGCCCTGCACTTCGATTTCAAGGCGCCCGCCGCGTTGGGACGCTTGCTCGGCTTGAAAGCTCGATCGACCCAGCCTTGCTCTCCAATAGTCGGCTAAAGCGCAGTGGGCCGCGCCAGTAACCGGGTCTTCGGGGATCCCCACGCTCGGGGCAAAAACGCGTGAAACGATGTCCGGATGACCCGTGTGATTCCTTGCAGTCAGGATCAGATCGGGGGCACCGATTTGAGAGAATTCCTCGACGTTCGGTCGGGCCTGGCGCACCTGGTCTGGGTGCTCGAGCTCCAAAATCAGCCAGCGCAAACCTCGGGTGCTCCGAGCCGCCGCGATGGGCAGAGTAGAAAGCCCGATTCGCTTCGCTTGCTCAAGATCTACGGCTTGGCCTTCGGCCTGATCGATTGGGAAATCGAGCTCGATGCCTTGGGGCGACAGCTTCGCTGTTAAGACACCACTGAGAGTATCAAAGCGGATCATTTGATCGATGGGCACCTGGCCCGTCGAAAAGAGCGCGTGCGCGGCTGCCAAGGTGGCGTGGCCACACAGGGGCACTTCGGCGACCGGGGTGAACCATCGCAAGGGAAAGTGGCCGGATTCTTTTTTGGGCCCAATAAAGGCGGTTTCAGAGTGCCTGAGTTCGGCTGCCACTTGGAGCATCCAAGCATCCGTCTCGTGTCCCTGAATTTGGACCACTCCCGCTGGATTTCCCGAGAACGGCTTTGCGGTGAATGAGTCGATGATTTGAAGGGGATACATTGTGGGGCGTTTGAACCTTTCGGCGCTGGACTGTCAAATTTTTGAACTGAGAAACATCAAAATCTATTGAGTGGCCGTTTTTTCCCTCCGCCCTGAGTCTGGAAATCAAACAATCCCTTCACAGAGGGGGAATTCATAATCCGAGGCTAGGTCCTTCCCGACACAGTGTCGGGATTCAGTTGATTCTGAGAAACTGAAAGGACCGAAGAGGTAGACGAATGACGGTCCTTAGCCGAAATCTTTGGCGAAGCTTTGCGGCCGCGACTCTAGCGCTCGCGCTTGGGCTGTCGTTGCCTCAGTCTGCTCAGGCGGGTCTGGACGTTCTTTTGAGAGGTTTCTGTTGCGACGTTTTTTGTGGCAACCCTGACGAAGCGCACTGGTCGGATTGGCCACTTTCCGGCACCTGTTTTTCAGATCAGCTGGAGTCAAATTCGCTGGTTCATTGCTGTGAGAAATTAGAAAACGAGTGCACCGGTTTCCTCATCAGTGAAGAGTTCAGCCGAACTGCACAGACTCGCTTTTACGGATGCGTGAAATCTCAAAAAACGGGGACCATTCGGGACGTCAATCCTGGAAAGAGTCTGACCGACCCTCGCTATCAGGGACCGGCAGAAGCGCTTTGAACACAAATTTGCTAGCCGTTTTTCTGCACTGAGTCGGATGAAGAAAACCGCGTGAATGGCTGCTCGCCGCTTTGCGTCGGGAAGGTTTTTTTGCTCGCTCGGGCCGAGCGTGTTCCTCTCGTTTGCGACTTCATTCCAAGGGAGGAATTCCATGTTCAATCAGTCCATGCTTCGGCCTGTTTCTGGCTTCTGTGCAGCAGTTCTTTTGATGACTTCTTCTGCTCCTGCTTGGGCAGGTTCGGTGGTGGAAACTCACGAGCTCCAACTTCTCGAGTCTGTCGTGGCTGCCTCGGGCGAAAATTCGGCAAAGACCCGCGAAGAAGCGCTGCGCTCAGCCGTGACCTCTTACTTGAAGGACGCCGAAAGTGTCGCTGCTGAAGAGCGCACTCGGAACTTCGCAGCTGCCGCTGAAGTGTTGGGCCTGAACGCAGGATCCGTCTTGGAAGTTGGCACTGTGTTTAAGGACGCCGTTGCGAGCCGAAAAGGTGAAGCGGGCGCACAGGCCTTGGCAAGTGATGCCACCTTGGAGCGAAACCTCACTCAAGCGTTTTCGCGTGTGAAGCTTCCCAAGGGCGCACAGTTTGACTCCTCCGGTGGGCACTGCAAATCCCTGCAGACCGCTCTGACCGCAGGCTTGGCAGTGGGCATTATCTCAGGCTTGATCGCCAGCAGCTCGCACCCCAGAACGACTTGTATCGATTGGGAAGACGACTATTACGGTCGTTGGTGTGGTTACACCGGTAATGGGTTCTACTCTTGTGATTGGGGCTATTACGATGGCCGTTGCCGTCAATACGCACCGATTGATCCCTCGCTGGATGCCGATCTCACTGCTCGCCGTCGCACTGCCACGGTGGTCTCGGCCGTGGGCTTTGTGGCTGCCTTAGGCAGTTACTCGGCGATTCGTAAGAACGGCTGCACCTTCTCGGGTTACTGAGAAATACTCAGCCCCCGGGTTTGACAAGCCCCGCCCCCGAGCCGTACTTGGCTGCAGGTGGGCGGGGCTTTTTTTATGGGGAATTTTCGAGGGGCTTGGAAGCGCTTGGTGTTTGGGGCGCTCATTCTCGGTGCTCCTGCGGTTTCTCAGGTAGCGCTGGCCGATACGTCCGCGAGACCGCCGCTGAGCCTTCGCGCTCAAATCGCCCAGGCGGGTGAGCGTCTCAGCGTCGTTCAATATGATCCTGCTTCGGACCAGCATTCGCTCAGAGAACTCACTCCCGCGGAAATTGAGCGAGAACTGAAGCTCGCTCCCGCTTTCCCGGACCGGCTTGAGAATGCTTGGTTCCGAGTGGTAGAGGGGATGAAAGAAGACGTTCTTCCCGTGGGTGACTTTGACGGAAGAAACGTGCTCTTTCATTTGATGAAAGCGCGCGCCTACTTTTCCCAGTTCGACTCAGAGAACGCAGCCCTTCAGAACAAAGTCACTGTGCGAGTCCGTTTGGATCGCGACTACAACCGCGTGACTCGCTTTGCGAAGGCGTCGTCCCATAACAATAGCCGCTACATTTACACCGACTACCGAGCGCGCTGGGGCGCTGAGCTTTGGTTCCACTCGCCCGAAGAGTGGCAAGAGGACCGTACCGGTGTGGTGATGCGTGACCTGGTCGACCTGGTTCAATTGAACATTCCGGTCGATGCGCAAGGCCGTACTTCCGGGTTTGGCCTGAACTTGAAAGTGATTCCTGGCCGTCGCTATTTTCAACCCCTTCGCGATATCGGAATGGATTTAGCGAAGGTGCCGTCCGTGATTTATCACGAAGCGTTTCATTGGGTGTCGGATGCGCCCTACCCGTTTGACTTCAAAACGGAAGGGCATCCTTTGAAAGAGGATTTCGCCAATTACTTTGGCAGCGTGCTGAACGGCGCTCCGAAAATTGCGGAGCTGGTTGATTACGTCGATGCGACTCGCGTCCGGGATTTTCGATTGGGCGGCCCTATTCGCGCTTCGATGGTTGGGCGTAAGGCCTATAACGACACAAACCTTCTTCCGTTTGTGTTCTGGCAAGTGCGTCGCAGTACGGGCGAGTACGCCATGGCCGCTGATCAGTTGATCTGGGCTTCCATGAAGCGAGTGACCGGAAAAACCCGGCCTTCCGATTTACCAAGCATCTTGCGGCAAGAATGCCTCGCTTCGATGGAAGCGTCGGGTGTTCCGTCTGAGCAAGTTGGCAAGCTTTGCGTGGCCGTCGATTTCGCTCTAGGGCTTTACGAGCGCCAGATCCACGAGCTCGACCGCATGTTTGCGGGCTCGATCGGGAAGTAATTTCCCCAGAGTGGCGTTCCCGACAGGAGTCGAACCTGTGACCTTCAGCTTCGGAGGCTGACACTCTATCCAACTGAGCTACGGGAACGCATGAAGCACTCTTCTGGGACGTGAAGACCCTTCGGGCTATACCTGACCGCAGGGCATAAGCCAAGCCAAGCAATGGGCCCTCGTCAGCCTTTCAGCCGCAGCTCGCGGCCTTAGGCAAGGCCGACGGCTTTCCAGGAGTCTAGGAACCGCTGGCTCAAGATGCCCGTGTCGCCCAAATACCCCACTGAAAGCCGGAGAAGCCCGGGCGATAGGCCCATGATCTTTTGGTCGGCCTCAGGGATCTCACTGGAAGTGGACACCGAAGGACAGCTCATCAGGGTTCTTGAGAAGCCCAAGCTCACCGCGTAGAGGCCAAACTTTTCTTTTTGCAGGTGGAACGCCAGTTCCATGGCCTTTGCGGAAGTGCCGCAGTCCAAGGTCATCATCGCGCCCGCTCCCAGGCCCGGATTCAGAATCTTCCGGTAAAGGTCGAACTGGGGGTGGCTTTCTAGCCCTGGGTGAAGAACCCGAATGCCGGCCTCTTCCAAGTTCTTCGCTAGCTCAAGCGAACTCTCGCTATGCGCCCGCAGCCTCACGCCTAGGTGGTCCAGGCGCAAGTAAAGCTCGTGCGCCACGCGGGCGTCCATGACAGGGCCAGTGAGCATGACGGGGCCCGTGTTGACGTCGATCAGCTGATTGATGAAGTCACGGCTTGCGCAAACGGCGCCTGCGATCAGGTCACTCGATCCGGAAATGAATTTCGTGCAGGAGTGAATGACGACGTCGGCACCGAGTGCGATCGGGGAAACCAGCATCGGCGTAAACGTGTTGTCCACGACCAGCGGCAAGCCGCGCGCGTGAGCGATTTTTGCCACCGCTTCGATATCGCAAACGGTGAGAAGCGGATTGGAGACTGTCTCGGTGTAGACGAGGCGCGTGCTCGGGCGAATGGCGCGCTCAAACTCCTCGGGCTTCGTCGGGTCAACGAAAGTGACCTCAATTCCGCGCCGGGGAAGAAGGTTCGCGAAAAGCGCCCACGTGCCGCCGTAAACCGTGCGCGAACAAACGATGTGGCCGCCTGGCCCTTTTCCGTTCGCGGTGCAGATGGCTTCGACCGCCGTAGCAACGGCTGCCATTCCAGAAGCCACGCCCAGAGCGGCTTCCGAGCCTTCCATCGCGGCAAGCTTTTGCGAGAGTGCATTGACCGAAGGGTTCGAGTGGCGGCTATACAGGTAGCAGCCTTGAAGTTCTCCGCGGAAAGTGCGCTCCATGTCTTGAGGGTTCAAGAACGTCGAAGTTGCCGCCACGTCGATGACCGGAACGACGCCGCCTTCTTCACCGAAGTGCTGAACATCGCGCATGCGTTGTTCGATGGTGCGCTGGGCCTGATTCGTTTCACCAGTCTTGGATGAGTTCTTCATTTTTTTCTCTCCCCGAAAATTGCGGTTCCCACACGAACGTGCGTTGCGCCTTCTGCTAAGGCGGCTTCAAAGTCTTGAGTCATACCCATGGAAAGCGCTCCGTGAGTATGGGGCCTGCAGGCGCTTTCGAGTTCGCGAAGCTGTTTGAATGCCCCAGTGTTTCCAGGCGCGGGAATGCACATGAGCCCTTGGAGCTGAAGCGCTGGAAGCTCGGAAACAATCTTTGAAAGCGGCGGTGCATCCTTTGGCGAAACGCCTGACTTGGTACTCTCGCCGTCTAGATTCACTTCGATAAAGACGCGGACCTGTGGCTTTTCGCTCTCAGATCCTGAAGTTCCATCCAGCGCCCCTGCGCGCTTCTGGATTTCGCGAGCAAGCTTTTCTGAATCCACAGCGTGAATGATGGGATGAAGGCCCAAAACGGCTTTCACTTTATTGGTCTGCAGATGCCCGATGAAATGCCAGCGAATGCCCGTGCACCCCATGCGCTCAAGCTCGGATGCTTTCTCAAGAAGCTCTTGAACGTAATTTTCTCCAAAATCACGATGCCCGAGATCCCAAAGCTCTTTCACGGCCGAAGCGCTCTGAATTTTACTGACAGCAATCAAAACGGCGCTATCGAGACTGCGCCCCGCTTGTTTCAGTGCCGCTTCGAATCGATCCAGGATCGCTAAGAATCGCTCTTGAGTGGAAGTCACAAAACGCGAATCCCAAAATGCGTTTCTAAGTCAGCCACCACATGACTGACTGGGAGCCCTACAATGTTCGTGTAACTGCCGCGGATGGATTCGACGAGTAACCCGCCCAGTCCCTGAATGCCGTAGGCACCGGCTTTATCCAGAGGCTCACCTGTTGCGACGTAGGCTTCCAAAACGGAGAGCTTCACGTCGCGCATGACGACCCGGGACGCGACCACGCGCGAGAACACTTTCGTTCCTTGAGCCAGGCAATAGCCCGTCAGGACGGTGTGCGATTTTCCGCGAAGCTGGCGAAGCATTCTGAGGGCATCGGCAGCGCTCTCAGGCTTCCCTAAGATTCGCTTTCCGTCTGTGCCTACGACCGTTGTGTCGGCAGCGAGCACAATGCTCTCAGCAAATCCTTGGACGGCAACTTTTGCTTTCATTCGAGCCAGCCGCCTGACCATGGCGCGAGCCGATTCTCCGCGCACCGGGGTTTCGTCCACCTCGGGTTTGAAAACTTCCGGATTCAGCCCAATCGCCCGGAGGAGCTCGATGCGTCGGGGGCTTCCCGAAGCGAGAACCAAAGAAGGCGCTTCTAGTTTTGACTTCGCGGCCATGCGGCACCGGGCTTCTCACGGCCGGGCGGCCTTCGGCAAAATCAAAAATAAAAATGCGTCGAGAGAAAGCGGAATTGCCGGCTGAATTCGCGCTGATCAGGCGCCAATTTGAAAACCACGGTGGCTTCGGTTTTGACCCGGCTTTCTGAGGCAAAAAACAGACTGCCGCCGCTGGGCTGAACTTCAGCCAAGTTGAACCCAATGGGTGCGGCCGGCATCCGGGTGCGCGTGCCTTCCTGAGGCGCGGCCCCTGGCGCAAGCTGGCCCAGGATGGTTGCTTTCTCTAAGCTCCCAAAGCGGTCCGTAACGGTAGCGGCCAAGTGGGTGCCGTCAAAGCCGATCTGAAGCTCGATGGCGTGTTTTCCTTCCAATTTTACCTGCGCGCCGCGGGCGTTCGCCTTGAAAAGGGGTTTTCCGTAATCGTCGATTGGGGAGTCCCAAATGGCAGTACACAAAAGTTCGTCCACCGAGTTCGTAATCAAAGCGGCCATTCGCGAGGTGAAATGGGCGGCTCGCGCAAACGTATAAACCGCGTCTAAGGCGTCGGGCTTTTGTTCCGTGCTGATCAGTCGCTCGGTTTGAATCGCGGTTTCAGGAGCCAGAAGGCCCGCAATCCCGAAAGCTTGCTTTTGAA
The DNA here is from genome assembly GCA_040399745.1 of Bdellovibrionia bacterium. Classification (GTDB taxonomy): domain Bacteria; phylum Bdellovibrionota; class UBA1018; order UBA1018; family UBA1018; genus CANFHS01. The sequence goes on along the minus strand of JBBARP010000002.1, from coordinate 122,544 downwards.
CCCCGTGCTGAATAATTCGCCCGTAATAGGCGCCGTCATTTGCCGAGTCGTTCTGACTTCTGGTGACGAAGTGGCCGAACAAGGGCGAGGGAATTAAATAGGAAGCATTCTCCCGAAAATCAGTACCGATGAAGTGCATGGCACTGGCGTTCGTTTGATCGGTGAAAAGCCCCAAGGTCTCGCGAACGGCCGATTCAAAGGCTTGATAGCGATGGGCTGTCGAAGCGTCGACCAGGAGGGTGATGGGGCTGTGTTTTTGGAGAAGCGCGACGCCTTCGGGGGCCGTCTCGGCAACGACCAAGTCCAGGCTGTTCACTTGGGCCGCTTGCTCGGCAAACTGCCGGTCCTCCGGATGATCGGAAACCAAAAGCAGTGTTTTTCCCATCGAATCCCCCTTAGCCCTGAGGTTAGAGGATTACGTGGGGCAGCTCAAGGGAATGCCATTAGGTGCGGGGCGGTTGATCGTCCAGGTCGCGGCCTTCGAGCCCTTTTTTGAAGGCGCCAATGCCGCTTCCGAGAGCGCGTCCCAGTTCGGGCAACTTGCGGTTGCCAAACAGCAAGACCACGACGGTCAGGATCAACAGGTGTCCAAGGCTTAATCCGAACATAGTCCGGGTGATAGCACATTGCGCCAGAAGATGCTAATAGGCGCGCTATGGCGGCTGTTGAATTGAATTGCGAAGTGAAGGCCTTTCGAATGCTCACACCTACGGTGTTTGAGCTCATTTTCGAGGCAGATAAGCCCGTGGATTTTCAGGCCGGACAATTTATCAGTATCGTGATCCCAGGCGCGGGCCCCAAAGGCCGAGACCTGCGGCGCGCTTATTCGATCGCATCGGCACCTGAGGGGCGCCCGATCGAGCTTTGCGTGAAGCTCGTTGAGGATGGCCCGGGCACCAACTACTTGTACAAACTGCGCCCCGGAGATCGCTTCCGCGGGTTCTTCCCTTACGGCGATTTCTTGTATGAGCCCAAAGCAGGCCACTCGGCTTGTTTCATTTCCACCGGAACGGGCTTGGCTCCGTTTCGAAGCATGGTTTTTTCAAAAGCTTTTGCTGAACAAAAACCCGAGAAAACCTGGGCTTTGCTCGGTGTTCGCGGCGAGGACGAAGTCCTTTACGACGCTGAATTCACCCCCGTTTTGGGGAAAACTTGGGTTCCTTGTGTGTCGCGCCCTCAAGGCGATTGGCAGGGCTTCAAGGGACGCGTGACCGATTGGCTACGCGCTCAGGGCCCTGAGTTTCCGTGGCTCACGACCCAGTATTACCTCTGCGGCGGAAGCGCCATGATCGACGAAGTGAAGAAAATCTTGGCTGAAAAAGGCGTTCAGAAAGATTCCATTCACCAGGAAGTCTATTACCGCGAGCCTGCACCGGCGACGGCTGCCGTGCCCGGATCGGCGGCACCCGTGACCCCGGCTCCTTCGACCAGCATCTGAACATTCGTCATCATCCAAAGCGCCATCAGGGCGGCAATGGCGGAAGCCAGAACCCAGCCCCAGAAAAAACTGCGGTTAGGTGGGAAGACTGAATACCAGGAGCGGAACCCGCGCTCGGGCTGAAGTTCGCCCTCCCAGACGGCTTGGAGCTTAGGCAAAAGTTCCAGCACCTGGGCCTGGATGAATTGTCGCCCCTCTTCGACCGTCGCTTTGCCGGGAGCGCCCACATAGCCTGACACGCGCCCCTGAGACAGCGCCCAGGCGTGGCCCAGGCCCGTCTCGGTGGGCTCAAGCGGCGGCAGAAGCTTCCACTCAGGCGCCACCAGGCCCGAAGCCGCGTGAAGCGCAACTGAGGTGTCGGCTTGGCCGCCATGGTCGGTGGGCTCGGTCCACAGCGGCGCGCGAAGGGCCTCGGCGCGCGATAGCAGCGCCGACTGGGCGCAGACCAGGGTGGCGCCCGGCTTGGCCCAGCGAGCGCGGAGCAGGCGGCCGAGTCCCAGGCCGCCGGTGCGGCGCCTCAGCACGCGCCCCGCATCTTCGATGGCGGTGAGCTGGCGCGGGCCCAGCGTGCCCGTGACGGCCACAAAATGGCGAAACCCCAGGCGATGCAGATCCAGGCACGTGTCGACGAGGAAGTCGCGCAGCACATGGGCCCGCTGGGTCAGGGCAAGGTGTGAGGTGTTGGCATTGATGGCGAGCGGGGCGCCTTGCATGAGTACTGTCTTCCAGCCGGGCTGGGTGGCTTCAATGGCCAGGCCCAGTTCTTGGGTCAGGGCTTGGGCGTGAATCAAGTCCATGCCGAGCGGAAGGTGCGGGCCATGGTCTTCCATCACGCCGACCGGAAAGAGAATGACCGTCTGCTCGCGGGGCAGCGCTAGAAACTCGGGCGTACGCATTTCAAGAAGGCGTTTCATGGCGTGGCTGGCTTTTCCTGGGGTTTGAAGCCGTAGAGTTTGGCAGCGTTCATTCCGAGTACGAGGTCGGCCTGGGCCTGGGTCAGAAGCCCAGATGCCACGCAGCCTCGGATGCGTCCGAGTCCTACGTCGATATTGGCGCCCAAAATCGGCCAATCCGAACCAAACAAAACGCGCTCGGCCCCGACCGTGGCGACGGCTTCGGTGATGATTTCAGGCGGCTGCCAGGAAGTTTCTAAAAGCACGTTCTCGTGATCAGCCGCAAGCGCGATCGCTTTTTTAGGTTCGTGAAAATTCAGATGAGCGAGCACAAATGAAGTTTTCGGGTAACGCGTAAACCAAGGTCGAAGTCTTTCTGCAGCTCCGAGCTTTGGGCTTCCCGTGGATCCGAGCAATGCCGTTTCGCCGGTATGCACGATGACGGGAAGGCCTAGGTCAGAAGCGCTTTTTAAGAGCTCTGTGTAGACGTCCGATGAAGGCTCAAGCCCATCGGCAATGAGGTGGATTTTCAAAGCGCGCGCTCCGCGTTTGGCAAAATCCTTCAAAGCCGCTCCGGGTTGCTGCGCGTGGCGGGCCAAGTTCACGACGGGAAGGATTCTTGAATCGCGCTCGGCGGCTTCCATCACGAAATGATTGGACGTGAACGGCGGATGGGCAATGAGCACGGCCGCATCGAGTGTTCCGGAATCCAAGAGGGCGTGAAGATCGCTTTCCGTTCCGCCGAGTGCCAGATGCGGCAGCGCCAAATAGCTTCCGCACTGATCCACGGGTGTGCGCACGGCCCGAGGCAGGATGCGAAGCCATGTCTGAGCGCGATGCGCGGCCTCAAAAGCCGGAGAAAGTGCGGTGACTACGCGGCGCCGTAGGCCACGCGTAGCGCGACCCCAGCCCATCGGGTCGGGCACGAGATGAAGATGGGAATCGACGATCCAAGCCATGGCTTTTCATTCTACATGTTACGATGGAATGCATCCATGATCGCGGCTACGGGATTCGGAACATTAGGAACGCTTTGGGGCCTGGCCGTGGGGGTAAAACTCCTGGGCTTTGAGCCTTCCTTTGTTCTGGGGGTTCTCTTTCGGGCCTGGATAGCGGGTCTCGTGGCGCTCATTGCGACGCAGGAACTGGGCGCTCTGTCGGGCTGGATTCGGCGGGTTTTGGGTTCCACCTTTCGAACCTGGCTTTTTTTCTTGGCCATCTATTTTTCGATTCTTTTGCCCGGTTATCCCGAGCTTTTGGATTTCAGAACTCTGGGGTGGTTTCTGCCAGCCCTGATGGGCTTAGGTGGATACACGGCTTTGCCTTTTGGTCCGTATCAGGATTGGCGAGTGGCTCAGAGACAAAGGCGCGCTCGCAGGGGCTAGCCCTGTCCGCCAAAGTGGGCTAAGAACGAAGATATGCACACTTCGCAAGCGCACGACCCGAACGAGGGCGATCAGGAAATTGTTTCGGTTTGGCTCCGTAAGGACAAAGCTCGTTGGATTGCGGGCGCCTTAGCGGGAATCTTTGCAGGCCTCGTGGCCATGGGCGTGGCATCGCTCCTTTCGGTGCTTTTGGGCGCTGAATTCTGGTTCCCCGCGAAAGTAGCCGCTCTTCCCTTCTTGGGAATGGATGCAACTGCCCTCGGCTTTTCTTTGGCTCCCATTTTGGTGGGTCTGATTGCTCACTTGTTTGTGTGCCATGTCCTTGGAATTGCGTACGCGCACTTCACGGGACGTGAAGCTTCGCTCTCCTTGCTTTTGGGAGCGGGCCTGACCTGGGGCGCTTTCAGCTGGGTTTTCATTCAGAACCTTTTTGTTCAGGCCTTCCCCACCATCCGCGCTGTGGGCATTCCTTCGGGCGCAGCATTTTTCGTGCTGATGGTGTTTGGGATTTCGCTGACTTCGGTGTCTTTGTTTGACCGAATGGTGCGCCGTCCGAGCTAATTTCTCGCTTTTTCAATTTCTCATTCCGCTCGGAATTGGAATTTGCTCAGTGAGTCAAATTAGGCTACGACTTAACTCACCATGCAGGTTTGGGTGGTTGAAGATCATAGCGGTATCAGAGCGGGACTCGAGGTTTGCCTCGAATCCGAAGGGCATGAAGTGAGGCTCTTTTGCTCGTGCGCCGCTGCTTGGGAAGCTTGGTCTTCCGGTCTCGACGCCGAGCTCGTTCTTCTGGATCTAGGCACCCCGGGTCCCATTTCTGCGACAGAACTGGTGAGCCGAATCGAGCGCCTTTCACCCGGACAAGGGCGCGTGGCTCCGCAGTTTTGCCTGATGTCGGGAAATCCGAATCTTCAGGAAATGGCCGATGCCATGAATCTGCCGCTCAGGCTTCAGAAACCGTTTTCGCTGTCGGAGTTGGGGCCGATTTTGAGCGCTCGATGATCTTTGTGGTGCTTTGGCCTTCCACAAACTTCAGAGCTTTGACTTTCCCGCCCCAAGACTTCACCTCGCGGGCTCCCACCATTTGGTCGGGCTTGTAATCGCCTCCTTTGACCAAAACGTCGGGCTTCAGCAGCTGAATGATCTCAAGCGGCGTGTCCTCGCCAAACCAAGTCACGTGATCCACGCATTCCAATGCCGCAAGGACCGCTAAGCGATCTTCCAGAGTGTTCACCGGTCGCGTGGGGCCTTTCAGTCGTCGCACCGATTCATCGGTGTTTAGGGCCACGACCAGGGCCGAGCCTTGAAGGCGGGCTTGTTCCAGATAGGTCACGTGCCCGCGGTGCAGAAGATCAAAGCAGCCGTTGGTGAAAACTACTTGCGGCTTTTTCCCGCGGCGAGCGCGCTCAGTGCGAAGAAAGCGCGCCAAGGCTTGAGGCGAGCGGATCTTGGAGCGAAGCTTTCTGAGCTGAGGCGAGGAAGTCACAGCCGGGCAATCTCAATGGGCTGCACGTTCACAACCAAGTCGTGCCAGCAGCGGCGTTGACGATCAAACAGCGGCCAGATCAATCCCACTCCCCCGAAAAGGACGCTTGGGATGAAGAAGAACGCTCTGAGAAAGGCTGCCGTAGCGCCGCCGGGCAGGATCAGGCCAAAGAGGCGCTTAAACACGGTCGTTCCGAAAGCGATCTCTTGAGCCGCCAAAATGGCCCAGTTGAAGCCTAAGAGAAACAGCACTACGGGAAGGAGATTCCCGGGCGTGAAAAGAAGCTCTGGGTTTCCGCCCTGGTAAATCAGGCCCGCGCTGAGTGCCGCCGTGCAAAGCCCGAGATTAAAAGCCGAGTCCAGTAAGTAGGCCAAGCTTCGTTTGAAAGCGTAACCGAACCCGGGATTTTCGATCGAGGCCAAGGGAAGTTTCGGCGCAGGGGGTGCTACGATCGGCGCTTCGGTTGCCAGCGGCGTTCGCGGCTGGATCTGCGGCTGTGGAATGCGTGGCTGAGCGACGGGCGTGTGGAGCGAAGCCGGCGCAACGGGAAGCTGAGTAGCAAAACGGGGAGCGCCTGCTGAAACAGCGCCAGCACCGTGCCGACTCAAGGGCGCGGACGATGGGCTCGCGGTGGGCGCTGCAGGCTGCTGCTGAGTGCGGCTCACGGGAGCGTAGGGCAATCCGTCTGCGAAGGGGTGAAATCCCAAGCCTTCCGAAAGGGGCCGAAAGTCGATCTCGGGGTCTTTCTCCAAGTTCATGCTTGGGAATCTGTCATTCGCACCGGGGTTCAGTCAACTCAAGCGCGACCCTTGTCGATAGGCCGCAGCTAAAAGGGAAAGTCCCGCCAGGGCTGCTGTCTCGGCCCGAAGGACCACCGGGCCCAAGCTGACTCGCCGGCAAGACGCCTCCAGGAGTCCAATTTCCTTAGGATTCCAACCGCCTTCAGGGCCGACCAAAAGCCGAGCCAGAGCCGGCCGCTGGTGCGCGGGGTCCGAGATGGCTTCGAGAAGGCCTGGGGCCGCCCCTCGGGAAGCTTCATCACACCAAAAGCGCACCTCTCCTGGCGGGACCGGAGTCAGAAGGGATTCTAGGCTTCGGGGTGGCAGGATTTCGAGTTTCTCCAGGCGCCCGCATTGTTTCAAAGCTTGATCAGCAATTTTCTGCCAACGATCGCGAAACTCCTCAGGGCTTTTTCGTCCCGTTTGAACCACGGTGTTGGCTGAGATGAAGGGGTGAAGCGAGCGAGCGCCCAGCTCGACTGCTTTTTCAACGACCCACTCCATGGCCTCGCCTTTCAGCACTGCCACTTCAAGAATGACTGGAACGACCTCTAGTTCGTTTGAGATTCGCTTTTCAGGTGAAGCTTCTGAAAGCGTGGCCATCCACTGTTTTCCTCGAAGTGCCAGACGAGCCGTGCAAGCCCCTCCCCGGCCATCGATCACTTCGATCTCGTCCCCAACGCTCAGGCGGAGAACGCGGGTCAGGTGCGTGGCTTCGGCTTCAGGAATAGCAACGGGACGCTCGGGCTTAGGGAGCTCGGGGCAAAGCACGCGTCTCATGGGGATTCCTTTCGCTTCGTGATTCGGCTGATCGGGCTTAAAGCGCCGCTTAGTGAGAGGTCGTTTGCTTGGAAGCCCGAGGTTTTTTCCCAGTTGCGATCGAGCACCAGCGCATTGGACCAATACCACAGCGGGAAATAGGGCAAATCGTCTCGCACCTTTTCCTGAACCGCTTTCCAAAGGAGTCGGCGTTTCTCGGGCTTCGCTTCGCTTCGGGCTTTCTCAAGAAGTAGATCTATCTCAGGGCTTTGGTAGCCCCAGCGATTTTGATGCCCTTTCGAGTGAAGCGTGTTGGCAAGAATTGACGTGTCGGCCACTCCCACCCAGCGCCCCGAATGGAGCTGATAGCCGCCCTTTCTGACGGCTTGAGCGAACACGGCCGATTCGATGACTTGAATCTCGAGTTCGATTCCCACTTTTTTCAGCATGGCTTGAAACACCACGGCAGTTTCGTGTCCCTCACGAACGGGGGTGGTTTTATAAGTCAGGCGAAATCGCACGCCGTCTTTTCCGCAGGGAAAACCCGCGCTATTCAGAAGTGCTTCGGCGCGCTTGGGGTCATATTCAAAGGCGGGCTGGGCCGAGTTTTCAAGAAGCGGGGACACGAGGCTCGAAGCCACTTGCCCAAAGCCAAACATCTTGTGGCGAACGACGGCTTCTCGATCGATGGAAAGCGAAATGGCCTTTCGGATTTCGGGTCGAGCCAGCAGCGGATCGCGAAGGTTGAAAGCTAAGTAGCTAATGGTGACGCCGGGGCGCTCGAGAAGCGTGTAGCGATCTTTGAGCTGATTCTGCACCCAGCGAGTCTTGGCCAGCGGGAGCGCGTTCAGAACCGCGTCGGCTTCGCCGCGAATCACTTTCAAAAGGCGCGTGTTCTCGTCGCGCACAAATTCAATCTGAAGCGGCCCATGCGTTTTTGGATTTGTGGGCTCAAGAAGAAGAACCGAGTCGGGCTCAAACGAGCCGGGGCGAATTCCGGTTTTTACGCGGTAATCGCCGCTCGAAGTCCATCGAAGTGGCTTTCCTGCCTCGGGAACGCGGCAAGGTGCAACTTCACCTTCCACCTGAAAGTAACGAAGGAGTGAAATGTTTCTGGCCACATCGGGATCAGCGGAAGCGAAGTTCAAAACCAGCGTGCGGCCGTCAGTTGCTAGTTCCGTCGACTTCCAGTCCTTCAGGGCTTTGGCCACAGGCGATGGGGGAAGGCCTGCGCGGTATTCTTCCAAGCAGTCGAGCCAGTTCTTCGGCGTCAGGCTTGGCTCGCCAAGGGTTTGACTGGGTAACTCAAATCGCCACACTTTCCCTTCCTGGCGAGCTTCCCACTTCAGGGCGGCATCGGGGCGCGCGTCAAGATTCGAATCAATGCGGGTCAGGGCTTGGAATAAAAGCGCCGCTACACGCTGGCCCTGGGCTTCGAGCGTAGCCCGGGGGTTCAAGGTTCCTGGCTTTTGATCGAGCAGCAACCGAAAGGGGGCGGCCGTTTTCGACATTTCTTCTGAAAGAGCAGGCCCCGACTGAAGTCCAATGCCCAGCACTCCGAAGAGAATCCATCGGGAGGAGTACTTCGAGATGCGCATCGCTTTCATCCTGCTGATCAGCTTATTGCTTCCGAATGGAGCGAGGTCGGCCGAGCCCTTTCCGCAGCCATCGGGCTCAGATTTCCAGGTCACTTCCCGGCTTAAAGCGAACGTCGATTTCTGGATTCGCATTTATTCCCATTATGGCACGCGCGAAGGGGTGGTCCACGATTCCCGGTACATCGACAAGGTGTACGAGGTGTTGGACTTCCGAGGTACCGAAGGACGCACATCGCGCCAGGTTCTTGCGTCGAAACGGAAATGGAAGTCGGTTTTACTCTCCTTGCATCGAAAACAGTCCAAGCCCGCGCCGCTGACTGAAGACGAAGCCAAGGTGTTTGAGCTTTACCGCGACGTGCCCGATTCGGACAAGTTTCTGGCGGCCGCTCATCGAAAGCGCGTGCGGTTTCAACTGGGACAGAAGGATCGGTTCGAGGAGGGGCTTCGCTTATCGGGAAGGTACCTCGTGCAGATGGAGGAAATTTTCCGCCAGCAAGGGCTCCCGTTGGAACTCACCCGCCTTCCTTTCGTGGAAAGCAGCTTCAACACGCGAGCTCGCTCGAAAGTGGGCGCAAGCGGTATCTGGCAGTTTATGCGGTCCACAGGCCGCCATTTCCTTCGGATTAGTGATGCAGTCGACGAAAGAAACGACCCGATTCTTGCCACCCGGGCCGCAGCCGAGCTTTTGAAGCTCAATTACCAGTCCCTGGGATCGTGGCCTTTGGCGGTCACGGCCTATAACCACGGGCGCCAGGGCATGATGCGAGCGGTTCGTCGCGTGGGCTCGGAAAGCTTAGACGACCTCATTGAAGGCTACCGAAGCCGGAGCTTTGGTTTTGCGAGTTCCAACTTCTTCGCCTGCCTGCTTGCGGCCATCGAAGTCGAGCGGGGTGCTGAGAAGTACTTCGGAAAGGTTCAGCGCGAGCCCCTCCATGAGTTCCTCGAAGCCCCCCTTCCTGAGGCCATTCGGTTTCGCGATCTGGTGAAGTTTATGAGCCTGAATCCGAAAGAGATCATGGACTTGAATCCCGCGTTCTCTTCCCGAGTATTTGCGGGAGAAGTCATGATTCCTGCGGGCTACCTGCTTCGGGTGCCCTTTGACGGAAAAAGTGGTAAGGACAGCGCCGTCGAAGTCTTCTTGGCGGGCTACCGAGAAATCCCGGTGTCCTTTAAGAAAAAGTCTCCGGGGTTGCGCCGAGCCAAGGCCAACCGAAGTCAGTGAGCAGGTTGAAGAGATGTATTTAATTGGAATCGCCGGTGGTTCAGGATCCGGCAAGACAACTTTTGCGAAGCGAATCTTGAATGGGGTTTCCCATCCCGAGGTGGCGCTGTTGCACCAGGATTCCTATTACCTAGCGACGCCGCCCTCGGACCTGACAGTTCACGGGGAGCCCAACTTCGACCACCCAGACGCTTTTGATTGGCAGTTGCTCCGTGAGCACTTGGAGCGCCTGAAGGCCGGTGAGACGGTGGCGACGCCTGTCTACGATTACACGGAGAACCGCCGGACTGAAGAAACCGAGCTGGTGGGCCCGTGTCGCGCAGTCATGGTCGAAGGCATCTACGCTCTGTGGGACGCCGATATTCGCGCGCTCTTTGATCTGAAGGTCTACCTCCATGTCGACGCGGACATTCGGTTTATCCGCCGCTTGCACCGTGACGTGCGCGAGCGTGGCCGAACGCTCGACGGAATCATTCGTCAGTACTACGACTCGGTTCGCCCCATGCACCACGAGTTCCTCGAACCCACTCGGTCTTATGCTGACCTGATTGTGGGCGAAGAAACGGACATCGGTGCCGAGGTGATCGCAGCTCGCGTGCGCGAGCAGGTACTTCGTACCGCTCAAGACGGACGAGAGGCCGGGGCGCTTTGAACGAGCCGCTAAGAATTTTGCCACTGGGAGGCTTAGGCGAGATCGGGATGAATTGCCTGGTTCTCGAGTATGCCGACGAAATCCTGATCGTCGATTGCGGGCTGATGTTCTCAGACCTAGACCATTTCGGCGTGGAGTTTGCGATCCCGGACTTTTCCTGGCTGAGAGAGCGAAAGCAAAAAGTATCAGGCTTTCTCATCACCCACGGCCATGAAGATCACATTGGTGCTTTGCCGTTTGCTTTGAAGGCTGGAATTCGCGCTCCCATTTACGCTTCCGCATTTTCAGCCATGCTTTTGAAAGAGCGCTTGAAGGATCACGGGCTTGAATCAGAAGCCGATATTCGGGTTTTTCGCGATGGCGATCGCCTGCCGTTTCGCCATTTTTCGGTCGAGCCTGTGCCGGTCAATCATTCCATCGTCGATGCGTTTGCGATGTTCATCGATACGCCGCATGGAAAAGTGATTCACACGGGCGATTTCAAAATCGATCCGACGCCGTTTTATGGCTCCCAACTGGATGAGTCGCGGTTTCGAAAAGCAGGCGACGAGGGCGTGCTTCTTCTGATGAGCGATTCGACCAACGTCGAACGCCACCAGCACACGTTGAGCGAGAACCGAATTTATCAGACGTTTGAGAACCTTTTTGCCGCTGCGGAAGGTTTAACCGTCATTGCCATGTTTGCGTCCAACGTCTCAAGAATCGGCCAGGTTTTATCCTTGGCGGAGCGGATGGGTAAGAAGGTGGCCGTCACCGGGCGAAGCATGGATCAGAACCTGCGCTTGGCGCAGGAGCTGGGTTACTGTGTCGATGCTCCGAACGTGGTGATTCCAGTCGAAGAAATTGGGAAACACCGCCGCAGCGATGTGGTGATTCTCTCGGGCGGAAGTCAGGCCGAACTCGGTTCAGCGCTTCAGCGAATGGCGCACGGCGAGCACCGGCAAGTGGTTTTGCAGCCTAAGGACCGCGTGCTGATGAGCTCGCGCCACATTCCGGGGAATGAAAAAATCATCGGCCGCATGATCAATCGCCTCTTTAAGCAAGGCGCAGAAGTTCTCTACGAGGCCGTGCACGAAATTCACAGCTCAGGCCACGCTTCGCGTCCGGAACTGAAACGGATGCTGGAGTGGACGAAGCCAAAATTCTTCCTGCCCATTCACGGCGAATATCGCCACTTGGTTCATCACGGAAAACTCGGCGAAGAAGTGGGTATTCCTTCGGATCGCATTTGCGTGGTCGAAAACGGCGCGGTGCTGGAGCTGAGTGACCGTGGATTCAAGCGCGTCGAGCAGTTTGAAGAGCCGCGCGTTTTGGTCGAAGGCCGTCAGGGCGGTGATGTCTCGAAGCTGGTTTTGAAGGATCGCCGCGTTCTGGGCGAGCGCGGAGTGGTGTTTGCGCTACTGGTTCGAAACGAAGAATCGCGCCGAATTATTGCGGGTCCTGAATTGGTTTCGAAGGGTTTTGCCAACGAAACCTTGGCGCCGCATTTGATGGATGAAGCGCGAAAACTCGTGAAGAAATTGATCAACGAATATGATCGAGAATTACGCGAAGGCCGGCCAGAGCCGGACTTCCAGGAGACCGTTCGTGTCGAGTTGCGAAGATTTTTTGAGCGCAACCTGGGGCACAAGCCCACTGTAATGCCTATGATTCTCGATATTTAAACGCGCAGCGTTAGTATAAGTAAATCTAATGGCATCTCATTGAAAAATAGAGTGTTACAGGTCGCCCGATATTTTCTATATCCACTCTTCACAAGACACTTCTTTTCGCGCCGGGCGTACCCCCCCCCCCCCCTGAATGCCTGGCGCGGCACCGGAAGCCTGAAAGATGGCTTTCATGGAAAAGCCGGGAAGCGAAAGCTTCCCGGCTTTTTCCTTTGAATCCGGTCAGTGTGATGAAGCGGCAGGGGCTTCGCTTCTCAGTGGGCAGTTAAAACGGCAGATAAGGCGCTGCGGGTGCCACGTAGTGGTTCAAGCCGCCCGAGGGCGAGTTGTTCAGCACTTTGTACGGATCGTCGGTTGCGTCGAGCAAGTACAAGCAAGGTTGCAGATTGTCGGCAAACACTTTGTCGATGACGCCTGCGCCCGGATAAAATCCGCCGCCGCCCCAAGTGTTCTTCGGAGAAAGCTCGAAGGTGAAGCCGAAGATTCCGCGCTCGCCGTAAGCCCAGTCGGTCGTATCGCCGCTTGCGATATAAAGTGCGCTGGCTTGTTGCGGCTTGTACTTGTTCCAGCCCGCCATGGTTTGCGCCATTTTTTGAAACACTTGAAGGTCGCGAGCATTTCCCACGCCATCGTAAGTGTGACCCCACGGATAAAGAATGAGCTCGGAGTAAGTGTGGAAGCTGAGCAGTACTTTCAGGTTCATGTGCGAAGTGATGAAGTCGCGCACGGCCTGAGTTTCGGGCTCTGAAAACGGAGACGGCCCCATGTACACGTCGCTGGAAGTGTCTTTATCCGATCCGCCCGTTCCCCACTTGAACGAGTAGTTTCGGTTTAAGTCGACGCCAAAGGTGCCGTCTTTGTTGTCGCGGCGGTTTTTACGCCACATCCGGTACTTGGTGGTGGCGATGTCCCACTCGGCGCCATCGGGGTTCACCATCGGGACGATCCAGATATCGCGAGAATCGAGAAGGCCCGCGACGCGCGGATTGGCGCGATTCTGAAGCAAGTGCTCGGCAAACATCAGGGGCATTTCGACCGAGAGGTGTTCACGCGCATGGTGCGCGCCCAGGTAAATGATTCCGGGCTTTCCGCTTGAGCCTTCCATCAGCGATTCTTGCGAAGTGTTGATGTGAATGGCCCACAGGTCGCGTCCTTCGGTGCTTTTGCCGATCGATTCAAGTTTCGCGATGTCGGCGTTTTTCGAGACCAGGTTTTTCAACATGGCCAAGGTCTCAGCGTAGTTATGGAAGCGTGCATCGGCGACTGGGAAGTCGAAGCTATCGTGATGGCCTCCGCGGCCCACTTCGGGAGCGAAGTCGCCCAGCACGTGATGTGAGGATGATTTCAAGCGCTTCAAGACACTTGGGCTCGCAAAACCCCAAACGCTGTCGCTTCGGGTGAATTCAATCGAAACGCCTAAATTCGCAATCTCGCTTCGATCTTCCTTGGTCGAGGCCTGGATTTGCACCCAGCGGAGATCGGTCTCCACCTCGCTGTGGGAATGAGCCGCAACGGCCGCCAGCGGAGAAGTGAGCAAAGCCATGGCCACGAGACTGGCCCCAATCCAGATCCTTGATTTCATGTGGGGGCCCCCCTTGGCCCGATGTCAAAAGGCTGTCGAACGGATGGTAGCACCCAGCGGCTTAGGGGCAAGTCGCCAGGCAAAATCAGGGTGATTTAATAACCGACCAAAAGACTAAAGTTTGATCCCCGTTCACCGAAACGTTGGGTGAGGATAGGAGAATCAAATGGGTAAGACCGGACCCGCACAGGGTGACAAAAAAGAGACCAAGCCGCAGGGCACCGCTGCCCCGCAAAACCACGGCCACGGCCATGCACCGAAAGGCGCACCGGCAACGGGTGATGGTCGCTGCACGGCAAAAGCCTGCAAGTCGGGCGAGAAGCGCTTCGGCTTCTGCGACGAACACTTCGAGCAATTTAAGTTTGGATTGATCAAGCGCACGGGCGAGCCCGTGTCGGACTACGAAAAAAAGTTTGAGCATTACCAGGCCTATCGTCAGCGCCTGGTGACGACTCGTAAAGCTGCGTAAGGAAGCCCTTACGCTACGGTGCTGTACCCACCACCTCCTCGGAAGGGCCTCAGAGTCGTCAAGACTCCTCGGGGCCCTTCTTCTTTTCTGAGGGGTATTTAGGCGGGGTTCAGTGCCTTTTCCTGAATTTTCCGAAGTTCTGCGATGGCCTGAATTGCGCCCGCAGTCATTCGGTCCAGATCGTCTTTTGAGAAGGGCTGACGTTCCGCGGTGCCTTGGACTTCAACGAACAAGCCTTTGCCCGTCACGACGAAATTCATATCCACATCGCAGGTTGAATCTTCATCGTAGTCGAGATCGACCAAGACCTGGCCGCTCTTCATACCCACGCTGACGGCTGCTACGCTGTCGGCCCGGGCAGCCGAGGTGATCTTGCCTTGTTTCTCGAGTTGCTTCAGCGCCAGGCTCAAAGCCACGCAGGCGCCGGTGATCGAGGCCGTACGGGTGCCGCCATCCGCTTGCAGGACGTCACAGTCCAGCGTGATGGTTCGCTCTCCCAGGGCCTTCAGGTCCACCATCGATCGCAAAGCGCGCCCAATCAGGCGTTGGATTTCCTGGGTGCGCCCGGACACCTTGTCGCGCTCACGTTTGGTCCGGGTATGGGTGGCACGAGGAAGCATCGAGTACTCGGCCGTAATCCAGCCCTGACCCTGGCCTTTGAGCCAACCCGGGACGCTTTCCTCGACCGAGGCATTGCACAGAACTTGGGTATTCCCGCAGTGGATCAAGACCGACCCTTCGGCATAACGGGTGACTCCGGTCTGAATCGTCACGGGGCGAATTTGTTCAGGGCTTCTTCCGGCAGGTTGGCGTGAGGTCATGGTATAGGCCCTTAACATGGAACAAGACTCTTGGCTGTCCTGGAAACCCTGGATTTTGGCGGGCCTGGAAGACGATGGCTGGCGTTGGGATTGGACGACGCTTGGGTGCCTGAGGGAACCGGACCAGCAGGTGCGGGCGCGGCTCGTCGCTAAAGCGGATGGCGTCTGGGCAGGCGATGGATGCTTGCGCGCCCTCGAGTTTGTATCGCGCGAATTCGGCGGCGAGATCCGCGTGACTCAGAATTTCTTCAGCGGCAACCGAGTCAAGCCAGGCGACGTGATCGCCACTTGGGAAGGCCCTGCTCGTTTGATTTTGGCGTTTGAGCGCCCGGTCCTGAATCTGGTTCAGTACGTCAGCGGAATCGCTACTTCCACGCGTGCTCTTTGCGACGCGCTGGAAGCGGCTTGGCCAAAGACTGGGGCTCCCCTGCCCCGAGTTACCTCGACCCGAAAGACCCTTCCAGGCTACCGCGATCTTGCGGTCTTGGGGGTTCGCCAAGGCGGCGGTGAAGCGCACCGAGTGAGCCTCTCGGGCGGCGTGCTGATCAAAGAAAACCACATCGCAGCGGCCGGCGGGATTCAAGCCGCTATCGAGGGCGCACGAAAAGTCGCGCCCCACGGGCTGAAAATTGAAATCGAAGTTCAAAATGAGGCCGAGCTCGATCAGGCTTTGTCCGCTCGGGCAGAGGTGGTGATGCTCGATAATTTCTCACCGAGCCAAGTCCGCTCAGCTCTGAGTCGCATACCCTCGGGCGTGGGGCGTCCGCTGGTTGAAATTTCAGGCGGGATTCGTCTGGAAACGATCGCAGAATACGCCGTCCCGGGTGTCGATGTGATCTCGGTCGGAAGTTTGACTCACTCTTCTCGCGCGCTCGATTTGTCGCTCTTGGTCGATCTGGGATGAACGCAAATTCGGTGGTCGAAAGCTGTGACTCGACCAACGACCTTTGCCGAGCCCTCGGTGAAGAGGGACACCCGACGGGCACTTGGATCTCAGCGCGTCGGCAATCGGCGGGGCGGGGACGCTTGGGGCGCTCTTGGATTTCCCAAGAGGGAAACCTGTTTCTCTCTTACTTGTTTCGTCCCACTCATCGCGATGAACGAACTTCTTGGGTGCCGCTTACCGCAGGGGTAGCGCTTCTTTCCGCAGCAGAAGCCTGTGGAGCAGGTCGCGGGCTTGCTCTGAAATGGCCCAATGATTTGTGGCGGGGAGAAGCGAAAGCCGGCGGAATTTTGTGCGAAGGCGTGAGTGGTCCTCAAGGATTCTTCATCGTCGTTGGGATCGGTGCCAACTGCCTGAGCGAGCCCGAAGCATTGGGGGTTCCGGTGACGGCGCTCGGGGTTCAGGTCGACGACCTTCGCCCGGCCCTGATTCGGGCGCTCGATCATTGGCTGGGGATTTTAGACACCGAAGGTCCTGCTCGCATTCGTGAGGCTTTTCTTTCACGAAGTGTTCTGGCGCCGGGAGTGGAAGTGGTTTGGCAGGGGCGAACGGGCCAAGTGACGGGGCTTGGAGCTTCGGGCGAACTTCAGGTCCTCGCCGACGACACCGGCAAGGTAGAAAACCTTCTGGCTGAAGATGTTTCTGTTAGGCCCCGGGCTTTTGCGGGTCAGTGAATGATTCGCTGGGCTCCGAGCAGCAAATAAACCGATCCGATTCCCAGCACCAAGAAACGTCCCAGGGATTTAAAGCGCCTTTCGTCTAAGCGCTCCAGCACTCGTGCGCCAGCGCTTGTGCCAAGAATCGACACCCCGGCGCAAAGAGCAAGAAGCCAAGGCTCGGGCATCGCAGCCGACTGAACCAGCGCGTCTGCGCTATGGGCGGATTGAATGAGGATCCAGGAATAACACCCCAGCTTCATCAAGTGGCTGACCGTTTGAGTTGCGGCTTTTGTCGCCACGACCTCGGTTTTACTGTAGCGCGTTTCGACGAACGCCAGATCGAGGAGGGGGCCGGCAACCCCTGCGAGAAGCTGCGTTCCGTTGACTAAGAAACCTGTCACTTGGGCCACTCGGGGGCGCGCAAAATCAGGCCGGATCGAAGCAGGTACAAAAAGGCTTAAAAAAGGCAGGATTCCGAGTGCTAAGTAGACACCCGTTGAGCTGGGAACCCACTGAACGAGGGAGAAAATGACGAGAGAGAGGAAAGCGCCTCGTAGGTAGAACTGTAGAGCATTCCAGTCGATGGAGTGGCGTAGTCGGAACGCGCGGTAGCCGTTGGCGACAGCTTGAGTGAAGCCGTGAATGACCATGGCTGTGGCTACGGGGCTGAAAGCGATCAAGACCCCTTTGAGGATCAAGCCACCCGCCATGCCCACGATGGCTGAGATGGCAGAAGTCGAAAACACCGCTAGACCAAGAAACAGCGTGATCATGGGGGGATCCTGCCTCAGGGGGTACCGATAAAAACAGGGAATGAAACGACACCAACCGAGTCTTTTCAGGAATGAATGCTGAGTGTAGAGTGCGGGCATGTTTGACGAACTCGAGACGCTACGACTTTTACTTCGCGAAGGAACCATGACGGGCGTGGCGACGCGCCTTCGAATCACCCAGTCGGCAGTCTCCAAGCGGATTCAAGCGCTGGAAAATCGAGTCGGGAAGAGCCTGGTGCTGCCGGAAGGAAGGCGGGTCAAGCTTTCGCCTTCAGGATTGCGCCTATTGGAGCGAACCGCGCCTTTGCTGGCGGAGCTTCGCTCGGCGCTTCAAGAAGATGTCGCTGAAGGCGAAGGAACGATCCGTCTTGCTGTGTCCGAATCCGTCCTAGCGTCCTGGGGAGCGCGCGCGCTGAAGAAAGTTCTAAAAGCTCACCCGGGAATTGCTTTGGAGCTTCATGCGCATCGCAGTCTAGGCGTGCTCGATCGCGTCCGATCTGGTGAGTGCATGGTGGGCTTATGCGCAGGAGCCGCCGAGGATGCGCCGGATCTGGCTGCCCAGCTTCTCGGAGAAGAGCCCTTTGTGCTGATTCCAAGTCACCTGGAAGTGAAGGATTTCCCGAAGAGCGGGAAGATTGAAGTGATGACCATCGAGCCAAGCTCGGCCACTTGGGCAAGCCTTGGGCCTCGCCTGAAGCGGGCGCAGGCGCGTTGGCCGTTTCGCTTGGAAGTGACTCGCACCTTGCAGTCGTTTTCTTGCTTAGTTGAATTAGCGCGAGCGGGCCACGGACACGCTTTGGTTCCGGGTTCAGTGGCGCGCGCAGTGGGTGTCCCCGCCTCTGCCTGCATCGCTTTACCGACGCCTGGATTGTCTCGACCGGTGAGCTTAGTGGCGCGCCCTTCCATGCTGGCGCAGCCCCTCGTTCAGACTTTCGCGCGCGCGCTGACGCAAGCCACGGCTCAGGTCTTGGTCGTTTGATCAGGCCCCGGGCTGATCAGAAAGCATTCGGCGGATTTCCTGCCGGATGATCTTTTCGGCCAGTTCGGGCAAGAGCGTGTGGCTCATGCGAAGCAAGGCTTCCTCGACTTGCTTCTGAACCATGCTTTCGACCTGAGCTGAAGTGTAGGTCGGTTCAGGAGCCGACGGAGCATCGAAGCTGAACGGCGGCGCCGTTTCCGGAGCCGAGTGATAGGCAAACGCAGGCGAGCCCGGCTGGGGCGGTTGTGGTGCAAAGGGCGCAGGCTCAGACGCAAACGGCGGCAGCGGAGCGTACTCCTGGCGTGAAGCCGGGAACGGCGGAGCCGGCGGAAAGTCGATCCGGTAGTCGTTTGCGGGATCGCTCGTTTCGGGAGCGTCCATGAAAATGGAGGTCGGCTCTGAGTTCCGTGTCGTTTCCGGCAACGGCGAAGGGTCGAAAGAAGGCAGCTCGGATTCCTTCCGGGCCGACTCGCTGACGCTCCAGTCGAATTCTTCCAAGCCGCTCATGCGGATGGTGCTTTCGGTCAGGCGCCTGATGTCGGTATCTCCGCCGCGAGTCACTTCTTCTTGGCGAGCGGGCTCGGGCGTAAATGCCGGCGCAGGTGAATCCCACGGCGGTGGGACGCTGGGGCTATCGAGCGACGGAAGGTCGTCCGTGAAAGAAGGCGGCTCAGAAGGGCTAAAGGCCGGAGGCAGCGGCGCCGCAGGGCGCGCCGAGCTAGAGAAGCTAGGGGGCGCCTCGAATGGCGCCACAGGGGCCCGAGGAGGCGCTGGGGGCTGCGTCTTCTGTGGAGCCGCAGGAGCGCGCTTCGGCGGCGGTGGCGTGACCACGGGCGGACGAGGCGGCAGATTCCTGGGCTGCGCCTTCATTCCCGGCGGCGGAGGGGTGAGAACTTCCACGTCATCCAAATCTGCGGGAACTTGGCTTGCGAGCTCAGCCAGGGCTCCCGAGGAGCTTCCCGACTGGGTGACTTTAGAAATTAGGGCGCGCAATAGATCAGGCGCAAACGGCTTCTTCAGACGACCGTCAAAGCGAAGCTCTTCAGCCGTGGCCTCGTCGACTGGCTCGTACTCGCTTGAGATCAGAATGAAGCGGATGTGTCGCGTGTCTTCTTGAGAGTTCGCCCAGCGTTTGACCGCGAAAGCGTCCATCTCGGGCAAGGACACGTCGATCAGGACCGCGTCGGGCCGGAAAAGCGAGATCTGTTCTACGGCTTCCCTGCCGTTGGAAACGATCATGATCTCGTACCCCAGCGACTGGAGCATCATCTTGATCACGCGTTGAATGGTCAGACTGTCGTCTGCCACGAGCAGCTTTTTTGCGGTCATCCTGTTGAGAAGTTTGTCATTGTCAACTCCCCAAGTAAAGCGAGGATGATCGCGATGTTGCGCCCGGCCGGCCAGGCGAGCGGGCAGAATCGACGAGATTGCCGCACCGGACTTGGATTCGCGCGGGTGTTTCGCTATACTGTGATTGTCCCTGAGGCCCGCGAATATTACGGTGGACCCGACAGTCATGTAACCCAGGGGGCTGTCCCTGACAGTGGTGAGCATGCCTGGCTTGTCCAGGAAGCCTAAAGCTGTCAAACGGCGCCCACGTTTGATTCCTGGGTTCCACTGACTTCGCGCGGTCTCAGGGTCTTTTTTTTTACGGCGCCGAGCCGTACACTGTGACTCGGGGGTTTTACGGATGGGGCGCTATCAAGATCTTCTTCCTTCGGCTCAGCAGGGCTGGCTACATGAATTGGCTCGGGCAGAAGTGCATCCCGATGCTGAAGCGGTTTTGAGCCTCGGGCGCGGATTCGATCCGCAGCAAGGCGTTGAAGAAAGTACGGTCGATTTCCTGATGGAGCTGCGGGAGCAGTTCTCGGAATTTGCCCGGGTCTTTAACGGCTATTCAGAAAACGGCGAACGTTTTCAAGAGATCAAGATTTACAGCCTGGCTCAGACGGCCGCTGATTTCATGATGTTCCGAAATCAGGTGAAGTTGCTGGTGACGAACTCGGCGCACGGCGTGGTTCAAATTCAGTTTCAGCAGCACGCCCGCGGGGCCATGGATGTGAATGGCCACGCTATCGGTGCCGGTGCTGTGAATCCGGTGGCAGGCCAAAGCCAAGAGCTTCTGGCTCAGATCGGGCCCTTCCGCCAAGTCCACTGGACTTTCCAGGGTGAGAAGGTCTTGGCTGAACAAGTGGCCAAGTATTATTTCGCAGAGTTTATCCGTGCGACCCGCGATCAGCGCAAAACGCGTGCGGGGAATCAGGCTTTGCTTCAGCAGATCAGATCGATGCTCCAGGAGAAGGGGCTCGAACTCTAACTTCGGGGCCTGTGCCCGAGGTAATCGCTTCTTCGGCCAGGCGTTCCACCAGCTCTTCTAGGAGCAGGGGGGTGACGCGCAGGTTGCGGATTGACTCAGTTGAGTTCAGGGAAAAATCCCATTTCGCCTGATCCAAAACACGCGTCGAGGATTGCTCGCGCGGCAATGGATAGAGGAGTCCCGCGTCCAGTCCGAGGCGCTGAGCAATGGCCTTGGAAAGGTCGAAGTAGGTGCATTTTGTGAGCCCTCCCAGGTGGTGAACCTGGTTTCTGGGCCCGCTTTCAATGATCCGCTCGACGAGATCGAGGAACGGATTCATGTGGGTGAACGAGTGCAGTTCCGTTGCGTCGACTCCTGTCTTTAGTCCCCGACTCAGTCGAATTCTGAGTCGATCGAAGAACGAGAGATTCCCTCCGCATCCGCGGGCAATCACGGGGCTCGAACGCACTACGGAGTAGTGCAACGCCCTGCCGCGGACGAAGTTCTCGGCTTCAATTTTGACTTTCCCCAAGGCTAGGGCTGACAGAACAGTGTCCTGTTCCCGGTAATTCCCTCGGATTCCATCAAAAGCATAGGCACTGGACAGATAGACGAAGCGGGGCTGGAAGATCGTGGAGGCCTTCAGAACCGGAGCAAGAGCACCTACTTGGAGTTGTTCTTGTTCCTTCGACTGGAGCTGCGCTTGCCAGAGATTGTTGGTACCGACCGCGTACACCACCGCATCCGGACCCACCGTGTAGATGGACCGCTTGACCCAGTCCAGATCCGCAAGGTTCATGGGTAACGGAGTTACCCCTGGAATGCGGATTGGATTTCGGTGATAGGTGGCAAAAACTTTGGTCGTTTCCCTCAGCCTAAGAGCAAGTTGGGTTCCGAGGAACCCGCTTCCGCCGATAATGAGGACAGTCTTCCCGGATGACATCCAGACCAGTCTAACAGGTCAAGATGCTTCGGGTCGAGACAGAGGTATCGAGATGCGTCCGTGCAAGGGGTCATGCGCTTATCCCTGCGCGATTCTCTGCCTGGATCTCGCACCTGGTCCTTTGGTTCCGCCGGAGCATCAGTCGGGAGTGGTCCGCTTTCGGTGGACACACTTCTCCCGTCAGAGAGGCCCCGGTCGGGGTTCCATTAGGTTCAGGTACTGCTTCCGTTTCTTTCCTCACGATTCAGTAGTCTCCCTATTCATCAGCCCAGGAGCTTGATCGCTGCGCCGTTCACCTGATTGGCTTGTCCAAGGACCGAAATACCAGCTTGCATCAAGATGTTTTGCTTGGTCATTTCGCTCACTTCTTCGGCCATGTCAGCATCACGGATACGGCTGTTCGCAGCAGACAAGTTCTCGTCACTGATTGCCAGGTTGGAGATCGTGCTCTGCAACCGGTTTTGCATAGCGCCCAAATCGGCGCGAATGCTGTTCAACCGGATCAGTGCGTCGTCGATCACGCTCAGCGAGAGCTGGGCGCCTTGCTTGGTAGCGGTAGATTCACCACCGAGCTTCAGAGCATCGAGCGAAGCATCTGCACGTTCACCATTGTACACCACTCGGTCCAGGATCGGGTTGTTCTGGGTACCAACCTGAATCTCGAAGATGCCCGCCTTGCCGTTCAACAACGGAGTTCCGTTGAAGTTCGTCACGTTGGCGATCCGGTCAATCTCCTGCTTCAGTGACTGGAATTCGCGGTCAACGAATTGCCGTTCGACGTCACCGATCGTGTCAGAAGCTGCTTGGATCGACAGTTCTCGCAAGCGGATCAAGATGTTCGAGATTTCGTTCAGTCCACCTTCAGAAACCTGGATCAGTGAAACACCATCCAGAGCATTCCGTTTTGCCTGGCGAATACCGCGAACCTGGGCTCTCAAGCTTTCTGAGATGGCCAAGCCTGCTGCATCGTCACCAGCGTGGTTAATCCTAGAACCGCTAGCAAGACGTTCAAGTGCCTTGTCGAGGTTCGTCCGAGTGTTCGACATCTGCCGCTGCGCGTTCAGCGCAGTGGAGTTGGTCGCAATTCTCATACCCATATAATTAGCCTCCGTACATATCGAGTTCCTCCGTGATCTCCCCGCAGTTTCCTTACTGGGGGCCAGCATCCATGCCGACTTGGTTGATGGTCCTCTGCTTGGACTATGTCCTTGCTTTCAGACCGGTGATTGGGCTCCGACGGGACAATCCCGGCGGCATCTCCCAAAGGTGTTTGTGAATCCGTGTCGCTTTCCCGCGCTCTTTGTCGCAGCTAGTTTCTTTTTGGACCGGGGGATCCCGCGCCGCGCACACCATCTTGGGCGCACGGCGCGGGTCCTTTCCGTATCCAGGAAACGAGCTCAGGCCAGGCCTGGGGCTCTGCTCTTCGGGTCACGAAGCCTTGAAAATCATCGAAACTTTCTCCTTGAAGGTTTTTGGACGTACTTCTCCCTGCGAATACGCAAACTCAGACGTTTCCTCTTTCTATGGTGGAGGTAGATCATCCCTGACCTCCGCCGAGCAGCTGCAGGGCGATTTTCGCGGTTGCGTTCGCCTGCGCGAGCACCGAGGTGCCCGACTGCATGAGGATGTTGGCTTTCGT
Source organism: Bdellovibrionia bacterium (assembly GCA_040399745.1). Classification (GTDB taxonomy): domain Bacteria; phylum Bdellovibrionota; class UBA1018; order UBA1018; family UBA1018; genus CANFHS01. The sequence continues at coordinate 99,558 of JBBARP010000002.1, read as the reverse complement.
CATCTCGGTAACCTCTTCCGCAATGTCCGCATCGCGGATGCGGCTGTTTGCAGAGGCGAGGTTCTCTTTCGAGATCTGGATGTTCGAGATCACGCTCTGCAAGCGGTTCTGCATGGCGCCGAATTCAGCGCGAACCTTCGTTACCGAGTTCATCGCCGCATCCAAGCCACCCAGACTGTTCTGGGAGCTTGACTTGTCGGCGACGCTTGCCAGGTTGATCCCGAGCGAAACGACGTTCACATCAGTGCCGGAAGCATCAAAGAGCTTCACGCGGTCGACCAATGGATTGTTCTTCGTGCCGACCTGGATCTCGAAGCTGCTCGCCTGACCGTTCAACAGTTTCACACCGTTGTATTCAGTCGATGCAGCGATCCGGTCGATTTCAGACATGAGTTGCTGGAACTCAACGTCCAAGAATTTGCGCTCGTTTTGACCGATGGTATCGGAAGCTGCCTGCACGCCCAGTTCGCGCATCCGGATCAGGATGTTCGAGACTTCGGCAAGAGCGCCTTCAGCGATCTGGATGACCGAAATGCCATCCTGCGCGTTTCTTTCGGCCTGCGAAAGGCCTCTGATCTGGGATCTCATCGATTCGGAGATCGCGAGCCCCGCGGCGTCGTCGCCAGCGTGGTTAATTCGGCTGCCACTACTCAGCCGCTCGAGTGACCTATCGAGAGAGCTGCGAGTCGTGCGCAAATTACGCTGAGCTAGCAGCGAGGGCACGTTTGTATTTATTCGCAGACCCATGACCTTCCTCCATGAAGGTGTTCCACCCGCCCATCCTTGGGCTTCGGGTCGTCGGGAGATTCAGGCCTCCTGGCCTGTGTCACTCCTGACTTCCACTAACCTCATCGGCGGCCGCGCCGAACCCTTGAGAAAAAAAATGCGTCTGTGGCGACACACTCTCGGAAAGTGGGGCTTTAAATAAAAAAACGTAATGAAATCAGCGATTCATCGGCTGAAAAAAAAGCATTAAAAAAAGAAAGGCCGATTTCCTGCCTCTCAAGGGACAAGAAACCGGCCTTCGAATCATTGGAAAGAGAAAGAAAAGACGATGTGTCAGGCTGCTTCGGCCAGGTCGTCGGCGTGCCAGAGCTCATAGAGAGTCTTGCCGCCAGCGGTCCTGAGCCATCGACTGGCGTGTTCCGGTGGGTCTTGGCCTAAGCAGCGCTGGGCAAAAGCGTGGATGGTGAGGACTTCAGCGCCCGCCTTGACCTTATATTCACCGTTCGGCATGCGCGAGACGGTGCACGTCTTCTTGGGATCGCTCACGAAGTGCAAAACCTGGCCGTCATCCAGATCACCGTTATGGACGAGTTGGGTCAGGTCGAACTTGTTTTTCTTTTTGGACACTCTTTAGGTCCTCCTGCTGGGCTTATCGGCAGGTTTTGCCGGCTTTTACAGGTGTCATCTGGGACATATTCTAAGTCTATGGAAGAACTGGGTTCAGCCCGTTCCTCATACCGCCCTGAGATTCTTCAGGGCAACGTGGCGCAGCTGGAGTTCGAAAGACTCCTCAATGACGCCTTCGGTGTTCCCTCGGGACGCACCTTCTTTGATGATTTCCCGGTCTGGGACGAGCAAAACGGGGCAGAGATTTTGCGGCTCGGGCTGCGGTCTCAGGACGGAGCCTTGGCGGCCTGTTCGGCGATGCGCTTCGCTCATCTCTGGAATGGCGGACAAACTCGGAAAGTCGCTTTGATTGGCTGTGTGGCGTCTTCTCAGTTTCACCGCGGAAAAGGCTTAGCCACTCAGGTCGTGCACGAGCTTCTTGGACGGGCTCGGCGAAACGGAGCCGCAGCGGCTATTTTATTTGGGACCGAGGAAGGCCTGTATTCCCGTTTGGGCTTTCAGCCCACGGGTGAGCAGGTTCGGGTTCCTCTATTAGATCTCAATCTAGATCCGCCTGCGGAGGGTTCTCCGGTTGGCGTCGAGTGGGTCGACTCCCTCTTTACTCTTCTCCAGAATCGAAAGAGTGGCCTTCAGCTTCAGGCTTCGGATCGCATGTGGATGCAAGCGCACCGTCACAACACTTGGTGGTGGTGGGGGCTTCCTACTCAGCCGCAAGCTTATGCGTGCGTGGACCGAGGAATTGACCTGGGCGGCTTCGTGCATGAATGGGGTGGCGATCCGGTTGCTTTGAAGAAGCTTCTTGGCTTCCTGGTTCAGATCCGACCCGAGCTCACGTTGCTCGGGAACCCGTTTCACTTGGGCCAAGCGGGGCTATTGCCTCCGGGTACTGAGCTTGAGCCCATGTGTCTGACCCTTCCGCTTCAGCCCGATTTTGAGTGGCATGGCGACACCTGGCTTTGGGGCTTGGACGGCGCCTAAGCGGACTCCCAAAATAGAAACGCCCACTGCACCCTAGGGATGCAGTGGGCGTTTCAGTTTCCGGCTGTACTTTAACTCTGCGGCTTAGTGAGTTGCTCCTCGCAGTATTCGAGCACTTTCTTCAATGCATCGACGTAGACCTCGAGTTTATCGGTGCCTTCGCCAGCTTTCCACTTAAAGCCTGGAACATTGAGTCCCCGCTTATCCGAATTGAATTCGAAAGGCTTGGGGGCCTTCTTTTCGCGAGGGGCTTTCGCCTCGGTGGTCGCACTGCCGTTGTTGAGAGCGTTGTTGTTGTTTTGAGACTGCTCGTCGGAGCCAAGAAGCACTTCTTCCTTAGCCGAAGCTTCCAAGAGAATGGAAGCGTGGTTTTCGGGAGGAGTGTTCAGGAGGTGACGAAGAAGCGACCGATTCTTCAGGTTCAGCCGCATCAGCTCTTGCTTGGTTGCGTCGGGAAGACGAGTGAAGCCCACGCATTCGGTGATTCGTGACTTCGTCTTTCCGAAGGCCTTCGCGATTGCATCGTGGCTGGTATAAGCCTCGGCCTCGAGGAGTGACACATAGCCCTCCCCTTCTTCGATCGGATGGAGGTCGACGCGATCGAGGTTTTCGCGAAGTGCGATTTCGTGCGTGGCCTTGTCGTTCGTGCTGAGAACGCGTGCGGGAATTCTCTCGATTCCAGCTAGTTTCGAAGCGCGAAGACGACGCTCACCTGCGATGACTTTGTAACGATCGCCGTCTTGAACGACCAAGATGGGCTGCAGAACGCCGTGCTCCTTGATGGAGTGAGCAAGACCTGCAATCTCGGCATCATCGAAGTGAACCCGAACCTGAAGTTCAGATGCGTCGACTTTCTCTACCGGAATGAAATTGACCAAAAAAGTGGTCAGATTCTTCAAGTGCGAGTGTGTAGTACCTGCGGTGGTTCTGGCGGTCGAATAGAGCTGCTTTAAATAGCCGCTCCCCTGTCGGGTTTTCACCTTTGAACCGGCATCTGCGGGATTGCTACTGCTACTGCCATTATTATCTTTTTGTTGTTCATCCATGATTGACTCCGTTTTCTTCGGTTTCAGGTGTAAAGAAGCTCTTCAGTGAGCGACGTAAGATCCTGTGCGGCAGTGCCTCTGGGATTGACATCCCAGACAGTACTGCGGCGCTTAGTGGCTTCGTTCAGATCAGCACTACGATTGACGACTGCCTGCGTGCAGGACTCCTGAAACTGTGAGCGCAATTCACCCAAAACTTCTTGGCTGATGACCTCACGGTTGTCGTACATGTTCGGAATGATCCGGACTTCCAGTTGGCGCTGGAATTCTTGCTCCATGGTCTCGATCGTCGCCATGACGAGCGACATTCCGTGGAACGAGAGCGGATTGGTTGCGCAGACCACATTGACCAGGTCTGAAGCGACCAGCATCGAACCGTTCAAGATCGATGCTGCGGGGTTGGTGTCAGCGACGATCAGGTCGTACTGGTCGGCAATCTTCTTGATTGCCTCGGCCAGGCGGTATTCTCGGCGCGTTTTTTGGTTGAGCGGAATTTCAATATTACAGAGGCCCAAATTTGCCGGCACGAGGTCCAGTCCGGGAGCGACGTTCATGATCGCTTCCGACATGGGAAGGTCGTTGATCAGGACGTCGTAAACCGTGGGGCGTTCGTGCGCGTCCAAGACATCGAGATTCACGGTCAAGTGACCTTGGCCGTCGAGGTCGAGTGCCAAAACACGGAGTCCCATCATCGCTGCACGCATCACGTATTGAGCCGTGAGGGTGGATTTTCCAGTCCCGCCTTTGACGTTGTAGAACATCTGCAATTTGTGGGTGGGAGCGATGGGAATAAAGCCGTTCTTGGCGACCTTGATCGTCAAGGCGTTGACAGGGTGTGCGGGACCGGCGGCTTCAGCGCCTGCGCCCATTTCGTGAGCGATGTTTTCATCGGTCGCCCCGGCGACCGAATCGTTCATGGCCACTTCAAGAAGCTCTGGGTTGGATTCGATATTGGAGCGAAGAATTCGGAAGTAGTCCTGCATGGACTCGAGCGGAATCATCTTTCTTTCGACGTTCCCCATCCTCTTTTTGATGGTGCGAAGAACACCGGCAGCCTCTGCTTCGTTCACCATGTCGCGGCCGATTTTCGCGATATTCGCGAATTCCACCGGCGTAAAGCATATCTCTTTGAATGTCGCCATCTCTCACCCTCCTTGGGTCGATACGGTTGGTGTCAAAAATTCTATGCCGACTGTGGAATAGCGCAAATAGAAAACGCGAGTTCGGTCGCCAGGGCGACCGAATTATATAGGGCGCTTGGTCTGAAGAGTTGGGTTCGGTCGCCGTGGCGACCGCGCGAAGTGGTTTCACTGCGTGTGGTGCACTTCGTTTTGGTCGCCGTGGCGACCGCGCGAAGTGGTTTCACTGCGCGTGGTGCACTTCATTTTGGTCGCCGTGGCGACCGCGCGAAGTGGTTTCACTGCGTGTGGTGCACTTCATTTTGGTCGCCGTGGCGACCGTATGAGGTGCGTTCATTGCGTGATGTGCATTTCATTTTGGTCGCCGTGGCGACCGCATGAGGTGTGTTCACTGCGTGATGTGCATTTCATTTTGGTCGCCGTGGCGACCATGAAGCGTGCTTTAGCTGCTGGCGCTTTGGTAGCGCCTGAGGCCCAAGCGCCAAAGTGTGGCGTTCAAGAGCGTGAATCCCGCCAGCACAATCGCGATTTCTAGGTACTCGTAAGCAGTGAGTCCGTGAATCAGTGCCCGTGCTGGGACGCTCCCGATGAAAGCAAAGGGCAGGATGGTGAGGAGTGTGCGCCGAACGATCCAGGGAAAAATGGGGTCGGGTTTGTCGGCGAGATTGAAGAACGCAAAGTAGAGGCGCGAAATGGCCCAGCTTCGGTCCGTCCAGAAGATCCAAATCGAGAATGCAAAGCGCAGGAGAACGGCTGCGAAGTTGGCGATTGCGAGCCAAGGGATCACGAGAAGCCAGTGCCACCCGCCCGGGAATCCGGCCGCGGGTGCGTATTTGGCAGCCACGCCTAGGCCCAGAACGACGTTGAACCACGCCGTCATGGAGAGAAAACGGGTGAGTGCGAGGAAGATCGGGTGCGCCGGTTTGGTGAGGAGGACGTCGAGTTCGCCTCGGTTCACCAGGTCCGAGAACATCCAGAAGTTCCGCGCAAAGAAGGTGCTGAAGATGGCGTCGGACGCGAAGAAGATCCCGAGGAAAAAGAAGGTCTGCTCTTTAGTCCATCCGGCCAAGGTGGGGACGTTTGAGTAAAGCACCGTGAAGAGTGCGAACTGAACGGCGATCCAAATCAGGTCCACGATCACCGTGGTGATGAAGTTCGTGCGGTACACCGCTTCGCGAACGAAGTTGTTTTTGATTTGAACGCGAAGGATGCGCCAGTAACGAGAAAGCGTTTCCATGGTGGCCCTACCCTCCTAGGCTCTGGTAACGGCCGATGCCCGCTGACCAGGCTGCGCGAACCATGAGTGCGCCCGCGATAATCCAAGCTCCAGCAAACAGAACCTTCTGCATGAAGACTTCGTGGCTCCACTGTCCGGTTGCGTACTGAACGGGGCCGAAGACGAAAAGATGGAACGGCAAGCTTTCCCAGACCCACTTCCACTCTTTGGGCACGATTCCGAGGTGGATGAGCTCGCCTGAAAGCAGACTCACGAGAAGGTTCTTCACCATGAGGACGCTGTGGCTTTCTTCCCAGTAGAACGCCACTGCCGCAAGACCCGCACTGAGTTGGTAGTGAAGGATGTTTCCCAGGAGGGCTAAGAACATGGCGCCCACCATTCGGCCTGCCGAATGCCCGGTGAAAAGGCAGGTGACGAGTCCTACGGCGAGACCGAGGCCTGCCAGAAAGAACTTGGAGCTCGAACCTCTGAGCCAAATGAACTCAATTAGCCCGACGGGACGAAGAAGGTAGTTCGAGAGGCTTCCGGTGCGGATGAGTTCAGCGAGTTCGAAGTCGAGATTTCCGCCACGCACTTGGGAGAACAAAAGCGAGAAGATCGAGTAGGTGATGAGGTCCTGGTAGCTCAGGCCGCCGATCTGGGTGGCGCCACTCATGTGAAAGAGTGCGTACCAAAGAACGATCTGGGTCATGACCGGAACCAGGGCCTCGGTGAGGACCTCGATCAAAAACTCCCAGCGATACGCAGTCGCCTCTTGGAAGCCGTTTTTGAGAGCGGCCCAGCGCCAGTGAAGATTCATGGCGAAGCTCCGCCAAACAGTCGCTGAATGACTCGGTCCAGTCCGGGCTCTTCAATGCCCATGTCGACCAGTTTGTAGTTCGCCATGACCTTCTGAAGGGTGGGGACCAAGTTCGGATTGGTCAGCGTCAGGTGGAAAAGCTTGGCCTCCCCTTCCACGTGCTCGGGGTCGGCTTCGACTGTGCGCTCTTCGATACCGAGCGTTTTTGCGAGGTCCGCGTTGGAGGGCTCTGACGCGATGCGTACACGCAGGCGACATTCCTCTTGGCTGGTGAGGCCTTTCGGGGTGCCGTCATAAATGAGCGTTCCTTCGCGGAGGATCAGAACGCGCGAACACAGGCGTTCGATGTCCTCCATGTTGTGCGAAGTAAGGATGATGGTCGCTTTTTCACGGCGATTGAACTCGCGGAGGAAGTCGCGAAGTTTGGCAGCAGCGACGACGTCGAGTCCGATGGTGGGTTCATCGAGGAAGATCACGCGTGGCCAGTGAAGGAGTGCGCCGATCAGTTCCATCTTCATGCGCTCGCCCAGCGAGAGTCGCCGGATCTGGGTCTTCATGAGGCGCTCGACGTCGAGGAGTTTGGACAGGGTGTCCAGGCGCTCGCGGTAGGTGGGAAGCGGGATGTTGTAGATGGCTTGAAGAAGGTCAAACGCATCGATGGCGGGTAGATCCCACCAAAGCTGCGCTTTTTGGCCCATGACAAGCGCCAGTTGATTCCGAAAACCGAGAGAGCGTTCAAACGGGTCTTCATTGATAACGCGTGCCGTGCCTGAGCTCGGCGCGATCAACCCCGAGAGGATTTTCAGAAGCGTGGTCTTCCCTGCCCCGTTCGCTCCGATCAGTCCGACGAAAGCTCCGGCTTCGATATCGAAGCTCACGCCTTTCAGGGCTTCGTGAATCACTTTCTCGGGTTGAGTGAGTTGCTTCCAGGTGCCTCGCCAGCCGGCATCTTTTTTGGTCGAGCTGTAGCTGCGCCGAAGGTCGCGAACGGAAATGATCGAGGTCGGGGAAATCGAGTTCATGGGTGAGTTTTCGGGAAATGCTCAAGCGAGCGTTGGCCCGTCCAAGTCGATCCGCTGACGCCCGGAAGCCAGGCGTTGTATCGCGTTTTGATCGGACGGTTCGTGCCGAGGTCGTTGGCACGAGTGAGTTGTTCGACAAAGCTGTCGACGACGGGAAAAGCGGTGATGAGTTTTGCGTCCGATCGCGCGCCGTCGCGAATGGAGTAAATGAGAAGGTTCGTATTGGTCGTGCCCGCAGAATTTTGAAAGCGAACCAAGTCGGTGCGGATTTCGACAAATCGGGGAGTTTGAATTCTCTCAATCAGGCGGATTCGCTCGGCTCGGTTTGGGTTAAAAACCAAGAGTTCAGGCGAGAGTTCTGAATGAAGCGAGTCGACTGCGCGCTGAGCGCGAGGGGAGTCGCCCAAGCTCAATTTGGAGAAAAGGTAAGTGACGTTCCAAAACAGATTTCCGAATCGGGGTTCTGGGTTCACGATGCCGGTGCCGCCTAAGCCCAAACCGCGATCGATCTCACCGCTGACCCAGCGTGCTCGCTTAAATCCAAAGGAAGTGTCGAGAAGGCTAAAGAGGTAGCCAAACGTGTGCTCGAGGCCTGCGTGCACCACGCGCTCTTGGCGGGCCGGGCCATGGGCCAGTTCGAGCAGGGCATCGAGAATGGCGGGATCCACGATTTCAGCGCGGGCACCTTCGTCGTAGTTCAAGCTCTGGCCCCAGAGCTCGAGCAGCTCGGGGCGCCCGGCCACTTGGCCAAGCTGGGCGTGAAGACGCGGAAGCTGCTGGGCCAAGGCCGGCCCGACTGGGCGCCCTGCCTGAGCCTCGGCGATCAGGGCCCGGGCGGCCGGGGCCCACGGGCGGTCAAGCTCGGTCTCGTCCGTGGCTCGCGCCGCGGGGGCTGCGTGCAGCAGAGCGCATCCCACGACAAGCCCCGTCCAAGCGTCTCGGCAAACCCTACCCATCCTGCTTGAGCTCATGAACGTTCCCCCGGGGTTGATCGATCTGGAGAAGCTCACTAACACGTGGGGTGAGTGGCCTCAATTGTCGCCTCTTGGGGCGCGGTGATTAACGAGCCAGGGCGCGGTTGTAAGCCGCCAGGGTTCGGTCGCGAGCCACCGAGTGATCGACTACTTGAGCCGGGTACTCGGGTGCGAGGAGCAGCGGACTTTTCTCGAGTTTGTGGATGGCCTTGCCCGGAACGCGAGCGAGTTCCGGAATCCACTTCCGAATGTATTCACCGTCGGCGTCAAACTTCTCGCCTTGGGTCATGGGATTAAAGATTCGGAAATAAGGAGCCGCGTCGACTCCGGTCGAAGCGCTCCACTGCCAATTGCCGTTATTGATGGCCCAGTCGGCATCGACCAGGTGTTGGCGGAAAAATTTCTCGCCCCAGCGCCAATCCACCAGCAGGTCTTTGACCAGGAACATGGCGACAACCATCCGCACGCGGTTGTGCATGAAACCCGACTTCACCAGTTCGCGCATTCCTGCGTCGACGATGGGGTAGCCGGTTCGCCCTTCACACCAAGCTTGGAATTCGGCCTCATCGTTTCTCCACTTCAGGCCGTCGTACTTGGCGTTGAAGTTCCCCTGGAATACGTGCGGGAAGTGGTGGCCGATCATGATGAAGAAGTCGTGCCAGAAGAGTTCCGAAATAAACAAATCGCGTTGGGACTGAGGGGCGTCGTTTTCCCACGCACTCTGAAGTGCGAAGCGACACGAAACCGAGCCGGCTCGGAAATCCATCGACAGGCGCGAGTGCCCCTCCGAGTTCGCAGGAAAGTTTCTTTGATCGGCGTATTTTGCGACCGGACCTTCCAAGAACTTTCGAAGACGAACCCGCGCCTCAGTTTCTCCCGTTTCAGGGATCAGTCCCGAAGCTTCGGCTTTTCCTTTTTCGACCATTTCTTCGATGCGCTTCCAGAGAGCGTCGCTCATGGCATCGGGAAAGGGAGTGGTGTCAAAACTTTCTGACTGGGGTGCCGAAAGAACGGCGGGCAGGCCTTCGGCTTTCAGGCGTTTCAGTGCGGCGTTCTTATAAGGAGTGAACACCTTCATCGGGGTGCCTGCGCCCGAGAGCACTTCGCTCTCTTCAAAAATCACATGGTCTTTGAAGGATCGAACTCGGGTACCTTGAAGGGCGAGCTTGGCTTCGACTGATAAGTCGCGCTGCCGATTCTGCGGTTCGTAGTCTTTATTATAATAGACAGTCGTGACTTCGAATTTCCGGGCGAGCTCAGGAATCCATTTCTCGGGGTTCCCTTCGCGAAGCAGGATGTCGCGCCCCTTGGACTGAAGCTTTTCTCGAAGTGCCAAAAGGCTGCCAAAGAATGCAGCGTGGGGTTTGAGTCCGGGCGCGAATGATTCGAGAGTCGCAGCATCGAGGATGAAAACGGGGACTAAGCTTTGGCAGTCTTTCGCAGCGTGATGAAGCGCCGCCTGATCGTGAAGTCGAAAGTCACGTCTGAGCCAAACGAGTGCCTTTCCAGATTTCATACGGAAGCCGCTCGCGAGGTCGAAGCAGGTGGCGGTGCTTTCCGCCAAACAGTGACGGCTCCAAAAATCAGAAGGGCATAGACGAGAGAGGCCACCCAGAACGGGGCGCCTCGCCAAATTTCAAACACCGTGAGCCCACAAAGGGGTCCAAGCGCTCGTGCGAGAGAACCCAAGCCTTGGCTCAGTCCCAGGGTGGCTCCTTGCTCGGAAGCGCCGACGGCTTGAGAGGTGAGAGATGTGATCGAAGGATTGATGAGCGATGTGCCAAAGGCCATCAAGAAACTGAGGATGAAGTAGCTCGAGTAGGTGGGGCCGAAAGGATAGACCGCCATCAGCACGAGGTTGATGAAGAGGCCGATCATGAGCAGGCGTCTTTCTCCAAACCGAGGAGCCCACTTTCGAATCAAGCCGCCTTGGATCACGGCCCCAGTGATGCCAGACACCATCAGCACTAAGCCGGTTTTATAGCCGGCATCGCCGGTCTCCAGATCAAACTTGCTTTGCAGAAGAAGCGAAAGCGCTTGCTCCATGTTGGAAAACGCAAACGTGACCATGAAGAAGAAGAGCAGAAGGAACCAAAGGTCTTGGTGCTGAGCTGCCGCCTTCAATCGTGCGATGGGAAGCGGCGCAAGAGAGCGGCTCGAAGTGAGGCCGCGCTTTTCTTCAGGTAAGGATTCGGGAAGTCGGAAATAAGCGACGATGGCGTTCACTCCGCAGATGCCCGCTGCAATCCAGCCCGGAGCCGAGAGTCCGAGCGTTGCAGAAGAAATGCCTCCGAGCGGAGGACCTAAAGTAAACCCAAGACCGAAAGCTGCTCCGATCATGCCCATGCCCTTGGCGCGTTCCGAGGGCTTCGTGATGTCTGCGATGTAAGCCTGAGCGGCAGAAATATTTCCTGCGAAGAGGCCACCCAAGGCGCGGGACACGAGGAGCACTTCGTAGTTCTGGGCCAAAGCAAACAGCACGTAGCTAGTGGTAGAGCCGACGAGCGAGATCAAAATGACGGGACGCCGTCCCCATCGATCCGACAAGGTTCCCCAAAACGGAGCGAACAGAAACGACATCAAAGAATAGATGCCGCCGAGGAGCGAAAGTTGAAAACCTGACGCTTCAAAGTGGCGACCGTAGAGACCGACCAGCGGGATGACCATCCCAAAGCCGATCAGGTCGATCATGACGGTGATGAAGATAACGAAAAGCGGGGACTTGCCGCGAACCATCGACGCTCCTGAAATGCTGAAAGGGGGAGAAGCGTTTGGAAGTGGTGGCTTGGGACGGAATCGAACCGCCGACACGCGCATTTTCAATGCGCTGCTCTACCGACTGAGCTACCAAGCCACGCTTCCAACAGGTGAGTGGCAACGGGTACTCAAAAGCGTCAAAAAACGCAACAGCCGACTTTCCGAAAAACAGCGCCCCGAGCCCGGAGTGGGGTTTTGGGCTCTGCGACCCGGAAGTGGGCCAGCGTGGCGGTCTGCCGGTTAGGCGGCGTGGCGGTCCGGCGATCAGCCGGCGTGGCGAAGATGGTAGACGGCCCCACGCCCGCGATTCCTCAGGTCCCGGAGTTTCCGGCCTGCGGCCCTGCGGGCGACTTTACGGTAGTGAACGCCTTGGTCGCGCAACACGGCCCGACGCCTGCGGCCCATTCGGGGGTCGAAAAAATACATGAAGCTAGCGCCTACGGCAGCGCTGGCCAAGCTCAAGGCAGTGGTCTGGAGGTTGCTGAAAATCCGATAAGAGCGACTCATGGTTGGGGGTTTCCTTCTTTCTGGGTTGAGCAAGGCCTGTGCTAGAGAGTCAGGGGTGATGGCGATGCGGTTCAAAACGAGTCAGGCAGCGAAGCGAGTGGGTTTTGGAATCGTGGGCTTTGCCTTGGGATGGGCCGTTTGTTTTGCTGGTTGGGGAAGCCCGACCGCTTGGGCATTGGATGCTCGGCCCGATCCGGCCTCGACTGCGACCCCTCAGGATGGCGGAAAACTCGAACAGAATGTTCCCGACGATGCCGATCCCTACCGCTGGAAGGCGGTGCCCGGATCTCGCCCGGAATCCGGAAGTCGTGGCCAGATGGATTTAGGCGCGGGTTCGCAGGTGGGAGTGGGAATTCAGATTCCGTTCGGTCGCCCGAAAAAGCCGAAGCCTTCACCGAGCCCCAGCGAATCGCCCTCGCCCAGCCCGACGCCTGATTCGAAGGGTTGAACCGGGGGCTTATTGGATAAGCCATAGACGCGCCGGGCGGGCATGTGCTAACCCGTTGGGCAAGTCTGACCACTAAATCGACTTTTTCTTTTGCGGAGAGATGGCCGAGTGGTCGAAGGCGCACGCTTGGAAAGCGTGTATACGGTTAACTCCGTATCGAGGGTTCGAATCCCTCTCTCTCCGCCATTTCTCGGCGCCTTTGGGCCGGGAACGTCGTCATCCTCCTCGACCTTCCCGTAGCGTAGCCTACCTACGCTTTGGTCAGGCTCTCGATCGGCTTCCTCGTTCGCGGCCCAAATTCACGCGAGAAAATTTCACGTTTAGCTGGCGGGAACGAGTGATTCGAGACGCTCCGTGATCCCGCTCGGGGTCGCTGACGCTCTTCCCTCGCAGGCCACTCGCGCCGGTAGAACGCGAGCTGGACTTACTTCGCACGATTCTCCGCTGGCAGGAGATTGAGGGGAGGATGGGTCTCTTCTCCAAGCCATCCAGCCAATGGCGTCATGAAGGAAGAGGCGCAGCGTGTTCTTTGTAATCTACTTGGTCAAAGGGGTGGAGCAGAGTGCCATGCTTCCCTTGTTACGAATGTTTACTTGCGACCTTGTGAATGGTTTTCATCAGCGTCTCGAGTTCCACTGGTTTGCCGACGATGGCAGCAGCCTTTGAAAGTCGTTCTCGCGCAATCGTAGAGACCGCAGAGATGACCACTACCGGAATGCTAGAAATTGGATTGAGAGCATCTTTTTTGATCTCATCCAGGAAATCGTAGCCGTTCATTCCTCGCATCAGTAGATCCAAGAGGATCAGATTCGGGGGGGGCATCGAGCGAAGTTTCTCTAATGCCTGGCGGCCGTCTTCGGCTTCCGTGACCTCACATCCCTCCAGCTCCAAGCCCATCTTCAGGACTTCGCGAATGGCGGGGTTATCTTCGACTATCAGAATCAACAAAGGTCTTCCTTGAGTCATTCATTGGCCTTGTTGGAACTCGGGTCTAACGGCAATTCCACGACGAACAAGGATCCATTTCCTGGCTCACTCTCCACGTGAATCTTTCCACCGTGGGCTTCGGTAAGTTGCTTGCAAACGTAAAGACCTAGCCCTAGCCCGGTGAATTGGTCACTTCGGACTGCGCGCTGAAACCGCTCAAAAATCTTTAAGTGCATCTCCTTGGGTATGCCGATCCCGTGATCCCTAACTTGAATTCGAGCGGTTCCAGATTCTGCGCTGAGGGTCACTTCGATTGGTCGAGACTCGCCGTACTTCATCGCATTCGATAGAAGGTTTGAAACAATTTGAGTCACTCTGATGCGGTCCCAGTGGCCGATTACCGGTTTTTCCGAGTGGAACTCGATCGGACAGCCCTTCATGGTTACGGCTTCTTGAATGGATGCGATGATTTCCTGGATAATCTCCTTCAGATCCATTTTTTCTAAATTCAGATTAAATCTACCTACTCGAATTCGAGTTACATCGAGGAGGTCCTCGAGAAGAATCGATAGCGCCTTTGTGGATGCGAGAGATTTTTCGCTGATTTGTTTTATCTTTAGCCCGATGGGGGCTTTTTCAGCTGCGATCATCCGGTTGAGGATTTGGAGTTGCAAAAATAAGGCGGTGAGCGGTGTCTTGAGTTCATGAGAGGCGATCGAGATGAATTCGTCTCGAAGTGCAATAGCGGCCCTGAGATCGGCCTCAAGGGTTTTCTGAAGGGTGATATCCAGAGTAATTCCGATGAAACGGATGAGTTTTCCGTTTGGATCTAAGTAAGGATGGGCGCGATCGTAAACCCATCGAATTTCACCATTGGGTCGGATAATTCGGTGTTCAAGTTCGTAGATCGAGTGAGTTTCTGCTGCTTTGCTGAAGACCTGTGCTAGCAGGGCTGAGTCGTCTGGGTGGATGTGCTTCTCAAGTAAAACCTCATAGGCTGGAGACGGACCGGATGGGTCCAGGCCGTAGATCCGAAATTCCTCGTCAGACCAAGTCGTCGTCTTTGTGTCTGCGAGGTATTCAAAGGTTCCCAAACGCGCTACCTTTTGAGCCTCTGCCAGGGTAGTGAGTGCGCGCTTCAGTTCTGTTTCGGCTTTGATTCGTTGGGTGGTCTCCATTAAGACAACCTGTGCGCCTCCGATTCGACCGGTCTGAAGGTAGATAGGTGAATAGGAAACCGTGAACCACGAGTCTTCAGGCTCGCTATTTTTTCTTCGGAGTTGAAAGAGCTGATCTTCTAGGAAAAAGGACCCTCCGTGTTGAAGAACGCGGTCGAAAGTCGGTTTATTGGAGCCCCACGCTTCGGGCCAGACATTTTTGAGCGAATCCCCAAAGGCTGCCGGGTGTCGGTCCCCGATAATCACTAGATAAGCGTCATTATAAATGAGGCGAAGGTCGGGCCCCCAGAGCAGGACGAGTGGAATGGGTGAGCTCAGTAATGCATTGACGAGCGTTCGCATCTCAACCGGCCATTGGTCGATCGGGCCAAGGGGCGACTTCGTCCAATCAAGGGACCGAATCAGGTTGGCTATCTCACCCCTAGCAATCAGCCAGTCGCTATCTGCCAAAATGGGTTTGTTCTTGGAAGGTCTATCCACGACCACTCCTAGCGTCTTGTCGAGAAAGTCTTGCCTGTATGCGTCGCTTGAAAGTCAGAAAAGCGTAACTGAATGAGCAGAGAAGCTGCGCCTGCTTATCGTGGTGTCTGCATCGACTGAAGCTGCAAGGAGTGCGCTGATGCTCCCGCTGTCAGGTGACTCAATCACTCTGAGTCGAAAAAAATGCAGCGCGCTGTCACGGCAGTAGTAGCGGGATATCGCGCCAGCTTCCCAGGCTCACCCAGTAGTCGACCCACGAAGTCGCGAGCGCGGCTTCTGCTTCCGCCACGCGCACGCCGGCCCCCGCAGCCGTCTCTTCCCGGATGTTCACGTCGATTAAATTGCTGTGCCCTTCCGCGAACGAGCGTCGCTCGATCGACTCCAACTGGCGAGCCAGCTCAAACTCTTGTTGCGCCAGTTGCCATTCTTCGCGTCGATTCAGGAATCGACTTTGAATTGCCGCAATCTCGGTTCCGATTCGGTCATTCTCCAGTCGCAATTTAGCTTCAGTACGAATGAGCTTTGACTGAGAAGCGCTGAGCCTTCCGCGCCCTTCTCGGAAGAAGAACGGCACCTCCAGTTCAACCGCTGCTTTGGTTTCCTGTGCTGTCAAAGAGGAGGGTCCCTCTCCGAGGCCTCGGTTCGCATTCACTTTCAAATCAAGACGCGGCAAAATTCTGTTTCGCGACAGGGCGACCTCTTCTTGGAGGGCTTCGACCTCTTTTCCGAGCGTGAAGGGCTCGGGCCGTTTGGGCGCTCCCCAAAGGCCACGATCCTGGGCGAGCTTCACTGGATCTGCTTCACTCAGCGTTTTCCAGTCCACGGCCTCAGGGAGCTGTCCGGTAGGGAGCTTGGGCTGGCGCTCTGAATCTCTCCAATAAAGGGACAGCTTCAGTTCATACTCGCGAAGCTCTTGCCTCATCTTGATCACATCCTGCTGACGCTTCAGAATGATCCGGGAGTTATCGATCAGAGCCATTCGCGGAAGATCCCCGGCACGAGTGCGGCTCTTGAACTGCGCATCCCGGCTGCGGGCGATCTCGAGGATCTGCTCGCTGATCGCGAGCTTCTTCTGATACGCGGCCCACAGAAAGTAAGTCGCGCTCGCCTCGCGGACTAATTCAAGTCGAAGGGCGTCTCCTGCCGCGCGAGCCTGCTCAAGCCCGATGCGCGTACGAACGAGTCCAAAGCGCCGGGAGTCAATCGAGCCGTTTCTGAGAATCGGCAATTTGAAACCAACACCCAGTGCGCCACCGTTCGAGGTGAGTCGATCGGCTTCGTAAGTCGGAAATTCGCCACGCCCGAGTCCGTAATTGGCCTGCAGCTCAAGGCCCCAGAGGCGTGTTGGGAATCGCACGGACGTCTGCACGGTGTGACCTAAGTAATAGGACTGGAGGTCATCTTTCAGCTCAAAATCAAGAACCGGATCAAAGGCTCCTGCGGCGTTGAGTTGCTCTCCTTTTGCTTGGTCTTCAATGGCAAGAATCTCGACGGCCTTTGGGTGAGCACTGAGTGCTGAATCTACGACTGATTTGAGGGGAAGAGTATCGGATGCTCTGCTCGTGTTTGCGAAAAGAGCGAGCACAAAACCCGTGAGCCACATCGAACGCTCAGAGAATCGCTTCATTTCTTGGCTCCATTTGAATCGCTTGAGGCAACGGGCTGATCCTTTCGGATCGGTGGGAAACCGTTGAGTCTTCGCCAGATTTCATAGCCGAGTGCGACTTTCTCGAGTTGAATCCAGCCCAGCACGCGGACGCCTTGTCGGAGAAGGTCCACACCGGGCCATGGAGCGCCGGCTTCGGGTTGAATCAGGACTCGGAATTTTCCACTTCCATCATCCATCCAATCCACCATGTGAACTCGACCCGCGAAGGTGCCCGTCGCAACCGAGGGCCAACCACTGACTTGAACGGCCGGCCAGCCTTCGAATTGAATCCGAACCTCTCGCCCTGGGTGAACTAGAGGCGCGTCGTTTCCGTCGACCCAGATTTCAACGACTCTTGAGTTTGCTTCGGGGACGAACGTGATGAGCGGATCACCTTGCTTGACGAGCGATCCTCCCTGGCCTGCAAAAACCTTGGAAATAAAGCCGTCCATGGGGGCTCGAATGTTCTGACTCTGTTGACGGGAAATTCGAGTATCGATCTCCGCAAGCTTAGCGGATAGATCGCCTTCAAGTTGTGTGGCGCGCGCTAGATCGTTTCGAGCAATCTCTACGGTGCGACTCGCCGAGATGCCTTCGACTTCCAGAGTTTGCTGCCGCTGGAAATTTCGCTCAGCCATATCGCGCGCAACACCTGAGGCAGTCATTTGGACCTTGAGCGCCTTTCGCTGGCTCTCGAGGCGCTCCACCGCTCTTGGATCCAAATCCTCGAGCTCGACGATCAACTCGCCCTTCTTGATCCGGTCTCCTTCGCGAACGCTCCAGCGAACCACTCGACCGCTGACTGTGGCTTGAATTTGTTGAGGTCGCTCGGAAGGGTCGTAGGCCATCACGCGGCCAGCGCCTGCCGTGGTTTGGCGCCAAGGGAGGAAGAGGACAAGTGACAGTCCTAGCGAGACTAAAAGAGCTCGCCTTCCAAGCTGAGGAAGCGAGACCGTTCGATTGATTCTGGCCTTTCGAAGGGCTGAGCGAACTTCTCGCTCTTTGTGTGCGGAAGCAGCGAAGACGGTTCCTAGTTTCAAAAGGGAGGCATGGAGATCATAAAAGGACTGAAGGTACTTGGGGAGCTTCAGTAGAGAGATCGTCATCATGCCGATCACGATTTCGGCCGCAACGAGCTCTCCTAAGCTGAGTTTTCCTCTCATCACCAGATAGCCACCGGTTCCCAGCAAGAGGGATCCTGCCAGGATCGCAAGGCCGTAGATTAGAGTGGTTTGCCTGAGCCAAAGCGTGAAGTGCTGCCTTCGCTCGTTGAGATACTCGTGGATGTCTCCTTCCAATTCCTCGGGGTTTTGAGTCCCGGCGGCCAGGCGGTCGATCACTTGGTACTTTGCGGAGGATTCACCTTCGGCGCTTCGGCGGCCTAAGTTGAAATAAACCTTGATGATGAAAAACAGCAGGAGCGCATAGGCGAGACCAAAGCCGAGGAGAATCGGGTGGTAAACGGCCAAGAGCAACGCGCCTGCACCGATCTGAAGAACGATCGAAAGTCCGTCCATCAAGAGTTCTGCGGATGTCTTTTGAATGACGGAAAGCTCAAGAAAGCGGGACGCATCTCCTGACTTGAAATCGGGGAATTTGAGGAGCTGAGAAGCTCGGACGTAAATTCGCCGCTGAATGGATTCAACGACGATCCACTGGGCTCCCTGGAGCGAGAAAGCTCCAGCGAGAAGAATGAAGACGATAAAACTCAGAATGACTAAGGGTTGAAGCGCTCCTTGAAAGGCGATCGAATTCACGAGCGCCTGCACGCTGACCGGGAGTAGGAGAAACAAAATGGAGGAAGTGGTGCTGTAAGCGACGCATGCAATCAAGTTGCTGCGCTCCGAACCAAAAAGCATTCGGAAGATTTTCCACATGTCGATTGGAGCGCTCTTTGATTTCAAGTTGGCCATGGGATTGGAGTAATCCGCAATGCCACCTCATGACAATTTTGTTTTTTAAGGGTCATGGAATGTGAAAATCAAATGAAGAGCTAGGTTTCATTAATCGTCTTCGTTCGCTTCTGACTCGTGCGTTTCCAGGGAATGAGAGGGTGTTGCTCCCTCCGTTCGAAGTTCGTCATGGCGAATCAATCCGCCTCGGTGGGCTGCTCGTGCAAGGGCAGCGAAAGCGAGTATCGAAAACACGACTACGAACCGCGTTGTGGGCTTCTCAAGCTTTCCTAGTCCACGAATTCGGGTACTCGCTAGGGCCATCGCTGCGCCCAGTCCAAGGAGGCCTGTCAGAGCGAAGGCTGTTTCTGCAGCTTCTTCGTGCGATTCAATCCAAGTCTCAGAAACCTGGGGGCGGTGCTCGATGATTTCCGCAGCAGGTTCGCCACTGAAATAAGCAGGGATCGCGGCCAGTGCCGCGAAAAGGATGATGGCAAGCCCAGTGCGTTTGACTGCGCTGATCTTGATGAGGGTTCCTGTCCAAAGGACGAGTGCCCCGATGAGAACGCCTACGACTGGAAAGTGATTCACTGCGAGATGCACTTGAGCGCCGTTCATCGATCAGTTGTCAGTGCGAAATTCGCGCCGCTTTGGGAGGGATCTCGCTATTTCCTCAGTCGGTACTCCCAAAGGCGCACCATGGGCGCGCCAACGTACTTGATCCAATCCGGATTCAGCTGCGGGAGTCTATCGGAGCCGAGACCATCTTGTGCCGAGATCAGTTCAAATCCCGCCCCATTTGCTGCAAGAAGAAAGGCATCGCCGGTATGCGCGGTGCCTTCGAGCCAAACCTCTTCACCCGTTTTCTCGGAAATGAAGTGAGCTAGGCGTCCCTTTTTGGCGCGGCTTGGGTGAATTTCGGAAAGATAAAATGAGGCTTCGCTTTTCAGGTAGCGAGCCACAGTCCCGAAAAAGAGGGGGAGATCGGCAATATGCTCAAGTACAAGCGCGCAAACGCCGGCTTCAAAGAGTCCGTGTTCGAGGACTTGCTGCGCGGGAAGCTGAGTGACATCCCCGTGAATGAGCGTGATTTTGGACTCATCCCAAAGTCCGTGTGCTTGAATGCGATCCTTTGCCTTTGCTAGCATCCCCATGGATACGTCGACGCCGAGAACCGAGTTCTGTTGCTGAAGGAGTCGCAAAGTGTGACGGCCCGTGCCGGGGCCAATTTCGAGCACACGAAGATCTTTCAGATGAGACCAAAGCGAGGGGAATGCCACGTCATCACTTGCTGTCGTCGAGTTCAGAGCAGTGTCGTAGGTGGCCGACCAAAGGTCGTAAGCGGCCTCGTTTTTTAGCGGGCGTTTAGACATAATGCCCATTCTGGGTAACACAGGAATGGCTTGAAATTCCAGGTACAGAACCGCTTCCGACTAGGCTACCGTTTCCCTTATGAAAGCCGAAGGCAAAGTCATTTGGATCACGGGTGCTTCGAGTGGAATCGGTGCAGCAGTGGCGCGCGAGTTCCGAAATCGGGGGGCAAAACTGGTCCTGAGCGCTCGGCGCATCGATCGTTTGCAAGCTTTGGTTCAGGAGCTGGGCGGGGAGGCGGTTGCGCGCGCCATCGCCTGTGATGTGACTCGCGACAGTGACTGTGAACGCGCGGTGGAGGCCACTCTTCAGGCTTTTGGTCGCATCGACGGCGTCATGGCTAATGCGGGCTTCGGGGTGGCGGGGAATTTCGATGACCTGTCACTTGCGGATTATCAGCGGCAGATGGAAACAAATGTTTACGGGGTTCTTCGCACTTCAAAAGCAGCGGCTTGTGAACTGGAGAAGACGAAGGGATTTCTTGCGATCACGGGGAGCGTGGCGGGCTACCTGACTCACCCAAGCGGCTCTGCGTATGCCATGAGCAAGTACGCCGTGCGAGCGTTTGCCGAAGCGTTGCGTGCTGAGTGGTCAGTGAAAGGTGTGAGCGTCACACTTCTGAGTCCTGGCTTTGTCGAGAGCGAGATACGCAGAGTCGACAATCAGGCTCAGTTTCAAGAGTCTGTGCGTGACCCCTTGCCAAGGTGGTTGGTGATGTCCGGACCTGCCGCTGCTAGAGACATCGTGAACGCCGTTCTTTCCAGAAAAGCAGAGCGCATTGTCACGGGCCACGGAAAAGTATTGGTCTGGCTCTCTCACTTTGCTCGCCCATTGATCCGCTATGTTCAGAAAAAAATTGTTCCACCGCCGGGGAGAAAGGGTTGGAATCGGGCTTCTCAGTAAGACGGGCTTACCGCTTTTGCGATGCCCAGAGCTTTTTTGCGGAGTCGAAAGCTTTTGAAAGCGGAACGCCTTGGGTGGACTTTTCGCCGATGATGTCCAAGCCAGAGATGAGCCAGGAAGCCAGTACCGGTACTGTCAGTCGGTAATAGACTCGCCTTCCATCTTTTCTCTCGGCGACGATGGTCTGCGTTTTCAGCACACCGAGGTGCCGCGACACGGTGGCCTGCGGAATAGCCAGGCGCTCTTGAAGTGTGGTGACGTCGAGTTCACCGTGTCGCAGCTCCTCTATGATCCGGATACGTTCCGGATGCGAAATCGCCCCTAGGAAGTTGGCGAGTTCTTCAGCGGCTATTTTCCGATACATGGGAATTTTCCCGTCTCTCGATGATTTTAGCGGGGCGCGAATTCACGGAAGGATGGTCGAAGAACTCGACTTGACCCGAAGCGATATCGTAGACGCCCCCTACCAGAGCCAATTTGCCAGATTTCTCGAGGTCGGCAATGATCTTCGAACGGCTGCGCAGGTCTTCCAGAGATTGATGCACGTTGTCGTGGGTGACTGTCGCCATTTTCTGACTATCGGAGAGAGTATTAAACGTGATGTCGTTGTTAGGAATCGCGCGTTGAATTTTTTTCGTGATGGACTCGAGGTGGCCGAGTTGAACCTTCTCGATGGCACCTTTAACAGCGCCGCAGCCGCTGTGTCCGACAACCATGACGACTTTTGCACCGACTACAAAAGTGCCAAACTCGGTGCTTCCTAAAATTTCATCGTTCACGATGTTTCCAGCAATTCGGATGCTGAAAATATCGCCCAGACCCTGATCGAAAATCAGTTCGGCCGAAGTGCGCGAATCCATGCAGCTGATGATGACTGCGAAAGGGTTTTGTCCTTCGCGAGTTTCGTTCATTTGTTGTAGAAGATTGCGATTAAGTTTTAGATTTCGGACGAAACGCTCGTTGCCGTGACGCAGTAGCTCGATTGCTTGATCCGGTGTCAGACTTTGCTGTTCGCTCTTGCTGAGAGTTTTCATCGTGCATTCCTCCGATTGTGAGTTCTTGTTGTACTAAAACATCTACATATGTGAATATGTCAGAATAATTGGTCGTTGTCTAGTCCAGGGAGGAACGAATCGTGTATCGCTTGCAACCTCAGGATTTTCTGAAGAAACGTTTTATCGGTCTTTGGTCGCTCCTGGCTTTCCAGGCAGGATTCATTAACTCAATTGGTTTTCTTGCCTGTCAGCGATTCGTGTCGCACGTCACTGGCTTTGGCACTCAAGTGGGTATGACGGCGGGCGAGGGGAAGTACTTACTGGCCCTCGAGATGTCGAGCGCACCTGCGGCCTTCGTCTTTGGCGCTTGGTTCAACGGATGGCTGACAGTTGCGCGTCAGAGTCGAGGGTTGGTGCCTCGTTATGACTGGATCACCCTTTTTATGCCTGTTGCGTTGGCTTTGCTTCTCATTGCGGGTGAGCAGGGCGCCTTCGGGAAGTTCGGTGAGCCTTTGATTTTAGCGCGCGACTTCGTGTTTCTCTCGTCGCTCTCTTTTTTGTGTGGAATGCAAAACGCTTGCTTCGCGACGCTGACGAAAGGCCAGATCCGGACGACTCACCTGACCGGGATCAGTACTGATTTTGGAACTGATCTAGCTCTGACTTTGAATGGAAAGCTCCAGAAAGATGAACGTCGGGAGGCAAGAAAAAGAAACTTCATGCGCGCCGCGACCTTTCTAGGCTTCTCGGTAGGCGCTCTCGTCTCGGCGTTAGTCGACGCAAGTCTCGAATATTGGTCATTAGCAATTCCGACTGCTACAGCGCTAGTTGTTGCGGGGGTCTTCTACGCTTACAAATCGGAGAAAGACTTAGCTGAGGCGACGGGAAAATCGACTCCTTCGGGCGTAACGATATCAGCACAATCGCGTTGACACGTTCACCAAGCGATTTCAAATCCGGTCGAGAACGCTCGAGCAACATACTGGGAAAAAGTGTCGCTCGAAGCGTTTCTAGTCCAGCTCGCTTCAAGGGTCCAAAGGAAGGACTTCGAGAGCTGCTGCTCAAAAGAAGCGCTCAGGGTTGTCGTCGTTTCATTGATCGCTACAGAAGAGTAGGAGCGGCGGGCTTGATTCAGGCTCAGATTCCAGGTCCTCTCATCTGAGGGAAGCCAGTACAGATTCGCGCCGAATAAAGGTCCCTTGTAGGCGATCGAAGTAATATTCGAGTTGACGAGTTCGTAGCCCGCTTCCCACTCCCATTCGATTTGAGGAGAGGTTTCCCAAAGCGCACTGGCCTTGCCGAGCGTGCTTTGATCTTTGCGCGAGCTATCTGTGTAGTTCAGAGATCGGTAACGCGAATTCAAAGTGAGCGACCAATCGTGCGTCAACTCAATCGTGGGTCGGATACGTGCCCCATGAGACACGTAGCTTCCGATTTGTCCGATGTCGTTTGCTTGGGTGAGGTCGACGGAGCGGGAAAATTCATAGCCCGTCCGCCAGCGAACTTGACCTGAGTTCGTGCGAAAACGAAGTTGTGGAGATAACTGGGCCGAACCCTGGCCTGCGCCTTCCGATGCCGTGTACTCGTTTAAGGCGCCCCAGCCGCTGAGGACATAATTCATTCCTTGCGGGTCGCCCCAACTCAGCTTGGCATCGAGCGCACTTTCGACAGTGCCTGTTGCCAGCGGCTGCCCGTAAGGGAGTGTGGGCGCGTTGTCGAGGTTGCTCGAAGCGCCCGCGCTGAAGCTGAGGTGGCCTTCCAGTTCGGGCAGGGCCGCCCATGCGGACGACCCTGCCACGAGACCAGAAAGAACAGCCCCAAGAATGGGGGTGAGTTTCATCTAACGAGTTCCAAGAATGAAAAGCCTAGAATCAACCGCGTCCGCCGCGACCACGACCGCGTCCGCTGCCGCCGTCATCGTTTCCGCCACCGCTTCCACCGCTGTTGCTGCCGCTCCCTGAGGAGTCTTCTTTCTTGTCTTCGCGGGACTTGCGAACTTTATCGCGGTTCCGCTCGCGACGCTTCTCGTGACGCTCTTCGTGGTTCTCTTGACGATCTTCTTGTCGATCCTCGCGACGGTCTTCACGTCTGTCTTCGCGGCGATCCTCACGACGAACGTCGCCGGATTCTACACTGCGATCTTCGCTGGATTCTTTACGTTCGCCACCGCGACCGCGACCGCGTCCACGGCCTCGGCCACGACCCCGACCTTTTCCAGAGTCATCGCTGACTCCAGGAGCCGAGCCCTCGGGCTTCGCTGCGTTCGGGTTGTCATCAGGCTTCACGTTGTCATCGACCGAACCTACGGTGGTCGTGCCTGCCGTGGTGGCGCCGTCCACGGCGAAAGCGGCTTGAGTGATGCCCACGCTGAGAGCGAGTGCCAGTGCGATTCCGAATTTCAGGTTCTTTTTCATAATCAGGGCCTCCGTGCCCGTAGTCCTATTCCACTGAAGGGAAGGCGTGAAGTCTTCATTGTAGGCGCCTCGTTTTAGGATGCTACCGAGTCAATATCTGCCTTGTCAGTGCTGGGGGGCTCGGGCAAGGTCGAGCGCTCATGCGGGGGCATAGGCGGTTGTTTTTTCTTGGGGTTTTCCTTGCCTGGGGGGCGTTGCCTGCCCGCGGTGCGACTTATTTGACGGTGAATCGAAAACCGCAAATCAGCCTCGAGGCAGATGCATTTCAATTTTACTGGGCGCTTTGGCGAACGCTGACCCCCGCAGAAAGAGCGGTGCTTCAGCCCACAGGGGGCGGGCACCTTTACGGGCTTCGTCAGTTGGTTTGGCGGGCACGGGGGTGTGAGCCGAAAGCGCGCTGGAAGGAAAATTCAGAGACTCTTTGGACTTGGGATGAAATTCGCTTTCAAGCGAGCGGCGAAATTCAGCCCCTTCGCGAGGCGCCGTGGTCCGATCACCTTTATTTTGTTCAGGCGAACTTCAATTCGCGCCACGCCAACGGTCTTTGGGGAGAACTGGTGATTCGTTCAGAACACCGTGTGCTACCGCGCGAGGCTACTCCGTTTCCTCTCGATTTCACGACCATTGATGACTATCGCCCGGGACATCCCGACTACGAGGAGTTCATGGGGCGTCTTCACCCCATTCGTTGGCCTGTCTATTATGATGAGCGCGCGCATAAACCGCATAGCATCCACCTGCCGCAAGCCTGGGAGCGGAAAAAGCCCATGCCCTTGAGTGTGAGCGTCTTAGAAATGCGACTCATTTGGGATGGGTGTACTGAGCCAGGGAAGATGAAAGTGAAGGCGTTGTTCCCACCGGGCGGTTTGCCCGAGGCAGGACCAAATCGTTTCGGGCGAGACGAGGATTCAGGTCGCGACTCGCTTTTCATTGAAGAAACCCCGGACTGGCTTGCGCCGAGAGGGGTGCCCCCCTTACCCTGAAAAGACGCGATGTCTGATCATGCGCCCAAAGAGGGCACTGGCACTGAAGGTGGCGAGAAAAAGAAGCTGACGCTGAAGGAGCGCCTCGAAAAGGTGGCTCATGGCGTGGCCCAAGTGCGTGAGAAAACCAAAGGCATTCGCGCAAAAATTGAGAAGCGCTTTGCCGACCGCGCGCGTGAGCAGTTGCTGGCAGAAGCGCACGGGGTGGATCCGTCGAAAGCAAGCTTCAGCTACCGGCTCAGTTTGATGATCCGTGGCCTCAGCTCTCGAGACCGCGTTACCCGCCGATACGCCCGAATTTATTGGCTGAGTATCCTGGGCGTCGTGGTGAGTTCGGTCTGGGGTTATCAGCGCGTGCAACGGATTATCGATGAACGCGACGCCGCCAAGGAATTGGCGGCACTGATCGCAGAAGCCCCTGAAATGCCCATTGAAGCTTGGGCAAAATTTGAAGGGATCGAGGGAGCACGTCGTCGGATGCTCGAGCTCCGCGACAAAGCGCGCGACCGCGACATCAAAGACCGCACGTATTCGTTGGGTGAGTTTACGCTGGAGCTTGCCCCGGTGCCGGGTGCACAGCCCTACCGCGGGGTTCTCCAGCAAGCCGAGATCGAGATCATGGTCGAGTGCGATTCGGTACCGACCTGCGCGTACATTTCAAAGTACCTGCCGGTGGTGCGAAATCAGGTGACGAACGTTTTGACTCCCTTGGATCGTCGCGAAATCCTGACTCGCGATGGAAAGCGTCGCCTGAAGAAGGCGGTGATTGATCGCCTGAATGCTTGGATCGGCACGGCTCAAGGGGGCGCGATTCGCCAGGTTCACTTCACGAAGCTTCTATTGACCTGATGAGTTCTGCATCGCCTCGAATCATCCGAGTGACGGCCGCCGTGATCGAGAAGGAAGGTAAAATTCTTTGTGCGCAACGCCCGCAGAACGATGCTCTGGCAGGCTTGTGGGAATTTCCGGGCGGAAAGATCGAGCCCGGCGAGGCGCCCGAGGCGTGCCTCAGGCGAGAGATTCAAGAAGAGCTCGGGCTTGAAATCGAAGTCAGATCGCTTCTTTGCAAAACCCTTCATGAGTACCCCGGAAAGATCATTGAGCTTCACGTCTATCGGTGTCGCTTAGAGGACCTGCGGCAGCTCCCCGCGCGCTTAGAATCGCATCAAGCCATCCAGTGGCTCAGGCCTGAAGAGCTTTTGACGCTGACTTGGGCACCTGCCGATCTTGAGGCCGTGCGTTTGCTTTCAGGCGCTTAAGTGCCGGGCTCTTCGCCCGGAGTGGGCTTGAGCGGGCGCGGAGCGGTGGGGCGATCGGCAAATTCATAGCGGCGCAAGGTGTTGATGCCTGCGCGGAAGCCCGATCGAACGATGTCAGAGAGTTTCTTCGGCGAAAGGCTGAAGTGCTCGCCAAAGAACATCTGGGCGTCGTCGGGATCGGGGTGAATGTAGATCGTGTCGACGTCGGCGCGGTGGTGGAGCTCGGTCTCTAAAATTTCTAGAATTCGGCGGCGGTGCTCGGGCTCGATCCCGCTTTCCTGGCAGTAGCGCTCGACTTCCAAAATGGCTGACCGCTGGGTGCGCTTGTTGTGAACGTACTGGTTCACTTTCTGCTCGATCAGTAAATAAAGAGACTGGATGAGGATGGCAGGAAGCCCGTGCTCGGTGAGTGAGCCGATCTCTTTTTTGTAGTGATAGGGTTGGTGCGTGTAGCTGGCAAAGACCAGATCTGCCCCGGCGTCCACTGCGACGTGCGTGGAGAGGGTGTCGCGGATTTCTCCGTCGATGTAAGAGATGTTCTTTCCGTTGGCGTTTCGGATGGGATACGGCGCGAAGACAAACGGAATACAGGTCGAAGCCGCGCACGCATCCGAGATCGGTACGTCATTGTCGTACTGGCAGGTAAGATCGTGCGGCGGCGGTTGGTAACTGTACTTTCCGAAGACCACTTTGCGAGAGTGGTTGAGCTGAGTCGCGACGACGAAAAGCTCGGGCAAGTACTCTTCAAAGCGGTTCGAGGGCAAGACTTCCTCGCGCATGTACTGCTCGATGCCTGCGGTCGAGAAAATCCCGGTCGACCTGAGCCAGCGAAACTGCATGAGGGCTTCCCAGTCTCCCTGCATCAGGTTCCCCAGGACGCTGCGAACCGTGAAAACTTGCTTGAGTTGTTCTCGGGCAAGTTCCGGGCGAATGCGGAACATCTTGGGATAAGTCAGACGTGGCAGCGGCTTGGGAGTTCGGTCCAGCGGGTCGTTGCTTTCTCGCCCCAAGAAGGAATTGAAAATGTTGTCGAGCGAATAGCCGGCAGCCAGGTAGCTGGAAAGCAATGCTCCGGCTGAACTTCCCACATAAGTGGAAATCTCCATTGGGCCGGGCCCAGGGTCGCGCTCGCCGGGCGTGGCAAGGCCGCCGTAAAAGCGGAAGCCATTTTCCTGGAGCGCCAGCGCAACACCGACGTGAAAGGCGCCTGCTTTGGTCGCACCTCCGCTGCAAACGAAGGCAATCTTCCGTTTGGGGCCAATCCGGACTTTATCAGAAGGCTTGGGGCCACGGTCAGGGGCCATTTATCCTGCAAGAGTACTTGAAAATGCTGGTCGGGGAAATAGAATTGACGTGTGGGGATGGCGTCAATGGATGGAAGCTGGGTTCCTCTGATGGAGTATGCAACGCGAAAAGGCGTCAGCATGTCGACGTTGCGCCGCTACATCAAGGCGGACAAGATCCGATACAAGTTGGAGCACGGCAAATACCTCGTTTGGGACGATCAGCCGACCGTGTTTCTTCAGGAGACCCCTCGGGTCCCGACCTTCGCGGCTTCCGGTCTGGAGCGTCAGCTCCAGCAAGCGCGTGAGGAAATCGTCGAGCTGAAAACCCTGATTGCCTTTTATGAAGAGCAACTCGCAGATCAAATGCATCATGGGTCGTGAAGGAATTTCACGAGCGCTGGGCCTGGCCTTGGCGGCGGCTTCGCTGAGTTGGTTTGCGCCTACTTCGGCCCACGCTTCGCCTGAATTGGACCGTCAGTTCTCCTTGCGAACCGTCGGGGTGCTCCGCAGCTGGGACAACGTGGACGGCCTTTTTAACGAGTACGTCACAGGCGCTTTCAAAGAGTGGCTTCAATCCAATAGCCGATTCACGTTTGTCGATGTGACGCGCGCTGACACTCTCTTGCAAGGCTCCAAACTTTCTTACCTGAAACTTTTAGACGACCGCGAAGTCCTAGGTCAGGTGGCCAAAGCCATTCACGCAGACACTTTGGTTCGGACCAAGGTTTGGAAGGAAGGGCCTCGCTACCGCTTCAAGATCGATTGGCTTCATGCGCCGAAGATGGACCTTCTGGCGTCAGAAACGGTCCTTTTGGATGAACCCAGCGACGGAAAACCCTTCAGCGTCGACGACCTAAGAAAACGCCTGAACGAAGGGCTGGAGCGCCTGATTCGGCAGCTTCCCTATGTCGCCACCGTGAACGGGCGCGACGCAAAAGAAGTAACGATTGATGTGGGGCGCTCAGGCGGCATCCGAAAAGGTGACACCCTGGTTTTCGCGACCGTCGAAGAAGCGAAGATGCACCCGCTTTTGGGAGCGCTAGTGGATTGGCGAACTCATGAGACTGGGCGCGCCGTGGTCGAGACCGTGGAAGACGGACTCAGCTTTGCGCGACTCACCGAGGAAGAGCCGGGACGCACGGTGGCGCGTCTTCAAAAAGTCGTGAAGGTCCTACCA
The DNA here is from genome assembly GCA_040399745.1 of Bdellovibrionia bacterium. Taxonomy (GTDB): domain Bacteria; phylum Bdellovibrionota; class UBA1018; order UBA1018; family UBA1018; genus CANFHS01. Next base: position 70,785 of record JBBARP010000002.1, on the reverse strand, counting down.
GCGCCCGAGCCCGAAGCGTCGGCCTCGGTGAATGATGCCGAGGAACGAGCGCGCGCCCTTCTTCAGCCGGGAAAACTCGGCTGGGCTGGAGCCTCGCTTTGGAGCGGACTCATGAGTCGGCAGTACGCTACGTCTTCGGCGGCGGTAGCGGGACGAAGTGGCTCATCCCTTCTGTTCGGTGCCCGCGTGGATGGTCAACTCTGGATCGACAGTCGTTGGTCAGCGGACCTGTCTTTTGCTTACGGCCTTTCCTCGTATTCCCAATCCGACATCGCCTCGGGAAGCGCGAGTCCAGCTCAAGGCGTGGGTGCCACGGTCACGCATACGCGCTTAGGGGCGGGCTATTCTTTCCTCGCTTCTCCTGAGGCTGAGGGACCGAAAGGAAATTTCCGCTTCGGGTGGCAAAGCATCGGTTACTCGATGCCAGTGGCCACGGCCGATGGCATGGGGCCCGCCGGCTATAGCGGTCTTTTTGTGGGTTTATCGGGCGATCTCCCGATGCGGGGTCGCTGGAAAGCGCTTTTGAACGTCGATTTCGGGGTGTTTGACTCCGTGACTGCAAACCAGGTCATTTCATCGAACTCCACCGGAAGCTCGATGATCAACTTCTATCTGGGCACTCAGATGCAGTGGAAGCCCCGCTTGAAGCTTCGAGCCGGCCTTGACCTCCAGGCCCAAGGGGCTGACTTCGCCGACGGCTCGGTTTTGTCTCACAAAGTGGTCACTTTCGGGCCTTCCCTCCTTTACTCCTTCTGATTAGAAGGAAGGGATGAAGCGCAGCGAAGCCGACCTCCGCCTCCGGGAGCTGACCGCCCTGATCCATCATCATGATTTTCGCTATTACGTGCTCGATGATCCCGAGATCACGGACGCGGCCTATGACGTTTTGTTTCGCGAGTTGCAGGCCCTAGAAGCCCAGTTCCCTGAGCTTCGCTTGCCCGATTCACCCACCGGAAGGGTGGGGGGCGCGGTGCTTGAGAAGTTCGGAAAGCTCACCCACGGCGTTCCAATGCTTTCCCTGGCAAATGCCTTAGCTGAAGAAGAATTTCTGGAATTTGATGAACGGGTGAGAAAGCTCCTCGAGCTTCCGGAAGGAAAAGCGCTCGAGTACTACACCGAACTGAAGTTCGACGGCATGTCGATCAACCTCACTTACGAGGATGGGGTTTTGATCTCCGCAGCGACGCGCGGGGACGGGGAGGTGGGTGAAGAGGTCACTCAAAACATCCGTACCATTCGCTCGCTGCCGCTCAGGCTGAATACGAAAACGCCTCCTCGGCGGATCGAGATTCGGGGCGAAGTGGTTCTTCCCATCGCAGAGTTCGAGAAGCTCAACGAAGACCAAGCTCAGAAAGGGCAAAAGCTTTTTGCCAATCCCCGAAACGCGGCTGCGGGTTCCATTCGTCAGCTTGATCCAAAAATTGCGGCGTCTCGGCCTCTGACGGCTTTCATTTACGGAATGGGGAAAGTCGAGGGCGCAGCGTTTGCGACGCTTTCTCAGTACCAGGCCACGCTTCGCGAGTGGGGCTTTCAGGTAGGCGAGCATCGCGGGGTGGCTCGCGGGGCCGAGGAAGTACTTCAGTTTTATCGGAAAATTGAAAAACTCAGGCCCAGCCTGCCGTTTGAAATCGACGGCGTCGTGGTGAAGTTAAATCGGCTGGAAGAGCTGGACCGTGCGGGGTTTGTCTCGCGGAGTCCGCGCGGCATGATTGCTTTTAAGTACCCACCTCGACAAGAGACCACCACGGTTGAAGAGATTTTAGTTCAAGTGGGTCGTACAGGTGCATTGACGCCAGTCGCAGTGGTTTCTGCGGTGCGCTTAGGGGGCGCAACCGTGAGGCGCGCGACCCTTCATAACCAAGACGAGATTGACCGTAAGGACATCCGGATCGGCGACCGAGTTCGCATTCAGCGAGCGGGCGATGTGATTCCAGAAGTCGTCGAAGTGGTAAAAGAAGTGCGGACGGGTCATGAAAAGCCTTATGTGCTTCCGACGCATTGCCCGGTCTGCGGAACACTTGCCGAGCGCCCTGAAGGTGAAGCGGTCACTCGGTGTCCGAACCGTTCGGGCTGTCCAGCTCAGGTCAAAGAGCGGCTACGTCACTTTGCGATGAAAGACGCGATGGACATGGAAGGCATGGGCGAAAGCACGGTCGATCAGTTGGTCGAAGCGGGCTTTTTGAAGCGTACGCCCGACTTCTATACGCTCCAGTCCGAGCAGTTACTCAAGCTCGAAGGGTTTGCCGAGAAGTCTTCCCAAAAACTCATCGAGGCAGTCGCGGCGACAAAAAATCGCGAACTTTGGCGTGTCATTTTCGCCCTCGGAATTCGCCATGTCGGCGAGAGAACGGCGAAGCTTCTAGCGAATCATTACGGTGCGATCGAGCCACTTTTGGATGCAACGTCTGAGCAGCTCGAAGAAATCCACGAAATTGGTCCAGAAGTAGCGCGTTCCATTCGAGAGTGGTTCTCTGACCCTCTGGATCGGCGTGAGCTTCAAGACCTATTGAAGTTTGTCACCCCACAGCCTCCCAAACGCGGTTCGGGTCAGGGGATTTTTGCCGGAAAGACCTTGGTCCTGACCGGCACATTCCCCACTTTGTCTCGAACTGAAGCCACTCGCCTGATTGAAGAGCAGGGCGGAAAGGTTTCGGGCTCAGTTTCCAAGAAAACGCACTTCGTGGTGGCAGGAGAAGACGCGGGCTCGAAATTGACCAAAGCGCGCGAACTGGGCGTACCGGTCTTGGATGAAGAAGGACTCAAGCGGCTTTTGGGTGGCTAGGCCATTTTCTGCGCGCGTACGCTTACTTCTGATTTCTACGCTTCATCGCCCCGTTTTCGAGGGCCCGAGTTTGTTTGTCCCAGCGATCGCAAAGCGTCTGAAAGCGCATGACGGTATTGTTGCACTTAAACCGAATCTGACTTCCGGCCTTCGGGGCCTGAACCAGGATGTCGACCTGACGTCCCAGGCGTTTTCTTTGCTCAATCGGCGGCCGTTTTTCGGCGTTGGCCATGAATTGGTTATAGAGCGCGGCGAGTTGGTCCATCTGCTGCTCGCAATCGGCGCAGATATTCTCCAAGTCCGCAGTGGTCAGCTGTTTTGCGTCTTGTTCGATGGCGCCGCTCGAAACGGCCCGCTGACGGGTTAAGGATAAGTCCTTTTTTCCGCCCTCTTGCTTGTCCCTAAAACGCTTCCACGGATCATCATTGCCGGCCATGCTTCTTCCATTCTACTGTGCGGGCGTATGAAGATCAAAACCCAGTACACTTGCCAAGCCTGCGGATACACGAGCCCAAAGTGGCTGGGGCGCTGCCCAGGGTGCGAGGCTTGGAGTAGTTTCGTTGAGGAGCGGCCGTCGGCTTCTTCTGGCAATGTTCCTGCGGTCAGCGAGGGGAGCCTCAGCTCAGTTCGCGAGGAATTCCGGACGCTTCGCGATTCTGCTCTGGAAGAGGCCGGCCTTCATGGGCCGTTAGTAACGGGCAAGGGCTGGGTGGCACTCGATGATGATGAGTCCGATTCAGAAGGCGGAGAGAAGGCGAAGTCTCGCCCTATGCGCCGTCATTCTACTGGCATGGCCGAACTCGACCGAGTGCTGGGCGGTGGGATGGTCGTCGACAGTTTCACGCTCCTCGGCGGTGATCCAGGAATCGGGAAATCGACGCTTCTTCTTCAGATGGCGCGGGGCCTTTTGGAAAAGCAGCCTCAGTTGAAGCTTCTTTACGTGAGTGGGGAAGAGTCGATTGACCAGATTCGAGGGCGCGCCAGGCGCTTGGGCGTTCGCGGTGGGGCGCAAGTGTTCCTGGCTGCTGAGACGCAGCTGGAGCGCGTGTTTGCCGCAGTCAAAGAACTGAAGCCCGATGTCGTCGTGATGGATTCGCTTCAGACTTTTTCGTCTGGCTTCTTGCAAGGGGCGCCCGGGAGTGTGGGCCAAGTGCGCGAAGTATCGGCAAGGCTCATGGCGCTAGCGAAGAGCGCGCGCGTGGCGGTTTGGCTGGTCGGTCACGTGACCAAAGAGGGATCCATCGCCGGACCCAAAGTCGTCGAACACATGGTCGACACCGTTCTTTATTTCGAAGGCGAAGGGGGGCACACCTACCGCCTTCTTCGAACCGTGAAAAACCGCTTTGGATCCACGCGTGAGCTGGGAGTTTTCGAAATGGAAGGAGAAGGCCTTCGTGAAGTGACGAATCCTTCGGCTCTTTTCTTGTCCGAGCGAAAAGAAGCGGCGCCGGGGACTGCAACGACTGCTTCTTTGGAAGGGTCGCGCCCGCTCCTGGTTGAGCTTCAAGCGTTGGTTGCGCCCACTGGCCTTGCGGTTCCGCGTCGAACTTCGGTGGGCATGGAAGGAACCCGCATTTCTCTAATTGCTGCCATTTTGGAGCGGCACATGGGCCTGAAGCTTGCGAATCAGGACTTGTTCTTCAACGTGGCAGGCGGCCTTCGCTTGGCAGAGCCTGCTTGTGATCTTGCGGCCGCTGCAGCGATTTGGTCTTCGTTTGAGGATCAAGCTTTTCCGACCGATTGGCTTTTTGTGGGCGAACTGGGGCTGACCGGAGAAGTGCGACGAGTGTCTCAGCTGGAAGTGCGACTCACGGAAGCCAAGAAGCTGGGCTTCCAAACTGCAGTGGTTCCAAAACTTGCTGGCCTGAAGGATTTGAAAATTCCCAAAGGCCTTCGCGTGATCGAGCTGGAGCGGGTACGCGAACTTTCGAAAATCCTAAAAGCTTAAGGCTTCGAGGAGGAGTCAGGGTTTTAGAAGGGCACGCTTCACTGCTCCATGCCAGAGCGCTAAGGCGCCCTCGCGCTCGGCGGCGCTCCACTCGGGGTGGAACGAACGGTCCTTCTTCCAAGTGCGTTCAATCGCGGCTTGGCTTGAGAAAATTCCCACGCCTAAGCCCGCAGCGAACAAGGCGCCTAGACTGGTCGTCTCCAAATAGTGAGGCCTACGAAGCTCGACCCCCAAAAGGTTCGATTGAATTTGCATGAGAAGCGAATTGGCGGCCGCCCCGCCGTCGACATTTAAACTCTGAAGGGGTTTGCCTAAGTCTTTTTGCATGGCGCCCAGGAGGTCGGCGTTTTGGAAAGCGATGCCTTCCAGGGCTGCGCGCGCCAAGTGGGCCCGAGTTGTACCTCGAGTAATGCCGGTCACCGTGCCCGTCGCTTGAGGGTCCCAATAAGGTGCGCCCATGCCAGTGAGTGCTGGAACAAACATCACGCCCTCGGATGAGGGGACCGAGGCAGCGAGCGCTTCAATCGAAGGAGCATCAGAAATGATCCCTAATCCATCGCGAAGCCATTGAATGGCTGCTCCGGCAATGAAGGCGCTCCCCTCGAGCGCGTAAACGGGTTTTCCGGCTTCAAGCTCCCAGGCCACCGTGGTGAGGAGCCGATGCTTGGAGGGAACCGGCGTCGATCCGGTATTCATCAGAAGAAACGCGCCCGTGCCGTAAGTGCACTTGGCCTGTCCTTCTTTCAAGCACGCTTGCCCAAGAAGTGCCGCTTGCTGATCTCCTAAGACGCCCGTGATCGGAATCCCGTTTGGCAGAGAAGGGAAGTTTTGAGTCGTAGCGAAGATTCCGGCTGAGAGCTTCACTTCGGGCCAAGCCTCCTTGGGGACGCCAAGTTCGCGGCAAAGTTCGTCATCCCAAGCCCGTCGATGAATATCAAAGGCCAAAGTGCGCGACGCATTCGAGGCCTCAGTGACATGGGCTTTTCCGCCCGAGAGTCGAGAGATCAGAAAACTATCGATCGTGCCGATCGCAAGGCGGCCTTGGTCTGCCGCTTTTTTGACGTCTCCCCAGTTTTGAATGGCCCAAGCCGCCTTGGTTCCTGAGAAATAGGGATCCAGGAGTAGGCCAGTGCGCTCCTGGAAGAGCTTCTCCAGGCCTCGCTTTTTTAAGGCCTCGCAGTCAGTGGCCGTTCGACGGTCTTGCCAAACCAAAGCGCGGGCGATGGGTTCACCCGTTTTTTTGTCCCAAAAGCACACCGTCTCGCGCTGGTTGGTGATGCCGATAGCTGCGATTTTCTTGGGATCAATTTTTTGGGTCACTTCCGTGACGGTCTTCACGACACTTGCCCAAATTTCAGCTGGGTCATGTTCCACCCAGCCTGGCTTGGGAAAGTGCTGGGGGAAGTCGACTGAGGCCTCAGCGATCCTGTTCAAATCTTCGTCCATCACCAAAGTGGTGGTGCCGGTCGTGCCTTGGTCGATTGCGAGAAGAAGTTTCATAAAACCAACCTATCGGCGCTCAAATTATTTTTCAATTCAACCGATCTGCCATCTGGAATGAAGCTCTCTCCAAAAGTTCACCTCTGGATCGCCCTTTTCTACGCCGCCGGGGCTTCAGCCTTAGGCTATTGGGCCGATTCCCAGTATCGCTTGAGCCGCGCCAAAGGTGCGTCGACCGAGCTAGCGCGCCGTGTGGTCATTCAGGCCGAATCCTTGGCGTTGGCCGCTCGAGAAAAAGGACAAGAAGAGCCGCTCAAGTGGAGCGCCAATATCCTGGCGCAAGGTCCAGGCGCGAATCAGTATCACATCGCCCCATTTCAGTTTGATCCCACCGTCCCAGTCGAGGCGGGTGGCGAGCGTGTCCATTTTGATCCCGATCGTGGATTGGTGAGTTACGCGAAATTGACCGAGCCCATGAGTTCCACGGGCTTTCATGTGGAAGTTCCTGTTCAGGCTGAGCTGTTTCTCGGGGCCCCGAACCGAATTACCGGCGATTCACTTTTTGTCTTTTTCTTCTTTCTGACCACTTTGGCAGTTCACGCTTTGATTCGCTTCGTGGGTTTCGGGGAAGATGCGGCCGTTTCCAGCGACATGGCCGAGCTAACTCGTGAATTTGCGGGCGAAGCACGATCTGGCCTCGTGCGCTTTGCGACGCACGTTCGCGACATGGTTCGCGAGTCGGCCGCTATTTCGACGGGTGCAGCTCGTTCGCGCGACCGCGTGGGCGAGATCCGCAGCCGCTTGCACAGTCAGCTGAAAGTCCTTCAGGAATTTCGCGATACGGCAAAAGAGTGTCTGGTGAACGGTCAAGAGGCGGAGACGGTCGCTTTGAACCTGGTGATCGAGTCGACTCACTTGGGCGAAAAAGGAAAGCCGATCGCCGCCATGGCCGAGCAGCTACACAAATACGTGCAGAAGCTACGTCACTTGGGAAAACACGCTGAAGACGCAGGTCAGGCCGTGCAGGTGAACCTGGAGCCCATGGGCACGGACTCGGATCTTGCTTTCCACTCTTTTGAGAACCTGCCGACCCAAGCCGCGAGTCTCGACACTCAAATTCGCATGGTGACGGAATGGGTGGTCGAGCACGCCAAGTTCGTTCAAGGATTCCAAGCTCGTGTGGCCGAAGAGGCCAACGCAAAGCCCGCTGAAAAAGCGACCGAAGCGGCTCCGGCAAAAGCTCTGCGCGAAGCTCCGGCCCAAGCTCCGGCACCGATCGCGAAGGCCCCGGCCCCAGTGGTGGCCGAGCCCGTCGCTCCCTCACCTCAGGTCGTCACCTCGGCTCCAGCTGCAGCACCGGTTGCGGCTACGCCGCCTCCTGCAGCAGCGGCAATCACGGCTGAAGCCATCGAAGCGCTGAAGAACGCAAGCTTCCCGTCTCAGATGGGCGAGAGTTACTTCGTCGTTGAGGCCCAACCGGAAGAAAAAATCAAACTGCCGATCAAAGAAGGGGTAGAGCTCGCTCTACCTGACTACACACCCGAAGCGGTCGTGACTGACGACATGGCTGCGCTCTTGGCTGCTGAGATGGCAGCAGAAGCCATGAAAGCGCAAGGCGGCGGCACGCCTCCAGGCGCGGAATTCGCGGTCGAGTTGGACCCCGCAGTCCTGGGCGATTCGACTAAAAAAGCGGCTTAACTGTTCATTTAACCGCGGGCAGTCAGAGCTTCTGAGATGAATCGGTAAGCCGCAGTGGCTCCGAGGATCGCGGTTCTGGAATCCAGATCGTGCTCGGGATTGAGCTCGAAAATGCCTAAGCTCGGTACCTTTGGATTTCTCCCGGCTGCTTCCACCATGGCGAATACTTCAGACGGGGTGAACCCTTCCGCGACAGGGGCGGAAACGCCTGGGGCATAGGCCTGTGCCAAGCAGTCCAAATCGAGACTCACAACGACCAAGTCGCAACTTTGACTGAGTTCCGCGAGCTTTCTTTCGAAAGTCTTCACGGCCGAACCAAAGCGTAAATCGCTGAAAGGCACGACTTGAACTTGATGCTTCCGTGCATACTCGTGAAGGGAAGTGGCATTGCACTGGGGTTGAATGCCGAACTCCACCAAGTCCTCGCCACGAAGAACGCCATTTTCAAGTGCGAGCCAAAAGGGCGAGCCACTGGTGATGACGGGCTCGGCTGGGCGTAGATCTAGATGTGCATCCAGATTGATGCAGCCCAAGCGGGGAGCTTTGCCGAGGTGCTTTTGCCAGGATTCTTGAATGCCGCAAAGTTGCGAGTAGCCGTGATCGTGGCCGCCTCCGACAAACACGCTCACCGAGTTTTTCGAATCACGATGAAATTCCGCCAGTTCTTTGGCGGCCTGCGTGTGGTTGACGGCGGGATCATGATCCACTGCGCTGAGAGTTCTATCGACCTCACGTCCTGGAAGCTCAGGGCGGAATTTTGCGAAGGACTTGGCTAGAGCAGCGGGTCCTCGGGCAGCACCCAGCCTTCCACCGACATTGAATACTCCCTGCTGATCGGGAACCTTCACGAGGCCCCATTTGATTCGTTGTTTCATTTCCCCTAAGATTAAAGACAACTGAGAAAAAAATGGACGGCGCAATTCAAAAAAAATGGCATCTCTTCATTGGGAATCAGACTGAGGGTCCATTTGACCTGGACGAGGTGCGCGAAAAGCTCGCCCAAGGACTGATTCAGTCCGATGCTTTCGTCTGGTGTGAAGGAATGGACGATTGGAAAAAGATGAACGAGGTGGAGGAGTTCCTTCAACCTTCGACGTCGATATCCCGCGTTTCTCCGCCACCACCGCCCCGTAGGGAGCCTTCTGCGGAAGTTCCTGAGCTGGTCGAGGAGCAGGAATCCCCGATTCTTGAAATTTCCTCTTCCCCAATGGTTGAAGAGGCTCCGCAACTAGAGATGGTGGAGTCAGTCGAGAGCTCATCTGCAGCTGATGTACGGATCGAGCCGGTCGAAGTACCTGCGCCGACTCTTCTTCAAGACGCGCGTTCGCTTCCCGAGCCCGAGCTTCAACCGGTAGAGGAGTCGGATTCGGATTCTGGGAGCCGAGAACCCCACGCTTCGCTCCAGACAGGTATGTCGGAGCCAGAAGTGGTTCGCGAGAAATCGAGATGGCTTGCCTTTAGTTTGTGGACTGGCATTCCAGCTCTGATTGCACTTTCGGTGATTCAGGGTTGGGCAGATCCTGTACTTCGGATTCCCGCCGTAGAGAGAAGTCTTGAGATCACAGCCGATATTGTTCGACCGACGGCTATGAACTTAGGGGATACTTTTCCGGCCATTCACGCTTGGATTTCCCCGATTCCATCCTTACCCGATGTCGAGAAAGCCGATTTGGAGAATCTTCGCGGCGTGGCAGCGCGGCCGTCCTCTGACGTGGGCCCTCAGGTCACCCTCGTGATGGTCAAAGGCGGGAGAGTGAATCCCGAATTCTACGTCGCCACGAACTTGCCCGACGGCGCTTCTTTCGAGATCAAAATCATGGGAGTGCCTGAGACGCTTCTGGGGACCACTTCTTATGTGGCCGTCGCGCGGGGCACGACCAGCCGTCGCTTGGCTCAGATCGGGCCCATTCGTCCTGTAGATGGGCGCGGCTCGATTCCTCGCGGCAACTACAAGGTCTTCGTTTACGAGACCGACGACGAGCAGCCCTCATCGGTGAAGACGTTACTTGCCTTCGTGAAGCCTTCGCAGGATCAGCCTCCCGGAGATGGAATCAAAGGACGGAAGATCGTTGCGCATCAAACCCTGTTCCTGGGTGGGCCGCGCGACTCCATCTACCGAGAGAAGCTCGACGAGTATCACTCGAATTTGAAGAAAATGGCGAACACCGAGATCGACGAGCTGCGGGGTCTCCTTCGAGACCTGACCAGTGGCTTAGACGAGCTTGAATCACGCTACGCCAGCGCTCGCGCCATGAAGCACAAGATTCTGAAAGCCCGAGCTTGGGACGAGATCCGAAAGAAATGGAACTCGAAACTTCAGGACTCGGCAGCCATTGCTCGGAAAGGGAACTCCTTGCCCGAGGATGCGCTCCTTTACTCGAATCTTTATCGGTTCGCCTTGGCGGCGCATAACTCGGTGGTTCAAGTGCAGGACTTCTTGCACTTGAATTTTCCAGTCCCTCAAGGGGACGCCGCCACTTTTGAAGCCCGCGCTGTCGAGACGAAGGCCTCGGCCCGCTCGGCACTCGAGGCTTTCAAGACGAAGCTTGAAAAAGCTGCGGCTCAGAAGGAAAGCTTGGGCGGTCTTCCGGACCGGACGGGGATTTAAGTCATGGCAAAGAAGAAGGCGCAGCGTTCGACCCCAAAGGCGAAGAGAGTGGCTGCATCAGCGGCTGGCAAGAAACGCTCAGCAAAAGCAGTCGCTCCTCGGCGCCCCAAAGTGGAGAGGCGGAAATTCCTTCGTCGTCCCATCGTGGACGCCTTTCAGGTCTTTGCTGTCCTACCGAGTCAGGGCGACCATCGCATCCGTTTGCACGACATCAGTGAGCGAAGCGTTGCATTTGAACTGGAATCCCTGCTGACACCAGTCAAAGTAGGCGAAAAATTGACGCTCGATCTACACTTCAATACGCGTCTTTCGGTTCCTCTTCGATTCCGCGTCGCTCGAATCGATTCTTCGGTACCCGGGCTAACCCGTGTGGGATGCGAACTGCAGAATGCCAAGAGCGCTGAAGGTCGCGCCTTTGTGCAGTTTGTAACGCTGCTGGATGCCTTGTCGCAGACCGGCCGTTTTAGGATGTAAAATTTTCCCCGTTCAGGGCACCTCCCTTGCTTCCGATAGGAACCTTGGAGGTTTTTAAGTTATGGCCCAAGGCAACGGAAAGTCAGGGGGCGATGTCACCCAAATTCGCGAAGTGGCCCAGGTGGTCGACTTCGAGGACGTCAAGCAGGCGCGTATGGAAGAAAAGCGCCGCAAGACGGAGCGCATCTTTTTCAAGAATCTGCTGAGCGTCTACTGCGTGGTCGGCACCACCCACATGCGCCCCATCGAAATCATCGATGTGAGCGAGGACGGTTGCTCGTTCCAGGTCCCCTTCGATGGCCGTCAGCCTGGATTTCAGAACGCAGAAGAACTGACTCTGCGTCTGTACTTCAGCCAGGACACCTACGTGCCGTGCATCTTCCGCATTCAAAACGCACGTTCGGCTATTGTGGATGGAAAGCGCTTCCATCGCTACGGCTGCTCAGTCGACAAGACCGTGCAGAGCTATCCCGCCTACCAGCAGTTTGTGCGGTTCTTGGAAGCCTACGGAGAACATGCTCATCGCGACAAAGGCGATGTCAGTGTGTTCTACCTCTAAGACTCTCTTTCCGGTCGCCTGCGTTACTGCGAACGAACGGGTGTCTCGAGCGATTCCTCGTGTTTGAGAACGGCCGCTGCACTGAGCCCGCTGGGGCGGTCGCGCGGCCGGTCGAGCACTGCTGGAGCGCGCCCTGGCACACGGCCCGCTCTTGCCGCGGCGTGCATCTGGGCCTCAAAGTTGGCTTCTTCTTCGGCCAAGAGTTCGCGAAGGGCTTGGCGGCTTTCGCTTTCCATTTCAGCCTCGGCTTGGATTTCAGCTTGGGCTTGTGCTTCATCTCGTACTTGCGCACGAGCAGCATGGGCTTCGAGGCCGCGCGCTTCGCGGCGTCCGGCTACTGCTAAGTCGATCGATAACATGCCCATCAGGGCCAAGGCCGTGAAGGCAATCCCTGCCTTCTGACCTCGATTACTGGACTTCATCGTGAAAGTCCCTCCGCAGACCAGTCTAGCTTAGGCCGCGGATTTTTTCTTCGGTTGCGCTTTGTCGCTCGGAGTCGGCTTTTTTGTAGCGCCTTCGTTGAGCCAGTCCGCCAGGATTTTGGCGGCTTTGCCGGGGTCTTTCTCCACCAGGCGAGTGACTTTCTCAGTCAAATGAACGAGCTCCGCCCGGGAAGGCTTCCCTGTGGAGGGAGTCTTGCCCGGGCGGTTAGCGTCTGTGGTTTGTGTGGGTGAAGGTGTGGAAACCTTCTTGGAGCTTTGGCTCCGGGACATGAGTGTGTGCTCTCTTCAGGCCTCGGCTTGGTGGTTCAAGCTTCGGGCATTGCCTTGGGGGTCAGCTTTCCGTGCGACTCCAGGGCGTCGATTTCATCTTGGGTGATCGAGCCCACGAATACTTCTTCCCCGACTAGCGAGAACGCAAACCAGCGGTCACCCATTTTTTGATAAAGAACTTCAACCGTGCTGGCCGAAGCGGGTGAGTTGTTTTGATTCTGAGAGTTTTGGATTTCGTTGTTCATGAGATCGTCTCCTTCCGTGGATCGATGGTGGAACCAACATCGGTTCCAAGACACCTATCGGTGGCGGAGCGGATTCCTGAACGGGAATGATTTGCCGGCCTCGGGGCCTAAAAAACGGGCTGGCTTAGGGCGTAACGACGATTTGGCCGGTCAAAAGCGTGTTGAACGTATCCTGAAAGCCATAAGTGCCGGTCGTTGAAAAAGTCACGGCGTGCGTTGGCGCATTCAGCGGACCTGCTGGAAACTGCGATCCCGAAGTCGGTACCAGTTGATGGCTTTGAACGACGCTATCCAAAGTAAAGAAGACGGTGGTGCCGCGAGCGACGGTGCAGGTAAAGCCCGTGGTGGGCATAGAAAAGCGCAATGCGGCCTCGTTGCAGCCACATCGGCGATCCAAGGTCGCGTCGCCCAAAAGAACCAAGGCTGAACCTGGCTGGCAGGCGCTGAGACTGGACGTTAGCGGATTGTCGGCCGCACAGGCCGTGACGAGAAGGGCCAGGGTAGGTAGGATGGGGAAGAATTCGGTTCGTCGCACGGTTTAAAGAACTAAGCACAGGAAGGCCCGGAAAACCAGATGAGTGAGACTTCAGAGCAGCTTCGGGAGTGGGAAAAGCGGTTTGAGCAAAAGCTGCGCGATTCGGATTTAGGAAACGATCCGGCCCACGATTTGGCCCATTTTCGGCGGGTTGTGACCTCGGCTAAGCGTTTGGCCCAAGAGGAAGGCGCAGACCTTTCCGTCGTCATCCCGGCCGCTTGGCTTCACGATCTGGTGAATGTTCCGAAGAACGATCCTCGGCGCTCGCAGGCTTCGCGCTTGTCGGCCGATGCGGCTTTGGCCTGGCTCAAGGAAGAGGGCTACGCCCTTGCGCCTCTGGAGGCTATCCGCCACGCCATCGAAGCACATAGCTATTCAGCGCAGATTGAATGCAAAACAGTCGAGGCTCGGGTGGTTCAGGACGCCGACCGTTTGGACGGCCTCGGGGCCATTGGTCTAGCCCGCGTTTTCGCCGTGGCGGGGCTCCTTCGCCGGCCGATTTACAACCCCGATGAGCCTTTTGCGCGGACTCGGCCCTTTGATGACTTAGCCAGCACGATCGACCATTTTTACGTCAAACTCTTCAAGACTTCTCAGACCTTGCAAACCCGTGCAGGACGAACTGAAGGCCTTCGGCGAGCGCAACTGATGCGGGCATTCCTGGATGAATTGGGTCACGAAATTGGTGCCGAGCCCTTGGGTTTGGATGCCGACTGGAACCCCATTCAAGGGGCTGCTGGCTCGGGCCCGACCGGGGAAGAGGGCCCCTGGCCCTGAGTGAGGCCCTTCCGGGCTGCGTTGCGTTAAGTTAGGCTTGCGTTCGGCGCGGGGCGCGGCTATACACCGCTTTCCTTCAGTCGATTCGGTTGGACCCGTAGCTCAGTTGGATTAGAGCGTCGCACTACGGATGCGAAGGTCAGAGGTTCGAATCCTCTCGGGTCCGCCACTTGAGGAAACAAAAAGGGCTGATTAGCGAAAGCTAGTCGGCCTTTTTGTTTTTCAGGTTCGTCGTACTGAGAGGATTCGAAGCGAGAGAGCGACCGCGGCTGATGCGACCTAAAGGAGCATCAGGCGTGGGGTGTCGTACAGGATGTACGACAGAGCGAATGAGGTGGGCCTCCGCAGCGAACGCGCAGGAAGTGCGTGAGTGGAGGAGGCGAATCCTCTCGGGTCCGCCACTTCTTC
>JBBARP010000002.1:0-56498 GCA_040399745.1 Bdellovibrionia bacterium | reverse complement strand
CTTCTTCGGCTGGAAGCAAAATCAGCTCGGTAGAAGTTTGGCTGCAGAGTGACCTGGAGGAGGCGAATCCTCTCCATAGTGCGGAGAGTCGCTTGGCCTAGCAATTGCGTATGGCTAGGAGATGCGCGCCAACGATATCGCCGGAATCGAGTCCAAAATTTATCTCATTCGCGATCAAAAGGTCCTGCTCGATTCGGATCTCGCGTTTCTGTACGGGGTGCAAACCCGAGTTCTAAATCAGGCGGTTCGGCGAAACTTAGATCGGTTTCCCGCGGATTTCATGTTCCAACTATCTGATATTGAATGGGGTTTTTTGAAGTCACAATTTGTGACTTCAAAAGCCGGGCGTGGTGGAAAGCAGAAAAATCCCTTCGTCTTTACCGAGTTTGGCGTTGCGATGCTTTCAAGCGTGCTCAATAGCGAACGAGCAATTCAGGTGAATATCTCAATCATGCGTACTTTTGGGAAGCTGCGCGAGATCCTGGAATCGAACAGAGAGCTCGCACAACGAATCTTGGAACTTGAATCCCGATACGACGAGCAATTCAGCGAGGTGTTTCAGGCAATTCGGGAGTTGATGTCTGAACGAGCCGTACCGAGGAGGCGAATTATTGGCCTGTCGAGCGGTGTGATTTGACCACACTGACGTGCGCTCCTTTCTTGAGATGATCGCCGTGTCGGCTAAGATGTGGCCTATGGCTCAATCCAAGAAGAAGTCCCAGAAGACGAAATTGTTTCTCGCCGTTTACCTCGGCACTCAGTCCTCGATGACGAAGTGGGAGAAGCTGCCTGCAAAGGTGCGCCGTGAACGCGAAGCCGCAGGATTGAAGGCCTGGGGCGACTGGGTTGAGAAACACAAAAAATCGATCGTGGATATGGGGGCTCCGCTCGGACTCACTAAGCGAATCAACCGTCGCGGTGTGACTTCGGTTCGGAATGACTTAACGGCCTACACGATTGTTCGCGCTGTCTCACAAACTGCAGCAGCAAAGATGTTTGAGGAGCATCCACACTTCATGATTTTTCCAGGCACCGGCGTTGAGGTGATGGAGTGCCTGGTGATCCCAGGAATGAACTAGAGCCAGACCCAGCAGCCCTCATCCCTAAGAGGCTCCGGTTGAATGCTGTACCCGGGGCACCTCGAGCGATCTCGGGGGTCGTTAACAATGAGTGATCCAGACGGTGAGAAACGCTAGTGCTCTGGCGATAACAACCAGCCACCGTAATTTGAGCTCAAGTTTTCTCTCCATCTTCCGACAAGAAACACAGTTGGGTCTGTGCTTTCTCATAGGATCACCTCCTTTCTTGGTAGGAAAGGAGGTCGGTCCCTCAACTCCGCTGGGTCTGACCGCGTAGAGTTTGAGCAATAACCATTCCGTCGCGGAAGCGGGTCTCAGTTGAGGCGACCTCCCGAACGAGCATGGAATTCAGATTGCGCGATCGAGTGTGAGACTCGAAAGTAGCTTGATGCGCTTGTGGCGCCGACTGTCTCGAAAAATAAGGAATCATCCTCGATGTCGAAACTTCACCTTTGTCCTGAAAGTCTCTTTTCCCAAGATCTCAGCGGCAGGACCTATGTGGTAACTGGCGGAAATTCCGGAATCGGACTAGCCACGCTCCGGCAGCTCTGCCGGCAAGGCGCACACGTGGTTCTGGCCTGCCGACGTGTCGCGGAGGGCAACCGAGTTCAGGAAGCGCTGAAGAGTGAGGGCTTGAAAGGCTCGATCGAAGTGATGGAGCTGAACCTCGCAAGTCTGCGCTCTGTGCGCGAGTTTGCGCAGGCGTTTCTGAAGAAACACACCGTGCTTCATGGGCTCGTAAATAACGCCGGTATCATGAATTCACCCCAAGTGAAGACTGAAGACGGGTTTGAGCTCCAATTCGGAACGAATCATCTGGGGCATTACCTGCTGACTGAACTTCTTTTGCCTGCTCTCTCGCAAGCTCCCGAAGCGCGCGTAGTGAATCTCTCGAGCTGCTTTCATGACCGGGCCATGGGGCGTGAGGGTCGGATCGATTTTGATGACCTTCACTTTGAGCGAAGAAAATACGACGGTTGGGCTGCTTACGCTCAATCGAAGCTCGCAAATTTACTCCACGCTCGGCAGCTTGCTAAGCGACTGAAGGGCACTCGAATTGTCGCTGTCAGTGTTCATCCGGGCTGGGTGCGCTCGAACTTGATTCAGTTCTCGATGCCCCTTTGGATGCAGAACTTTGTGCTGCGTCCGGTGTTGAAACTTGCTGGGATGATTGAACCTTGGGAAGGCGCTCAATCTTCGCTTTATGCGCTTTTAGCTCCTGAAGTAAGTCAGCAAAGCGGCGCTTTCTTTAGCCAAGTCGGGATCTACCGGACGAAGGAAGCCCAGCGTGGGGGGTGGCCGCTGTACTCGCCGAATCCCTATGCCCACGACGACAGCGTTGCTGACCGCCTGGATCAGGTGAGTCGTCAGCTGGTTGGGTTAGCGACCTAAGTAAGAAGCGACAGAGCCAGACCCTGCAGAACTCACCCGTAGGTTTCGGGAGCTGGACCGGGGCGAGCTAGTCGACGCATTTACTCAGAGGCTGGCTTCCTGTCAGTGCTCTTGTCTTCGCCTGCAGGCTGAGCTTGCCGCTGCTTTTGCTCAGCCACGCGCTTCTGCTCCTCTTCGCGGACATCTCGGACTGAGCCGCGAACCAGGAAGTTCCTTTGTAGGGCGCGGATCAGGACACTCGTCTCCTCAAGAATCTGAGCAACCCGCGTATTTCCGTCTGGCGATTTCTTAGCGAGTTCCTCGCCCAGCGCCGCAAACTGCGAGGTGATCGTAGCAACGTCGCGCCCCACCTGCGGAAACGACTTTGCCATGTCGCTCAGTGATTCACTGGTTTCGCGCAAGTTACCCATCAACACTTCGGTGTTCTTCTTCCGGGTCAATTGGCTTGCCACCTCAGCTAACTCACCCAACAGGCGAGTCATATTGTCCATGAGGAGGCCCACGCGTGCGCCGGTAATGGCGCCCATCACGTCGCCAGATTGGCGAAGCTCAATGAGTTGTCCTGGCACTGCGGAGCCCGCGTCACGCGTCCCGGCTGAAAGATCGAATATTTTTTCGCCCAATAAGGATTGGCGGGAAATCGAAACTCGGCTGTCGGCGCGAACGCGGTCTACGTACTTCGAGCGAACGGAGAAAAACACTTCCGCCCCGCCGACGGAATCGAGCTCGATTTCATCGACTTTCCCGACTCGAACGCCCGACATCATCACAGGCATTCCGGTGTAGATGCTCTCATTCGAAGGAATGAGCGTCTTGAACGGAAGCTTCTTTTCAAAGAAGCCCTTTCTCACAAGAACCGCGCCCCCTGAAATCATCGTCCCGATGACGGCGAACAAAATGAACGCGCCGGCCATACGCTCGATCGGATTAAATCGAAGCTTCATCTTCACTGAAATCAAGGTTCGAGAATTAAGAGGAGGGGGAGTCATCTCAAGCTGCCACTTTCTTCGACTGCAGATCCGCTAGATCGAGTTTCCAGTGTCCAGTAAAAGTTTCCATCAAGCGCTCATCTTCGCTCACTAGGTAGAGGTGTCTTAGCCCTCGCTCAGTGCGGTGCACTTCCAGAAGGTCCAAAAACTTTCGAATGGCCCCTTCGTCTAAGCCTGACGTGGGTTGGTCCAGAATCAGAAGCTCAGGCCAAGTAATGAGGGCAAGAGCGAGGCTAGCCAGTTTTCGATTGCCGCTGGAACATGCAGCAGGCCTGCGATCCTTGAAACGGTCGAGTCCAAAGTGAGCCAGATAAGTTTCGACGCGGTCCTGCGCATCTGTGGGCGCAAGGTTTCGGTGGTAGAAAAACGGGAGCATCAGGTTCTGAGAAATGGTTTTGTTAGAAAGAAGTCCGCCGCTTTCAAAGCCAAAGCCGATGCGGCGTTGCCAGGGTGAGAATTCAGAGAAGTTCATCTCAGTCACGTTGGTCCCGTTGATCAGGTAGGCGCCCTCATCGGGTTCTTCCAGGCCCGCCAAAAGGCGGAGGAATTTCGATTTTCCACCACCGCTGGAAGCGCGCACACAGACAACCGTGTTCACGGGAAGGTCAGCGCTCATTCCTTCAAAAACGGGTTCCCCCTCATGGCCAAGCAAGGTGACATCCTGAAAAGCCAGGCTTTGAATAGCTGGAGTGAGGTGACGGTTACTCAAGCGTGAGTACCTCCGCCCAAGGAATCATCGGTCCGAAGTAGAAAACGGCAGAGGCGATCAGGGTGGTGAGGCCCACTGCGCTAATCGAGTACATGACGGCGCGAGTAGTGGCTTGCGGGACTTCGTGAGGGCTCTCTTGAACTTGTAAGCCCTGGTAGCAGCAAATAGTGAAGAGTGTTGCGCCGTTTAAGACGTTTTTAGTGAGAAAGAATCCCACGTCCCGAACGGTCAGTTCCTCGGCGAGAGCATTAAAGTAGAGGCTGAAGGGAATGGTGTGGAAGAAGCGACTCACGCCAAATCCACCGATCAGTGCAATGGCATTGAAGTAGAAAGTGAGGCACACAATGCTGATCATTCCGCCTAAGAGTCTTGGATAGACAATGTAGCTGAGCGGATTGATGCCCATGATCTTTAAGGCGTCCATCTCGCGATTAATCTTCATATTGCCCAGTTCTGCTGCGATGGCGGTTCCAGATCGGGCAATGAGAATCAGGGAAATGAGGAGCGGTCCCAGTTCTCGCACGACAATAACGACCAGCACTTCGGCCAGGATGTTCATATCGGCAATGAAAGAAAACGCAGACACGTTCAGGATGACCATGCCACCCAGGACGACGCCCAGCACGCTGACCAGCGTAAACGCCTGTACTCCGGTGAAATAGACCTGCGACAAAACGACGCTCAGAATCGAGCGACGCCCTTGGCGGTCATGGAGCCAAGACTCACGAAACGCGCCGTAAAAGAGCACAAAGATTTCTTTGGCCGAGTGAAATGCGCCAACTAAGGATGCGCCTCGGGCATCCATCCAAGCAATCATCTGAAGTCGCAACCTCCCGTTGTCTTCTCGGTTAAAGGGCGTGGCAAACTGAGTGGCAGATTCTTGACGGGGGTGTTAGCGGATAGGATTGATGGCTCAGGTTAAACGGGTGAAGACCCACGCACAGTACATCGCGCAGTTTCCGATTCCTGTGCGGACACGCTTAAAAGAGCTTCGCGCCTTGATTCGAAAAGTGGTGCCTGAGGTCGAAGAAAAGATCAGTTACGGGATTGCCGCTTTTGAGTGGAATGGGCCGCTCGTCTACATCGCCGGGTTTAAATACCATGTGAGCTTTTTTCCGACTTCGTCCGGGGTGACCGCTTTTAAAGACAAGCTGAAGGCTTTCAAGACGTCTCGCGGCACCATTCAGTTTCCATTGGATCAGCCCTTGCCTGTGCGCCTGATCACTCAGATCGTTCGCTTTCGAATGAAGGAACTTCGAGATGCTCGCACCGGGCGCGGCCGAGGTGCGGGACCTTCACGGAATGGGGACTAAGACCGTGACCGAGTTAAAGCGTATCTTAAAAGTGCAGGGCCGAGAATTTCGTAGCGAATGATGTACAGCCCCCTTAAGCGGCTTTCGTCCCCGGCGCCTGAGCCGATTCGCGAAGGGGCAGCGTGAAAGAAAACGTGCTTCCCTTTCCCACTTCGCTCTTGAGTTGAATCACTCCGTTGTGGGCCTCGACGATTCCTTTGGCGATGTAGAGCCCCAGCCCCGTGCCTAAGTACTGCCGGTGTTTCGACTGCCAGAACCTTTCGAAAACATGGCTTTGCTCAGACTCTGGAATTCCGCATCCCGAATCAGTCACCGAAAACTCAATTCCATTTTCGAGCTTCCGGACCGTCAAGCGGATGCGACCACCCGGTTCTGTGAATTTCAGAGCGTTATTCAGTAAGTTATCTAGCACCTGAATGATTCTGTCGTGATCCATGGAGAGAATCAGCTCTTCCTCAGGGCTCTCGGTCTGAAGGGCAATCCCCTTCAAGATGGCAGCAGGTTCATGAGCGAGGAACACTTCGCGTAAAAGCGCTCGGGCATCCTGAGGTTTGATGGCTAGGGGAAGGTGTCCGGCCTCGAAGCGTGTGACGTCCAGTAAGTCCGAGGTAATGGTCTTCATTCGATACGCTGCCGCTCGGATTTGATCGAGTAAGGGAAGCCACGCCCCAGGTGTATTTTGAATTTTCAGACGTCGCTGTAACAGATCCACGCTACTAATAACCGTGGTAAGTGGGTTTTGGATTTCGTGCGAGACCACTCCGATCAATTCATCGCGCGCTGCGAGTGCTTGGTTTTTCTGGCGCTCCAGTTTTCTCTCTTCCGTAATGTCCGAGATCGCCAGAAGAATCATCGCCTGCTCCGTGGGAACTCCCGAAAGCAAGCGAGCGTTCAGGAGCATCGTCTTTTTTCCCACTTTGGGAAAGTCATGTTCGACCTGAAAGCCCAGGAAGACAGTGAGTTCCGGAATGATCTTTTCGAGCAGGTTTCGAAGTTCGGGCAAATTCCACTGCCCGTCTCCCAGTTCAAAGATGTGCCGGTTTTTAGTCTCTTGAGCGCTGACTTGAAAGGTCTTGTAAAAGGCAGCGTTTGCTAGCTTCACTCGAAGGTCTTGGTCGAGAAGGAGGAGGGGCTCGCGTACCGTCTCGACGATGTGATGAGAAAGCAGGTTCATGATTTCTTCGTTCATCCGGCTTTCCTCTCGGGGACGGCGCTTCCGCAGTATTGACGGATAAATTTCATGAGGCCTTCAAATTCGATGGGTTTCTTGATGAAATGCGAAATAGGTGGAAGCGCGGGTCGCTCGGCAACTCCCGAGACCACACAAACAGGAATTGCCGCAATGGTGTCTTCATGGCTCTTGGCTTCTAAGAATTCCATCCCGTTCATGACGGGCATCAAGAGATCGAGCAGCACTAAGCAGGGGCGGGGAATTTCACGAAGCAGCTTAAGCCCTTCCTTGCCATTTTCAGCTGTGTAGACCGGGTAGCCTTCAAGCTCGAGCAAAGCGCAAAGAGTTTCGCGTATGCTCGGCTCATCCTCGACAATCAAAATACTTTGGCACCCGGGGCGGCGCTCTTCAGGCCGTGAGTCATCCATCTTGCAGTTTGGAGTTGCAATTCAAGTGCGGGACTTGGGCTGCTCGATTTGTGGACGCGCAGCGATTTAGCTTTCTGCTTCCTCTTCAGAAGGAAGACCTGCCTCGCGAATGCCGCGCCAAATTTGTCTGAGTTCTTCACGAAGTTCGGCAAAGGCTTCAATCGGAACACCTGCCGACCGAGCGGCCTCATGAATGGTCTTCTCGGCCTCAGTGAAACGGCCTGGAAATAGTAGAGGTGACGCTTAACCCACCAGCGGTCTTCAGCCGATTGATTTCGAAGGCTTTGGCCTCAAGAGGGCTTGGCTCAGAGCTCTTTGCGCTCTTGGCAGTCCAGGAAGTCTAAGACTTGCTGCTCGGAACCGGCCGTCATTCCTGGGAAGGCACGTTCAAGTTCGACCATCCATTGACCGCCAGAATGGTGAGTTGCCTTTTGAATAGCGGTCTCGATCTCGGCGCGTGAAGGGCTTTGCAGATTTTTTAAAATTTCGATCAAGCGAGTGCGCTCTTTGCCTGAAGTGTCTTCGATTTCACCGAGGAGAAGCGCCAGCAACTCAGGACTCTTTGCCCCGTGTCGATCCAAGGCGGGGATCGCAATTTCTAGGTCCACACCTGAATTCGGAAGGCCTTCGAGTAAGGTTCCCTTCGGCGCTCCGGTGGTCGCGTTTCGTACGCCTAAGACCACATCGACCAGAGATTGAAGGTCGGCTTCACTCATCTTGGGCTGATTCTTGATCTTGCCGAGAGTTTCAAAAAGGTCATTGAGGTCGCGAAGAGAAGGCGAACGAAGCTGCAGGGCGACGCCCTTCGCGATTCTTGGATCTCGAACTCCCAATTTTTGTAGGTCCCCTGCAATATCAAGGATCGATTGGGCCGTGTCTGGATCTGGGCCTTTCGCCATTCTATTGAGAAGAAGGTCGAGTTTGTCAGCAGGTAGGGGAACCGACTGAGCGGCCTCGGCTAAGAGGTGAGTCACATCGGCAACGCCTTCGAGATTTTCAGATCCGAGCTGAACATGAAGGGCGCGAATGATGGCCGGGTCCAGCTTCCCGCGACTGCTGAGAAACTGTGCAATGTCGTGAACGGAAGACAGGTGATCGGCCGTTCGAACGCGGTCGAATCCTTGAAGAAGAGCGTCCTGAAGGTCGCGAGGAAGGGGCGTTTTTAGGTAACCGATGATCGAATTGGTTCGCTTCATCGCTTCAGGGTTTTGAAAGGTTCGAATCAGGAAATTTTTAAAGTCGGAATTTTTTAGAAGAAATTCCTGATTCTTATTCATGTAATGAAGCGCATCCATTTTGGAGTCGCCGTTTCTGAGGGCTTGAATCAGCATCTCGACAGAAGCAGCCTGGCGCTCGGAAGAAAGCGAGTCGGAGGCCCGAAGGCGTCCCATGTAACCTAAGTGAGGGCGAGAATCGATGGCACTTCGATCCAGTCCAAATCGCTTCAAGGCGCTATCGGCTGCGCGTAGGTATTCATCGGTCGGCAGTGCGCTTCGATTCTCGAGAACTTTAAGAAGGGACTCAAACCGCTTTCCCGTGATTCCTTGAGAGTGAAGAACACGGTCCAGGCTTTCCATCGCGCCACCGCGATCTAGGTCCAGCGCTAGCTCGATCGCATCACTGGGTGCAACTTTTCGTGTTCGATCAAACGGCGTAAGTATGTGGTTTCGGGTCGTGGTTTTTACCTCAGACGAGTGATTGAAGTTGCTTGGAATTAAGACGCCGCTGGCGTTTAGGCGCGATAAGTCTTCGCTCTCTAGGTTAAAGTCCGAGCGAAAGTTTTCTAGTTCCGCACGTAGCCTGGGTTTTGGATGCGAGATCTTCGATTCTGGTAACCCTTCAACGGCATCGCCGAATACTTCGCGAATCGGAATGTAGTTCAGAAGGGATCGTTGCCGGCTTTGCCGGGGGAGTGCGAGTTGATTTGCGCCAATGGTTTTTACTTCGCGATGAATCGCGCTGACAATGGTCCTTGCATCCGCGCGCGACAAATTCGGACCCGCCACCGTGTGTAGGTAGAAGACGGTATCTGATCCACTCGTCATCAACGAGCCTGAAGCGTAGCCTTTCAGTCGCCCTTGTTCGTCTTGAATGAAGTAGACGCGCTCGTCCGGGTGATTGGGGTAGGGAAAAGAGTGCTGAGTGGCGCAATCCGACCCCGCGCAGCCGCGAAAAATGCCGATTCCTGGCGGAACTTCCCGCAAAGTGAGTTTTGTCGATGCGGTGGACCCGGGCTCGGTCTGAGTTTCCCGCGTGGCGTGAAGGATGGGTTCTTTTGCCAAACGAAGAAGTCGGTCGCGAGCTTGCGCGGTATTTGGAATCCGCCTTTCCAGAGTTTTCAGAAGCCCTTTCACTCGGGAAGGAAGCTCCTGTTGGAAATCGCTCAGTGCCGAAAGCTCGGCTTCTCCTAAGTGGTCAGCGAGTTCAATGAGGCGATCTCTTGAGCCTTTGAGTTTTCCATCCGGCGCCTGAAGAACAATGTGAAGTTGCACCCACTCGCGAAGCTCTTTTTCGAGCGCGCTTCGGTCCATGGCAATTTCTCGCCCAATCAGGTTTCCGAGCCTGGCTAGGGCAGCCGCTTTCCCAGGGTCAGAAAGTTCGTGCTTACTGAATGAAAAGCTTCCCGGAAGGGGGTCGGGCAGGTGCTGCCTCAGGAACGCACTCTTGGCTTCGTTCGTGCTGAGACGAAAGGCCTGCTCACGAAGCTCGCTACTAGGCAGTTGCTGAATGAGGCCCGTCAGAAGGCCTTCGGGAGTGATAGTCAGTTCTTTTTGGATCGTACTGACCTTCTTTAAGACAAATTCAGAGGGAGAAGGCGTTTGAACCGGAATTTTCTCAGCCGTTTTTCTGATCTGCGTTCGCCAGAAATCGATTGCAGACGGCGCGACGTGGGTTTCGGTTTGCGGTGTTTCTCTTGGGCGGTCGACTTGAATTTCAAGAAGCGGACGCCGATCGAGAAGTTGCTCCTGATAGCGTTGATGCGGCGTCAGGGCACCGAGTGCCCGGCGCTGATCGTCCAAGATTTTCAGGAGCTCAATTTGGTGCTGAGCCGAATCTTCAAACAGGTTCGGGATCAGTTCGCGCACTTGAACCAAGTAACGAAGTTTTTCTAAGTCACTGGTCAAGGGCGCTTCGGCCCAGGATTTGAGTGTCGCGTCCTCGGCGTGCAGGAATCCAACCGGCGTTACCCAAAAGAGCAGGCCAAAGAGGATGGCTGCGAGTGGCCGAGAAAAGCGCCTCAAATCCCTTCACCTGTCTGCGGCAAGTAGCTGGCGTTGTCGGACAGGAAGATGATCTTTCCGCCCACTTCGATGATGTCGCGATCGACTTTAGCTACGGCGCCTTTTTTGCCCAAGCAGCTCGTTACGGAATCGTCCCAGGCTTTTTCCTGCTCCGCTTTCGTCTTTCTTGCGATTTTCTGGCTGAACTTGTCCGCCCATTCCTGGAACCGCTTCAGCTGCTGCGGGCTTGCCTTGGCAAGGAGCGTCCCAAGCTGTGTTTTCACCTTGGCGTTCATGTTCTTGATGGGATCCAGAATGGCCTTCGCCGTGATCGGAGTGTTTCCGATGTCTACTAGCTTTTGCCCCAAACCTGCAGGCTTCGTGACGGTGTCAGCGTCCTTCACGCTTTCCGGAGCACTTTTTGCCACCTGAACGCGGCAGGCTTGGGATGCCTTCAGTTTCGCCAGGGCAGCGTGTGTTTGTTTTCCCTGAGTGACCGCATCGAGCACAGCGTAAAGAAGCGCTTTCTTGCACTCCAGGCTATCTGCGGCCTCTGCGCAAAGCTCCGCAGCAGCAGCGGCGCCTTGTGCTGAGAGGAAGCCAAAGTACATCTCTGAGCCCACCTCAAGCGGCGCGCTCATCTTGGTCATCAGGGATGCAAATCTTTCTGCACCCGGGCGCCCGGCGGGAACCAGTTTCCCTGCGAATTTCTGAAGTCCTTGAGCCCCCCCTTTCAGAGCGGGAGCTGCTGCCAGGCCAACAAAAAGGGCAGTCTGAACTTGCAGCTCAGGATTGTTTTTAAGATTGTTTAAGGCAGTTCCCACAGACGCTTCTTTCCAACGATCGTGCGTCGCAAGGGTATGACCTAGGTCGATTGCGCCAGCGCCCATCATGGCAATGGCAAAGGGTGCGGCAACGCCGCCACTCAGGAACGTGGCGCCCACGGCTGCGGCCGAAGTGATGGCGCGCGGAATTTCCCAGTAGGCTTCGTTCCAAGCAGCACGCTGTTCCTGGTTGGCCATCTTCGGCTCGACATCATTCAATCCAGTCCGAGTGGCGTAAGTCGAAAGGGGGCTGGGAGTTCCGCCTCCTTTTGCGTCGCTTAAGTAAGCATCGACCGTCGCGCTGAAGCGATCTGCAAATTTGTAAGAAAGACGGGCAGGTTCATTGATTGAACCGACTGCGCCGCCGTTTAGAATTTTTTCTTGGTGATTTTGGAACCAATCTTGCGCCCGCGAATCCATCCAAGCGAGCACGTTTTGGCCTTTCACGCCCATCACTCGGTAAGCCAGTTTCGGATCCTTCTCTACTGCGGCTTCAAGCTTCTGATAACTCTTTGAGATTTCCTCTAAGCCGGACTGAGTTTTGTCCGGATTGGTTTTCAGCGCAGCCCAGGCCTTTGCCATTTCGGGCTCTTTTAGAAGTTCATCAGCGCTGATTTTCTGAAGACGAGCTTTCTCGCCGTTAAAAAGGGCTTTGTCTTTGGCGAGTTCGGTCTTCTCGAGTTGTTTGAATTTGGCTTCAATCTCGGCCGATTTTTTCTGCGCATAATCGGGTGGCACACCCAAACCCCCGCCGATCTGCTTATTGATTTCCTTACTCTTATCGTCACGACGCTTAGCTGCGCGAGCGTTCGCTTCATTCTGAAGCTGGGTGAGCTTCATATCGACTAGCGCACTTTTCCGGAACGTCTCACGATGCGCTTCGACTGCGGCTTTCGCCATTTTGCCAAGGCGCTTTGGGTCGGTCACTGCCAAGGTTTTTAGGGCACCGCTGAAACCGGTATCGTCCTTTGCGAGCTGGAACTCGGCTGGGACCTTAGCTGAAGCTTTATTGGCTTGATGCGCGCTCCAGCCTTTTTCCCAGTTGGGAACTTGGCAGGCTAGGCTACTCAAGAGCGACTGCAAGTCGTCACCCTTGGGTAAGTTGCGAGTCTGGAGTTGCTGAAGAATTTTCTCGGTTCCGAAGACGTTCTTGGTCAGATCCCCGACCGAAGGCTTCGTGGGAGCCGTGGACTTCGGAGCGTCACTCACGAAGTTTGCTTCTGAGCTTTCGGCTTGGGCGCGGGGGCCTACCATCAGGACGCCCAGAGTTGCCGAGACAGCGATCGATCCAACGAGACGTGCAGAGCGCAGTTTCATGCATGGCTTTTCGGTAGCCACGCCGATGAACCTGAGTCGTTTCAGAATCTCAGGCCGAAGCGCTGGCGGCTGGGGCGCCAGACTTTTGGCGGTGCGCTTGAAGCTCTCGGCCCACTTCGGCAATCGATAAGATGGCGGGCATCAGGCGCTGACCAAAGTTCGACAAGTTGTATTCCACCGTAGGAGGCGACGAAGGAATGATTCGCCGCTCGACGATGCCGTCCTTCTCAAGCTGCTTTAGCCGCTGGGCCAGGACCTTGGAGGAGATTCCTTTGACGTCGTCCTTCAGTTCACTGAAGCGACGCGGATCGCCTTTCAGATACCAAAGAAGATGAGGCGTCCAGGCGCCGCCCAGAAACGCCATGCAGAAAGCCAGCGGGCAATCGGCGGGCGGGTTTCCGACTTTGCTCTTTCTCTTCACGACCATGGGTGGCTCCTTTCTTGCGGTTACTTCTCGGTAACTAAAAATCCCAAGTTACTTACAGTTACCAGGTATCAAAAAGTTTCTATAAAAGGTAGGGTCCCGTTCATGAGCAATTCACTTTTTGAAAAAGCAAAGCTGGGTCAGTTCACTCTTCAAAACCGCGTGGTCATGGCTCCGATGACCCGAAGCCGCGCAATCGGCAATACGCCGAACGAGAGTCTGGCGCGCCACTACGGGGATCGCGCGACGGCGGGCTTGATCATCACTGAAGGCACTTCGCCTTCTCCGAACGGCCTGGGCTACGCACGTATTCCAGGATTGTTTAATCGCGAGCAAGCCACCGCTTGGAAGCAAGTGACCGACTCGGTTCACAAAAAGGGCGGCCATATTTTTGTTCAGCTCATGCACACCGGACGCGTGAGCCATCCCGCCAACTTGCCAAAAGGCGCTCAAATCCTGGCTCCTTCGGCAGTGGCAACTCCAGGTGAAATGTGGACCGACGCCGAAGGCATGAAGCCCTACCCGGTGCCGACTGCGATGAATGATGCGCAAATTGAAGAAGCCATTCAGGAATACGCAGCTTCAGCAAAACTGGCCCTAGAAGCCGGTTTTGACGGCATCGAGCTTCATGCAGCAAACGGCTACTTGATGGATCAATTCCTGAACACGGCCACCAACCAGCGTCAAGACCGCTGGGGTGGATCGATTCAAAACCGCATTCGCTTTGCCGTCGAAGTGGCAAAGGCCACCGTAAAAGCGGTGGGTGGTC
This sequence comes from Bdellovibrionia bacterium, assembly GCA_040399745.1. GTDB lineage: Bacteria > Bdellovibrionota > UBA1018 > UBA1018 > UBA1018 > CANFHS01. The sequence continues at coordinate 42,862 of JBBARP010000002.1, read as the reverse complement.
AGCACGTGGGCATTCGTGTGTCGCCTTATGGGGCTTTCAATGGAACTCAGGCCGATCCTGAGATGGACGCCCTTTATGTGGCACTCGCTCAAGAGCTCAGTGCTCTGGGCTTGGTTTACATTCACATTGTCGATCACAGCTCGATGGGTGCGCCTCCGGTGAGCTCGGATTTGAAGGCCAAGATTCGCGAGAATTTTAAAGGAGCCACGATTCTTTCAGGTGGCTACGACGCCGGTCGCGCTCAGCACGATTTGGATGAAAACCGCGCTGATCTGATTGCGTTTGGACGACCCTTTATTTCGAATCCGAATCTGGTGGAGAAGCTGAAGACCGGAAATGCTCTAGTCACGCCCGACTACGACACTTTCTACACACCCGGTGATAAAGGCTATAACGACTACTCGGCTTGAGCTGAGGGCTTCGCGCCCCGGGGCGGTTGCTTTTCCTGGGCTGAAGCTGATTTTCTGAAATGACAGTGAGGTGGCCTCGGTCGTATGACCTGAGGCCATGCTCACGTCCACTCTCCCAAAACTTCGTTGTCCTTATCCGCGCGGCAAGTCCACTTGTGGCGGCGAATTTGAGCTGAAATCCGCTCAAGGCAAGAAGCCCGTCGCAGGGGCGGGTCCGGATGTTTCTGAGATCGAGTGGGGAACCCTAGTATGCCGAAAGTGCCGCGCTCGTTTTCCGATTTTGGCAGGCGTGGCGGTGGTGGTTCCCGATGTGGGCGGCTACCTGACCGAGCACGTGAAGGGCATTTCCGCCGCAGTTCCGGATGAAGCCATTCCTGAGGAATATCGGGACGACTACTTAGCGGCAAAAGAGGAGATCGAAACCGGCCATATCGAGGAAGATCTCGAAGCCGAGCGCGTGAACGCTCTTTATTTAATGAATCACTACCTCCGAGCCGACCGCGGTCAGCGCTGGTGGGAGCCCCAACCCGCCGCCCCAGCCGGCGCGGCGCCCGGTGCGCTCCACTCGGCGGCATCTCCTCAGGCCAGCCCGCTCGTCGCCCAGCTCATCGAGCAGCACTGGGACCAAGGCCCGTTCTCGGTCATCGAGGGCTGGCTCAGCACCGGCGCCGCGCAGCCTTCGGCCCAGTCCGCCCGCCCGCCCTCAGCTCAGCCCAACGGCAGGCCAGCGACCCTGCCCAACGGCAGGCCCGCTACAGTCGAGCTCGGCTGCGGCGTCGGCGGGCTCGAGCCCAGGCTCAGGCCCTTCCTCAGTAGTTACCTCGGCGTCGACAGCTCGTTCGCCAGCATTGCGCGTGCGCGCCACTTGGCGCTGGGCTTTGCCTGGAAGGGCACCCACCGCATCCCCGAAGATTTGCTCCAGGGCCCCGTCTCCCGGAAAATCGATTTGCCGCCGGGGCAGCCTAATGCAGGGGCGTCCGATTTTGTCGTGGGCGACTTGGCCCTGCCGCCGCTGGCCCCTGGCCTTTGGGATCTGTCGATTGCTCTGAACGCCATCGACATGCTCGAAGAGCCGTCCGACCTCCCCGAAGTTCAAGCCCTCCTGGTGCGCCCGGGCGGGCAGGTCATTCAGAGTTGCCCCTACATTTGGCATGAAGCGGTGGCTAGAAAGCTCAGAAAGCGCCTCCCGAAAGGGGTTCGCGGGTCGGCTGCCGCAGCTGAATGGCTCTACGAGCAAGCAGGCTTTCGGGTCACCCAGCGGCAAGATCACGTGCCATGGCTGTTCTATAAGCACTTGAGGCAGCTCGAGATTTACTCGGTTCACCTGTTTCAGGCCGTGAAGAGTAGCTGACCGTCTCGATTCCCCTATCTATTTCAGGGTCCGCGGGTTATGGCTTGGAGCGTCAGTTTCATCTGCTTCTTTCTGAGTCTCTGGGCATGGTGCCCTGAAATCTCTGGAGTGGCTCCCTAGCCTTAGGAGGTTTCATGGGTAAAAAACTGTATGTAGGTAATCTTCCGTTCGCCGCGACCGACCAGATCCTGGTCGACACTTTCTCGCAGTGCGGAACGGTCGAATCGGCCAAGATCATCATGGACCGCGACACCGGCCGCAGCAAAGGTTTCGGCTTCGTGGAAATGAGCTCGGAAGCTGAAGCTCAAGACGCGATCAGCAAGTTCAACGGCGCCGACTACGATGGTCGCGCTCTGACCGTGAGCGAAGCTCGTCCGATGGCACCCCGCGAAGGCGGCGGTGGCGGCGGCGGCGGTCGTGGTGGTTTCGGCGGCGGCGGCGGACGTGGTCCTCGCGGCGGCGGCGGTGGTGGCGGTCGCTGGTAATTCAGCGCCTCACTTCGCTTGAAGTTGAAAAGGGGTCCTACCTTCGCGGTAGGGCCCCTTTTTTTATTCGTTCAATTGAGTGATCGATCAAAGCCCCGACTCAAATTACGGCAGGACCGAAGATTCTCAAACGCCCGGGTTCATCACGATCCGGTACTTGTCGACAATCTCGCGCTCAGCAATTGAATCCGCGTATTCCGGCAGCCCTTCAAAGAGGTGCGCTTCCGAGGGTTCAATTTCCCAAGCCACTTGGCCTGCGGGAAGTTCCACGGCGGCTTGCTTCAGATCGGGAGTGATTCCGGCTTTGAGCCCGCTCTTGGCTGCAATTTTCAGCATGAGGCCCACGCAAGCGTCTCGTTCCACGAGCGCGCCTTCGCGAACGGTCAGCAGGCGCTCATTTTCTTCGACCAGCGCTTGGCGGTAGGCATCGATTTCGTCGAGGCGCTTCTCGACGGAAGCGCCGTAGTCTTTCAAGAATTGGCGCATGCGCTCGATCTCTTCGATCAAAGCGGGCACTTGCTCGGCACTCGGGGACTCGGCCATGGTCTTCAGTTCAGTTTCAGTGAGCATCCCAAAAGCGTACCGGGAAAATCTGGGTCCGTGGTGAGAAATCCTTCATGTCGATTCGGCAGAGATAAAAAGTGCGCCTACGAGAGCGTCAAAATTTTTTCTGACAAACAATCGAGAGACACTGCCTTCCAAGCGGATCTTTTCCCGCGGGAGTCACCGTGCACACAAAACCTTGGGGTGTATTCATCACTAGTCCTTTACTTGGATCGATCCGGCAAGGAAGACCGCAAAGCTGAAACTCAGTGGCTTTTTTCAGTTGTCCCAGTAAGCCCTGAATGGGTGTGCAGGACTCTTGAAGGCCGATTTCTGAGGGGCCTTCGATGAAGCCGTTTCTGCGGCAACTTTCCATGCAAAGCGGATAGCAACTTCTGTTGCTTCGGCTTGGGCTACCGCGGCAGGTGTCCCAGCAATGATTCATGCAGCCCAGTTCAAAAACGAAGAGCTCTTTTTCGCAGGCCTTTCTTTCGGCCTCGGGCTTTTCAATGCAATTTCTCTCGGCAGGAAGTCGAACCAAGGCGGGCGGATCGAGCACTTCTTCAGGAGCCGGGGAAGGAGCGATCTCCTGGCTCAAAGCTGAATTGCCCCCAAAGGAAATTGACAGCGTAGATCCCATCAAAAGAGCGAGGCTAAGGAAAGGCTTTTGCCAACCCATCTTTCTATTATTGGGGTTGAACCCGATGCCAGGGAATGTGTCCCTTTTGACCCATCTATGGCCTTTGGAATTCCTCGATAAAATAAGGGAGGTGGGGTGTGTAATGAAATTCGGGGCGCAAAGACTCATCTTGGGGGCCTTCTTCACGGGGAGCTTAGTTCTGAGTAGCGCCCTATCGGGCTGCCAAAAGCATTCAAGCCAGTCTCAGGCGCAAACCCAAGCTCCTACGCCTACGCCCTCTCCGACTCCGTCTCTGACCTATTCGGCCGTGGTCTTATCTCACCAGCCCATTGCTTACTTCCGAATGGGGGACTCTGGACTCCCGGGCCCAGAAACCTATCACCCAGCGAATACATCCCCTTCGCCTTCGTGCGGGGACGCTCTCGATTCATCCACTCGCGCCTCGTCTTCGGCGTACCGGGATAAGGCTTTCATTCAGGGTAGTTTCTCTGCGTGGCGAACCGGATTTTTTCAGTTCGGGCAACCCGGCGCCATTCGCGACGCGGATACTTCGGTCACTTTTTCTGGCCTACAAAACTCAAATAACCAAAACAGCCAGTACATCGAGCTGTCTTCATCGACTTCCTACTTCAATGGGAATCCCTCAGGCTTGACCTTAGAGGCTTGGGTAAAACCTGTGGATGTGAATCAAGACCGGCGCATTCTGAGTTTTGCTCGCACCTCAGGCGGAGCTTCTGCGATGGCGATCTTAGGCGGCAGGGTGGCTGGCACCGCGTCTGCCTTCCTCCGAGGAGCGGGTGGAGCGCTCGTGCAGCTGAATTCGCCCCCGGGTAGCTACGTTGCAGGCCGTTGGCACCACTTAGTGGCCACTCTCGATTCAAGCGGCGCAACGCTTTATCTGAACGGGGTGGCTGTGTCGCAGAGCTCGGCCGCGACTCTTTCAGACAGTTTGATTCTGGACGCCATGAGCGCAAAAATTGGCTCAGCACCCGGCTTGATTGTCTCGAATTACGCAGGTGGATTAGACGAATTAGCTATTTACGACCGCGCCCTGAGCTTGGAAGAAATTCAAAGTCACTACAGTTGGCGAACCGAATAAATATCGTCTGAAGTTTCAAACTGCTTATCGGGGCCAGCGCTGGTCACGCGCACCTGCACTTCTTGCGGGTAATCCACTCGGTAAGGCGTGCGCCAACGATCTGTGCCCAAGTCGCGGGCGGGGCCTTGAAGGTTCGTTTGATTCTGAATCCGCATGTGCGTGCGCAAGTACTCTGAGAAAGTCTCTGGAACGGGCAATGGATCGCCCCCGATGTGATCGAGCACAATCATCTTCGTGATTTCGTTTACTTCGGTTTGCACTGCAACGTTCGTCACTTGCTCGATCATCTTCTTTAACTTGTCGCTATTTGCGGCCGCCGCAATCGACATAATCAGCATGGGCATCAGCGTAGTCATATCGACCTCACGCTGCCTTTCCGGTCATACGTTTCTCGGCTACGGACTCGATGAAAGCCGAGAGCGGAAGGTGCGTGCTGAGAATTTCCCAGAATGCGCCACTCTCCAAACGAAGCAGTAAACAAGGCCCCACGCAGCGAATGGTGGCAGTCCTTGGAACGCCAGCGAATAGGGCGATTTCACCAAAGAACTCGCCTTGTCCCAGGCTCGTCACCACGGAGTCGTCGATGATCACTTCGACCCAGCCGCGAAGAATCAGATAAAACGAAGCATCTAAGTCGCCTTGGCGGGTCACGATCTGCCCTGCCGATAGCTCCACCACGCGCCCGCGCTGCGAGAAAAGGGTCAATGCTTCTCTAGGAAGGTTTTTGAAGACGGCCGATGCGCTGAGGAAATTTCCGAGAAGCACCCGAGTCAGAATCAGGTCGCGATCTCGCAAAGTTTCACCCGACTCAGGGAGTGACTGAACGGCCTGAGCGGGAATCCGTAGCACTTGGCAAGTGCCGAGCGTGAGCACGTTTGCGGTGGCGCGAAGCCCTTGAAGTGCTGAGGTTTCACCTACGACTGCTCCTGAAGGCAAGACGGCGACTTCTGTTTCCGCGCCACTGGTTTCCGTCCGAGTCACTCGCGCTTGACCTGAAAGTAAGAAGGCTAAGTCTTCGTTCTTCTGGTCTTGCTTCAGGATGAATGAGTCTGTGGGAATTTCCTGGAGCGATGATTGACTGAGCAGATGACCGAGAGTTTCTTGAGTCAGCCCCTGGAACAGGGCACTTTCTTGAAGAACTTTTGATAGGCGCTCACTCTGGGAAAGACTTTTCTCGAGTTTTTTGGCGCGCGCGGCCTGCGCCTTTTCGCGAAGGGGCGATAGCCAAGGTGAAAGCCAGCTTTGATAAAGAGTCCCCACCAAGTCGATCAAAAACAAGATGGCCCATAGGCTCACGCCGCCTAGAACTAGGCTTGCACTGAGCTTGTCCCAAGATCGCCCTTCCATCACGCCAATCCACAAATTGGGAAAATTCGTACTCAGCACGCTGAGCGCGAAATAAAGAGAAAGCGACGACCAGCTCAGGGCGTAAGTCGCAAAAAGCGCCAAGCGAAATTCCTGAGGAATGAGCTGCTTCTTTTCTTTAGAAAGGGTGAGAGTCAGTGCCTTTTTCTTCAGATACCCCAGCAAATGGGGCGCAAGATCGGTGGACTGAAACAGGTGAAGCGCTTTGTGAACGTCGCTTTGGAAAACGTAGGGGCTGAGATCCGGGAGCGTGAGAAAGAAAGCGAGCGTCTTGAGCTGAGGAAACCACAAGTGGTGTCCAAGCCAAATTTCGCCCACGCCGACCGTTGTCAGCATCATCACGGCGGAAGCTAAGTGAAAGAAGAGTGGGCCGGCCTTACCGCGGCTCAGGTAAATGGCGGCATCGCTGACGGTAAGATGAACCGTGAAGCGCGACACTTTGAAGCCAAAGCCGTAGACCCGACCTGTGGCTAGTAGCTGCAAAAACGCCTGAAGCACGGCTTTGATGGAAAGTAGCGCCGATCCGCCTAAGAGCAGGAATACGAGCCCCAGAAAGTACGAGTCTTGAAAAACGCCGAACTGATTAAACGGGATGAAGTAGTGATCGCGAAGCCCCGACAATAGGCCAAGAGCGAAGATCAGAGTGGTCAGAGGGTAATACCAATCGGAAGACCGAATCGGTGTGACGATCCGGGGGATCAAAACGCGGGCGACGCGAAGTTTTCCCACCCACTGGTGCCAAGAATCAAAAAGACCGCTCTGAGTTGAAGGCTCTTCATTCGTGACTGAAGACTCGTCAGAAGTCTGAGCTTTCTCCAGAAAATTAGCCCGCTGAAGTGCTTGCGCTGTTTCGATCAGATCGCGAAATCGAAACGAGATGCCCAGTTGGTGAAGCTTGGCTGCGATTTCCCCCAGGGTGTGGGTTCCGTCGAAGCACTCCACGATCGGAGCCGTGGCCGGTTCGAGCAGAAAGTGACGATGCGTCGCCTTTTCCTCGAGAACCAGCTTCGCGCCGTCGCGGTAAAGCAAGCAGGGTTTGAGCCTGGGCTTCAGGCCGTCTAAAGAGGGCATATCGGGGGTATCGGCATTTTCATGGGGAAATTTCAGCTCCGACTGAAAAGGTACTTTGGTGAAGGGGCTGACACGAAGGTGGATCGCCAGTGTTTTGGCACCCCAGCAGGCGGCGAAACGCGTTACAATGAAAGGATGGCAGCGGGTAGTCAGCCAAAATTTCCGTCTCAGGCGCAGCTCAAAAAAGTGCTGGGAGCAGACGCGCGCTTTTTGGCTTTGATGAAAGAAGTCGGTCCCTTTCGGATTGAGCTCGATCCGGAAGAATCTGTTTTCGAGGCGGTGGCGACTTCCATTATCTATCAGCAGCTTCAAGGAAAAGCGGCGGCATCGATCTTGGCGAAGTTCAAAGCCCACGTGAACGCACGAAACGGCCATGAGCCTGAGTTTTTCCCGTCGGCTCGCGAGGTCTTGGAAGTGTCTACTGAGGATCTTCGCTCGTGCGGTTTATCGGGAGCGAAGACGCGTTCACTTCAGGATCTGGCCGAGAAGGTCCTCAATGGAACGATTCCCTCGCGTTCGTATGCGGAGGGAATGTCAGACCAAGAATTGATTGACGCTCTCGTTGCGGTTCGTGGGGTGGGGCCTTGGACTGCGCAGATGGTGCTGATGTTCACATTGGGCCGCATGAATGTCTGGCCGACCGGGGATTACGGCGTCAGAAAAGGGTTTGCTGCGCTTTACGGAAAGCACCGTATGCCGACGCCGAAAGAGCTAGAGAAAGCGGGCGAAAAGTTTCAGCCCTACCGCACGGCTGCGGCTTGGTACTTGTGGCGCGCACTCGAGCTTCCGCGCCTGAAAAAGTGGAAGCCACGCGAAGAGTAGAGTCCGAGATCGGATCGATTCGTAGCGCATCCGAATTTTAAGCGTGCCTTCAGGCAACCGCCGGGGTGAGGCCGCGGCACCGTCCTTGCTCACACTCCGCACAGGTCAGGCCCAGCAGAGTTGAGGGACCAACCTCCTTTCCTGCCAGAAAGGAGGTGATCCTATGAAGAAAACCAGCAAACACTGGATTTCTCATCGGAAGGCGGAGAGAAAGCTTGAACGTGAATTAGGGCGACTCATGGTTATCGCCAAGATTCTCGTGTTTCTCACCGCCTGGATCACTCATTGTTAGCCATGTCCGTAAACGAGAGGTGAGCCGTGTACAGCGTTAACCGGAGACCCTCACGCTGAGGGCTGCTTGGGTCTGACTCCCCTTCGGCGCAGCCGCTTTGCGGCCACAAAGCCAACCGGCGACAGCAATACTGCGAGTGCCGCAACGAAAAGTCCGGTAGGCGAGTGAGGGTCGTACTTGCGCGTCACGTAGTTGTACTTCTTAAAGAGCGCCTGCCATTGGTCTTTCAAAGTGCCGGTGCTCAGGGAGCCCGCCTCCAGAAGCGCCAGTTTCAAAGCTTCCTCGGGGAAGTCGACCCCGAACAGCACTCGCTTAATCACGCCCTCAGAGTTCACGAAGAATAGACCAGCGTCGTGACCGATTTCCTGGGTGCCGGGAATGAACTGGAAGTAGTAGCCCAGTTGTTTTGAGAAATTGTAGATGTTCTTCTCGTCGCCCGTCAGGAAGTGCCAGCCGTTTGCTGTCTCGGGCTTTCCGTAAATGCGCAGGTAGGCTTCCTTTTTCTTCTTCGCCAGCTCGGGCGTCTCGGCGGCCCGGACACTGACTGCGACGATTTCGAAATCCTTGCCCGGAGTCAGTGACATTCCTTTGAGTGTCTTCAGCAGGTTATTCAGGATGACTGTGCAGATGCCCGGGCAATCGTAATAGACGAGTGCAAAAAGGGTAGGACGTCCTGGGTGGAGGAAATCGACTAGGTGCTTGGCGTGACCCTCTTCGTCGCGGAACCAAACATCATGAATTTTCAGATGGGCACCAATTTTCTCGGTGATGGAAGCCCCACCCGAATCAACTTGCTGCGGTGCGTCAGCTTGCGTTTGGGTCAATTGAGTTTCCGCCGAGAGTGGCTGAACGAGTAAGATCGACATGAAAAAAAGCACAAAAAAACGCTGAAATTTAGGCATGAGACGAATCCTCCCCGATTGGTGCAGGACCGAAATCCTAGTCGCACTGAGGCGCAACCTTCAAGGGGTCCGAGGGGGATTTGTTCGAAATCTTCGAAAGGCCTGCTTCGGAAATGTTGACACCCCGGGAGAGCTGGTTGAATCTTGAGCGTAAGCAGTAATCAGTTTTGTAAAGAGTGAACGGCAACGTTCCTTCCTCGCGGTCGGCACAACGGTGAAAACCTGGTCCGACCTCGAGCGGGAGCGCTGCCAACAACAGATGGAGACTGTTTTCAAATGCAAAAGAAAATCTTGGCAGTTCTGGCTCTCAGCCTGATCTCGAGCAACGCATTCGCTTCGCGCGCTAAAAACCTCGTCACCGGCACCGGCGACGGCGGCAACTTCCTGAGCTCGGCTGGCAACAGCGGCAGCTTCTACACCAACGACGAGTACAACATCTTCTGGAACCCCGCTTTCATCAACGGCATGAAGAGCATGGCCATTGTTGAAAAGTTCAACGGTGACAGCGACGCAGCTGGTGGCTTCACCACGAACTTCGGTTCGATCAACGCTGCAGTTTTCTTCAACCGTGGCGCAGCAGCTTCACGCGGTTCTAAGCCGATCGACTTGATCATCGGTGGCGACATGGGCGTGAAGTGGGGCTTGGGCGTCACTCAGTCCATGAGCCAAGGCGCTTCGAGCACCAAGCTTTCGGCTGGTGTCGTTGCTGGCAACTTCGAGCCCTTCGTCGGCTACAACTTGTCTTCTTCGAACGGCCTGGCTGGCACCTCCGAGACGACCGATGCAGCGATGAGCGCTGGCGTTCGTTACCACATGGGTGACTGGGCTCCGTACGCTGTTTGGGGTTCGAACAGCACCGAAACCAACAGCGTGAAGTCGGTTGACGGTTCCAAGTGGGGCGTGGGCCTCGGCCGTAACGCCAAGATGGGCGACGTGAGCATGAACTACGCGATTGCTTACTTCACCAGCTCCAACAGCTTGACCGACGTCACCTCCATGTCCTTGCCGATCAACATTGCTTTCGAGACCGAAGCCACCAGCTGGCTGACCGCTCGCGCAGGCATCGGCTACACCGCCATGGAGCGCAACACCACTGCTTCGACCACCTCGGCTCGCTTCGGTGGCACCTTCCACCTCGGCAAAGCTGACCTGGACATGGTTGTCGGTGGCGGCAGCGCTGCAGGCAACGTGGACAGCCAAGCTTTCGACGCTGCTAACGGTTTCTTCTCGGCAGCAAGCTTGACCTACCGCATGTAATTCATTCCCTGAAAAGGGTTTGAACGGGATCGGGGGTTCCTGAAAAGGAACCCCCGATTTTTTTTTGTTAAACGTTGCCGCTGTAAGCATGCCGCGTACAATAAAAGTTCAACTTCCATTTCAACTTCGATTTGAGGGGATCAGGGACGATGAACCATCAACAGAGAACAGGTTTGATTTTGGCAAGCCTGCTGGCGCTTCTGAGTGGCGGTCACTCAGCGCTGGCTTCGGTATTGCCCGAAGGCGTGACTAAGTTTGATTTCAGCTATGGGCGCAGTAAGAGCACTCAGATGTGGTACCAGGACGCCACGGGCGTTCCGTTCAATATTAAGCCGAAGGCGGGCGAGTCTTTCAACGACCAGCAGTTTGACCTCAACCTCGGGCGTGCCATTGGCGAGAGCTCTGAACTGGGTCTTGCTGTCGGATTCGCAGATAAAGTTCATTCGAGTGCGACGGGTTCGACCATCCGTCAGACCAGCGGCGTTACGTTCGTTACCGGTAAATACAAGCAGGGTCTATGGGCCGGTGCTGCGGAAGGGAAATTTTCCGGCTTTGATCTGACAGGTCAGGTGGATTTCAAGTTTGCAAACGGTGCAGGAGATCCTTGGTTCTTCCAAAGCCCGAACGACCGGTCTCACCACGTAAATTTGGGGATGGATTTTAGCGCCCCGATTGCTTGGGGAGTTTATGGGTTGCTCGGCGGTAAATACATCTATCGCTCGCATGCACGCCCGGGTCAGATCGAAGGGATTGCCGGCTTCTCGTCGCCCATCCTTCCGACCCTTCAGCTGACGGCCTATTATCACTATCTGGCAACTGGAAAGGGAACGGACTGTTTCCACGATCCGAGGAACTACAACCAGTTTCATAACATCCCGTACGGTCCTCTTCTTTCAGATAGTCACCACGGTCCGGCAGCGACGCTCACCTATATTGTGAATGCGAAGTTTACGGTCGACGCCTTCATGTACGCCAAGTTGGGCGGCATGAATACGGACAAGTCGACGACCTTTGGTGCTAACTTGGGCTATTACCTGTTCTGATTCAAACCTCGTAATCGGGAGAGAAGGAAATCCTTATGAAAGTATTAACGAAGAAATCCCTGGTTATTGGTTTGTTCTGGTTGGTCCTAGGGACCGTGACGGCACAGGCGAGTGGTATTTTCATTCCGCCCCGTCCGCCCGGAGCTCCGGCTCCAGGGGCTCCCTGTATTCCGCCAGATTCGGACAAATGTAAGGGTAAGTGAGTCATTGATTTAGACAGACAAAGGCCCTGAGTCGACGCGACTCAGGGCCTTTTTTCTTTAAATAAAAAGGCCCGCCGAGACTGGAGTCTGGCGGGCCCTATCTTTTCAACGTTCTCGCGATATTCAGGGATCAGGCAGTGCGAGTGATTCGCACGTTGTGATCGTGTCCTGCGACGCTAGTGCAAACCACGGTGACTGCTTGGAAACCAGCTAGCGCAGCGTTGTTGCCGCCGTTGTTGGTGTTGTTGATTTTGTCGAGGTTGTCGACCGAAAGGTCAACGCGGTGTTCGTGGGGCGATCCGCCCTGGATGTTCAGGTTGGACTGAAGGGTCGTAGCGCTGAGAACAGCGACGGTCAAGTCGCCGGCGTTGTGGAAGTGATAGAAGTCGATCTCGACCGTGTAGGTTTTTCCGCTGCCGCTGACCGGGAAGCTGGTCCAGTCGCTTTCGGTAGTACCACCATCAGTTCCATCGCTGCCACTGCTGCCGGCGCCGCCGCAGGCTGCCAGAATATTGCTTGCGAGGGTGGCGACGAAACCAAGTCCGACAATCTGAACGAATTTTCTGCGATTCATAGGGGATTCCTTTTTCGAGTCGATGAAGAACTACGCTGAAGAATGAACGCTCCGGGGTTCTTTCGGAATTTGTCTCTTGATTATGAACAAGAACTCTTCCTTTGGGAAGTCGCTTAGGGAAAGTGCCTGTTCTGCCGAGAAGGTATCGTTTTCCAAGTTCAATCCCCGTGAGGCGCGTCATCTTTATGACGCATATTGTTCAGGAATTGTTTAGGAACAGTTTTTTTGGCACTTGAACCTAAAACGGGTTCGTTCAGAATGAGGGAAAGTCTTAAGAGATTTGATCGAGAAAGCTGCGAGCGCGGATGGTCCCTTCCTGCTTGGAAAGGCACCGGTCCGAATCGAAATTTAGAAGTGCATCGTCAATCCATGGAGCAAAGCATGAATCAACTAAAGAAGAGCCTTACTTTGATGGGCGTGATGGCTGCGAGCCTTCCGCTAATGACTGGCTGTGGCCAGCTCGCGAACGAACAGTCCCGAACCGCCGTTTTAGCCTCGATCTCCGAGGCTCAGTGGGATGCAGCTGCTTCCAGCCAGGAAGTTTTGATCATGGGTTCACGCGACGGCACGAACTACGCGTTTAGCGATGCAACCGGGACGAAGAACCCGACTTATACCTTCGAAACGGGCAAGCCCTACGTACTCCGCTTGGTCAATAAAAACCAAACCGGGAACAACAGCTCTGGTGCTGAACACTATCTGTCGGACTACACCACCAACCGTGGTGGTGCTGCTCAGACCCCGGGTCCCGGCGCAGGCGGTAACGCTTGGGCAGACAACGGTTTCTGGTCTTCCGTCGTGGTTCACAAGGTCGTGACCCGGAACACCGTTTTCAAAGCTCCGTTCATCTTGGACTTTGAATTGAACAAAGTTCGGAACCTGAACGGCGTGACCAATAACGCTACCGAAGAAGGCAGTGGTCTGGATGCCATGAAGGTTGATGGCACCGACACGGCAGTTACCACTCCCGCCTTGGATACCGAAGCCCTGGTTTACTTCGTTCCTGTGCGTACCGGTTCTTACCGGATGTACTGCTCGAAGAACGGCTCGCACGCCGCTATGCGCGCTGACATCAATATCGTCGGTAACCCCGATAAAGCTCCTGACTTCGAACTCGAGTCGGACTTCTCGATCGGCTACACCGAGAACGCAGAACGCGGCAGCTCGAATGCTGTTTGGTCTTCGTCCAGCCAGCGCGTTGGCAGCTTGGGCTTGGCCGAAGCAAATGGAACCATCTCGATGGTGGCAGCCGCTTCGAACGATCCGATCACCACTTCGGGCTACCGAATGGCTGAACGTTCGAGTCTTCAATTGACCACGAACGCCACCCGGAAGGGCTATCAGTTCCGGATGTACAAGCAAGCTGGCGAAACCGGTCAATTTGAATTGGCTTCGGACTTGTTCCGGAACGTCGTGATTCGTAAGATTCACGATGTCGATGCTCAGTTCAAGCCTGTGTACCTGGAGTCGGTCACCCTGCTGGAAGGTCAAGGCACCACCTGCGGTGGCTTGCCCAGCAGCACCCGCTCGATTGGTCCGGCTAACACGAATTGTAAGTCGCTGAACCCCACCACGGGCGCAGTGCTCGGTCAGTTCAACGGGAAGAGCAACCCGGGCCAAGGCCAAGTGGACCTGTACATTGTGCCCCAAGCCGACAAGCTGGGGTCCTATGACACCACGATCACTACTCCGAACGGTGCTGTGAAGAACACCACCTGGACCGTGACCTCGAGCCTGCTTCAGTAATCTTTGATGAAGCTTAAATGATTGCGCCTCCGTCGGAACTTCCGGCGGGGGCGCTTTTCATTTTCAGGGTTTGAAAGTCGGACGTTGAGTCTGGATTTCTTTTCCGAGGGGCTCTCAAGCTCCAGTTAGGGCGGTCCGGCGCGTGCTTGTGGGGTGGTCAAGAAGGTAGGTGATTCGTGCGCGCAATCGGCTTCAGTCTCATGGGGTTCATCTGGTCTCTGTTTCTCAATAGTTCGGCACACGCTGCGTGGGTAGGTGTCCAAAATCTGGATTGCCTTCGTGGCACTGACCTTTTGGGCCGGGAGGAAATTTATCTCCTAGCCACTTACTCCCGAAATTTCGCGTCGGGAGTGGGCGCTGATTCCGGCACTCAGCGCTTTCCCGCGCCGCAGGGGCACTACTCGATTCACTGCGGAAACACGGCAGGCATTCAGGTTTTACCACTGATGGCCGAGTTCCCGCCCTTAGGCGGGCACACGTTCTTGGCGCTCACCGTGGCCGAGGACGATCACGAAGGAGCAGGCGCAGGCCTCCATGCTAGCTCGGAACTGGCGCGCTCACTCCGGTACCTTCAGTTCTCTCAAGCCATGGATCCCTATCGTTCTTTCATTGAGCAACTCGACCGGGCTTATGTGGCGGCACTCCTAGGTGATCCATGGAGGAAGCTAGGCCGAGATGATTACCTAGGCACCGTGCTGGTCGAATTCTTCACCGATCCTTGGGGGCGGCCTCGGGTGGCGTGGAGTGGGGGAAGTGCATCAAGTGATCTCACCAGCGGACAACTTCCTCACTTTCAGCTCAACGGCTCGGGTGCGCTTTATCGCCTGATCCTGACGTTTGGGATGTGAGGGGAAGGGAAGTCCACGGACCTTGGAAAAGCGGCTTGCCTAACGGCCCTCAGAGAAGGAAAGATTCCGAGCGGGGGGCAAAGGGCGTGAACGTGAGCAATTGGATCAGCCTAAAAGTGGGAGTTGCATGGGGCCTTTTCGCGCTGCTCGGTTCGCCCCAGGCTCATGCTTGGCAGTGGGATTTGAACACCGGCCTTCAAGCGCGAGGTAGGCCGGTCGGCTTATCTGCGGCGGCCCAAGTAGGCGGAAATCAGCTTCTTTGGGGTGAAAAAGAAGCGGGCTCCCATGATGGTCAGTTTCTTTACGGCTACGTTCGTCCTTCGCTGCGCGGCCACACCTCGGGCGTGGTGAATGGTTACGATGCCCGGCTGGAAGTGTTTCCCATCTCGTTTGTGAGTCTATCGGTTGGTCAGCACCGCACTTTGCGATTGGCCGAGTTTCACGCCATTGATTGCGCGTCATTGGAGTGTGGCGGAAGCCTGGCCCGCAACTACGCACGCGCTGGAATGCTCCTAGCGAAGGGCCCAGTTTTTGGCGGCGGAAGCCTGCGCCGCGAGCACCAGATTCCCACCCGCACGGGGCATGGGTTTTATGACGAAATCAGCGCTTTGGCCGGAAGTGATGGCGGCGACTGGCGCACTGTCCGCGACGCGATGGCGGGATATCGCTGGGGCGAGAATCGGTCGCTCGGTGTGCTTTACCAGACCGAGGGTTTTCAAAGCTCCCAAAGCGAGAGTACGACCCAGGCACTATTTTATGCGGGCCAACTCTACGGGTCTGTTCGCGGCATGGTGGGCCTAGGGCGCTATGAATCGAACCTACTGGGTGTCGGTGGAACCATCCTCTTTCAGTCGCAATGGGTATTTAGCCCCTCGCTTGAGCTTTGAGGGGGCCGGAGTCTTGGGAGATTGAAATTATGACACTATTAGTATAGTGTCTTATTGAGGGTCAGACGCGGTGGCTCAATGGCTTTTTGTGGAGTGGCTCTTGTTTTGGATCCGAGAAACGCGTGATTTCGCTTTTGAGTGGGACGCTGGGAATCGGTCCAAAAGTGAGACAAAACACGGCATCACTTCAGATGAAGCTGAGGCTGTATTTCGATCAGGGCTCGCTTTGCCGCTTGGCGTTCAAGTCGAACCGTTGGTCGATGAGCAGCGACTGGGGTTGATTGGCCCTTCTCTTCAGTCGGGCCGGCTGCTTCAGGTAGCTTTTGTCCTTCGGAATGAAAAGGTTCGAGTGATTAGCGCGCGCGTGGCGAAGAAAAAGGAACGAAAGCGGTATGAAGAAATCTTACGTGAAATCGCAAAAAGTTTATGACGAGGCCTTTGAACTGGATGCCGCCAAGATTTTAGCGGCGATGAAGCGATCTCGTGAGGCAAGGAAAAAGCCTACCAGCATTGCGCTCGACGAAGAGACCGTTCTTGAATTGAAAAAACTCGCCGCGAAGCAAGGGATCCCTTATCAGGTATTGATTCGGGTCCTGATCCTAGACGGACTGCAGCGGCTGAAAAAAGCGGCCTAAGCCGCCCACCCACATGCGGCTTGTCGGGCGGCAACATTTCCTTCAGAATCAGGGACATGAGCCAAAAACCCTGGATCGCCCACTACGTCAAAGGCTGTCGCGCTGAAGTTCCCTCGCTCCCGTATAAAAGCTTAGGCGATCTGTTTTTAGCCAAAAGCCGCGAGTGCTCAAGCGACGTCGCTTTCCGCCAGGTCATGCCCAACGGCATGCACGCTTCGATGACTTATCAGCAGACTCTCGAGCGGGCCCACTCGTTTGCGACCTGGCTTCGCGAAGAAGCAGGCGTCCAAGAGGGCGACCGCGTTGCCATTCAAATGCCCAATTGCTTGGCCTATCCGATCGCGGTTTTCGGAACCTTGCTTGCCGGCGGTGTCTTGGTGAACACGAACCCCCTCTACACGCCGACCGAAATGGAGCATCAGTTCAAAGACTCGGGCGCTAAGGTCCTAGTCATCATCGACTTGTTTGCGGATCGCTTGCCCGGAATTCTCTCCAAGACTTCGATCGAGAAAGTGGTCGTCGTGAAGATCACCGAATTCTTCCCGGCTCTTCAGGGAACGATCATTCGCGCGGTTCAGAAGTACGTGAAGAAAATGATTCCTGACGCAAACTTCGAGCACGTCACACTGCCCGCGATTCTGGCAAAGGGGCACGCCCTTTCACGCGGCAAGGATCCAGGCCGCTACATTAAGAACGTACAAGCCTCGACACTCGCAGCCCTTCAGTACACGGGCGGAACGACCGGCGTTTCCAAAGGCGCGATGCTGACCCACGGAAACTTGATCACGAACGTTCTTCAGATGCTGGAGATCGCGGGCGATTACCTGCGCGACGGCGAGAAGATTCTCACGGCGCTGCCGCTCTACCATATCTTTGCTTTCACGGTGAACCTGGTGGCCTTCTACCTGAAGGGCGGCGAGAACATCTTGATTCCGTCGCCCCGGCCGCTGACCAATCTCAAGAAGCCGTTTGAGAAATTTGGCTTCACTTGGATGACGGGCGTGAACACTCTCTTTAACGGCCTGTGCAATGAAGATTGGTTCCGAGCCAATCCGCCGAAGATGAAAATGGCTGTGGCAGGCGGAATGGCGCTGCAAGGCGCGGTAGCCAAGCGCTGGCAAGAAATCACGGGCACTATCGTTTGCGAAGGTTACGGGTTGACCGAGACTGCGCCAGTCCTGACCTTCAATCCGATCGGTGGGAAAGTGAAAGCCGACACGATTGGCGTCCCAGTCCCTTCGACCGACTTGAAGTTGGTCGACGATAACGGCAATGAGGTGAAGCAGGGCGAACCGGGCGAGATTCTCGCTAAGGGCCCGCAAGTCATGCAAGGCTATTGGCAGCGAAAAGATGAAACTGACAAGGTGATGACCTCGGACGGTTGGTTAAGAACCGGCGACATCGGCACGATGGACGAGGAAGGTTACTTCCGCATCGTGGACCGTAAGAAAGACATGGTCTTGGTCTCTGGCTTTAACGTCTATCCAAACGAAGTCGAAGAGCGTTTGGCGACTCACCCGGGCGTTTTGGAATGCGCTGTGATTGGCGTGAAGGACGAGCAATCGGGCGAGGCTGTGAAAGCCTTTGTCGTGAAGCGTCCGGGCCACGACAGCCTTTCTGCTGACGAAGTGGTGGCCCACTGCCGGAAGTCCATGACGGGCTATAAGGTTCCGAAGCACGTGGAATTCCGCGCGGAACTTCCGAAGTCACCGGTTGGAAAAATTCTTCGTAAGGAACTCAGACCCAAAGCCTAAGGGTGGCTCGGGTTCAACACCGCTTGGATCCAGGCATAAGCTAGATCCAGGTTTGTTTCGGTCGGTCGAGAGTTGCGATTGCGTTGAGTGATCGATCCTTGCGGCTCAGGACCAGATAGAAGTACGTGCGCCTTTCCGGCTCGTCCTTCTGCTGCGGCGGTCTTGCCATTGGGGTAGCGTCCCATCACGTTGCCCCAGCTTCCGAGTTCCGGCCCCTCGCGCCAAGCGAGGGTTCGCGTCGAACCATCCGGGAACTCGATACTCACCTGAGTGCCGCTCTTGCCTCGTGAACGCGGCTCAAAGACTGAGAAGCGCTCCCGAACGAGCCCAAGTCCTGTAGACGTGCTTCCGGCTGCCCAAGCGCCGGCGCCGAAGCCTAGGAATCCCACTCCATTTTGCAGAATGGCGTATCTCAGCCGCTCGCGCGTCTGTGCGGTCAGTGCCCTGGCTTGTTGACTGAAGTTTCCTCCTGGCCAAAGGATCACGCCAAACTTTGCGAGATCCTCCTGCGGGAGAGCGTTCAGCTCCGTGAAGCTGACGACTCGAAAGGTGAGGGAGCGCTGGTTGAGCATGGACTGCAGAGCTTGGTTGTCCGAATCGCGGGTTCCGCCCCCCGTGAGAAGGAGCACCTGCGTTTGGATGGGCTCTGAGCGGTCGATTGAATTCGAATTAGGCGCTAATGAATCCAAAATTTCAGGGCTGCCACCGCTCGGGCCGCCGTTTGCGCCACCGCAAGCGGACAGAATGAGGAAAGTGAATACGGCTAGCGGCCATTGCGCCTGACTTCGGAATAGTTTCATTCGTGTGGATCTCCAAGAAAAGTATCGGATGAAATGTTTTCGAGTTGCTCATCTTATTTAGTCTTTGTTTAGATCTTCATGATCATGGAAGACGAACAAAAAAGTTTCATGGAAAAAGTCGTTGGCCTAAATCGAAAGCTTTACAGTTTTTGCCTAGGCAAAACGGGTGAAGCAGAAGCTGCGCGAGACTTGTCGCAAGAAATACTTCTCAAGGCGTTTCGATTTCAGGATCGTTACAGCCCTGAACTTCCCTTTCTTCCTTGGTTTTGGACGCTGGCCAGGAATGTGGCTCGTGACTGGAACCGGCGCTGGGGGGACCTGAAGCGCGAAGACTTCCCTGAGCAAGAAGAGTGGGAACAACTGGGCGTTCAAGAGGCTAACGCAGATTTGCGGCTCGATGCCCGCTCTCAGCGCGCTCGCTTGGTTCGGGCACTGAGAGCGTTAAGTCGGCCGCAAAGAAGGGTGGCCTGGCTCTTTTACGTGCGCGATCTCACCTACGCCGAGATTGCTGAGCGGCTCGGGATGACCTTGGGTTCCGTGAAGTGTCTGGCTCAAAGAGCGCGGGTTGCCTTGAAACGAGCCTGGGAGGCCGAAGGCAAGCTGGCATTTGCGACGACCTAGCGTTAAGACGCCCCTGTGGCGCAGATTCTGGGTGCATTAGTCCTTGGGTTAGTCGTGGGACCTTTTGTAGGTCCTTGGGTCGGTATTTTTGGCGACGTTTCAAAATGGGTGATTCAGCTCATTAAGGCGCTCGCTGTGCCGCTCCTTTTTTTGGCCATCGTGAATGCGGTGAACCAGACTCAGGTGACTTGGAAAGCCGGTCGCCGCATGGTGGGGATCGCGCTTTTGAACGCTTCTCTGGCTCTGGCGATTGGCCTAGGTCTAGCGGCTTGGATCCGGCCTGGCGATTCGCTCAGGCCCCTTTGGCAGCAAGGAGCGCCCGCCTCCACGAGTACAGCGGCTGCCCAGCCTGAGCTTCGGATTGACGTCAGAAAAAGCATGTCGGCTTGGATTCCTCAAAGTGTGGGGCAGCCTTTCGTCGATAACGCCGTCATTCCGGCTGTGATCTTGGCAGTGGTTCTGGGATTGGCTCTGCGCCGCGAGCGAGAGGCACAGCTGAAGGCGGATGCAAGCACTGCTCAACGCTGGGAGATCTGGAATCACGCTTGGGAGTCGGCGCAAAAAGTGGCCGAGCGCACTTTGTTCTTTGTCGTGAAGCTAATTTCGCTCGCGGTTTTTTCTGCAGTGGCTTCGGCTGTCGCGAAATTCGGTTACTCCCCGCTTCAGGCTCTGGGCGTTTATCTTGGGGTGGCATTGCTTGGGCTGTCCTTGCAAATCGGCATCGTTTATCAAGCGTGGGTTGCTTGGTTCTCTCCGATTCGTTTGAAGGATTTCTGGTTAGAGGCCAAGACGCCGGTCGTTCAATCCATTGGTACAAACAGTAGCCTAGCCACTTTGCCCTTCACGCTTCGGGCACTGGATCGCTTGAAGGTTTCTCGGCATGCCTCGGCTCTCGGAGCCTGCGTAGGCACTAACCTCAATAACGATGGCATTCTTCTTTATGAAGGCATGGCCATGATCATGGTGGTGCAGGCCCTGGGGCTGGACTTGTCTTGGTCTCAGCAACTGCTGGCTGCGGGCCTTTGTATGCTGACGGGGATGGGTGTTGCGGGTGTGCCGGACGCTGGGTTCATTTCGCTTTCCCTGGTGCTCGCTACCGTGGGCCTTCCGGTGGAGCAATTGCCGCTCCTTCTATCGGTCGATTGGATTCTAGGCCGTGCCCGTTCTGTGACCAATGTGCTCAGCGACATGACTCTTTCCATCGCCATTGATGGGCGCTCGGAGCGGTAAAAAATCCAGTCGTCTGCTTCTCGCTTCTTGAGGTAGAAGCCTCCGTAGGGAAAAGGGGGGTCTAAGCGATGCGAAGATCATTGGGGGTCGGAAGCTGGGTCGTTGCAGCTTGGGTTTTGGTGAGCGGGGCTACGCCGTCTTTGGCCCAGGCCTCTCTACTGGGTTGGGATCACTCCTCACCCACGTTTCAGGTCATGGTTCGCGCAGCGCGCGGCGCAATTCGGGAAGCGAAGAAAAACGCGAAGGAAAAGAAACCTACACCGCCAGAGCCCGAGAATGATGAGGCGATCGGACGGGGCGAACATGCGCGCCTCCTCAAAGCGGGCCTGAAGCTCAGTGAAAATCCTGAGCAGCTTGGCCGTGTAGAGCGAATCGGACGAAAGCTGGAATCAGCGATCAAGACGCTCGAAATCGAGCCCCACTATGGGAAGCGATCGACTGAAGGTTTTCCGTTTCGCTTCTTTGTCGTTGAAGATGAATCGATCAACGCTTTTGCGCTCCCGGGTGGCTACATTTACGTCCATACGGGGCTTCTTGAGTTTGTGCGCTCGGACGCGGAACTTGCTGGCGTCATGGGGCATGAGCTCATTCACTCGTGGCATCGACACGGCTGGGTGCTGAATGGCGAAGTAGAGCGAATTGCAGCGGTTTCTCAGTGGGGAACCCTGGGCGCGATGCTGGGCTCTGCAATCGCAGGGCTCCCGCTCGATGTGGCGCTTGCCGCTTATTACGGCGGACCGCTCTTGGGTCAGGCCAAGGTTAGCCAGTTGAGCCAGCGCGCCGAGAATGATGCAGATCGCGGGGCGGTGCCTTTGCTTCGTGCTGCGGGAATCGATCCGGTGGGAACTCTCACGATGCTTGAAAAGCTAGGCATGGAGGCGAGCAAACACGGCTTTCCCGAGTACGGGATTTACCAATCGCACCCGGATGAGCGAGAGCGCGTCTTGCGAGTTCAGAGTCAGCTGGTGAAGCTAGGCCTTCCTATTCGTAGGCGTTCTACGAACGGGATTTTGCCAGTCGCTGTGCTGGCGCGACTTGAAAAAGGCTGCTTGGAACTTGAGGTGTCGGGTCGTCCGATTCTTTGTAGCGATCCTGCCCTGGTTGCGCCTTTCGCAGAGCGCCTAGACGCTGTCATGGACTTGGCGCTTCCGGTTGCTCTGGTTTACCTCGAAGGGAAGGTTCTGGTGGTCGATGTCGGAAGCACACCGCGACTCATGCTCGAGCTAGAAACGCCTGAGAGTGCGCTTCAAGCGCGCGACGCACTCAGGCGTGCGCTTTGGCGCGCAGAATTTGAGAAGACCGACATTCTCTATTCCAAGGGTCAACGTCAGGGCTCTGCCATCTAGGGCTCACGCCGGATGCTTGGTTTAATTTTTATTGAACCGAGACTGATTTCACCAAGCCGTCGCACACCGCTTTTGCGTCACCAAAAACGAGAGAACAGTTCTCGTAATAAAAGAGGTCGTTATCCACGCCTGCGTAACCGGCTTTCATGGAACGCTTGATTACAAACACCTGTTTGGCTTTGTAAGCGTCCAAAATCGGCATCCCGTAGAGCGGGCTCGATTTGTCCGTCTTCGCTGCAGGGTTGATCACGTCGTTTGCGCCGACGACGAGCGCGACATCTGCTCCTGAAAACTCAGAATTGATGTCTTCCATCTCATGCACGATGTCGTAGGGAATATCGCTCTCGGCCAAAAGAACGTTCATGTGACCGGGCATCCGACCCGCTACCGGATGGATAGCGAATTTCACTTCGATCCCTTTTTGCGTGAGCGTGTGGACCAGTTCCTTCATGGAGTGCTGGGCCTGCGCGACGGCCATTCCATAACCCGGGACGATGATCACCTTCGATGCGTTTTCGAGCATGAAAGCGGCGTCCTCGATCGGTGACGAGCGAATGGTCTTCTGCGTTCCATCGGTCACCTTGGCGCTGACTTCCGTTCCGAAGCCACCGAGAATCACGCTGACAATCGAGCGGTTCATGGCCTTACACATGATGTAGGACAAGATGGCGCCGCTGCTTCCGACCAAGGCGCCTGTGGTGATCAGGAGCGGGTTATTCAGGGTAAATCCCGTCGCTGCGGCAGCCCAGCCAGAGTACGAGTTCAGCATCGAGACGACCACCGGCATGTCGGCTCCACCAATCGGTAGAACCAGAAGGACGCCGAGAAAGAGTGCGACGACAATCATCAGCCAAAAGGCCATAGGGTCGACTGCAACGGTGAACCAAGCGCAAAGGCCCAGCATCACCACGGCCAGTGTCAGGTTCACCCAGTGTTGGAAGCGGAACACCAACGGGCTCGAGCCCAGGATTTCTTGGAGTTTGCCGAAGGCGATCAGCGAGCCCGAGTAAGTGATGGCTCCGATGAATCCGCCAATTCCAATCTCGACCAGCATCCCCCGGGAAATTCCGTCGCCCTCACCGATGTAGCCGTAAAAGGTACCGGCTGCGATACAGACTGCCGCGAGTCCCACGAAGCTGTGGAGTGCCGCCACCAGTTGAGGCATCGCCGTCATCTGAATTCTTTGAGCGAGCGGGACGCCGACTGCTGCGCCACCCAGTAAACCTGCCCAGATCCAGGCCGAAGTCTTGACGTCGGGATGGAAAAAGGTCGTGACGATGGCCAGTGCCATACCCGCCATCGAGAACTGATTTCCTCGGATCGCGGTTTTTGGCGAAGAAAGCCCCTTGAGCCCGAAGACAAAGAGGATGCTGGCTACTAGGTAGAGAGCGGCAAAGATTTCGAGTTTCGCTTCGGTGCTCACGCGCTTCCCTCTTGATCCGTGGTGGGCTGGGTTTTTTCCTTGGGCTTAAACATGGCTAGAATCCGATTGGTGACGACGAATCCGCCAAAAATATTCACCGACGCCAAGAACACCGCCGAGAATCCTAGGAGATTCACTAAGTGGCTAGCTAGGTCGTTATCGATGGATGTCGTTTTATAGCCCGCGACGATCATGGCTCCGACAATCACGATCGCGCTAATGGCGTTCGTGACGGCCATGAGCGGGGTGTGCAGAGCAGGGGTCACTCCCCAAATGACGTGGTAGCCGACGAAGCACGCTAGAACAAATACCGTGATTCCGAACATGGTTGTAGACATGGCAGGTTTATCCCTTCTTCTTCCATCGAACTTGGCCTTGGTGTGTGATCAGGGCCGCTGCGATGATGTCGTCTTCCAAATTCCAATGAAGTGACGTCTTCTGCTCTTCTACCTTGGCGTAAAGGGCCAGCAGGTTCATGAGGTTCTTGGAGAAGAACCCTGAAGCATCGGCCGGCAGCATCGACGGGTAGTGGGTCAGGCCGACCAAAGTGACGCCGTGCTTCTCAGTGATTTCGCCTGCCACGGTAAGGGGGCAATTTCCCCCGGTCGCGGCCGCCAGGTCAACGATCACCGAGCCAGGCCGCATGGCTTTGACGGTTTCTTCGGGGATCAGGACGGGCGCTTTCCTTCCGGGAATCGAGGCGGTTGAGACAATGATGTCGGCTTTCTTCAGTCGCTCGGCCAGAGCGGCGTTTAGCTTCTTGCGTGCCTCTTCCGACAGCTCCTTAGCATAGCCGCCTTGTCCGGAACCCTCTTCACCCAGGGAGATATCGATGCTCTTTGCGCCGAGCGAAAGGATCTGTTCGCGGGCTTCTGCACGGACGTCGAATGCTT
Organism: Bdellovibrionia bacterium; assembly: GCA_040399745.1. Lineage (GTDB taxonomy): Bacteria > Bdellovibrionota > UBA1018 > UBA1018 > UBA1018 > CANFHS01. Next base: position 18,622 of record JBBARP010000002.1, on the reverse strand, counting down.
CGACCGTAGCGCCCAAGCGACGGGCCGTAGCAATGGCTTGAAGGCCTGCGACCCCTGCGCCCAGAACCGTCACTTTAGCGGCTTTGGCGCTTCCTGCTGAGGTCATCAGCATGGGGAAAAAGCGCGGATAGAGCCGAGCAGCTTCGATGACGGCGCGATAGCCTGCGATATTGGCTTGGGACGAAAGGACGTCCATGGACTGTGCTCGTGAGGTCCTTGGAATCAACTCCAAGCAAAGAGTATTGATTTCTTTCCCCGCGAGTTTCTCGATCAAGTCGTCTTCTCGGTAAGGGTCCATCAAGCAGGCGAGCGTGGCGCCGCGCTTGAGGTGACCCAGCTCATCCCCGCTCGGGCGTTGAATTTTCCAGACCACATCGCACGCGAGCGCTTCTTGAGCCGACTTCGCTACCGTCACGCCGACGTCTGCATAGGCAGCGTCAGGGAAGCCCGCGCGGCTCCCTGCGCCGGATTGAAGGATGATCTTCCAATGTTGGGAGACCAGCTTCTTGGCTAACTCAGGCGTCAGGGCGACTCGGTTTTCTCCTGGTGCGGTCTCTTTCGGAATGCCTAAGGTGTGGCTCATGGCGTAGGGGTTCCTGTTGAGACAGAAGTATCCCCGGACGCGTCCCGGCTGGCAAAAGAAATTGGCTCTGAGTTTAGAAGCCGAGAGTCAGGCCAATCCGAAAGCCATTGAGCGCCACACCGCTTGTTTCGGCAAACGTGCCTGAAGCCGAATAGAGCGAGCTTTGAAGGCGGTAGTTCTTTCCGCCGTTCGTTCGCCAGTCGATGCCCGCGCGAAGCTCGTAGCCGTACACCAGGCTTTGAGTGTTTTCATCCACACCGGTGGGTGGAGTGGGTAGCTTCATGAGACCCCATCCCACGATCCCTGAGGCGCCCACATAGGGGTTCAGGGTGCTTGCTGGAGCGGGGAACAGGTTGATGCCACCTAAGAACGAAGCGTTAAAGAGCGTGCAGTCGGGGGTATCGGTGCCCAAGGCCGCCGTTCCAGAGGCGTACATGATGTCGGCCGAGTAAACGGGGCGGATCATCTTTCCTTTTCGTTCCGCTGAAAACTGAAGCACGTAGCCCGTGCTTCCTGTCAAGCTTTTGTCGTCCGCGCCTGAAAACATATGATAGGCGACCCCAAAGAGTGAGAGCGAGTCACCGGCTGCCTGAGCAGGCGTCGACCTTCCGAAGAAGGCGAGGGTCACAGTCAGGGCCAACGCTAATGGGAAAAGGTTCTTTCTCATTAGCAGAACGATCGGCATTTTTTTCTCTAAGCTTGAGAAAAATGATCGGTGTCAGTTTTTCAACTGTCTTTAGAAGTTGATTCCGATCCCCATTCTAAGTCCGTCCAGCAGCACGCCGCTCGTCGCTGCGAACTTCCCCGTAGCAGAGAAAAGGGACGTCTGAAGGCGATAATGCCTGCCGCCGCCAGTTCTCCAGTTGATTCCCGCGCGAAGCTCGTAGCCATAGGTCAGACTTTGGGTGTGAACGCCCACTCCAGTGGGTGGCTCAGCCAGTTGCATGAGCCCCCAGCCCACGACTCCGGAAGCGCCTACATAGGGGCTGAAGGTACTTCCTGGGGTGGGGAAAACATTGATTCCTGGGGAAAAGAAACCGCCGATCAGGAGGCACGACAACGAGGTCGAATTCAGTGAAGCCTCGCCAGAGGCGAAGAGAAAGTCTGCGGCGTAGTTCGGACGAAAGTAATCGCCGAGAGCCTCTGAGGAAAATTGAAGCACATAGCCTTTGCTGCCCGTCAGGCTCTTATCGAGACCTCCCGAGAACCACTGCGAATGGAAGGCTAGGAACGAGAGATTCTCGGAACCCGCTTTGGGTGCCGGATCGGCATGGGCGATGCGGGGAGCGATGACTGTCAGTCCCGCACAGATCAACGCCCAAGCGAGCCGATGGGTAGCGTGTCTCATCGTCTCTCCCTTCGGAGAGTTCTGCGGTGGACTTAAGTCGGCCTCGCGTCGTGGAATCTCAGGGAGAAGTCGTAGATCCCCAGAACGTTTCAATTTCTTTTAGGATTCCCTTTGAGACCAGTTCCCCTGGAGAGTTCTCAAACCAATCGGTTGGAAAGCTCTGCGAGTAGGACTTCTGCGTAAAGCGATCATCGAGCAGGACGATCAAGCCTCGGTCGCTCTCCGAGCGGATCACCCTGCCGGCTGCTTGAATGGCTTTGGCCATCGCGTGAAACGTATAGGCGTAATTAAAGCCAACGCCTTTTCCGTAATGATTTTCGTAGTACTCGCGAAGGGTTTCTCTCTCGAGATCAAACGTGGGAAGCGGCGGCCCTACGATGAAAGCACCAATCAGCATTTCGCCGGGGTAGTCGACGCCTTCGGAAAACACGCCTCCTTGAACAGCAAACACAAGGGTGGGAGTGGTTCCGTGTTTCAGCTCATCTAAGATGGCCTGCGTGGAGTCGGCCTTCATTTCCCGGTTTTGTTTCAGGATCTGAAATCCCGGGGGCGGCTGAAACTGATTCAGAACGCGCTCCATGAAATCGAAGCTCGGAAAAAAGACGAAGTAATTCCCGGCTCGAAGCTCAACCACCCTTCGAATGGTTTCTGCAATTTTCGGGGTGCTGCGTTCGCGTTCCGTAAAACGCGTAGATACCTGGGGGATGATCAAAATTTTTCGATTGGATTTTGGAAACGGCGAATGAAACTCCGCAGTTTGCACCACTTCCGGATCAAGCCCTGAAAGTTTGGCGTAGTAATCAAAGGGTTTCAGCGTGGCCGAGAAGGCGACGACGTTCTGGTAGGAATCGTAAACGGGGCGCACGAGTGCCGAAGCATCACAGCAAGTGATTTTGATCGTCCCGCCCGCGGAATTCGGCTGGAAAGTCGTAAAGAATTCTTTCCGGTTAGGGTCGGCGACGTATTCGAGTGCTTGAGCGAATTCAGACCAATAAAAACAGAGCCTGAGTACGGGGTCGCGCGGTTGAATCTCGACATCACTTTCTAAGTAACGAGACAAAAATCCACGAAGCACGGTGTCTTGGTCGAGAAAAGGAATTAGGGGTGGATCAATTTTCAGAGGCTTAGTCTCGCCGGGCGGGCGACACTCACGAATGACGGCAAGACATTCATCCAGATACTTCTGGCCTTCGGCGCGGAAGCGCTCGGGGAGTTCGCGAAGGTCCTTCCTCATGAATTCCAGCACAGCCGTAGAGAGCTGAGGCGAGTAGTAATCCATCGTTCGACCGGGAAGGTTATGGGCTTCGTCGATCACGAGGTTGGGTTTTCCCTCTTGGCCAAGGACTGTCTCGGTCAGCTTCCCTAAGGCGCTTCTCGGACCAAAAACGTAGTTGTAGTCCCCAATCACCACATCGGCGTCGATTGCGGCATCGAGCTGAAGCTCGAAGGGGCAAACTTGAAACTCCTCCGCCATTTTTTGGAACACTTTGGCCGTGAATTTTCGCTTCCTCGAGATCTTGGCCGGAATTCCGTGCTCGGAAAGTTTCGTGTAGTGGTCCTTGGCGTATTCGCAGTAATCGGGTCTGCAAAGCGGCTCAGGCTTCATGCAGATTTTGCTTTTGGCCGTCAGCGTAATGGAGCGAACTGCCGTTCCTTGCGCCTGAAACCGTTCGACGGCGTCTTCGGCAACTGAGTGCTGGCTATTTTTCGGTGTGACATAGATTGCTCTTTGGCCGCGAGCGAGAGCTTCGGAAAGAGCCGGATAGAGCACTCCGGCCGTCTTCCCTAAGCCCGTGGGAGCTTGGACTTGAAGGCGCTTTCCTTCCTTCAAAGCTGCGCTCACCGTAGCAATGAGTTCCTTTTGCCCGGTTCTTGGCCTTTCGAAGGGAAACGGAAATTTCTCCGCCGCTTTTTTTCTCCGTGCCGCGCGCTTTTCATGCGCTCGGGATTCAGCCACTAATTCGTCTAAGCGAAGTTCTAGCCAAGCTTGATAGCCCTCTAAATTCAAGTCGACATCGAGATCTTTGGATTCTCCGTTCCTCGACGAAACGACATGCAGGTTCAACTCGGGCTCGATTTCATTTTCGAGATAGAAAAAGTAGCCGTAGGTTCTGAGCTGCAGGACGTAAGGATGTTGACCTTCCGATGCGCGAAGTTTTTTCCAGAGGTCATGAATTTGAAACGAAGATTTAATTTCTTCAATCCGGGGGTCTTCTCCTTCAAAGAGGCCGTCCATGCGGCCAGAGATTCGGAAGAGAAAACCGTCGCGCTCGAACTCCCTCACCAGTGGAACTTCGGCTCGGTAATTGTCGTAGTCCAGCGCACGGAGTTTTTGGATACGTTGGTGGATTTCCTGACCTTCTTGCGCCGAACGCCCGTATCCCGAGTGCGCTTCGATGCTTCCCGTGCGGGGCACGGGAAGGGCGAAGTCGCGGATCGAGAGTTCGACGAGCTTGGAATCCATAGCTTCCACTACAGCGAAAACTCTCGGCAAGCCATTCCGGGTTGGCCGGGGACTGGCTCGGAGTACGCTTGGTAGATTTCTCTCTCCAAATTCAGGAGCTTACCGGCTTGGACTTCCAGTTCCCGAGTGCCGCTTTCAAACTGTTCTCGGCGTTTTCTGTAATTTGTCAGCGCGGGAAGGCCCTTCTCCTCGGGCGGAAACGGCTCTTGATCCTGAAGTTCCCGGAGTAACCCTTGAGCTGGGGCCGAGAGATTTTCCGGCCGATCGAGCAGGTCGCCCAAGTGTCCGACCGTGACCCTCCGGGACCCTCCTGGGGTGGAGAGCTCCACCCAGTGATCTTTGTAGTCTTGAAACAAAGGGTCCATCTGCCGCTCAAGTTCTCGGCGGGCTTCAATGGCCTGCTTCAGTTGAATTGCTAAGCGCTCGCGGTGCGATGCCGTCAGGCTGGGGAGTTTCGAGAATCTTTCCTGAAACTTCGCTTCATTCAGAGGTTGTGGTGATTTTCTCAAATTCCTTAAATCGTCAAACGCATCGAGCGGGTCGAGCTCCCGAAGGAGGTCGTCCCAGAGCTGAAGTCCGGGCGTCGTTTTTGATGAGATTTGAGGCAAATTCGTGCTTTTCTCTTCCTCTTTTCGAGCTGAAAGAAATTGGGTCTCAAGGTCAGTCTTCGTCTTGGCTTCCGGAAGATCAAAGAAGTGGGACGAGAAAAGCCTCTCCTCAGGCCTGCCCGAGCAAAGGCTGAGATATCCTGGCGCTGCAAGCGTGACGGTGCACGAGGCGCCCTGGAAGGCCTGCGTGGCGCCCGAGTAGCAACTGAGGTCCACGAGTGCTGTTCGAACTTTTCGTAAGCGCGCTGCTTGAAGGGGCGCTTGGAGGGTATCGAGATCGACTCCCCGAGAGTCGAGCATCCAGGTGTGAGTGCGTTGTCCGTAAGCGGCCTCTCGCTCGGAGCCGTGCCCGTGAAGAATCACCAGGAAGGAATCGCCTTCCTGAAGGGAGGCTTGAGCGTTCTGAAGCGCTGCCGGCCAACCTTGCGGACTGGAAGGAGCCCACCGGGTTTTCCACCCTCGCCGGCGAAGTCGGTCGGCAAAGTCCTGGAGGTCCTCCTTGAAGAACGAATCTTCCGGGTTTTCAGCGTTCGAGGCCGCTAGAAACGCTAGCCGTACCGTCTGCCTCTTGGGCAGGACCTTTGCCTTGAGACTTCGAGGCGCCAGCTTGACGGCGACCGTACTGAGAAGGACCAATCCAAGAAGTGTCAGGGTTTTGGCGCGCATTCTCGGGCACCATAACCCGAATTCTAGGACTCGACTCAAGCTTGAAATCCGAGCAGCCGATACATCTTTGAATGATGAACGCCTCTCGGCTTACCTCTATTCCAAACGCACCTGGTGGACCAGGTCAGTCCAGTCCCGTTCGGGATTTGGATGAAGTGATTTGTGATGGAATGAAGCTTCCTCATCCCTGGAAAGTTCGCGTCTTTGTTTCGGGAGAATCGGTCGGCTACTTGGCCGTCAATGAGCTCACTCGCGAGGCTTTGATCGTAGATCCGGTACGCGAGGACTTGGATCAGTGGCTTGCTGAGGCGAAGAAGCTGGAAGGTTATCGCTTTGTCGCCGTCATCGATACGGCCACTCATATGGGGCATGTCTCGTGCGGGGCTCGTCTAGCAGGCGCGGTTCAAGCTCCTTATATGATGAATAAAAGAGCATTCAGCTCGCGCGTACAATTCCGGGTGAACGGAGATGTGAGTCTCTCCACCCAAGCCGGACCGTTGGAATTTCTGGAAGCTCCCGGGCACACGGCAGACAGTATTGTTCTGATCTGGGGCCCGATGATCTTCACCGGCCAGACCGTGACCTACGGCGATACCGGACGAAGTGATCTTCCTACGGGCAATCATGACGTTCATTGGGATAGCCTCCAGAAAGTGAAAGTCCGCGCCAAGAGTGACATGGTCTTCTTGCCAGGAGGCGATCGCGAAGGCGGACGCGCTTCCTCTTGGTCAACGCAGCTTCGAGAAAACCAATCGCTCGGTCAGGCCCGCGCCACCTACGTGCGCGAAGCTTTGGCGCGCAGTGAAGCTCTGCCGGCTCAGTTCCGCGAAGCCTTGGTTGAGAACTTCCGCTAAGCAACGCTCTTGCTCGCGCTGAACCGCTCTTTTGCGCACGCGGAACTCAGCCTCGATACCTCCGCTTAGGCTGCGCGAGTCAGCTCCAGCTCGACCAACAGTGGCGCATGATCGGATAACGACCGCCAGGGGCTTCCTCCTGGCTCTGAGGCGCTGACGCAGCGAAACGATCGGTAGTAGAGGCGGTCGAGCTTCAGCCACGGCAAGAAGCTTGGGAAAGTGCGCGCATGGGCGCCCGTCTTTTCTAAGAATGCTTCCTGAAGCTCCAAGTGACGCGAAAGAACGGGTGTCGCTGTTTCTCGCCAGTCGTTAAAGTCGCCGGCCACGATCAAAGGCTGGTTGGCTTCCGTTCGTGAGCGGATCTGGCGGCAAAGCGAGATAAGCTGCGCGTGTCGTGCCTTCTCAAACAAACTCAAGTGGAGGCAGGCCAGGTGGACCGGAGTTTCCTGTCCTGGAATCTCAATTTCTGCGTGCAGGATGCCTCGGTTCTCCATTGAGCTTTTGGAAACATCCACGTTCTCCCAGGCCGAAATGGGAAAACGGCTCAGTACTGCGTTACCGTGGTGACCGGCTGTCGTGACGGCGTTTTTCCCATAGGCGAAGTGAGGCCAAAGGCGGTCGGCCAAATATTCAAACTGAGACGTTCCTCCGTCAGACAAATCCTCTCCGCGCACCTCTTGGAGAAACACTAAATCGGCGTGCACTTGCTCGATTGCTTGGCGAATCCCGTCCAAGACGCGCTTAAATCCCAGGCCGTGAAAGCCTTTATGGATATTGTAGGAGAGGACTCGAATGGACTGTCCCATGGAGAAGGGATCACCTTTTTTGTGAGCGATCGCGTGCGACGACAACGGGTACCGGGGATTGAAGAAGGACGTCACGCACCGTGCGTCCCAGGACTGCGCCTCGGAGGAACGAGCGGGAATGAGAGCCTAAGACCACCAGGTCATGTTTGCCTTGGCGAAGGGTTCGCATCACTGCAATCGACGCGCTCATGGAACGGGTGTCGAGGTGCGTTGTGGCTTTGATTTTTGCCTTCTGAAACGCCTTGAGTTCGCGCTCTAAAAGATCGCGAGCATCCTGGTCCAAACGAGTATGAAGGCTAGCTAAGTCTCGTTCGGCTGAAGGGGACGAAAAAGCGGTCTGAAGGACTGGATGAAGTCCCTCATAGAGGCAATTTAAAATTTCAACTTCAGCACCCAAAGCCTTAGCCAGGCTGATTGCAGCCATACGAGCGGGACGGCTAGCTGGCGATAGGTCAGTCCCGAAAAGGATCTTGGTCTTTTTCGAGGGTTTCCACGTTTTTCTCTGAGCCTCGGGCCCAAGGACGGCTACCGGTACGTGAGATTCGCGAATCACTTCTTCGGCCACGCTTCCCAGGAAGATTCTCCCCAGTCCTTTTCGTCCAGCCGTGCCCAGTACAGCTAACTGATAAGTTCTTCCCGAAAGCAGGTCGATCAATCCGTCTCGCGGATTGTCGGCAAGAAGCACCGGGCGAGCCTTGGGCTTCATCTTTTTTGCGACTTCTTCCAAGTTGGAGCCGATCTCATTGACCATGACCGAGAGAAGCTCTTCTAGCGGCCGCCCCTGAATGGGCGAAAAATCAAAATCATCGACGTGAACGAGATCGATCGGCAGATGAAGCGCTTTCGCCAGATGGGAAGCGCAGGCGCGGACCGCATCGGAGCGACGCTTTGTGGCGGGATCGTGGGAGAGTTCTTCAGCTACGAGGAGTCGTTTCATCTTGGGCATACCTTCTCAGATCCAGCGCCGAAAAACGAGCAGCAACCGGCCAAGCAGAACTTGGCCCCAGCGCCAACCGCGTAGGTGGTGACTTCGGATTTCTTGGGAGGCTTGAAGATCATTTTGAAATCGAAGTTCAAGGTCCTTCAAGGTTTGAGGGTTCGACAGGACGATCCCGACTTCTAAATCATGCAGAAGGCTTCGGTGGTTCAGATTGGACGATCCTACGACCACCCAATCGTCGACAATGTTTAGCTTGCCGTGAAGAAATGCGGAGCGATATTCGTGAATCCGAACCCCGGCATGCAGCAAAACGGGATGAAATGCGCGGTTGATCCAGCGCATGAAGAACACGTCTGAACGCGAAGGGGTGAGGAGCCGAACATCGACGCCTCGGGCTGCGGTTTCGCGAAGGGCTAAGATCAGGCGGAGTTGGGGCACGAGGTAGGGCGTTGTGATCCAGACGCGCTCACTGGCCTGTTGAATGCGCTGAATCCGCTCTTCATTAATTTGGTGACGTTGAAATCGATTGGAATTGAGCCTGACGCCGGCCGGAATGGGTTTGGATTGAGCGCGCCTCAGCCAACGGCGCGCGCTTCTGGGGCGACTGGCGCCGGACTCGCGCCAAGCTAAGTAAAAGGCCGTTTCGAGCGCTTGAACACTGTCGCCTACAACGCGCACGGCAATATCGTGCCACGCCCCGGCTCCCCTCCATTCGCGCAGGTGGTGCTCGCTGACGTTCATTCCGCCGGAAAAAGCGGCGTGGCTATCGATGATGCAGGTTTTGCGATGGTTTCTTCGATTCATTTGTCCTAACCGACTGAGCCAGGGCTTCCAGCTGGCAAGCTCCCCCAGGAGTCTGAGTGGCCGCACTTGCCAGGGAAGAGGGTGGAAGATTCTGACTTGGATGCCCAAACGCCGGGACCGTTCCAGATCCCGATAGTTCCAACCCGAACTGCCGGCGCCGTCGATCAGAAGGCGAACTCGCACTCCGCGAGCTGCAGCGCTTGCAAGCGCCGCCAGGACTCGTTCTCCTTGGCGGTCGCGATCGAAAATGTAGGTCTCCCAGTCCACGGATCGCTTGGCGTGTCCGACTGCAGCCAATACCCGGCTGAAATAGGTATCTCCGTCGTGAAAAACCTCTTCGTCGTCCCAGTAGCGCACCCTGGGGTCTTCAGGCTGCCTGACTCAATTCGCGAATAAAAACTCTCAGAAAGAAACGTGCCGAAATCTCGGACACTTTCTCAAGAGCTCCAGGCTCCTCAAAGAGGTGACTTGCGCCCGGAATGATCTCAAGCTCGCTTCGGGAAATCTGCTCGGTTGCCAGCCGGTTCAGTTCGAGGACGGGAGTGTCATTGCCGCCGACAAGCAACAAAACGGGGCACTTCACGTTTTCCCAGCGAGCCTGGGCCAGATCGACCCTTCCGCCTCGGCAGACGACGGCGTCGATCGCGCGCCCAAGATCAGCGGCTGCAATCAATGCGGCTGCGGCGCCGGTGCTCGCACCGAAGTATCCAATCGGAAGCTCCTCGCGTCCAATCAGGGAACCTCCCTCAATTCGGATCTGCCGCGTCGCGCGCTCCAGTCGCCGCGCCAATAGCGCCACGTCAAAGACGCGGGCCTGAGAATGGCCTTCTTCTGCGGTCAGTAAATCAAAGAGCAGAGTCGCTATCCCTTTCTCAACCAGAGACCGAGCCACAGCTTGGTTTCTGGGACTCAGGCGCCCAGAACCGCTGCCATGTGCAAAGAGGACTAACCCCTTCGGGTCGGGGGGAACGGTGAGAGTTCCCTCTAGGGTGGCGGCTCCAGCCACCACTCGAAACTCATGCTCAACGGGTGGCGGCCTTCGCCCACCACCGACCAAGCGCAAAATCTCCGCATCGGAAACTTCCGGAAACTCACGGTAGTGATCACTCGTCAGACCAAAGGGCTCGGGTTGTTGGTCCACGACCACTTGATCATAATGGGACTCGAGCGTTCTCACTGCGCGTCGTGATGCAATGGGAACGGCGAGAACCAAGCGCGCAACGCCCAGAGTCCGAAGAAAGCGAGCTGCCACGATGGCGGAAATCCCAGACGAAATTCCATCGTCGACGACAATGACGGTTCGGTCCTTCACGCGCGGCAACGGACGCCCACGCCGTAGTTTTCTGATCCAGGCATCGACTTCGCGGCCGCGCTCCATGACGGAAGGATGAACCTTTTCAGCCGCTAGCCCCAGGCGATCGAGCGCACTGTGATCCATCCAGTAGAAGCCTTCTTCCGTGATTCCGCCGACGGCTGCCTCTGGGTTACCAGGCGGGGTAATTCTTCGAACCACCAAGAGCTCCATCGGAGCGGCCAGTTCATGCGCAACAGCTGCTGCAACTGGGACCCCGCCGCGCGGAATGGCCAGAACCAACGGGCTTTCCTCGCGAAACGTTCCGAGAACTTCTCCCAGTTTTTTTCCTGCTTCAGTGCGGTTGCGAAATCCCATGGTGGGATGGTTTTGCAGTTTCCGCGCCGCGAACTAGCGGCAGGCGCATCCGGAAGGTCGTGTGGGGACAAGTCGTGTCAAGCTCGAGCCGCCCACCATGGTCGATCAAGATATTCGAACAGATGCTGAGGCCCAAGCCGGTCCCTTTTCCAGGAGGCTTGGTTGTGAAAAATGGATTCATGATCTTTCGAGCGACCGCCTCAGGAATTCCGTTCCCGGAATCAGTGATGCTAATGGTGAAAGTTTCTGCGTCTTTTGAAAAACTCATGGCCACCCAGCGCTCTTCTAAAGGCTCCACTGCGTCGAGCGCGTTATTCAGAAGATTGAGAATCACCTGAGAGATTTGAGACGCGCGGCAGGGCAACTCGACTGCTTCTGGGAGCGTGTCAATTCTCAGTTCCACGCCTAGGGATTGGAAGCGCGCTTGGCAAAGGTCCAGAGTCTCAAGAATGATGTCCGCAATGGGAGTGGGCGCGAAAGGATCGTAGGAGGACTCGCGCGAGAACATTTTCAGTCCCGAAACAATTTTAGCAATGCGGTCGACCGAGCGCTGAATCCGGGCCACGCTGGCTTGCCTCACGTCACTACTGGTACGAGGGTCTTTCACGAGGCGGAAAAGATGCTCGGTCCCTAACGTGATCGCAGCAAGCGGATTATTAATCTCGTGCGCAATCCCAGCGGCGAGCTCTCCTAGGGTCGCCATTTTTGATGCGTGCGCGAGTTGCGCAATGCGCGCGTGTTCGCGCTGCAAAATGGCTTGCCGCTCGATCACGCGACTGAGTTGCGAACAAAGGGTTTCAAAAAACGGGATCAACTCCCGTTTCGCTTCAGGGCGCGGAGGCTTATCGGAAAAAAATTCGATGACGGCTGAAATGCGACCTTCCATTGGGATGGGCGCTGCAACCCCGAAGTGGATTCCCGTGCCTTCAAGAACAGACCTTCGCAAAAAGTGCGGATCAGACCAAAGATCATCAATCCAGACGACCTGGCCCGTTTCGTGGGCTCGGCTGGTGAGGCCCATGCCCGGCTTCAAAGTCGTTCGCATCGTGGCTTCTTGAAAGCCAAGGAGACCCTGCTTTCGCACCTTGGACCAAATCCCGGTCGAGCGAAGCGTATTGGGTTCGTCGAGGCACGCTTCGTAGACGTGACCTATGTGAAATCCTAAAGTTTCCGTCACAGCATCGAGGGTGGCTTGATAGGCCGAGGCCGCGTCAGATTCTTCCTGGGTTCTGAGCGCCAGCTGATGCAGAAGCTGGCTGAGTCGGTGTTGCCATTCCAAATTCTGAAGGGCTTGTCGAGTTCGCGCGTGAGCTTTGTGGTGGGATTGAAGCAGCATCAAGAAATCGAAGATGGGGTCACCGGGTGGAAAATCAGAAAAATCCAAATTCCAGTCCCGCAGATCACGCATCTCGGTAATGGCGGGAGTGACGCTAAAGATAAATTCTGAAGAACTTCCAGGAAGCGGAAGCACTTGGCCCCGAAGGCGGATTCCATCACGATTGAGTAAGATTAACTCCCCAACGTAATCCGCGGGATTCCCTCCTTGCACTTCAAGGTTCGGACGCAAGACTTCGAAGGCTTCTCGAAAAGGAGTGCCCACCGGAAGATCAGGAAAACATTTCTTGAGCGACTTCCCGGCGTGCTGAATGGCTCCGTCCCGAGTGGTCGTGAAATAGAAAGGATGGAGAAGGTCGTTAAATTCAGCTTGAAAGGAAGCGGATGTCGAATTCGTCATGATCCGAACGACTCCCTTTCGCTTGATGAGAGATTTCGACTTGCTCGCCGAAGCGACGAGCCAGCCCGTCCAGTAGGCCGATCACCATGGGTCCGAGACCCTCGCGGTTCGAGTAGTAATGAACGGTGATCTGATCAGGAGCAGTCTCTTCTACGCGAAACCGAGGAGGATTGAGCTTTGGCATCATGGCTCCCATATGGCCGTGCATGCCGTTTAGGTTCTTCAGGCAGGACCTGAGGTCTCGCCCGAACATGTCCATCATCTCGCCGTACCCTTCGGCTGCTGTAAAAGTAATCCAGTGATCGCCGAGTAAGCGAAGCCAGGATCCTGGATCCGTTTGATTCATCTTGGAGACGGCTCCGACCAGGCGGTAGGTCAGATCGTCGGAATAACTCTTCATGGGTTCGAACTCGGTTCCTTCTAAACCGACTTCTTTGCAGATCGACTCCCAAGCGTCGCTGCCATGTTTTCGGGTCACCAAATCTTGAATGGCTTGATTGACGAGTCCGTACATTTTTCGGACTCTACATGCCGCGCATTGTCAGGTGCAAATGCATAATTTTTCGTGCAAATTGCGACTATGAACCCAAGAAAAATTAACCGCGTGAAACGCCATCAATGGCTGATTGGTTTACTTTTACTCAATCCTTTCAAGGGCCCCATTGCTCAGGCAAGCAATCTTGAGCTGGCAGCTTTTGAGAAGCGGCCCAAACTGGCCGTATTGATCGTGTTCGATCAGATGCGTGCGGATTATTTAACTCGCTTCACTTCACGGTTTTTGCCTGCCGTTCAAGCCAATCAAGCCCCAGGTGGGTTTCGTTGGTTTATGGAGAAAGGCACTTTTTATCCCCAAGCTGAATACGAGCTTTTGCACAGCATGACAGGTCCTGGGCATGCCACGCTTCTTTCGGGCGCCTACCCGTACCAAATGGGGATTAGCGGAAATTACTGGTTTGATCGCGAGGCGGGGAAGTCGGTTTATTGTGTTTCGGATCCCGCGTCTTCCATCGTCGGTGCTGGGGAAGAAGGGGCCAAACTCCCCGGGATGTCGCCGAAGAATTTTCTTGGAACTACGGTGGGGGATGAGCTGAAGAATTCCGGTCGCCGTTCGCGTGTGGTCACCCTAGCTTTGAAGGATCGTGCAGCGATTTTAATGGGCGGCTACCGAGCGGATCTCGCGCTTTGGTATGAACCCAAGTCAGGCTCATGGGTTTCGAGCCGCCATTATTTGAAAGAGGCGCCTTTGCCTTCTTGGGTCAGCGGCTTAAATCAGAGGCTCTTGCAAGAAAAAGGACAACCCTTTGTTTGGGGTAGCGGTGGAAAGCCCACCGGATTGTCTTTAAACGATTCCTTGAAGGCAGACTGGAAGAAGGAAGAAAAGCGCGGTTCAAAGGAGTCTCTAGGTTCGCCGTACGGCGTAAAAATCACGGTCGATGCAGCGCTTTCTGCCGTGAAGGAGTTGGGGCTAGGGAAGGGGCCTGACACCGACATTCTGGCCGTGAGTTTTTCCTCCCACGATTATCTTGGGCACGCGGTAGGGGCTCAGAGTCGCGAAATGGAAGAGATGACGGCTGCCGAGGACCGCGAACTCTCGCGACTTCTCACCGGCCTTCAAAAGCAGTTGCCTTCGGGCTTAGACCAAGCGGTCGTGGTTCTCAGTGCCGATCACGGAGCGCCTCAGGATCCCGACTGGCTTTCGAGTCAGAAGCTGCCCGCTGGAAAGTTCTCGACAGCGAAACTGGCAGAAGGCCTGGAAGCAGAACTTTCGCGGCAGTTCGGAAAGCCCCCGGGCGGCAAATGGATTCAGTTCGCAACTCACCTTCAGATGTGGCTCGCCCCTGAAATTCTCGAACTCTACTCTTCCTCGGAAAAACGCCAAGCCATTGATCGCGCTGCTGAGAAGTTCCTCTTGAAGAATCCAATCGTGACTCACTTCATGTCGCGATCCAGTGAAGTGGCCTCAGCGGCGCTTCCCCCTGGCCAACTGGGAACTCAGCTTCTCAATACTTGGCATCCCGGGCGAAGTGGCGACTGGATCATTGTGCCTAGGGCGAACTTTTTTGAAGACGGCCAACGCGTGGATCACATGACGGGCTACGCCTATGACCGAGTCGTCCCGCTCGCTTTTGTGGGAAAACCCTTCCGACCGGGCGTTCGCACGGAGCGCGCGCGGGTGGTGGATCTCGCTCCGACACTTTCCTTCATTCTCGGTGTGACACCGCCGGCTCAGTGTGAGGGGCGAGTGTTAGGCGAGGGGATGGGGAAGTAAGAAGCTTAGCGAACTTTGAGCCGGGTTTCGGCGCTTCGAAAGGTGATCACTCCGACTGCGAGCATGACAAACCCTTGCTCCAGGGGAGCTGGACTCCACGTCAGGCAAGCAAGGCAGAGAACCGAACCAAAAAGGAGAGTCGCTTCCAGACGGTGCTTGGGGTGAATGAGCCGAAGGCCCATCCCCAGTGCAGCTGCGGCCAGTCCGGGAAGAGAACCCACCGCCAGCGCCCAGGCGGGCGAGATGGCGCCGGGACGAGTTTCAAATTGCGCCCAAGCGGCAGCCGAAGGAAGAGCTCCCAGGAACAAAACGCCTAAAACGTTCTTCAGTGCTGCCTTACGGTTCCACTCGCCCCACTTGGGCCAGTGAAGATCGGGAGCGCGTACCTTTTCCCAGATTCGGGCCCAGCCGCCGGGTGGGTGAAGAATGCCGCGAGTGATTCCTTCCAGAAGCTGAGGCGTTCCTCCCGGGAGAAGCGCCTGAAGTGCTCCTAAGACGGATTGCACGGGTTTCTCGGAAGAGAAAACTCCGTAGCGCGCTTCGAGTCGCGTCGGTGCAAAGCGAAGCTTAAAGGCATGAAGGCTATTGAAGCGGTAAGGGAGATTCCCGTTCCGAAAGAGCCACTGAAAGGTGTCGCTGGTTTGCGCCAAGGGCGAGAGCCCGAGCGTGCACCACTGAGCTGTTTCTTCGATCAGGAAGTGGCGAAGAGCCTGCGACACCAAAAGAGTTTGAGCGCCGTGGGGCGCTTCTGGCGAGCGGATGATGTCGACTAGGTACCAGGCCTGGGCGGCTGGGACCGGAACGGCTGCAATGAAAGCTTCCAAGCGACCTTGGAAGCGAAGCAGGAAAAAGCGCTTTTTCTCCGGGTTTTCCCAAGGTGCAACGCGATTCAAGAACCCCAGCGGACGCATCCAGCGACCCGCAAGCCAGCGCTGAAGAAGGCGATCGCACTCTGCGCGCTTTTCTTCCGTGAGTTCACTCCAAGTGAGGCACTCGATTTGAGCGCCTTGCCGGAAAAGCTTCTGGCTTTCATGGGTCGGGCCACCTTCGATCGGTGCCTTTTCAAAAATGGCTTCAACGCCGATTCGGACGGCGTGAAAGCCCTGGCTTCGCGCGCGAGCAGCGAATCGGGAATCGACGGGAAGGCCTGCGGCTTGGCGACCTTGAGCGCGCGCCTCCGAGTGAAACGCTTTCCAAGCATCCATTTGCCGAGCGGAGTCAACCAGCGGAGCATGTGCGGCCACCCAGGCATCTCGCGTTTCTTGAAACGCCAAAGCCTCGGGAGTCTGGCCGAAAGAGAACTTTCGGTAACCCGGATAACTGGTGAGGTAGTGCTCGCTCGGGGAGTGGGCGGACCGTGGAGCCTTGGGGGAGGGGGTAGTGTTCATCGCACTACCAGTGTGTAGGAATTGGGGCAGTAGAGGCGAGTCAGGGTTAGGTCAGGGATTCCTGCAGATTTCATTAAGCGGTGAAGCCTGGGCGAGCAGGGTTGAATCTGAAGCCCCCGCCCCAGCGCCCGGCGCGCTCGCTCCAAGCGGCCCGCACTCAGTTCGGCCTGGGCCAGGAGTCCCCACGGCTCCCACGCCAGCGGCACGCGGGCCGCCAGCTCGCGCGCCTGGAGCGCTGCGGCCTCCGGCCGGCCCTGCCCGAGCCAGCGCAGCGCCGCGCGAAGGCCGGCCTGAAGCTCAAAGTGCCGCTCACTTCTCAGCGCAAGCGCCTCATCGAAGCTGGGCTGGGCCGGCCCCTCCTCGGGCGCGACCCACGCGTGACAGAGCGTCCGAAGCGCGCCCAAGGCTTCCGGTTCGCGAAGCACACCGATCCAGATCCAGCCGCGATTCTCGGGAGCCCGCCTGGGCGCGCGAAGGGCATCCCAGTGCGCAGGGTCGCAGGCGTGGGGGTCGATCACCACGGCGCGCACCGAGTGGGGCGGAAGGTGGGCAGGCAGGCTAGGCTCCCGGGCCGAAAGCCGCACCACGGCGTGGCGCGCCAGCTGCTGGCTTCGCAGATTCTCGAGCAGCGTTTGCCGAAGGCTGGCCTGGGTGAAGGGGAGCTCGGGGAGCCACTTCATTCCGCTTCAGTCTAGCAGATCTTCAATCCTTGGAAGCTCAGCTTCAAGAGGCCTTGTTGAAGCACCTGCGCCTTGTTCCACGAAAAGGAAAGCTCGGCGTCGTGGTGGCCTTCGGGATCGAGCAAGGTCTGCGTGACGCTGTCTTCCTCGATTTTGCAGCGGGCGGGATTTCTGGCATTCCCGTCCGTCAAAATTTTGGTGCGCTCCCCGAAGTAAGGCGCCAGGTCCGTTTCGATTTTCTCAGGGTTCCAGGTGCTCTCCGAATCCAGCTCCAGAAGAATGGCAGAGGCCTCTTCGAAGTCCTTTTGAGAAAGCGCGCGAACGAGCCTGAAAACTGCATTTCTGACTCGAATCAGCCACTCTTTTTCAGTTTTCTGCGCCAAAGCGCGTGCTTCGGCTTGCCCTGGGCCTGATCCTTCGCGAACAGGAGCTTGGCCGCTTCTTAGCTTTTCCCACTCATCGATCAGGCTGGAGTCAATTTGGCGAATGGTCGAGCGCAGGTATTCTTCAATGGCCAACACATCGTCCGTTTTGAAGCTCTCAGGAACGGTCTGGGACAGAGTGCGGAAAGTGTCCGACAAATAGCGAAGCAGCAAGCCTTCTGAGCGCTGAAGCCCGGTTTCGCGGATCATTTCCGAAAAGCTCATGAAGCTCTCAGCCATTTCGCGCGCAATGGATTTCGGGCGAATGTTCTCTTGGCCGACCCAAGGGTGAGCTGCCGAGAACTCGTTGAAAGTTCGATAAATGAAATCGCGATGGGGCTTCGGGTGCTCGATTTTCTCAAGCTCCTCCATCCGCTCCTCGTATTCCATGCCTTGAGCTTTCAATTCGTAAAGCTTCTCGGTCTTCAGGCGGTCCACTTGCCTTCGCAAAATGGCTTCAGGGTTCTCGAGAATCGATTCAACCAAAGTCAGCAGATCCAGCGAATAGTCGGGCGATTCGCGCTCCAGTAAAGGCAGCGTATCGATCAGATAAAGCGACAACGTTTGGTGAAGAGAAAAATCCTGCTGAAGCTCGACGTTCAAGGCCACTTTCGTCGCCCCAGTTCGCTCGGTCACGGGCAAGATCCGAACAATCTTTCGGTCCACTAAAGTTCTAAAGAGTTCAAAGCTGTGAACGCGTAGCCGCTGCTTTTGCCGATCCGACTCATGGCAAGCGCGAATCAATTTACGAGTGGCCTGGCAGCCATCTTCTTGGGTGCGGGACAAAAGCTGAAGCAGGACGCCATGGCTCAGGTCAAAGCGCGATTGAAGGGTTTCTGGCTCAGAGCGGGTGAGTCTTTCGAAAACCGTTTTATCCCAGTGGACGTAGCCTTTTTCAGGAGGCTTACGCTTCACAATCTTCTTTTGCTTCTTGGGATCGCCCGCGGCTTTCCGCTCCATCTCCATGTTTTCAATGACGTGCTCGGGCGCTTGGCAAACCACGGTACCTAGGTCGTCATACCCTTTTCGGCCGGCTCGCCCCGCAATCTGCTGAAAATCGCGAACCGTCAGAACTGCAGTTTTTTCGCCGTCGTATTTGCAAAGCTTCGTGAAAAGGACCGTGCGAATCGGAACGTTCACTCCGACGCCTAAAGTGTCGGTGCCGCAGATAATTTTAAGCAGCCCTTTTTGCGCCAAACGCTCGACCAGCATTCGGTAGCGAGGAAGAAGGCCCGCATGGTGAATCCCGATTCCATGCTTCAGAACCCTTTGAAATTCTTTCCCGTAAGGCGACTGAAACGAAGTGCCTTCCATTTCTCGTGCAATGCGCGCTTTTTCGTCGCGAGTGCAGAAGTCCAAAGACAGCAGGTTCTGAGCTTCCTCGGC
>JBBARP010000001.1:74616-464877 GCA_040399745.1 Bdellovibrionia bacterium | reverse complement strand
TTACCGAAAACCGCCCGCTTTCTCGATCAAAAAATTCATCCCAAATTGTCAAAGATCCGGTTGCGCCTTGTCGCCGTCGGCGGTTTCAGCTGCAACGTGGAAGGAGGGGATAACCCGGAATTTGAGAAACGCGCAACCCCCTTTTTCATTTTTTTTCAAAAAATCTTCCGAGGCCTTTCCTCCGGGGATTCCATAGAGGCGCATTCGGCGAATGAGGGTGGTCTTATTCATCCCAATCAATCGCGCAGTGCGATTCACTCCCCCGCGAGAACGGATAAACGCCCAAGACAAAAAGGATTTTTCAAATTGAGCGAGGGCCTGCTGGTAGTCCAAAACCAAGGGGATTTCGGCCGTAGATGTGCCTTCTTGGGCTGCTTTTCGATACTGTTCGGAATCTTCCAGGAACCAATCTGGCAGATCCTCTTCTCCCAGAACCCCATCTGAATCGGCGATGAGGGAGGATTCCAGCACATTGGAGAGCTGGCGAAGGTTCCCAGGCCAGGGAAATTCCTCGAATCGAGCTGCCACTTCCCGTTTCAGTCCGGTGACGGTGCGACCTGCGCGAGTCATCGCGCCCCTGAGGCAACGCTCCACGAGGACTCCAAACTCGTCTCCGCACTCAGAGAGTGAGGGTAGCCGTAGACTCAATACACGGAGACGGTGAAACAAATCTTCTCGAAACTGGCCTTGCTTCACCCGCTCCCCCAAGTCCTGGTGAGTGGCGGCAATAATCCGTACATCGAGTTGAATCTCTTGAGAGCTTCCTACTCGCGCAATGGTCTTCGACTGAAGGACCTCGAGGAGGCGTGACTGAAGACGAAGGGGCAACTCGGCAATCTCGTCCAGGAAGACTGTCCCCCCTTGAGCGAGTTCCAGCTTTCCCAGGCGCCGTTGATCGGCCCCCGTAAACGCGCCCCGCTCGTGACCGAAAAGCTCGCTTTCGAGCGTGCCTTCGTGAAGGGTCGCCAAGTTCACATGAACGAAAGGCCGATCCCGCCGAGCCCCCTGTCGATGAATCAAACGAGCCAGAGTCGACTTCCCCGTTCCCGTGGCCCCCAAAATGAGCACATGCGCTTCACTCGAGGAAGCGCGCCCGAGGGCTGCCTGAATTCGCTTAGTATAGATTTCGTGCACCATGGGGCACCGAGTAAAGCAACGTTCGGGCCAAACTCGGAAGCCCCGTTACTTTTTCAAAACTGTCGCCAGAAGGCGCCTTTGAGGTCCGGAAAACGGCCCATTTGGTTACTGGATGGCTCTTTTCGATGTGTTCCGACGAAAATTCCAGTCGATAACCGTCTTTTTCACTCAAGCCTTGTTGACAAAAACCTACAGTCGGCTGATGGCTTCTCCCTACACTCGGCGATGCCGCGGTGCGGCCGAAATACAAACCCTGATCCGGAAATCAAGACCATGAAGTCCCTTCCGCAAGTCCTTATCTGTGATGACGACAAGATGTTCCACCTGGCCGCCAAGCATACCCTCAAGGGTAAGTTTGAGTGCCGTTCGGCCCATCATACCGAGGAAGCCATCGCCATTCTGCGAAAGCACCCAGTCGACATCCTGCTTCTGGACGTTCAGATGCGGACTCCGACTGAAGGGCTCGATGCGATCCCCGCTATCCGGGAACTCGACCCCCTATTATCGATCGTCATGAGCAGCGGCCTCACCGACTTCCCCACGGTGCGTGAAGCACTCCGCCGCGGGGCCAATGATTATGTGCCGAAAGACTTCAATCCTGACGACTTGATCCACACCCTCGAGGGAATGCTTGAACGCCGAAAGCTATCCAAGCGAGTGGCACAGAGTCACTTTGAGATCACCAATCGCGACCGTAACCTGAACTTCATCGGTGAGAGCGCGCCGGTCCTGCACCTCAAGAAGACGCTGGAACGCATTCGAGGCAGCAACGCAAACGTTCTGATCACTGGCGAGACCGGAACCGGGAAAGAAGTCGTCGCACGCCTGCTGCGAGGCTCGGAGCAGGACGGAAGTCCTTCGCCGTTTATCGCAGTCGATTCAGCCACCATTCAGGGCTCCACCGCGGAAAGCGTCCTTTTCGGACACGAGAAAGGCGCCTTCACCGGTGCAGACAAGCTGACCAAAGGGGTGTTCGAAGAAGCGGACGGCGGCAGTGTCTATTTTGATGAGCTGGGCAATATGCCCATGAACATCCAAGCCAAGCTTCTTCGCGCCATTCAGGAAAAAGAGATTCTCCGCCTCGGTTCGTCCAAGCCCCTCCAACTGGAATTTCGAGTGATCTGCGCCACCAATCGCGATCTAGAAAAGATGATCCAAGCGGGAGACTTCAAAGACGACCTTTATCAGCGTCTCGCTGTGCTTCCGATCCACGTACCCGCACTCCGAGAGCGCACTAGTGACATCCCGTTACTTCTGGCCCACTTCGCCAAGAAAACAGCCGGAAACCAGCCTCCACTTGAGTTCTCCGAAAGCACGATCGAGCTCTTGATGCACTACTCGTGGCCGGGAAATATCCGAGAGTTGTCGAACTTGGTCGCCTACTTGCGCACCATGACCGACGCGCAAACGGTCGAACCCGAGGATCTCCCCCCGAAAATTCGGGATCAGGCCTCTGCTCTCTTGAAACGCCCAACCGAGGCTGCTTCAGACGAAAAAGCGGTGAATTTTTACGAGGCCGTTGCGACCTTCGAAAAAGACTTCCTGCTTCGCGAACAAAATCAAACCCAAGGAAACGTGAGCCGAATGGCCATGCGCCTCGGTATGGATCGCTCTCACTTGTATTCCAAACTCAGGGAACACGGCCTTCACGCAGGGAAGAGTAAAAACTAAACTCTGCGTCTTTCCTTAGAGAAACCGAGCCAGCGGCACACCGAGACAAAAGCCGATATTCCGGGAGAAAACGGAGTCTTCTTCCACTCGTTCGCGCCACTGGACGTAATTGAATTCGCCGAAGAGGTTCGGGCTGCCCCAGCGAAGCCACGCATTGTAATAGCTGCGCCCCGAAATGGTCGGGTAGATGAAGGCTCCCGCCACGAAGCTGGTGCGCCGAACCAAGAAATCCCGAAACACCATTTCGAAACCTTGCGGTAGACCGAAATTAAATACGAATTGATTTCGGTTCTGGAATCCCAGGCCATGTATTCCGAGCATGAGATAAAAAGTGAGCCGTTCGTCGAGGATTTTGAAGGACTCGTTTTGAACGTAAAGACCGATGTCAGTTGCAAAAGGACCTCGCAACGGCATGAGGTCAAAGGCCACCAAGCGGGACAAATCGGTGAGGTAGTAGGCCGAGTAAAGCGTCAATACCGGAGCAACTCCGCTGAATTCCTTTTCGGGAGACTCGTACTTCGAACCGTAAGGCCCAAGGCCTGCGCCGAGGAAACCCAAGTTGGCGTGATTGGGGATCGAGAACTTCACTCGGTCGGAGGCTAACTCGTCGCCCCAAGTCGTTTCACCCGGCAGTGCCGGTGCCCGGAGTGCCCAGACCCCGGGAACCACAGGAGAGACCGGAGCACCATCGACCTGAAGGGTGCCTGATTCATTGGCGCGGAAGACCAGCATTTCGAGCGCAGCCGAGCGACCTTCCAAGGAGAAAAACTGCACGATCTTACAGCCGACGTAAGTCCAGCCGTATCCCCACTGAGGCTCCACCCCCTCAGCCTTTGAAGAAGCGACTTCGGAAGGAAGGGAGGCTAGGCGATTCAATTTGTAGGAGGAGCAAGAGGCGTCCATCACGAAGCGACCCCGGCGACTCGCATCCTGGGGCAGAAACACCACGCGGACGACCGCTTCAGCCCACTTCGGCTTCGCTCCCGCAGTGTCATCGCTCAACATCCGCCACTGAAAGCGAATGCGCCCCACTGGACCCGGCAGGAGTCCCACGACAAGAGACGAACTCTTGTCAGCGCGAGGAACGACTCGAAAGGACTGCACAAAAGAGTCCTGCGAGGCATTCCCCTCGAAACCCTTTGCGCTCTCGGCTAGGCGAAACATCAGGCGGCCACGCGGAAGCACCAGCGTCCTTGAAACGCGCACCCACTCCAGGCTCTCTGCCTCGACTTCGAGCTTGAGCCCTTCAGGCAAAACGCCCGACTCGACTTTGAACTGAAAGTCGGCCGGATCCATATCCGTTGGCGAAAAAGCCATCGGAACGTTCTCACCCAAAAGCTCGCGCACCGGCTGAATGTCGGCTGCGTGAAGCGGCCCTGAAGTCAGAACCAGAGCCGCAGCAACAGCTAGCTTTACGAAGCTCTTGAAAACACCCCTCCGACCTGCCCCCGATGATTTCATGGGAAAATCTTCTGCGATCTTGATCGTTTTCACCAGACGGATTTCAGAGGAATTGCCTCAGTACCTTTCTCCATGCTATCGCCCGAACCCTGATGATTCAGGCTCTGACGCGCGAAAACTTCAGAAAAGGCTTCCTGGTCGACGAAGAACTCATGGGCGGTGTGACCGAGCTTGAAGCCGGGAGCTACCTGGCCTTCGTCCTCCAGCACACCAGCGGTGAATACCTGGGCCAGCAGCTCTTCACCGACCTGGACCAGGCACTTGCAGCGATCGCTCAAGTGCAGCGCGCTTGGAAATTTGAGTCAACCCACGCCTGCGGAGGCGGAAAGTGTTCCGGCTCGGCTTGCCCGATCGGCGGCTGTGCCACCGGAAAACTCACGGAAGCAGGTTGCGACCCGGAAGCCCTGACTCCCGCTCAGATCTCGAGTGGTCAGATCACAGTGAGTCAAATCACCGATTCTCGGTAACGAGTGATTGAAATCGCGCGCCCAGAGGAGTCGTCGAGCTCGATGACGACCGCACCGTAGCCACCCGGGCCTTCGGCGGGCTCGTAGCGCACGGGCCGCTTGGTGAGGAACTTTTGAATGGAGAGTTCTTTCTTCACGCCGATGACGGAATCAAAACAACCGCACATTCCGACATCGGTAATGGCAGCCGTGCCCCCCGGAAGGATGCGCTCGTCGGCCGTCTGAACGTGCGAGTGACTGCCCACGACAGCACCGACTCGACCATCCAGATAATGAGCAAAAGCCTGCTTCTCTGAAGTTGCTTCACCATGAAAATCGATCAAGAGATGGGAAATTCCCAGGCGATCCAAGCGCTCGACCTCGCGATCAGCCGAGCGAAAGGGGCAATCCAGCGAATCCATGAAAGTTCGGCCCATGACCTGAACCACACCCAATCGGAGGCCTGAACGCTTTCGGCTTTCTACGACGGTGCTTCCGCGGCCAGGGACTCGGAAGGCGGGGTCCTCTGGGTAGTTGAGCGGGCGGAGGAGCCGAGTCGATGTCCCCATGTAGGGAATGATCTGCTTCTGATCCCAAGCATGATTGCCTGTCGTGATGACGTCGACACCCAGCGCGAAAAACTCGTCCGCCATCTCTGGCAAGATGCCGTTTCCGTGGCACATGTTTTCCCCATTCACGACCATAAAGTCGATGGCATGAAGGGCAGTTAACTTCCGGATCGCAGCCTTAACGGCCTCTCGCCCGGGTCGGGAATACACATCGCCAAAATAAAGAATCTTCATCGAGTTCGTTCCGTGCGGGCGTCTCGGCTTTCCGTCAGGATCCAGTCCATCGGCTGATCCCAGGGTTGACCGGAAATCGCGTCCTGCCAAAGCTCGTCCCAAGCAAGCGCGATCCGCAGCGCACGAGTTGCCCTTACCAAGCAACGATCAAAGTAGCCAGCCCCACGGCCGAGACGGGCCCCCATAGGCCCGAAAGCCAGGCCCGGCACCAAGATCCAATCCATTTCACTTATTGAAACCGGATGAGAATTGGGGCCAGGCTCTCGAATTCCGTAAGGGCCCTGGACCCAGCCACTCGAGTCTTTTGGACACGAGAAATACTCTAGCCGGTGCTGAGAGGAATCGACGACGCGTGGGTAGGCCACCTGGAGACCCCGCGCCCGGAGCTCTGGCTCCAAAAGAACACTTCCGTCGAATTCGCCTGGTAAAGCGCTGTAGAGCCCAACCCAGTTCCCCGGGCTCAGGAGATTCGAGCGAAACGAGGGGGCTAAATCGAGAAATCGCTGTGCCAAGGCTGCGCTACGCCGGCTCACCACCTCAGGATCATGCGAAAGTTGCGCAAGAAAACCGCGCCCATGCTCTCGCAGAAGCCGAGAGTCCGAGGGCCAGGTCGGGGTCACTGCGTGTTTCCTGCAGGAAGCGAAGCCTGACGCAATTCCAGAATCCGTCGCAGCACTTCCTCGCGATGGAGAGCCGTTCTCTCTTTGGCAGAAAGATATTCTTCGGCCAGATCGCATAGCGCCAGAAGGAGCAAATGATGGGACGGGGCTGTCGCAGGAAGGCGCTCTTCAGCGTCCTCGATCAGCTCCTGCACCAAGCGAATCGCCTGATCCGCGCCGGGCGCAGCTCCCTGCGATCGCAAGCTGATGGTCTCGCCTCGGACTCTCAAAACGAACGGATTCATCGAAACTCCCCTCGGGGAAATCCCGCCAGTTCAAAAACCTGCTCTACAATTCGACTGACTCCACCCACTGCCCACGTTTGTACCACCCAAGGGGCCCCTGCCGAAACCGATTGTCCGAGCCACCCCGTAACCCCGCGAATCGAAGTCAGAGCCAGCGCGGTCCGGGACTCACAAAGGACTGCCGGAGGCAAATTTCCTCCGACTGCTTCACGAAGCGAAATGCGGCGTACTTTGGAAGCAAGCTCAGGCTCTTGCTCCAAACATTGAGCACAAAAGGCTTCAATTCCTGCGTGACCGCCCAAAACCCAGGGAATTTCTTTCCCTGCATTCTGCTGGAGAACTCGGGTGGCTGCCGCAATCCAAGCCTGACGAGAGAGCGCATGCGTTTCAATCCAAGTAGACGCTCCGGGAAGTGACCGTCGAAGCGTGTCCTCGAAAGGCCAAAAAACCCAGCTCTCCCGGCCTGACTCCCCGAGCAAGGCTTGAATCACCCAGAGTTTTTCTGACTCGCTCAGAATTTTTGAACCCTCGGCGCTGTCTCCTAACCAATAAAGGTCATGACCCGCCAAGTCGCGGGCATCGGGCAGCTGGCCCAGCACCTGTTCTTGAAGTGGCAAAGATTGGTGGGCCGCAAACTGACGAAGCTGGGCCTGTGCCGCCGCCCCAGCTTCCTGAGAAGCCATCGAGCTATTCGGTCCGGGTATCCAGGCGATTCGAGAAAGGCGGTCCGAAGAAGGAAGCATCACGCCCCCAGAGTACGGCAAAACTTGCCTGTTTGCACCCAGGGAGCCGGATTCCTCATAATGGTTTGAGGAGGTGCGCTCATGGCAACTGATATCCGCTCCGGCCTGATGGCCGACGACTACCGGAATCGCGTGTATCAAGCCCAACTCCAGAATCATCACGAAGGCGTCATTCGCGAAATGCAGGACGACCACGCCGAAGAAGTACGGAAGATTGCCGCACGCCACGACTCCGTTAAAAAGGAGCTGGAAGAGGCCTACACCGTCCAGATTTCCCAAACTGCCGAAGAGATGGACTCGAAAATTTCCAACATCCGCCAGGAACACGAGATGCGGGTGGAACGCGAAAAGCGAAACCTCGATCAAGAATTCGAGAAGATCCGCCACGCTTCTGGCGAACGAGTCGCTCAATACAAAAAGAACTCGGAAGCCCAACTCGATAGCCTCAGAAAACAGTACCAAGCGTCGACAGAATCGTTGAACGCCAAAGCTAAGAAAACCCGTCCCACGACATAATTCCAGTCACACGATTTGACTCATAGGAGGTCCCCAAATCATGGCCAATACTTACACTCGCAACGGTCGTCCGATGGACCCCTCACCTGCTGAAATGATGGGCCCCCCTTCCTCTCCCGAAGAAGGCTCCATTCGCGTCAACGGGTTCGCCCAAGTGCTTTCGCTGCTCCAAGCCGCAGATCCGGCTTTCCGGGAGTCGCTCCTTCGCCGACTAGCTCAGCGAGACCCCCGCCTGGTTCGCCAACTCCGCGCGGAACTGGCTGAACTCGGCTACTGATTACGACAGGACTCCGTAGCGAAGTCCACGCGTACTGATTCGGCAATCGCGGAACTCCAAGCGTTCCATGGAGCGCCAAAGGATGAGTGCGCCCGCCAAGAGAACGTCGGCTCGCCCTTTCTCGACCCCCGGCAAAGCACACCGTTCGGTCGAAGTTCGCCACTTCAGTTCTTCGACTTGGCGATGCACATCACCGCGGGTCAGAACATATCCGTCGATGGCATCGCGATTGAATTGCTTCAGCCCAAGGTGCCACTGAGCCAAGGTCGTGCAAGTGCCGGCAACGCCCACCAGCGAGACCTCGGCGCCGAGTTTTTTTCGCCAGGCCAGCATTTCCTCCAAGGAAGAATCGATCGCTTCCTGGCAGGCCCAGAACTCAGAATCCTGAACGGGGTCTGACTTCAAGAAGCGCTCCGTGAATCGCACGGATCCCAGATCTAAACTCTTTCCGCCCGTCAGCGCCATGTACTCCGTGCTTCCGCCACCGATGTCGATGACGACTGAAGCCGAGGGGTCCATTCCAGGCAATAGGCCTCCTTGAAACGTGGCCCGGGCCTCTTCTTCACCACTCAATGTGCGAAACTGAAAACCGGTCTCGCGCTCGACCTCGGAGAAAAACTGCGCGCCGTCTCGTGCGTCCCGAGCCTGACTGGTAGCCACGGCGAGGGTGGTCGCGGGATCCAAACCGTTCTGACGAACCACTCGCGAATAGTCCGCCAGGCAAGCCAGGGTTCTTGCTTTCGCTTCTGGATGAAGCAGTCGCTGGGCATCGACCCCTTGGCCGAGCCTGACCACCCGAGCTTCGTCATGGATGACCCGCAGAACCTCCCCCGTTTGGGGATGGATCTCGGCGATCAGCAATAGGCAGGTATTCGTTCCCAGGTCGATCGATGAACGGATCATCCCCCGGGTATCGCGAAGTTCTGTCCCGGGTTCAAGGGTTCTGTTTCAACTGAACCTTGAGCTTAAAGATTTCCTTCTCGAAGCCCTCGGACTTCTCTTTCCAGTACTTCACTTCCTGCTCGAGTTCGGCAATGCGCTTGGAGCGTTCGTGAGCCAGCGAGTAATACCCTTCGCTGAAAGTCTCAGTCTCCGGGTTGAAAGTACCCACGCGGGTTTCGCCGTCCACAATGCCGCGAACTCGCCATGTGCCCCCGTCGGCTTTCTCCGCTTCGATCACCTGCACGTCGAATGCTTTGCCGGGATAAGCCTTGTCCTGCCAGAAGCGTGCGGCCGACTGCTTGGCCTGATTCTTCGCCTTGTCAGAAGCGCAACCCGTGAAAGCCAAAGCCAGAACCAAACCCCATCCCAGTCCGTAAAATTTTCGCTGCATCCTTGAATCCCCTTTTTGAATGAAAGCGTTTGGGTGGTCTCAACGACCGAAAAGTCCTTTGAGAGCGTTCTTAATTGCAGGTGCTGCCTTTTGAGCTGCGTTACCGAGTGCTTCAGTGGCGCGTTGTTTCACTTCAGCCTTTGCCCGGTTTCCTGCAGCCTTGGCCAGATTATCACCAGCGACCTTGGCCAAGTACTCGGGCACCTGAAGCGTCGAAAACTGTGGGGCCATCGCGGTGCCGGATACCGAGACAGGGAAACGAACCGGACCGTCACCTTGAGCTAAAACGTGGGGCACATCGGTTCCCGCAACCTGAACGGACAGGTCGCGAGCCTTCAACACGTTATGCGTATCGATGACTTCCCAGTCCGCCTTCAGCGCCAAATCCAAAAGCCCAAGTCTCGTTGCACCTTTCAAGTCGACCGCAAAACCAGTTGCCGCCTGAGTCGCAAAGTTCGGAGCCTGGAAAACTCCGCCTGAAATCGTAAAATCAGACGCAATCCAATCGTAGCGCGAATCTTTTCCAGGGGGCGTGCGAAGGGCCATCCCCTTCAACATCGGAACCTTCTGAGAAACCTGCTCGACTGCGCGATTCACCGCATCGGAGGCCATGCGACCAATATCGAGCGTCGCAAACGTGGCATTCGTGACTTTCAAGGAACCTTTCGCATTCAGATTCCGCATGGCGGGGTCGGGATTGAAGCTCGAACCCGATCCTTGAATGTTGAACGAGGCTTTCCCTAACAAAGTGTTCTTGAACAGATGAAGCTGCGACTCAACCGCCTTGGAAAGCTGAATCCCGTCAATCTGGCTCGTGAACTGATAAGTAGGCGCCTTCGGCTTCAAATCCATCGAAGCTTTCGCGGAGACCTTTCCGTCGAAAATCTGCATCGAGAAAGGCTCCAGCACCATCGCCAGTTCCTTGAGCTGAAGACGGGCTTGAACGGCCGTCATCCTGACTCCGTAAGCTTGAATCAGAGGCAGCGAAGCCTGAATTGTGCCCGAAGCGCGGCGTGCGGGTTCGAGCTGACGCAAGGGATTGAGTAAGGCGTCGAGGTCTTCGCTTAACGCAGGCTGAGCCGCCGACGGGCTTCCGCTTCCGGGTGTGGCGCTAGTTGATGCCGCCTGGGCAGCAGCCAACTCAGCCTTTTTCTTCTCGGCAAAGAAGTTCCAATCGACCCACTGATCCAGGTCCATTCCGGAACGAGAAGTGAACTGAGCCTGAATCTTTGGCGCAGTAAAGCCTAGGACGGAGCCCGATAGCGTCAGATCGGTACCAGGGGCCTTCATGACCCATTGGAAGGACTCGATTTGATCGGTCCGAACTTTCACATCGCCGCTAAAAGTGGGCATCGCTTTTAGACCCGGAACCTTCGCTCCCAAATCGGCCATTTGCACGGAAGCGCGATACTGGAACGAATCCACGGGCCCTTCCACCCCCGCCTCGAGCCCGACCTTTCCCTGAAGGCCCGATCCCTGAAGCGCTGGCAAAAGAGCGGTCCACTCGGAAAGATCAAACGTTGGAACCTGCAGGGCCATCTTCAGCTTCGCGGGCGCAGTCGTGCTGGCCAGCTGCATGGACCCAGACCCCGAAAGCTTCACGTTGTGAAACTGAGCCTGCAAAGATTCCAGCTGAACCGACTGCAAATTGCCGGTGAGCCGCAGATCAGCTTGAGCGGGAACGCCTTCTTTTTTGATGAAAGCTCCCGGCACTTCGATTGCGACTGCGCTCAAATCGGCTTTGGCTTGAGCGCGGTAGCTCTGCAACTTCCCGGCATCGATTTGTGTTTCCAAGCGGCCCGACAGCTTCGCCGGCCCATGCATTTCGAAAAGCTTCCCCATTCGACCGGCAAGCCGTGCTCGAATTTCAAAAAGAGTGGGCCGACTCAAGGACAGGTCCTTCACGCGAACGTCGAGTGCGTTCACTTGGACCGCCAAAGCCGTCGCCTCGTCGCGGTAAGAAGCCTGAGCGTCTCGAATGTCTAAGCCAAAACGCGCACGAACCAGGATCGCGGGAAGCTCGACTGGACCGGCCGAAGCCGTCGGTGTTTCGGCCGCGATATCGGCGGGAACAGCCTGCGTCGGCTCGGTTGGGAGAACTTGAAGCAGGTTGATGCCGCCAGCACGATCTTTCGCGACTTGAATCTCAGGCTTGCCCAGATGAAGCGTAAGTTCTGGTGCGCCCGCGAGGAGCGACGAAACAGGAACTCCAAACCAAGCGTCCTTCACCTGCACCAGGACACGGCCGCGAGAATCCACGAGCTTGAGACCTTCAATCCCCACCCGGATGCGGCCCCACAAAGAAAGCTGCAGTTTCCCCAGTTCCAGCTTGCCCCGGATGCGGCGATTCACCTCAGTCACTAGGCGAGGCCGATATTGATCGACGTCGACAAAAAGAGGCACCAAAAGCGCCGTCAGTACCAGCACACAAGAGGCCGCAAGGACCGACCAGCCGACTTTTCGAAGCAGCTTCGATTTCATGAGCCCACTTTCTTTCGGATCAATTCTTGGATCAAGGCCGGATTCGCTTTCCCACCGGACTTCTTCATGACCTGACCGGTAAAAAACCCAATGAGTTTGTCTTTTCCAGACTGAATCTCGGACCATTGCGCCGGACTTTGTGCAATCACCTCGTCGAGCCAGGCTTCGAGAGCCCGGGTATCAGAGACCTGAGCCAGCCCCTCCAGCTCGATCAAGTCGGCGATGCGCTCGCCACTTTCCCAGGCAAGCCCAATGAGCTGCTTGGCTGCAGTCGCAGAGATCCGAGCAGCCTGAAGCTCTCGCACGACATCCGCAAGATGAATGGGCAGAAGACGAGACCCAAGCCAAGTTCCCTTTTCGTTCGCCAAGCGGGACACTTCGCCCGCCAAAAGATTTGCAAGAGCCTTGGAAGAAGCACCGAGCTGGATCGATTCCTCAAAATAACGAACCAGCTCGCGAGAACTCGTCACGATGCCTGCATCGTAACTACTGAGCCCCAACTCTCGCTCGTACCGAGCACGCCTCTGATCCGGCAGTTCAGGAAGTTCCGAACGAATCTGATCGACCCAAGCCTGAGCGAGTGTCAGCTCGGGGAGATCTGGTTCCGGGAAATAGCGATAATCGTGAGCTTCTTCTTTTCCGCGCTGAGAAAAAGTCGCGTCGCGATCCGGGTCATATCCCCGAGTCTCCTGTTTGACGCTGCCCCCAGATTTGAGGATCGCCGTTTGTCGCTCGATTTCGTGCGCAATCGCTTTCTCGACGAACCGGAAAGAGTTCACGTTTTTTACTTCGACTCGGGTTCCGAACTCGGTCGCCCCCACAGGACGTAATGACACGTTCGCATCGCAGCGGAAATTACCTTCCTGCATGTTCCCATCGCAAACCTCGATCCAAGTCACGACGGCATGAAGCGCACGAAGATAAGCTCCCGCCTCTTCTGCGGTGCGCATCTCGGGATGCGAAACGACTTCGATCAAAGGAACGCCCGCGCGATTGAGGTTCACTTCGGAATGAGTGCCCACATGGACACTTTTTCCTGCGTCTTCCTCTAAGTGAATGCGCTGAATCCGAACCGTGCGCCTCTCACCACTTGGAAGACTGAATGACAAAGCACCTTCCCCGCAGACCGGAGAGTCGAACTGGGTGATTTGGTAACCTTTCGGCAAGTCCGGGTAAAAATAGTTTTTCCTAGAAAACTGGCTCCGAGGATTGATTTCACAACCCAGGGCAAGGCCCGCCCGAACGGCATAGTCGACTGCCTGCCGATTCAATACAGGGAGCGTTCCCGGGTGGCCTGCGCAAACCGGACAGGTGGCCCGATTCACCGGAACATCGGCGACCGACACGCCACGCGGGGGGGACGCCGGACAGGCGCAAAAAATCTTAGTTCGCGTCGCTAACTGACAATGCACCTCAAGCCCAATGACCGCTTCAAACAGACTCATTCGGCCTCCGGTGTTTCCAATGCGCGCGCAATGGAGAGCAAAAGGTCCTCGCGTCCAGCGGGAGCAATCAGCTGCACACCAATCGGAAGTCCCTCGGACGTCGTGCCACAGGGAATCGAGAGCGCCGGAAGCCCTGCTAAGTTAGCAGGGACTGTAAAGCGATCGGCCAGATACATTTTGAGCGGATCCGAGTTTCTCTCCCCGAGCCGAAACGCAGGTTCCGGCGCTACAGGAAGAACCAAAACGTCCGCACGCGACCAAGCCGAATCAAAATCGCGAGCAATGAGTCTCCGAACCTGAGCCGCGCGACGGAAAAAAGCATCTCGGTAACCTGAAGATAAAGCAAAAGTCCCGAGAAGAATCCGCCTCTTCACTTCGCTTCCAAATTGCGAGCGAACCTTCTGATAAAAACCCTTTAAGTCAGAAGCACTCTCGGCTTCCGGTGCACGACTCCCAAAACGGACTCCGTCGAACCGCGAAAGGTTAGACGAAGCTTCCGCCATCGCTATTAGGTAATAGACCGCTACAGCCTGTGAAGCGTGCGGAAAATCCAGCACCACTCGCGAGGCCCCTAAGCCGCACAAGCGTTCCTGAAACAGGCGGACGGCACGGGCCACCTCAGGGTCGAGATCGGATTCCGAGATATCCGAAGCCACACCCAAGCGAAGCCCACTCCACTCGAAAGGAGTCCCTGATTCGTCGGGTGCGTAGGGTGCTTCAGGAAGAGAAGTCGCGTCCAGCTCATCCCCACCGGAACAAACTGAAAGCAACAATTCGGCATCCTGCGGAGAGCGCGCGAGAATGCCGACCGTATCGAGCGAAGAAGCAAACGCCACCAAGCCCGATCGGGAAATTTTTCCATACGTGGGCTTGAGTCCCAGAATTCCGCAAAAAGCGGCGGGCTGGCGCACCGAGCCCCCCGTGTCTGAACCCAGAGCCGCCCAAGCCAGATCAGCAGCCACTGCGGCAGCCGAGCCGCCCGAGGACCCCCCAGCGACTCGATCGGAGTGAGTCGGATGGATCACAGGCCCAAAAGCGGAATTCTCGTTGGATCCGCCCATGCCAAACTCATCGAGGTTGGTCTTCCCCAAAATGACTGCGCCAGCTGCCTCGAGGCGACGAACCACGGTCGCCGAATACGGCGGCTTGTAATCCGCCAACATCTTGGAGCCGCACGTGGTGCGCTGCCCCTGAAGAGCCAGATTGTCCTTCAATGCGAGCGGAATCCCGAGCAGTGGGTGACGTTGTCGGGGAGTGACTCCCTCGCGATCTAAAATTTCCTGAGCGTGCCGAGCCTGAGCCATGGCTCGATCCGCGAACAAAGTAAGATAAGCGTTGAGCTTCGAAGCTTGGGCACGAGCCAAAAAACCTCGGGTGAACTCGATCGGAGAAAGCTCACGACGATCAAACGCATCATGGATCTGACTGATGGTTCGCATCGAGGTTTTCATAGCACCGGGGGCACGCGAAAGGCCCCCACTTCCAACCGTTCGGAGTCTGAATCCCTGGGGCTATCTTCCCTTAAAACCATCTCCGAGTGGCCCGGATGATAGAGGGGCTCGACCCCCTCCACAGAAACCTGAGCCAGAGATTGAAACGCGGAGAGGACTGCCTCGATCTGGCCCGAAAAGCGGGCTGACTCCTCAGCTGTCAGCTCAAGCCGCGCTAGCTCGGCCAAAGCCGCAATACGCCCCTCACTCATCCACGTCATGGTCCAAAGACTATGCCCGGCAGACTCGGATTTCAACCTTCCGGAGAAAACTCAAGGACCTGCCCCTGAAGCGAAGCGCGTCTCCAAGGTCGAAGTAAGCGCACCGGAAGCCCAATCCCCTGCCGAACGACGGCCCCCAACAAAGCCCAGCGTTTCCAGGTCGGAGGAACGACGGTTCGGGAATCCCAAGCAGAAGCTCCGCGCCGCCGCACCCATCGACCGATCTGCCGATAAACGGCAGAAGCTGATGAGACCGCAAGCGCAGAGCGGAAGTTAAGAAAACGGATTCCGGAGTTTCCAGACAGATAAAACTGCTCGGCCAAGTCTAAGAGGCGCCCCACCACGCGCACGAGCGCCTCCCGATTCTGAGGCTCCATCAACGATTTCGGATCAGGCGAAAGCCCCTCGGCACGCAGCCAGTCCTCAGGCAGGTAAACTCGCCCCATGGCGGCATCAGTCGCCACGTCCCTGGCGATATTGGTGAGCTGCATGGCGATTCCGAGATCGGCAGCGTTTCTCAGAGCCTTCGGAGTACTCACGCCCATCACGTGGCACATCATCAGACCCACCACAGAAGCAACACGCCAACAGTAAAGCTGCAGAGTTCGAGAATCCGGATAGGCTCTACCCTCTGCATCCATCGCCATGCCCTCAAGAAGTTCGTCGGCGTAAAGCCGAGGAACTCCGTAGCGGCGAATCACCTCGTGAAAGGCAAGGAATACAGGCTCATCCGGTACTTGCTCTAAGGAGGCAAAAGCGAGAGCCGTTTTTTCGCGAAGAACCCCCAAGCGTTCCCGCTTTTTCTCGACCGTGGGCCGATCGGAGGCTTCCGCAAACGGTGAGCCGTCGACCTCATCGTCACAGTGGCGGCACCACCCGTAGAGGAAAAAGGCCGCATCCCGCCTCTCGGCGTCGAACAAGAGCGAGGCCAGGGCGAAGCTTTTCGAGCCGTCGCGGATCATTCCGCGACAGTGATCGAGAGCCGCTTGAACCCTGGCTTCATTCACCGATTCTCAACTCCCAGATCTGACAACACGAGTGAGGACGTCGCTTTTGCGGAACTCACAACGCCCGGAACACCCGCACCCGGATGCGTTCCAGCGCCCACGAAGTAGAGCCCACCGACGTGATCACAGCGGTTGTGCTGACGGAAGAACGCACTCTGCGTGAGCACAGGCTCGAGCGAGAAAGCCGCACCTTGATGCGAGTTCAGCTCGGTACGGAAATCCTCGGGGGTGAAGATTCGCTGAGTGACCAAATGCTTTCGGAGATCCGGAATGTAACGCTTCTCCATGTAATCGATGATGCGATCGGCGTACTTCGGGCCTTCCACTTTCCAATCGATGTCGAGGTTCCCTTGATGCGGAACAGGCGACAGAACATAGAAAGCTTCGTGTCCCGGAGGAGCCAACGAAGGATCACTTCGAGTCGGGGCATGGAGGTAGAGCGAGAAGTCGTCTGCCAGAACGCCGTTCTTGAAAATATCGTCCAGCAGGCCCTTGTAACGCGGCCCAAAGAGAACGTTGTGGTGAGCGAGCTGCGGGTACTGCCGGTTGGTCCCGAAATAAATCAGGAAGAGCGACATGGACCAGCGTGATTTATCGAGCTTACGAACGGCCGGCTGAGCCAACGGTTCCTTGGACAATAGGTCGCGATAGGTATGCATCACGTCGGCATTCGATACTGCTAACGTGCAGGGCTCAACCTGCCCGTTACGCATACGAATTCCGCAGACTTTTCCGT
This sequence comes from Bdellovibrionia bacterium, assembly GCA_040399745.1. Taxonomy (GTDB): domain Bacteria; phylum Bdellovibrionota; class UBA1018; order UBA1018; family UBA1018; genus CANFHS01. Next base: position 448,206 of record JBBARP010000001.1, on the reverse strand, counting down.
CGCGAGTTTCGATTCCGTCCACTTCGGCATTCAACTGAATTTTTCCGCCGAGATCTTCAAAGAGTTTCACCAGACCGCGAATCAATGCACCGGTTCCGCCTTCTGGGAACCAGACGCCCCAGTTGCGCTCCAGGTAGTGAATGAGCGTGTAGATGGAAGAGGTCTCAAACGGGTTTCCGCCGACCAACAAAGAGTGAAAACTGAACGCCTCACGAAGGTGCTCGTCTTTCACGTACTTGGAAACGGTCTTGTAAACGGAACGATGAGCCGAGAGGCGCATGAGCTGAGGCGCCACGCGAACCATGCTCCACCAGTTCAGGAACGGCACGTGCGCGAGCTTGGTGTACCCTTCGTCGAAAACTTCGCGCGAGTACTCGAGAAATTTCCGGTAACCCGCTAAGTCGCCCGGACTGCGCTTTTGAATCTGCTCTTCCAAAGTTTTCACATCATTGGAGTAGTCAAAAATATAGCCGTCTTCCCAGAAGAGGCGATAAAACGGAGATACCGGCATGAGCTTCACGTAGTCGCTCATTTTTTTTCCGGATTCCCGGAACAACTCCTCGATGAGTTCCGGTGCCGTGATGACAGTCGGGCCTGCGTCGAAAGTGAAACCTTGATCCCGGTACACGTAGCCGCGCCCGCCCGGTTGATCGCGCTTCTCATAGATCACCGTGGGAATGCCTTTGGCCTGCATGCGAATTGCGCAGGCCAAGCCGCCAAAGCCGCTTCCAATCACCGCCGCGCGGGGACGTTCTGAATTTCCTGTAGTGCCTGAACCCACTTGATCAACCGTACGCATTTGCCACCTTCCACGCGAGCTCGCGAATTGCCACGACCGCAGGCAGACTTTCCGCATCCTGCCCCATTCGGTCAATCCAATTTCGAAGAGATGTATCCAACCATTCTCGTGCCAATTCACGCGCTCGAGGCACGAACTGATGCACTTCGATCCAAGGAATCAGAAAGGATTCGTTCGGGAGCCGGCGAACGGCGTCGACCAGCTGCCCATAATCCCTAGAATCGAGCAGTCGCGAAGCGGCACCCCAAACCCAAGAGGGACGACGCAGGTAAAGATCCTCGAATCGCTTCGTCTGTTCTGGCGGCAGACTGGGATCGGCCACGAGATTCCCGATGTCATCGAACATTTGAAGAGCCACCCCGAACTGATGCCCAAAAGCATCCAGCTCATTCAAGGTCTCTTGAGAGGCTCCAGCAACGAGCGCACCCAGAGTCAGGGCGAGCGCCATCAGCGCTCCACTCTTCAATTGCAGGGACGCCAAGCAAACTGCTTCGACCTCCGTGCGCTCGACTTGATCAATCCGCGTTCCCAAATCGATGGCTTGCCCCATGTGCGCGCGAAGGAGCGTTTCATGACAAAGCCGGGCTGCAGCGAGTTCGGTCTTTGGGTCAAGACCCAAACCGTGCAGGCGCTGAAGCGGCAGGAAATAGAGGAAATTTCCAGCATTCAGTGCCACCGGAGTTCCGTAACGGCGATGCAAAGTCTCGTCGCCTCGGCGAAGACGGGAGCCATCCTGAATGTCGTCGACAATGAGAGAACCGGCGTGGATGGCCTCGAGAATCTCTGCGAGCGCCTGGCACAGCTGAATCTCGACCTCGGTCAGCCCCGCACGGCCTCGATCGGGAAGCCCGAGCAAAAACCCAAGCTCAACCAGACGGCCCCTGAAATTTTTTCCTGGGCGCGCCAGAAAATCACGAAGCGGCGCAAGCAGCGGTCCCGCCAAGAGATGAGAGGCCACACCCTCGCCTGCTGAAAGGCGAAGAATCTCGAGAAGCTCTGAGCCTTCGGGAAGTCGAACAGATTCAGTCACGGTAGTCGTTCTCATGACACACTCCTCAAGGATGAACTGAACAGACACCGGAACGCGGAGGCGACCGGAACAGGCGGACGAAACCGGAAAAGAATTTTCATCTCATCCACTCGCGTGAGTTTTCCCGCGTAAAAGCGGGAGATCAAATCGTCTGAATGCCGATAGAAGGTTTCGAATACCCTAAGACGACCTTCCGGCAAAGCGGCTCGAAAGAGCATGCGGTTCAGAAGAAAGAAAAACCTTTGTCTCTGATCTTGCTCGCTTCGCAAGGACTCTACTTCTCGCCGAATGGCCTGGGAGGAAAATTCAGGAAGCGAAGCCACTCGCCTAGCCAACCGAGCAGCGGCCGGCAGCGAGTAGCCGGTTGTTGGATGAAACAAGCCAGCCCTCATCCCGATCGCAGGCGGCGATTGTGAGGCATGCGGATACCCGGTCGAATCCAATGGAATCGGCAGACTCCCCTGCTCGGTTCGCTCGATCGCCCGAATTTTCCAACCCTTTGAAGCACAATAGGAACGAATTTCTGCTTCGTACTCACTCAGAGAGATGCCCGGGGTATCGCTGTAGCGGGTGTCCTCGACGAGCAAGCGTCTTTCATCCCACGGCAAAACGTAGACGAATCGAAATCCGTCTTTCTGCTCGACCGTAGCGTCCATCAAATGAGGCGAGGAGAGTCCATGCGGCTCTTCCAATTCAAGATCGAGTCCGACGAACTTCTGCCATCCGGAAGCCTGCCCCGCTCGAAACTCAGAAGGCATACCGCGAGCATCCACAACAGCCTGTGCTTCCACACAGCCGCCGTCTGCCAGATCTACCTTTCGCTCGCCGATGGATCGAACCACTTCTCGAAAGCGGATCCTCGAACCCGCAGCTTCGCTCACATGACGATGAAAGTCCTCAGAACGGATGGAATGATATCGCCCCGGAAGGGTCCGAGCCGCACTGAGAAAACTGACTCGATGAGTGTCCCAACTCCGCGAAACGAGCGGCAGGATCCAAGGGCGATCCTCAGGGTCCAGATCCGTCTCGTGAAAGGACCAAGTGTGCTGTCCACCTAAACGATCCCCACCCTCGAGCAAAACAAACTCAGAATCGGGACGGAACTGGCGAAGCGCCAGCGCAAGAAGACCTCCAGAAAGGCCGCCCCCCACGAGGGTGAGCTGAGTGTGCAGAGGTGGTGCGGACAAGCTCACCCGTTCTGACCGAACCTTTCTCGTACCTTCAGGCGACGGAATGCAAAGATTCGCTGAACGTCATTTTCCACTTTCCAGCCTCCCACCACACGACCCAAAAGCCCCGCAGGAACGCGGTACCTGACGCGATCCCGCATCAAAGTGCCCGACCCCATGGACTCAAAGGTATGAGTGTGATGCCAGAGAGCATACGGTCCGCGAACCTGAGTGTCTACGAAGCGTTTTCCGGGCTCCCATTCTTCAATCCGAGAGGTCCACTTGAAGGGGACTCCGTGGAGCTTCAGCCGGTAGTCAATCAGGGTCCCTTCTCCCAAGTCCGGGCTTGAAGTCTTCAACACCTGAAAGCTGAGCCAAGGCGGGGTGAGTGCTTCTAAGTTCCGAGCTTCAGAGAAAAAGGGCCAGACTTCTGCGATGGGCCGAGGGATGAATTGATCGACTTCCAGAAGGTCGTCGGCAACCGATAGCTCTTCCAGAGCTTGCCCCAAGGTGGAAAAGCGGAATTGAAAGCCTGCGGCCTCGAAAGCCCGAGGGAGCACTTTCTGGCTCGCAAGAACAATGCTGGCCATCTCGCCGAAAAGTAACTTCACAGCAACCGCAGGGGCGCCCAGCACTGAGGGGACCTTCATGAACTTTGCCAAAATTTTCGAGAAATCCTCGTTCCGCAGGGGCGCAGGACCCACCGCATTGACGGGACCCCGGATGGCAGGATTTTCGAGCGCGAAGAGAAATTGGGACGCGAGATCCTCGATATGAATCCAGCTCATCCACTGCTGGCCATTCCCCACCGGGCCGCCACCGCCGGAGCGATAGATCGGAAGCAATTTCTCGAGTGCTCCTCCGCCGCGTCCTAAAACGATCCCAATTCGCAGCGCCGCCGCACGCGCCGAGACCGGCAAACCACTGAACCACTCGTTTTCCCAATCCACGCAAACCTGCGGGAGGAATCCATGGCCAGGAGTAGAGCCTTCTAAAAGCTCTTCGTCTTCACGATCGCCGTAATAACCCACTGCCGACGCCGAAAGAGCGACGCGGACAGAAGCCCCTTCTTCGCGAATCGACTGAGTGAGGTGCCGGGTTCCTAGAATCCTGGATTCGCGAATGGCTCGCTTTCGATCCTCGGTCCAGCGCTCAGAAACCGACTCTCCAGCCAAGTGAATGACCGCCTCGACGCCTTCCAAACTTCCTGAGGGCAGCGGACCCGAGTTCGGATCCCAACCCACAAAGCTAGAAACGGGCAGTGGGAAGGACTTCTGGGCGTGCTCAGGAGAACGCGTAGTCAGAACCAGCTGATGCCCCGCCAGAAGGAGACGGCGCGCAATCGTACGTCCAACAAAACCGGTAGCTCCCGTCAGAAGAATCTTCATAGTGCCCCCCAAATCCGATCCTGCTCGGCCGCGGTGAGACTTTCCAGACCCCGATGGGTCTCGGTCTGCGTTTCCGATTCCTGCTTCTGCACTCCGCGCATCATCATGCACAAGTGACAGGCCTTCACACGGACAGCGACCGCGCGAGGTGCGACTAACTCCACCAGTGCGTCAGCCACTTGCTCGGTGATGCGCTCTTGAACCTGAAAACGACGAGCAAATAAGTCGACCAAGCGAGGGATCTTCGAGAGGCCTAAGATCTTTTTCCCCGGATAGTAAGCGACGCTCGCTGTGCCCCAGAACGGGAGCAAATGGTGTTCACAAAGACTGTAGAATTCCACATTCCGAACCGAGACCAGCCCCTGGCCTTCGGCCGGAAAGATCCCCTTCCCAACGACTTGAATAGGAGTTTTCCCATAGCCGGAAGTGAGATCGCGCATGGCCTTCGAGAACCGCTCGGGCGTGCGCTGAATTCCTTCGCGCTGCAGGTCCTCGCCTGCCGAAGCGAGGATGATTTTTCCCGCTTGTTCACTCGATCCCGAACCCTCGGCGTGGACTTTTGCCCAACTCAACTCAGCCGTCTGGAATGCACTCATGTTTAAACCTCTTTGAACTCAGTCTAACATATGTCTAAGACTTGAAAAGCTTCTTATTTAGACAAATGTTAGACAAACTGAGTTTTTCACCGTATCCTTTGGGCAAGCAGGTGAAATCTTTGAGCCATTCCAGCCACCTCAGCGTGAAAGCAGTCAGTATTCTGGCAGGCGTCAGCCCTCATACTCTGAGGGCCTGGGAGAAACGTTACCGCGCCGTTGAACCCCGCCGTTCCGATACCGGGCGCCGCGTTTATCGCCCGAGCGACGTGGAGCGCCTACGACTGCTGGTTCGTTTGGTCGACGCAGGACATTCCATCAGCACGGTTGCCAGCCGGCCGGACTCCGAACTTGCGGCCCTTTGCGAGAGTCTGCCTCCGGAACGAGGCTCATATGCCCGATCGGCACAAGATCGGCTGGCTCGGACCGAGCCCTCCCCGTCTTCAGGCTCAAACCCACGGATGAGCGCTCTCTCGGATTCCACCGGAGAGACCCTGGCCGAAGTGATCGACTCCATCCGGCACTTCAACCTGGACCGAATTTCGGAATGCTTCGCTCGAAGTCAGGAACTTTTTCACCCTCGCACTTTCGCTCTCGAAATCATCGGCCCCATCTTGTCCGAGATGGGCGTTCTCGTGGATCGAGGTGTTCTGGGGATTTCGCAAGAACACCTGCTGTCGGTTCAAGTTCGAGGCGCCCTGGGCGCAGCGCTCGAAAAACTGGATCGCGGAATGAGAAATCAGCCGCACGCCTTGGCCTTAGCGGGAGCCGAAGGCGACATGCACGAGTTTGGCCTCCTTCTGGGAGCCATTTTGTGCGCTTCCCGAGGCATTCGCCCCTTACTCCTAGGTCCGAACCTTCCACCCAAAGACTTTGCAGATGCCGTCCAAAAAAGCGGAACACGCATTGCGCTCTTAGGCACAACTCCCCTTCCCCCGGGCGAAATGCCTCGCACTTACGAAGAGTACCTCACCGAAATGGAAAGCCACCTCCCCCCAGAGACCGAGCTGTGGCTGGGCGGACGAGGCGACGTGAAACTGGGATCGCTGAATCTGAAGCGAGACATTCGAGCGCTTGTGACTCTCGAGATGCTGGATCACGCGCTTTCGAAACTGGAAAATCACGGCAAAGTAAAATGACGAAGCTTCACCCCCGCATCCTGATCGTTGGTGCAGGAGCCTGCGGCCTGACTGTCGCTCGCAGCCTGGAAAGTTTTGGAATCCAGGATTTTGAAATCCTCGAAAAAGCGCGTGGCGTAGGCGGAAGAATGGCGAGTCGCCGCCTCAAGAAAGCCGACGAGACCCAAGTCTCCTTCGACACGGGCGTAGAGCAAATTGAAAGCAGTGAGCCCGCGCTGCGAGAGCTTTGGCAGGAAGCTGAGATCGCAGGAGTTCTGCAACCGTCGAAGAGCGAAGAGATGCCTTGCTGGCTGCCCAAGCCCGGGATGAGCACCCTGGCGAAATTTTGGGCAGGAAAACTTTCTTCGGATTCTCACGGTCAGCCGAAGCTTCAACTCGACACCCGAGTGAAAGAAATCTCGCGCGCCGGTGAAGGAAGAGAAGGCGCCCACTGGGAACTCTCGTTCGATAAGCACCCAAAAAAGAGTGCCCCGTACGTCGTTCTCACTTGCCCCCTTCCTCAGGCGCTGCAACTGATGCCACCAGGCGTGTCGCTCCCCAGAGAACTCCAAGAAACTCAGATCGAGGCAGCGGCTTGCCTGCTTTGGACTCAAACGGATGGAACTTCAGGTCGACAAAACTGGAGCGCGCCCGGGGATTCCCGGTTTCTCGAAGCGCTTCTCGACCTCGACGCGAGCGCGGCCCTTTTGAGTGCAGAAGCCCAAGCGCGTGAGGAAGGCCATTTGCCCGCGCAGGGCTCCCTCGTTGAGACCTACTTGCATCGCTGGCGCTACTCGCGCGTACGGGGTGCCCTCGAAGCGCCTTGGCTCGAAGCTGCTCCCGGGCTTTTTTTGGCCGGCGATGCTTTTGCCGCAGCCGAAGGGCGCACCGACGTGGAGCGCTCAGTGCTGTCGGGGCGCGGGCTCGGGGAAGCACTTGCGTCGCGCCTTAGGCCCGCGATCCAACCTTCGTAAGCAGCCGCGCGCCCCTCGATTGAGCGCGGATCGAGCGGGAGCCAAAGCGCTGGGTCGAGCTGCAAAAGCGCCCCGCCCAAAGCGAGCACAAAGGCGTCGGCAAGGTCTGGGCTGCGCGCCAGCGCCTGCGTAAGATCGGGCGCGATGCGGAGGCTGAGTGGGCGCTCGGCAAGGACGCGCTCGACCTGGGCCGGAAGCTTCGAGAGGTCGCGGGTCGGCAAACCCAGGAGTTCACGCCAAAGCAGAGAAGGATAGCCTTCAAAAAGCCAGGGCCCAGACTCCCCTACCTGGGCACGATCCTGGGGCCAAATGTGAATCCACGGCTTTCCCGCCTGCCCGAGTTCTCGCCACAGACGAAACGTGCCGGTCTGAATGTTTTTTTGAAATGGATGAAGCTGAAAAACTGAGTTGGCACGCGCCCACCGCTCGCAAGTTCGAGTGGGCAGAAGAGAAGTCGGACCCGACCAAAGTTCAGCGAAAAATTTTTCCCCGAGGACTCGACCGTAGCGGCGCCCGTCTGGTCCTTGGATCTGGGACGCACGAAAAAACTGCTGCCAGAGGTAGCCGGACCCAGACTCCTCTCCGGTGCGTAATGCCTCGGGGAGCCCCAGCACCCCGTCCAAAATGACTGCGCCTTGCGATCCTTCTGGATCACTCGGGCTTAAGAGAAGCGAAAGAACGCTTTCGCGAGTGAGATCCGGCAGCTCCACTTGCTTCGCCCAGCCAGACTCACCTGAACTGGGCATTTCCAAAAGAACGGCAGGCAAAGGTCGCGCGCGACGACCGCCAGCCAGGGCCGCGCCCGTCTGATCGACCCCGAGGAATCTTCGGAAAAGCGGCTGACTCACAAACAGGTATGCCTCACGTTGAATTCGCGTCGCGACGAACCAACTCGGGCCCCTCTAAGCGACCCGAATTGAGCTGCGTGGAAACTGGGAACCACCACCAATGCCTGGGGCGCGGCGCTTGAGCTAGCCACTCTTTGAGCTTTCCCGATTCCTTGGCCGGAGTTGAAAGCCAGAAATCCTCATCCTCGGGCTCCAGGAGCACCGGCATCCGGTCGTGGAGTTTTGCCATTCCAGAGTCGGACTCGCGCGTCAGGAGGGAAAAGGTGCCATTCTCCCAAATGCCCGCCAGCGAAAAAACCGGAGAGCGCCCTGGAGAATCATCCACCCCGTGCTCGGGAAAAATCCGCTGTGGGATTTTCACTTTTCCTTCGCGCTGCCACTCGTAAAAGGAGTCGACCGGGACGAGGCAGCGTCGCGCACGAAAGGCAGAGCGAAACGAAGGCTTCTCGTCGACCGTCTCCGAACGGGCGTTGATAGTCTTAAAGCCGACCGAAGGATCTTTTGCCCAAACCGGCACAAGGCCCCACTTGAGCAGCTGAATATCCCGCCCGTCTTTTCCCTGCAGCACGACGGGTAGGTTCTGGCCTGGCGCCGCATTGAATCGAGGTTGCCAATCCTTTCCTGCGGGCAAGTTCGCTTCACGCCCAAGGAACCGTTTCTCGAGCTCGGGCCAAGCAACCGTCAAAGTGTATCGGCCACACATTTACTGTAACCCTCGCGAGACCTAGGCTTGAACGTACTGACGGATGAAGCGGAACAAAAACTTCCGCTTATCGCCCCGTCCGAAGTCGACCACGACTTTGGTGTTCTCGCCGCCACCTTCGGCTAAGACGACTCGGCCTGCGCCGTAATCTGGGTGAGCCACTCGAAGGCCCACGAGTGCATCTGCTGATTCGCGCCCCGTTTGACCCCAATCGTCTTGAGCCGGGCTTTGATCGAAGTCATCATCGCCGGCACGGGTTTTTTGAGCGCCGGCTTTCCCGCCGCCGTAGCCGTAACCGCCCGATGGCTTCCCTCCACCGTATCCCGTGCTCGACGAGCCACCGCCCGAAGAACCGTAAGCGCTTCGCGAAGCGCCCGATTGACTTAAGCCGCCATGAGAGAAGTCGCGAAACTCGATCGCGTCGGGCGGCATTTCAGCGAAAAAGCGCGCGGGTTCAGGATACGACATCTGACCCCAAAGGCGTCGCATCGAGACACTCGACAGGTAGAGGTACTCGCGCGCGCGAGTCATGCCGACGTAGCAAAGCCTTCGCTCTTCCTCGATCTCGGCGTCGGGAGTTTCTTCCCAAGGGCGAACCGAAGGAAACAACCCCTCTTCCATCCCGACGAGGAATACGACCGGGAACTCAAGCCCCTTGCAGCCGTGCAAGCTCATCATCTGAACTGCGACTAAATCCTGCTGCTCTCGAGGATTGTTTTCACTCGCAAGCGAACTTTGCTCCAAGAATACGGCGAGCAGTTCGGCACGCTTCGTTTCTTGTTCCTCGGCAGTCACTGTTGAGAAGAAATCTTCTTCGAACTCCTGCAAAAGCGTATCGAACTCTTCCAAGTTCTCGATTCGCTCGAGTGCTTCGTCCGTTCCTTCCGATCGGAGTTCGCGAACATAGCCCGTTTCATCGAGAAGCAAGTGATAGAGCTCGGACAAAAGAAGTCGGGGCTGACGCTCTTTCAAGCGTTCGATCAAATTCACGAAACCGAGAATCTTTTTCGCTGTTCCCGAAGACAGCACGTGCGGATCATTGGCTTCGCGCTTGATCGTGGCCCAAAGAGTCGACTCCGCGTCACCACGATTCTGAGCCTGCTGCTGGAGACCCTCGAGCTTCTCGAGCGTGGTCTTGCCGATCCCACGGGCCGGAACATTCAAAACACGTTTCAAGCTGATGGAGTCGGTTGGATTCTGCAGCAACTTAAAATAGCAGAGGACGTCTTTGATCTCTTTACGATCATAGAAGCGTAGCCCCCCCACGATTTGGTAGGCGATTTTTTCGCGACGGAAGACATCTTCAAATTGCCGGCTTTGGGCGTGCGTCCGGTAGAGAACCGCAAACTCAGAATAAGCTTTGCCTTCGCGCTCGGCCAAACGCTTCAGCTCGCGCACGACGAAATCGGCCTCAGCGCGCTCATCAGGCAAGTGGGCGCGAATAATCGACCCACCCACCGGGTTTTCGGTCCAAAGGCGCTTATCTTTGCGTTCCGTGTTGTTGGAGATCACGTCGCTGGCAGCCCGAATGATGGTCTGAGTGGAGCGATAATTCTGCTCGAGCTTCACTACTTTCGCGCCCGGATAGTCGCGCTCGAAATCCAAGATGTTCTTGATGTCGGCTCCGCGCCATTTGTAGATGGACTGGTCCTCGTCCCCGACGACGCAGATATTTTCATGACCGCCGTGCTGGCGACCGGCCAAGATACTGAGCAGAAGGTACTGAGCGCGGTTCGTGTCTTGGTATTCGTCGACGTGAATGTAGCGGAAGCGGTTCTGCCAACGCGCGCGGACTTCGGGGTTATCCCGAAGGAGACGGTAAGTGAGGGTCAGGATTTCACCAAAATCGATCGCGTTATTGGCGAATAGGTCTTTTTGGTACTGCTCGTAAACCCGCTTCACTTGCTTCTCAAAAAAGTTGTGCGGGTGAATTTCCATCTCGTGCGGTTCGACTGCGTCGCATTTGGCGCGGTTGATGGCTGACTGAAAGCTCTTGGCACTGAATTGCTTTTCGTCGATTCCCAGACGCGAAACGGAATCCTTGATCAGGGAGAGCTGATCGGAGTCATCGTAGATGGTGAAAGCTTGAGTAAACGGAGTATTTCCCAGTTCACGACGCAGCAGACGAACACAGATGGCGTGAAACGTTCCGATTTCTGGAACTCCGAAAGAATTCCCCTGCTGAAGAATCTTGGAAACGCGCTCGCGCATTTCATGAGCCGCTTTATTGGTGAAAGTGACGGCTAGAATATTCTGAGGCTGCACCCGTTTGCCTTCGACCAGCCAAGCAATGCGCGAAGTGAGCATCTTGGTCTTGCCTGAACCGGCACCCGCAAGAACCATGAGTGGCCCCTCGGTAATGAGACAGGCCTCACGCTGGCGTTCATTCAGGGACCGAAGAAAGGCGGCTTCCATGATGGGCAGGGGTCTACCACACTCAGGGGCGAGTTTCTGCTTCCCCGGCCGTGGCTTCGCTAAAGCGAGCCGCCAGGCGCGCTGCCCGGCCCATTTCTCGGTCGTACGCCAACCGAACCGTGTGCACAAAGAGCAGACCGATGACCCGACGAGAACTGTCCACCACCGTTACGCAGGGGTGATCGTCAAACCAGCGGGTGACCCGAGTCAGAGGTTCCTGAGCCTCAATCGTGGGGGCTTTGACCCGGCCCCGAAAGACCAAGTCGCGCGCAACCAGAAGCTCCTGAAGGGGCGAACCGGTTGCGGTGGTTCCCGTAGCGCCCCAGGCTTCTTCAATCAAATCCAGGGTCAAGAGGCCCACAAAACGCGATTGGCGATCGACCACAGGAATGAAGGGGTAGCGTGACTTCAGAATCCGGTTATGAAGAGCGGAAACCGGCTCGTGCTCTTCCACGGTATCGAAATCGGTAACCAGGGCATCACTGACCCGAAGGCGCTCGAGCATTTCCTGAGACCTGCCGTCCCAGATCGGTAAGCCTCGCTCTTCCAAGTCACGGCTGACCATCCCGGACATTCGGAAGCCCTTCTTCATCATCCACTGAGCCCCTAAAGCGGCAAGCGCGCAGGGAACCACCATGGCGGGCGAACCCGAAAGCTCCATCGCGAGAACTGCCGCAAACCAAGGCACATTCAAAGTGGCCCCAAGGATGGCAGCCGCACCCGAGAAGACCAGAACCGGGACCGCCACTCCATCCGCGCCCGGTAGGCTCGCACCCACCGATGCACCCAACAAAAAGAGAGGCCAAAACACTCCCAAAGTCCCGGCACCCGCAAGCACCGCGACCAACATCAAGAGCTGAGAAACCGCTAAGCGAATCGGATAGTGAGCCGCACCATCGCCCCCACTGTTGAGGAGCTCTCCAAAAAGTTCGTGCCGGGCCCCCAGGCCGCCCTCCCACCCCCAGGCCACCGTAAAAAGAAGGATCCCGCTGAGTAGAACTCCCCAGGCCAAGCTTCGGCGAGTCAGTCCTCGCACGGCACGCTTTCCCTGAAGGCTCATCCACTGCAGAAAGGCTGCTGTTGCAGCTGCGCCCACGACCACTGCCGGGAAAGTCCAAAGCAAGTTCATGTTCCAGGCGCCTGCTTCAGCATCCAAGGAACCTAAGCCAAGCCCCATCCAAGGCCAGGGACTAAGTCTCTGCAAAAGGCGCACGCCCACAAAAGCGCTCAGCGCCGCGACGCCCGAGCGAAGGGCTTTGCCGCCCAGTCCAATCTCGATTCCCAAAATGATGCCTGCAAGCGGAGCTTCAAATGCAGCCGCAACTGCGGCGGCTAACGCCATGGCCGAGTCGGTTCTGCGACGGCTCTCAATCCAGCGCGAAGCGCGAGGCAAGTTCCTGAGAAGGAGCGCTTTTGAAAATTCAGCCGCCCCGCCTTCCGGCCCGGTCACGCCGCCAAAGAACGAGAGCGCGAGAGAATAAAGCCCCCGCCCTGCCCAGCGTCGCGAGCTTTCTGGATTGGCCGGATCGTGCACGTGAACGAACAAATCGGCTAAGCCATCGTAGGGGCGATTCCCGGGCCGAGAGCGGTTCCAGAGCCAAGAAAAAAGCGCTGCTGAACCTGTCACCAGAAGCAGGAATTTGGGGGCATCCCAAAGGTAACTGCCCCAAGCTTCACGAAGCACTCGCGAAGCGAACACAACCATGGCTGCGAACAGACCCAGAAGCACGGGGATTCCCATGCCAAAAAGTCTACTCGACGGTCACGCTCTTGGCGAGATTCCTGGGCTTATCGACGTCCGTCCCCTTCAGACACGCCAACTCATAGGAAAGGAGCTGAACGGCGGGAGTGACGACAAAGGGAAGAAGCGCTTCCTCCACCCCATCGGGAACCGGGATCCAATAATCACAGAGCGAGCGAAGCGCTTGGTCAGAAGAAGCCCCCACACCCAGGATGCGAGCGCCGCGGGACTTCACTTCCTCGAGATTCGAGACGGTTTTATCGCGCCAAGTATCTCGTGGAGCCAATACCACCACGGTCATCTCGCGATCGATCATCGCAATCGGACCGTGCTTCAACTCGCCCGCCGCATACCCCTCGGCATGAACATAGGCGATCTCCTTCAACTTCAAGGCGCCTTCGAGTGCGATCGGATAGGACGTGCCTCGACCCATGAAGAAAAAGCCCCGTGAGTCCTGAAGCGCCCGAGCCGCCTCGCGAACTGCCGAAATCATCGGAGAATCTGCCCGCAAGGATTCCTCTAACAGGTGAGGCAACCGCAGAAGCTGATCAAAAACCTCGCGCTGGGGAGTCGAAGACAATGCGCCCGCAAACAGAAGCTGAGTCAGGCACTGCGCAAGGAACGTCTTCGTGGCTGCCACCCCAATCTCCGGGCCTGCTGCCGTGTGAAAACACGCCTGTGCCTCGCGAGACAAGGTGCTTCCGCGGACGTTGGTGATGCCAACCGTCGGCAGCCCGCGAGAGCGGACCTCACGAAGCACAGCCAAAGTGTCGGCCGTTTCTCCGCTCTGGGAGATTCCCAGGACCACGACCCCAGGTCGCAGCACCGGACGGCGATAACGAAACTCACTGGCAAGCTCCACTTGCACGGGAATTTGCGCCAACGACTCGATCCAGTATTTCCCCAGAAGTGCAGCGTGAAACGAGGTCCCGCACGCGACAATCACCAGCTCGCGGGCTTGGCGAAGCAGATCCACCCCGGGCTGCGCTGCCAGGGTGAAAGGTGCAGGGCCGGAGCGATCCAAAAGTGAGTTCAGCGTATCGATCAAAGTGACCGGCTGTTCATGAATCTCTTTGAGCATGAAGTGCTCGTAGCCGCCCTTGTCCAACTTCTCGGGCGACCAATCGAGTCGAGTCTCTGAGCGCTCAACGGTCTTCCCAGTGGCGAGATCTAAGATCTTCAGCCCGCTGGAATCGCCGACCGCTAAGTCTCCATTTTCCAGAAAGATCACGCTGCGGTTGATCGGCAATAGGGGCTGGGCGTCGCTTGCAAACAAAACTCCGCCCGAAGGATCGCGAGCCACCACCAAAGGCGAACCTTGGCGAGCGCCGACCACGACGCCCGGGTTGCGCGAACAAAGAGCCACAATCGAGGCCTGACCGCGAATTTTCTTCATCGAAAGACGGACGGCTTCGACAAACCCCTGTCCCGCGTCGAGTTCGTCTTGGACCAAAAAGCCAAAGAGCTCGCTGTCGGTCTCGCTCCGGGGGCTTCTCCCGCGCGCGGCTAACTCAGAGCGGATTTCTTGATAATTCTCGATGATTCCATTGTGAACGAGAACCACTTCCCCCACTTGGTGCGGGTGCGCGTTTTGTGTGGTGGGTTTTCCGTGCGTGGCCCAGCGCGTGTGCCCAATCCCGCAAGTGACCGTCGCGTCCGTACCGGCTTCGACTTGGAGATCGCGAGCGACGTTCTCGAGTTTTCCTTCGCTCTTTCTGACCTCGATCAGACCTTTCCTAAAAAAAGCGACACCCGAGGAATCATAGCCTCGGTACTCAAGACGCTTCAGCCCTTCGAGCAAAATTCCTACTGCCGGACGAACGCCCGTGTACCCGACGATTCCACACATCTGCTTAGCCCTCGCCGTTTCCGCTGGAGCGCAGACGACGCGCGCGCCCCGGTTTCACTGTCTGACGACTCCGCGCAATGGCCAGAGCTTCGGCAGGCACTTCTTCCGTGATGGTCGAACCGGAAGCGACATAAGCACCGCGACCAATCGTCACCGGGGCGACCGTCTGGCAATCACTGCCGATGAAAGCATCATCCTCAATCACGGTCTTGTGCTTGCGGCTGCCGTCGATCACGCGACCATCAAAGTTGCAGGTCACAAAGCCACACCCGATGTTCACCCGCTCGCCCACCTCGGCGTCTCCTAGGTAGGACAGGTGGGCGATGCTCGTGCGCTCCCCGACTCGAGTCTTTTTCAGTTCGACGAAATTACCGATTTTCGCGCCTTTTCCGACCCAGCTCTCGGGCCGCAAGTGCGCGTACGGGCCGACCATCGCACCGTGAGCGATCACGGAATCTTCGGCCACGGTCCCTTGCTTGATCACCACCGCTTCGCCCACCTTCATATTTCGAAGCTGAACGTAAGGCCCCACAACCGTGCCTTGGGCCACTTGGGTCGAGCCCGTCAGAATGGCGCCCCGGTGCACTTCCACTTCGGCAGAGAGAACCACCGAGGCGTCGACACGTGTGCTCCACGGATCTGTGAAACGCACGCCCTGGCGGGCCCACTTCTCCACGATTCGTAGATTCAGGGTTCGATCGGCCTGCGCGAGTTCCCAAGGATCGTTCACGCCGCGAAGGTCTTCGGGTTGCGACCAAATCAGACCCTCCATTTTCTTTCGACCTCGTGAGGCCATGGCCACCAAGTCCGTCAAATAGTACTCGCCCTGGGCGTTCTTATTCGAAAGGCGACCCAAGCTGACCCGAAGGAAAGAGGCCTGAAACAAATAAATAGAGGCCGCGACTTCCTGAATGGCCTTCTCGCGAACGTTGGCGTCCTTCTCTTCCACGATGCGAAGGACGGGTCCCTTTTTGCCGCGCCGCACCACTCGGCCGTACCCTTTGGGGTCGGGGAGCTCGCAAGAAAGAAGACGAAGGACCGTGGTGGAAGACAAGGGCTCGATCATCTGAGCCACCAGTGTTTCCGGGATCAAAGGTAAGTCGCCCGGAAGAATCAAAACGGGAAGCTTCTTGGCCACGACCTGGGAACCCCATTCGGAATCCATGGCACAACGCGCCGCGTGACCCGTTCCCTTCTGTTCGGCTTGATGGATGAAGCTGAGCTGCAAGCGAGCGAAGCGCGCTTCTGCGCGGATCGTGCTTTCGACTTGCTCTCGTCCCACCCCCACGACCAATGCGACGGGAGCTTCCGGACAAATTGCCAAAATTTGGTCCAAAATACGGAAAATCATGGGTTCTCCAGCAACTCGATGGAGAACTTTCGGAAGGCTCGAGCGCATGCGCTTTCCTTGCCCTGCTGCCAAAAGGACCACTGCACACGTGGGACCCGAGATCTTTTTCATCGTACTTAAGGGTCTAAGGGAAAGGATGGGTCGGGGGCAAGCAGAAGGCAGCGTCAGAAAAATGATGCTCCCCAACCTTTTGATTGATCAAACTTAGAACCGCTTATAAAAACATTGAGGTCGCTTAGGAAGGCGATAACATCTGTCTTCAAAGTTGTTCGAAAGAACAACCGCAGTGGGGGGAGCTAGAGTATGGAAGCTAAAACCTTGGCGAAGTTCCGCAAGGCTTTGTTGGAAGAGAAACAGCGCATTCTTAATAATTCGAAGAATGCCGTGAAACACGAGTTGGCCCTGTCTCCGGACGACATGCCGGATGAAACCGATCAAGCGGCCAACGAAATTGCTCAGAACCTGGTCTTCAAGCTTCGCGATCGCGAGCGCCAGCTTTTGACGAAAATCTCGGAAGCCCTTCAGCGCATGGACGAAGGTACCTTCGGCACCTGCGAAGACTGCGAAGAGCCGATCGAGCCCCGCCGCCTCGAAGCACGTCCGGTTTCCACTCTTTGCATCGCTTGCAAAGAAAAGCAGGAACACCGCGAAAAGATTTACGCCTGATCGAAGCCGTTTTCGGCTGACATCAGCGAATTCGGTAACTTCCTTGTACAGCGGAGTCGGGACGGACTAACTCGTCCTCGTGGTGAATCCTGACTGAGAAGTTTTGAGTCGTGTCACGCGGCGAAGGTTCCGGCGGCGTGAGCGTCAGAGTCACTTCTCGCCGACTTTCCGGACGAACCTCAAACGACCTTTGGCTAATTCCGAGATCCCAGCCCGGCGGTGGCTCGACCTGCACCCTCACGCGGAGCGGGCTACACCGTCCAGAGGGGTTTGGATTGTGCACGCTGACACGGAAGTTTCTTGGATCTCCCGGAATTCCAGAGCGGGGCTTCGAAAGCGTCACCACCGTACTGGCCCCACACTCAGAAGGGTCAACGAGCAAACTTCCTTTTCGTTGAGCGTGAAGAATTCCGTCGGACACGGAGATTTCAAAATCGATGGGCCCTGTTTGAGCCGCGTTCGGCGCCCAGGAAACCTCGCCCGATTCCGAACCCACCTGCATTCCTGCGGGGCACTCGGCACATTTAAATTGAAGTGGAACGGGATCGGGAGTCACAGCCGAAAGCTTCCATCGGAATAGGGTGCCCGCCTTCACCTGTTTCGCAGGAATCGCCTCCTGAGAAGTCACAAATTCGGGTGCCCCCGAAGTCAGGCCGATTTCGCCCCGAGAACCCGAGGCTAAAAACGCCTGGGATTCACTCTCTCCCAGAAGACGCGCACGAACCACCCGCATCAAGACCGATTCCCATCGATCACAGAGTTGCACGTCGTGAGGAAGCTTCATGCAGCTGCTCGGCGAAAGAGCCAAGTGAGCAGAACCCGCTTCCGCAACGCGGATCAAAAGACGCGAAGGCCCCGAAGAGCCTTCAAACAACCGAATGCGACTCGGATCTTCATCGCCGACGACCACGATGGCGCCAGCGAGGAGATCTCGCCAAGAATCCGACAGGAACCTCGGAAATCGAGAAGGAGCCTCACCGTCCTCCAACCCAGGTGGGTCGACAGCCATCAGGAGCGACAACCGAACCACTCCGTCTAACCCCCGAAGGGAGCGTTGCTCGCGCCCAGACGAAGATTGAAGCCCTGCCCCCGCCAGCGCCAAGCTGGCGCGTGATGCCACCGGCCCCAGCGTCACAAGTCCCGTATGAATCCCCTGCCCGATGAGTTCCCGGTCCTTCGGAAAAAGAGGCAACACCCGCCTCTCCAGATCCCGAAGCACCGCTTGAATATCCAATGGCAATTCATGAATTCCTGAGTTCTCTGGCAGACAGGACGAAGAATCGACGCCAAAAAGCGCGCAGTACCTTCGAGACGATTCTGGGTCCGGAAGATTCCAACCGACAGTGACCGAGGAAATTCCCTGACGCGCGAGCGTTCGCGCGAGTCGCGCAAGCCCTGGCGAAGGCTCGGCTTGGGCATCACTGAGAATCACCACCGAAGAAGCAGCAACCGTTCCTGACGCACAGCCAATCGGTGGAGCCCAGAGACGAAGAGGAATTTTTCTGGGTCTACCGAGTGCGTCACGACGAAAAAATGCTGCGGGATCGTCTACCGAAACCACACGGCTTCGAACAGGACCTTCACAAGAGTTTGAATCCTCGGCTACGGCCGACTGGAGCAGCACTCCAGCCATCACGAAACACCACGCGAATACCCGGCCGAATGATCGCCCCCAGACCCGCGCACGGGTCCGGACGCCATCATTCGATTCGCAAAAATTCAAAAATCCCCTGAATTTCCCCAACATTCTGCACTTCTAGTGTAGGGCCCAGGCCCATTGCCCGGAATGCGTCAAAAAGGACACGTCTTGCGATTTTCTCGCATTTTGGAACGCGGCGTCGCCGGCTTACGCGAAGAATTGCCTCAAGCGGACTCAGAGTTCCACCGAATCGCCTTACAGATAGTTTTCTTCAACCGGAGGCACGGTGACCAATTACGACGGCGAACAAGTTGAAATCCCGCAGACACTACCGATGTTACCCGTGCGGGACATTGTGGTCTTCCCGTACATGATCATTCCCCTGTTCGTTGGGCGCGACTCATCGATCAAGAGCGTCGAAGAATCGCTGGCACGATCGGACAGATTGATTCTGCTGGCCTCGCAAAAAGACATCTCGGACGAGCACCCGGCTCCCGAGGCCATTTACCAGACCGGCACGGTCTCGATGATCATGCGGATGCGCAAGCTTCCCGACGGTCGGATCAAGATCCTGACCCAAGGACTTTGCAAAGCGAAGATCAACGAGTTCACTCAGACCAATCCTTGGTACGAGTGCAAAATCGATAAATTGATCGAGCGCGCTTCGGTACTGAACCCCGAGATCGAAGCCTTGATGCGCACGGTCCGCGAGCAACTCGAGCGAGTCATTGCTCTCGGCAAAGTGCTCACTCCCGATATCTTGATGGTTCTGGACGATATCCACGATCCGGGCCGTTTGGCCGACCTCGTGGCATCGAACCTGGGCCTAAAGGTCAACGAAGCTCAGTCGATCCTTGAAATCACGGAAGGCAGTGAGCGCCTCAAGCGCATCCACGACATCCTGAACAAGGAAATCGAAGTCCTCACCTTGCAAGCGAAGATTCGCTCGCAAGCGAAGGATGAGATGACTAAGTCGCAGAAAGAGTACTTCCTGCGCGAGCAAATCCGAGCCATCAAATCGGAGCTGGGCGACGGCGACCAGAAAAGCGAAGAGATCAACGATCTTCGCCAGAAGGTCCTCGACTGCAAAATGCCTGCTGAAGTGGAGCAGGAAGCCCTGAAGCAAGTGGGCCGCTTGGAACGCATGCACCCGGATGCTTCCGAAGCCTCCATGCTGCGTACCTACATCGACTGGCTCACGGACACCCCGTGGTCCAAGCACACGAACGACAACTTGGATCTGGCGAATGCGAAGAAGATTCTGGACGAGGATCATTACAACCTCGACAAGATCAAAGAGCGCATCCTTGAATACTTGGCTGTACGTAAGCTGAAGGAAAAGATGAAAGGTCCGATCCTTTGCTTCTCTGGCCCCCCGGGTGTGGGTAAAACCAGCTTGGGTCGCTCGATCGCACGCGCCATGGGCCGTGAGTTTGTTCGAGTGAGCTTGGGCGGCGTGAAGGACGAAGCCGAAATTCGCGGTCACCGCCGCACTTACGTAGGCGCCCTTCCGGGCCGCGTGGTGCAAGGCTTGAAGCAAGCGGGCACCAACAACCCGATCTTCGTCTTGGACGAAATCGACAAGTTGGGCAGCGACTTCCGCGGCGATCCTTCAGCAGCTCTGCTCGAAGTCTTGGATCCGGAACAGAATTTCTCGTTCCGCGACCACTACCTGAACGTCCCCTTCGATCTCTCGAATGTGATGTTCATCGCCACCTGCAACAACCTGGACACCATCCCATCGGCCCTTCGTGACCGCATGGAAGTGATTCAGCTCTCAGGCTACACGGAAGAGGAAAAATTCTTCATCTCCCGCAAGTACCTGATCCCGAAGCAAGTGGGCGAAAACGGACTGACGAAAGAGCAAATCGAAATCACCGATGATGCGATTCAGACCGTGGTGTCACAGTACACTCGCGAAGCGGGTCTTCGAAACCTGGAACGCCATGTGGCCACCTTGTGCCGCAAAACGGCTCGCCAAGTTGCAGAAGGAAAGACGCAAAAAACGTTGGTGGACCGCGACTTGGCCTACAAGTTCCTCGGCCCTGCTCCGTTCCTCCGCGAGGACGAGCAAGAGCGCGATGAAGTAGGGATCGCAACCGGCCTAGCGTGGACTTCGGTGGGAGGAGAAATCCTCTATGTCGAAACCACGACGATGAAGGGCAAAGGCGGGATCCTGCTGACCGGTCAACTGGGTGATGTGATGAAGGAGTCCGGACATGCAGCCATGGGGCTGATCCGGTCCCGAGCCAAGGACTTCGGCATCGACGAAGACTTGTTCGAGAAGATGGACATCCACGTCCACTTCCCGCAAGGCGCCATCCCGAAAGATGGTCCTTCGGCAGGCATCACGATGGCCACGGCCATGATCTCACGCCTCACTGGAATCCCCATCCGCAAGGATGTGGCCATGACCGGCGAGATCACCCTGACCGGACGCGTGCTTCCAATCGGCGGCCTGAAAGAGAAGGCTCTCGCGGCCATGCGCCACGGGGTCAAGACGATCATCATTCCGGAGAAGAACAAGAAAGACCTCGCGGATATCCCCGAGGAGTTCCGCTCCAAGCTGAAGTTCATCACGGTGAAAACCATCGACGATGTGCTTGAGATCGCCTTGGTCCAGAAGATCAAAGTCCTGAACCGCACCACCCCCTCGGGAGCTTCGGCTTCCGGCGAGGAAAAAGGCGGAAAATCAGGACGGCGCAAGTCGGCGACTTCGGGTTACGACAAAGTCGCCTGATTGGGCGACACTCGAACCCGAATTGGGGTAGGATCGACCAACCGTGACACCCCTGGAGTGGTTAGGCTTTTGTATCCTGGTCCTGATCTCAGCTTTCATGTCGATGAGCGAAGTCTCGCTCTTCAGCCTGTCGCGATTTCAGGTCCGCTCGCTCAAGGGAAAATTTGAGCTCCAGCACCGAAATATTCGGAAGCTGCTCTCAGACCCTGCCGGCCTTTTAGTCACTATTCTCGTCATCAACGAAGTGGTGAACATCTCGCTGGCAACCTTGGTCGCTCAAGCCGTCTCTCGAGGCTGGGGAACAGGACTTGGCAAGCTGCTCTGGCCAGGTCTCCCGAAGGTGCTTCTCGATATCGCGGTTGGAACGCTTCTCACCGCTCCGATCGTCCTTTTCTTCTGCGAAATCACGCCTAAAGCAATCGGCGCACGAGCCAACACCATCCTGGCTCCTTTAGTAGCCACGCCAATGAGTGCGCTTTACACCGCACTCACCCCCGTTCGATTCATCCTGAAGCGTGTCACACAAGGAGTCACACGCTTGATCAGCCGCGGGAAAGCACCTGTGGATGAAAAAGAGCGAAAGATGCTTCGCGAGGAAGAGTTCCTGACCCTCGTTGAAGAGGGACACAAGGAAGGAGCCATTCACGAAAGTGAGCTCGACTTGATCCGGAACGTCTTTGAACTGGACGACTGTCCTGTCTCCGAGATCATGACTCCCCTGTCGCGAGTTTTCTCGGTGAGCTCTTCCATGAAAGTTCAAGACGCCATGCTGGCCGCTCGGACCTGGAAATTCTCAAGAATCCCGGTGGTTCAAGCAGGTAACAGAAAGCGCCTGGTCGGAGTGCTTTACCGGAAGGACCTGCTTTTACTTCGCCTGGACTCCGGGCTTTCTCCCGATGCTACGGTGGAAGCCGTCATGCGCCAGCCTGTGATTGTGGCCGCTCACACCAAATTGAACGTTGCCTTTCGTAGCTTGCGCGGTTCGCAAACCCATATCGCAGTGATCGAGGACCGGAGCCACAACGCGCTTGGAATCGCGACGATGCACGATGTGCTCGACGAGCTGTTTGACGACCTCTTTGAAGACTCCAGGGAGGAAGCATGATCCTTGTATGGGTCGCACCCCTTCTCATTCTCGAAAGCTTCTTTTCCGGAAGTGAAATTGCCCTGCTCTCGGCCGACAAATTGGCGCTGAGAACGGCTGCGCGAAAAGGATCAAAAAGAGCCAAAACCGCCCTAGCGTTGATTCAGTTTCCCGAGCGCGTCCTCTCAGCGACGCTCCTCATGACCAGCCTTTGTATGATCGCGATTTCTTCGATCATCGCGCTGCACTTCATCGAAACGAAACCCGAGCACGCAGAACTTCTTGCCGTAGCCGTCACCAGCCCGCTCGTCGTGATTTTCGGTGAACTCCTGCCGAAGACTCTTTTTCAACGCTACTCAGACCGGATTGCACCGACAGTGGCGCCTGTTGTGAATGCAGTTTACTGGAGCTTCCTCCCCGTCACCCGGCTGATGGCCTCCTACACCGGAAGAATTTCGAAGCTCATCGGCCCGCTCGAAGAAATTATCACCGGTAAAAAACGCTCAACCCGCGACGAGATTCAGTCGCTCCTCACCTACTCCAAGCGCGAAAGCGAACTGAAGTCGAGCGAGCGGCGCATGATCAAGCGCATCTTCGATTTTAAGGATGCCGAGGCAAAGCACGCCCTGATTCCCCTGGTAAAGATAGAAGGCGTGGAGAAGTCGTCGACCGTTCGCCAAGCGCTCGAGCGCTTCAGGCAACATCGACACTCGCGGATGCCCGTCTATGACGGCCGAATCGACAACATCGTGGGAGTCATTGACCTCACCGATCTTGCCACTAGCCCCCAACTCGATGCCCCCATGGCGCCCCTCATTTCGGAAGCTTATTACGTCGCTGAGACCCAAGGGCTTCGCGATCTTCTGCTGGAAATGCGCCGGGACGACGCCGAGCTGGTCGTGATCGTGGACGAGTACGGTGGCGCAGTGGGCATCCTGACTTTTGAAGACATCGTTGAAGAGATTACGGGCGAAATTGAGGACGAGTACGACGTCGAAACGCAGCCCTGGAAGCAACTCTCCGAAGAAACCTGGCTCATCCAAGCCCGGATGGAAGTTTCCCTGATCAACGAGCGTCTTCGCTTGGAACTTCCCGAAGGGGAATATGAGACCCTTGGCGGATTCCTTCTTCAGCAGTTTGGAAGAATTCCGGAGTCAGGAGACGAGCTCTTTTTCGATACGCCGGCCGCCGCCCTGAAGTTCTCCATCCGAAAAGCCAACGCCCGGACGATTGAAACAGTCCTTGTCGAAAAAATGACGACCGACCGAGACAATCAAGCTTAAGTTTTCCCTCCCGATTCCGGGAACGGGTTACACTGTTTGTCGGATGAAGCGTACCGTGCTGATCGTCGATGATGTCGCATTTGTCAGGAAGACCTTGGCGGATATCTGCGCCCAAGCCGACTACCAAGTCGTGGGCGAAGCCCAAGACGGCTCGCAAGCCATCGAGATGTACAAGCGCCTGAGGCCCGACCTCGTGACGATGGACATCGTCATGCCCAAGCAAAGCGGCTTGGACGCCACTCGCCAGATTCTGAAGGACGACAAATCGGCCAAGATCATCATCATCTCGGCAATTGGTCAGGAAAATTTCGTGATGGAGGCCATCAATGTCGGCGCCCGCGACTACATCCTCAAGCCCTTCCATTCCGAAGAAGTCCTAAGAACTTTCGAACGCGTCCTGCTGGGCGCTGAGAAAATGCTACGGCAGACTGGGAAGTCACCATGAGCCGCCACTTTAGTCCCTTCGATTTTTTTGGAACCGGCTCGGTGAAATTGGCCCCGGAAAACTGGGAGCTAGGCCTCGAAGAAGGCCGTCCTACCGAGGAAACTTCGGCGTTCCTCTTCCGGATCGAGTCAGACCCCATGGAGTGGATGGTCCTTCTCTATCCGAGTGGCCTCGATGATGCCCTTTACGCCGAGCTGGGAAATATCTTTGCCTCTCGAGAAGCCGATCGCCTGAGCCAAGAAAATCCAGGTGACCTCGTTCTGGTCTCGCCCCCACGGCAAGTTCCGCGCGCGACGCTGACTTCTTTGCTTCGCCTCCCCGCAGAACGCCAACAGATTGAACACCAGGCTCTGAGCGGCACCGTTCACTTAGAGCTTCGATGGATTCGCGCTGAATCCCTTCCCGGAGGCTTGAATGCTTAAGTTTCTGGGCACACTCGTGAAACTCAGCCTCTTTGCCGGCGTGGTCCTCATCGCGGGACATCTCATTCACTTCAACGGTCGCTCTCTTTCCGAGCATGTCGGACTGAAGCTCTCGCGAATCGAGCGCTCCCCTCAGGTCAAGTCGCTTAAAAACGAAGCGCGACGCCTGAGCCAATGGCCCAAGCATCGCGCCTCTGGGGGGGAAACCCAGGAAGAATTCCTCGATACGATCGAAGGCATCCAAGCCGCGGGTAAACGCGAGCTTCAGGATTTAATCGATCAAGAAGACTGAGATCGGTTTAGCGGACGGCTACGCCAGCACCGGGTCGCTTCTGCGAAGAAGAAGGCGCTTCAGATGGAAGCTGCTTCAACTTGTAATCACCACAGCGATTGGCCACAGCACTCATTTGGCTCCGGGAAATCTGACCCGTCGAAGCCTTCGGATCGATCGAGGCCGAAGCCGAAGCGGCAAAACCGAAGACCAGAACGAACATACCCAAGATAGATTTTTTCATGACGTGACAAGCTCCTCTACAGGAACCCATTAGTGCAACGCAGGTGCCAGCTGCGGTAAATTTCTTGGATATAAAAATCGATTCATTTCAGCACTTTACCCAGGGATCGAATCAACCCCCGAACCTACTGGGCATCGTGGACCTGATGAATCCGTCCAGGTGTCTCATTTGTAGACACCCTGGCGTTACAAATCCGACACCCGCTCAGGTACTCTCGACGACTCCCGCGCCTGGGGCCGCCTCGCCCGTTCCGTCCTGGGGCAGGGTCTTTTGGTGATTATCCGGGTTGGCGGTACACCGAACCGTCTCCAGGGCCATCTGCCCGGTCTCTTCGGGTGCAGGTACGGCTCCTTGAGCCTGAGCACCGAGAGCAGCAGCCCCGAACCCCACCCAAATAGCTAAATTACCAAGATTTAGTTTGTTCATTTTCGCCACCACTCTCAGAAGGACAGCGAGACGCCAGCAGGGCGCACAATCTCGAGTAGATTCTGGAACGCCGAACTCACCTGCATGGCGATCTTGCGCCCAGCTGGACTATCTACTTTCTTGATCTCGCCGCTGTTTCCATAGGTCACCACAATACTCCCCAGCTGGGGGTCCGTGATCTCGATGGGCTTGGAGTGCTCGTTGTACTTGAAATCAATCCTGCGCTGCCCCTGATCGACCAGGCTACGAATCCTCCCGCTCGAATCGTAGAAAAGCTTCACGCCGTTGCCATCGGAATTTCTAGCAAAGCTCAAGTTCCCCTTCTCGTCGTATTTGAATTCCGACCAGCGGGACTCTTTCGGATCGGTCTTGGATTGAACCTGAACCTTCTCGACCTTGGCCCATTTTGAATCATAGGTAAGTAAGGTCACCTCGGCCGGAGTACTCTTCCGAGTCACCGCGCCCCGAGCGTTGTATTCGAACGCCGTCTCCTCGCCGCCTTGCCGAATCAAAACCGGCAGACCACAGCATTCGCTGTAGGTGGTGTCGGTAATCTCGCCATCCAGGTTACTGACCATTCTCTGGGTCCACTCTTCACCGTCGGCTTTGCGCTTAAAGGTATACTCGTAAGACGCCTTCGATACAGAAGTACCGTCTTTCTCCTTCATCGCAACGCTCACTTTGTAGCCAACTGCAGGCGAATTCTCGTAAGCGTAATCACTGAGGGTGCCGGATCGATCCGTCACCGACTTCACATTCTCGAACTGCTCGCGGCCGTAATAGGCCACGCTCATTGCCGTCCCGTCGGAATACGAAATGCGCGTCAGGTTGTGACGTTTATCATTACTGTAGGCATAGCCATACGCATGGCCGTCGACGTCTTTCGACTGAACCAGCTCGTTTTGGTCGTTAAAACGGAAAGTCGCCTCTTTCCCTTCCTCGCCCTGAAGACGCTCCACGCGTCCTTGGCGATTGAAGGTCAGAAAGATCTTCCGATTGAAGTTATCCGCAATCTTCTGAAGGCGGCCATCTTTTCCGTAAGCAAAGTCCAGGAAGTTTCCGTTGCGGTCCGAAATCTTCACAAGGCGTCCCGCTTCGTCAAAGCGCTCGGCACGGCCTTCCTCAGACCCACGCAAGTACCCGCCCTGAACTCGAACGATGGCTTGATACTTAAACCGCGTAGAGGCCATTCGGGTATTGAGCGGAATTTCTCGGGGCTTTACTTTCCCTTCCTGGCGAAGGCGCTCCCACTCTTCCATGCGGAAACCAGCCTCGTCTTGAAGGCGCTTCACATAGCGATTGTACTGATCCGCACTCGCTAGCCCCCCGGACTTTCGAACGGCGTCTGCAATGGTTCGCGCGGCCTGTTCCACTTCCTTCGGGCCCAGGTTCGGGGGAACAAAACGGTTCTCCGAACCACCCCCGAATTCATTCACGACGATGCTTCCGTCGGCTGCGACTTTGAGAGAAGTCTCGTACTCCGTTCCCCAGCCCCAGCCGAACCAACCCAGGTAGGGGCTTTTCGAGTTGTAAACGCGCTCAATTCTCGGTTCGAAGCCGCCCGGATAGCGGATGTCGACATATCCTACGAAGAAGTTCCCGTTTTTCAGGCTGACATTCGCGGACGCGACCGAGGAAGCCGCCACCGCGGCAAGGAACCAAACCAGCACACGTTTCATGGGAATCTCCGTTGAAAACAGCGCGAGACCAACGAGCTTACACGTTGATCTTGATGATTCTCATGATGACAAAGAAGGCCACCACTTCCAACGCCAAAACCGCAGTCACCAAGGTCCAGCCCAGCGCCGTCGTGAAAAGTGGACTCATGAATTCAGGATCTGTTGTGTAAAAGACGACGCCCAGAATCGGTGGCATCGCCATGACGAACATACCCTGATATAAACCTGACGCTGTCAGCACCTGAATCTTCTTTTCGACCTTGATGCGCTCACGAATCGTGGTGGCGATGGTGTCGAAGCTCTCCGCCAAATTTCCGCCGGTCTCTTTCAAAATATTGATCGAGGTGACTAGCATCTCGACGTCATCGGCCCGCATCCGCTTGGCCATGCTATTGAGAGCCTCTTCCAGAGGCACGCCGAGCTTATTCTCACCCAGCACTAAGTTGAATTCTTGGCGAACCGGATCGGGCATCTCCTGGACGACTAGGCCGATTGCCTGCGGCACAGACAAACCGGACTTGAGTCCGTTCGACATCAAATTCAGAGCGTCCACCAACTGGAACAAGAATCGCTCCAGGCGACGCTGATAAAGCCAATCCACGAGAGGGCGAGGCAGCTTCCAACCCGCCACCGCCACCGCGCTGCCAAAGAGAAGACCGGGGAACCACTGCGGTAGAAAGAGAAGAAAAACCAGGGAACCTGCGCCGAAACTTAGCCCGAACAAGCCAAGAAGTACTCGGTCCGAGGACACATCGATGAACATCTGGTTCAGTCGCTCAACGATGTAATCGCGAGTCCCAAGACTCTGGTACCGCAACCACTCGAGGAGTCGCGCATTGTAATGATAGAGCGCAACAAAGAGGCCGCCTGAGAACAGCAGAAGCCCAATCCACTTCATGAAAATCGAGGAGTCCATCAGGGGCTACCGAAAGGTTATTTGGCAGCAAACAACTGCCGCGAAACCTTCATCCCTTTCTGCTCCATCTCTTCCACGAACTTCGGAATGAATCCGGTTGGAACAAACCGGCCCACCACTTTGCGTCTCTTATCGATCCCTTCCTGACGGTAAACGAAGATGTCTTGTAGCGAGACTACGTCTCCCTGCATCCCCGTCACTTCCGTAATGTGAGTGATCTTTCGCGTACCATCCGAAAGACGGCTTTGCTGGATGATGATGTTTACCGCCGAAGCGATATTCTCTTTGATCGCTTTGGCAGGAAGATTCAGTCCCGACATCATGACCAAGGTCTCAAGACGCGCCAGACACTCCCGGGGATTATTCGAGTGAAGCGTGGTCAATGAGCCCGAATGGCCGGTGTTCATGGCTTGAAGCATATCGAGCGCTTCTCCACCTCGACATTCGCCCACGACAATTCGGTCTGGACGCATCCGCAAGCAAGACTTGATCAAGTCGCGGATACTGACTTCGCCTTCGCCCTCGATGTTCTTGGGTCGCGTTTCCAA
The DNA here is from genome assembly GCA_040399745.1 of Bdellovibrionia bacterium. Lineage (GTDB taxonomy): Bacteria > Bdellovibrionota > UBA1018 > UBA1018 > UBA1018 > CANFHS01. The sequence continues at coordinate 419,865 of JBBARP010000001.1, read as the reverse complement.
TCGAACCACATGGTCCTGGCCAAGCTGGAGTTCGGCTGAGTCTTCCACCGTAATGATACGTTCGGTGACCGGAATGAAGTTCGAGAGAACGTTCAGGAGCGTCGTCTTACCTGAGCCGGTGCCGCCCGATACCACGATATTGAGTTTCGCTTCGACGCAACTTCGTAGGAAGTCGGCGATCTCGTCGGTCATCGAACCAAACTGGACCAAGTCCTTGGCCTCAATTCGTTTCTTCGGGAACTTCCGAATCGTGATCGTTGGACCCCGGAGCGCAAGCGGCGGGATGATCACGTGAACCCGTGAACCGTCCTGCAAACGCGCATCGACGTAAGGGACTTTTTCATCCACCCTTCGGCCTAGCGGCGTCACGATCCGCTCGATCACCGTCATCATCTGCTGTTCAGACGTAAACGTCACTTTCGACATCTGTGGCTTTCCGGAGCGCTCGATATAGATCTGGTCTCGAGCATTGACCATGATCTCGCTCACGGAATCGTCCGCGAGAAGGTCCTCGAGCGGGCCAAGACCCAGCGCCTCGTCCAGAATCTCTTTGACCATCTGACCTTTGAGTTCGCGAGTTCCCAGAAGGCCAGAAGTGTCCTCGCCGTCCAGAATTTCGATAATGCCCTTCTGGGTTTTCTCTCTCAGAATCGCTCTCTGTTTAGCGTCGCTGGTGTCGGTACTGACTTTCTTCAAATCCATTTTATCGACCAACGCTCGATGAACGCGAAGCTTCATCTGAGTCCAGGCATCCAGAGGTGCAGAGTGACTTCTTGCCCCCGGTCCCCCGCTTCCGCTTGGCGCATCGGAACCCCCAGCGGAAACCAGCTGAAGGCCAGGAGACCCTGTCGCCGCTTTCGCCGCCGTTCCTGTAGGCTTCTTTAAGCGAGACAGACTCTCCAGCAGCCGCCCTTGCTGAATTCTGCGAACCAGATCGTGGTACCCGCGCGAGATGGCGCTATTCGGAGCGGACAGAACGAGCGGAACACTCTTGGCTAGGGCGCCATCACAGGTCGCCACGTCTTCAGGAATCGCCGAGAAAATCTGTTTTCCCAGGTTCTTTTGAATCAACTGAGGATTCACGATCTGAGAAGGATTGTAGCGATTCAGAATGACCTGAACCATTTCCGGCGGGAACATCAGCTCCTGAAGTTTGCTCAAAACGCGGCGAGTCTGGTTCACCACGATCACGTCCGCCGTGGTCACGCAGAAAATGGCCGTCGCATGTTCAAACACTCGCCATGCAGAAGGATCCATTCCGTTTCCACAGTCGACGACGATCAAGGGGAAATGCTGAGGGATGGCTTTCAAGAAGCGACCCAGTCCGTCTAAATCCAATTCTCGCGCAGCTGCAGCGTCTCTCGGCGCACCAATAAAGCTGTAACCAGGCTGCCCTTGGACGATCAGGGGATTGAGCGTCTTCAAATCAAGCGCGACACCTTGAAGCCGAGAAATGTCGACAATGGTGCGCTGAGGATTCTGATTCAAGATCGTGTTCTGATCGCCCAGCGAATTCAGATCCAAATCGATGATGAGTGGACGTTGTTTCAGATCTTGGAGCCAAGCGATGGCCAAGTTTGCCGCAAAAACGCTTTTTCCCACTCCGCCTTTTCCGCCGACTACGGCAAGGATGTGACCTGCCATCTTAGTTGGCCCTCACGCGGAAGTTGCGCTTCAAGTCTTCAGTCCCCTCAGAGGCATTTTCCAGCACCTGAGGAGTCACAAAGATCACAAACTGCGCTTTCCGTTTGGCGTAGTTTTTCGTGTGTTTCAGCGTAAAGAGTGGGTCCGTATTTCCCTGAAAGCTTCCCGCGTTCGGGTCGTCTTTATTGAAGTCCGTTTTAATATCCGAAGATGTCACCCCGGCAACCGCAGCACTCTCTTCAGCACGAATGTAGAGCTTCGTCTTCACTTTGTGATTCGCCGTGACGGGAGCTCCGCCTGCAGCGCCGCGCGCCACAAGACTCACCTGGTTCAGATCCAGATCGAGCTCAATCTCGTCCCCTTGCCCGAGAACCTTGGGGGTCACGGAAACCTCAAGCCCCACAGGCTTTGAATCACCCACCGGCTGGCCATTCGGGCCAAGTCGAGTGAACGGAAATTCGGTTTGCTCGTTGATCGTTGCCGGCTGGCCACTTCGAACGACGACGGTTCCAGTCTTCAGAACCCGAGCATAACCTGCGTCTTGGGCGCTTTTGAGTTTCGGAAACAAACTCGAAATTGTGGCTGAGAAGCTCGCGCCCGACGCGGTGGCCTGCCCAGTCGGGTCCTGACCAATCGTGATCTGCGGATTGGAAGTGAATCCAGGCTCCCACTTAAAGCCAAACGCTTTGGAGAAGTCCTTCGCGAGCTCAACAAAGTGAACCGTGACGCGAACTAACTTGTCTTGCTTTCGCGCGGGAGGTGCCTCCACCACGATGAAGTTCTGAACGAGCGGCCGTGGCGCAAGCACCATCGCATTGGGATCACCTGCTTGAATGGGATTTCCGGGCTTTGCTTCAGGCGCATAGAGCTTAGCCAGCTCAAAGGCGCGTTTTGCGGCTTCAGGTGAATCCACGGAACCCTCTAGGAAGATCATTCCGTTCACCACCCGAACTTCCACTTTCGGAGCAAAAACCTGAACGTCTTTACGAATCCGGTCCGCAGTCACTTGAAGGGCCATGGGAGAAATCCCGGCCAAGGACAGCACAATGTCGGCGTAAGCTTTATCGCGCGTCACCTGAAGCATTCGTCCGTAATCGGCAGGGACCAGAACTTCGCCATCGACGACGATTTTCTGTCCGACGATTCGGATATCGAGCCCTTCGATGTCCCGAAGCAGTTCCCGAATCTCGGCTGCTTTACGAAGCAGGTTCGAGCCGCTCACGACCACCTGAAAGACCAGGCGAAGCGTTCCGTCTTCGTCTCGAACGGTCACGGTAGTTTCGCCCGCCTTTAAGGGCTTAAAAACAATTTGGCGCTTATCTGCGGCACGTACCAAAGTCGTCGCGACGACGCCCGGATTCCCCACTGCGATTCCACCGGCGCCCCCACTCACTTCAAACTCCAGATCGACTGCTCGGTCCTCGCCCGATGCGAGAAGTAGTTTTCTCCGATCCGCTTTCGATTCGCTATCGTCCGAGGTGAGCCTCGTGCGCCGTGGCTTTTCGATCCCTTCATCGTCGGCATGAGCGACGGGAAGATGAGTCATCAAGACGCCGAAAGCCCCTGCTACAGCAAGGGCGACCCAGAGGCTCTTCGATGCATGACTAGAGCGTTCGCTCGCGCTCATCGACGCATCCCTCCGGCCGGCTCACGCCTGATCTTTGCCAAATCCGGTCCCAAAATATCCGGATAAGTCACCACTTGAACTTGATTTTGCTCGGTGTCTTCGTTGTTTCGAAGCGATAACGAGAGCGAGTTTTCGCCACCCGCCATCACGAGCGCCAATTTCTGCGCGTCCACGGGGTCGACTTCCAGGGTGACGCTACTGAATGAGAAATCTTCGGTGAGACTGCGCGTCTTCGGTTGCCCATTCACAGCATCGGCCTCGATGATTCGGGCCGCGTTGTTCGTCACGTTTCTTCCCACCGCGAGCACCACCACATCTTGAAGAAAGGTCTTCGCAATTCGGTTTTCCTTGCCGCCACCCATGTCGATGATCGCAATCAAATCCACGCGGTCACCTGGCTTCACCAGCTTTCCAACGCCCGAAGTCTCGCTGACCGAGATCGCGACAGCGCGTTTACCAGGTGCCACTTGAGGCGAAAGGCCCGTACGGATCGAAGGCTCGGTGATCTTGTTGTAGGTAATCTGCTCGCCTTTTTTGACGGGCACCATCGCAACCGTTCCCACCAAGCCTCGAAGGCTCCGGGCGGTCTCTTTGTCTTCTTCGCGCTTTTCGAAATAAACAGCTGCAGGTTCGACGAACTTCTTCGGAATCAGCGAGAGCTCAAGAAGTGTTTCATTGATCGATTCCTGCTCTTTGATGTCGCGCTTGGCCTTTAAGACCAGGACTTCGGTGCCGAACTGACGTTTGGCTTGCTCTTCCTTTTCGCTCACATAACTGTAAACGAAGAAGCTTCCGACCAGCGCCATGAGAACTGAGAGTGAGAGAGCTTTGTTATTCATCGGAGCGTCTCCATGCCTTCCAAGCGGCTGGCGCAATAAAGAAGTGATTTAGCGTCTGCGATCTCGGGCATATCCGGCCCTACTCGGCCGTTTCCGCCCTTCATCACGATACTGGGGGCGCAAAGCGAAACCGTGTTGCGAATCCGAACGGTGCCAGTGCTGTCGACCCACTCGCCAGGGGTCGGCACTCCGCCTGCCAGCCTTCGATTGCGTGCGACCATTTGGGTCTGCGCTTTAGGGACGTACTCGTTGCCGTCGCCGTCTTCCATGCGGATGTTGTTCTCGGAAACGCCGAGAATCATCTGATTGCTTCCGGTTTGCGCAAATCGCTCGTGGTGGCGACGACGGGGAAACTCCGCACTGTTGTGCGCAATGAAAAGAGCTTGAGCGCGAGAATACTGCTGATTCACTACCGACATCTGAATCGCTTGATTAGCTCGGACCAAGACCACCGTCATTCCAACCAGCAGAGGCAGGAAAAGCAAGAACTCGAGCAAACTCTGCCCCTCCTCGCCACGCGAGGAATCGTCGGAACGGAAAGAATTCCGATTCCGATTAGCAGCCATTGTCGAGGGTCCCTTTCACAGTCTTCATGTAATTCATGCACTCTTGATCGGATGGATCCCTGCCTAGCCAGCTCTCCGATTGGAGCTCGAGCTCGGATGCAGGTCCCCGGCTTGGCGCGGCTCCCAAAAGCGGAAGCCGGAAAAGACGGGTCTTAAATCTGTATCGGACTCCCTCAAGCCAACTGAAGGCAGGGTTTCCAGGGGCGGCCGTAAACTGCTCGGGAGGCTCTATAAAGAGGCCTGCGACCTCAGGATCGTCACCGTCAACACCTTGACCGAGCGAGGGAAAGCGGTCTTTGCCCGATTCACGCTTCAGCATTCGAGTAGCCACCGTCTTAGCTCGCAGAGCTTGATCCTGAGGAGTGGGACCAGCAGAGAGCTGCGCGCGGGCCGACATGAAGGTGGCGTAGTGAATGTAATTCGCCCACCCCATCATCAATGCGTTTTGAATGTAGAAGAGCGCAAACCCGAGAAACAGAACCAAGGTCAGAACAAATTCCACCGTTGCCTGCCCGGTACGTCCGAGCGGCCGCTTTCGCGACGTTTCCGTTTTGGGCCGAAGTGCGCTCATTGCGACCTCGGGTTGATAAAGATGCGAAGGTTTGAGGGATCACCGCCCACCACTCGCGGGTGCATCTTCGGTCCCTCGGGATCATCAAAACCGCGGGCATCAGGATGACCGTATTGATACGTGTACTTAAAACCGGTGGTCAAAGGACGCGTAACTACACCCGCTAGGTCGTATTTCCGAAGACCCTGCACGATGATGAGCGCGAACGCCGAGATGGCGGAAAGAAGGAGAATGAGCTCGATCGTACTCTGGCCCGATCGGTCAGCGATTCGGCTGATTTTCTTCAACCTCATCCGTGACCTCCCAAAATCCAAGAAGCCAAGGGGTCAGACAAAAGGATCCAAGCTGCCGCTACGGCAATGGGTAATCCAAAGGGAACGGTGCGAGAGCGGTCGACCTGGGGGAACTCAAGCGCCAACTGGGCGATCCAAGCCGAACGGAGGAATCGAAAAATTCTGAGGAGCACGTCGCCCAGCTTTCCCTGGAAAGCGAGCACGACCGCAGCCAGAACTCCGCCCAGAAGAATGGAAAGAAGCGCCACTTTGAGAGCGAAAATCGATCCACCCCAAGCCCCTAAGGCCATGAGAAATTTCACGTCGCCGCCACCCAGGTGGCCCAGAGCGTACATCCAGCCCAGGACCAAGAACCCGAGAAGAACGCCCAAGGCAGCGTCGCCAAAGCCCACCAGTCCATGGCTCCACGTCTGCCAAGCCAAGCCCGCGAGCAGGACCGGAAAGGTGAAAGCGTTCGGAATGCGGCCCGTACGCAGGTCCCAGAGCGCAACCAGAGCGAGCCAAACGGCAATCCACGCAAAGTGACCACCCCAGAGCGATTCAATTGCTCCAAATGCCACCGGGCGCCCTCCCCGTTTTGAGTTGCTTCTCGAGGCCACCGCCGACGCGCAAGACGCCGCGATCGATGCCGCCCAAGATAGCGCGAGTCATACCGACGCACGCGACGACGACGAAAGAGAGCAGAAGGATGTACTCGACTGTTGCTTGTCCGGCGTTGGCCGGACGGGCTTGTCCGACGTTAGTGGCCGGGCGGGCTTGTCCGGCGTTGGCCGGACGGGCAGCGGCCAGGCGAGGCGAAGCACGCTTCAAGCGCCTCTGACTCCCGATTTGTTTTGCGTGTCCCCCGAAACCCCTTCGCACGCGGAACCTTCCCGCGCGGCGCCCGCGCTCAAACCGTCAGTTGTCCATCCCTTTTTCGATATCGGTGCCCAGCTTATCCACGATGCTCACGAGCTTCCCTTGGAAGGTCGATTTGAACTTCATGGCCACCATGACAACCACCGAAAGAATCAGGATGTACTCAGTGGTCGACTGACCCCGTTCGTCACGGAGAAAAGCTTTCCAAAATGAGCGATCAAAGAAGCGCATCGGCAAGAACCCCTGTTCCCTAGTCTCATCGGCGCTCAAGGCCTAAATCTTGAGCCCTAGAGAAGAGGATGAATTATTTGACAAAAATAGTCAAAAACAGACCACGCCCACAGCAACGTTGTCTCGATACGGGCAACCCTGCAGAACCATTTGAATTTCTTGGTTCGCCACACCCGCTGGCAAGCCGCGGGCTTGAATTTCCCTTAGGATTTCACGGCCCTCTGCAGGAAAGCCATCGGTCGCAAGCAAGACCCAATCCCCAGGCTGAATTCGCGTCTCCAAAATCTCGGGCTCCAAATCCCAGCCCAAACCCAGCGCCGCCAGCGGAATCCGAAGAGCTTCGGGAGCATCCGTCGCAAACGGGTCAATCACTCGCCCCAGAGTCCTCGGCGTGACGAGTTCCCGCTCCTGGCCTCCGCGAAAAATCCACGCCTGGCAGGCGCCCACGCTGGCTAGTGCCAGAAGGTCTCGGTCCAGGAAGCCCGCGATCAGCGATGCTCCACCTCGCTCATGAATGCCCCGATCGCGATTCAGCTTCATCAGCTTCTGATTGGCGTGAAGGACTGCATTGAACAAAACGTTGCCGGCCAACGAGAAGTAACTGCGAAGTACAAAAGGCAAAGTGGCATCAAGATCCCCCGCCTCACGATCGAGAAAGTCGCGAACCGCCTCGCACGAAACCCTCGAAGCTTCCACTCCAGCAGCAGGACCTCCGAAACCATCGGCGACGGCAAAGATGCCTCGCTCGCGCCGGCAAAGAACGTGATCTTCTTGGACTCGCCGATTCCCGGGAGCATCGAAAGTGGAGAGTGCTTGAATCATCAAGGGCTTGTGCATCACTGAGGCTCCTTCAAGAAGCGCGCAAGTTTTCTGCGAGCGCGCTCATGGTAAAGATCGTCGTCCGGAGACATATCGAGTGTCTCTTGATACTTCGTTCGGGCGAGCGAGAAGTCACTGTAGCTCTCGGCCAAAACTGCTTCGGTGTAGGCTGCTTTTGCGCGCAGATGGAGCGTCTCGCGAACCCGCTCAATTCCCGCCCGTGCTTGCTCGTGTTCCGGGTCCCACTTCACAACCGTGCGGTAACCCTCGTAAGCCTTGCGTGATTCTCCCGATTTTTCGGCCGCTTCTGCATCCCGAAGAGCTGGCTCGACTTTGGCGCGAATCTCTTCGCGGCAAACATTCAAGCCTTTCTCGGCCTCCAAGCCGGGGCGCCGATCGCTTGATCCAATCTGAATCACTTCCCGGAATGCGATGATGCCTTCGCGACACGAGCGCTTCGCCAGCTCCTGGGCACGCTTTAACTCTTCCCAAGCATGAAGATTCACCTGCCTACGCACTTCGGCGGCCCGGGCCTCTTGAGCTTTCAGTTCCGCTTGTTCTTGAATCTCACGCTTCCAGCCCAACACTTCCGCGTTGTCAGGATCTTTGGCTAGGATCTCAGGGAACTTCAACTGAGCGCGGTCGTAGTCTTTTTTCTGCATCAGGATACGCACTTCAGCGAGGAGTTCTTCCGCTTGGCGCTTGGCGAGCTCCTTCAATTCCTGTTCTTTTCGCTCATTCTCGGCCACTTCTAGGCGCCGCTTGGCCTCCACGGCGTAGCGTTCAATTTCACGAGCATTCTCGAATTCCGGGATGATCTCGAAAATCTTCCGAACCTCAAAAAGCGCCTTATCGTATTCCTTGGCGGAGAAATGCGCCTGAGCCAGATCGCGCTGCGTTCGAACGAACTGCTTATCTTTCTCGCTCAGACTTTCAAAACTCCGAAGCCCCGGACTTGCGCCAGGCGCGGGAGCCGAAGAAACCACTTTCTTTCCTTGAGTCGGTGCCTGAGTTTCCGGATCGTCATCAAACAAGAACAAATAGATGCCGCCCAAAATGATGGCCGTCCACAGAACCTGCCGTTTTGGAGACAAGGCACGGTACCATTCCAGGAATCGCCCCATCAAAGTGCGTCGACCGCCCGGTTTTACCGCAGGCTGCGCCTGAGCCGCTCCAGGCGCCGCAAGCAATTCGCCGATGGGAGAGGCGTCAAAGGGCCCACTCAAGGAAGGTGCAGCGATGGGTTCCTGAGACGAAGGAACCGAAAGGATACGACTCGGCGAGACTTCCGAGACCAGTGCCTCAGAGGGAGCACTCATGGATGCAAACTGAGACGAAAACTGAGACGCCATCTCAATTCCCGATGCAGAACCTGTGTTCTCAGGCTGCTCTTCGACTTTCAACAGACCCGCCTCACGCGCTTGAAACTCGGGGCTGACTGCGCGGAATTCAAACTCGACACTCGCGATCCGAATCCGGTCACCGCCCGAGAGTTCGCACTCGGCGGCTTGGGTCCCGTTCACCCAAGTTCCATTCGCGGAGCCTAGGTCTTTCAGGATGAAGCGATTCCCAGCACGCGCAATTTGCGCATGACGACGCGATGCTTTTCTGTCGTTTAAGACCACTTCACAGCCGACTTCGCGCCCCAGCACAGTCAGGTCACGGTTCAGTTCAAAGTACTCAACGTTCGCCGCCCCAGGCGGGAAGACCAAGCCTACTTCCAAGATCCCTTGAGCCACTCCCAGTTTGGTGGCCTCGTCCTCGGAGGCGAGCTGCATTTCATCCGTGTTCTCGGCTGAAAAGCCCGCATCCTGCGAAAGCGCAGGCTCAAAACTGAGCGAAGCCGGAGTTTCCTCAGAATCCTCCAAAACAGGCTGACTTTCTTCAGGCTGGACCGATTCTGCTTCACGAGCAGGCGACGCCTCAGGTGCTGCCTGCGAAAGGTCTTGGACACGAAGTCGATAAGGGCCAATCTCGACCACATCGCCCAGCCGCAGAACCGCCGAAGTGACGTCAGAACCGTTCACGCTGAGGGGAGCAAAATCACTTCGCTTCTCGACTTGAACTTCCCCCGAATCATTGGTGCGGAAGACCGCGTGCTGACGCGAAATGGCTCGATCATCCAAACGGATGACGCATCCCTCGGCCCTGCCCACCACCGCTTCGCCTTGAAGGGTCATTTGCCGAGCAGGCTGGCCGTCGCGAGAGATATCGAGAACAAGTTTCGGTGCACCCATCAGAGGCCACCCTCCAGAAGCGCTCGCTCCACGTCTTTCTGCGCTCGGCTTGCTTCCAGATAACGCGGATCTTCAGGCTTTCTCGCCAAGAGGCGCTGGACCGATTCAAAATGCCCTTTGGCAGAGCGAAGCCGTCCGGCTGAAGCACTTTTTCGTCCCTGCTCCAAGTGCTGGGAAATCTCGTCCTCAATCGCTTTTAAGCTGTGGCTCAAATACAGACGAGCAAGTGAGTTCCCCGGCTCGAGCTGAAGGACGTTTTCAAAATTCAGTCGCGCTCGCAGATAATTTCGGACGCGGTACTCTCGGAAAGCTTCGCGCAGGAACATTCTCGCTGCAGGTTCTGCAGCTGGAACTTCTGAAGAGTTTGAAACTCGCGAAGGATCCGGAATCGCAATTGGAGCCGATCCTGCCAACGGCACAGCACCCGCCAGAGGCGCAGTTTCAACCGCTTTTCGACTCACCGGGGTCTTCTTCGTTTTTCCGCCACTGCCACCCAAAGGATCGAGAACCACCCAGGCCACGGCGGCACCCGCTACCAAAAACAAAAGCCCTGACTTCGATCCAGACGCCGCGGATGACTTCGGCGCAACGCCACCGCTCGAGCGCCCCAAAGCACGCACTCGCTCGCGCTGGGCCTCGAGGGCCCGCTTCTGATCAACGGTGGCGAGAGCTCCGTCCATCGGAAGCCATTCTAAGACCGTGTCGCCCACCGAGAACTGTTCTTGTGCCTTGAGGGGCACTCGCCGCTTCCCTTGCCCCTGATGGCCGATGCCACTCGAGCTTCCCAGGTCTTGCACTTCCCAGCCCTGAGGGGACACTTTCACCAGACGCGCGTGTTTTCGCGATGCCTTCGGATCCCCTAAAGGAATGTCATTTCCTTGCCCCCGGCCAATCGAAGCACTCTCACCTGTCAGAACAAAAACAGAACCCGTGTCGGGCCCACGCACAACGCGCAATCGGGCCTGCTCGCCTTTTTGTTTCGGCGGATCGATTTGACTGAACTTCAGAGCTGCGCCCATGGCAGCCTCCGCGTGCAGCTCATTCTTCCGTCCTCTCGGCCATCAAGACGTAGCCCTGAGGCATTCCGCCGAGCGAGCCCAAGGCCGCTGCCGATACTCGGTAAGAGACTCCCGAGAATTCAAAATCCTCAGAACCTGGATCAGCGCCCGGCTGGCAACGCCCCAGTAAATCGGTGACTAGCGACGAGAAGGCTTGATCGCGAGCTGCGCTGCTGAGTTCTTGCCCCTGTGCGGCGTCCTGCCGAATTCCAGTCACTTCTTCAAACGCCGAATTCAGCGCAAGAATTCGCTTCTGTGAATCACACAAGACCAACGCGCTTCCTGATCCCTGAGCGCCGCTCATCAGGCGGAAGGCATCTGCAAAATCCTCGGGCTGAAGCCCCGACTGAGAAAGACTCGGATCCGTTGAACTTTGCGCAGCTCGCTGAACGGCAGAGTTAATCACATCCCAGAGAGGACGAAGCTCCGAGAAGCGGAATTCGCGAGTGACCTCGGCGATCTCACCTTTGAGCGCTTTGTCGATATCGACGTTCAACACTTCAAACGGCCGCAGCGTCAGGCGGTAGGCAATGAAGAAAAGAGCCACGGCAAGGAGACCCACCAGGATCAAGGCCTGAGAATAGGCCATGCTTTGTTCGCCAAAGCTGAGATCCGCCATCCCGGAATCAACCGAGACAATCGCCATCGCGACGATCGTGTTCCGCCCTAACTGAGGGTCATAGACCTTCAATGGCTCGGCCGCTGCCAAGGTGCTTGAATCCAGTCTGACCAGAATGCCTTGTTCACGCCCTTTTCGGAATTGATCGCGCGCTCGCGTGGCGAACTTCGCTTCATCTCCCAAAGTCAGCGTCTGATTGTAGCGATTGGCAGGCGCAAGAATTCGGCTATCGAGATCAATCAAGACAGCTAAGCGCACCCCTTCTTCGCGATCCAAACTGCCAATATCGGTTCGAGTCTCAGTTCGCCCCACCAGCGCTGCCGTATTGCGTTCGACGATTTGCCGAGCGATCAACTGAGCGCGCCGGCCCAATTCGCGCTGAGTGGTCTCGCGCATCTCACTGATCACAGGCGTCACGGCTAGCAAGACACATCCCAGGACAAAGACACCTAAGACGCCGCCCATGACGGTGCGCCACTCATTCTTCAAGATGAACTCGTAGAAGAAAGGCATCGCTTTTTCTTCCAGCCATCGCTCCCAAGGCGATGAAAGATCCGCCCCGAGATTCGGGTCGAGCTCAGCCCCTCCCGCTCCAGGCGAGTGGTGCGACGACGCACTCCCCAGTAAAGCGGGCGCATGATTCGTCTGCGAGTGAACTACGGGCATCCGCGTACTTCTCTTCACGCGAGGTCGCGAAGCACGGACCAACTCAAAAACCGTTTCTCCCACACTGATTCGGTCACCACGCCTTAAAGTGCGATTTCGAACCAATTGGCCGTTCACAAAAGTGCCGTTAGAACTGCCGTCATCTCGAAGCAGGACTTGGTCGCCATCGACCACGAAGGTGCAGTGGCGCTTCGAAACGCGAGCGCCTTCCAGACGGACGCGATTTCCGGAATGGCGGCCGACGCCGTTCTCCCCTTCCGAGAGCTCTAGGGAAGTTCCACGACCTGGACCGCCGACAATCGTCAGCTTGTACATAGAACATCCCCCTTCCTCACGCCGGCCCGATCCACACTTCCCACGGGAAGCTCAAGAGCATGACTTGCGCGAAAATCAACCACCGGAAAGAAGCGCCACGGGCGAAGCTCCCGGTAGACGGAAGTGACGCGGTACTGAGAGTCCACGAACACCACGTCGATCGGAAAGCGCATGAACCACATGTGAATGCTGTTACAGCGCGGGAAAAAGAGCCCTTCGCCGGAAGCGAGCCCGCGCTTGCCGATGAGCCCGGTCAATCGCTCGGCAAAGGTTTCTGCCACCTGACAACGTTCTGCCAGGAACGCGCCACCCGAGACTTTTCCAAATTTCAGAGGAGATCTTTTCAACAGAGTCATACCGTTAGGTCTTGCCTCCGTAGATCATTCCCAAAACCAAAGGCCCGATGACCATCATGAGAACAGCCGGGAAAACGAACAAGAAAATGGGAAGCAGGAGCTTCTGAGCAGCGGCGGCTCCGGCTTTTTCAGCACGAAGCATTCGCTCGGCACGGATCTGCTCGGATTGCTGCCTGAGAACACGGCCAATGGGGGCACCCATCTGATCTGCCGAGATCAGAATGGCGATGAAGGAGTTCACTTCCGTCATGTTGATTCGCTGACCCATCTCGCGAAGTGCATCCTGACGAGACGAGCCCACTCGAATTTCTCGAAGCACTTGCTCGAACTCCTCGACCAAGGGATTGCCTTTGGATTTTTCCACCACGCGCCCGATGGCACCAATGAAGTCCAGACCTGCTTCAGTCGAGAGTGCCAGCAAGTCGACCACGAACGGCATGGCTTTCAGAATCTCAGTCTGTCGGCGCTGCATGCGCCCTTTGGCCCAAAAATCGGGATAGAACCACCCTGCAACCGAGGCGCCCGCAATCAGGAGGGGGCCTGCGTCGACGAGATCCAAAGCTTTCAGCACCGCGGCAGTCACCGGGAAGAACAGAACGAGGAAGAACTTCAGCGCGATGAATTCATCGGGAGTGAGTTCGTCGCGCAGGCCTGCGGAAATTAAATCGCGCTTGGCCTTTCGGCGCGTATTTTCCCAAGTCCCCTTCCCACGCACGATGGGAACAAAATACTGATTCAGAAGCGGACGAACTTTTCGAATGAAGGCATGGGTCGACGTGCGCTGGCTCGAGTCGCTGAGCGCTTCAGCCGCCGCACGTGAATCTTCTTCGCTTTGAAGCACACGACCGAGCAGGAACAGGGCGCCGCCGATCAGCGCCACCCCCACCCAACTCACCCATGTGCTGTTTGCTAAGAGTTCCAAAGTCGTTCTTCTCCGCAGAACGGATCGGCATTTCCCAGAAAACCCCTGAGTTTTCCTGAGCATCCCCTGCCTAAGTCCTTGATTTTTCTATAATTGAATAATTTAATCAAGTATTGCGGCAGCTTATTCCCACCTGCCACACCGCTTCACACGTGCTAACGTTTGGAAATCAATGAACCTTTCACGAATTCAAAAGCTTAAATCAGCAGTCGTTTTGACCGCCCGGGACACGACTCAGACCGTTCAGCAGGCGCAGATCCTGTTGGCGGCTTCATCGCTGGCCTACACCAGCATTCTTTCCATCATCCCGCTCCTCGCGGTCAGCTTTTCGCTTTTCAAAGCATTTGGCGGACTGGAAAAGGTCTATTCGACCCTTGAACCGGTGGTGTTGAAGAATCTGGCTCAAGGGACCAACCAAGAAACCGTGGCCCAGCTCCGGCAATTCATCAGCAATATCCACGCTGGGCGCCTCGGGGCCGGCGGCTTGCTCGCATTGATCGCGACCTGCATGAGCCTTCTTTTCAGCGCCGAAAAAACGATCAATCGCATTTGGAACGCACCGATCACTCGCAGCCTCTTTCAGCGAGCGTCAGCTTATTGGCTGTTCATCACTTTAGGTCCCATCGGCCTTTCGGTGGCACTCGGAGCTGGCGGTACCAACGGAATTCCATTCACACGCTGGCTCCCTTCGGGAACCGGCGGGATTCTGACCGGTACCCTGCTTCTAGCCAGCATCTACAAATGGGTGCCCCACCGAAAAGTGCACAATGCCGCAGCCCTGTTTCCGGCCTTCGTCATCAGCATCGCGCTGATGGCAGCTCAGCGCGGCTATCAGCTCTACACATCCAAGGTCCTTACCTATAACAAGATCTACGGCAGCCTCGCTGCAGTGCCCATTATCTTGTTCTGGATTTACATTCTCTGGGCCCTCGTCCTTTTCGGAGCCGCACTGAGCTCTGCCGTTCACCGCAGATTGGAGTCCCCATGAAACCAGCGCTGACCGCATTTTTCCTGAGCTTCTTTCTCGCCACGGCATCTGGGCATGCGCAGGACGCGCAGAAAACCTCGACCGAGAAAGTCCTCTGGGACGCTTGGTACACGGTCACGGCCGCCGGCGACGTGCCCTACGGCTACTACAACGACCGCGCCTCACTCAAAGACGGCAAGATTCATTACCGAAATCATTTCTGGAAATCGGAAGAAGGCTACATCAACGAAGAAAACTTGGGCGCCATTGCAGAGTCGGGCCCCGATCTCACTCCGATTTTTTTCAACTTCCGTTCGCTTTACCGCGCTACTGAAACGACGGTCGACGGATCGGTCACCCCAGGGAGAACCCTGGGGATTCGGGTGAAACTCAACGGTAAACCCAAGCCGCCCTATCAAATTTCCCTACCCAAGGGCCTGGTGCTTTCCGTCCTTTTCCCCGTTTGGGCGGGCCGGCACCTCAGCGAACTGAAGCCGGGAAAAAGCGTTTCCTTCCTCAGCATTCTTGAAAATGGCATCGAGGAGAAGTTCCCCGTCCTCGCAGGGAACATGCAACTCGAGCCCGAAGACGATTTCTCCCGCAATTCAAAAACCCAGAAGGTACGAGTCAATTACGGCGAGAAAAAAACCATCTGGTACTTGGAGCCGAGCGGGCTTCCGGTTCGCATCCTCTACCCGGAACAAGGAATGCGGGCAGAGAAAACGACAGAAACCCAAGCGCGAGCTTTCCTCGGGAAATAACTGGATCGGATGCGAGCCCTTCGATCTCTCCTGATTCTGCTGCTGGTATTTCTGGGCAGTCGAGCTCTTCTACACACTCTTCCCGGGGATCCGCTCGAGACACTCCTTTCCGAAACGGGCACTGCCGTTCCGCGCGATCTCTTGCGCGTGCAATTGGGCCTGGATCTTCCGTTTTGGCAGTCTCTTTTTCGAGATTTGAAATTGGCCATTCAGGGAGACCTGGGGCGCTCCCTCTTGACTCAAGAAGCGATCGCTCCGCAGCTTCCCGTACGAATCGGGCGAACGCTCACGCTGACCCTGGCTAGTCTCGGGTTCGGTGTCACCTGCGCGTGCGTTTTGGGGCTCACCGCAGCCGCCTCGAAAAACTCGGACTCGCCTTGGCTGCGGGGGGCTGCCGTTCTTTGTCAGCTTGGATCAGCCATTGCCTCGGCTCTTCCGACGGTTTGGCTTGGGCCCATCCTCGGGCTCGCTTTCGCCGTGAAGCTCGGCTGGTTCTCCATGAGCCGAGACTGGGTGCTACCTGCCCTGACTCTGGGGATTTCATTCTCAGGGTCCTGGTCCCGCTTAGTTCGTGACCGCGTGAGCGAAATTCTCAGAGAGCCTGCGGCTCAAGCAGCTCGCGCTCGAGGAGTTGGCGAGCTTCGCACCTTACTAAAATACGGCCTCGCTCCTGCATCGCCCGCATTCGTTGCGTATTTGGGATCGCAAGCGGGAAGCCTGATGGCAGGGGCGTTTGTGACTGAAGTGATTTTTGAGTGGGCGGGGATGGGAAGCTTTCTCGTCGACGCGGTTCTTCAGCGAGACTATCCCGTGGTCCAGGCGGCGGTCTTTTCTGCAGCGAGCTTCTCTATCCTGGGTACTTGGCTTGGAGACTGGCTTCAAAATCGGATCGATCCGCGCCTGAGGGTCGAAAACTGATGAAGAAGCGAGCTCGTCAGATCCTTGATCATGCCCCCATGATCTTTCTCATCTCCGGGCTACTCGCAGCCGCAGGCGCGCACTTTTTCGGATCAAAAGAGATCGAACTCTCGGCAGTGCTCTGCCCACCCACGTCGTCCCATCCTTGGGGTTGCGACGCTTTCGGAAGGGACTTGTTCTTAGGCACCCTTCGAGGCGCTTGGAACAGCGTGGGGTTTGCCCTGGCAGCCACAATTACCAGCTTAGTTTTGGGAATCGCGACGGGCCTTGTCGTCGCACAAGGAAGGGACGGGCGAGGCTCCTCCACTCTCGAATCGCTTCTCGCTGGCGTCCTTGCCTTTCCTTCTCTGCTCTTGGCTTTAGCCTGGAGCGCTGCCCGAGGCGGTGGGTTTGCGACGCTTCTGGGCGCACTCGTCCTCGGCTCGTTTCCCGGTTTCGCACGCCTCGTCCTCGTTCGCGCTCGCGAACTCAAAAGCACCGCTTATCTAGAGGCCTCACAAGCCGCCGGAGCCAGCCCATTTCAGCAAAGCCTCCGCCACCTTCTGCCCGCCTGCTTAGAACTGGGGCGAGCCAAAGCGCCTGCCCTCTTCGCTCAAACCCTCCTGGCTGAGGCTACTTTGAGCTTTTTAGGAGTGGGCGCCCCCCTGGGAACCGAGACCTGGGGACGTGCTCTCGCGCAAGGGCGAGACTATCTGATTGAAGCCCCTCATATTGCGCTGGCCTCAGGAATCCCGCTGGTGATCACGGTGCTCTGCGCCCAACTTTTGGCAGATCAATGGGACAGAAAATCCCTGGCCGCCTCGCGGGACTCGAAGTTAACCTAAGCACCATGTCGACCGCGAAAGAGGCCCTTTCCGTCTTAGGAGAACTTTTCATCACCGGAGTGCCAGGCGTTGAGCTTGCACCGACGACTGCCGACTTCCTAAAACAGGCAGGAATCGGCGGAGTCATTTACTTCGGTCCCAACTACGAGTCTCCGGCGCAGATTGCTGAATTCAGTGAGCAGATTCAGGCTTGCCGAGGCAATCTTCCGCTTTGGATCTGCGTCGACCAAGAGGGCGGGCGCGTTCAGCGCTTCAAGAAGCCATTTACGCGTCTTCCCGAAGCCATGGCGGTCGGAGCAGTGGATTCCCCGAAGCTCGCTTTCGAACTCGCTGAAATCATGGGACGCGAGCTGCGTGCCGTCGGCGTGAACGTCGACTTTGCTCCCGTTGCCGACATCCACACGAATCCGAAAAACCCAGTCATCGGGCACCGCGCCTATGGAACTACCGAAGAGCAAGTCACCAAGATGGTCAGTGCCGTCCTGCGCGGACTTTTAGTCTCAGGCGTTCAACCTTGCGTGAAGCACTTCCCCGGCCACGGAGACACGAGTACCGACTCTCACTTCTCCCTTCCCCGTATCGACGCGTCACTGGACTCGCTCCGCGAGCGTGAATTTAAGCCCTTCATCAAGGCCATGAAAAGTCGCTGCAGCTGGATCATGACCGCTCACATCGTGGTGCCTTCGGTCGATCCGGAGCGCCCGGCGACGCTGTCACCGCGCTTCCTTCAAGACATTCTCCGCGACGAGCTTCGCTACCAACAACTCATCGTCAGCGACGACATGGAAATGAAAGCCATTGCCGACCACTTCGGCGTGGACGATGCGCCAGTCCTCGCCATCGAAGCGGGCTGCGACTTACTCATTTACCGTTCCGAGGCAGGGACTCGGCGCGCCTACCAGGCGCTTGAAAATGCGCTCAAAGAAGGCCGGCTTTCTCCGCAACGCGTTCTCGACTCGGCCGCACGATCGCGCGCATTGAAGGCAGAAGTCCTAATGCCCTACGAGCCCGTGGTGGTCACAGACGTCAGCAGCCGAATCGGCCTTCCCGAGCATCAAGCCCTGGTCGACCGTATTCCTGCCCTCAAGCCTTAGATCAGCGGGAGATCAGGCCGGCTCGATCGCGGAAAGATCCGTACTGCCGGCTTTAAACGTCGACAAGATCGAACGAATCGTTGCCGCTGGAACGGGCTTACCCCGAGCCACCGCCATATCGTGAATCTTATTCAAAGTGACCGTATCCAAAGTTGGCGGGGCAGAAGCTGGATCCAAATAACCCATGCTCCACTGCGTGAAAATTCGATCCCCATTTGAGATTTCGGCCAACACAGTGAAGCCCGTGTGACGGGAGTCTTTTTTGATTTTCTCCACCAAACTCCGCACTGCGGTTTCGCTACCCTCAAGAAGTTGCAGGAAAAATCCTTCGCGAAGAACCAAGAGCCCCGTCACACCGAGCGCCGGATTGTTTTTCCGCGAAGAGTTCAAGATGGATTTCACATCCACCTGAGTGAGACCTTCTTTTGCGATGCTTCGATAGACAATCTGGAAAACGCCGGTTGCGGGGTTAGTCATAAGTAAGAAGAGGATAAACCCCAATTCTATGGAGTCCAAGCCCCTGATAAGTAGAAAAGTTTTTCCTCCTCAGAGTATCGACCAAAAGATCCGCTTCCCTGTGTCGCCAGAAACCTGACGCAACGTCGAGTGATTTCGATCAGAACCCGGAGTAGCCCCCGTACTGGCCGTACACAGCGCGCATGGAATCTGCGATTTCGCCCAAAGTCGCACCGGCGCGCGCAGCGCCGTAGACGCGCTCCATCAGGTTTTCGCCCGAATCTTTGGCCGCCTCTGCCAAAACGCGCAAAGAGTCGCGCGTCGCTCCCTCGTTTCGCTTGGCGCGATAGGCACGGATTTTCTCGACGGCCGTTTGCTCAAGCTCCGGCGGGATTCGCAAAATCTCGACCTTCGCGTCCGAAACCGACTCCTGGTAGCAATTCACGCCTACAACCTGGATCTGTCCTTGATCGATGGCGCGTTGATCGCGGTAGGCAGAATCCAGGATTTCATTCTGAATGTACCCTTCTTCGATGCACTTCACCGTTCCGCCCCGACGATCAATTTCCTCGAGGTAAACCCAAGTCCGTTTCTCGAGTTCTTCCGTGAGGCTTTCGACCAGCCAACTCCCGCCCAAGGGATCCACCGCCTGGGTGACATTCGTCTCCGAGGCAATGACCTGTTGAGTCCGGAGCGCCAACTTAGCTGCAGATTCACTAGGAAGCGCGAGCGCCTCATCCAAAGAGTTGGTGTGAAGGGACTGCGTTCCGCCCAGAACCGCAGCCAGAGCCTGCATAGTCACGCGCGCCACGTTGTTCTGAGGCTGTTGCGCTGTCAGCGTGGATCCCGCCGTTTGCGAGTGAAACCGCAGCATCTGGCTTCGGGCATCTTTCGATCCGAAGCGATCGCGCATGATCTTGGCCCAGATTCGGCGTGCCGCACGAAACTTGGCTACTTCCTCAAAGAAGTCGTTGTGCACGTTGAAGAAGAAACTAAGCTGGCCAGCAAAGGCGTCGACATCTAAACCCCGGTCGACGGCAGCTTGAACGTAAGCAATGGCATTCGCAAACGTGAAAGCCAACTCCTGCACCGCGGAGGCTCCCGCTTCGCGGATGTGGTAACCCGAAATCGAGATGGGGTTCCACTTCGGTGTATTTTTCGCGCACCAAGCGAACATATCGGTCGTCAGGCGAAGGGCGCCCTCGGGAGGATAAATGTAATTCCCCCGGGCCACGTATTCCTTCAGCACATCGTTCTGGACGGTGCCGCGAAGGTTTTGGGATGCCACACCCTGCTCTTCTGCAACTAAGGTGTAAAAAGAAAGGAGAATGGACGCCGTTGCATTGATCGTCATCGAGGTGGAGACCTTGGCGAGATCAATTCCTCGGAAAAGCGTCCGCATGTCGTCCAAAGTGGAGATCGAAACGCCGACCTTCCCCACTTCACCTTTCGAGCGCCCGTTATCCGGATCGTAACCCAGCTGGGTGGGCAGGTCGAAAGCCACAGAGAGACCCATCGTCCCTTGCGACAAAAGGTAGTGGTAGCGCTGGTTCGACTCTTCGGCGGTCCCGAAGCCGGCATACTGGCGCATGGTCCACAGACGTCCTCGGTACATGTCCTTCTGAACACCCCGGGTAAACGGAAACTGTCCCGGCGCACCTAAGAGAGCCCTGGCAGCTTCATCGTCTGCACCCAGTCCTGCCGGTGCTTGCGAAGGCCAGTAGGTTTCCGCAACCGGGATATGCGAACGGGTTTCCCGATGAACCGGCTCCTTGGACTGCAAATTCTTGGACGCCTTCTGAGAGGACTCCGGTGCTTTCGACATTTCTTTTATTCCAGGTTCATCAGGTCAGCGCCGGTTTCAACAGCCTGGCCTTCCGAGACTTTCACGGCGACTACTTTTCCGGCCTGAGAAGCGCGAATCTCGTTTTCCATTTTCATCGCTTCCATCACCAGAAGCGGCTGACCACGTTCCACCTCAGCGCCCGGCTGAACCAAGATCCGAACGATCTTGCCCGGCATCTGAGCCCGAACGCGAACGCCCTTTTTCTTCGCCCCAGCCGCACTCACTCCTTCGCCCGCACCGGCGCGCAGGAAGGAGAGCCCCTGAGCCGCCTCGTTCGAACTGCGTCGCCGCAGCCGGTAGGTTAGGCTGCCTTCATCCTGGGCTTCGGCTCCGATATCAAAGCCTGCCACGGTATGAGGAAGCTCAATCCAGAGGCCCTCGGCGTCCTTCTTCCAACGGACTTCCCAAACGGTGCCGTCGGCGAACTTCACCTGGCTCGCACCGTCTTTGCCATGCGGCGCAGACAACCACTCCAGTTCGTGCTGGCCTACTTTTCCCTTCACCGAACTCACAACCGAACCCCCTCGCGACGAGCCAAAAGCGCCCACGGGCTACCCGACGCACCTCGGGGCTGATCGCCCCCTGCGACCGCCTCATGCTCTTGCAGAAGCTGATAGAGAGAAAGCGCGACAGCGGCTTCGCGCGAGCACTGACCACTCACTTCGTCTTGAGTCAATTCAGTGTGACGAGCAATCAGGTCAGTCGTCGTATTTCCTTCCCGAACCGAGGGAAGGCGAGACAAGCGCCTGAGGAACGACAAATTGGTTCGAAGCGAACCGAGCTGCGTTCCATCCGGTTTTTTCGGCGGTTCCACGCGAGTCTCGTCCAGTGCCACCCGGACGCGGTCAATCGCTTCACCGCGAGTAGGAGCCCAAACCGACATTTTCGCGATCATCGGATCGTAGTGAACACTGACTTCGCCTTGTTCCGTGAACGCAGCGTCCGCGCGAACAAACGCACCTTGCGGCATCCGAATCAAATTCAAAGCACCCGGAGCCGGGAGGAAAGTTTGCGGATCCTCAGCGTACACCCTAACCTCAATCGAGGCCCCGCGACGCTCAGGGATCAAGGGAGACTTCCACTCACCCGCGGCCAGAAGAATCTGCCAGGCCACCAAATCCACCCCGGTCACCCACTCGGTCACCGGATGTTCCACCTGAAGGCGAGTGTTCATTTCCAGGAAATAGAAATTTCCTTTTCCATCGACGATGAATTCCAGTGTTCCAGCGCCCGCGTATTTCACCTGCTTCACGACGCGAAGCGCGGCTTCAAACATCGCTTCACGGGTCTTGGGATACATTTCCAAAATCGGGGCGGGAGATTCTTCCCAAACCTTCTGGTGGCGACGCTGAATGGAACATTCGCGCTCGCCCAAATGCACGCCGCCGCCTTTGCCGTCGCCGAAAACTTGAATCTCAACATGGTGAGGCTCAAGAATGAATTTCTCGACGTACATCGATCCGTCGCCAAACGCGCCCAGAGCCTCACGCGAGGCGCCTTCAAAAGCGCTCTCGATTTCGGCTTCCGAGTCCACGCGGCGCATTCCCTTACCACCACCGCCTGCGGTGGCTTTTAGGAGAATGGGATACCCAATCTCACGCGCAACTTCCGCAGCTTCAGCGCCGTTCTTCACTGCCCCTTTAGAACCTGGAACACCGGGCACTTCGGCCGCTTGAACGGTGTTCCGTGCGGTGATCTTATCCCCCATCGAGCGCATGCTCTCGGCAGTCGGTCCCACAAAAATCAAACCTGCTTTTTCACAGGCATCGACGAAGTGGGGACGCTCTGACAAGAAGCCATAGCCTGGATGAACGTACTTGGCGCCCGAGGCTTTCGCTGCAGCGATCACCTTCTCGACGTTCAAATAGCTATCTTTAGGAGCTGACCCGCCCAAATAGTAGGCTTGATCACAGTACTTCACGTGTTCCGAAAACCGGTCCGCGTCGGAATAAAGTGCGACGGTAGGAAAACCCAAGGCCTTCGCCGTGCGGGCAATCCGGATCGCGATTTCGCCGCGGTTAGCAATCAGAATCGGGGCTCGTTTCGAGGATGCGCTCATCGGATCGATCCTTCCAGATTAAAGCGGAATGTTGCCGTGCTTACGCTTCGGGCCTGCTTCGCGTTTCGACTTCAGAAGCTCAAGGCCGCGAGCCAATTGCCGCCGCGTTTCTTCCGGCAGAATCACCTCGTCCACGTAACCGAGTTCCGCTGCCTTGTAGGGGTTGGCAAAAGTGGTTCGGTATTGTTCGACCAAACGGGCACGCTCTTCCGCCAGACGTCCTGCTTTCTCGGCTGCCGCCAATTCTTTGCGGTACAGGATGTTGATCGCACCTTCCGGTCCCATCACCGCGATTTCGGCGGTGGGGTACGCAAAGTTCAGATCAGCCCTGATGTGCTTCGAAGACATCACGTCGTAGGCGCCTCCGTAGGCTTTCCGAGTGATCACAGTCAGCTTCGGAACCGTTGCTTCCGCAAATGCGTAGAGCAACTTGGCACCGTGGCGAATGATTCCAGCGTATTCCTGGGCCGTTCCCGGTAAGAATCCAGGAACATCTTCGAAAGTCACCAAGGGGATATTAAAGCTGTCGCAGAAGCGCACAAAACGCGCGCCTTTCACTGAAGCGTTGATATCCAGGCAGCCCGCGAGCTGCTGAGGCTGGTTCGCCACCACGCCGACTGAATGTCCGCCGATTCGAGCAAAGCCCACGACGATGTTCGGCGCGTAGCCTGCGTGAACTTCCATGAACTCCCCGTTGTCCACCACGTCGGCAATCAGCTTTCGCATGTCGTAGGGTTTGTTCGGAGAATCCGGAAGAATCTTGGCAATTTCTAGACAAGGGCGATCGACCGGATCTTGAGAACCTTTCTGAGGAACCGCATCCAAATTATTGGAGGGAAGGTAGCTCATCAGCTGCCGGACGGCTTGAAGGCAGGCGCGCTCATCAGGTTGAACGAAGTGGCAAACCCCGCTCTTTTCCATGTGCGTTTCGGCGCCGCCCAGAGCTTCTTTCGTGACTTCTTCGTGAGTCACAGTCTTGATAACGTCCGGCCCCGTAACGAACATGTAAGAGACACCTTCGACCATGAAGATGAAGTCCGTGATGGCGGGGCTGTAAACTGCACCACCGGCGCAGGGACCTAGAATTACGCTGATCTGAGGAACCACGCCCGAGGCTTGAACGTTTCGCCAGAAGATCTCTGCGTAGCCACCCAGCGATTCAACGCCTTCTTGAATTCGAGCGCCGCCCGAGTCGTTGAGGCCAATCACAGGCATTCCGGTCTTGACGGCCAGATCCATCACTTTGCAGATTTTCGAAGCATGCGCTCCGGAGAGACTTCCTCCGAAAACCGTAAAGTCTTGCGAGAATACAGCGACGGGTCTTCCACCAATGGTTCCGTGGCCAGTCACCACCCCATCGCCTAAGAATTTTTGCTTCTCCATTTCAAAGTCCGTGCACCGATGGGTCACAAACTTATCGAGCTCAATGAAGCTGCCTGGGTCCAGCAGGAGCTCTAACCGCTCGCGTGCGGTGAGCTTGCCCGAGGCATGCTGCTTTTGAATTCGTTCGGGTCCGCCACCGGACTCGGCCAGACGTTCACGTTCCGCCAGAAGCTTCAGCTGATCTTGGTAGAGCATGACCCGTGGGATACACGAGTCGCGGCACAGTGTCACCGCCGGTTTTAATCCCGGCAGCGGCCCAAGGCCAAGCAAAGTGCCCGGATTTCAATACCTTCGACTCCATTCCAAGAGCGCCTGCCCCACGCCCGGACGATCTTCTCCGACCCCACCGATCAGTGTCCAGCTTCGGCCTACCCGCTTGCGAAGGCCCCACACCGCGCGCTGTTCAGCGTTTGTTCCAAGCCTCAGCGAGGCACCCTGGCCCAACTTCAAGCGAAGGCCCACCGCTCCACTCGAAGGATCATAGGTCATGCCTTCGACGGGAGTCGCAGTCAGCAGGTACAGCGCTGCCAGGCTCAGCGCTCGGTCCGCCACGGCAGCGCGCGTGTCCCCCACCGACTCCGTTTCCCAAGAATCGAGGTCATCAAACGTTCGGCCAAATAAAAGTACCGACCAAAGCTGCTCCTCGGGCACAGCCGGCTCAGACTCCAGATGGATCTCGGGTTCTTCCAAGCTCCCGCTCACTCGAAGGTCCACGCGGTAATCGGCGGTAAAGAATTTCACCTTCCCTTGAATGGGCACGTCAGGGCGATGCGGATTCAGTTCAAAACGGAAATGCTCCACCTGAGCGTCCCGACGCATCCAAGAAAGCGGGAACGGATCGAGATCAATGACCCCCTGAAGAGCGCCTCCTGGATGAATTTCTAGACGGGGACGAACCCCGATTGCGCTTCTTCCTAAATTAGAAAGTACCTCGACCGGGTCGGAAGGCTCTTTCTTTCCAAGCCGCACCACCCAGCTGGGCACGACCGATCCTGCACGGATGCGCGGCGCCTCGTTCGGAAAGCCTCGACGAATCCGCCTATCCGATAGAATTCGAGGCGGAGAAAGAATCGAGATCGGAGGAAGAGCCAAGCGCAGCTGCCGAAGGCGCACCTCAAACTTCCCGTCAGGCCCCGCGCCGCTCGAGGTCGTTTGCCACGTGCCTGCCAGTTCCGCGTTCAGCCGCTGCCCGGCGCCCTCCCAGCGAGTCGCCCCATCCAGGCGAAGTCCCAGCCCTGAGCGCGGGCGCCACTCGCCCTCGGCGGCAAGGTGCCAAGGACCGCGCAGCACGTGGAACGGCGCCGGCACCTCGCAAGCCTCGCGCTCGCAGGCGCTCACCCAAAGGCCCAGGTCCGAGCTTGCCGCCCGGGCTTGAAAACGAAGCAGTCGGGCACCCGAAACCCAGTCGGCTTGGCCGGTCAACTCAAGTCCTGCCACTTTTGCCAAAAAATTCCGAGCCTGAACGCGGAGTAAATGGAAGGCCCCATTCTCCATGCCCACTCCGGCTTTCAAATTCACCTTCACCGGAAATAGAGCCGACCGAAGCGGAGCCGGAGCACCTTCCCAATTCTCCAAGCTCGCCCAAGCCCGAAGCGGGCATTCCAGCTCCGCCTTTGAGCCATGACTCGCATCGCTCATCCCCGCGCGCTCAACTCGGAAATGACAACCCTGGGCAGTCACTTTCGGCACCCAGCGACTCAGGCCGCGCGCCTCGAGCTTGCCTGCTCCCTGCATTTGGTCCCGAGCTCCCGAAGCAGAAAGATTCAAAGAAATTTGCTGAGAATTCAGTGCCGAGTTCCACTGCGCTTGTAGATTCATCGAAGTCCGACCGTCGCGAATCGGCTGGTGCCAAGCTCCGGAGGCCTGAATCTGTCCAGAACGTCCCAAATCCACTTGCCCCTTTTGCAACTCAACTTTCCAGCCCAGGAGTGCCGGAATCCAGCTCCTGATCCCTCCACCAGGAACCGACCTTCCACCCGAAAATCCGCTCCCTGAAAAGCCATAGATCAGCTGAGTGTCCATCTGAAGAGCCTCACCTCGCCAACGACCGCCGCGGTCTCTTGCGAAAACTTGGGCCAATCGAAGATTCACGCTTCGCTGCCAGGGCCCCACTTTTTCAAACTTCCAATCCATCCGACGAGAGTCCAAGAGAACACCCGCTCGCTCCCAAGCCACCCAGCGAAGAATCCAAGGCCCCACTCGGGGCACCCAAGCCTGAGGAAAGGCGACGAGCCAGAAAATGAGGAAGATTGCCTGAATCAAAACTCTTCCCCCAGTGACAGGTACAACTGCGGATGGGTCCTCTGCCCCGGTGCCTCGCCTCCCAGCCAAATTCCGCCGTGAGCCAAAGCTGCTCTTAAGGTCCCGACCGGTGAAGCCCAGCGAAAGCCAACGCCGGGAGATCCGAAGAGGGGAAGCCTCCATTTCCAGGGTGCATCCCCCAAGACGCCCAGATCCAGGAACACCAGCGGCTGAACGCCAGTGGAACGCCCTCGCGCAAGCCGCAATTCTCCACTCAAAAAGGCACTACTCAAAGCGATGCCCGACGCAGGAATCTCGAGCCTTCCAAAGCCCCGAAGGCTTTGCCCACCGCCTAAATACTGTCTCAGCGTGGCAGGGATCCCGCGAGACAAAGCATCTCTTTCATCGACGCCTGTGACTGCGAGCGCTCCTCGCAAACCGAGGACAAAAGTCGGCGGCTCAATTCCGCCCCAATTCCATAAACCCACGCCTTCCATTCTCCAGCGCTGGGCGGTGAAGTCCGATCCCAATTCTCGCCAAGAGCCGCTCCAGGTCAGTCCCGCTCGAGCACCCGAACGAGGATCAGCCCGAAAGAATTCCCAATCGCGACTCCATCCCTGAAGTTCCGCGTTCCAACTCCAGAAGCGACTTTGCTCCCGCCCCGGCCCACGAACCGTTCGAATGACTTCAAGGGATGGCCCCATTTGAGCTTCCGAGGACAGGGACTCAAAATCCCAAGTGCGGCCCCCCTTCAGAGCACCACTCCAAGAAACTTCCTCGAAGTCCGTTTCACTTCTCCTTTGGAAGCCTGCTTGTGGCTCCACCTTTCCACGGGGCATTTCAGGCCAAGGATGAATGGCGATATCGCCCCTTAAACTCTGGGTTCTGGAAGTGGCTAACAGCGAAACTCGAGTCCGGTCGCCTGCTCGGCCTTGCCGAGCATGAAGCCAGGCTCCGCGAATGACCGGACCCCCTTCCGTGTCGACGCCGAAACCCGCCGTCAATAAGCGCGGCTTTCCTGGTAAAACTTCATGAAAAAGGCGCACGCCTTCTGGTTCACACTCCGCGCGGTACCGACTGGCCAGTATCGTCCCAGAATCGACCGCTCGCCTCGAGGCAAGCACCATCTCGCGGCCATCAAAAAGATCGCCCTCTTGAAAGGGTTCAAATCGCGAGAACACTCTTCCCCCGACTCCCATTCCAGGCTCTCTTTGCACTTCAAAAATTTTGAGCGCTGGGCCCGCCGTCAAAACCACACGCACTCTTCCTGACTCAGAGTCCGCTTCGCTTCGCGCAGTCGCGCACGCATATCCCAGGTGCTTGAGCTGCTCGACAAACGCGCCCTCGATTTCATTCAGACGCCCCGGCGTCAGGAGGCCTCCGAGCCAGCCCCTTCGATGACGCCAGTCGAGACCTGGAACCGCTCCTTCTACTTCCAAGGTAGAGATTCGAGTGGGCTGGCCCGGGTCGAGGATCCGTCGTCCATCCGGCCATTCGATGAGATTGGAATGAAAGTAGCCGCGGTCCTGAAGAATCAAAGCCGCTTCGTGTCGAGCTTGGCGCAAAGGGATATTCCGCCACGGCTCCGCCCAAGGATCCTGACGCTTCCCTTCAGCGCTTCCGCACAAAAGCGTGCGCTCGCCTTCGCCCAAACGCAGTTTTAGATCACCCTGCAGCCAAACCCTGCCGCAAAGGTGCCGGAGTGGGGCATCTGCCGCCAAGGTCGGTGTTGAAAAAATTACGCCCATCTTCAGAGCGAAGGCGAGGTAAACTAAAAGCCGCATGGATGCGCTTCGCCACCCCCTCTCTCGATGGTTCGCTTTCGCGCTCGCTCTGGGAGTATTTTTTACGCCCGAGGCTAAGGCTGGTTTGTATTGGTACGAGTTTGGCGGCGGCACCACACAGCTCCTGCAGGCTTCTTCCGTCTTTGGCGGAGCTTCTCCCAATGTCATGACTTTCGGAGGGGCGGCCGTACTCGGTGGAGGCACCCGAATCCTTCAGGCCGAGATCCCGCTTCACCTCGGGTTGCAATATCGTGTGCTCGTGAGCTCCGGTAATGGCGGCAGCTATGGACTGCAAACGCTGTACCCCTTGCTGCGCGCAGATCTCGGCAGCAACGTGCTTTTCAATTTCGGCATCACGCCACTGGTCTTTGCGAGTCCGAGTGGAGGCTGGATCTATAACTCCAGCTTTGCGCGCCCCACGGGCGGCTGGGCCGCACTGCTGGGCGTTGACTACGAAATGCCCATTACGCCCGAAGTCGCTTTCGTCATCGGCGCTACGGCTCAAGGGGTGCTCGCTGGGGGAATCAAAACCCCTTGGCCCACAATCGAGGCCACCGGTGTGCTTCGCTTTTTCTTAGGCACCTCAGCCGCCAAGCGGCGCGCTATCCGAGGCTCAGTCTCTGGTTGGCGGTATCCCTTTGGCAATTCGATGAAATAAGGCCGGCTTAAAAATGGAATCGGCCCCGGTCGTCTCCCAAACTGGGACGACCGGGGCCGATTCGCTGCGTGGCCTTCACGGGTGATCGACCTAGCCCTAGGTCAACTTCCCCACGGTAACCGGGGGCGCCTACCCCTCAGATCCCGTCCGGGCCAACTTGCGCTTGTCCAATCCGTATTTCTCCACTTTCATGATCAAGCTGGCGCGTGAAATACCCAGCTCTTTCGAGAGACGACTCTTGTTCCAGTTGGTGCGTCTCAAGCCTTCCTTGATCATCGTTTTTTCTAGCTCGTCGATGGCGTCTTTCAGCTTACCCGCCACGCGGACGCCCTGAACTTTGCCCTGAGTGCCCCAGTCGCGAATTCGCTGCGAGAGAAGCTCGAGTTGAACTTTCACTTCATCGCCTGAAAGAACGACCAAGCGCTCAACTTCGTTCTCCAATTCACGGATATTTCCGGGCCATGGATAATCGAAGACCTTCTCGAGCGCACGCTTGGCAAATTGCTTGGCAGCGACGCCCTTCTCTTTGCATTCCCGCGTCAGGAAGGTCTCCAGCAGAAGCGGGATATCTTCCTTGCGGTCTCGAAGCGGAGGCACGACCAAGTTGATCACGTTGATGCGATAGAAAAGATCTTCCCGGAATGTACCTTGCTCGACCATTTCCTTCAGATCGCGGTTCGTGGCGGCCAGAACGCGCACATCCACTTTCCGCACTTCAGTCGACCCCACCGGGGTGATTTCGCCTTGCTGAAGCACACGAAGGAGCTTCACTTGCATAGTGGGCGACATGTCGCCGATTTCGTCCAAGAAAAGGGTCCCTTTGTCGGCTGACTCCAGAAGACCTTTCTTGTCCTTGATTGCACCCGTAAAGGCGCCTTTGACGTGTCCGAAAAGTTCGCTCTCCAAGAGAGTATCGGTCAAAGCCGAGCAGTTCACGGGTTGGAAGGCCATTCCCTTTCGAGGGGAATTGAAGTGAATGGCGCGAGCCAGAAGCTCTTTACCGGTTCCGTTCTCGCCTTGCACCAGCACCGTAGAATCAGAATTTCTGATCTTATCCAGCAACGAGTAAAGATCCTGCATGGGCTTGGATTTACCGATCATCTGATCGTAGCTGTAACGCTGGCCTAGCTGACTGCTCAGGTCGTGGATTTTTTCATCTCGCTTGGTGAACTCCGTATGGAAGGTCACAATTTCTTGCGCCACCAAGTCGACTAGCTCATGGAAGTACTTCTGCTGAGCATCCGAGAGCACTTTCATGCGGCCCAGTGCCGAATCGAAAGCTTCGCCGTCTAGTCCGCGGCCTTCGGCTTTTTTCCGCGCCTGGTCGCGCTGATCGGCGGTTAGGTCTCCCTCAATGTAAGAGAACGCGACAACACAGCCCATGAAATCGCTGCCTGCCTGAATCCGAGAAACGACGAATTTTTCAAATCCCGTCGGACCGACCACGACCATGTGGGCTTGGCCCGCGCGGGACAACCGATCACAAGCTTCGGCCATCAATGGGAGGAGCCATTCGCGTCCCTTCTCTTTCGGAAGAAGAGTCGCGCAAAGGGGGTTCTTAAACTCTCGTTGGCGATCGAGGGGATCGAAGTTTCGAACGGCACCTCGCTCATCCACAAAGAAAATTTCAGTATTGAACCACTGCCCCAGGATTTCCTCGAGCTTGCGGATCACGTGGATATGCTTCAGTTCTTCCCAGTTGATCATGGTTGGACCTCTCTCCACACTCTTTATCGGATAATTCTGGTCAAGAATTAGGTCTGAGTCCAACTTTTTTACACATTGCGTTAAGCTCAATCAAAACAGGACCTTCGCGCAGCATCCCCTGTTCCGGAGCTGAACAGCTGTGTCACGGACCCAACAGGGAAGTGTCAACTCCCGCTCTGCTCAGGAGTCAGACGCGCCCGCAGCTCGGGTGAAGACCAGTTCTGCGCCCCCACCCACTTCTGTTGGATTTTGCCATCTGCCCCGATCCAGTAGGTCTCAGGGAATTGGAAGGAGCCAAACGCATCCGAGACCTTCTGCTCGGAATCCAGAAGCTTCACCAAATTGGCCGGCACCCGAGCGGAAGAGAACATCTTCTCAGCCTCTTCCCAGGAGCGGTCCAAACTAATGGCCACGAACACGACCGGCTTTCCCTCGTAAGTGCGAACCAACTCCAGGAACTGAGGAAGCTCCTCTAAACAGGGCGGACACCAGCTGGCCCAAAAGTGCACCAACACGGCTTTGCCCGCGAAATCCCGGAGGCGGTGCGTTTTTCCGGCCTTGTCCTTCAGCTCAAAGTCGGGCGCCGATCGACGCGCACGAACCTCAACAGAAGCGCTTGCGACACCGGATGGCACTCCCCCACCTTTTCGCTCGCAGGCTGTCACGCCCAGCAAGATCGCGATGACCCACCCCAGGGAGCGCAATCTACTGAAAAGCTTGGAATATTTCATACGTCCGCAACCTATCACCAGGCCTAAACCCCCTCAAGTTTCCGTTTTTGGCACCCGGGTTGCTTCTTTATCCACTTAAGTAATATAATTATACCAAGATGGCTCATGCCCTCGTTTTAAACGCATCTTTTGAACCGCTGCAATTCGTGACCTGG
This sequence comes from Bdellovibrionia bacterium, assembly GCA_040399745.1. GTDB lineage: Bacteria > Bdellovibrionota > UBA1018 > UBA1018 > UBA1018 > CANFHS01. The sequence continues at coordinate 388,660 of JBBARP010000001.1, read as the reverse complement.
CAACGGGCCTTGCAGCTGGTCTTTCAGGGGAAAGTAGAAATCGTTGAGGAGTCCGACCAAGAGGTTCGGACGGTGCGATTAACCTTCAAAGTACCCTCGGTTTTGAGACTGCTCACCTACGTACCCCTGAAGAAGAAAAAGAGCCTCGTTCGGTTCTCTCGGGTGAATGTGTTCACGCGCGATCGCAACACTTGCCAATACTGCGCAAAGATTCTCAGCCGATCGAGCCTGACTCTGGACCATGTGATTCCCATCGTTCAGGGCGGCGGCAAGACCTGGGAGAACATCGTCACGGCCTGCAAGCCTTGCAATCAGCGCAAAGGGGGCCGTACGCCCCCAGAGGCCAATATGGCGCTGATCCGACGTCCCCGGTGCCCCAATTTCCTGCCTGGCACCACCTTGAAGCTGAACGCGAGCTTCTCGGTGCCTCTGCAAAGTTGGAAGGTCTATTTTTCCGAGGATCCAGACGATCCGGGACAAGAACCTTGACCCAGGCACCCTTCCCTCTCTAGCCTGAGGGAACGTGAAGCCCGTATCGTCTCCCCCCGAAATCATCGTCCGCGTGGTCGAGCTCTATGGCGACCTCCTCTACGACCTATGCGCTTCCATCTTGTGGAGTCCGGCCAGCGCTGAAGTCGCGTTCCGAGGCATTCTCCAACGCATCCGCAGGCAACACCCGAAGAACGCCTTCCGCACTCACGAACGCGCTTGGGTTCTCCAGGTGGCTTGTCGCTTTCTCGAGCCCTTCACGCAGCGTCACGGACGCAGGCTTTCACCTTCGGAGCAGCTCATGCTCGACGCCAATTCCAATTTGGACGGCCGATTCCGGCAGTTTGATTCGTACCTCCACCGACTTCCCGTAGCGGATCAAATCCTGCTTCTGCTTCGAGATAAGTTTGGGATTCCCTACAGCGAGCTCGCCACCGCCCTCGGTATCCCCGAGGGATCCCTCAAACTTCGGCGCCAGCAAGCCCTGAAGGCATTGGAGGACTGGCTGTGGAGCAAGACATGAACTGCTTCGAATGGCGCAATCGCGCAGGAGACCACCTCGAAGGAACCCTCTCGCCAGGGGCAAGAAGGGAAGCAGACGCTCACCTCGCTGAATGCACCCCTTGCCAAGAGTCCGCCGAGCGCTATCGCCGCATGACTCAAGCCTTGGCCAACCACCGGCGCTCCCCCTTGCCCATCCCGCTCCGCAAGGACCCTCTGGCGTCGCCTTTACTCAAAGCCCAGTGGAAGACGCTCTTTCGGCGCGGCAAAGCCGCTTTGCCCGGGGCAGCCCCTACCTGGTGGATGCGCACCGGGATCGAAGGCACCGGCGTTGCCCTCGCCCTCCTCGTCGCCCTGGCCTTGGCGCCCCGGGCCCGCACGCTTTATGAGCGCGCCCTCGAGCGGCGCCTCGACGCTTTCCCTGTGGCAGACATGGACCCCACTGCGGGCTCCTCAAACGGGGCGCCCACCCCGGCACGCGGAAAAGCCGAAAGCGACGGGAGCCCGGGAGCAGGCGCTCGCGAGGACTTTACGGGCGAGTATGGCGAGGAAGAAGACACCGAAGCGTCGTCTGGCAACTCAGCCGACGATCAAGCACAGGTCGGAGCGAGCGAGATCTGGCGCTTCAACCTGAAGACCGACAGCCCCAGGGAAGTTCAACCCCGGGTGATTCAGCTCCTGAAATCTCTCGGCGTTCCCGGTACCACTCCGGGCTTGGCCGGAATTGAGGCCCCGGGCGGCATCCAATTCGACCTTCTCGTCGACCCCTCGGTCATTGGCCCTCTTCGCAACGGCCTGCGAAAGCTCACTCCGGGCGCACCCACCGGGGCTGCGGAAACGGCTCCGAGCGCCAGCGCACAGTTCACCTGGTACAAGAACAAGTCCAAGACGCGAATGGCCGTCGGAAAAACCCGAATCGTCATCTGGCTGAGCCAAGTCTAATCCCGGCTGCGGCTGGAGAACGTCCTAGCGGCGCCCACAAACAAAAAGAAAGGGCGGACCGGCATCGCTGCCTGATCCGCCCTTTCATTCAATCTTGCCCCTCTCGGCGAAGCGAGAGAGCCTCAATCAGCTGGAGCTGCCCGACTTGGACGATCCACCGCCAGCCGAAGGCTTGCGAGCGCTAGCGCCACGCGAAGCTTTGGCAGCTTTCGGAGATGCGCCCGGAGCGCCTTTCACCTTAGCTTTGCCCTGGAACATCTTGCGGAAACGAGCCAAGGGCTCGGCCGGAGCAGCAGCTGCTTCGGCGCCTTCAGCGGCACCTTCTGCAGCAGCGGCTTTCGGCTTACGCTTGCGGTCCAAGGCCGGGTGGTCGACCAGTTCGAGCACGGCCATTTCAGCCGAGTCGCCCCAACGACGATCCGAAACCTTCAGAACGCGGGTGTAGCCACCGCGGCGGGCCTTGTAACGCTCAGCCAATTCGCTGAACAGTTTCTTCACCACATCCGAATCACGGGTGCGGTCGAAGGCCAAACGACGCGAAGCCAAGCTTCCCGACTTCGCCAGAGTGATCAGGCGGTCCACCACGCGGCGGGCCTCCTTTGCCTTCTGGACGGTGGTCACGATCTGCTCTTCGCGGATCACCGAGTTTGCCATGTTACGGAACATCGCTAGCCGGTGAGAGGTATTCCGGCCAAACTTACGGCCGTCAACATTGTGCTTCATAAATCACTCCAATTCCTGTTGGTAGACGTCCCGATCAATCCTCGAGATCGTCGTCCCCTTCGAATTCGTCTGCCTTGCCCGAGGCGCGGCTTTCATCCACTTCGGTTTCAGCGGCCTTGACTGGGCTTGCTGGCGGGCTGAAGCCATCCAGCTTCATTCCCAAGCTCAAGCCCATTTCGGACAAGATGTCTTTGATCTCGTTCAACGACTTGCGGCCGAAGTTTTTGGTCTTGAGCATCTCGGCTTCAGTCTTCTGAACCAGCTCATAGATGTACTTGATATTGGCGTTCTGCAGGCAGTTCGCCGAACGAACCGAAAGCTCGAGCTCTTCCACCGAACGGTAAAGGTTCGGGTTGAACTGCTGCGAATTTTCTTCCTTGGCCTGAGCTACCGGCTCTTCTTCTTCTTCGAAGTTCAAGAAGACCGAGAGTTGGTCTTTCAAGATCTTGGAGCCGAGCGACACAGAGTCTTCGGGGGAGACCGAACCATCGGTCCACACTTCGAGAGTCAACTTGTCGAAGTCGGTACGCTGACCCACGCGGCTTTGAGTCACCGTGTAGTTCACGCGCGAAATCGGCGAGAAGAACGCGTCCAGGGCAATCCAGCCCACGGGCATGTCTTCGGTCTTGTTGTTTTCAGCAGGCTGGTAGCCACGGCCGCGAGCGACCATGATTTCCATGCGGAGCTTGCCGGCCTTGCCGATCGTTGCAATGTGCTGTTCCGGGTTCAAAACCTGGATCTGGTCACTGCACTGGATGTCGGAAGCTTTCACTTCGGCGGGACCCGACTTCTCGATCACCACAGTGGTGCGCTCGGAGTGCAGGTTGAAGCGAACTTCTTTCAAGTTCAGAATGATCTCTGCCACGTCTTCGCTGACGTCAGCGATCGGGGTGAACTCATGAACCACGCCGTCGATTTTCACGGCCACCACTGCAGAGCCCTGCAGCGACGACAGCATCACGCGGCGAAGCGAGTTACCCAAGGTCAGACCAAAACCGCGCTCAAGCGGCTTTGCTACGAATTTACCGTAGTTCGGAGTCAGGGACTCCTTGTCGACATCGAGAGCCTTCGGCTTGATCAGATCGCGCCAATTTTTTTCCAACATCTTCGTTCTTCTTTCTTCTGAGCGCCCCTCGTTGCCTATTCCTCAGGCGACCATGCGGAGTCGATTCAGTTCTGCCCGCCACCCTCTCGGTGACGAACATCCCCGAAGGGCATCATGCCCCCCGGGGAGTCCCATTGTTTCCGGATTACTTCGAGTAGAGCTCGACGACCATCCGCTCTTCCATCGGAGCGGTGACGTCGTCGCGCGACGGAAGATCGCGGATTTTCGCTTTCTTCGCTGCGGCTTCGAGCTCGAGCCATTGCGGCACTTCACGACGCTTCACGCTTTCGAGCGATTCGCCGATCTTAGCCACGTTCTTGCTCTTCTCACGAATTTCAACCAGGTCGCCCTTGTCCACTTGGAACGAAGGGATGTTCACGCGCTTGCCGTTGACCAGGAAGTGACCGTGCCGCACCAACTGGCGAGCTTCCGCGCGCGAGTTAGCGAAACCGGAACGGTAAGCCACGTTATCCAGGCGACGCTCCAGCATGGAGAGCAGGTTCGAGCCGGTGATGCCCTTAGCGCGATCAGCGCTTTCGAACACTTGGCGGAACTGCTTTTCAGCCAGACCGTACATGCGCTTGATCTTCTGCTTCTCGCGAAGCTGCAGACCGTACTCAGAGAACTTGATGCGGCCTTGGCCGTGCTGACCGGGCGGGTAACCGCGACGCTCGAAAGCGCACTTCTCGGTGTAACAACGATCGCCCTTCAAAAAGAGCTTTTGATTTTCACGACGGCAAAGACGACAAACTGGACCAGTAAAACGAGCCATGACTTACACCCTTCTCCGCTTCGGAGGACGGCAACCGTTATGCGGAATGGGCGTCACGTCTTCAATGAAGGTGATGCGCAGACCTGCGGCTGAAAGCGCGCGGAGAGCCGACTCGCGACCGGCGCCAGGGCCGCTCACGAAGACTTGCACGCTGCGCATGCCGTTTTCCACTGCCTTGCGGGCAGCGTCCTCGGCTGCCACCTGAGCCGCGAACGGCGTATTCTTCCGGGAACCCCGGAAGCCTTTGCCGCCGGCGCTGGCCCAGCAGATGGCGTTGCCCATCGTATCTGCAATCGTCACGATGGTATTGTTGAACGAAGAAAGGATGTACGCGTTGCCGCTCGATACGTTCTTCTTGCCCTTCTTCACGCGCTTCACGACACCTTCGGCGGCCGGCGCTGCTGCGCTGGTTTCCGCTTTGGGTGCTTTGGAAGCTTCTGCCGCTTTTTGTTCGCTCATAGATACTCCAAAACCTTACTTCATCGCCTTGACGGACTTTTTGCCGGCAATCGCCACAGCCGGACCTTTGCGGGTACGGGCGTTCGAATGCGTCCGTTGGCCATGGACCGGAAGTCCCTTACGATGACGGACCCCACGATAGCAACCCAGATCCACCAGCCGCTTGATGCTCAGGCTGATTTCACGGCGCAGGTCACCTTCCACGCGGTAGGAACGATCCAGGATATCCCGGATTTTGCCCACTTCGGCCTCCAGGAGAGCGTCCGACTTTTTATTTGGGTCAATATTCGCCTCGGCCAAGATCTTCTTGGACGCCGACGGGCCGATCCCAAAAATATAGGTCAAGGCCACTTCCATCCGCTTATTGCGTGGGAGGTCAACTCCCGCGATACGTGCCACTGTCTACCTTCCTTTCACTACTTGAATCAGCCTTGGCGCTGTTTATGCCGCGGATTATCACAAATCACGCGGACTACGCCTTGGCGACGAACCACTTTACACTTGTCACAAATCTTCTTAACCGATGCCCGAACTTTCATAAACGCCTCAAGAATACTGAACCAACCTCATCCAACCACCGTCAGGACCTCAGGTCCCTCCGGCGTGATCGCCACCGTATGCTCGAAATGAGCAGAAAGCGATCGATCCAAGGTAACTGCAGTCCATCCATCTTCGAGGACCCGCACCTGGTGACTTCCGGCATTGATCATCGGTTCAATGGCAAGAACCATCCCTACTTTGAGCTGCGCCCCTCGGCCTTTTGGACCGAAATTGGGGACCTGCGGCTCTTCGTGAAGGGCCTTACCTATACCGTGACCAACGAACTCCCGTACCACGCTAAATCCGAAGCCTTCAACATAATTTTGGACAGCGTGTCCAATGTCAAAAACCCGATTTCCTTCGCGGCATTGCGCGATTCCACGCTTCAGACTCTCTTCCGTGACTTCTAAAAGTTTTCGAGCTTCAGGCGAAATTCCGCCCACAGCGACGGTTCTGGCAGAGTCTCCGTACCAACCATCGACAGAAACACCGAAATCCAGGCCGACGATATCGCCGGCCTTCAAAATACGTTTTTTCGAGGGAATTCCGTGCACGACCTCGTCGTTCACCGAAATGCACACGCATCCAGGAAACCCGGAATAGCCCTTAAAGGCGGGGCGAACCCCTAAATCCTTACAACGGGATTCAGCGAATTTATCAAGTTCACCCGTTGAAATTCCGGGAGCCACCATGCGCACCATCTCGTCCAAAATGACGGCGGTTGCCTTTCCGGCTTTACGCATGAGGTCCAATTCTCGGGGTGACTTCACCTGAATCATTTCAACACTTCAGCCAATCCCTGAGTCACTTGATCCAGGCCCTGGTCCGCACGAATGGGACGCAGGAGCTGACGCTCACGATAATAGCCCACCAAAGGCTCGGTCTGGCGGTGGTACACTTTGAGGCGATTCGAAATCACTTCTTCTTGATCATCCGGCCGCTGAATCAGAGCCGTTCCACACTGATCGCAGACGCCGTCCTTTTTGGGACGTGCCGATTCAACATGGTACATGCTTCCATCTTGCGGACAGGTGCGCCGACCCGCGAGTCGACCCACCAAAAGCGAGTCAGGCATCTCGAACAGAATCGCACTCTGGATCTGTCGGCCTAAACCCGACAAGAGCGAATCCAAGGCCTCGGCCTGAGGAATGGTACGAGGAAAGCCGTCCAAGATAAAACCGGCTGCACAATCGGCTTGCTTCACGCGTTCGCCGATCAGACCGATCACCACAGAGTCGGGCACCAAAGCACCCTGATCCATGAAGGACTTCGCTTCCCGACCCAGGGAGGTTCCAGCCTGAATCGCAGCTCGGAGCATATCGCCCGTAGAAAGCTGCGGCCAGGAGCGCTGGGACGAAAGCCGCTTCGCTTGCGTCCCTTTACCGGACCCCGGGGGTCCCAAAAACACCAGGATCATGTATACGCCGCCCTGCCCTTAACCTTGGTGTGCTTCATAAAGCCATCATAGTTGCGGGCCAACAAGAACGTCTCAATCTGCGCCACGGTGTCCAGAGCCACACCCACCAGAATGAGAACGCTCGTGCCACCGAAGTAGAACGGAACTTTCACGGTCTGAGTAAAGAGGGTCGGAAGAACGCAAATCGCCGCGATGTACACTGCTCCACCCAAAGTCACTCGAGAAAGGACGTGATCAATGTACTGCGAGGTAGGCTGACCTGGACGAATGCCGGGGATGAAACCGCCGTACTTCTTCAGGTTCTCCGCCACATCGTCGGTCTTAAAGGCCACGGCGGTGTAGAAGTAACAGAAGAAAACGATCAAGCCGACAAACAGTACTTCATACAAAAGAGCGCCCGGCTGGAGCTGGGATACGATCTTCTGCAAGAAAGGATGCGGAAAGAAAGTGGCAAAAGTCGCCGGGAACATGATCAGCGACGAAGCGAAAATAGGAGGAATGACGCCGGAAGTGTTCACTTTTAGCGGGATATGAGAACTCTGTCCGCCATAGACACGTCTTCCAACGATACGTTTCGCGTACTGCACAGGAATGCGCCGCGCACCCCGCTCCACGAAAATAATCACGAAGAAAGTCGCAACGATCACTGCGAGCACGAGCAGAATCTTAAAGAAACTGAGCTCGCCCGAGCGATACAAGGACAGAGTGCTTCCAATCCCTTGAGGAATTCGCGCCGCAATGCCCGCGAAAATCAGCAACGAAATGCCGTTACCGATTCCTCGCTCCGACATCTGTTCGCCCACCCACATCAGGAACAAAGTTCCCGTCATGAGGGTCAACATGGTGAGAAGCCGGAAACCCATCCCCGGATCCATGACGACTGGGGGATTAGTGTACTGCTCCAAACCGGCAGCAATTCCGTAACCCTGCACAAGTGCCAAGAGCACCGTGCCGTAGCGGGTGTATTGGGTGATCTTCCGCCGCCCCTGCTCGCCCTCTTTTTGAAGGTCATGCAGATAGGGCCACACCACCGTCAGAAGCTGGAAAATAATCGAGCTACTGATGTAGGGCATGACACCCAGAGCGAAGATACTGAATCTTTCCAGTGCGCCGCCGCTAAAAAGGTTGAACCATCCGAAGATCGTTCCCTTCATATTGGCGAACACCTGTTGCAAAGCATCGCCATCCACACCCGGAGTCGGAATATGGATACCGATGCGATACACAGCCAGCATGAGAAGCGTAAATAGAATACGCTTTCTCAGCTCAGCGACTTTGACCAGACCCTCGATGCCGGACATGCAGGAAGACCCCCCTGGGAGTTGTCTTGCGGGTGTTCGATCAGGCTTTAGCGCTTACGTTCTTCTTCTTGGGCTTGCCCTTCGCTTGCGGCACACCCAGGATCTCAAACGAACCACCGGCCTTGGTGATTTTCTCTTGGGCCGATGGGCTGATGCGATGAGCCTGGACCTTGAAAGCTTTGGTGAGTTCGCCCGTGCCGAGGATCGTCAAACGGTCGTAACGACCTTTGACGATGTTCGCCTCAACCAACTTCTCGAGCGAAATGACCGGATAAGCTTGAGTGTCGAGCTTCTCGAGCTCGACCACATTCAACACCGCATTGGTACGACGATGAATATTCGTGAAACCGCGCTTCGGCACACGACGATAAAGGGGCATCTGGCCGCCTTCAAAGCCGGGGCGAACGCTACCGCCCGAACGGGCCAATTGACCCTTGTCGCCTTTGCCGGAGGTCATACCGAGGCCGGAGCCCGGACCACGGCCTAGACGTTTACGGGCTTGCGTGGCGCCCGGGTGCTTACGAATCGTGTTCAACTTCAACATGGAACTTCTCCTTGATCCGACACATCCATTGCCGGGGTCTTACGACCATCTTTCAGCCCTACCTTGGGCCTCTCGATAAGGACCGGAAACATCCGACTTAGCGGACTTCTCCGGTAATTTCCACCAAGTGGAGGACTTTTTTAATCATGCCGCGAACGCAGGGAGTGTTCTCCAAAGTGCGTTCGTCGTCACGACTGCGAAGGCCCAAGCCTTTGATGGCGGCCCGTTGGGCCGGATTACAAGCGATCAGGCTCTTGTTCAGCTTGATCGTGATCGTACGTTTTTGTTTGCTCGTCGCCATGACAGGCTCCCTTTATCCCAGGATCTCGGCAACAGTCTTGCCGCGACCTTTGGCGATTTCCGTGAACGGGCGAAGGCTTTGGAGGGCTTCCAAAGTCGCGCGCACGACGTTGTGCGGGTTGTCCCGACGAATCGACTTCGTCAGAATGTTCTGGATCCCGGCCACTTCAAGAATGGCACGGACCGAAGAGCTAGCGATGATCCCGGTTCCTTCCGGAGCGGGCTTCATCAAAACCTGGCTTGCACCCCAATGGCCCAGCACTTCATGAGGAATGGTGCTGCCTTCCATTGGAATCTTGATCAGATTCTTTTTCGCTTGCTTGCCGGCTTTCTTAATAGCCTCCGGCACTTCGCCAGCCTTACCCAGGCCGACGCCGACCTGGCCTTTTTTATCTCCCACCACCACGATAGCAGCGAAGCTGAAGCGGCGACCGCCCTTCACAACTTTCGCGCAGCGGTTGATGTGGATCACCTTGTCTTCGAATTCCGAATCTTCAAGGCGATTGGAGTTCTGTGAAATAGCCATGAATCTAGTCTCCCGTTCCGATTAGAACTGCAGGCCGGCTTCGCGAGCGGCATCCGCCAAGGCTTTGATTTGACCGTGGTACAAGTACCCGGAACGGTCGAAAACCACCTTGTTCACATTCTTGGCCAGGGCTCGCTTCGCGAGCACCGCACCGAGGGCTTTGGCGCCTTCCACGCTGCCGTGGATCTTTAGATCTGCTTCCAGGGTCGTAGCCGCCACCAGGGTTGAACCCTTGGTGTCGTCAATGAGCTGAGCGTAGATCTGCTTGTTGGAACGAAACACTGCGAAGCGCGGACGCTCCGGAGTGCCCTGTACCTTAGCGCTGATCCGGCGCTTGCGCTTGAACCGGATGACCTGCTTATTGCTTGTATTCAGACGGATTTTAGTTGCCATACCGCACCTTACTTCGCACCGGCAGCTTTGCCTTGCTTCCGGATGATCGTCTCGTTGACGTACTTGACGCCTTTGCCTTGATACGGCTCAGGCTCCTTGAACGAACGGATCTTCGCGGCAACCATGCCGACCAGAACCTTGTCCGCTCCCGAGACCACCACGCGGGTGTTGTTTTCGACCTTCCCAGCAATACCTACTGGAAGTTCGTAGTCCACCGGGTGAGAGTAGCCGAGAGTCAATGAAAGGACTTGGCCCTTCATCGCAGCCCGGTAACCGACGCCGACGATATCCAGCTCCTTAGTGAAGCCGGTGTGCACGCCGTGCACCATGTTGTGGACCAGAGTCCGGGTCAAGCCGTGAAGAGCTGCCGCCTTAGGAGCGGAATCATCACGTACCACCGTCAGCTGGCCACCTTCCGATTTCACGGAAACGCCTGCTGGGACGGTGTGCGAAAGCTTCCCTTTCGGGCCTTCCACCTTCACCACGTTGTCTTTCACTTCGACTTTAACGCCCGCCAAAATCTTGATCGGGGCTTTGCCAACGCGCGACATGGATCAATAAACCTCGCACAGAATCTCGCCGCCAATTTTCAGGCCGCGAGCTTTGTTGCCCGTCATGACCCCTTTGGAGGTCGAGACGATGGCGATGCCGGCGCCGCTGAGCGGACGGGGCATCTCCTGGTATCCGACATAGCGTCGCAAGCCTGGACGGCTCACACGACGAATGCTTTGGATCACGGCTTGTCCGTCATCAGCGTACTTCAAGTACACCTTGATCATCGGACGGCCTTCTTCGCGGTGCAGACGGAAGTTACGGACAAAGCCTTCTTCCTTCAACACACGAACGATATTGGCCTTCAGCCGGGAAGCCGGCACATCAGTTTTCTCATGCTTTTCACGGCTAGCGTTACGCAGCCGGGTTAGCAAATCAGCGACAGGATCAGTCATGCTCATAATCGATATCCTCTCAGTGCCTTACCAGCTCGACTTTACGACGCCGGGAATCTGACCCTTGAGGGCCAGGCCGCGGAAACAGAGGCGGCACATGTTGAACTTGCGCATGTAAGCGCGCGGACGGCCACAGAGACCACAACGATTCCGCACGCGGACTGCGAACTTCAGCTTCTTTCCGATCTTTTCGAACTTGGCTTTGGTCGACAAAGTCCTTCTCCTTTACTTGCGGAACGGCATGCCCAGCTCGTTCAGCACGGCGCGGGCCTGTTCGTTGGTCTTCGCGGAGGTGGCGATGGTGATCGTCATCCCGCGGATTTTGTCGACTTTGTCGTAGTTAATCTCGGGGAAAATGATCTGCTCGCGCAGACCCAACGAGTAGTTACCACGACCGTCAAACGACTTGGTCGGCACGCCTTTGAAGTCACGGACGCGGGGAAGCGCCACGTTCATCAGACGGTCCAAGAATTCGTACATCCGGGCGCGGCGCAAAGTCACCATCACACCGACCGGGTTGCCTGCGCGAACCTTAAAGGCAGCAATTGCCTTCCGGGAACGAGTCAAAACGGGCTTTTGGCCCGTAATGGTCATGATTTCCTCGATCGCGCTATCCAAAACCTTGGGGTTAGCCACTGCGTCTTTAATGGCGCAGTTGATTACCACTTTGGTCAAACGGGGCACTTCCATGGAGCTCTTGAATTGGAACTCCTTCATCAGTGCCGGAACCACCTTGGCCTTGTACTGAGTGTACAAGCGCGGCTCCTTGCTCGGCGAAACCTTAGTCTCCCCTGCTCCGGCGATCTTCAACGCAGAAGCAGCCTCTTCTTTCTTCCTGGCTTTTCCTGCAGCGGCAGCTTTCTTAGCGGCTGCGGCTTTTTTCGCAGCGGCTTCGTCAGCTCCACCTTTTACGTCTTCTTTATCTGCTACCACTTTATCCTCCTCCTCCCCGATTCACGGCTGGCTGAAACGCCAGTCGCTTGCGGGTCTGGAATAATCCTCAAAGAACTTCTGGGGCCAACGAGATGATCTTGGTGAACGCGCGGGCACGAAGCTCACGGGCCACGGGTCCGAAGATCCGAGTTCCGATCGGCTCATTCTGAGCGTTGATCAAGACAGCCGAATTCACATCAAAGCGAATGTACGAGCCATCCTTACGGTTGATTTCCTTACGGGTCCGCACAATGACGGCCTTCAGGACTTCACCTTTTTTCACCTTTGCACTCGGAGCCGCATCCTTCACGGTCACCACGATCACGTCGCCCACCGAGGCATAACGCCTACGGCTTCCGCCCAAGACCTTGATGCACATGACTGACTTAGCACCCGAGTTGTCCGCCACATCGAGGCGGGTTGTCATCTGAATCATAAATTGCTCCTACCGTCTCTTAGACGTTGGCCTCGGGGGCCTGACCGGCGCGCCGGATGATTTTCTGGAGCGCAAACCGCTTTTCACGGCTGAGCGGGCGGGATTCCACCACCGAAACCAGGTCACCCACGTTAGCCGTGTTGCTCTCATCGTGGACTTTGAACTTCCGCGACTTGGTGACGTACTTGCCGTAAAGCTCGTGACGCACGCGGCGGTCGATCTTGACCACGATGGTCTTCTGCATTTTGTTGCTGACCACGGTTCCCACCACCACGCGACGACGGCGGACCGTCGTCGGAGCGGAAGCTTCAACCGGAGCTGCAGCCTTCACCGCGGCGGGCGCGGCTTTTTTGGCCGGAGCCTTCTTTTGAGTCGTATTCGCCATAAATCGTTACCTCTTCACCACTCAGGCGGTCTTGGAAGGACTCGCGACCTGGGAGATCAAGGTCTTGGCGCGAGCCAAGTCCTTACGCATCTTCCACAGGCTGGCGGTGTTCTCCAACTGCCCCGTTACCTTTTTCATACGAGCCTGGAAAAGACCAGCTTCAAGTTCGCGGACTTTCGTCACGAGCTCGTCTTTTGAAAGGTTCTTCAACTGCTTGATGATCTTGTTCGACATCGTTCTTACCCTTTTCAGGACTTCTTCGTCGAAGCAGCCTGACGGGCTGCTTTCTTGGTCCGCTTCTCTTGAAGCTTGGCAGCCACAGCTGCCTGGGCCAATTTTTCCGAAGTCCGGCTGATCGGCTTCACCTTGATGGGAAGCTTGGTGCCGGCCAAACGAAGCGCTTCGAAAGCTTCCGCTTGGGAAATTCCGGACATTTCATAAATGACCCGGCCCGGCTTGATCACGGCTGCCCATTCTTCCACGTTGCCTTTACCGGAACCCATGCGGGTTTCAGCGGCTTTCTTGGTGATAGGCTTGTGCGGGAAAATCCGAATCCAGATTTGACCGCCCCGTTTCACAGAACGGGTCATAGCCACACGGGAAGCCTCGATTTGACGCGAGGTGATTCGTCCGCATTCCGTTGCCTGGAGACCGAAATCGCCGAAGGCCAAGGTGCCACCGCGATCGGCGCGGCCCCTCATTTTGCCTTTTGCGACTTTACGCCACTTGACGCGCTTAGGTGCCAACATGACTCATCACTCCTTCGCGGCGGCCAGGGCTTTCGCCTCTGCCGCAGCTTGCTTCTTCAAGGTGGCGACTTCGCCGGTGTAAACCCATGCCTTCACGCCGATCACCCCGTAGGTGGTCTTCGCTTCCGCCGTGCCGTAATCCACGTTGGCGCGGAGGGTGTGAAGGGGAACGCTGTCTTCGCTGTACCATTCGGTACGAGCGATCTCGGCGCCACCCAAACGACCCGACACGCGGATCTTGATGCCCTTGATGCCTTGCTTGAACGCCGCCGTCATGCACTTCTTCATTGCGCGACGGAAGGCAACCCGCTTCTCGAGCTGAGAAGCGACGTTCTCAGCAATCAAAGTTGCATTGGCTTCAGGACGTTTCACTTCGACAATATTCAAGAACAAAGCGTTCGAAGAGAGCTTCTGGACTTCAGCCTTCAGCTGCTCTACGCCAGCGCCTTTTTTCCCGATCACGATGCCGGGACGGGCGGTATGGACGTTGATCTTCACTTTGTTCGCAGCGCGCTCGATCTCGATCCGGGCAACACCAGCGCTGAACAGCTTTTCCTTCAGGAAATTGCGCAGCTTGATGTCTTCGTGGAGCAGACGAGCGTAGTCGCGCTTAGCGAACCAACGACTGTCCCAGGTCCGGGTGATGCCGAGGCGGAAACCGATCGGATTAACTTTCTGACCCATGATCTTCCTCTTACCGTTCCGAGAGCGTGACGCTCACGTGGCTGGTTTTCTTGTTGATCCGGAAAGCCGAACCCTTAGCGCGTGGACGGAAGCGCTTCAGAGTCGTACCCTGACCCACCAGAATAGTCTTCACGAACAGAGTGTCGACATCGACGGTGCCCTTCTGTCCAGCATTCGCGGCCGCGCTCTTCAAGAGCTTGGACAGAATTCCAGCAGTGCGTTTCCGGGGGGAGAACTTCAAGTAGGTCAATGCCTCATTGATGTTCTTTCCGCGTACCATGTCGGCGAGGAGCCCCATCTTACGAGGGGTGATCCGAATTGAGCTGAGTTTTGCAGTAGCTTCCATAACGGATGACTCCTCTCCTTACTTCCCTGCCGGCTTGGCAGCCGGCGCTGCAGCCGCCGGTTTGGCGCCTTCAGCAACCGCGGCCTTTTTATCAGCCGGGGTGTGTCCGTGGAAGGTCCGGGTAGGAGCGAATTCGCCCAACCGGTGTCCGACCATGTTCTCCGTGACATACACGGGAACGAATTTCTTGCCATTGTGCACGGCCAAGGTGAGTCCCACAAAATCCGGAAGGATCTGGGAGCGCCGAGACCAAGTCTTGATCACTTCCCGCTTCTGGGACTGACGGGCCACCTGGACTTTTTTGACCAGGTGATCATCGCAGAACGGGCCTTTTTTGATTGAACGGGCCACAGTACTTTCTCCTTAACCGGTTACTTGCGCCGCTTCACAATGAACGCTTGAGTGCGTTTATTGCTACGGGTCTTGTATCCCTTGGTCGGCACGCCCCACGGAGTGCGGGGGTGACCGCCACCCGATGACTTACCTTCACCACCACCGTGCGGGTGATCGATCGGGTTCATCGAGACGCCGCGGTTGGTGGGACGAATCCCGAGCCAACGAGCACGGCCGGCTTTACCAATTTTGATGTTCTCGTGTTCCTGGTTACCGATCTGGCCGATCGAGGCCCGGCAACGGGAGTGGAGAAGGCGAATCTCACCGCTGGGCATCTTCACTTGGCAGTAAAGACCCTCTTTTGCCATCAACTGGGCGAAGTTCCCGGCGGAGCGAGCCAAACGGCCACCCTTTCCAGGTTCCACTTCCAGATTGTGCAGAAGAGTACCGACGGGGATCGAAGCCAAAGCCAAAGTATTGGCCGGTTTGATATCCGCGGAGTCACTTGCCAACACCTTATCGCCCACACTCAGGCCCGCCGGGGCCAAAATGTAGCGCTTTTCACCGTCTGCGTAATTCAACAGAGCGATGTAAGCGGTGCGGTTCGGGTCGTACTCGATCGAAGCGACGGTTGCGGGAATTTCCAGCTTGTCGCGCTTGAAGTCGATCACCCGATACTTCTGCTTGTGGCCGCCGCCGATGTGGCGAACGGTCATTTTGCCGAGGTTGTTGCGACCGCCGCTGCCGGACTTGGAGACCGTCAGTGCGCGGGGCTTCTTGGGTTGTTTCTTCTTCGGGGTGAGCACGCTGAAATCAGCAACGCTCTTGTACCGAAGGGTCGGAGTCGTGGGCTTAAAAGTCTTAACGGCCATGGCTCATTACTCCCTTCACTTGACCTGGAAGAAGTCGATCTTCTGGCCCTCGGCCAGCGTCACAACCGCTTTTTTCCAGTTCGGACGTTTGGTCTCTGCGCGAGCGCTGCGCTTGACCTTGCCATGCACCACCAACGTACGGACCTGACGGACCTTCACGTTGAACAGGTTTTGAACGGCGTCCTTGATTTCGTTCTTGTTCGCGCCAACGGCGACCTCAAACGCATACTTCCCACCGATCTCAGCCAGAGCGGTGCTCTTTTCGCTGATGATCGGGCGACGGATTACTTCGTAATGATTACGCATCTTCGCCTCCCTCAGCCCACAACGTTCAGGCGGTTCTCAACAATCGAGACCGCACGTTGAGTGAGCACGACCCAGTCGTGTTTCACGATGTCATAGACATTCAAGCCTTCGGTCCGAAGCACGCGAACGTGCGCCAGATTGCGACCCGAACGTTCCAAACCCTCATTCGCATCATCAATGATCAAGACCTTCGTGAGGCCCAAACCACCTTGAATGATTTTTGCGAGTTCCTTGGTCTTCGGCGAACCGAGCTTGAACTCGTCGATCACCAAAAGACGATCGGCCTTCAAGCGATCCGACAGAGCCGAGCGCAAAGCACCCAACACCATTTTCTTCGGAGTCGCTTGCTCGTAAGAGCGCGGCTGAGGACCAAAGCTTGCGCCACCGCCCGGATTGAGCGGGGAACGACTGGAACCCTGACGGGCGTTACCAGTTCCTTTTTGGCGGAACGGCTTCTTACCACCGCCACGGACTTCGCCTTTGGTCTTGGTCTTTGCGGTCCCTTGGCGACGACCCGCCAACTGAGCCTTAATGACCTGGTGAACCAACGGAACGTTGATTTCCGCAGCAAACACCGAATCGCTGAGAGTCAGCGTTCCGACTTTCTTCTTATCCTGATTAATGACGTCAATGACTGGCATAAATCACCCAATGCTCTTCACAGCGCGAGAGACGGTCACAATGCCGGTACGAGGACCGGGCACGCTACCGTGCACCAGGAGAAGACCATTCTCCTGATCCACGCGGATCACACGGACGTTCTGCACGGTGGCTTGAACGTTGCCCATCTGGCCCGCCATTTTCTTGTTCTTGAAACATTTGCCAGGATCAGCGCGGTTACCGATGGAGCCCAAGGAACGGTGAGACAACGAAGCACCGTGCGTCTTGTAGTTCCCGGACATATGGAAGCGCTTCATGCCGCCCTGAAAACCCTTACCTTTAGTGACAGCGGTCAAATCGACCATGTCACCCGGCTTGATGAAATCGAGGCTCAGCACTTTACCTGCCGTCAAACCGTCGAGCTTAGCGCCCTCTGGCAAACGGAATTCTTGATAGTGATAGAAACCAGTAGCGTTGACCTTTTTTGCATGGCCCGCTTCCGGCTTGGTCACCGCTTTGGCTTTCTTCGCAAGAAAACCAACCTGGATGGCCTGATAACCTTCTTTGTCCTTCGTCTTCACTTGGGTGATCACGGCGGGCTTGACGTCGATCACGGTCACCGCAATCGAATCGCCCTGCTCGTTGAACACTTGGGTCATCCCGGCTTTAACTCCGAGAATTCCGCCTTTTCCAGCCGTGAGCGCGACTGCTTCGCGCTGGGCCGAACCGGAAGTGGACGGAGCAGATGCCGTTTGGCCCTGTCCTTCAACCTTCTGTTCCATTTACTTCAATCTCCAGACAACCCGAAGGCCGTCTCATTTATTTTCCGATTATCCTGGCACAGCATCACCGGAGAACCGCACCAATCCCCAAATCCCTATGATCTGGGTTTTCGATCTGGCTGCCGGATGCTTTCATGAACAGGAGTCGTTTGAGACCGTTGACTTTCCCCTTGGGATGTCTGCGAAAGCAGACGGTGCAAGAGGGAGTTTCACCGTTCTCGAATCCCTACGCTCGCTGGGTGAGCCTTAGGATTTAATCTCGACGTCCACGCCTGCCGACAAGTCGAGCTTCATCAAAGAATCGACAGTTTGCTGGGTGGGTTCGAGAATATCGAGCAACCGCTTGTGAGTTCGGATCTCGAACTGCTCGCGGGATTTTTTGTCTACATGGGGCGAACGGAGAACGCAATACTTATTGATCACCGTAGGAAGCGGAATCGGTCCACGAACCGTGGCACCTGTGCGCTTCGCCGTGTTGACGATCTCCCAAACGGATTGATCGAGAACGCGGTGGTCGAAAGCTTTCAGTTTGATCCGAATCTTGTGTTCCATTGCCATTTTGTAATGCTCCCCATCACTTCAGAGTTAACCTTCGAGAGTTCCCCTACACACAGATGGGCTTGTGTAGGCAATCTTCCCGAAGACGTCAGAAAAAGAGTGCTCGGTCTATACCGAGCTTTTTAGCGAGAGACAATCATTAAGTAGAAGTTTCGGGCCGTGGTGGAAGAATCACGCCCGAGCGAATCTTAATTTCCTCAGCAATAGCCGGAGGAACAGGCTCGTAGCGCGAGAATTCCATCGTGTAAGTAGCCCTACCCTGGGACGAACTTCGCAACGCCGTGGAGTATCCAAACATCGTTGAAAGCGGCACTTCGGCCTTGATCACTTGCTGACCATGACGGGTGGTCATGTTCAAGATCTTGCCCCGGCGACTGCTTAAATCTCCAATAACTCCGCCCATATAGTCCTCGGGACAGACCACCTCGGCGCTCATCACAGGCTCAAGAATTAAGGGGTCTGAGGCTAAGGCAGCCTCTTTAAAGGCCATGGAAGCGGCGATCTTGAAGGCCACTTCAGTGGAGTCGATTTCGTGGAAAGACCCGTCCAGCAAGGTGGCTCGAATATCGACCGCCGGGTAACCCGCAATAATCCCTCCCAGCATGGACTCCTGAATGCCCTTTTCTACCGCAGGAATAAACTCCTTCGGAATAGCGCCTTCCCGGACGCGGTTCACAAACTGAAAGCCCTGGCCGGCCGAGAGAGGTTCAAACTCGACCACACAGTGGCCGAACTGCCCCCGCCCCGCCGCCTGGCGAACAAAACGCCCTTCCCCTCGGGCCTTCTTACCCAACGTCTCCTTGAAAGCCACCTGAGGCTTACCGACGTTGCCTTCCACCTTAAATTCGCGCTTCATGCGGTCCACGATGATTTCCAGGTGGAGCTCGCCCATCCCGCTAATCAGGGTCTGACCGGTGTCAGCATTATTCGTGATCCGGAAGGACGGATCCTCCATAGCGAGTCGCTGAAGGGCTCCGGAAAGCTTCTCTTCATCCGCTTTCGTCTTCGGCTCGATCGCGATGGAAATCACCGGCTCCGGAAACTCCATCTTTTCCAAGAGAATCGGGTGGGCCGTTTCACAAAGCGTGTCGCCAGTAATGGTGTACCGCAAACCCACTGCTGCCACGATATCGCCCGCACGGACCACTTCGATGTCTTCGCGCTTGTTCGCGTGCATTTGCAAAATGCGGCTCAGGCGCTCTTTCTTGTCCTTGCCCGGGTTCAGCACCATATCGCCCACTTTGGCTTCGCCCGAGTAGACGCGGAAATAAATCAATTGTCCCACGAAGGGATCGTTCATCACCTTGAACGCTAGAGCCGAAAAAGGCTCCTTCATATCTGCTTTTCGATTCAGAATTTTGTCTTCGTGACGAAGGTCTTTGCCTTCCACCGGAGGCTTATCCAGAGGTGACGGCAGGAAGTCGATCACGGCATCCAGGAGGGGCTGAACGCCCTTGTTCCGAAAGCTCGCGCCACAAAGAATGGGCTGAATTTGAAAACTGATCGTACCCTTACGAAGGGCCGCACGAAGATCGGCTTCACTCAGTTCCTCACCGTTCAGGTACTTTTCAGTGAGCGCTTCATCACAATCGGCAGCAGCCTCGACCAGCTTCTCGCGCCAGCCTTGGGCTTCTTCGCGAAGCTCGTCCGGAATTTCTTGAACGACCACTGTGGAACCCAGGTCACCCATCTTGTAGGTAACAGCCTTCATGGAAAGAAGGTCGATGTTGCCTTCAAAAGTCTCTGAGGCACCGATCGGGATCTGAATGGGAACTGGCTTGCCACCCAAGCGCTCGCGAATCTGCTCCACGACGGCGTAAAAATCTGAGCCGATCCGGTCCATCTTGTTCACAAAAGCCACGCGAGGCACGTGGTATTTATTGGCCTGCCGCCAAACGGTCTCGGACTGTGGCTCTACGCCCTCGACCGCACTAAACACCGCTACCGCTCCATCCAGAACCCGAAGCGAGCGCTCCACCTCGATGGTGAAATCGACGTGTCCGGGCGTATCAATGATGTTGATGCGATGCTCGCGCCAGAAACAAGTGGTCGCGGCCGACGTAATGGTGATGCCGCGCTCCTGCTCTTGAGGCATCCAGTCCATGACGGTATTTCCTTCATGCACCTCGCCCATTTTATGGGTCTTACCGGTGTAGAAAAGAATCCTTTCGGTCGTCGTCGTTTTTCCGGCGTCGATGTGAGCCATGATGCCGATATTGCGAGTCGTGGCGAGAGTCGTCGGTGCAGCCATAGTCGGGTTTTCTAACAGCGTTCAGCAGGGAACGCGAAAATGAAAAAGGGAGAAACCGAAGTTCCTCCCTTTTCCTGATTCTCTCACTTGTCGATTCAGATTTCCGAGCCAACGACTCAGAACACTGAAGTCGAATCGCTTACCAGCGGTAGTGGGCGAAAGCTTTGTTGGCTTCTGCCATCTTGTGAACGTCTTCGCGCTTCTTCATTGCGCCACCGCGGCTGTTTGCAGCTTCGATGACTTCAGCGGCCAAGCGTTCTGCCATGGAGTGCTCGGGACGGCCACGAGCCGCCTCGATCAACCAGCGCGAAGCCAAAGATTGGCGACGAGCCGGTTTCACTTCCACCGGAACTTGATAAGTAGCGCCGCCAACACGGCGGGATTTCACTTCGAGCATCGGCTTCACGTTCTCGAGACCTTTTTTGAAGGTCTTGAGGCCGTCATCACCGGTGCGCTCTTGGATCACGTCCACGCAGGTGTAGAAAATGGCTTCTGCGGTCGACTTCTTGCCTTCCTTCAGGAGGCTCGAAATGAACTTAGCAACGACCACATCGTTGAACTTCGGATCCGGGAGGATCTCGCGCTTACGGATAAAATTCTTGCGACCCATGTGTCAAAGTCCTCGTTCTAAATTACTTGGCAGCCGCGGCGCCGGAAGATTTCTTCGTGCCGTACTTCGAGCGGCTTTGCTTGCGGTTGGCGACGCCCTGGGTGTCCAGAGTTCCGCGCACGGTGTGGTAACGAACACCCGGCAAGTCTTTCACCCGGCCACCGCGAATCAACACGATGGAGTGCTCTTGCAGGTTGTGGCCGACACCCGGAATGTACGAGGTCACTTCGAAGCCGTTCGTCAGACGCACCCGGCACACTTTGCGGAGAGCGGAGTTCGGCTTCTTCGGCGTCGTGGTGTACACGCGCGTACAAACACCCCGGCGCTGCGGACAGCTCATCAGGGCAGGCGATTTGGTTTTCCAGCTCGCCTTCGCGCGACCACGGCGAATCAGTTGGTTGATGGTTGGCATGAACAACAATTCCTTTCGTCTCAATCTTGGACTGCAAGCAACTACCGCCGGAAACACCGGCGATCAAAGAAAATCTTTGCGCGAAGCCAAAAAACTTGGATTTGCGAAGAATCGGGAAAATAGTCGAGCGCCCCGACCCGGGTCAAGCGCCGATTGAAGGCAATGCATCATGGAGCGCAGATTGCAGTTCCGAGCGGGCGTGAACACTCCATTTTTTTCGCGACTCTTTACCTTTTTCGTCCCGGTTCTTTTTTTGGTTTCTGCTCCGAATGCGCGAGCCCAAGAACGCGCCTCAGAACGTTATTATCTGTCCGGAAATATTGGGGTTTCCACAATACCTAACTCCATTCAAACTCTGACCCCAAACCAAACTCCGACACGCGCTGCAGTCGGAAGCGGTACGGGTTTTGAGCTTCGCTCAGGCCGTTTTTGGAACCCAGCCTGGGGCAGCGGACTTTTTCTTTCTGGCGCCCACTTAGGTCGTGGAATTGTGCTCCGAGCGGGGGGAGCCGAGTTTCCTCTCCGCCTTTGGCCGCGCCTTCCTCGGCTTCAAGTTGGGCCCCAAGGCGGGGCAGCGGGGTTCATTGTGACCGGCTATTCCGGGAAAATGGGCCCTGCACTGGGGGCCCACGCCAGTTACGAACTACTCCGGGGCGATCGCTATCGGTTTTTCAGCGCAGCTTTCGACCTGAGCTGGCTTCAACTTCGGATTCCGAATCCTGCGACAGGCCAACGCAAGGACTTCACGATGATTCAACCGAGCCTGTCGCTACAGTTCCGGCTTTGAGAGGCGCACAAAGAAAAGGGCCAGCTTCCGAACCGGAAGCTGGCCCAAAATCACGCCAATTTTAGCTGTTTTTCAGTGCTTGATGCCCGTGGTGGTCGCAGGCTTTTCCTCGCGACCGCCGCCCAGTTCCACCAAAGGAATCGAGGCAAAAGCCGAAAGATCGTCGAGACGCTTCCGCATCAAGAAGCCCTCGGCATTTTCCAGATCCAGAGTCAAACGAAGCACCTGATCCGCGTGTTCCACCGGAATCACCTTCATGCCTTCGGTGATGTCTTTGGACACTTTCTTCAGGTCAGGAACGTTTGCTTTCGGAATGAGCACGGTCTTGATGTTGCCGATCTTAGCGGCCAGGAGCTTCTCCTTCAGACCCCCGATAGGCAACACGCGGCCCCGCAGAGTGATCTCGCCCGTCATGGCCACTTCACGCCGAGTCGGGATCTTCGTCAGAGCACTCGTGATGGCCGTAGCCATCGTGATGCCGGCCGAAGGTCCATCCTTCGGCACTGCACCTTCCGGCACGTGCAAGTGGATGTCGACGTTCTGATAGAAGTCCTTCTCCAGCCCCAAGAGCTCTGCACGCGAACGAACATAGCTCATGGCCGTAGCCGCTGACTCCTGCATCACATCGCCCAGCTTGCCGGTGATTTTCACCGCGCCCTTACCCGGAACCACGCTGACTTCGATCTGAAGCAGATCGCCACCGGCTTCGGTGTAAGCCAAGCCGTTGGTCAGACCCACTTCATTCGTTTCTTCTGCTTTGGACACTGTGAACTTCGGAGGCCCCAGCATCTCTTCGAGATCTGTTACAGAAATCACGATGGTCTGTTGAGCTTCCACTTTCGCAGCTTTGGTGCCTTTGGCAGCTTTCGGTGCAGCCGTTTGGCGGTCCACGATCTTGCGTGCCACCTTCCGACAGACCGTGGCTACCGTCCGCTCCAAGTTCCGAACACCCGCTTCACGCGTGTAATGCCGAATCAGCGAGTACACGGTTTCTTCGGGGATCTCGAGATCCCCTTCCTTCAACCCGTGCGCCGTCATCTGCTTGGAAATGAGGTATTTCCGCACGATATTGTACTTCTCGATCTCGGTGTAACCCGAGATCGTGATGACCTCCATCCGGTCGAGAAGCGGCTTCGGAATGCTGTGAAGCGAGTTGGCCGTGAGCACGAACATCACTTTGGAAATGTCGTAATCGACCTCCAGGTAGTGATCGCCAAAAGTTGAGTTCTGTTCCGGATCGAGCACTTCGAGAAGTGCCGAACTCGGGTCGCCGCGGAAATCCATGCTCATCTTGTCGACTTCATCGAGCAAGAACACCGGATTCGATGACCCCGCCTTTTTCAGCGACTGAATAATTTTGCCCGGAAGCGCGCCCACGTAGGTACGACGGTGACCGCGAATCTCGGCCTCGTCCCGCACGCCACCCAGCGAACAACGGACAAACTTCTTATTCAGCGACTTGGCGATGGATTTAGCCAACGACGTCTTCCCCACCCCCGGAGGTCCAGCGAAGCACAGAATCTGACCCTTTGAATTCTCGGTCAGTGCACGCACCGCCAAGTATTCCAGGATCCGCTCCTTCACTTCTTCCAGTCCGTAGTGATCTTCATCCAAGACCTCTTCGGCTAGGCGGATGTCGTTCCGATCCGGCGTCATCTCGCCCCAAGGCAAGGTGATGATCCAGTCGATGTAATTGCGAACGACGGTCGCTTCGGCGGACATCGGCGACATCATTTTGAGCTTTTTCAGCTCTTTATTCGACTTTTCCTTAGCCTCTTTGCTCATGATCTTCGAGCGAATGGCCTTTTCCAGAGCCTGAATTTCGGCTTTGAACTCGTCTTTTTCGCCGAGTTCCTTCTGGATCGCCTGCATCTGCTCGTTCAGGTAGTACTCCTTTTGGGAGCGCTCCATCTGCTTCTTCACGCGCGAGCGAATTCGACGCTCGACTTGAAGAATCTCGATCTCGCCCTGCATGAGCTGCAGTAATTTCTCGAGTCGCTTCGCAGGATCCTGAACCTCCAAGATCTCCTGCTTGTCTTCGAGCTTGAGATTCAAGTGAGCGACGATTAGATCGGCCAATCGAGACGGATCTTCGATGTTCGCTACACTCATGAGCATCTCGGGCGGGATGCGCTTGTTGAGCTTCACGTAATTCTCAAAGGTGCCCTTCAGCGAGCGAACCAGAGCTTCAAGCTCGACGCCGCTTTGAACTTGATCGGGCAATTCCTCGATGACCGCTTCGATGATCCGATCGGTCTCGATGTACTCAACGATTTTTGCGCGCCTTTTGCCTTCGATCAGCACCTTCACGGTGTTGTCTGGCAAACGAAGGATCTGAAGGATCGTCCCGAGAGTCCCTACTTCGAAGATATCGTCTTCGCCTGGGCTCACGGTCGTTGCTTCACGCTGAGCCACCAAGAACAAATCCATCTTCTTGCTGACACACTCTTCGAGTGCGTTGATGGATTTCTCGCGGCCCACGAAGAGCGGCACCACCATGTGCGGGAAGATGATCACATCCCGCAGCGGGAGAAGCGGAACCTTCACCGCGACGGACTTCTTTTCCTTGCTGTCTTTGGAATTGCTCATAGCGCCCCTCTTCCTTGGGATGAGAAGGGCTCCACTGGCCCCCCCTTCTTACAACTCCATCACAAACCGATCGCGAGCGCAAACTGGGGCGCTTCGTGCCGATCTAAAATCCCTAATGAAAACGCCCGGCTGGCCAGTGGCCCCCGGGCGCGTTCAAAATTTTCATTTCATGCCGAATTTTCGGACGATTTAGGCGCTCTCGGCCTTGGCCGCAACGGCTCCAGTAGCAGGACGTCCCTGCTCCGTGCCATCCTTCAGCACCAAGACCGGACGCTCGCCCTTGACGATCGAGTCACGGGTCACGACGCACTTCTTCACGTCGGTCTTTGCCGGAAGGTCGTACATCACTTCCAACATCGACTGCTCCAGAATGGCTCGAAGGCCCCGTGCACCCGTGTTGCGCTTGATGGCCTCTTGAGCCACTGCAACGAATGCGTCTTCTTCAAACTCGAGCTGAACCCCGTCATACTCAAACAGCTTCGCGTATTGCTTGCTGAGAGCGTTCTTGGGCTCCTTCAAGATCCGAATCAGAGCGGCTTCATCGAGCTCGTCCAAAGTCGCGATCACCGGCAAACGGCCAATGAATTCGGGAATGAGGCCGAACTTGATCAAATCCTCGGGTTCCACCTGCGCCATCAACTGGGAGGTGTTCTCTTTGATGCGGGAATCGACGCTGGCGTGAAGACCCAAGCTTCGCTTGCCCTTACGGAGCGAAACGAGCTTGTCCAAGCCCACAAAAGCTCCGCCGCAGATGAACAGGATGTTCGAAGTGTCCACTTGGACGAATTCCTGCTGCGGATGCTTCCGGCCACCTTTCGGCGGAACGTTCGCGATCGTACCTTCAATGATCTTCAGAAGGGCCTGCTGAACGCCTTCACCCGAGACGTCGCGCGTGATCGAGGGGTTCTCGCTCTTGCGCGAAATCTTGTCGACTTCGTCGATGTAGACGATGCCGCGCTGGGCACGCTCGACGTTGTTGTCGCAAGCTTGCAGAAGATTCAGGATGATGTTCTCGACGTCCTCACCCACGTAACCCGCTTCAGTGAGGGTGGTGGCATCGGCCATCGCGAACGGAACGTTCAGAAGTTTCGCCAGAGTCTGCGCCAGCAAGGTCTTGCCGGTGCCGGTCGGGCCGATCAGCATGATGTTCGACTTCTGAAGCTCGACTTCTCCCTTGGCTTTCTTGCTCTCGCCTTGGAATTGAATGCGCTTGTAGTGGTTGTAGACCGAAACCGACAACACGCGTTTAGCGCGCTCTTGGCCGATCACATACTCGTCGAGCGTACTCTTGATTTCCGAGGGCTTCGGAATCCGTTCGGAAGGCCGTGCTGGGCCTTCTTTCTGGCTTTCCTCAGCAATGATGTCGTTACAAAGCTCGATACACTCGTCGCAAATATAGACCGTGGGACCCGCGATCAGTTTCTTCACTTCTCGCTGATTCTTGCTGCAGAAGGAGCAGCAGAGATTCCCGAAGCCATCACCGTATTTTTTGCCGTCCATTTTCTGTTTCCCCGTCCCGCAGTCCGATCAACGGGCTGCTTCGCCCTTTTCGATGACCTTGTCGATGAGCCCGTATTCCACTGCTTCCGCCGCCGAAAGATAATTGTCTCGGTCGGTGTCTTTGTGGATCTGCTCGATGCTCTTCCCAGTCGCACGCGACAGGATGGCGTTGAGGCGCTCCTTCAAATACAGGATTTCTTTCGCTTGAATTTCGATGTCGGAAGCCTGGCCACGCGCACCGCCCAAGGGCTGGTGAATCATGATTCGGCTATGGGGCATCGAGAACCGCTGCCCCTTTTCGCCTGCTGCGAGCAGAAGCGCTCCCATCGAGGCGGCCAAGCCCAAGCAGTAAGTCGCCACAGGTGCCTTCACGTGTTGCATGACATCGTAAATCGCGAGTCCTGCCGTCACGGAACCACCGGGAGAATTGATGTAGAGGTGGATCGGCTTATCCGGGTCCGAGGACTCCAGGAAGAACATCTGAGCCACCAACAAGTTGGCCACCGTGTCGTTCACTTCGGTGCCCAAGAAAATGATCCGATCCAAAAGGAGTCGGGAGTAAATGTCGTACTGACGCTCACCCCGCGCAGTTTGCTCGATCACGATCGGGTTGGGGATGTAGCCTTCGGCGTGAACCGCACCCAGCGTGCCCGGAACGGCGGAACCCACCGAGGGCATGCCAGTGAGATCGGGCCGAACCAAGTCAGAAGGAACTTTCTTCACAGAGGAACGAATCAGCATCGAGGGTGCTCCTTGACCTTCAGTATACCTACGACCCTATCTTGTTGCACTGTGCCATGCTGTTTTTTTTGCAAATCGAACGGGCAAGCCGTTTGAAATGCAAAGACTTTTGACACCAGTCGGTCGCCGAAGGGGTTAATGTCTTTATCGGTCGGCCATTTTCAGAACTGGAGTGATGCGGCCTGGAGCCAGTTCTTCTGAGTCTGGGCCGGCTTCTAGTTCGGGCAGCCCGTCGAGTTCCACCAGGTCTTCAACGACTAGGTGCTCTAGGTGCGAGGCCAAAACTTGACGAAGATCGGCCAGGGTCAAATCCATGACGGATTGGCCGCGCTTCTTCAGCATCTCTTCCAACTCCATCTCGATCAGTCCGGAAGGCAGACCTGAAAGCGCCACTAAGGCCTCTAACAGTTCCCGTCCCCCTGGTTCTTGGATATCCCCAGCCATTTTGATTGCGATCCCCCCTCGCGAACTCAGTATAGGAAGGCGAATTCCAAAACAGCAAGACACTTTTTGTCAGGAAGTCTTAGGGACTTCTAACGCGACGCTCCATCAACGGAGCAGCCACCGCCAGAAGAATCAAAGCAGCTCCCCCGACTTGGGGTCCAGCCAGACGCTCGCCCAAACCCAGGTAGCCCCACAGAGAGCCCGCCACCGGCTGAAGAAAAAGAGTGAGCGCCATACTGGGGATCGATGCGCGCGGCAGAACTTTCATCCAATAAAGGTAGGTTCCGGTCGTTCCAATCGGGCCCATCCAAAGAAGCGCCGCCCACGCGCGAGGAGTCAGCGCGAAGAGATTCGGCAGCCCCACCGTAGCGATGAGGATGCACGTCAAAACGATTGCCCCAAAAACCACGGCGTTTCCAAAAATAGGAATCGCTTCGCGGCGCACCAAGAGCTTCCGAGCAAACACCGAGTAAATGGCCTCGCCCAGGAGCGAGACCAGCATCAAAAGATTCCCGAATAAGTGCGGATCCCAAGCGCCGCGCAAGCGCTCCCCCGTCAACCCACTCAGAAGCGCAAAGCCGTAAAGGGCACACGGAAAAGCGACCGCATGAAGCCAACTCATCCGGTCACCCAAAAACAAGCGAGCCATCAAAACGGTCACCAGGGGCTCGAGCGCAATGATCAGGGAATTATCCGTCGCGCGAGAGGTGGCTAAACCCACCAAAGCGAGCGCCGGGGCAAAGGCGAAGGAAAAGAAACCCAAAGAAAGCGACCAGCCCCACTCGGAAGGACTTTGGGGGCGAAAAAGACCTTTTCGAAATCCAAAGACCACCAAAAACGCCGCCGCCGCCGATGCCGAGCGCAGCCAGGACACCTGAATCCCGGGAACTTCTTCCAGAAGGATCTTCCCCATAATGGGGTTGGCCGACCAAACCAGGTTGCACAGGACAAGTCCCAAAAGAATTCGGAATTCCACGGCTCTGGACCTAGCCGAAAGAGACGGGGAGTTCCATCGAAACAGGGCGGAAAACTTGACCCAAAGCCCCCCTTGGAGCAATGATCCGGGCGCCATGAGCGTCACCAAAGTGTTGTCCCCCAAGCCACCCCGCGACTCCTCCGTAACCATGACCGAGATCGTGCTCCCCTCGGACGCGAACGCACTCGGAACGATCTTCGGCGGAAAGATCATGGCCTGGATCGACATTGCCGGAGCCATCGCGGCAGGCAGACACGCTCGGCGCGTCGTCGTTACGGCTTCGATCGACGCGCTTCACTTCATCGCCCCGGTCAAAGTGGGCCATGTGGTGCACATCCTGGCTTCCGTCAACTACGCAGGCCGTACTTCGATGGAAGTGGGCGTGCGCGTGGACTCTGAAAACACGGTCACCGGCGAGCGCCATCACACGGCCACTGCCTACACCACCTTTGTGGCTCTCGACGACCACGGGCGGCCCACTCAAGTCCCAGCAGTCGAGCCAGAAACGCCTCAAGAAAAGCGGCGCTTCGAGCAAGCCGTCAAGCGACGTGAAGCTCGCGTCCGCTTGGCCGCAGAACTCAAAGCCAGTCATCCAGACGACTGAGCTACCGGGTTACCTCTTCGGGTGAATCAATCGTCGAGTTCGCCGACGTCCGAATCTTCATCGGGCAAATGGTAGCGCTCGTACTCGTCCGTAAAGGCGATCGGTCGTTCCCCCGGCCCGCCTTGCACGCGATCCAAGAAAACCACGCCGTCCAAGTGATCGAGCTCGTGCTGAAACACCGTCGACAAAAAGTCTTCCGCTTCAATCGACCGCTTGCGGGCTTGAAGGTCCATGAAATCAATCCGAACTTTCCTCGGGCGATAAACTAGCCCTTTTAGGCCGGGAACGGACAAGCAGCCTTCCCAGAATCCTTGCAGAGTGGGATCGAGCACCGTCACCACGGGGTTGATCAGAACCAGCAGGTCTTGCTTTCCCATGCCTGGATAGCGAGGCGAATCGTCTTCAAAGCCTAAGACCGCAAGCCGGACCGGCTGATGCACCTGAGGTGCAGCCAGGCCAATGCCGTCGTATTCGTCCATCGTGTCGATCATGTCGGACACGAGCCGACCGATTTCAGGCGAACCCATATCGGAAAGAGTGAGTTCGCGCGCTTTTTCGCGAAGAACGGGGTGCCCCAAACGAGCGACTTTTAGGATGGCCATGGTACGCTTTACTCCCAAACAATGACGTCGCACCCTACCACAAGAAAGCTCTTCTGCTTCCGTCACGGCCAAACTACTTGGAATGCCGAAGGCCGCATTCAGGGCCATTTGGATGTGCCACTGAACGACTTAGGGCGAGAGCAAGCCAAGCAACTGACCCCCATCTTAGGTCACTTGAACGTGCAGGCCTTTTTGAGCTCGGACTTGAGCCGAGCCCACGAGACAGCACTGATCCCCGCCCAGGAACTGAAACTGGAAGTCGCAACCGATGAACGCCTCCGGGAAATTCACTTGGGAAAACTGCAGGGCCTGACCGGAGCTGAGATGGATCAGCTCTACGGGCAGGGTTTTTCCGAGAGCACGCGCCACCGCCCCTTCAGCGATCAGGAAATCCAGATCCTCGGTGCAGAAACCGGGCCGCAAGTTCGCGATCGCGCCTTAGCGGCTTTGGCCGATTACTGCCTGAAACACCCCGAAATCGAGCGCTTGGCCGTAGCCAGTCACGGAGGCGTGGTGAGGCGCTTGGTGCAGTGGGCACTGAAGATCGAGGCCCTTCCGGCCCCGATTCCAAACGGAGCGGTCTATCCGTTGATCCTCGAAGTCTCCACGCGCGCTTTGGAACTACTGGCGCACCTGCCTCTTCCGGCCCGCCGTGGCCCGTGTTAGGCGTTCGTCATGAGCCAAAATTACCGCATTGAAACCGACACGATGGGTGAAATGAAAGTTCCCGGAGGCCGTTACTGGGGCGCCCAAACCCAGCGATCGCTGCAGAACTTTGCCGTAGGCGAAGACCGCATGGCTCGGCCCTTGGTTCGGGCTCTCGGAATTTTGAAAAAAGCAGCCGCCGACGTGAACTTTGAGCTCGGCAAACTTCCTCGTGAAAAGCGCGACGCCATCGCGCGCGCTGCCGATGAAGTCATTGAAGGAAAGCTCGACTCGCATTTCCCGCTCGTGGTTTGGCAAACGGGCTCAGGCACCCAGACCAACATGAACGCGAACGAAGTCATTTCGAACCGCGCCATTGAAATCCTGGGCGGCCAGATGGGTTCGAAAAAACCCGTCCACCCGAACGACGACGTCAACATGAGCCAATCCTCGAACGACTCGTTCCCGACCGCCATGCACATTGCGGCCGTCGAACAAGTCGAGCGTGCCCTTCTTCCCGCACTCGCTCGCTTCCGCGACAGCTTGCTGCAAAAAGAAGGAGCCTTCAAAGACATCATCAAAGTGGGCCGCACCCACTTGATGGACGCCACCCCACTCACCCTGGGTCAGGAGTTTTCGGGCTACCGCATGCAGCTGGAGATCGGGATTGAGCGCGTCCAGCAGTCGCTCGAGCGCCTGAGGCACCTGGCACAAGGCGGAACCGCCGTCGGGACGGGCCTCAATACTCATCCTGAGTTTGCCGAGCGAGTCGCCCTGAAAATTTCCGAACTCAGCGGCACCCGATTCGTCTCGGCGCCGAACAAATTCGAGGCGCTTGCCGCGCACGACGCTTTGGTCTTTGCCCACGGCGCTCTGAAAACTCTGGCCTGCTCGTTCATGAAAATCTCGAACGACATCCGCTGGCTGGGAAGCGGTCCGCGCTGCGGCCTTCAGGAGCTCTCGCTTCCTGAAAACGAGCCGGGTTCGTCCATCATGCCCGGCAAAGTGAATCCCACTCAATCCGAGTCCATGACCATGGTTTGCTGCCAAGTTCTCGGCAACGACGTCGCCATCAACATGGGCGGCGCAAGCGGCCACTTTGAACTGAACGTTTTTAAGCCGCTCATGATCCACAACTTCCTGCACTCGTGCCGCCTCTTGGCCGACTCGGCCAACGGCTTTGTCGATCACTGCCTGAGCGGCCTTCAGCCCAATCTGAAAATCATCGCTCAGCACCTGGAAAACACCCTGATGCTGGTGACGGCTTTGAACCCCCACATTGGGTACGACAAAGCGGCCGCGATCGCGAAGAAAGCGCACAAAGAAGGCCTGACCCTTCGCCAAGCCGCCTTGGCGCTGGGCCACCTGACGGATGCGCAATTTGACCAGTGGGTGCGCCCCGAGGACATGATTTCGCCCAAATAAGGCGCGAGGGCCCGAGGGGACGAAGCGCCCAAGTGCGGCGAATCGCCTCCCTCTTAGCGAGTCTTGAATCGAAGCGGAGCCGTCGCGTCGCGAAGCCAACTGAGAAGTGGCAACGCGAGGCGATAGTCCCGTACCACTTGAGCGATCAGTTTTCGCGACTGAGCCAAGTCAGGGTCGAGTTCCACTCCCACGTAAAACTGTTTGTGGCGCAAGTGCTCGATCAGAGGGTGCTCGGGATCCATCCCCTGCGGAGCGCGCTTTAAGCACTCGCCCGCAATACCGCCAAAGCGTTTTCGAAACGCCGCGTTTTGAACCACCGCTAAATACGCCTCGGGCCGCGACAAAATAGAGTCCCGGATCAGCCGCAATTGCGCGGAGCTGGGCATGTAGATGCCACCACCCACAAAAACCGAGCCCGGTTCCAAGTGAAAATAGAACCCAGGCTCTTCCATGGCTTCTTTTTTTCCCGTCCGGAACGAGTAGCTCGCAGCGATGTGCGTTTTGTAAGGGTCCTGATTTCCGCTGAAACGCGTGTCGCGATAAATTCGGAAAATAGAACGCTTCGGATCAAAAGCGTACCCAGGGGCTTCTTCCTGAAGCGCCTGCCCCAGCTCCGAAGTGAGGAGTTGAAGAGGGCGAACTAAAAGCTCCTGATACTTCTCTTTCCGGGGCTGAAACCACTCGCGCTCGTTGTTTTTCTTGAGCGAGCGAAGGAATGAAAACCCCTCCGCAGGAAACCCTTCAAACCGATCAGAAAGCGAGTGGTGTTCAGCAGCCGCCTTCCTCACACCAGATGTCCCCCAGCCTTTTTGACGTAAGAGACGTACTGATCCTTGAAGTCAGCCGCCACCGACTCCTTGACCGCAGGAACTTGGAGCAGCGCTTCAGCCCAAGCGCGCGTCCGAGGCATCGAAGCCCAAGCCGCGTGATTCCAAAGCTTCGGTGTTGCTTCTAGGCGCGCAAAGATCGGGGCCCACGCCGTATCGACTAGACTCAAGTCAGCGCCCCGGAAGTAAGGCCCGGAGGGCGAAAGCACACCTTCAACTCGCACGAGATCGGAGAAGAATTCCTGAATCTCGTTCTCCAAAGCGGCGGCGTCTTCTTGGTAGACCATCCCGTACATGGCGCCCAAAAGGGCTGATCCGTACTCCACCCAGCCGCGCTCCAAAGCTTTGCGGAGCGGATCTTTCACAGAAAGCGGAGGACTCGAAATTTCATCCAAGTACTCATTGATCACGGCCGATTCAAAGAGAACGGTCTTTCGGTCGACAATCAAAAGTGGAACCCGCCCGGTAGGCGATTTCTCCTGAAACCATTCCGGAGGATTGGCCAGATCGACCAAAGTCACTCGGTGCGGCACCTTCTTGTAGAGAAGCGTGATGATCGCGCGCTGAACGTAAGGACAAAGCGGAAAGCTGATGAGTTGAAGATCCATAGCTGCGGACCCTAACTCTGATCAGCCGTGACCGCCCATCAAAAAATCCTCGCGCATGAACCCAAGATCACGCCCCTCGGTCGCCGTCCGGAAGAAAGTGATGGCCGAATCCCAAAGCTGCTCGGGATCGGGAATGGCGAAGACGTTTTTCCTGAACTCGCTTGAGCCCGGGAACCCGGCAGAATACCAGGCCAGGAATTTGCGAGAGTGAATCATCGCCCCGCGCGGCTCGTAGGTTTCGTGAAGCAGTTGTTTTTGGGCGAGCAAGAGGTGCACGTAATCGTCCGCACGTGGAATACGGGGAGTCTGTCCAAACCAGAGCGCACGGGCTTGCTCAAACATGAATGGGTTTCTCAGAGCTCCCCGACCGATCAGGACCGCATCGACTCCGTAGGTACGCACTTTCATGACTGCGTCCTCGCCCGTCAGGATGTCTCCGTTGCCAATGATGGGAATCGGGCTCTTCGCTTTAATATCGCCAATGAAATCCCAATCGGCCTGCCCGCTGTAGCCTTGAGCCCGCGTCCGACCGTGAATGGCCACCCAGCCCACGCCGGCGTCGGCCGCCACACGCACCACATCGAGCGCGTTTCGACTCTCCGAATCCCAGCCCGTCCGAATCTTGATCGTCACTGGAATTTTTACGGCCTTCACCATTTCGGCCAGGGTTTTTCCAAGTGACTTCGGATCCCGGCACATGGCGGAACCCGCGCCGTTTTTCACAACTTTTGGAACCGGACAACCCAAGTTCAGATCGACAAAGTCGGCGCCAAGCTTTTCGACGTATTGAGAAGCATTCACCAGACGCTCGGGGTTTTCTCCGAAGATCTGTAAGCCGACTTTCCGTTCCTCTTCATGGAACTTGAGAAGGTCGAGCGTCTTGTTGCCCATGTACTCGATGCCGTTGGCCGACACGAGTTCTGAGATCACGACCGAAGACCCCATCCGCTTCATCAAGCGTCGAAACGGGGAATTTGTGATTCCCGCCATCGGCGCCAGGATAAAGGGATGCTCGACTTGAAAGGGACCGAGCTGAATCGGAGGTACTGCCATAAAAAACCGTCTCAGCGCGATGCCTCGCAACCTGTCGGAGGGAAAGCCCCGTCCGATCAGCCGCGAAGGGCTTCGATCTCCTCACGCTTTTTCGGAACTCCCGCAGTCAAAACTTCGTGACCCTTCGCGGTCACCAAAATGTCGTCCTCGATACGAATGCCGATATCGCGGTACTTCTCGGGAGCGTCCATGTCGCCGGGCTGCACGTAGAAGCCTGGCTCCACCGTGAACACCATGCCTGCTTCCAGAACGCGACTTTCGCCGTTCTTCTGGTAGAGACCCACATCGTGCACATCCATTCCCAGGAAGTGGCCCGTGCCGTGCGGATAGAAGCGACGGAAGCCGCCACTCTTGATCAGCTCGTCACGCTTGCCCTTCATCAGGCCCATCGAGAGCATGCCGTCGGTCAGAACTTCGCAAGCAATGCGATGCATTTCTGAGTAACGAGTGCCGGGTTTGGCAACATCGAGAACCGCCATCTGAGCTTTCAGAACCAGATCGTAGATCTCGGCTTGAGCTGGGCTGAAGCGCTTCCCGATCGGGAAAGTTCGGGTGATGTCGGAGGTGTAGTACTCAAACTCACCGCCCGCATCGATCAGAAGAAGATCGCCATCGCGAAGCGGTTGATTGTTGCCACGGTAGTGCAAACACGTGGCGTTTTTGCCGCCGGCAACGATCGAGCCGTAGCCCAGGCGCTGACAGCCATGGCGCCGGAACGTGTAGTCCACGAGCGCTTCGACTTCGTATTCGTTCATTCCAGAACGCACTTCTTGCATCGCTAGCTTGTGCGCTTCTGCAGTGATCTGACAAGCCTTGCGGAGGTAGTCGATTTCTTCCGGTGCTTTGAAAAGGCGCATCTCGCCGACCACTTCATTCGGGTCAGCCACCTGAGTCAGCGAACGCCCTGTGCGGCCCAGACTGCGACGTGCGCTTTCCATCGCGCCCAGCACAAGACGATCCATCTTGTCGTCGATGCCCAGGCGGTAGTGCACTTTCTCGGAACCTTGAAGGAGCTCAGGCAGCTTCTTCTCGAGTTCGTCGATCGGATAACTTTCGTCCATTCCGAAAACTTGAGCTGCGGCTTCTACTCCGTAGCGCGCGCCTTCCCACATTTCTTTTTCAACGTTCTTACGACGAACGAAAAGAATGGATCGGTAAGATTGTCCGGCTTTGCCGCTCGGTGCGATGACCAAAAAAGACTCAGGCTCAGGGAAACCCGAAAGGTAATGAAAGTTGCTCTCCTGACGGAAAGGGTACTCCACATCCGGATTGCGAACGAATTCGCGGTTCGACGCAAAAAGGAACGCCGACGTGGGGTTCGCTTTCATCAGACGGTCACGGCGGGACTTGAAGAAATCAGGCGCTTGGCTGAGCAACATAATGCGACGCACTGTATCGGGTTGCCCCGAAAACCTCAAGCTTAGCCCGAAGTTAGAACGCCCCGGCGCACCTGATCCCGTTCGATGGCCTCGAACAGGGCTTTAAAGTTCCCTTCTCCGAAGCCCGGGTCGCCTTTTCGCTGAATGTACTCAAAGAAGAATGGCCCGAGGATCTCCTCACCGAAGATCTGAAGCAGGTACTTTCCGTAACCCGTCTCGCCATCCAGCAGGATGCCTAAGTCTTCTAGCAGAGCGAGGTCCTCGGTCACGCCGGGAACCCGGGTGGGGACTTGCTCGTAGTAGGACTTGGGTACTTTCAGAAACTTGAAAGCACGCGAGCGCAGGGTCTGGAGCGTATCAATGAGCCCCGTTGTTTCGAGTGCCAAGTGCTGAACGCCACTTCCCTTCATCCGGTTACAGAATTCCTGCACCTGAGAGGCCGGCTCGGAAGCCTCGTTGATCGGCACTTTCACTCGGCGACAGGGCGACTCCACCACGTCCGAGATCAGGCCCGTGCGACCGGTCGAGATCTTGAAGGAACGGGTAACCGTGAATCCGAAACATTTTTTATAGAAATCGACCCACTGAGACATCTCGCCGATGTTCACGTTGTTGGTCAGATGATCGATTCGGTACAGGTTCAGGGGCGAAGGACTCTCCAGACGTTCAGCCACCAGGCCTCCGTCAAAGAGTGCCGGCTGATCCCAGGAACCCGAAGATTCACGCTGAATGAATGCGTAGCGCACGTTTCCGGGCGTCCACACTTCTGCGCGAACCACTTTGCCTTGCGGGGTCACGAAGGTCTGGGGCTCAAGAGCCGGACGCGCGCCGCGCGCTACCGAAGTCTGAAACCACTCGGCCGCGTTGTCCACTTCGAGAGCCAACACGCAGATGCCTTCATCTTGCGCGTTCAGGAATTTGACCGAGTTGCTTTTGGAGGATGCTTCACTGGAAGAAGGTTCGGTGATCAGGATGCGGATGCGCCCTTGCTGGTAAAGCACGCTTCGCGTGGCTTCCTGCGAATTCTCGCGGGCTCCCACATTCTGAAAACCCATGCGCTCAAACGTGGGCGCTAGGGTTCCGATTCGGCGGGAAACAAACTCGACGTGGTCAAAACCTTCGTTCAGCAGCTTCATAGTCTGGGTTCCAAAGGACTGGCGGCCGGTTGGCCTCCGATTCCTTTGGCCAGTCCAGATCCATCCGCCGGGTTTTCATCGTACTGCACCAAATGCCGCGAACGGCGCTCAACGTCCATGTAGGTATACCCATGGAGCGTTTCTTCATAGAAATTCTGAAGCTCAACGCCTTCGCGCGGCTTGATCAAGCCTTCACGAACCTTCTGATCAAGCTGGCTCTTGATGCTCTTGGCCAGATCAGTCGTCGAGTACTGAATCCAAGACAACACGCTCGCAATGTTGTTCCCTTGAATCACTTCCTCGATGTAGTAGCCGCCGGGCTCGGTTTCATCCAAGAAGACGTGCACTTCGTTCACGCGACCGAACAAGTTGTGCAGGTCACCCATGATGTCCTGATAAGCGCCGACCAAGAAGAAGCCCAAGTAGTAAGGCTCGTTCGGACGGAGCGGATGAAGCGGCAACGTCTCTTTGATGTCGCGAAGATCGATGAACTTGTTGATCTTGCCGTCCGAGTCGCAGGTGATGTCGACTAAAGTGGCCGTCTTGGACGGCTCTTCGTCATGACGATGTAGCGGCACGATCGGGAAAAGCTGCTGAATGGCCCAATGATCGGGCATCGATTGGAAGATCGAGAAATTGCACAGATACTGATCTGCCAAAGCTTTGTTCAAAGCTTCCACTTCATCCGGCACGTACTTCAAGCCGATCGAGTTCTTGTGGATGACTTTGCAAATTTGCCAGAACAGGTGCTCCACCTTGGCTTTGTCTTCGAGTGACAAGAAGCCGAGTTTGAACATCGACAGCGCTTCTTCTTTTCGTTGAACGGCGTCGTGGAAGTGCTCGAGCAAGTTTTTCGCGGTGAGGTTCTGGCGCAGGTAGCGCATTTCCTTCACCACATCGTCTTCATCCGGAGTTTCATCGAAGTTCATGGGCGTTGCGCCCACTTCGATCGAACCGAAAACGTTCACGACGAGAACCGAATGGTGAGCAGCGATGGCGCGACCCGACTCGGAGACAATGTTCGGCTCGGGAACTTCCTCGGCCTGACACACTTCCTGAATCGAATAGACGACGTCCGTCACGTACTCGGCTAGCGAGTAGTTGATCGAGCTCTCGAAGCTGGTTCGTGAGCCGTCGTAATCGACACCCAAGCCGCCGCCGCAATCCAAGAACTCGACGTTCAGGCCCATCTTCCGCATCTTGGCGTAAATGCGGGTGCCTTCCTTCACGGCGTCTTTCACCGTGCGGATGTTCGTGATTTGCGAGCCGATGTGGAAGTGAATGAGCTTGATGGCGTCTTGGAGGCCTTCTTGCTTCAACACTTGAATGGCGTGCAGGATTTCGGGCGTAGTCAGGCCGAATTTTGCGCCTTCTCCCCCGCTCGACTCCCACTTGCCGGAACCTTTTGAGTAGAGCTTGCAGCGAATGCCCACTTGCGGCGAAACGCCGAGCTCTTTTGCAACTGCGATGATTTGATAAAGCTCGGTCAGCTTCTCGACAATGATGATGACCCGCTTGCCCATTTTCTGGCCCATGAGCGCGGTCTTGATGAAGGAGTAGTCCTTGAAGCCGTTACACAAAATCAAGGAATCGGGCGAAGTGGGCATGCTCAGAACGGCGACGAGTTCGCCTTTGGAGCCTGCTTCCAAACCGTAATCAAAAGCGCGTCCTGCATCGACGATTTCTTCGACGACTTCGCGCATCTGGTTGACCTTGATCGGGTAAACGCCCTGGTACTTCCCTTTGTAGCCAAACTCGGCGATCGACTTCCGGAAAGCCTCGTTCAAAGAGACAACGCGATGGCGCAAGATGTCCTGGAAGCGAATCAAGACCGGGACGTTCACGTTCTGGGAACGCACTTCCTCGATCACAGCCATCATGTCGATGCCCGGACCCTCGCCTCGGCGCGGGTGGACCGTCATGTTACCTGCTGGATTAATTGAGAAATACTGGTCGCCCCAGTTCTCAATGTTGTAGGTCTTCAAGGAATCGGAAACACCCCATGAGCGCATGGGCAGGGCCTTACCACCTATTCCTGACGCGCTCAATCAGAAATTGGTTTCAAAGCGCTCAACCACCAGGTCTCCGTGCTCCCAGTGGGCCGATACCCAGGTGGGGAGCCCCCAGTTTCGATCGTCGCCGTAGGCTGATCGGATTTGACGGAAGCGCGCCTGGACCCAAGCCACTCTCGACTTCTCAGCAGTTCCGGAAAGGAGTGGCCAATCTAGCCCCAAAGCCTCCCGAAACTTCAAAGCATCCCTTTCAGGCGCAAACTCGACAACCAGCCACGACTGGACACCCGGGCGCCGAAACGCCTCCCAGGATCGATCTTGAGCAAGGATCTGGCAGTCCGGGCACCAAGGGGCAACGATCAGGAAATCCACCCGCTCGCCCGTTTTACCCGGACCCCAAGCTGGCTGATCATTCCGTAAGGATTCGGGAACGCGCCAACCCAGAAGTTCAGGACGAATTCGAAAAGATGAAGTCATGAAGGCTTTGGCTTACCCCAGTCTTCACTCCGTTCGAAGATCGAAAGCTTTCAAGCGAGCGTCGCATTTTCCGTTGAAGTCGTGGCGTTCAGCTCGCTCGCGCGGCGTCTGCTCGAACATCCGGCGAAGGCCCGGTACGTTGACTTTGACCATCTGGTCGACCGCGCCCGGATTCGGATTGTGGCTATAGCCCAGCTCAAACAGGATCGACCACACGCCGTGTTTCCAGAAGGCGTAGTCTTCAAACGTGCCATCGGCAGGATAAATCAGCTGGGTGTTGTTTCCGGAAGCGTAGCCGCTCTCGACGGTGGCTGCTTTGCAAAGGCCCGCAAACAAGTCGTCGTAAGGGGTTGAAAGATCGTGCGTCGACATTCCCCAGGGGTACACAACCGCTGGAGAATAGGTGTGCAGAGTCGCTGAAGCCACGATTTGCTCGCGCTCGAGGAAGTCGGCCAAAGCGCGCGTGCTCTTCAGACGAAACGGTCCGTCGGTACCGCAAGGTCCTGGATAATCGCGATTCGGATCCAAGCTTCGCCCTTGGAGGGGCTCCCAGCGACTCCGAGCATTGAAGCCAGGGATGTTCAGCACCGGAATGACAAATAGGGTTTGGCCCGTCAGCGGGGCTTGAGCCACCGAAGCCGCAAACGCCATAGCCACTTCGGTTGAGCCGTATTCATTGCCGTGGTGCGTGGCCACCACCAAGTTCCGCACCGAGCCCGACCCAATGCGTAGGCCTTCGATGGTTTGGCCTGAGTCATTCTTGGTCAGAATGAAGATTTGCGCCGAGGCGGGATACTTCGCTGCCAAATCGCGCATGCCTTGCTGAATTTCTGCGTAATTGCGAAAAGCCGCTTCAGCGGAAACGCCGCCCCAAGCCAAAACCCCGCAACCGATGAACGCAAGCCCACGCACGATTCGTTGGAACATCCCCATTCCCCCTTTTTCCAGATCCCTGGTGAAGGAGAAAATGTCATGGACGGGCGGCTTCAGCAACAGCGAGCCACTCATTTTCGTTCAGTCGTGGATGAAAAAATATCGCGCGGGACTGTAAGCCGGGTTCTGTCTTCGACACTCCGCAAAGAGTATCGGAGGCGATCATTCCTCTCGATCGGCGATTGCTCGCCGATTCCAGCGGTCTTACCCGGAGGCAGATGGCCGGAGCCAGCCTATGTCCTCCCTATTTGACCTTGCACCAGGTAGGGTTTGCCGTGCCACTTCCGTCACCGGAAGCGCGGTGAGCTCTTACCTCACCCTTTCACCCTTACCGCGAAGCCCGAAGGCCCGCGGCGGTTTGCTTTCTGTTGCACTGTCCGTCACCCAGCGGTTCCCCGCTAAGTGCCTGGCCGTTAACCAGTACCTTGCCCTATGGAGCCCGGACTTTCCTCCCGCCTTGAACCGAAGTCCAAAGCCAGCGATCACCCGTCCCGCGCGAATCTTTCAAAGAACCGACTTCAGTCTATGGACTGGATTCCCCGGCGATGCAACCCCGGGAAAGCCCAACCTAAGCGGAAATCGGGCCAGAGGCTTGGATCGTCAGCCTTTCTGAGAAACCCAGATACTCTGTGTGGGCTGATCGAGCGCCTGAGCAGCAAGGCCCATCTGCTCGAGCCAGCTTTTCATCGTGGAAAGATAAAAACGCTCGCTCTCGCGGTGCCCGAGCTCCACCAAGGTCACGCCGCGACGCGCTCCTTCGAGCTGGGCGTGGTAGCCCGCTTCCCCCGTGATGTAGACGTCGCAGCCTGCCTGAGCGGCTGCACCAATGAAAGACGACCCTTTTCCAGGCGAAAACGCCACGCGACGAACCTGCTTCGGACGAGGTTCTGAGGCGAGAAAAGCATTCACCCCAAACGCTTTTCGAATGCGCTGAGCAAACACGCCAAACGAGCAGGGCTTTTCTAGGTCGCCCCAAAAGCCGTAGCCCAAGCCAAAAGTCGCTCCTGATCCCCGCGCCGGTTGCTCCAGTGCATAGAGGTCATAGGCCACTTCTTCGTAAGGGTGCGCTTCCAGGAGCGCTGCAACGACTCGCTTTTGAAGGCCTGAAGGAAGAATGGTTTCGAGCCGGATTTCCTCGACTCGCTCTAAAGTTCCCGGAGTTCCGATGAAAGGCGTGGTGTCGGATGCCCCGCGAAACGTGCCCTCACCCAGCGCTGAAAAGCTGCATCCGTCGTACTGGCCCACTTGGCCTGCACCGGCTGCGCAGATAGCTGCGCGAACCGCCTCGGCGTGACTTCGCGGGACAAAAACAACGAGTTTTAAAAGCTGTCCTTCGCCCGCTTCGATCAAACGCCCCGAAACTTTGGCCCCCAAAGCGCGCGAAACTGAATGCACCACTTCGAGTGAGCACTGATCGAAGTTCGTGTGGCAGCTCAC
The DNA here is from genome assembly GCA_040399745.1 of Bdellovibrionia bacterium. GTDB lineage: Bacteria > Bdellovibrionota > UBA1018 > UBA1018 > UBA1018 > CANFHS01. The sequence continues at coordinate 347,269 of JBBARP010000001.1, read as the reverse complement.
CACCGAGATGCCTTCCCGAATGGCCCGATACACGAGCTGAGAAGAAGGGCTCGCTCCGTGACCTGTGGTCACTCGTGCGAGGCCCTTTTGCCTCGGAAAAATGCACGGATGATGATTGACGATCAGTTTCCAGCGCTTCTTTTTCGCAAGCTCAATGGCTTCTTCAGTCAGATCGACTGAAACCACCGCACCACTGGTCTCTGCCTCAGGATTTCCCACCAAAAGGCCCACGTTGTCCCAGCTTTCAGCAGTCCCCGTGGGAGCTTTTGCTTCGAGCGCCTGAAGAATTTTTGAGACTTTCACTGAGATTCCTCTGCTTCTTGTCCTGCTTGTTTCCAAGCTTGAAGGCCGCCTTGAAGTTGCACGCACTGCCCGATTCCGACGTACGCCAAAGTTTGCGCGGCGTTCAGGCTGCGCCTACCCGATTGGCAAACGAGGAAAATCTTCGAAGCCTTTCTCAGTTCCGGCAAAATCAGCCCAAGTTCTGACAGCGAAATGCGCTCTGACCCTGGAAGGCGGTACTTCTCAAATTCGGCGGCTTCCCGAACATCTAAAACACGAGCCGAGGAATCGCGCTTCCGCCAAGCTCGCTCAAATTTGTCGACGCCCATAACAGTCACCGGGTCGAGCTCGGGAGCTGCGGCAGAACACACCCAAGCGCCGCCTAGGTTTCTCTCGCGTGCTTCTGGCAGTGGATTTCGAGCGCGATTGAAATTCATGTGACGAATGACCGATTCAGGAACGGGCTCGCGAAGTTCGTGAAGCTTATGCTCGCGCAGTGAAACCCCTGAACCCAGAAGCCACTCGGGGTTTCGCTTTCGCTCGGTAGAGAGCGTAGAAAACAAATGGCCAGAGCAGCCGTGCGACGGAAGAACCAGCGTATCGCCCGAAAGCCCAGCCAGAGCCTCATTCCAACTTTGCCAAAGCTGGCCTGGGTTCCCTTCCGGATGGTCCCACTTTCCACTGCCGCCCACTAAAAGGGTGTCACCGGTAAAAAGAAGATTCTGGACGGCGTAACAAACCGAATCGGCAGTGTGCCCAGGTGTTGCGAGTACCTGAATCTCAAGGCCGCCTAGGCGAAGCACTTGTCGATCTGAAAGCACCGCATCGACTCGCTCGCCGAGACCCGCACCACCCGCAACACGAAGGTGAAACTCTTCGCGAAGTGCATGGCTTGCCGAAGGGTGGTCTGAGTGCGTGTGCGTTTCCAGCGCCCAGCGCGGCAAAAGCTGTTTCTCGCGAATGAAGTCGCGGTACTGGGACAGGAGATCCAAATGCGGATCGATAAAAGCCACTTCGCGAGTGGCCGCGTCGACGAGCGCGTAAGAAGTGCAGCCTTCGCTTCGGAATTGCTTCAAGGAGAAGTGCATTGAAATACCCATGGTAAGGCCTCTTGTTGCTCTTTCGTCAGAGTGCCACTGGACGCTGCCGCAGGTAGAATGCAGTTGCACTGGAAGAGACCGGCGTTAGGGGTGCAGGGTTCGATCTGAGTGTTGACGGCACTCAAACTGTTCCCTGCGCCCACAGTCACCTTCACCGGCAAGCACGATTCGCCCGATCGGTCCCGGGGATGGCATCCGGCTCGGGGCGGCGATGGAATGAGGAAATCGGCTTCGTACTTTTTCAAATCAATCGAGCCGCGGTCGATGAGTTCCGCTCTGGCGCGCGCATTCGCTTCGAAATCCAAGTGCACTCGGAATGCAGGCTGAGTGCAAGATTTCAAAATTTTCGGATTTCCTGAATCATTTCTCTGCCCCTCCAAATCGCAGTCGATGCCCATCAGCCAGACTCGGGGCCGAAAAAAGCAGGCCGACTGGTTGGCCGCATCGAAGGTGCAAGCCGAGCCGTCTGGAGAAAATCCTTGTCTGGCTTGGTGATCGTGGAAAAGAACCGGAGTCCCAGGCCCACTCCGAGAAAGGATACTGATCTCTCTCGGGGTGTGAATCTCTCCACGATGGAGTTCAGCAGCACACTCGCCGGTCGGTGACGGAGACGTGAAATTGTTCTGTTCCGATCGCGGCGTCCCCGGCCCAGAAATTCGGGAAATGCACCAAAACAAGGTCCCAATCTCTAAGTCCTGGGGTAGCGATGGAGTCAGGTTCGGGTTGGGGTTATTGATCATGGCGTCAACCGTGAGCGCCCAACTCTGCGGGTCGTTCATGATCCGGTCCGAGATGGCGCTTTTAAAGCCGCTCAACTGGTCCCGAAAGCGCTGCGCTGAATTAATCCCCACGCCTTGGCGAGCCATATCCAAGACATAAAGCGTCAGCAGGCCAGCCAAAAAGACGGCTACCAACACGCCGATCAGATTTTGACCTGACTTCCCCAGCCTTTGCCCCATCTGGATACTTTACCCGGAAACCCTACTCCCTGGCCAGCAATGCCAGAGCCTCCAAAAGCCCTTTCTGAGCGGCTAGATACTGGTCTTTTTCAAGCACCCGAGCCTTGGAAAAACTGAGGTCAGACGGGTCCCACATGGGAACGACGTGCAGATGAAAATGCGGTACATCCCACCCAGCAATCATCGAACCCACGCGCTTGCAGCCCGTGCTGGCCTGAAGGGCCTTTCCCAACAGGCGCGCATTTCGAAACAACGCTGAGTAATGCGGCTCAGGTACGTCCAAAAAGTGATCGGCTTCCACTTTCGGCACGATCAAAAGATGACCCGGCTGAATCGCATCACGAGCCAGAAACGAGTAAGTGTGCTCGTCCTCGTGGAGTTTGTAAGAAGGGATTTCGCCGCGAATGATTCGGGTAAAAAGAGTCGCCATAGGTGGGCGATCTTCGACCTAAGGCTAGGCCTGGGTCAAGGAGGAGAAAATCCCACTCGCTCGAAGCTCTGACGTCAGAAGTGCAAGAAACGCCGCAGAAACCCCGGAGACGCCCTGCCAGCTTGGCTTGAGCCACCTCCCAGGAATTTGCGCGGGATCTGCGCGGTCCGAAAGCCCTACTTAAGCCGTTCAAGCGGACTCCTCAGCGCGCATAAAGCATCGCTTCTACGGAAACGATGTTGACAAATTCATCAACTTTTAGGACCCTGAGATGCGGAAACGTCGAGAATATCCTGCAAAAATCGTCCTGAATCGACAGGAATTCCTTCGCGTCATCATCGATCCCCACTACCAGGACAAACATGGGGACTCAGTGAATGACGAGCTGATCTTAAAACTCGTAAACTCCCTGAACCATCAAGAACACCCAGTCGGTCTCGTCCGAGATGGTTTTTATTTTCTCAAAATTGAACCCGTTCGTTGGCTGGGGAAACCCTATCGCCTGATTCTCACTTTCAGGCCCGGCGACGATTTTCTTGGCGTGATCAATGCCTTTCGCGTGGAGGATTAAAAGATGAGTCAGTGGCCATCCAAAAAAGATCTTCAAAAAGCCCTCAAGAAACTCGAAAAATTACCCGCGTCTCGACCCCTGGCAAAAGACGCTAGCGCAATTGAACGAATCAAACATCGAATCTGCGAGCAGTTCGTCAAACACCTCAACGACCATGAACTTTCGCAACAAGAGTTGGCAGACCAACTCAAGATCGACAAAGCCATCGTAAGTAAAATCACCCATTACCGGTACGATGAATTCACGATTGATCGCCTGATCAAATACCTTTCAGTTCTCGATCCGACCCTGACGATAGAAATCAAATCGAAGGCAGCCTGACGAAGGAGATGAAAATTGGTGGGCCCAACAGGACTCGAACCTGTGACCTAGCGGTTATGAGCCGCCGGCTCTAACCAGCTGAGCTATGGGCCCACTCTTTACTGCGACAACCTCGGGACCGAATTTCCGCGCGTGCTGGTGAACCCGCGGCTCGGTCCAGCCCAGAGCCTACACGATGGCCAAGCGCGCGCCAAGCCGTGCTCGCTTCAGACAGAGACGCTTTACCCCTGCCCCGCGGGAGCCACCGCTTGCACACCCTCGATCAGGTGGTGGTAGCCCGGGACAATTTCCCAATGAAAGAAAGTGCGCGAATGACCGGGAAAAAGATCTCCCGTCAGGTGATCAAGCAAAACTCCCTGAGACGCCGCCTGGACTGAACGCTTGCCCCCAGCCCAACCGCGCTCAGAAGCGCGCGAATCGAGCCCTCGCGCGCCGGTTGCCCCTCCGTAAAACCGACTCAGGATATCCGAATCTGAAACGACATCGGAAGCCGTCTCAAGAGGAGTCACCGCAGGGCACGCTTCACCCGACAAACGATCATGGAAGCTCGCAAAGGATCTGCCTTCTAAGCAGTCGCTGAGTGTTTCTTTCCAGCGCCGAAAGCCCGAGCCCAGGCACGCATGCTGATCGAGAAACCGAAACTGCCCCAACAGATTGCAAAACAGCACCGCGTGATCGGGATGCTGTGCCAGTAGGTCGACTACAGCTTCCGGCTCAAACCGCCCGCGCTTCGGAGCGATTCCTGCGTCTCCGATCCAAGAGCGGGCGCGCCCCAGACGAAGTTGAAGCCCAAAACGGGCCCAAGGATCGGGGTCGACCGCGACAAAGCCTTCCGGAAAACGCGCGTGAAACCAAGAGGCCTCCGGCAAGCAGTGCCCCGCGCTCGGCCCAACAAGCAGCAACTTCTTTTCGCGAGGACGCCATTGCGACAGCCACTGTTCCAGCGATTGCCGAAACGGTGCCCATAGACCTGAGCGATATCGGAGCGCTCGAACATGGTAGCCCAAACCGCCGGTCTGGTTTCCCATTCGTGCGCCCCCCGTTGCCGCCTTAGTCGACGAAAGCCTTCAGAAGCTTCGCCCGCGAGGGATGACGCAGTTTACGAAGCGCTTTGGCTTCGATCTGACGAATCCGTTCACGAGTCACGAAGAAGTCCTGACCCACCTCTTCCAAGGTGTGGTCGGATTTTTCGCCAATCCCGAAGCGCATGCGCAGAACCTTTTCCTCACGCGGAGTGAGGGTAGCCAAGACCTTGCGGGTCTGTTCGGCCAGGTTAATGCTCATCACGGCTTCAGCCGGGTTGATGATCTTCTTGTCCTCGATGAAATCGCCCAAGTACGAATCTTCCTCTTCACCGATCGGTGTTTCGAGGGAGATGGGTTCTTTCGCGATTTTGAGCACCTTGCGGACTTTGTCCACCGGCAGCTCCATCTTCACGGCAATCTCTTCCGGAGTGGCTTCGCGGCCCAGCTGTTGAACTAGCAGGCGCGAAGTGCGGATGAGCTTGTTGATGGTCTCAATCATGTGCACCGGAATCCGGATGGTGCGGGCTTGGTCGGCAATCGCGCGAGTGATGGCCTGACGAATCCACCAAGTGGCGTAGGTCGAAAACTTATAACCACGGCGGTATTCGAACTTATCCACGGCTTTCATCAAGCCGATGTTGCCTTCCTGGATCAGATCCAAGAACTGCAGGCCGCGGTTCGTGTACTTCTTCGCGATCGAAACCACGAGACGAAGATTGGCTTCGACGAGCTCGCTCTTCGCTTGGTCAGCTTTGCGCTCACCAATCGTGAGCGAATCATGAATGCGGCGAAGTTCTTCCACCGGCAAGCCAGCTTCTTCTTCCAAGCGCAGGATCTTCTTCTCGAGATCCTCTTCAGTGACGATCAGCTGCTGAAGCTTCACGTCAGTGACATCGTACTCGCGCAGGATGGCCGGGACACCTTCCGGACCTTTGCGGTAACGCGCAATCAGATCCTTCATGTCTTGGGGGTTCTTTACGCCCAAGAAGTCGTAGACCTTCTTGCGGTCTTCGAGCAGGTCCTTGCCACGCTTCCAGTATTCTTTAATCTTCAGCGAGAGCGTGTTGATGGTCTTCCGATTGAAAGCGATGTTCGCGAACGCTTTCTCGACCTTCACTTCACGGCGGCGCACTTCTTCAAGAATGCGCTCTTTATCTTTCGACGGAACCTTACGGGCTTCTGCGCCGTAAAGCTTGTCTTGGTTCTTTTCTTGGTAACTGACCAGCGACTGAACGTGGCTGATCGCACCGATCACGCGCTCGAGATAAGCTTTCTCGTCGTCGGCCGAGACTTCCTCGTCCACGCCGCGAATCACGTCTTTTACTTTCGTGCGACCGGTCTCGAGACGCTCACCCAACTCGACGATGGCAATGGTGCCAAGCTTCGAAGCCAAGAGAGCGCGAAGGATTTCGATTTCGCCTTCTTCGATCCGCTTGGCGATTTCGACTTCGCCTTCACGGGTCAAGAGCGACACCGAACCCATCTTCTTCAGATAGAGTTTAACGGGGTCGGCACCACGAGCGTACTCAGCGGTGGCTTTTTCTTCTTCGGCTTCTTCAGCAGGAGCGGCCAGACCCAGAGGGGCCTCTTCGCCTTCTTCTTCGCCTTCTTCCGATTCCTTCGGGCGCTTAGCGGAATCGATGACTTCGACTTCGCTCTCCTGAAGGAGATTCATGACTTGATCGAGCGCCTCAGGAGAAATGATCTCCGGCGGCAGCAGCTCGTTTACTTCCTCATACGTGAGGTAGCCACGCTGAAGACCCATGTCGATGAGCTTTTTGATCTCTTTCGATTTCGCAAGAGCTGACACAGACTCCAAGGCCTTCACGCTCTGCGCAGCTGGGCTGGCGGACGCCGACGCGTCTTTAACCTTCGTCATAAGAGACGCTAAACTCCTTCATCTTCCGCTTCACGTCAAGGTATTCCTGCATGAGTTTGGCCTGTAACCCTGCGTCCTGCTTGGATTCTGCGTCGGCCATCGCGATTTTGATCTGCTGCGAAAATCGTGCCCAAGCACTCGCCAAACCGAGCCGACACGCCTGTCGAAAATCGGCTTCAGGGATTTGTTCCTCGGTCGCACCGAGAGCTTCCGTAACAATCGAGCGGAGTTGGGCGGGAATTCCCTCTTTCAAATAACTTTGCGGATCCCCTCGAAGTATTTGCCACTCACCCGCTTCTTCCAGCAAAGGCACGACCCAATGCCGAAGCGCGGGCCCCTCAAAAAGTTCAGCAGGTGTCATCCCGTTAGGCAGTTGGGGCCGAATCGACTCCAAGATTTCGCAATGAGGACCGTAGAGAAGGAGCCCCTGAAGGAGTCCAATGTCCCGTCCTGCGACCCGATTGGCGGCGCGCTTCGGCGTCGGCGCACCTGTCGGCGCAGCCCGGTCGTCTCGTCCCCAGCGGCCTCCTCGGCCTTTGCCATCACCCTGTTTGCGACCTCCCTGATAGCCGCCGCCGTAACCTGAGCCGCCGCCGCGGAACTGTCCACCGAACTGCCCGCTGAACTGCCCACCCCCAAACTGCCCTTCACCAGCATTCGAGGCTGTCACCCAAGGTGGCGGCTCATCGTACCCGCCTCCACCTGACTGAGGCGGTCTCTGCGGCGAAGAATGACTTTGCCCTCCGGACCCTACCGAGCCCGCAGAACCCGAGGCGGTGCGCGAAGCACTAGAGCCCCGCGCTGCGGAGGTCTGAATTTGAACGGCCGGCTGCCCACTTCGGACAGGCGCTCCCATGGCGCGTTCCAGAAGATCCCGTCCCACACCCAGCTGCTCGGAAGCCCGATTCAAGCGAACTTCTCGACCCACCGGATCTTTGAAGCGCGCAAGCCATGCTGCCACTTGCTTCACGGACTGAGTCAACGCTTCGCTTCCGCCTTGAAGCGCTTCGCGAGCTGAATCCTGAATACGTGAATCGAGCAAGGGCTGAGCTGCTTTCAAAATCTCGCGCATCTTCTCGACACCGCCCGCACGCGGATTCCCCGTCAAATCATCAAAAAGAACTTCATCCGGATCCAGCCCTGGAGGCATCGAAGCGCCATAAAGCACCTGGCCGTGATCCAGCCCCACTTCCATGGCGCGACCCGTGGCCGAGAGCCCGGCCTTGTCGCCATCAAAGAGCACCACGACCTTACTGGCCAAGCGTTTAAATAAAATCAGGTGATCGGGCGTCAGCGCGGTTCCGCAAGTGGCGACCACGTTCTGAAAACCTGCTGCGTGAAGGGCCAGAACATCGAAGTATCCTTCGACCAAAATCACTTCATCGGCTTCGCGAATGTGCTTTTGGGCCTGAAAAATTCCGTAAGCCAACTTCGACTTATGAAAGACAAACGACTCGGAGCTGTTCAGATACTTCGGACTCTCGCCCCCAACGTCCATCGCACCAGGCGGAGTGGGCTGAGCGCGCCCACCAAATCCCACCACTTTTCCGCGAGTATCCAAAATTGGAAACATGGCGCGGTTTCGGAACAAGTCAAAATAGCCGGGACCATCACGGCCCTGCCCTTTTTGACTGGGCTTAATCAATCCCAGCTCGACTGCTAATTCGAGCGGGGCTTTGCCCGTCACCAGCCTTCTGGAGAGCGAATCCCACGAAGGTTCAGCTCCACCCAGAAGAAAGCTACGGTGGAGTTCTGGATCTGAAATCCCCCGCATACGAAAGTATTGAGAAAGATGAGAAGTGCGCTTTAAAGATTCCTGATAAAAGCGCGCGGCAAACAAATTCAAGCGATTGGCGGTGGACTGCTTTTCGAGCGCCGCCTTCTTCCGCGCCGCCGCTTCCGGATCTTTTTCGCCGTCTAAGCCAAGTTCCCATTCCTTGGGGAGCTGAACCTTGCCCCGGACGGCTAAATCCTCGATGGCCTCGCTAAAGCTGAGCGAATGGAGGTCTTTGACGAAGGTGACGATGTCGCCGCCCTTTTGGCAGCCGTAACAGTGAAAAAGCTGTTTCTGCTCGCTGACACTGAAAGAGGGCGAGCGCTCGGAGTGGAACGGGCAGAGGCCGGTATAATTGGCTCCGCTCTTCCGCAGAGTAACGTGCTCGCTGACCACATCCACCAGACTCACGGATTGCTTAATGCGCTCCAGGAGCTCGGGCGGAATCCGACGTCCTCCCTTCAACCGAGTCGCTCCTTCACCAGTTGGTTCACGAGTTTTCCATCCGCTTTGCCCTGAACTTTAGGCATCAAAAGCTTCATCACCGCGCCCATGTCTTTTGCGGATGCGGCTTTCGATTCCGTCACAGCCCAGTCGACGAGCTGACGGACTTCGTCCGCGCCCATCTGCTCAGGAAGATACGTCTGAAGGAAGCGCGCTTCGGCTTCTTCCTTGGCCACGAGGTCTTCGCGCCCGCCTTGGCGGAATTGGTCGATCGAGTCCTGGCGCTGCTTCAAAAGCGTCTGGGCGATTTTGGCAACGGCGGCATCATCGAGATCGACTCGATCATCGATTTCTTTTTTCCGAATGGCAGCATGGAGATTGCGGACAAAGCCGAGCTTCTCTTTGTCGCCGCCTTTCATCGCGGACTTCATTTCTTCGGAAAGGCGTTCCTTCAAAGTCGGCATGGCGGCGGTGCTCCTGTTGGGGTTTTCAATGAAACTGAGAGAAACTTAGGCCTAACACAGGAACGCCCGGAGGACCTATCAGGCCTTCCGGGCGTCTCAAAAATTCAGAAGTCACCGCGGATTAGCGGCGAACCTTCTTCACACTGCGCTTACGGGCGGCGATCGCTTTCTTTTTGCGTTTAACCGAGGGCTTTTCATAAGCCTCGCGCTTGCGCACTTCCGAAAGGATGCCGGCTTTTTCGCACTGCTTCTTGAATTTCTTCAGAGCAGCTTCAAAAGAATCGCCTTCGCGAATCGAAATACCGGGCATGAACGTCACCTCCCTTCGGCCAAAAAATAATGAGTGGGGACCGGAAACCGGGTCCAGACGAACGGACTTACAGGACGGACGGGCCTTCCGTCAACCTTCCGAAGGCCAAAGGGCCACGAGAAACCCGCCGCCCCCGGCCCCCGTGATCTTCACTGACAGGGCGCCTAGCGCCCGTAGATCGCCTTCTAAGTCCAAAGCTTCGGGCGGCAAAAGGCCCCACTGCCGGAAGCAGCCCTGGGCTTGATCCATCGCTTGAGCCAACCCCTTCCAGTCCTCACGGACCAGGGAAAGGCGAGCCAAGTGGGCTGCTGAACTCATTTGACCGTCCAGCGCCTGCCCCTTTTCAGGGTCGGCTGCTAGAAGCGCCTGAACTTTCTCCACACAGTCCCGGGTCGAAGCCCGGACTCCGAGATCATGAAAAGTGAACCGAGGCAGTCGGCCGACACCGAGAGGTTCCGCCCCTTTTGAGCGCGTAAAGGACGCAGGCTCGCCCGCCAGGACTGCAGCCACATCCATCCCGCTCGAAGTGCCATGAAAATGGTCCTCTAAGCTCCGGGCAAATTCGAAAAGCTGAGCTGGTGGAAGCACTCCCTGAGCCTCGATCCAGCGTGCCACCGCCACACAAAAAGCCGCCGAAGAGCCTAAGCCCGCTCCTGTGGGAATGGTGCTCTTCACCCAAAAAGTGCCCGATTCGGGCAACCTCAGCAAGGGATCGAGCCTCTCGGCTTGCTGAAGAAGACTCGCAACCACCGAGTGCGCCTCAGGTGTGATGAACTGCCGGGCCGTACCCGGCTCGCCTTGGCGGTAGCGAAATTGAAGGGAAAACTCGGGGTGCGGCAGAACCACCGCCAAGCCCCCTCGCAGAACAGCGTGCTCGCCCGCCAAAACCCACTTCGCAGGCAATCGAACTTCAAAGTCCCAGTCCACACTCAAACGGTAGACCCCCATGAGACGAGCCCTGCTCCACTGCCCTGAGAGTCCTCGAGAACCTTGAGAGCAGGAAAGGCGCTTGCAAGCGCCTGCCGAAGCTCGGCTACTTGGGTCTGCGGACAAAGAATGTGCACATTGGGTCCTGCATCGAGAGTGACGATCCAGGGGCGACCCTTCTTCAACTCGGGAGAAACCCACTGGAGAATGGCCAAAGTTTCGGGAGCCCAATAGCTGAACGGCTCCTCTGAAGTGTGAAACAGACTGTGCATTTCCCAAGCTTCAGACCAAGAAATTCGTCCTAGCAGGTTTAAGTCCCCTGCCTTCAGAGCGCTTTCCAGTTGAGTCACCCGGTCACGAACTCGCTGAGGACGCCCTTCCCAAAGGGGTGAGGTCTTCACCCGCAAGTGCGCCTGACTCGAGGAGACCTCTTTCTCCCGAGAGGAGACCAGGATCACGAGATCTGCGAGCGGCACCAGCTCTGAAGCCACGGGAAGAGCGTTCTCTCCTTCCCAGCGAACAAAGGGGCCCTCCATCGAACGACAAGAGCTTCCGGACCCCTCCCGCGAAAGGCGAGCCAATGCACGCCTCAGGGTTCGATCCGACGACTCCCACGCGCGCCGAAACGCATCCGGATCATCAGACTGCGCCCAAGCAAGCCCTAAGGTCAGGGCAGCAAAGCTCGAAGCGCTCGAGGCAATCCCCGAGGCAGCAGGAAAGGTGTTGGCCGTCCGAAGGGTGAAAGACATCCCATCGACACGGCCCGCACTCAGCCCCACTCCTGAAAGGAGCGAAGGCAGTCGACTCTGCACCCTTTCAGCATGAGCCAAAAATCTTCCTACCGCTTTTTCGCCGAGCTCAGGCGCCCGGGCTGCGGCAGGCAAGCCTCCAGGAGCTTCTGCTAAAAACTGAAAATGGGTCTGCCCCGAACGCTGCTCGGTTCGATCAACCTCGAGCCAAGTCCGAAGGCCATCCAGTGTCATCGACAGACTGGGATTGGACGCCTGATTGACGGAAACATCTTCTTTCCCCATGTATTTCGCCAAAGCGATGTTCGACGGGGCATAGACTCGAAAACGTGCTCCAGGGAGTGGGTTCATGTGGGATCTTCCGCTTTGAGGCCAGGCTCGGATGAAACTGGAAGTGCGACAGGTCGAAGCCCCAAGCCTAGCGCCTCGGCATCTACTCGGTTTTGCACGGACGGTTCAGGATTGCAAAGGACCAAGAGCGCATCGGCCTGAAGGGCTCCAAGCCCTTTCACTCCGAAGACACCCGGAAGGGACCGAAGCTTTTTTCGCTCCAAATGAGTGGAAGGATGTTCAAGCCCCAAGCCGTGAAGCGCGTCAGCGATCCCATCGATGAGCGCACCCAATTCTTGCGGACTCCCCAGGCTTGCGCTTTTCATCGCTTGCGCCACAGAATCCAACCAGGGCTTCAACGCTCGAACCAGAAGAGAGTCGACTCCGAAAAATCCCCGGTCGCGAAGCTCAGGCAAATGACGATGAGTCGCGACCTTCCGTCCAGGAATTCCCGAAGCCGAGTAAAGACGGAAACAAGAACCAGCCAAGGCCGGAGATACGGTTTCCCTCTCCATTCCACCTAGCCCCTGATCCGCGCCCTGGATGCGCACTTTCACGCAGCCTCCGCTGGCCTGCGCGACTAAATCAGCACCACTCGGCAGAACCGCATCTACTGAGTGCAGTTCTCGATAAATCCTCCAAAGTTCTTCAATCGAAGAGGGCGACTCTGAAACCAAGCCAAGCGCGTAGGCTCCTAAAATGAATTCAGCCGTGGAACCCCCGAACCCACCCAAACCGGAGTGGGCATCCTGAAAGACGAAACTTCGCCGGAATTCCGAGACACGCAGAGACCATTCCGAAGAGGTCACTTCCAAGCGCGACAAGAGCCGCCCCAAGGGACTTTCGGGATGCGCCGCCCAAGCAGATGAATCGGGAGATGGTTCGCCCCAGTTCGCCCGAAAACGCGGCCCTACGGCTAATACCCAAGCCGGTAATCCGGCTAAGATCCCGTACTCGCCCCAAAGGAAAATTTTCCCCGGGCAACTCGCGGATCCGGCCTGAAGTGGTGCCTTAGAAAACGCGGGAACGTTCGGCCACACGGATTGCCTCAAGGATTTCCTTCGCCACCGTCAGGTTGATTTTTTTGTCTGTCCGCAACACTTCATTCAACTGATCGCGCACTCGCGAGATCTCGTGCACGTCAGCTCCAGCCGCAATGGCTAGGTTGGCAGCATGAAGCTGCATGTGCCCGCGAACGATGCCCACTGTCGAAAGCGCGCGAAGCGCTCCCAGGTTCTGGACCAAGCCTACAGCAGCGCAAATCCGGCCGAGTTCTTCTGCCGATTGAGTGCCGAGAATCTTCAGAGCCACGAGAGCCGTCGGATGCACGCGCGTCACTCCGCCCACAGTTCCCACCGCCATCGGGACTTCCATCCGTCCGACCAAATCGCCACCTTCCACCGACCAGTGAGTGATCGGCTGATAGTGGCCGCTGCGAGCCGCGTAAGCGTGAATTCCTGCCTCGATCGCGCGCCAGTCGTTACCGGTAGCGATCAAAACCGGGTCAATCCCGTTCATGACCCCTTTGTTGTGCGTGGTCGCTCGGTACGGGTCCAAGCGCGCAAACTGAGTCGCCTCTTCGATTCCTCGACCCAAAACGGGATCGATATTTCGAATGATCACTTCAGCACCGACCAGTTTCCCGTCGGTGAGGTTCGAAAGAATGCAGAGGCCCACGCGCTCGTGAGTGAGCTCTTCCACCCTGGGCTTCAGAGCTTCGCAAACCTGGTTGATCAGGTTAGCGCCCATTGCGTCGCAAGGATCGCAAAGCACATGCAGCACAAGCATCGTGCCTTCGCCGTCATCCCGCGGAATTTCGCGAATCGCGATGTCCCGAATGCCGCCACCCCGCGCCACCAGTCCCGGCACGCAAGCGTTCGCGAGCGCGATCAACTGATCGCGCTGATCGTGCAGCACCTTTCGTGCAGCTTGCACGTTGCGCACACTCGGAAATTGCACTTGTCCGATGATCAAACGTCCCTTGGCATAGGTTCGGATCGAACCTTCCTGCCGAACCCATTTCGCCGTGGCAGAAGCCGCCGCGATGATCGAGGTCTCTTCAACTGCCATCGGAATCAAAACATCCCGGCCATCGATCTGGAAGTTCGTGGCTACGCCGAGCGGAATGGGGAATACACCCACGACGTTCTCGATCAGGTGTTCTGCGATCTCCATCGGGAAATTCACCTCACCCGAGAGAATCTTCACGTCCTGATCGGTCAGGCCGGCGAACTCCCGCAGACGCGCCAGACGCTCTTCTCGGGTGGCTCGATGAAAACCTTCCATCAGCTTTCGCTTCTTTTCCATTCCTCACCCTTCCGCCGCAACTCAGCCGGATCTTTCGATCCCGTGCAGAACAATGCCACCTTGAGTTCAAATTCCTGCAGATCCATCCACTTCTGGATCGCGTCCGGCCCTTCTAAAGCAGCCTCCAGAGCGGGGCGGGCGAAACCTATCCGGTTTGCCCCTAATGATACCAGTTTAGCCGCGTCCAAGCCACTGCGAACGCCGCCCGAAGCCCACACTTCGGTTGTTGAAGAAAGGCTGTCTTTTGCTGCAGTTACCGCTTCTGCAGTCGGAATACCCCAATTGGCGAAGGTCAAAGAGGCCTTGAACTGCTTCTCGCCTCCAGCCTGCTCGCGAGCACGAGCGCCTTCGATCCGCCCCCAGTGCGTGCCGCCCAGCCCAGCGACATCCACTGCCGCTAGACCGATGTTTTTCAGGCGCCTCAGCGTCGCGCGCGAGATTCCGCAGCCGGTCTCTTTCAAAACCACCGGAACCTCGAGCGACTGGCAAAGTTTTTCGAGAGCCACGAGAGCGCCCTTGAAGTTCGGGGTGCCTTCCGGCTGAAGCGCTTCTTGAAGCGGATTCAGGTGCACGCAAAGAGCCTGGGCTTCCAGAGTGTCCACCAGACGGCGCAGCCGATCGACCGGCACACCGATCACTTGCGCAATACCGACATTACCGAAGAGCACTAGAGCCGGAGCCTGACGACGAATCTCAGCCCACTGGTCGAGCTCGGGCGCCTCGGGGTGATCGAGCTGCCGGCGCTGAGAGCCTACGCCCATTCCCCAGCCTCGCTCGGCGCAAGCCAAAGCCAGACGCCGATTGATCTCGACCGCGTCCGAATGTCCGGCCGTCATTCCTGAAATATAGAAGGGTGTCGCCATCAGGCGCCCCAAGCAGGGCTCTTCGAGAGAAACTTCCGCAAAGTCCAAGTCTGGAAGTGCTTCGTGGGGAAGCACCAGGGCGTCTAATCCCGTAGCTCCCTCGGCTTGGCTGGACGAATCCAACGCGTGACGAATGTGATCGCGCTTGCGCTCTTCGAATTGTCCGACGCCCATAGTCCGAGACCCTGCTTTCGTTTGAGCCCGAACCTTACACCGCCCTACGCATCCCTTCCAAGGTGAGATAGTCTCAAAGGGATGAATTCCAGGTCAAAGAGCAAGCTGCGTCCCTGGCTTCTCGGTAGCGTCGCGCTGCTGGTGATGATGCAGCTTTTGGTGTTGAAGCCTGCGCTCCTAGAAGATGTTCGGACGGTCAAGCTAACAGCCGAAGCCGTCACCGGCCTTCCTGCAACGGCAGTGACCCTGGCCCCCGCTGTCCCGCGGAACCAGATTCCGGAGTACACGATCGAGTCTTTCCGGTTTGCTTCGAGCCACCGGGGCAAGCCTCAGTGGCAAATCCGCGCCCAAAAAGCCTTCATGTATAACCGGAGCCAGCTGGTCCACACCCGGGGCGTCGTCGCTCAGCTTTACGACGGCGAGGGGCGGATTACGGAAGTCCAAGCCGACGAAGGCCAGTACCTTTTGAAGAATCGCGACCTCGAGCTTTTCGGTAACGTGAAAGCGCGCTTTCCCGACGGGTTCGAGACCCAGAGCGCCTACCTGCGGTATCTGCCGGCTGAGGAGAGCGTTCGTATTCCTCCTCAATACGAAGTCACCGGATTTGGCTCTGAACGTGACGGAACCAAGACCACTTTTGCGAGCCACGGGATGAGCTTTGATCTCGGACACGACGAGGTTCGACTCCTTCAAAGCGTGCGCTTTGAAATCGAACAACCCGCGCCGAACCCAAGAAAAACCCGAATTGAGAGCGATCAGTGCCGGGTGGACCGGAGGCACCAGCTGGCCGAGTTCACCATGTCTCCCGGCCGCCCCCTGGCAGACCGATTCGTGAAGATCCGACAAACCAACCTCTTTGCCAGATCCCGGACAGCCGACCTGCGCTACGGCCAGCCGGGTGTGGACGCCTCAGGAACCAAGCTCGAGTTCCTGACCCTGCGGAACGACGTGTTTGTGCGGGAACGCAGCACCGACCAAAGTTCGCTTCGCTATGCCACCGGCGGAAGGGCGGACTTCGCAGCCCGCTCGAATACGTTCACCCTCAGGGAGTTTCCCCAGGTTTATCAAGATCGGGATACCATCACAGGAGACGTGATTCGGATCCTCCGAGACCAGGACACCGTTGAGGTGGAGAACAGCAATGCATTCAGCGAAGGAAAAAAGCCCCGTGAGTGAACCTCGCACCCGTTCGCTTCAAGCCCAAGACATCCGCAAAGGTTATCAGGGGAAACCCGTCGTCCAAGGGGTGAGCTTCGAAGTGAAAGCCGGCCAAGTCGTCGGTCTTCTGGGCCCAAACGGTGCCGGTAAAACCACCTCCTTTTACACGGTCATCGGCCTGGTCCGTCCGGACGAAGGCCGCATTTTGCTCGATGGCGAGGACATCAGCCAGCTTCCCATGCACGAAAGGGCGCGCCGCGGCATTGCCTACTTGCCCCAGGAAGCATCCGTGTTTCGGCGCATGACGGTCGAGGAAAACATCTCCTCGGTTTTGGAAACCTTGCCCCTCTCGAATGAGCAGCGAAGAGCCCAACTCCAGCGCCTTCTCGACGAATTCTCCATCAACGCCATCGCTCACCAAAAAGCCTTCACGCTGTCCGGCGGCGAACGCAGGCGCGTCGAAGTGGCGCGCGCGTTGGCACTCAATCCGGCATTCCTCTTGCTAGACGAACCCTTCGCTGGCATCGACCCCATTGCGGTGGCTGACATCCAGCGCATGATCCAGATCCTCAAGAAGCGGCATATCGGCGTCCTGATCACCGACCACAACGTTCGAGAAACACTGGAGATTTGCGATTTGGGATATATCCTGAGCGGTGGTAAGATCTTGGAAAAGGGGACTCCCGAGCAGATTGCGGCAAGCAAAACTGCACGGGCGGCGTATTTGGGCGAAAACTTCGAGCTCTGACAAAACTCCATGGCACAAAACCTCGGATTATCGATGAGACTCGGCCAGCAGCTGGTGATGACACCCCAGCTGCAACAGGCCATCAAGTTGCTTCAAATGAACCGCATGGAGCTGGCCGAAGTGGTCAACCAGGAGCTGATGGAGAACCCCATCCTGGAAGAGCTCGCCGAAACTCCAGACGGGGAAACTCCCCAGTCGGCTGAAGGGGAAGCCGCATCGGCAGAAGGCCCCATGGACCCGGAAGCCGAACAGCGCCGGGACGAAGAATCCTTCACGAAGCCTCAATCCCAGCAGCAAGAAGAGCAGCTCGTCAGCGGTAAAGACGATTTCAACTGGGACGCCTACATCGAGGAGTTCAACTCCAACTCGAGCTCGGCTCCCTCGATGCGCGAAGTGAGCGAGGAACTCCCCTCTTTCGAAAACGTGCTGACCAAGACCACCTCCCTGGAAGAGCACCTGACTTGGCAGCTCTCCATGGCGACCGGACTGACTCAGCAAGAGCGGCGCTTAGGCGAACTCATCATCGGTAACCTGTCGGACGACGGCTACCTCAATGCCTCGCTCGAGGACCTGGCCCGTGAAACGGCCATGGAACTGGAAGATGCCGAAGAGCTGCTGAAAATCGTCCAGAACTTCGATCCGGTGGGCGTGGCTTCTCGAAGCCTGCAAGAGTGCTTGAAGACTCAAGCCACTTTCATGAATCCCCGCCAACCGTTGGTGGAAAAGATCATCGATGGCCACCTCGGGGACCTGGAGCGGAAAAACTACAACGCCGTCGCAAAGGCGCTTCAAATGCCGCTCGAGAAAGTGATTGAAGCGACGCGTTTGATCATGGAATTTGAGCCCAAGCCGGGCCGCATTTTCCATTCAGGCGACACGCAGTACATCACGCCTGACATCTACGTTTACAAAATAGCCAACGAATTTGTCATCGTGCTGAACGAAGACGGAATGCCAAAATTGCGTATTTCGCCCTATTACAAGCAGATCCTGACTTCGGCGAAAAAAGAGCAGAACAAAGGCACGAAGGAATACGTTCAAGAAAAGCTTCGGGCTGCCGTGTGGCTGATTCGCTCGATCGCGAATCGGCAAAAGACGATCTACAAAGTCACCGAAGCGATCGTTCGAAGGCAGCGCGAGTTTTTCGAAAAGGGCGTTCAACAGCTGAAGCCCATGATCCTGAAAGACGTCGCGAGCGACATCGGCATGCACGAGTCGACCATTTCACGGGTCACGACGAACAAGTTCGTGCACACCCCGGTCGGCATCTTCGAGCTGAAGTACTTCTTCAACTCCTCGATCAATGCTGCCGATGGAAGCGACTCACTGGCCAGCGAAGCGGTGAAGGAAAAAATCCGCCAGATGGTGTCCAAAGAAGACCCCAAGAACCCACTGAGCGATCAGCGGATTGTTGAGATTCTTCGCACGGACAACATTGAAATCGCCCGTCGTACCGTCGCTAAGTATCGAGATATGCTGGGTATTTTGTCGTCCGGCAAGCGCAAGAAAATGATTTGAAGGTCTCCTCCTTCAGGCGGAAAATAGAGAGACCAGGGTGTCATTGGAACCCTGCTCATCTGCTGCATTCGCATGAGGAGGCCCTATGGAAATTCGATTCAGCTTCAAACACATGGAACCCACCGAAGCCATCAAGTCGGTGACCCAAGAGAAGTGTGAAAAACTCGCGGTCTATTTCCAGGGCAAAATCGCTCTCAGCTGGAACTTCGTGGTCGAAAACCGGGAGCACGTGGCTCACGTCCACTTAGTGGGAAACCACATGGACTACTTCGCTGAAGCAGGGAGCGAGGACCTATACAAGTCGATCGATCAGGCCATTGCGAAGCTCGAGAAGCAGCTCCGCGCCCACAAAGAAAAAGTCACGGGCCACCTCCACCGCTGAGGCTTTGACCCCATTTCAGTGAGCAGCCGGAGCCCACACTGAAAGTTCGCCCGAATCGCCGATGACAGCAAGCGCGGGGCCTGCCGAGGTCCAGACGGACCAAAGTCCATAGGCGCCTTCGTCGTTTTCGTCCTCAAACCGGAATGAGGATCGACCGCGCTGAGCATCCCAGCCGAGAAAGCGAATTCGATGGGCCCGACCTTGCCCTGAAGTGTCTTGAGCGGCCGCCACCCATGCACTCCCGACGGTTGACCAAGACTGAAGCGCGTCGCCCGCACGTCCCAAAGTCCGCTTCCAGACTCGCTTGAGCGTCTCTCGCTCCAGCGCCATCAGCGTTTGGCCCTGCGGACCCACTCCGTGGACCACCACTCGACTGGAGTCTTTCTCAAGAAAATCGACGCCATCGGGGGTGAATCCCGGCAAACCTTTTTGAGCGATCTCCCGACCCGCCTGGTCCCAGATCCGAAGCTCCCGAACCGCTTCCTTCTTGGCGCGCCCCAGAGCCAGAATCCTTCTTCCGCCCTCGGGAAGCTCGTTAGAAATCGCTAAATCCAGCCAATCGAGCGGCACTCGCTTCTGAAGCTGCACCTCGAAGTTGGAATCCAAGAGCAAAAATTCTCCGTCACTCATCCCAACCAAAAGGGCACCCGAATCATCAGCCACTTTCACGATCAAAGGATCGCGGTTGGCCGGAAACACCCGAATCTCCTGACCCGAGCGGTTCGAGAACAACTGGTAAACCACCCCGGGCCGGACCGAGTCGTCTTGATGGCAAAACACAGGAGATTTCGAGGACAAGAGAACGGGACGACAGTGTGCGGGCCGCGACCAAAGCAGCTTTCCTCGGGAATCCAAGGCCAAAAGCTCGTCGTCGTAGGTGGCTAAGACGGCCATCTTTCCGTCTGGCGACAAAGCCTGAGCGCGGACTCGCGCGAAATTGGGGCGCGACCACAAAGTACGACCTCGACCGTCGACGAGCAGAGTCCGGTTTTCACCGGCGCCCGGGCGCTCAGAATCCGGAACCACCGTGACCAGGATGCGCTCGGACCGGCTGGCAGGAGTCAGATCCGTGATCAATCCTTGATATCGAACACCCCAGAGCCGTTTCACGCCTTTGGGTGGGGCCATGGGCTCGGTCTGGCCTCCCCCCTGGGGAGTGGCCTCCTGAGCCTCGCTCAGATCTGTGGAATCGGCTTCTTCTGGCGTAGAAGCGGGCCGAGGCGCAGAAGAGCACCCGGAAAGCATCCAAAGCAGCGCGGAACCGGCCAGGAGGAGTTTGCGCATCGTCCCCTCGATGCTACATTCCCCCTCAGGTCATTACCAATGCGTTTCGCCATCCTTTCCCGCAACAAAAACCTCCACAGCGTTCGCCGGCTTCTCCAAGAAGCTCGGCCCCTCGGAGTCGAGTTTGATGTCGTCAATCCTCTGGACTGTCACTTGATGGTCGAAGGGGGAAAGAACCGGATCCTGGTCGGCACTCGCGATCTGCCTCACTACGATGCAGTCCTGCCTCGCATCGGCGCATCGATTACCGACTACGGTTTGGCGGTGGTGAAGCAGTTTGAAACGTTGGACACATTCCTCGTGAATTCGTCGGCCGCAATCGCTGACTCGCGCGACAAAATGCGCTGCTTGCAGATTCTTTCGGGCGCAGGCCTCAAAGTCCCGGTCTCCGTCCTGACCCGCTCTCCTCGCGGAATCCGAAGCGCTGTGGCCTCGGTCGGCGGTCTGCCGGTCGTCTTGAAAGTTCTACAAGGGACACAAGGCGTCGGCGTCATGCTCGTGAATTCCCCGATTTCACTCGGCTCCGTGATGGATACGCTGCGAGGCCTCGGCCAAGACGTCATCATCCAGCAATTCATTGCCGAAGGCGCCGGGCGCGACTACCGCGCGTTTGTGATCGGAAACAAAGTGGTTGCTGCCATGAGGCGTACCGCTCCGGAAGGTGATTTTCGTTCGAACATTCACCGCGGAGGCAGCGGCAGTTTAGTGACGCTGCCGAAGGACTTCTCGATCGCAGCGATCCGCGCTGCAAGAAAACTGGGACTGCGAGTGGCCGGAGTCGATCTGATGGACAGCAACTCGGGTCCGCTCATCATCGAAGTCAACAGCTCGCCCGGATTCGAAGGCATCGAACGCGCCACCGGACTCAACATCGCTTCGCAAATCGTCCGCTACATGATGAAAGCGGCAAAGCGCTGACGCTTTTTCGTCAGCGCCTCGAGATGCCTAAGAAATCAGGCTTTTTCCCGAACCCGCGCTGCTGGCTTCCCGGCGGGCTTGGCTTCTTTCCCGCTGACCAGCTTCCCGTACCGAGAACGCGCACGGCGCTTCTGGGGGGGCGGAGCCAAACGCTGGAATTCGTGAAGATTCGGACAGCCGTAGATCTTCTTCACCAGCATCGTATTGACCTGAGTGGCAAGTTCTTCGACGATCGGTTGCTCGAGTGACCGGGGTACGGTAACATTTCTCTTACGTAAATAATCGAGATAGTCGGTCACGATTCTCAGGATGAGCGTCTTTCGATCGATCTCCGGATCCTGAAAGTTGAACAGATGTTGTTCAAAGATGACATACAGCGGATCCATCGGACTCGGTTTCATGCGATCAATGACCTCTTTTCCATGGTTCGGTCAGGAAGGATTCGAGCTTGAGCACCAAAAGAGAGAAGTCCGACGCCGCGAAAGCAAAAGACTTTGGCGCCCTCCGTCAGCAACTCGAACAAGCCAAGCGTGTGCTGATTTCGACACACCTCCTGCCCGATGGTGATGGCCTCGGAGCAGAAGCCGCGCTTTACCACTATTTGAAGCGCGCCAAGAAAGCGTGCCGGGTTTACAACCCAGACCAATTGCCTAAGCGTTACCGGTTCCTCGATCCGAAAGCGCAGTTCCTACTGGGTCCGGGTCAAGTCGAGCTTTGGGACAATTGTGATTTGTGGATCATCGTCGACACCAATGATCCGCGCCGCCTAGGAAAAGTCTGGCAGGAGATGAATCTTCGCACGAAGAAGATCATTTTCCTGGACCATCACCCCCTGCCAACCGGTCAAAGCGAAATCACTTATCCACCTCACGCCCAGGTCGTCTCCGACACGGACTCAAGCTCGATCGGCGAAATGCTTTACCGCATTTTCGGGGAGCTGAATCTCTGCAAGATCAATCGCGACATCGGGCTGGGTCTGTACGTATCGGTCATGACCGACACCAATAGCTTTCGCTACTCCCGCACCACGCCGCAGTCGCACCGAATCGCCGCCGAGATGATTGAACTCGGAGTGAATGCGGAAGAAGTTTATCAGGCCATCTACTCCTCGAAAGACGTCTCTCACCTGCAACTGCTGGGGCACGTCCTGCAAAACGTCAAAGTGACGATGAACGGAAAAGTAGCGTGGCTCGAGATGGCGCTCGACACGCGTAAGAAATACCTCGCCTCTGCGGACGATACTTTGTCGTTCCTCAATCTGCTTCTGCTTCTCAAAGATGCGGAAGTCGTGTGCTTGTTCCGCGAGGAAGACGAAGGCCAGATTCGTGTTTCGCTGAAGAGTAAGGGAAGAATCGTCGTGAATCGCCTGGCTGCAGACCTAGGTGGTGGCGGCCATGAATTCGCGGCAGGTCTTCAAGTCAACGGTTCGATGAAGAGCACCGTCGAGGCGGTCGTCAAGCGACTCGAGCCCTTAATCGACCAGTTCGAAAAATTCGGCAAATAAGCCAAGAAACTAACGCGATGCGTTAGTACGAATTCTCCCTCCCCTTAGCGCTTTCCTCGGATGGGGGTTGAAAATTCGCGCCAGCCTCCTAGAATGCGGCCTCGTAAGAGGCATAACGATGATCACCGTTTCCCACCTGACCAAGATGTACGGCCTGAGAACGGCCGTGAATGACTTGAGCTTTGAAGTGAAGAAAGGCGAAGTCGTCGGATTCCTGGGGCCCAACGGCGCAGGAAAAAGTACGACGATGAAGATCCTGACAGGCTTCATGCCGGCAACCCTCGGCAAGGTCACCGTCGCGGGCTTTGACGTCTTTGATCAAACCATCGAAGTGAAGCGAAACGTCGGCTATTTGCCGGAAACTCCCCCCGTCTACAACGAGATGACGGTGCTGGATTACCTGGATCACGCCGCACGCCTCCATCAAGTCCCGTCTGCAAAACGACGCGCTTCGGTGGGACTCGCCATCGACAAGACGTCTCTGGGGCACGTGGCCGGCCGACTGATCGGTAACCTTTCCAAAGGCTACAAGCAGCGCGTCGGTCTTGCGCAAACTCTGGTCCACAATCCTGCCGTTCTGATTCTCGACGAACCCACCGTGGGTCTCGACCCCAAGCAAATCATCGAGATTCGGGAGCTCATCAAAGGCCTAGCCGGGGAACACACCGTCATCCTCAGTACGCACATCCTTCCCGAAGTGGCAGCGACTTGTCAGCGCGTGATCGTGATCAACAAAGGCCGCATCGTTGCGCAAGACACTTTTGAACAACTCAGTAACCGCCTGAAGCGGGGGCAAGTCTTCACGCTCCAAGTGCGGCAAACGGAACCCAGCGCCATCGCAGCACTGAAGTCGCTTCCAGGCGTGACTTCTGTGAGCACTGAGGGCTCCAAAATCCTTCTCGAAGTGGCGCCCGAAGCGGGTGAAGTCCGCGACCGCATCGTCGAGACGGCAGTTCAAGCTCGGATGGGCGTTCTGGAATTCGCTGCAGAAAAATTGAGCCTGGAAGATGTGTTCGTTCAGCTCACCACGGAGGAAGCCAAATGAAAAACGTTTGGACCGTTGCCCGACGCGACTACCGGGCCTATTTCGCTTCGCCCATCGCCTACATCGTGATCGCTGGATTCCTACTGATCATGGGTTGGATGTTCTTTTTTAACCTGAATTACTTCAACCTTCAGTCGATGCAGTACCAGCAGATGGGAATGGGAAAACAACCCACGCTCACCGATGGCCTGATTCGGCCGCTCTACGGAAACATGAACGTCATTCTGCTGTTCATGACTCCGTTCATCACCATGCGCCTGCTGGCCGAGGAGCGGAAGAACCAGACGTTGGCCCTTCTCATGACCTCACCGCTGACGCTGACCGAGATCATTGTCGGAAAATTTCTCTCGGCATTCCTTCTGAACCTCACGCTCTTGGCCTGCACCCTGATTTATCCCGTGATTCTTTTCTGGGCAGGCAATCCGGAAGCGGGCCCGATCTTCACCAGCTACCTCGGAACGCTTCTGCTCAGCGGGTGCTATCTAGCCATCGGTCTACTTTTTTCGGCAACCACCGAGAATCAGATCGTCGCGGGTGCGCTGACCTTCGCTGGCGGACTGTTTTTCTGGTTGATCAACTGGGCCGCTCAATCGGCAGGTCCCGTGGCCTCGGACGTCCTGAATTATCTGTCCTTGATCAGTCATTATCAGAACTTCGGACAAGGAGTTTTGGCTAGCCATGACGCCCTGTTCTTCCTTTCTTTCATTGGAACGGGGCTCTTCCTCACTCACCGGGTGTTGGATTCCTATCGTTGGAGGTAAGCACGATGACCGCCCTTCACGCTCTGATCACTTTCGTTCTGGCCGTTGCGCTGCTCATGGCGCGCTCCATCCTTCCTGAAATGACCTGGCTGACCGTGGCTCTCGCCTCGGGACTCGCCCTTTGGCTCGGGTACCTGCTTCAGAAGAACTGGATGGCGTTGCGGTCTCGTACCGCGGCCTACGGACTTCACAGCGCCTTGATCACCGTCTTGGTTCTTTCCTTGGTGGCCGTGGTGAATTTCTTGGCCTCGCGCTACCCCGGAAAATGGGACCTGACGAGAAACCAAGCTCATTCCCTTTCGGATCAAACCCGGAAGGTGATTTTGAGCCTCAAGGACCCGGTCAAAGCCATCCATTTCGCAAAGACTCAGCAACGCGAACAGCTCAGAATGCTGCTCGAAAACTATGAGAACCTCTCGCCGAAGTTTCGATCAGAAGTGGTCGATCCCGATAAGGAAGTGGCGCGAACGAAACTTGCGGGAATCAAGAAGTACGGAACTCTTCAACTCGTGATCGGGGATCGTGAAACCAAAGTGGAAGAACCCACCGAGGAGAAAGTCACGAACGCTCTGATCAAGTTGACTCGCTCGAAGAAGCAAACACTCTGCGCACTGACAGGTCACGGCGAGAAGTCGCTTGCCGGAAACCAAGCGGACGGCCTGGAAGCGGTGAAAAAAGCGCTCGAGGATCAGTCTTACGAAACCCGGGAAATCAACCTGGTGACGGAAGGAAAGCTGCCCGAGACTTGCGACGCAATCGCCATCATTGGACCGACCAAAGCGTTCTTCGCCAATGAAGTGAAACTCATCCGCGATTTCCTGGCAAACGGCGGGCGTGCCGTCGTGGCTCTGGATGCCGACTTGAAAGGCCAAGAACCCGCGCCGGAACTCCTTGCAGTGCTGAACGAGTGGCAAATTCGCCCCGTCCAAGCCCTGATCGTCGACCCAGTCTCCCAGCGTTTTGGGGGCGATGCCGTCGCGCCGCTCTTGGTGAGCTACTCGAAAGACAACCCCATCACGCGCGACTTCCAACAGAATTGCACTTTCCCGATTGCCCGACCACTTGAGATTATTTCTGGCGCTCCGGCCGGGATGAACGTGCAGTGGCTCGCTCAAACCACCCCGCAAAGCTGGGGCGAGACAAGTCCTGCTCAAATCGCGAGCGGTCAAGTTCGCCAAGACGCAGGCACAGATAAGCAAGGCCCGCTGAGTACGGCGGTTGCGGTCGAAGGCAAATTGAAGGACTCCAAAGCCCCGCGCAACACGCGACTGGTCGTTTTCGGAAGCTCGGGCTTTGCCACGAATCAGTTCAGCCGCTTCGGAGGAAATCTCGATTTCATCCTGAACGCAGCCAGCTGGGTGCTCGAAGATGAAAACTTGATCTCGATTCGCGCCAAGGACGAAGGCCCCGGTAAGATCGAGCTCACCGCCAAACAGAACAGCCTGGTTTTCTGGATTTCGGTGGTGCTGACTCCTGCTCTAGCTGCTCTCGCAGGCGTGGGAGTGTGGGTCCGCCGTCGTCGACTGTAAGCAAGGAGTCTCCATCATGAGTGAAGCACCGGCCTTGACGTCCCCGAACTGGAAGAAACCCCTTCTGCTCGCGACGAGCTTGGTTGCCGTGAGCAGTTTCGCGATCTGGCTCGAGTACAAACACCGCCCGGCTCAAGAGGACCAAGAAGCCGAGCAAGGGAAAGTTTTCGAGTTAAAAAGCCAAGCTGTCGCAGCGCTTAAACTTCAGATTGGAAAGACCATCCAAAGCTTTCAATGCTTGGACGTCTCGGCCGGATTCTGTAAGCCCGGTGATCAATCTCGCTGGGCGCTGACCTCACCAGGAAAATTCAGCGCGGACGACTCGAACGTGAACGCGCTGCTTTCTGCCGTGGCGAACCTGAATCGAACGGAAACCATCTCCCTGGCCGAGGACAAGCCGGAGAAACAAAAAGCGCTCCTGCAGGATTACGGTCTGTCCAAAGAAGAGCGTGACGCAGGACGAAGAAATTCAATCACCGTTGAGCCTGTCAACGGCCCCTCTCGACAACTTTGGGTGGGCGAGCCTCATCCGCTGGGGAATTCCGTATTCGGCCTGATCGAAGGCCAGGAAACCCAAGCGCTGCTTGTACCGATTTCGGTCCGTGCCCAATTCACGCACGACCTGACCTGGTGGCGCAACAAACGGATCACCACCCTGAAGAACAGCGACGTGTCGGAAATTCGAATCGTCAGCGAGAAGCAGACTGTGGTGGCTTCCAAGAAACAGCCCGGTCAATGGGATCTCACACTCACCCGCGGTGGTACGACTGAAACCCTTCCGGGCGACCCCGAGAACTTGGACGGCATTGTCGCTAGCGCCACAGCGCTTCAAGCCACTCGGTTTGCCGCCGATAGTCGCACATCGCCTGCTGCAGGGCCCTTCCTGAAAGGCACCAAAACCGCGCTGACCTTGATCCTGAAGGACACGGCCGGCAAGGAGACCGAGCTTCGGTTCCAAGAAAAAGGGAAAGGCGAAAAGCGTCAGTCCTACGTACTCTCTTCGCAAGCCGACCCGGTTTTCGAAGTCGAAGGCTCGACCTCCGATCGCTTGAACCCATCCCTGGCCGAGCTTCGACTCTCCAAGCTGCTGACCTCGATGGAACGCTTTGCCGTGAAAAAGCTGATCTTTGAAAGCAAAGCTCTCGGCAAGGATCCCCTGATCCTGAGCGGGACAGACCTGAGTCAAGAAAAGACGCAGCAGCTGCTGGACCGCCTTTCCGGAAATCGGATCCGGGAATTTCTCACCGGCGCGAAGGTCCCTTCGGGCGAAGAAAGCGGCGTTCTAGTGCGCCTAGCCGACGCGCAGGACATCTCCAAAAAGCGCCTCCGCTTTTGGAAAAAAGGCGAACAACTCTACGCGCGCGATCTCGACTCCAAGCGTTCCGAGGTCTTCGTGGTAGATCCTTCCATCTGGGATATGCTCCCTCAACGCCGCGACGCCTTCCAAGCGCCGGCCCAAACTTCGGGAAAGGCTCCGGATGGAAATCCCTCAAAGCCCCAGCAAAGCGGAAACTCCTGACACGATCTCCATTCAACCCGATCCAACGGCATCGGACTGGATTCATCGTTATTTTCACGACGTCTGGAACATCCTGACTCGCCCCACCCTTTTCTTCCGGGCGATGCCTCGAGGATCGAGCGTCGTTGGGCCTTTGGCATTTGCCTTAGTGGGGATTTGGCTCGGATCGGTCGTGGAGTTCCTCTGGCAAGGCGCTTTGGGCCGCTACTTGATCGGAGGAATGGACGATATTTTTCGTATCGCCGGCGAAGTGGCCGAGGTCGATCATCCCGGACAGACTGAGCTGATCCTGGAGGCGCGAGATCGTTTGATGAACTGGTTTTGGAGCACCAGCGCCGTTTTGGTTGCCCCTTTGGTCGGCGTCGTCTCACTGCTGTTCAATTCGGCGCTGGTTTATCTGGGCGCCCGCTGGCTAGTCACGCCGGGCAAGTCGGGTTCGCCTGAGACCATCGATTATCCGACCGCACTGCGCGTGGTCTCGTTCGGGATGGCACCCGCGATTCTGGCAGCTATTCCCGTCGTGGGCACGCCCGTCTCCCGAATCTGCATTCTGATCGTCACAGTGATTGGTGCTCGCGAAGTGTATCGAATCAGCAATCTGCGAGCCCTCGTCATCGCACTTTTCCCAAAACTGCTATTTTTGGGAGTTCTTCTTTCCGGCTTCCTCGTCATGGGCGTGCTGTTCCTGAAAACGGTGAGCCTGTTATTTTGAGCGCGCTCAGGCGGCTGTTTCGCAAACTCATCCGGACCACCGGCCTGCCAGGACTGATCTTGGCATGGCTTGCTTTGGAGGCTGGCCACTGGTTAGGCCCGGCACCGCAGCCTTCGGTGGATGCTCCTCAGGCCTGTGCCGACTTTCATTCGTGGGTTTGCGATGACGAAACGGTTCGCCGAGACTTGACCGGGGAAGTAGGTCGGGACGCGGACGGGGAAGCGGAAGCCGAGTCCCTTCTCGAGGGTATTCGAGAAGATCATCCCGATTGGAGTGAAGAGCAGCAAACTGGAGAGCTGGTTCGCGCTGTTTATACGGCAGAACGAATCGCCCGACTCCAAACGGCATTCCGATGGACTCGCCAAACGCTGGAGCGTTTTCTCGAGAAACAACCGCTCACGGATCTGAGCTCCGACGAACGGCGATTCCTCACCGCCTCCATTCACTCGGTCCAACTCGACCTCCCTACCCCCGAGAACCCCTATCGCGAAGATCCAGGCCTACTGACGGAATCCCAGGTGTACTTTGAAAAACGGCCGGATGGATTGCGCAGGATTCGAATGGGCGGCGGCTACTTGCTTTCGGTCAATTCCTGGTTCAACTGGGTTGCAACCTTTGCGCACGAGCTGGGCCATTCGATCGACCCTTGCGAGCTTCGAGCCGCAAACCGATCCTTCCCGGCCTACGACCGGCTGAATGCCTGCTTGATTCGATCGGGGGCTGTGAAGCTCCACCGAGCTCGGGCGGAATGCCAGGAGCATGACCAGCTGGCCGAAGCTTTCTCGGATTGGCTGGCCTCCCAAGCCGTCTATGAGGCGCTCCGGGCCTCCCGCCCGGAATTGGACGGGGCTGGCCTGCGCGTGGCGATTCGTAACTCGGTTCTGGACCTCTGCGACCGGGAAGTGCCCTTCTTAGAAACTCTGACGGGTTCTTACCCCTCGGCTCGGAGCCGAATTCAGGGGATCTACGGCGCCCACCCAGGCCTTCGGCAAATGATGGGATGCGCTCCCCGCCCCGGGTGCAGTTTCACAAGCCCCTAAAGCTCGACGCAGCGCAGCCCAACCCCTCAGAACCATACCCAAAATTCGAACGCTCTGATAAGTCCAACACATGTTCCCACGAATGCCAGGATCGATCGAAGTCGTGTGCGGAAGCATGTTTAGCGGCAAGACCGAAGAGCTGATGCGCCGTTTGAAATTGGCCCAATACGGTAAGCAAAAAATTCAGGTCTTCAAACCCGCTATCGACAACCGTTACAGCGCCGACCACGTGCAGAGTCACAACTCCAATCGGATCTTGGCCCAACCGGTCAGTGGATCTCGAGAAATCCTGGAGCGCGTAGAGCCCAATACCCGGGTCGTCGGCATCGACGAAGTGCAGTTTTTCGATGAAGGCGTGATCGAAGTCGCACAAACTTTGGCCTATCGCGGAGTGCGAGTCATCTGCGCAGGCCTGGACATGGACTTCCGAGGCATCCCCTTTGGTCCGATTCCCAGCCTTCTGGCAGTGGCCGAGAGCGTGACCAAGCTCCAAGCCATCTGCGTCGTTTGCGGCGCTTCGGCTTCCCGAAGCCAGCGCCTGCAAGGCGATTCCGCAGCGCGCGTCCAAGTCGGTGCGAAGGAAATGTACGAAGCGCGCTGTCGCTTTTGCCACGAACCCAACCTGATGGAACGGGAGGAAACGATCCATGCCCACGCGTGACTCCAAATCGGTCGAAGGTAAAAAGCCCCGGGTCTTAATCCCGCAGGAAAAGCTGGAAAAGCGGGTGAAAGAACTCGCTCACGAAATCACTCGCGACTTCGGTGACCAAGAAATCACCGTCATCTGCGTTCTCAAGGGGAGCTTTCCGTTTTTCTCGGATCTGATTCGCCACCTGCACATGCCCATCCACTGCGAGTTTTTAGGCCTCCAGGCTTACGGAAACCGCACGGAAAGTTCAGGCGAAGTGAAGATCACTCTCGATCTGGCTGAGCCGATCGCCGGTAAACACGTCATCCTGGTCGAGGACATCGTGGATTCAGGTTTGACCTTGGACTACCTGACGAAGTCCTTCCTGGCCCGCGGCCCTGCCTCGTTTAAGACGGTGGGTTTACTGGTCAAGCCCGAGGCCCAGCGAAACGGGATCGAGCCCCACTACGTCGGATTTCGAGTGGGTTCGGAGTATGTGGTGGGCTACGGAATTGATTACGCCGGCAAGCTGAGAGGCCTGCCTTACGTGGGGACCTTCGAACATGACCACTGAGATGAGACGCATTGAATCGCGTGCCCCGACCCGCATCGATCTGGCCGGCGGGACGCTGGACATCTGGCCTCTGTACCTTTTCCTGAAAAGCCCGCTCACCCTGAACCTCGGGATCGATCTTTTCGCGGAAGCCCGCATCGAAGAGTTCGAAGCCCCTTCGGAAACTTCCGACCAATCGGGTGAAGTGGTTTTGAAGAGCGAAGACCAAGGTGTCGAGGAAAGGATGACCTGGGATTCGCTGGGTCAATTCAATCCCCCGCCCTCTTTGATCCTTCACTGGAAGCTTCTACGAGAATTCACGCAGAAGCGCATCGCTTCGGGATTCCATGATCCTCGAGTTTCTTTCCGAATGGTCACCAAAGCCCGAAGCCCTGCCGGCGCAGGTCTAGGTGGCTCGTCGGCCCTCTCTGTCGCTATGGTCGGCGCCTTGGCCTCTTGGTCACGAAGCACGGCTGAAGGCAAAGCCGTCATCGATCCACGCACCGAAGGCGAAGCTTTCATCGACATCGTTCGCGATATCGAAACCACGGTGATTCAAGTGCCCGCCGGCCTACAGGATTATTACGGCGCCATGTTCGGAGGCTTGCAAGCCCTTCGCTGGAACCCCGGAAAACACGATCGAGCCTGGTTGCCCGGCGGCATTTTGGCCGGACTGGAGCACCGCTTACTCCTGTTCTATTCGGGACAAAGCCGCAACTCGGGAATCAACAACTGGGCTCTGTTCAAAGCGTTCATCGACAAACAAGGTGACGTGCGAAATCAGTTCCAGAAAATCACAGATGCCACGGTGGCTCTCGAAGCCGCTCTGGTGGCCCGCGACTGGGAAGCTGCAGGTCGCGCCATCACTCAAGAATGGGAAGTCCGACGGGGACTGGCTCAAGGGATCTCGACGCCGGAAATGGATGCAGCCTTTGAGATCGCTCGCAAGGAAGGCGCTCCTGCTGGGAAAGTTTGCGGCGCAGGCGGCGGCGGATGCTTCTTTGTCTTCGTTCCCTCCGGTGACCCTGAGCTGAAAGCACGGATCACGAAAAAGATCACTGCATCCGGCGTTCGCCAGCTGCCTTTCCGCGCAGTCGCTCGGGGCTTGGAGATCAAGGTGGCCCGTGCGTGATGCCCGCCGCTTTCTCGGCCTGGAGCTTTCCGGGGCGAAAAGCGAGCGAACCGCGCTAGCGGCCATCGAGTATTATCCCAGGGAAGGAAAAATCTTTCTTCTCGACGTCTACGATCGTCTCGCAGGAAGCGAAGAGCAATCTCCTGATGAAGCACTGATTGAGCTCCTCAATGAACTTCGGGCTCCGCTCCCACGGGGCGGGGAAACTTGGCTCGGAGTGAATGTTCCGCTGACCCTGCCGCCTTGTCTTTCTTGCAGCTCGAGAACGTGCCGAGCGCCCGGAAAGTGCAGTCATCCGGCCACTCGGTGGATGCGGACTTATGCGCGGAAAGTCGGTCGAGGCACAGGGAAGAAGCCCGCTCGTCTGCGGCAGATCACTCCTTACACGCAGCGACCGGTCGAGCTCTGGCTCCGCCACGAGATTGTGGCTCACCTTCCTGAGGCAGCCCGCTTTGATGTGGACGAAGCACTCGGAGGAACGAAGGCTCCGCTGACTGCTCGAATGAACTTCCTTCAGCGCTGCCTCCCAGGGTTTCGCTTTCTCGAGACCTCACCCAAGCTCACCACTTCGGTGCTTTCGGAATCGCTTCAGCTCAGCAAAAGAACCATCTCTTCCTATCGACACCTCGAGACTGGCTCGCAGGCCAGGATGCAAATCCTTGCGGCTTTGACCGAGGAACACGAAGTCTTTATTTACGATCGCGATTTAAGAAAACTCTCGACGAGTCTCGCCGCTTTCGATGCTTTTTTATGCGCGTTTACCGCGCTGCTTGCGTCGACGGGGCGATGCAGAAAGCCCCCTGCAGGGTTTCCTGTGGCCTCAGGCTGGGTCGAGTTTCCCGTTTAAGGGCCGCACTGGCGTCAAAGCGCTCGGTAAAGCTCGCCTTGAGCGATACAGGCGACGCTTCCGTCAGGCTTTTTCGCTTGAGCTTCGAATGCGCGCCCCTCGGACGAATCCCGATCCGGCCGCCAGCGAAGGGTCAGGGTCAAAGCTTCGCCCAAGACCACCATCCCTTTGAAACGGTAGTTCATCCGGGACAGTTGAATGCCTGCGCCAAAAGAGCGCTGCACATGACTCGTTAAGACAGACGCTACCCACATCCCGTGAGCGATGATCCCAGGAAGGCCCATTTCTTTGGCAACAGCTTCATCCAAATGAATGGGGTTCGGATCCCCTGAAGCTTCGGCATAAGCACGCAGAGTCGCTGCTTCTACCGGTGGCAAAACGCGATCCGGAAATCCGGCTTGGGCCTGATCTACCTGAGTCGGACTCATTGAGGTTCTCCCTGACTTTGGGAATGCGGCGACCCATCCGCCGATTCCCGAATCACCATCACCGTTCGACTCTGCGCCAGAGCGCGAGTTGTAACCGGGTCCAGGTACTCGGAATCAAACTTCAGGAAGGTCAGCCGCCCACCTTTTCCGCCCTTACTCAGCACGTCGGCCAAGCGGGCACGGTAGTCGAGCTGAGAATCGGCCATCAGTGGAACAAGCCATCGGTATTCTTGCTCGGCATGTAAAACCTGGCGGAGCTCGACACCCAGACGCGACAGAAGCTCAAACTCTCCTTGGCGAAAACGCGTGAGAAAGCTGGGCGGAACTTCATCTGGAATCTCCCACGAGATCGATTTTCCAAACGCCTCGATCGCTGCCCGATCGAGCCGGGCGCGATGGAGAGAGGACTCTTGGCCAATTTGGCGGCTGAAGCGGGATAACGAAGCATCAAGGTCCGACAAGTTGAATCTCCCGAATTTCTAAGACACTCAGTGGACTGACCCGCAGGCCTCGAACTCGACTCTTCACCAGTCCGAGATTGGCCTCATGATAAAGCGGCACCAACACCACTTCGTCTCGCAGAAGCAACTCATGTGCCTTTTGATAAACTCGTTTTCGGAAGGCCGGACTTTTCGAGCTCCGCGCCGCACGAACGATCTGATCGTAACGCGCCTGACTCCAACGTGCTCGGTTGTTTCCGGAATCCTTCAGAAAGACGGAGAAAAAGTTTTCTGGATCCGGATAATCGGCAGCCCACATCCCCATAAAGAGGGACTGATTCCCCATCTCCATTTGGGCTCGGAAGTCTTTTCGGTCCAAAACCTTGAGCGAAACATCGAGCCCCAGATTGCGCTTCCATTCATTTTGCACGAATTGCCCAACCAGAAGCTGCTGTTCCCAACCCAAGACCAGAAGCTCCAGCTGAAGCGGCGCAGCGGGATCGAGACCTGCGAGGCGGATCTCTTTTCGAGCTGCTACCAGATCAAACGGCAGGGCAACCCTCGGGTCAAAGCCTGAGACCCCCGGAGGAATGAAGGAGTGGGCCGGAAGGTGTCCTGCTGCCAGAATCTTGCGAATGCCGCTACGATCGATGGCCTGCGCCAGGCCCCGACGAAAATGAACGTCGCTCACTGGGTATTTTATGACGGTAAAGCCCAAGTAACCTGTCTTCAAAGCGGGGAAGGATCGAAAATCCCGCCGCTTGCGAAGGCGCTCCGAATCGACTGAAGTCAGCCCCGCCAAGAAATCGAGCTTTCCCGCCTCATAGAGTCGCAGAGCTTCAGCGTCGTCGCGAATGATTCGCGCGACCACTTCCTGGACGTTTCCTCTCTGGCCCCAGTAGCGAGGGTTCGCACGAAAAACGAGTTTGGACTGAATGTCGTGCGAGATCCAACTGTAAGGTCCGAGCGTGACGATTTGACCCGGCCGCGCCCAGCTATTGCCCGCCTTCTCGACCACGTCCTGACGCATCGGAAACGTGACCCAGAAAGTCGGGATGTTGAGCCAATGCGCCACCGGTCGCTCAAGCTGCACTTGAAGAGTACTGTCATTCAGAGCTCGCACTCCGACGGATGCAAAGTCAGGATTTTTTCCCTGCCGGAAGGCCTCCGCACCTTGAATGTCTTGAAGCAGGTAAGCATAGGGCGCACCCGTCAAAGGACTCAGCAGCCTTTGCCAGCTAAACACAAAATCTTGGGCACGAAGGGG
This sequence comes from Bdellovibrionia bacterium, assembly GCA_040399745.1. GTDB lineage: Bacteria > Bdellovibrionota > UBA1018 > UBA1018 > UBA1018 > CANFHS01. Next base: position 312,947 of record JBBARP010000001.1, on the reverse strand, counting down.
AACTCCATCACTCCACTGAACCCCCGGACGCAGGTGAAACGTGTAAACCTTGCCGTCAGGGCTGATTTCCCACGAACGAGCGAGCTTCGGAATGATCCTCATCTTGGAATCAAATCCAACCAACCCCTCCATCAGATTCGTGATCAGGTTGGTTTCCACGTTGCCGCTGGCCTTGTTCCAATCCAAGGTCTCGGGCTCGCCGGTCAGGCGATAGACAAACGACTCCGCGGAAGTCGACTCAGCCCGGGAATTTTCCGAGAGAACGCCCAAGGCCAAAACGATCATAACCAAAAAGGACCGAGAGCCTCTTCGATCGAAACAACCGCTCATACGACCTCACCCGAATCACACCCTGAGCCCTGGGACGGCTTGGAGAGCTCCCCGCGAGCCGACTCCGGCTCGATCCAGTTCAAGGGTACACAAGCTGGCGAGGTGTTCACGAGGAGGTTCTGAAAGAGGAAACGCATCTTGCCGAGTTTCTGGATGTCCTTCATCAAAGCCTTTTTCTTCGACCCTGATTTCAACTCGCTCACCTTCTCGACTGCGTCGATCAAAAAGAGTTGCAGCCGATCGCTGACATCACGGACCTGCTTGCGATTCAGCCGAGTGAGGTCTTCTGGCATTACGAATCGATCGAGTTTTGGAAAAGCCTTTTGAAGCGACTGGATCGAATCTGGGACGAGACCCAAATCGTCGGAATAAAACTGCTGAAAGTTAGCCAAAACGTTTCTGAAAAAAATCAGCCGAAGAACCCGGTCCGGAGATGGAATCTGCCAGTCTCGAAATTCCTCGACACAGTGCTCGTACTTTCTTCCCAATGAGTAATAGGTCCGAAGGTCCGAGACTTGAGTGCTCTTCGGAACATCAGGCGTATCTGAACAAAGGTGGTACTTCAGAAAAACGGAAAGCCGGCCCTCCTTCAGCTTCTGGATATCGGCCTCCGGGCAATTGACCGCGTGCTTTCGAAGATCGACGACGCCTTTGGAGTCGACGTAATAACGTCCCCCCGAACAAAGAGCCGTATTCATTTTGAGCGCGAAATTGAGCTCGCGAAACTTCTGGTTTAGCTCTGCAGTATCGAGTTTTTTTAGGAACTCTCCCTCTTTTTTCAGAAGATCCTGAATGAAGGAATAATAACCTTCGCCCGAGCGACTTCCTGGTGCCGAGCCATGAAATCCAGAGATCAACTTGGCCTTGGGAAACAGCGCACCCCAAAGCTTCACTCCGCTCTTCGCAGCGGCGTAACAGCCAAACAGGTGAACAGCGCGGACACTGTTTTGGATCTTTGGTGCGAACTGAAACGCCACATCAAGTTCCTCGCGGGTCATTTCTCCCTGGGTACCAAAGAACCCCTGAGGTCCAGCAGAGTGCCCGGAAAAGATGACGGAAGAAACATTCACACCCGAGTTCTGGAGCTTCTTTAACTCCCGGGTCAAAAACTTCGTGTTCAGGTAAGCGCTCTTCTTCGGATCGCTCCCCTCCTCGGGAATCACGACCACGTCTTCTCCTCGAGCCTCGGCAGCTGCACGCACCTGCTTGATCTCGTTCTTGGCGTCATTGAAGTTAAGAAAGAGAATGGCGCTTTTTTCCTGCGCATAGGCAGCAGGTGCAAAAAGAATCGATGCCGCGATGACCAGCTTCCATGCCGAGCGCATCACTGCTTTCCTCTCAGGGCGGTCCATAATTTCTCGAGCGCAACTACGGGAAGCTCGGGATAAATCCCTTTGAGTCGGCCTAAATCAAGTTCGCGCGCACGAAGAAAGAGCTGATCGCGGGCGAGCTCGTCCCAACCTTTCAGCGCTGTGGCGAGGCCACTCTGCGACAGCACGGCGTCGCGCTCGGCTAACCCAGGAAGTTCAGATTTACTTTGCGGCTTCCCGCGACGCGGAGACGCCTGAGGCGCCGGATGCAGACGAATTCCGGGACCAGCAAGTTCACTGAGATCAACAGACGGGTCCAGTGAATGAATGTGAACTTCGGGTGAGTCTGCCGAGAATGCGGACTGGCCAGGAACAATGACTCCCATCAGTGCGACCCATGAAGCCCAACTCAGCAAGATTCGACGAGAAAGATGCATTCCTTAAGAATGCTCGCGGGAGGCGGGAGGGTCAACGGGCGCAGAGCATCACAGCGTCAGCAGGCTGACGCCGGAATCGAGTAATCGGAATCAACCGTCGATGTTCACGATCTCAACGGTCACATCGCCCCGGACTTGGGCTTGGCAACCCAGACGCGACTGGGGTCCCACTCCCTCAGCAGCATCTAAGCGATCTTCCTCGGCCTCTTCGATCGGAGCCAAATGATCCGCACCCGCGCGCACGATCACATGGCAGGTCGTGCAGGCACAGAAGCCACCGCAAGCGTGCTGCAAAGGAACGTCGTTTCGGATGGCGACATCCAGAATGCTTTCGCCTGGCTGAGCTTCGCAAACCTGATTCATGGGAAGAAAAGTGACCTGGGGCATAAGGACTCCGAGTGGGGCGAAATAAAGCTAGCTCAACGATCCGTACTGACCGCGTCGCGAACGAGAAGGTCAGCCAATTTACGACTGGCCTGATCCAACAAAAAAACCTCTTGGCGGATCGGATCTGCCGTCGTGCCATTCATGGCAGCACGCAAGGCTGCGATGCGCGTCTCCAGACTTTGGAGATCCGAATCGCTCAATAAGCGCCGGGCAGAGTCGAGCGAACGTTCACAGGCTCGCAGAATCGGCTCAGCATCGGCTCGCGCTTCTACCAGGGCCCGGAAGTTTTCATCTTCTTTTGAGTTCGCTAGCCCGTCGCTCAGCAAGCGTTCGACTTCAGCGTCGCTGAGGCCGAAGCTGGGGCGAACCTCGATGCTTTGCTCGGTTCCGTCGCGAAGATCGCGCGCTGAAACCTGAAGAATGCCATCGGCATCGATCAGAAATTGCACCTGAACCCGAGGCAAGCCGGCCGGCAGCGGAGTAATGCCCCGAAGCTTAAAGCGGGCGAGACTGCGGTTCTCTTCCACTTTCTGTCGCTCGCCTTGGAGCACATGGATATCGACGGCAGTTTGATTGTCCACATAAGTGGTGAACGTTTCCTGCGCTACGGTGGGAACGCGAGTATTGCGGGCAATGAGGGGCGACATCAAGCCGCCATAAGTCTCAATCCCCAAGGTCAAAGGCACCACATCCAAGAGCAGAAGATCCTGGTTATTGCCTGCCAGAATATCAGCTTGAATGGCCGCACCGAGAGCCACCACCTCGTCCGGATGGACCGAAGCGTTGGGCTCTCGCCCGAAGATGGAGCGCGCCGTCTCACGAACGACCGCGAGCCGGGTCGGCCCGCCTACTAGCACCACGTCTGTGAGTTCGTCGGGACTGAGGCCAGCATCTTGAAGCGCTTGAAGACACGCTTCTGCAGTCGGCGCTAGCAGTGGCCGCGCCAAATCATTGAACTCCTGACGACTGACCTTTCGCCGCCAAGGTTCACCGTGACCTGGAACCTCAATCGTGACTCCTGCGAGCTCCTGCGATGAGAGCGCAATCTTCGCTTCTTCGGCGCGCTCTAAAAGCTGCGCCCAGAACTGCAGATCGCCGCCCTGACCCGCCAAAGCATTCACGCCGGTTTGGTCTTGGATCTCTTTTGCGAATCGCTCGGCCAGGGCCCGGTCCAAATCGTCGCCACCGAGAGCCGTATTTCCGCTCGTGGACAAAACTTCAAAAATTCCGTCCTCTAGCTTCAGGATCGACACATCAAACGTGCCGCCGCCCAAGTCGTAGACCGCGATCGTCCCTTCGCGCTTGCGATCGAGTCCGTAGGCTAAGGCCGCAGCAGTCGGCTCGTTGAGGATTCGAAGCACCTGGAGTCCTGCCAAACGCCCGGCGGTGCGAGTGGCTTGGCGCTGAGCATCGTTGAAGTAAGCAGGGACCGTAATGACTGCTTGTTGAACCGAGCAACCCAAGGAGGCTTCGGCGGATCGCTTGAGCTCGGCCAAAATCATTGCAGAGACTTCGAGCGCCGTCGTGGTCACGCCGCCGATTCGAATCTTTGCTACGCCTTCACCTGGTTCGACCGGATAAGGAAGTCGCGAAGCCAATTCTTTGAGGTCTTCGAAACCACGGCCCAAAAGCCGCTTGGGCGAAAAAACAGTATTGGAAGCATCGGTGATCTTTCGGCGCTTGGCCAAATAGCCCATCACGGCCTGGCCGTTTTCGAAGTGAACAACGGAAGGAAGAAGCGTCTTTCCTTCGCGCGACTTCAAAATCACAGGCACACCGTCTTGCACGACCGCAACCAAGCTGTGCGTGGTGCCCAGATCAATTCCAATGATGGGGGATTTTCCGGATGAACTCATTCTGATTTCCCTAAAGTCACGCCCAGACGGTTTGTCAGGCGAGCCACATCGCGCTCGAGCGAGGCTAGAGTTGCACCCGCCTCAAGTTCTCGCGCCAAAAGCTGAAGTGCCTCGCGGTCAGGCGACTGGGTGCCCGTCCGCGATTCTTCCCAGCGCATTTCCAAAGACTCCACGCGCATCTTTCGCTCGGACTTCAATTGACTCAAGCGGGCGACAAATTCCTGAAGCCGCTGAGGGGCCGACTCGGGGCTTTCCATGACGACGTCCTGAAGCTCGAACCAGTCGTCGGCCAAATCCAAGGGAACCGCCTGAGGCGTCTTCTTTCCCGAGATTCCCTCAAGCTCCAGCAAGTGCTCACGCCTTTGGAGCGGATCCTTCAGGGCACGGTAGGCACGATTCAGAAGACTCATTCGCTCGATCGAACACTTCAAGGCCTGGGGCCCACGCTGAGCGAAGCGATCGGGATGGAGCGACCGAGAAAGAAAGTAAAACCGCTTCTCGAGCGCAGGGCCTTCTAAGCGGAAGGACCTAGCCACCCCGAGCGCTTGAAAAAAATCTTCGCCTTCACTGACCTGGACGGGCTGAGGCTCTCCGCATTGGGCGCAAGCATGCGGAGCGAGCTCTCCCGAAATGGGCGAGCCGCAAGCCTGACAGAAGGCCGGCGAAACCAGATGAGCGGATGAACGCTCAGACGGAGAAGCTGGAACCGCAACCACAGGTTCGCTTGGCGTTCGGATTGCTGAAGGTGAATCCCGTGCCGTTCAGTCCGCCCGAGTAATCGAGCTCGGTGCCAGCCAAGAACAGGTAGCTCTTCGCATCGACAACGACACGAACCCCTTCCCGCTCAAAAACTTTGTCCGAATCTTTCGGGGATTCGTTTTCAAAGCCCAGCTTGTAGCTCATTCCCGAGCAGCCGCCACCGGCGACTTGAACTCGAACATAGCCACTCGAATTGGCAGGATCGCTTTCCTGAATCCGGCGGATTTCCTTCACGGCATTGTCGCTGATCACGATCATGCTTTGTCCCCTCCCGTGGAACCGTTCTTGATTTCCTTCTTCTTCAGGTAGTCACCGATAGCCGCTTTGATCGCGTCTTCAGCGAGAACCGAGCAATGGATCTTGATCGGGGGAAGTGAAAGCTCTTCGACGATCTGAGTATTCTTGATGGCCAAGGCTTCATCGATGGTCTTTCCTTTGATCCACTCGGTGGCCAAAGAAGAGCTCGCGATCGCCGATCCGCAGCCGAAAGTTTTGAACTTGGCGTCTTTAATGACGTTCGTTTCTTCGTCGATCTCGACTTGAAGCTTCATGACGTCACCGCATTCGGGTGCGCCAACCAAGCCCGTTCCGACGTTTTCCTTGTTTTTATCCAAGGCGCCGACGTTCCGTGGGTTCTCGTAGTGATCGATGACTTTATTGGTATAGGCCATGGCAATTTCTCCTTGGAAAAGAATCAGTGGTGTCCGGTCCAGGCGATCGACTTCAGATCGATCCCCTCTTTGACCATTTCGTAAAGGGGCGAAAGGTCGCGAAGCTTACGCACGGTCGCGACGACCTTCTTCAAAGCAAAATCAATCTCTTCTTCGGTCGTAAAACGCCCCAGACCAAAACGAATCGAGGTATGCGCCAAGTCCTCGCCCACGCCGATACTCTTCAAGACGTAGGAAGGCTCAAGGGATGCCGAAGTACAAGCCGAGCCCGACGACACTGCCAACTCTTTCATCCCCATCATCAGTGACTCACCTTCGACGAAGGCGAAGCTGACGTTCAGGTTGTTGGGCAGGCGGTACTCAGGATGACCGTTCAGATACACTTCATCGAGCTGTTCCTGAATTCCGGCCCACAGGCGATCGCACAGACGCTTCACGCGCGCAGTTTCTTCAGGAAGGTACTTCTTCGCGAGTTCGGCTGCTTTTCCGAAGCCCACGATGCCCGGAACGTTCAAAGTGCCCGAGCGCATTCCGCGCTCGTGACCGCCCCCGTGGACGATCGGACTGAGACGAACACGCGGGCCTTTTCGACGCACGTACAGCGCGCCTACGCCCTTGGGACCGTAGATTTTGTGGGCTGTCAGAGACAGCAGATCAATGCCTTGAGCCTGCACGTCGATCTCGGCCTTCCCTGCAGCTTGAACGGCGTCGGTGTGGAAAAGAACGCCTTTCTCCTTACAGAGTTTCCCGATCTCGGCCACGGGATTGATGGAACCAATCTCGTTATTGGCAAACATGATGGACACAAGGATCGTGTCCGGGCGAATGAGCTTGCGAAGCTCTACCAGGTCCACGCGACCGGTCGAATCGACCGGAACGTAGCTGATCTCGTAGCCCTTCTGCTCGAGCGCCAAGCAAGTATCCAAGACCGCTTTGTGCTCGATGGCCGAAGTGATGATGTGCTTGCCCTTGTCCTTGTACATCTCGGCTACGCCGGTGATGGCCAAGTTGTTCGATTCTGTGGCACCCGAAGTGAAGATGATTTCTTTGTCGGTTGCGCCGATCAGAGCAGCGATTTGTCCGCGCGCCTTTTCGACTGCAGCTTCAGCAGTCCAGCCGTACTCGTGGTTGCGAGAGGCCGCGTTGCCGAATACTTGCGTGAAGTAAGGCAGCATGGTCTCGAGGACCTGAGGATCGACCGGGGTCGTGGCGTGGTAGTCCAAATAAACGGGGATTTTCATGCGATGTCCTGTCGAGTTGCACTTGCAGTCAAAGCGACTGCGGGATTCGAGGTACTGGAAGAGGAAAGCTCAGAAAGAAAAATTCCGGAGAGGAAGCTGTTCACACGGCGATTCAGATCACTCATCAGGGACTGGATTTCGCAGCGACTGGAGTACTCACAGCCGGTCGACTCGCCACCTGATGAATTCCCTGGGGCCGCGCACTGAACGAGGGACTGAGGGCCTTCCATCAAGTCGATGAACTCGCCCAAAGTCACTTCCTCCAGGCGGCGCTGAAGGGTGTACCCGCCTCGAGAGCCTTGGGCTGAATGAATGAGGCCACGGTCCTTCAGGCGCTGCAGCGTCTTCGCGGTGATCTCAAAAGGAAACCCATAGGTGTCCGAGATCTCGCGGGCGCTCGTCACACCACCCGGTTCGATCGTCCCTTTGCGGTGAATGTGCCGCATGGCGATCAGGCCATACTCCGAAGTCCGATTGAGTTTAATCATGGTAAAACCAACAGCCCGCCTCAATTACGACATTTCAGGTCCGAATTCAACGCGACTTTACGCAGCGCATTCATCTCGGACCCTAGAAGCAACAGTTCAAACCTTCTTGACCTAATATACGACATTAAAAGTCGTAAATAAACCCAAAAAACTTCGGCGCGTAAAGCCATCTAATTGATAGCCCATCCGTGTCGCCATGCCCCAGCGCTCGCACGTCACGCGATTCCTGATCAAAGTCGGATAGGACCCGTCACGCCGGAGCGGTCAGCCCTTGGGCGTCGCGAATGGCGTCGGCCACTTCGCGAACGGCTCCCCAGCCCCCTTGAGCTTCGGTGATGTAATGCACCTTGGCTTTGACGGGATCGACCGCATGAGGAACGGTCGCTGCGAAGCCCACTTTTTCGAGCACGGGAATATCGAACAGCTCATCACCCATGAACGCCATCTGCTCGTGAGTGAAGCCGGTGGCTTGTCGAATTTTCTCGAGCGCCACGAGCTTGTTTTCATCACCGAGAAATACGTACGGAACCTTGAGAAACTCCATCCGGGTCCGCACGTCCTGGGAATCACCCCCGGAAATCACAGCCACCTGAATGCCGGCTTTCATGAGTACCTTCAGCCCGTAGCCATCCTTGATATGGAAATAGCGGGTCCATCCGTGTCCATCGAGCCAGAAGACGCGACCATCGGTCATGACCCCATCCACATCCAGGATCAGGATCTTGATCTGCTTCAACCGAGCTTGAATATCGGCCGTTTCAAGAAGCTTGTGCTGCTGGGTCGAAACCGAAGGAAGAGAGGGATGCATACCTCTCATTCTGCATCAGGCTTTGGCCTCGGGCAAAAGTTTGGGCATCTCGGCAACCGTTTCTCGAATCTTCAGCAGCTGCCGAACAAAGGTCCCCACGTGTTCGAGATAGAACGCATTGGGTCCGTCACTCTTAGCCTGCGCCGGACGAGGGTGGCACTCCATAAACAGGCCATCCGCCCCAGCAGCCATCGCGGCCCGCGCAAGCACCTCCAGGTACTCCCGCTTCCCGCCGGTCGATTTTCCACCTGCGCCCGCTCCAGGCGACTGAATCGAGTGAGTGGCATCATAGATCACCGGGGCGCCGAATGCCTTCATGGCCTGGAAGGAAACCATGTCCACAACCAGGGTGTTGTAGCCGAAGCTCGTTCCACGCTCGGTCAGGCAGAACCAGTCCGCATCCGGCTCAGAACGCAGCTTGCCGTCCCGTCGCTGAATCTCGACCACTTCGCGGACTTTGCCGACGATGTTCTTGGCATCCCACGGGGCCAAAAACTGACCCTTTTTCACATTCAGCCGCGCTCCATGCTTCAAACAAGCTTGGCCGGCCGCCAAGATCATGTCGGTTTGACGGCACAAGAATGCCGGCACCTGGAGGAAGTCGACCACTTCAGCAACCGGTTCAGCTTGATCGGGCGAATGAAAATCCGTCAAAAGCGGCAACCCGGTTTTGGCCTTGAGTTGATCCAAGAGGCGCAAGCCCTCTTTCATTCCCGGCCCGCGGTAACCTTCGATCGAAGTGCGATTGGCCTTATCGAACGACGCTTTGAAGTAGAGGCGAAGCGGAAGTCCTTCGAGCTGGCGTTTCAGCTCTTGGGCCACTTCCAGGATCAAACCTTCGTCTTCGATCACACAAGGACCAGCAATCAGGGTCATCGGAGCAAGCTTCATCATGCCCGTTACGTATCCCGGTCACGCGAAGCTTTTCAAGAAATGCCTCAGTGCGTGGTGGGAAGCTGAATGCCCGGAAGCGGTCGCTGTGCGCCCTTACCCAGCTCTTTGGAGGCTTGGATAAAAGCCGCAAAAAGAGGATGCGGCTGGAGCGGCTTCGAAAGGAATTCCGGGTGGAACTGGCAACCCAGCATCCAAGGATGCGAGGGCAGTTCACACATCTCCACAAGCTCTTCCCCGGTTTGCTGGTTCTTGAACCGTCCGCTGACCAGAAGGCCCTTTTCCTCAAGGACCGGCCGGAAAGCGTTGGACACCTCAAAACGGTGGCGATGGCGCTCGGTGATCTGTTCTTTGCCGTAAGCCTGAAAAGCCCGCGTGGGTTTCGAATTCGATTTCGGCAGGATCTGACACGGGTAAGCGCCCAAACGCATGGTGCCACCCATGTCGGTGACCGCTTTTTGGGAGTCCATCAGGTCGATGACGTTCTCGGTTCCGTTTGGCGCGAATTCAGCCGAGTTGGCTTTCTTCAGGCCGCAGACGTTTCGAGCGTATTCGATGACGAGAATCTGCATCCCCAAGCAAATGCCGAAGTAAGGGATTCCTTCCGTGCGCGCAAACTGAGCCGCGCGGATTTTTCCTTCCACGCCGCGTTCGCCGAATCCACCGGGAACCAAAATGCCATCGACTTTGCGAAGCAGATCCAGGTTCGTGCCCTTTTCGAGCTCTTCGGAATCGATGTAAACCATCGACACTCGAACGTCGTTCGCAACGCCGCCGTGAACCAAAGCTTCAGACAGGGACTTATAACTGTCCCGCCAGTCGGTGTACTTCCCAACAATGCCGATCGTGAGCTCCCCTTTGGGACTCCGAATGCGCTCGACCATGGCTTGCCACTTCGAAAGATCGGGGCGTCCGCTCCAGATCCCCAAGCGCTCGGCCACTTTCTCGTCCAAACCCTCTTCGCTGTAGCAAAGCGGCACTTCGTAAATCGAAGAGACATCCTTCGCGCTGAAAACTTGATCACCCGGCACGTTGCAGAAAGATCCGATCTTTTCTTTGACGTCCTGAGGAAGTGCGCGGTCTGAGCGGCACAGGAGAATGTCGGGCTGAATCCCGATCTCGCGAAGCTCTTTCACAGAATGCTGCGTGGGCTTGGTCTTCAACTCGCCCGCTGCGCCGATGAACGGCACCAAAGTGAGGTGAACGAAAAGAACGTTGGAGACGCCTTCGTCAGCACGCATCTGGCGAATAGCTTCCAGGAAAGGCAGCCCTTCGATGTCGCCGACCGTCCCGCCCACTTCGACAATGGCTAGATCCGAGCCTTCGGCAGCATCCCGGATGTGACGCTTAATTTCGTCGGTAATATGGGGGATGACCTGAACCGTTTTTCCCAGATACCCGCCTGCCCGTTCGCGGCGAATCACGGTGTCGTAAATGCGGCCCGTGGTGAAACTGTTCTTCCGCGTAAAATGAGCGGACTGCACGAAACGGCTGTAATGCCCCAAGTCCAAATCCGTCTCGGCGCCGTCATCCAGAACGAAGACTTCCCCGTGCTGAAACGGACTCATCGTCCCCGGATCCACATTCAAGTAGGGATCCATCTTGATCATGGTCACGCGGATTCCGCGCTGCTCCATCAGCATCCCAATGGAGGCTGCGGCAATTCCCTTCCCGATAGACGACAAAACGCCGCCCGTGACGAAGATGTATTTTTTCTGTTTGGCCATCGGGGCCTTCTTATACACCAAAAGCGGTGATGTGCTTGCGGACCTTTTCTAGATCCTCAAAAGTATCCACCCCGATGGACGAGTAATCCCCTTCGGCCACCCCGATGGGGATTCCGGCCTCCAGAGCCCTCAACTGCTCCAGTTTTTCTGCCTTCTCTAGGCTTCCTTCCGGAAGATCCCGCACCCGGAACAAAGTCGCGCGGTCGTAGGCATAGACCCCAAGGTGCTTGCGGCAAATAAAGGACTCGCCAGGGGCGGGCCCTGAAACCTTTCCGTAAGGAATAGGAAGGCGCGAGAAGTACAAAGCTCGACCCTGCGCATCAACCAGGACTTTCACCACGGACCGAGCCCACAGATCTTCCATCGCGCGAATCGGGGTCATCACAGTCCCCATACCGAACTTGCCTGATGCTACCAGCGCCGCTGCTGCTTCTACCGCCTGGGGCGACAGGAGAGGCTCGTCGCCCTGAAAGTTCACAAATAGGTCGCCCTCAATCTTCTCGGCCACTGCTGCCACGCGATCGGTTCCCGATGCCAGATTGGGGTCGGTCATCATCACTTCTGCCCCAAAGGACTTGGCGGCTGCCTCGACTCGTTCGTCGTCTACTGCCAAAACCAAGCGATCAAAGCCCTTCACCAACTTGGCCCGCTCGAAAACTCGCTGAATCAGGGGCTTCCCCACCACATCGGCCAATGGCTTGCCGGGAAGTCGCGAGGAGTTGAAACGCGCGGGGATGACGAGAATTTTCTTCATCTGGAAAATTTAGAGGACAGTCGAAAGGGAATCAAGTCAGGACCTCAATATCTGCGCGCCAAACCCCTTTCCATTCCTTCAAACGGGTTTTGGGCCGATAGGTTCCATCCTCGAGCTTTTGGCCATACTCGATGAATGCGTAGGTGAATCGAACTCGGGTCCCGTATTCACCCAGCTCCAGGACCGTCACTTCGTTCCAGCTGCCTTCATTGAAGTACTCTTTGCCTTCATGCCACTGCCGGTAGCGAAGCACATGGGTATGGCCGAAAATCACGGTGTGAATGTCAGGAAACTCTTCCAAGATCCGAAACGCGATTCGGTCGTAACTCGGATAGAGCGAAATTTCCCGAAGAAGACTCCAGGTCGCCCCTACGCCGTGCCGAATATGAAAGCGCGACTTGAAGAGAATGGTTTCCAGAACGAAGCGAACAATTCGGAAGCCGGTCCGGACGCCCCACCAAGGATCGTTCAAAAGGCACCACTGCAGGAACGAGCGGAACGGGCGAACTTTGTCCACATGCGGACGCTCTTGCTTGATCCCCGGCAAAACAACCGCCACAAACAGCGAACCCCAGGGAAGATCTAAAACAGGCTCGGGCAAGCCCTTCGTAATGAAAGGGCGTTCCATATTGATTCGAGCAAAACGCTCATACTGTTGACCGTGCTCGACGTGAACACCGTCGAACTCGTAGGACACATCATGAAACGCGACTTCCGCGCCACAAGCGGCTGAGAAAGCGCGGCGGGGAGCGTGCCAGAGCATCCCGACATCGTGATTCCCGACGACGTAAGCAATGGAGTGCCCCGGAGTCAGCGCCCAACGACGAAGCGCCTGAAAGAGCTCGGGATGCCCTTTGACAATTCTTTCGACTGCGCGAGCCGTCGCACGCTCAGTGATCAAATGCGTATGAATGCCCCAATCATCAATCTGAAGGAGGTTCAAGAAATCGCCATTCAGGATCAGTTCAACCTCAGCGTCCTTGAACTCGCCCAAGCGGTGGTAGTCCAAAAAATCGGCGAACTCACGATCGTAAACGAAGTCTTCCAGGAGGTTCTGCGAACCATCGCGGAAGTGGCGACCCTTCCCCAGGTGAAAATCACTGACGACCAATTTATAGCGCGGGCGCGCGGAGCCTTGGGAGTCACTCACGAAGAAGTTCCCTTCTCCGGCGAGACCGGCATTTCGGCCATGAAGACGCTATTTCGCGTAGTCCGTTTCGCCGAGTACATCGCATGATCAGCGGCATCGATGACGGCTCGCACGGAATCCGCGTGATCCGGGAAAAGGGCAACCCCGATGGATACAGTGAGCCGAATGGGCTCGCTTCGCTCTGGAATGAATGCGTGCTTTTCTACCGCTAAGCGAATTCGCTCAGCCACCGACTGTGCCACTGACCAATTACAGCGCGACAAAACAGCGACGAACTCATCGCCACCGTAGCGGAACACGCTGTCGTGGGCCCTGACCCAGCCCTTCAGAAGACCACCGAGCTCATTCAAAACTTGCGTGCCGGCTTGGTGGCCAAAGCGATCATTGATCGACTTGAAGTGATCGCCATCCACAAAAAGAATCGCAAACGATTGCCCTTCGGCCCGGGAACGATCGATTTCACGTTCGAGAAGCGAGTAAAGGTAGCGCGTGTTGTAAAGTCCCGTAGCTTCGTCGGTGTAAACCAGCTTTTCCACGCCCTGATAACGCTCGATGTTTCGAAACGTCACTTCGAGCTGAGCCCGCAAAAGCCGAAGGCGACTCTCAAAGGTCGAAGGGTCGGCAGGCGATTCGGGCGAAAGACAGACACAGAAGCAGTCAGTGCCATCGGAGGCTTGGTAGCGAAAAACAAAGAGAGCAGGAGAGAGCGCACCCTTCGGAATCGAGCGTTCTCCTTCACTGGCGCTGGCCATGCCTGGCAAGACGGCAACCGCTTGAACGGCGAGATCCAAAACTTCATCAAGAACCCGATCGCTCGTACCATTCGGCGCAATAGAGTCACCCAGACGTTCGGGCTTGCCGTCTATCAGGCGATAAATGGAAGCGTGACGGGCCCGGAGCTCTCGCATCAGAAAACTTCGCACCACGCCATGCACTCGCTCGGCATCGAGTAGTCCAGAAATGAGCTGACAAGTGTCGACCAAGGCCAAGTAAGCCCCTGCGACTCCGTCCTGTCCCAATACCAGCTTTCGATCGAGGCCCCGCTTGACGGAGAGGCGGAAAGCATCGAGCGGGAACGGATGAGCGAGATAATCTTCCGCTCCGATCCGAATGACTGCGACGGCCTCTTCCAAGGTGGGGCGTTCGGAGACCACGATCACGGCCGTTGCAGGACTATTTCGACGAACGGCTTCGACCCGCCTGAGCAAGAGTTCTGAAAGGTCCACTGGAGCCCCCAGAATCAAGAGCTGGTAGTCGGTTCGCGCAAGCCACTCAAACGAGGTTTCGGCATCAGCAACGATATCGATCTGGCACTCGCCCACTTCGCGAATCAAAGACGCCCAAAGCTCGCTTTGACGGGGATCAGACTGAACCAGAAGTACCCGCGGTGAAGCCACTGCGCTCCTCATGCCACCCGGAAGCCGGAGTCGTCGTCGGAGGTCGCTCCGTCGCCCTCTTCGGCAGAAGTTTCAGAAGATTCCTGGGCTTCTGCGGTCTGCAAAAACCCACCGGCCATCCGAAGCGCCCGAAGGGCTTCCGCGTGTTTCTGCTTCAACCGAGCGTTGTTTTCTTTCTCGCGCTGAAGTCGCTCTTCGGCCAAGTCCATGTTGAACTCCAAGGTATCGACCTTGCGCTTCAATTCGGTAATCAAGTTCATCCTCGAAGCCAACTGCGCTTCGAAATCCCTCTTCAAAATCTCATATCGATTGCTCTTTTCGCGCTCCCGCAGCACCGCGCGAATCAAATCGTCCCGCACCCGTCTTTTCAACTGAATGCGGTCGGCTTCCGCTTCTTTCACGCGCTGACTGAGAACTCGAGCCTCTTCGGCGCGCCGGCGATTCTCTTCGCGTTCATCTTGAAGACGCGCTTCCAATCGATCCATTTCTTCTTGGCGTTCGCGATCAAAACCTGCGATCCGTCCGGCCTGTTCGGTAATGGTGTGTTCGAGTTCAGCGTTCCGAGCCTTTTCTTCATGAAGAGTCGCTTCAAGCGCTTCCATCTGCTCGCGAACGGCTTTGAGCTGGGTTGAAAGTGCGGCCACATCCTGCTCCCGAAGGAACAAGTACTTCCGCAGCGTTTCGATGTCGAGAGCGTGATGCGCTCCACCCGGGACCACCGCATCGCCCACGGGCTGAGTGAAGTCATAAGCAGTGCCCGAGGCATGCTTCATGATCTCGGCCGCTACCTCGGAAGGGCTCTTGGGGCGACCGCTCTGGAACAGGTACGGAAAACTATCAGCAAGAAGTTGATCGATGCCGCTTTGCTCACGCGGCAATTCCGAGAAGCCGGTGCCTTGATCCAGTGGTTCGGTCTGAAGAATGGCAGGCGCCGCAACCGAGTCGTCTTCCACAGACTCGCTACTCGAAGTTCTTTCGGGAGCCGCAACAACCGGTGCCTTGGTGCGAGCGGGAGCCGAGGGTTTCTTCGGCGATTCGACTTCGGATTCTAAGTTAACCGAAGCACTCGTGCCGGTCGAAGGGACCCGCTGGAGTTTGCGGGCAACGGAAGCCTCAGGGGCTGGCTGCGCGACACCCCCCGAATACTGCGGCTTCGGGAACTCCGGAATCTCCATCCGGATCGAAGTGCCTTCGCGCTGCGCTTTTGGCGGAAGAATGGCTTCAACTGCTTCGAGCAGGAAGTCGTGACCCGCATCGATTAGAACTTCGGCTGCGCCCACTCGCAATTGGGCGCCGAACATTCGCTCAAGAACCGCGTAGAGCTGCGCTTCTTGGAACGGGTATTTCAGGTAGGCATGCGCCCCTTCTGGGCGACTCTGATGCTCGATGAAATCGGTATCACTCCAGGAACTGGAGACCACGATCACCGGGAGGTCGGCTTGCTCGGGATCCTGCTTCAGACGAGCCAGCATCTCCAAGCCGGATTCATCGACTTCGCCGCCCGGACCCTCGCGCCGAATGATCGCGAAATCCACCGAGCGGCCGTGGAAACGCAGCACCTGAGCGGCAAGAGCGGGAGTGGACACCGGGATACAGATGTCCCCGCGCTTGCGCGCTGACTCGATCCAGACTGCGTCGTTCCCAGGATGGGGATTGAGGAAGATGAACTTCATCGATGTGCCTATCGGCCAAAGTCCTCCGCAAGTTGACACCCCCCATCCGAATCGCTAAGGTTTTCAAAGCCATGCCGCCGGAACGCCAAGAATCTAACGCGCACGTTACCGTTCTGGTCCTGAAGGACAATCTGGTCTCGCGCTCGTTTGAGCTGCCGGTCGCTTGGTTCACGCGCCTGGGCTGGATGCTTGGCGGCGCCATCGGAATCACTACGATCTCGCTGGGAGTCGCCACCTATTGGGGCGTCCGTTACCACTGGACCGAATCCGAGCGCGTTCGCGAACTCGAACTCCAGAATCAAACCATCAAGAACCGCCTGGCTCAGCTCGATCCCACTGCGCTTCAGGACGCCACTTCTTTGACGCCCACGCAGCCCTCTGCAGGCGCCCCAGTACCTGCGCCCAGCCCAGCAGCAGCGCCCGTGGTCGCAGCCAATGTTCCAGCGACCGCGCCGGCTCCTGTGCCCACCGTCGCGTTGGCTCAACCCACTCAGCCGACAGCACCCGCGATCGCATCGCAGGTTCCTTCGGGCCTGAACTTCCGCCTGAGCTCGCCCCAGCTTTCGTGGAAAGGTCGAACGCTCCAAGTACGGTCAGCCATTCAGTACATCGCGGAGGATGGCGGCAACCAACAAGGCCGAATCGTGATTCTCGCGCGCGGACCCGATACGCTCATGGCTTACCCGAAAGGCGTTCTCGACACGAACCAGGCCAAGTCGCTGATCAACCCGCTCCGTGGGGAGTTCTTCTCGGTCAGCCGGATGCGCCCCATTCAAGCCGATTTCGGACCACTCGATGCCGACGATACCTTTACCGAAGTCACTGTCATGATCCTGAGCCAGGCCGGAAAGCTTCTCTACGAAGTGAAAGTGGGAGTTCCCGGACGCCCGGCAGGCGAAGCTTCCGGAGGAGCAAAATGAAATCCGAAGCCTGGGTTTCTGAAAGCCGACTGACCTTGATTTCCGAGGGCTCGCGTATCGAAGGGAAAATCCGCTTCGAGCAATTTGCTCGCGTGCATGGAGCCTTGGTTGGCGAAGTGCATGCCGCTCCCGGAAGCCATCTCGTGATTGCGGAAACGGGTTGGGTCGAAGGAAATATCCAAGCCGACACGATCACTATCGACGGCTTTATCCGCGGTGACGTAGTGGCCACAGGAAAAGTCACGGTCAGCGGCACGGGCCGCGTGATCGGCAACATCCGTGCTCCGCGAGTGGCACTCGATTTCGGCTGCACTTTTGAAGGGCGCTGCGTTTCGGGCGTCAGCGAAGCCACTGCGCCCCAGCCGGCCTGAGCCTGGCTTAGATCCAGCCCGCGCTTCGGTACCACGCAACGGCATCTGCCCAGCCAGAACGAATGTCGTGCTTGGCTTCAAACCCGAGAAGCTTCCGCGCCTTCTCTCCGGAGCAAGTCCAATGATCGGGGCGAATCTCGTTCAGCTTGTCGCGATTCAGCGGATAGGTGCGACCCGTGATTTTCCCTAAGCCATCCAGGCCCCACGCCACCCCGGCCAGAACGGGGAACGGAAGCGGAAAGGCGATGGGCTTTTTCCCCAGGCAGTCCCCGATCGCTTCCATCATTTCCGAGTAGCTGAACACCTGCTCGCGAGTCAGGAACAGGCGCTCACCCGAGGGCAAAGCGCGTCCGGGCTCAAGTCCTGCGTCGGCAATGCCGCGAACCAGATCGTCCACATGAATGGCGCTGTAGAATTTTTCAAAGGCCGGGACCAAACGTCCTTTCACGCTTTTGACGAAAAGGAAGGTGGCCTGATCGCGCGGTCCATAAACCATCGGCGGACGAATGACCGTGATGGGAATGCGATCGCTGAACTGCAGCACTCGCTTCTCGCCCTCCCACTTGCTGCGCCCGTAGGCCGACACCGGCGCCTCTGGCTCGCTCTCCGTACGCGGTGCGCCGGGCCCGGCCGGCCCCGCAGCCGCTAAGCTCGACACCAGCACGAAGCGTCCCAGCCCCGAACACTCTTCGGCCACGGCTCGGGCCAGCCTTTCGGCTCCGACCGCGTTATGCTCCAGGAACTCGGCCTCGGAAGACGCGGTGACAACGCCCGCCACGTGAAAAACAGCGTCACAGCCGCGAGCCGCGGCCCGTAACGAGGCCTCGTCCCCGAGCGAGCCCTCGGCGCGGTCAAATTCCAAGCCCGCCAGATTCGTCACGGCGGAACTTTTTCGAAGAAGAGCGCGAGGCCGAATGCCTCGTCGATTCAATTCTGCGATCAAGCCGCTTCCGACAAACCCGCTGGCACCCGTGACGAGGACTTTCATAGGGCCCGGACTATGCGCTAGATTCCGCCCATGGTCCACCTCACCGTCCTGGGCTGCGGAACATCCACTGGCGTCCCCCTGCTGCGTTGCCGTTGTTCGGTCTGCACTTCTCCGAATCCCAAGAATCAACGCCTTCGCGCTTCCGTGTGGGTCGAGACTCAAGGGAAGAGTTTCCTCATCGACACCTCGACCGACCTTCGCCAGCAAGCGCTTCGAGCCGACATCGAGCGCGTCGATGCGGTTCTCTACACCCATCCGCACGCTGACCACGTCCACGGAATCGATGAGCTTCGCAGCTTCAACTTCCTTCAAAAGCAGCGCATTCCCGTATTCGGAAATGCTTGGACGGCCCGAGAACTGCGTTCCAAGTTCGATTACATCTTCCAACCCGGCCCCCAAGAAGGCGGCGGCATCCCACAGTTAGACCTGACTGAGCTGCCCGATACCCCTGAAATGATTGATATTTTAGGGGTTGCCGTCCAACTCATCCCGGTTAAACATGGCAGTCAAGACTGTCTGGGCTTTAGGTTCGACTCCGTTGCCTACGTTACGGATTGCAGTTATATCCCGGATACATCGCTTGAACGGCTCCAAGGGCTTTCTGTGTTGGTACTCGACTGCTTGAGGCTAACCCCACATGGAACGCACTTGAATCTGGAACAGGCGCTGGCCGTGATCGAGAAAGTGAGACCCGAAAGGACCTACCTCACTCACCTCGGCCACGACTTCGATTACGCTGAGTCCCACCCGCGACTTCCGAAGGGTGTGAGCCTGGCGTATGACGGCCTCAAGGTCCAATCCTCTTAAGGAGCTACTCAAATGATCGTTGGCGTCCCGAAGGAAATTAAGAACAAAGAGAATCGCGTCGGTATGGTGATCGCAGGCGTTCGCGCCTTGACCCAAGCCGGACACAAAGTGCTGGTTCAGCACAATGCGGGCGTCGGCGCTGGCATTTCCGATGATGACTATCGCAAAGCGGGTGCGACCATCATCGAAGGCGCAAAAGAGATCTACGAAAAGTCTGACATGATCGTGAAAGTGAAGGAGCCCCTCCCCGAGGAGTATCCGCTTCTTCGCGAAAATCAGATCCTCTACACCTACCTGCATTTGGCGGCTGACGAGCGTCTGACCAAAGCTCTGATGGAGCGCAAGATTGTCGGCATCGCTTACGAGACCATCCAGCCCGCAGACGGCTCGCTGCCGCTCTTGGCTCCGATGTCGGCAGTCGCCGGCCGTATGGCTACGCAGATTGGCGCAAGCTACCTGCAACATGACCATGGCGGTAAAGGCATGCTCCTGGGCGGCGTCACTGGCGTCGCTCGCGCGAACGTCGTCATCTTGGGCGGCGGCGTGGTGGGTATCAACTCGGCCAAGATGGCAGTGGGCTTGGGCGCTAACGTCACTTTGTTTGACGTGAATGTTCCCCGCTTGGAATACCTCTCGGACGTGTTCGGTAACGAGATCACCACGCTGTATTCGAACAGCGAGCAGATCGAAAAAGCCGTCACTCAAGCTGATCTCGTGATCGGCGCAGTGCTAGTTGCCGGCGCAAAAGCCCCGAAACTGGTCACGCGCGAAATGATCTCGAAGATGCAGCCCGGCGGTGTCGTCGTCGACGTGGCCGTGGACCAAGGTGGTTCGGTGGAAACCTGCCGTCCGACCTCGCACGAGCATCCCACCTACACGGTGGACGGCGTGATTCACTACGCTGTGCCGAACATGCCGGGCGCTGTGCCCCGCACTTCGACCTACGCTCTGACGAACGTCACTCTGAAGTACGCATTGATGTTGGCCAACCTGGGCTGGCGCGATGCGGTCGCTAAGGATGCTGCGCTTCTGAAAGGCGTGAACATCCTGAACGGCAAGGTTTCGTACAAACAAGTGGCCGACGACTTGGGCCTTTCGTACGAGCCCGTCCGCATCTGACGGTTCTCTGACGCTTTTTTGAGAAGCCCCGCTCTCCTTTTGGGAAGCGGGGCTTTTTTTTGCCTCGCGGCCCCGCCTGCCCTTACACTGAAATTATGTCGGATGGCGCACCCCCAGAAGGCCAGGCAGAAAAGCCGGCTCGAGCCAAACCTAGCCTGCTCATGATCATGGGCCTGGCCAATACGGTGGTCGCGCTCGCTGCCATGGGAACCTTTGTTTACACCCGACTTCTGTTCAAGCGCCCCGCCATCACCGAAGCGGGAGAGCGCCAGAAGATCGAGGCCATGAAAAAACGCTTAGCCAACAGCGAGGACTCCGAGGCTGGCTCGATCACGTTCGAGACCGTGACCGTGAACTTGAAGCCTTCTCTTAGCGGACTCGAAGCTCCAGGCCCCCAGGGCCTGAGCCAAGGCAAAATCCACTACGCCACCGTGGCCTTCACCATGGAACTGAAGGATGTGCGAAAGAAAGCCATCCTCGAGGAATATAAATCCGTCCTCATGGATCGCTTCCTCGGACTCATGGGGCGCAAGACCTACTCCGAGTTGAACACGGTCCAAGGCCGCTACGTTCTTCGCTCGCAGCTTCTGGACCTTGCCAATCAGCTCATCGCCGCCGAAAGCGACGATGGAACTGGTTCGGTCACTCAAGTGTTCTTCAACACTTTCATGGTGCAGTGATTAACAGTGCAGTGATTAACAGTGCAGTGATTAACAGTGCAGTGATCGAACTCCCGATCAGAATCCAACGGTCAGACTGAGAACCGAGGCAAAGACCGAGTCGGTCGCGTTCGGCGAACCTGCGACGTTCGAGAAAGCGAAGAAGTCGCCCGGCATCCACCAACCGAACGTTAAGCCGGCCTGGAGGGCGTCATCGTATTTCAAGGTGGCGCCAAAGTCGGCTTCTAAGCCCAAGCTCGAACTCTGGGCACTCACACCCGACGCAGCCGTTTTATAGGTGCGAGTCCAGGAGTTGAAGTAGCTCGAATTCGGCTGCGCCGTTTCACGTGCCGTGGCGTACACCCAGTTCGTGTGGAAACGCCATTTATCCAGTTGGTACGCTCCGCCCAAGGCCACGTAATTCGCGTTCGTGATCGGGTTGTCGTAAATGGATTGCAGATTCGAAGCAGAAGTCTGCGGATCGTTCGTGGTCGAAGGACCGCTGAAGCGGTTCAACGCATAGTTGAACAGGATCAAACCAATTTTGTAATTCGGGTTCACGTAGAACGCGTCAAACGTACTCGGAGTGGCTCCAGAAATGTTTTTCTGTCCGGGCACCATGCCTGCTTTCAGGAAAGTCGACCAAGAGTCGCTCCACTGATAGCCCGCCTCAGTCGCCAAGGCGAAAGTGTCCATCTTCACGCCGCCCAAATCGCCCGAAGCGAGAGGGACTTCGCCTGCCAGCGAGAGCTTGCCCCAACGCTTGCGACCGTAGAGGTCCCAAGTATTGAAGTGGCTGCCTGCGCCGACCCCGGTCACGCCCTGATAACCGGAAGTCGATGATTGAGCCGAAGCGGCGATGCGCTTCACAAAATTCACTCCGCCTTCGAGGTCTTCGTCCGCGTTCTCGTACTTCAATTGAAGCGAGTAATCGGAAACCGTCTGGCGTCCTGCAGTCGGCACGCAGCTGGCGCCGTAAGAGCAAGCACCGCCAATGGAGTTCCCTTGCGAGTACTTCACGATCGAAGGAACAAACGAGAAAGAGCCAAACTTCGACACCAAGCGAACCACGTCACCCGTGGAAGGATAACGACTGAAGGACTCTTCGCCGCTGTTCCAGACCAAGCCGAGTCCCCAGTGCAACGGAGCCCGACCCACCTGCAAAGTTCCCACGTCCGACACCACTTCAAGCCAAAGACGCTGAGCCGTGATCGAAGAGCCCCGGCTTTGATTCGAATAATATTGGCGCTGATCCGTAGGATACGGTGCCGATCCACCGAAGAAGCCATAGATCGGATCGCCCACCCACCATTCACTCTTCAGGTAGACGTTGTCATTGATGACCACCCGGGGCCGCAGGCGCGCAAAAAGAGTTTGGAAGTGAGCCGAGTCAGACCCGCCGCCCGAAACGGTGTAGCCACCGGCCGTGGCGCGGGCATCGGGCAGCTGCCCATTCCCCAAAGTGTAGCCGCTCACCCAATGAGCTTCCGACCAGAACTGGCCGCTCCAATCGAGATCGAGGGCTTGCGCGGGTGAGGCCAAAACGAGGCCAGCTACTGCTGCAAACACCCACTGAGAAATCGCCTTCCGTTGAATCATCTCGGCCCCCTGTGAAATCCCGCTTGGAAGTAAAATGCCTTTTCTGAACGTGCACTTGCTCGCGCTGGAAAGGTATGCAAGGTTCTATTGACCGCCCTTCGGGCAGTCAAGGAGATTCCTTGAAGCGCGATCGTTCGGGTAGCGTGATTCTTTTGGTTCTGGCGACTCTCACCGTCCTCGGACTTTTGACCAGTTTGGTCTTTTCCTTTCGACAACTGGAGAAGGCCTTTCTCGAGCCCAGCACCTTCATCCCGACACGCCTTTACTCCGATCTGACCCGAATCAGTCCTCCCATGTCTCGCGGGATTCTGCGGGTGCGGTTGGAACGATTGGGCTACCGCTACCAGGACCGACCAGAAGCCCTGAGCTTCACCCTGCGCCCCATTCAGTACCCGACGTACCTTCTTCCTGACGACCACCCGACTTTGAAGGCCACCGGAAAACAAGTGAATCTGGCTTTCGATGGAGAAGGCGATTCTGCGCTTTTGGGATCGGTCGAAGTCGAAGGCCAAGAAGTGAGCGAGCTTTATCTGGAGCCGGAACTCGTCGCGACCTTTGCTCCCGACGGAGGGTCGGAAGGAAAAAACCAAATTCGCGAGTTCGTTCCGTTTAGCGAAATTCCCGCGCAGCTTTGGCAAGCCATCATCGCAGTCGAAGATCAGCACTTTCTGGAACACAAAGGCTTCGACCCTCGGGGTCTTGCGCGCGCCGTCTGGGTAAACCTGAGAACGCTCTCTCTGGCACAAGGCGGGAGCACGCTCACCCAACAGCTCGTGAAGAATTTGATGGTCCGGCGCGGGAAAAACCTTTTCCGCAAGGCAGGCGAGTTCTTTCTCTCCTTGGCTTTAGAGGTCAAATACGACAAAGAAAAAATTCTCGAGCGCTACTTGAACGAAGTTTATCTCGGGCAAGTCGGTAATTTGGAAGTGCATGGAGTGGCCGAGGGAGCCAAGCACTTCTTTGGGAAGCGCCTGAGTGATTTGAACTTGGGAGAGTGCGCACTCTTGGCCGGCCTGATTCGCGGCCCAGGATTTTACTCGCCCTATCGCCATCTCGACCGTGCGCTTGAACGCAGAACCCTCGTGCTGAAGAAAATGGTCGAGACCGGTCAGATCGTTGAGCAGGAAGCGCGTCTCGCAGAAGCCGAGACCGTCCACCTCGCTCCTCCGGTGAGCCGCGCCACCCAAGCGCCCTATTTCACCGATTTCGTCAAAGCAGAGCTCGCGAATCGCTTGAAAGATCGTTTTGCCGAATCCGAAATCGCAGCGGCTGGCCTTCGTGTTTATACGACTCTTGACCCCATCCTGAACACACACGCCCAAAAAGCGGTGACCGACGGAGTTCAAGCCGCCACGCAGCTGATCGGTCTCCAAGAGGGCGCACGCTTAGAAGGAGCGCTTGCTGCGGTTGACCCCACGAACGGGCGCATTCGCGCACTCGTGGGAGGAGCGGATTACCGTCGCTCCACCTTCAACCGCATTCTAAATATGCGGCGACAAGTAGGCTCGACCTTTAAGCCCATTGTCTACCTCGCCGCATTTGAAAGCGGGAAAGATGCATCTGGGGTCACTTATTCACCGGCCTATCCGATGGAAGATGCTCCCTGGAAACTCACCTTTGATCGTGGCCTTCAAACTTGGGAGCCACGCAATTACGACAAGGAGTTTTTGGGCTGGATCCCCCTACGGACGGCGCTGGCCCACTCCGTCAACACGGTCACTGCAAAACTCGGCATTCAAGTGGGCTTAGGCAACGTGGCTGCTACAGCACGCGCTCTCGGAATCGAGCAGCCCCTCAAAGAGGTCCCTTCCTTGTCGCTTGGAGTAGCAGAGCTTTCACCGGTCGAGCTTCTGCGCTCTTATGCCGCGATGGCCAACCATGGTCTGTTGCACGAATTCACCGTGATTCGCGCGATTACTGAAGACGATGGCGCTCAATACGCAAGATTTGTAGAAAACCCAAAACAAGTCGTTTCACCGGCTGGGGCCGATTTGATCACGAACGTTCTTCGCGACGTATTCACCGAAGGCACAGCTCGCTCGGCTGCCTCTCAGGGCTGGGACCGCCCCGCCGCAGGTAAGACGGGAACCACCAGCCACCACCGTGACGCTTGGTTTGCCGGCTACACACCGCAACTGACCACCGTGGTGTGGCTCGGGCAGGATCAAGATCCTGCGCAAGAGGGCAACAAGAAGGGCCCCACCGGAAAGCTGACGGGCGCCAACGCGGCACTCCCCATCTGGACTCGCTTTATGAAAAACGCTCTGGAGGGAGAGCCTCCCCTCGTTTTCCCCCTCAGCCCGAGCCTAAAGACTTCCAAAATCGATCGCTTCACGGGGAAAAGGGCTGAGGAAGATTGCCCTGACCCGCAGGTCCTGGTCACCCTCCTCAGCCCGAGCCGGGAGCCCTCAGCCGAAAGCTGCGAACTCCACTGGCCCCCCTCCACCCGGGAAACCACGGCCCCCTGATTTGAGGGGGCTGGGGTCAGCCTGGTCAGGCCACCCGCTTCAGCGGCTCTCGCTGACCGGTGACGCTTTCCTCGGCACGCGGCCGGGTAAAGGCCACTAAGCCTAGGGCGCCGAGCCCGCAAACGAAGTGGAGCAAGTACTGCGAGCCGCTGATCAGGTCCCGATAGCCAAAGATCGACGGCGCAAGCATCAGGATGACCCCGATCGCCGCATCCAGGAACATATGGACACCGAGCGGGATGAATTTCACCAGCGAGTAGCGATACCGAGTCAGACCGCTATAGACGGCCAAGGATAGGCCGAGAGTCACGAATACAGCCCGAGCGGGGTCAACATACTGAAAGCCGAAGATCCAGGGACAAAGGGCCAGGAAGGCCGCCCCTGCGTAATCGAAAAGATTGTGGGTCTTGAGGGACATCATAGGAAACCTCTCCTGTTTTCCGGGTGACACCCCTCCGGATTGCAATGGGAATGCCGGGGACTTGGCTTTTCATTGGTTTCGATTTAAGAAAGGCCCTGTCTGGCCGTTCGGCCTGACTCCTGGGGTGTTCACCCGATGACTACTTCCCGTCCCGAACTTCGAAAAAGAAGACTAGCCTGGGTAGCGGCTCTTGCCGCTCTCCTGACGGCAGGCCTTCAATCGATCAGCTGGGATCGGCTCGAGGCCGAGCTCTACGATGCTCGGATTCGCTATGCCTCTCGCCCACAAGCCGCATCGGATCTAATCCTGGTTGCAGTGGACGATGCCTCGTCCGCTGATCTCGGCGAGCTCCCCCCTCTTTCGTTATCCAGCCACGCTCGCCTTCTTGAGTTCCTCGTAAAAGCCCATCCAAAGAGCGTGGGACTGCTTACGGACCTTTCCCGCAGCCACGAAGTCACGGATCCCACACTTCGCTTGAGCGAGGCCAAACGCTTGGTGCAGGCCGCAAGGACTATGAAAAACCAGGGCAGCCGCTTCCTGCTCGGAACTTCCTACGACGTGGTCGGAGAGGTCTTGCCTCCTTGGCCGCTCAGCGATCTGCCTCACGCGCTCGCAGTGATTCATCGGGACGGCAATGTCTTTGCCGAAGATAAAGTCACGCGCCGAGCCTGGGTTTCCTTTGAGGGACGTCCCAGCTTTCACTCGATCTTGGCTCTCGGAATCCAGGAGTCAGCAGCCTCGATTCCGTTCCCAACCCAAGGTTCCTACACTTTGGACGACCCGGGATCGCGATTAGTCTTTTTCCGGTACCCCCAGGGCTTCTCTTCCGAGAAAATTCCTTATCCCGTGGTTCGTGCAAGCCAGGTCTTGGAAGGCAAAGTCTCGCCTGAAATTTTCCGGGATCGAACGGTCCTGATCGGGAGCTGGATTCGACAGGATGCCGGCGATTTCACTTCGACTCCCTTGAGCCGCCAAGCCTTCACTCAACCGAAGCTAGCCGTTCACGGTGCGATCTGGGACGCGCTCAATCGAAACGACGGCGTCATCCGCGCTCAGCCTTGGCAAAACGCGACCCTGACCTTCCTGGCCATCTTTCTGGTTTGTGCCGGGGTCTTAGTCACCTCGCCACTTCGAGGCCTGGCGTTTGCTGCAACCGTGATCTTCACGATCTTGGGTCTGGGATTCATCAGTTTCTCATGGAGTTCCTTTTGGATCCGGCTGAGCCATCCGCTACTGGGCGCACTCCTGGCCTTTTACTTAGCGGTGCCTTACCGCCTGATCCGGGAATTTCGGAGCCGCTGGGAGTACCAACGGAAGGCTGAACTTCTGCAACAAGTCGAAGAATTGAAGCGTCACTTTCTTTCGCTCGTGACTCATGACCTGAAGACCCCAGTGGCCCGAATCCAAGGGCTGACCGAGCAGCTTCTACGGCGGATAGAAAATCCGCGCGCCCATCTTCCCAACGAGGACGAACGCGAGCCGCTTCAGGGAATCTTGCGTTCCACCGACGATCTGAACCGCTTCATCACGAGCATCCTGGAACTCAGCCGACTGGAATCCGAGGCGCCGAAGCTGCGCCTGGAGAGCCGCGATCTGAATCGCTTGATTGAAGGCCTGACTCAAGACTTTCTCCCGCAGGCTGAGCGGCGGGGTATCCAGCTTGAGGCCGACCTCGAGCCGCTCTTCCCGATTCAAATGGATCCACGCTTGATGGCGATGGTGATTTCCAACCTGATCGACAACGCCCTGAAGTATTCCCCCGATGGCGGTCAAGTCGTGATCCAAACGCGAGAAGCTGGAAAGAACGTACAAATTTCAGTGAAGGACAACGGCATCGGCTTGACCGAAGCCGAAGCGAGCCAGGTTTTTTCCCGCTTTTACCGAGGATCGGATCCACGAGTTCTGGAGGTTCCGGGAACCGGATTGGGGCTTTACCTGAGCCGCTATTTCGTAGAAGCCCATCAAGGACAGCTTTCCGTGAGAAGCCACCCCGGAAAAGGAAGCACTTTCCAGATCGAGCTCCCCCAAGAACTTTCGAACTCAGGAGGAACGCATGTTTAAAGTCCTCGTCGTCGATGATGATCGCGATCTTCGAAGCACCGTCGGTTCTGCTCTGTCCGAAAGCAGCCACGAAGTGGATTACGCTTCGGACGGCGAAGAAGCCGTGAACCGCGTGCGAGCTGGGAAATACGATCTGGTCCTGCTCGACATGAATATGCCGCGCATGAATGGCAGCGAAGCTTTGAAAGAAATCAAAGCCCACGACCCATCGATCATCGTGATTTTACTCACTGCTTTTGCAAACGTGCGCGACGCCGTCGAGACCACTCGCGAAGGCGCTTGGAACTACCTAGAGAAGCCGATTCGATCGGAAAACCTCGTGGCCCTGGTGGACCGCGCCTTACGAGCCCGGAACTTAGTGAGGAACGTTGCTCTTTCTGCGCCCCAGGTACGACTCCCAGGGGGCTCCGAGTTCGTCGGCCAAAGCACCGGGATGCAGCGAATTTTCTCGATCATCACGAAGCTTTGCCGCGTGGACACTGCCGTCTTGATTCGCGGGGAAAGTGGTACGGGAAAGGAACTGGTCGCCCAAGCCCTGCATCACAACTCCACCAGGAAAGATCAACGGTTTGTCACGGTGAACTGCTCGGCTGTTCCTGAGAACCTGATCGAGAGCGAGTTCTTCGGTCATGAGAAAGGCGCATTCACGGGCGCCGACAGCCGAAAAATCGGCATGTTCCAGTACGCTGACGGCGGAACCCTTTTCCTGGACGAAATCGGCGATATTTCGCCTGCCATGCAGGTGAAGCTGCTGCGAGCCCTGCAGGAAAAGCGATTCACTCCGGTCGGCTCGAATCGCGAGATTGAAGTGAATGTCCGGATCGTGGCTGCGACCAATCGAAATCTGGAACAGATGATTCGGGACGGTCAATTCCGTGAGGACCTATTTTATCGCCTGAATGTCCTACCGATCGTTCTTCCGCCGCTTCGGGAAAGAAAGAATGACCTTGAGCCTCTGACCGATCACTTTGTCGCGAAATTCAATTCGCGCCACAGCCGCTCGGTTCAAGGCTTCACGCCAGAAGCCTTGGAAGCCCTTCGCAACCACTCCTGGCCAGGGAACATCCGCGAACTCGAGAACGTCGTGGAACATGCCTTCGTCATCGAAGTGAGCGATCTCATTGCCTGGGATAGCTTACCGACTTCGGTACGCCTGGGTTCTGCGCCAGCCTCGACTCCCACTGGGCCGAGCCAGGCGACAACACCGACGGACGACACCCGAGTGTCCGTTTCAGTGCCGCTGGATTTCCAAAGCAGCAAGGAAGCCTTCGAGCGCGAGTTCTTGATTCAGGCTTTGAAAAAGTTCAAAGGCAGAATCAATCAAACGGCTCTTCAGGCAAACATCCCGAAGAAGACACTGCTTCGAAAGCTGGAAAAGTACGGAATCAACGCCCGCGATTACAACGGCGGGTGAGACGATCGAAACTTCAGAGCTTTTCGATGGCTTGATCGTTGATCTGGATCTTGGCTTGCTCGCGCAGCTTCAAGAGGTACTCACCCAGAAGCTGTTGACGAAGGCGGGTCACCACTTGCGCTTCGACTTCCTCGAAAGTCTGGGTGCGGCCCTTCTCGAGCTGAGTCACCTTGATCAAGTGCCAACCGTAGTCGGTCTTGACCGGATCAGACACTTTGCCGACCGGAGTGCGGAAAGCCACTGACTTGAAGCTGTCAGCAAACGGAGCATCGCGACCAATCACACCCACATCACCGCGATTATTCTTGGCCGATGGGTCTTTCGAGTTCTTTTCGGCCAGGGCTTGGAAATCCGCGCCCGCCTTCTCTGCTTCGGCCTTCAGCGCAACGGCACGCTTATAGTCGTCCACCAGGATGTGCTGAACCGCGATCCGGTCCATCGAGAACAGAGCCTTGTTCTGCTCGTAGAATTTCTTGGCAGCGGCAGCCGTGGACTTGTTTGCCAATTGTTTAGCAACCAGGCGCTCCATCATGAGCTGGCGCTTAATGCGCGCCAAAGCCGCTTGGAACTCAGGATCTTGATCCACTTTGTCTTTTTCAGCGCGCGATGCCAGGAGGCGCTCATCGATGATCGAATCCAGAACGCGGCGCTTGGCGATGGCGTCTTTCAGGAAAGTGCGTTTTTGGGTTTCGCTGCCCAACTTCACCGCATCGAAAATTTCTTGGCCCGAGATGGAAACGCCGTCCACCGTAGCGACTTCCCCGGTCGCGGCCCCTGCCTGCGAAGAAATTCCCGAGACCACCAGAGCAGCCATTGCCACCCAACCCATTTGCTGAGACGCGAATTTTTTCATTTCCCCCATCCTCCCTGAGAGCGCAAAAACGCCGATGCTAGAGATGCGACCTGAATAATTTATCATAGTGCTCCTGGATGCTCTTCAAATCCACCAGATTCAGGAAACTTGAAAAGCTCATCCAGACGGCAATGCCATTCATGTCCGCAAACTGAGGCGGAAGGTACTTAGGTGCATCGACGATCCCTTCCAAGTGCTTTCGGTAAAGAAGCGGAACGTCGTCCACATGCAGTTTGCCCGCAAACAAGAACGGAACGAGCTGCGGCTTACCGGCTCGAATCGCAGCCCGCATGAAATTGTAGTTCTCGATAAAGCCCCGGCAGTAGGCAATGTCCTTGGTAAAGGGAGCTCCGCCCGACACCACCCCGCCGCGAAACACGCGCTTGGCGTTCGCGATGCAGTCGTCCTCGGAATACCCTTCGGTTCGATAGAATTCGATGAGTTCCAAGAAATTGGCGCCGTCTTCGGCCTTATCGATGCCTAGAATGCGGTCATTGATGTGCCTCGCCCGCCGCGGATAAGTGCGGAAAGTGAAGATCTCCATGATGACGGCCAGACCTTCTTGGGTTGCCGCGCACCGAGGCGGCCCCTTGGAAAGCCACTTAGCGACCGACTGATTCAGGCCATTCTGAGTCGTCCCGACGTGCACCCAGCCCTCATGGACTTCCAGAATATCGATATCGCGCTCGGAGAACAGCGAGCCTTCTTTGATTTTGACGACGTCACTGCCCGCTGACGCGTCCGCTACGATCCCGTCCGATAGCTTGGCCTTAACCTGGTCGTCCTGAAAGTAAGCGTGAAACCGCTTATTCAGAGTCTTCACCACCTGCTCGGCCGGGATATTCTCGGGAAGTGGCTGCCCTAGGGCGGAATCCTCGATCCGAGTCAGCGTTCCGTAAAGGAGCTGCCCCAAAGCCGAAATGGTATTTTTATCGCCGAAGAAGAAGTCCTTCGGAGAGCCGTAGAGCTTTCGAGAGAACTCGTGAAACTTCGGAGTTCCGCGCGCCAGAAGCAGGTGGACCACGTCTTGGTACTGCTCGGTGATCCGCACCATCAGCTGCCCGAGCTCGTCATCGGCCCCGAGCACGGTTTTAATGTCCTGACCGAGAGCTTTCAGCTCATCGAGCTTGGCAACGGGATCAAAACCCAAGGGAATGGACTGGTAGTAAGCCGCGTCGACTTTCGGCAGTTCCTTGAACTTGCTCTTTCTCAGCTCTTCTTCGATCGAAGCGTCCCACTTGATCGCATCCAGGATACGGATCGGCCTTTGCGCATCGACGATGCGCTCGGAGAGTTTCTTGATCTTCTCCTTCTGGGTGCTCCACACCATCCTTGGCTCGGCCCTTTGAATTCAGTGTCGCATGGAATCAGATTCAGGCGACGGCCTTTTTTTTGCTTCAAGCCCTTTCAAGATGTTCAGCCACGGTCCAGAAAACGCGGAAAACGAGCTCAGGAAGGCCTTCCATCAGACGGTCGAATGCGAAGTGACGCACGTTTGGGACCGCGGGCCGATTCCCGAGGTGGACCCAGGCGAAGTCAGGGCGCTTTATCGACAGGCCTTTGACGCCTGGTGCTCGGGAAAATTGCTCTACTCCGAGCGTTTAGCGCGTGCATGCAAACACCTGGGCCGCGCACTCTGCCACGAAGCGCGGCTTCATTACTGGATCCCGCGCAACGAAACCCTGCCCAGCCTGGAAGGCGGGCAAGCCGCGACCGACCTGGCCGAAGCCCTGGACGACACGCTTCAGCACTTGCACTGTCTGGCCGAAAGGCTGACCCCGGATCTCGAGCCTTATTTCCAGCGAGCCCAGCGCCATCTGACCGAACTTCGCGCCCAAGGAAGCCCCCCCCTTCCCGACTTGGTGCGCTCCTCCCGCATTCAAGCTGCCCACGAGTACGCCCGCACGGTGGAATGCTTGTTACTTGCGCTTGAGCTTCACCCTTGGAGCCCGGTCGCCCTCACCCTCGCCCCCAAAGCGGCGTAGAGGTCCGCGCCCCACGGGAGTTCCACCCCAAAAAGGCGAAAAAAAAAGGGCCGGATCCAGCGGATCCAGCCCTTCTTGATTTTGGCTTTCCCAGCCTCGAGGCGATTAACGCTTCGAGTAT
Source organism: Bdellovibrionia bacterium (assembly GCA_040399745.1). Classification (GTDB taxonomy): domain Bacteria; phylum Bdellovibrionota; class UBA1018; order UBA1018; family UBA1018; genus CANFHS01. The sequence goes on along the minus strand of JBBARP010000001.1, from coordinate 281,282 downwards.
TGGTAGCGGCGGCGTGCGCCGGCCAGGCCGTATTTCTTACGCTCGACTTCGCGGGCGTCGCGGGTCAGGAACCCGGCTGCTTTCAGGATCGGGCGGAAAGCCGGATCGACTTGAAGCAAAGCGCGCGAAATGCCGTGACGAACTGCACCGGCTTGGCCGGAGAGGCCGCCGCCGCGGACGTTGATCACGATGTCAAAGCGACCCACGGTCGAGGTGAGCTCGAGGGGTTGCATGATGAGCATGCGGGACGTCGGACGAGGAAAGTAATCCTCGAACGAACGATCGTTGACGCGGATATTGCCTTCATCGGTGGCACGTTGGCGGATGTAAACGCGGGCCACGGCGTTCTTACGCTTACCGACCCTGTGTTGCTGCTTTTCCATGAACTGATTTCTCCTGATCTAATGCCGAATCAGCTGCTTTTCTTCTCGAGCACCGACCGATAGGTCGCGGCTTTCGGAAGCTGCTGGGGGTTCTGAGCGACGTGCGGATGCTCGCCGGTGGTGTAGATTTTCAATTTCTTCATCTGGTGACGGGCCAGGTTCGACTTGTTCGTCATGCCCCAGACGGCCAAACGGATGATTTCCTCGGGGTTCCGATCGCGCATTTCTTTCGCGGTCGTGATCTTGAGGCCGCCCACGTAATCGGTGTGACGGTAGTAGAGTTTCTTTTCCCACTTGGTGCGGGTGAAAACTACTTTATCGGCATTCAGGACGACCACGAAATCGCCGGCATCGGCGTGACGGGTGTAGGTCGGCTTGTGTTTGCCGATCACCACCTTCGCGATCATCGAAGCAATGCGACCCACCACTTGGTCTTTCGCATCCACCACGTACCACTTGGGGGCGTTCGGACCTTTCGGCTCGAAGTAATGAGGGCCAACTTGCTTCGCTTGGTAAGACTTTTGCTGCAACATAGGCGCTCGGGATTACAGGAGCACCTCATTGAAGTCAAACTGTTTTTACCCTATGATTTTAACCACATGAACGACACCCCTAAGTGGACCCGTCCCTTGAACCCTCTTGAAAACCCCCGCTTCGGAGGCCTGGCGACCTTCAATCGACTCCCCTATCTGCCTGATATCAAAGGAAAGAACGTGGATGTCGCCATTTTGGGCATCCCCTATGACGGCGGAACGAGCTTTCGTCCCGGGGCGAGATTCGCTCCCAGAGCGGTTCGCGACGCTTCTGTTTTGAACCGAAATTATAACCCTCACACCGGCTCATCGGTGTTCGAGAAGCTGAATGTCGTGGATGCCGGCGACGTGGCAGTGAATCCCATTCAGATTCAGAAGACATTTCAGGCCATCGAAGCACGCGTCACCGAACTTCAGAATGAAGGCGCTCGCACCGTTTGCATCGGTGGAGATCACTCGGTGGTCTTAGCCGAGCTACGCGCTGCTCACAAAAAGTACGGCGCACTCACCGTGATTCATTTCGATGCGCACACCGACACGGGCGATCAAGCTTGGGGCGAGAAGTACCATCACGGCACCATCTTTCGGCGCGCACTTGAAGAAGGACTGATCGCGAAGGATTCCCTTTTCCAAATCGGAATTCGCGGCCCACTCACTTCAGCAGCTCCGGATGACTTCGCAGCCGCTCACGGAATTCGCGTCCTCGACATCGATCAGCTTCAAGACTCCAAGCAAGCCGACGCGTTTTTTGCCGCGATTCACGCTACCGGAAAAGGAAAGCCCTGCTTCATCACGTTTGACGTGGACGGCATCGATCCCGCGTTTGCTCCAGGCACCGGAACTCCGGTCGTCGGTGGAATGACGTCTCGTGAAGCTCTGGGCTTTGTTCGCCGCTTGAAGGGCTTGCACATCGTGGGCGCGGACGTGGTGGAAATTTCGCCGCCCTACGATCAGTCCGATCTGACGGCACTCCTCGGTGCAGCGCTGATGTTTGAGTTTCTCTCGCTCATGAGCGAAGTGCGCTGAGGGCTCCAGGCCGTCTGCGTCTCAAAGATCGATGATCCAACCCAAGCGAAGCACACTGATTGAAGGAATAGAAAGCCCTGCGATCCGTCTCAGGCTATCGCGCGTGTTCCGCACTCCGTCGTCATAAAGGGAACCGACCGAATGGATCGAGACCTGCCACCCCAGGTCCGTCCCCAAGGTCAGCGACTTTCCTAACCGCCACTCGAACCCGAGAGTCGGTGCCACATACCAACTGGTCAGGCGGATACTGCCCTGTGTTTCAGTGATGGGGAGCACGCCCGAGATCTCGTAGCTTTGATAGCCCAAACGCGCGCCCAGCGTGAGCCCCGAAGCCCAAGGGTGCCAACGTCCGCCCACGCGCACGTGGGATACGGCGAGGGTTCGATCCGAAAGATCCGTCGAAAAAATACCCCCTTCAGTTTCCCAGTCCCATTCAGGCGACCTTCGAAAGCGAAGCCCCACCGACAACGGTTGAGGAAGGCCTACGGCCAAGAGCGGCTCCAAGTGAACCGATGAAGAGGACTCTGCGGGCGAAGTTTCGGCAATACTGGATACGTCGTCCGCTTGAGCAGAAGCACAAACCAGAAGAGCCAGAAGCCAGGCTCCGCAGAGTCTGCTCACCACGAAGCCCTCCGGAAGCTCCAGATCGCGAGCCCAGCCAAGCCGAGGTTCGGCAGCATCAAGATGAGCGGAGGGGGCAAGCTGACTGAATTCGCCCAAGCCACCGACAGCACCAAAGCTTGCCAGTAAAGCACCGCGACCAGGAAAGTCAGCAGCGTGGAACGGCTTGCAACCGTGCGGCCTCGGACACAACCCAGCCCCGCACCCAAGAAAACGAAGATCAGCGGAGTCGTGGCCAGAGCCAGCCGCTTGCAGAGTTCGACCGAAGCTTCTCGTCCCCAACGATCACCCGGTGGCGCCCGTTGAATTCTCTGCCAGAGCTGCTCCACCTGAAGGATCCGCGTATTGTTGGGTTCGGGGCTGCGCCCTGCTTCACTCTGCAGAAACAAGCGGTAGGTCTCAAAAGACATCTGGTCAAACGGCTCATTGCCCCGCTGTTGACGGTGCATGCTGCCGTTTTTCAGCTCGAGGAGCGTCTTCCGAGAAAGCCCATCTTTGGCACGACTTTCTGAGAGCAGCCCGAGAGGCGCCACCACGACCATCGGATTCTTCTGATCCCGCTCGTCGTGAATGAACACGTTTCGAAGAACTCCCGACTCCAGGTCCACGTCGTCGGCGTAAATCATGAGTCCGAAAAATTCGGCGTTGAAGGTGCGTGGCTGAATCGCGTGAACCGCTTGGATGTTGCCCGCCATGAAAAGCTTGCGGGTCATATTCAGGTCACTCCAAGGCACCACCTTCAATGACATCACCACAGCAAAGAGAGTGATCGGAACAGCAGCCCAAGCCACGGGCCGGGCCATCCGCTTCATGCTGATGCCCGAGGCCTTCATCGCAACGAGTTCGCTCTCGGAAGAGAGGCGACCAAACCCCATCATCACGGCGCCAAAAAAAGCGAGCGGCACGACCACCGGAGTAAACGAAATCAGCATCAGCCCGACAATCTGAAGCACCACTAACGGCGGTGCGTGATGGACGATCAGGAAGTCAGAAAGACGAAGCGCCTGAAACAAAAGCAGCGTGAAGTAGAAGAAAAGACAAAGCCCAAGCCAGGGGCGAAGCACTTCGCCCAAAACGTAGCGATCTAAACGGCGCAGTCCGAGGTTCAAGTGGGTCGCCATGGGTCTCCGATCACTCCAAATACACCGGATTGGTCACGATCCAGGGATATTCCTGCTTCAAGCGGTCCCGGTCGGTTCGAACCCACGGTTTCAAGTGGCGAGGCACCGTCGAGATTTCCAACCGATAGGCCCCCCGCTCGGTTGGGTAAAACTCCAGATCCTGATCAACGGCAGTGGCCACCAATTGCGAGGATGCACTGCTCGAGGTCCAGTAAAGGCGCTGCGTGAGGATGGGCGAAGATCCCTTCTGGGGAGAACTAGGATGCAAAGTGGGTAAGGCCGACAAAATTCGGGTCGCGCCCGGAACGAACGTCAGAGTCGAACCGACGGGAAATTCAGTTCCAGAGCTCTCCGCACGGAAATTCACTCCCACCGGCGTGCCTAGACCTTCCGCCACCATCCACGCCCGTCCCTGAAGAAGGGCGTCGCGAAGTGAATCCAGCCGTAGGTCCGTCACCATCAAATGGTTCGTGAACCAGCGAAGCAACCGCCGATGAGAATCCAGGCGCTCACCGTCGGAGGCTCGATACGGCAAAGTGTTTTGATGGGAATCGTTTCCAGCAAAGCCAGTCGGTTTCAAACCCGCCTGAATCATCCCGTCCCACTTCTCTGCGTAAATAGGACTGATTTGAAAGAACGACAAGAAGGCCAAATCAGGCTCTTCATCCCCATAGGGATCGACCCAATAAGGCAAAATATCGAGGACCGAATCAAACTGAGGAAAGCCGAGACTGGCCTTTCGAATCTTCGGATCCAGATTTGCGTGAAAGTTGTAAATCTCAATTCCGTCCGGCCGGAGCGCCTGAAGCAAAGCAGCCGATCGACTCTCGGTGTGAGGAATCATGACCAAGGCGCCGGTCTCTGAGCGGACGCGGTCATTCGAGGCCGAGTCCTCACTTCCGTAAAGAGCCTCTCGATCAGCCACCGAGCCCAATGCATGATTGTCCATGCCCAAAGCCATCACTCGCCCTTCGAAGCCCGCCGACACCAGCGGCTGATGTCCATTCGAGCAACCCGCAACTCGGTTCGAGCGCGGAATTCCAGAACGCAGCTCCCAGGAATCTCCGTCCCGATTCAAAAGAAGATCCTGAAATGAACTCTCTGCCATGTGTTCCGGGTGATCACTCAAGAACGCAGCATCGATTCGGTTCAAACACAGGGCTCGCCGAAGATCGGAGAGACAGTCCTGATCGATCTGTCCGTCCACCCAGCCCTTCTTGTCGCACGCATCATGCGAGTAAGGAGAGTGCAGATGAAGAATGCTTCGAGCGATTCGGTACCCCTGCGGATTTCCCAAAGTGGTCGCATCCGGAAGCTCAGAATTCCAATCGGGACGAGAACAGGCAGAACTCAAAAGAAGAGCGACGCAGAGCATCATCATGCTCGTCTCTTTTCTTCGGTGAATCCGCTTCCCCATCCCCTCCATCGTCGCGGCGCCCAAGCTAAAGATCAACTTGGATTCCACACACTATCGACAGGTTTAGGATGCTTCCGCTAGGCTGATGCCATGCTGTCGCCAGCCTACCGAACTCTTGTGCTTCTCTTGCTTGCTGGGTTTCCTTTGGGCTGCGCCAGCGGCGGCCGCGTGACCCCTCCGACCGAAGAACTCCTCACGCTTCCCAAAGAGATGGCTGATCGCTTCGAACTCCAAGCCGCCGCTGCGATTCCCGCCGTGCCCGCAAGCGCCTCTACCGCCCCGGCTAGCCTTCCGAGCGAGAAAAAAGGAATCCAAAAAAAGAAGGCCGCTTCCACTCCTGCCGCGCCGGCCATGCAGTACCCCGATCTCCGAAAAGACCTCCAAACGCAGTTCAAGACCGGCGAAAAAGCGGTCTATGAAATTACGTACTTCGGGGTGCCTGCGGCTTACTTCACGATGACCGTTCAGCCCCCGCAGACCATCAACGGCCGCGCCGTCTATCACTCGGCGATCACCGTCGAGAGTCACCCACTTTTTAAGCTCGTTTACCGGATGAACGACCGGATCGATACTTTCTTCGATCAAACGGGCCTTTTCTCGCACCGCTTTCAGATGAGCTTGGACGAAAGCAAGCAGACTCGCCAGACCTTGGAACTTTATGACCATGAGCAAGGGCGAATGTTTTACCGAAATTTCTGGGCCCCCCGGGACAACACCCCAAAACGGCACGAGGGCTATTTCCCGATGCCACGCTTTGCTCAAGACAGCGTGTCCTCGCTCTACTACCTGCGCGCCATCCCCTTGCGGCTGAACGAACAGGTTGAGTTTGAAGTCGCCCAAGAGGGAAAGCACTTCCAATCGATCATCAAAGTCGAGGGAACCGAAAAGCTCTCTTCTCGTCTCGGAGACAAACAAGCTCTGAAACTTCGTCTCGGAGCGCGCATCAACGGCCAGCTCAAAAAGCCGGACGATAACTTCCTCTGGATCTCGCTCGACGAAACTCGGATTCCTTTGCGCCTCGAAGCAAAACTGAAAATCGGAACGATCGTCGCGACGCTGGTCAAATACGAACCCGGGAAATAGGGGCTCTCAAAGCACGCCAATCGAGAAGTAGAAACGATAGGCGTCCTCGCCTGCCAACGCCCTTAACTTAAAGCCCCAGTCGAAATTCACCGGACCCACCGGGCTCAAGTAATGAAGTCCTGCCCCTGCGCCGTAACGAAGGTTGCCGAGCGAATAATCGTCGACCAGCAAATTGGCCGCATCGAGGAAAGGAACAATCCGAAGCGCACCCGTGAAGGGGAAGCTCAATTCGCTTCGATAGTTCACGTAGGATGCAAATCCGGTGACCGACGTCGATTGAATGTTCAGCTCCTGCTCTCGGAAACCGCGAAGACTGGTCACGCCGCCCAGGGCGAACTGTTTGGAGAGAGGAATTTGATTTTCAAAGTTTCGCTCCAAGCCGGTTCTAAAGCTAAATGAAGCGATGATTCCGAAAGGCACCGGAAGCAGCCAATCCGTCCTGAACTGGGCTCGAGAGTAGCCGATCGGCAAAGGTGCGCCCTGAGATCCCAAGCTCGTCGCTGCGTACTCATAGGAAGTCTCGGCGTAAAATCCGCGAGTGGGAACGAGGGGATTATCCCGAAGGTCGAGTCGTAGACTCGGCGTGACCGAGCCGATCCGCAGGTTGTCGTTATCCTCAGACGAACGAGCATTAAACTGACGAATCCTCTCCAAGCTGTAACTCAAGCTTGCCGTCAGCTGGGGCGAACGTAGGAGCGGACGCGCCAAAGTGGCCGAAAAAATAGCAGCGTCGGTATCCAGAAGACGGAAGATGGTTCGCTCGAGCGAAATCTTGGGCCGAAACGTCGTCTCTCCAAAAGCAAACCAAGGCCAAACGTAGCCCAGCTCGACCTGGTACTCGAGGAAGCAGTCCGGACCGTCGACCATTCCTTTGCTACAGAAATTAGGAGTGAATCGACGGTTCATGTTCGCTGAAAGCGACGCCGTGTGATTGCGACCGTGCAAATTAGTGTAAGCGGTCTGCCCGAAGACCCGCACCCCTAGATCGTTCCGGAATCCGATCCCTCCAGCGAGAAGTCCTGGGGTTCCCTCCTGGACACTCACCCTGATCCGCTTCAGCCCTTCCCCACGAGGGTCGGGAGAAACAAGGATTTCAGCGCTGGAGAAAACGCCCAACTTCCGGAGGCGGCTTTCGCCCTCCTGGATCTTGCCTTCATCCATTCCGCTGCCGACTTTGAAGGGAAGTTCTCGGAGCACCACTTTCTCGCGTGTGCTGGACAGACCTTCCACTTCGATTCGGGAGACAACGGCGGGCTTGCCTTCGTCGAGCTCGAGACGAATTCGCGCTACTCGGTTCTCGTCGGAATAGCGCACGACCGATTCCGTACCTTCATTTCTGATACGAGCATCCAGGTAGCCGCGTCGCCGATACAAAGCTTTCAGAACTTCGACACCTTCTGTGAAGGCAAAAAGATCGAGAGGCTTTCCTTCCTGAAGCGCCAACAAAGAAAGGATTTCGGAACGCGAGATTGCCGAAGCCCCCTCCAGGGCAATCGACTCGACCACAGTCTGCTGACCCTCGAACAGGTAAACCATCAGCGACACTTCATCGCCACGCGAATTGTAGGCGCGTTGAATGGTCACGGTTTTCGCAGAGAGAAAACCCTGAGACCGCATCCACTCCACCAGAAGTTCGGAAGTCTTCTCGATCTCTACTTCTGAATAATACCCATTTGAAGTGAGTGCCGGCGCCCTTGCTTTGAACTCTTCATTGAGCTGCTTCGCGGAGAAGAAGGAGTTCCCTTCAAAGTTGACCCGCGCCAGCACGACACGAGGCCCCTCTTCAATCACGTAACTGATTCTTCGTTCGCCCTCTTGGGCACCTTCGAAAGCGAACGAGGAAACTCGCACCCGAGCGTAGCCCGACTTTCGGTACTCATCCTCGAGCTTGGCCTGAACCGCGCCGACGTAGTCTTTTCCGAAGCCCACGCTGCGAAGCTCTTCCACCATGACACCCAACTGCCCAGAGGTGAAAACGCGGTTACCCCGAAAACCAAAACTAACTTTTTCACCCAGCTCAACCTGAAGAACCAGATCGACCCAACGACCTGCCGGATACTCGCGAGAAAGCTCGGCAGGGACGCGGTCCACAGCGAGAGTCTTCTCTTCCGCACGTCCACCAATGAATTCCTCGGCACCCAAGCGCTCCTGAACGAGTCGTCGAGCCTCGGCCAATTTTTCCTGATCCAGCAAATCGCCCGATCGAATCCCCAAGCTCAGCGCCAGGTCCCGAATGGACTTCGCGCGCTTTCCGGTCTCCTGCGGGGGAAGCTCGATTCGAATCGAGGCGATCCGGGTAGGCTGCCCCTCTTCCACTCGAATTCGAACCACGTTCTCGAGACGCCCGTCTTCGTCCCGTTCGCGAACCAGTTCGCTCTTGACCCGAACCTGTTCAAAACCACGTGCACGATACAAGGCTTGGAGGTTTTCTAACGAGCGCACCACTTTGCTTCGCTCGAGCGAATCCCCGGCGATGATTTCGAGTGCGGACTCAACATCCTGGCCCTCTAGCGCTGTGACTCCGAGTAACTCCACGCGGTCTACTTCCAGTAGCGCCGCACTCGCTTTGGTTTCCGCCGCACGAAGCTCCGCAGCCGGCAGGACTGAACCCAGCAGCACGGCCGAAAGCATCCAGGCGTATCGAAGCCGAAGGCTCATTTACTTGAACCTCCGCTGCAGTTTGAAGTCCACGCCGTATGAAGTCTGAGGCTCTTGGGTTTCCAGAGTTTCCTGCGTATCCCAAACCCCGTTAACAGAGACACCGGGAGTGAGCTGATACTCCAAGTTCACTTCGCGCTGGTGATTCGTTCCCACCCCCACCGTGCTTCCGACCGAGAGATCCACTTTCTTCCCGATTCGGCGGCGAATCACCAGTTTCGGGGAGGTGGTCGCCTCGGTGTCTGCCCGGGGGCGGAATACGGAAGCGCCCTGAACGGTCCCCACGGCTTCATCGAGTTGAATCTGGAAACCCGTTTTGTCCTTCACGTTCCGATTGAAGTCGAGTGAATGGAGCAAGAGCGATGCGGCTTCACCTTGTTCAAACGAGCTTCGATCGCCGCCGCGCAGGCGTCGTACCTCTTCCGAGGTCGCACCGAGTGCCAGGAGCGAAATAATCTCGGACTCAGGTAAAACCGGGTTGGAAGACAGATCAATTCTCCATGCGTCCATTCGGCCCACAGCATAGAGCTGCACTTTGGTTCCGTTGATGTCGGAACTGGAGGTCATGTTGAAGGCAGGATTCAGAACCGCCGGATTATCGAACTGGATCTGGGCCGATTGAATTTGGAAAATCCGGTCTTTGAAACTGAGGTTACCCCGGATCACATCCGCGGTTCCGACGATTCTCGGAGCTTCGAGGGTATTCACCACTTTGATTTGAGCTTTCAGCTCAGCATCAAACAGGTCGTTTTTCACGATGACGCCCTGATCGGCTCGCACACCGATGTCGAGCTTAAAGAGCGGAATATCAGCTTCTCGCGATGAACCCGGCGGAGGCGTATAAAGCGCTGACTTCAGAACGCGACCCTGGCTTGTGTTCATCACTTTCTCGCGAGAAAGAGCACTTTCCACCACCATCGAGCCATCAACCAGATAAGGCGGAGCGCTCCCTCGAACCCCCAGCTTCCCCCGCAGTTTTGCAAACTGGAAAGGGAAGACCTTGATCCGACTTCCCTGCACGTTCGATTGAAGTGAAATCTCAGGGTAACGATCAGCGAAGAGTTCAACTTGGCCCGTGGAAGAAACCCTTCCGCCGGCTAGATCGCCCGACAAATCCAGAACACGAACCAGGCCCTGCCTTAAAGACAGCTCGCCGCGAATATTTTCAAAAGGCGATTCGACCGCACCCACTCGTACGGCCACATCGGAGAGACGAATCCGCCCCTCGATCGTCGGAAGCGACCATCGACCGAGGATTCGAAAATCCAAATCCTGAGCCCCCGATGCCTGCTGGATACTGGGGGTCAGGAACTCGATCAGAGAAGCGTCCAGTCGGCCTTGAATGCTTCCGTCCAGAGCACCTTCGCGCGAGGCCAGCTTCAAGACAGCGTCGCCTTGCGTTCCTCGCAGCACGACCTGCGTGGCCGCTGCCGTACCTTGTTGGAGTTCTAATCGCGAAGGTTGTGCCAACGTGAAAGAGGTCCCGGTCTTTCTCAATTCATAAGCATCGAGAGAAACCGTTCCTGATGCCAGATCGGTCCTTTCGGAAGGTAAACTCAGATCTGCCGTCCCACTCAACCGCCCGCGAAGCATCGGATCTTGGATGAGTGCGGGATTCAGCAGCAACAGAAGCGGGGAAAAATCGAGATCCTGCGCTCGCAGCTTCAGGCGGCCTGCCGCTCCGGCGGCCGAGCCCCAGAGACCATCGACCGAGGCTTGGCCCCCAAAGGCCTGGCCGGTTGCCTGAAGCTGACCATTCCGAGTTCTCAACTCCAGTGAACTGTCCGGGTAGGAAACCCCCCGCACGTTCAGGTCATTCACGGTAAGAATGGTGAGCGACTCGACTTCGCCTTCTTTGCCTCGTCCCTGACTGGTGGCTCGAAAAGAGGCTTTCACAGGAACATCCAAGCGCGAAACGTGGTCAAAATCGCGAGCGTGGAAATCGTCGGTAATCAAGGACCAGTCAAACGTGGGCTCAGGACCATAAGAAACCCGACCCCGAAGCCGACCCGCATTCTTCGTGCCGCGAAACTCCTCGATGTAGTAGCGGCCCCGATCGTAGCCTCCCACCAAACGAGCCTGGGCAAAGCGCTCACCCATCCACTCCCAGTGGGTTCCGGCGAGCTCACCCTGCACGCGCAGCGTTTTCAAGTCCAACCCACCGCTAACCGTGAGGCCACCGCGGAAGTCGCCGTTCAAGGTTCGCGGGAACCAGGAAACGGGCTTCAGCATGTCCGAAAAGAGTGCGGTCAGATCCTCGATGCGACCTTGAAGGAAGCGAGCCGATATCTCGGCTTTGTCGCGGTCACCCATCTCGAGTTTACCGTCGACTTCGTAGCGAGTGCGACCTTTGGCAGCGCGAATCCCCGAGAAAATCAGGTGTGTGGGAGCATCATCGTAGGTGATTCGTCCTTGGAAATCACCAAAAGCCATATCGAGGTAATAGGCGTCTTTCAGATCGCAGTCGAAGTCGAGCTTCACTCGCTCGGGACGACCGTGAACTTGAAGCTTCAACGTCCCCTCTCCGCGAATGGGGTTCTGCGCCAGCTGACCCAAATCCTGAAGCGCCACGGGACCTTCCGCCTGAAGATCCCACCCCGTAGCGTAGTCGATTTTTCCGCCAGCCGTCAGTTGAACCCGGCCCGCAGAAACCAAAAGATTCTGAGGCATCACGGCTTTGGAGTCGATGAGCACAGCCCCCTGAAGCGCGAACTCTGGAACGGCAATAAAATCGCGCCGTGGGCGGTTCAAGCCCGGCCTCTGGTTATCGAGATGAAAATCTTTGGCCTTCAGATCCAGTTGGGCCAAAACGTGGCCCGGCTTTTTTCGGCTTCCTGGATGGTAGGTGGCTTGAATCTTTCCGTTCAGCCGCGAGTCGAGATTCCAGATACTCTCCACTGCCGCCGCTCCCAGCCAGTGGATGTGGGCGCCTTCCAATTCAATCGGAACGGTGACCGGCTCACTCGAGCGCAGACGGTACCGAACACTCCCGATCCGGACCTTTCCGCCTTTGCCTGGGGACACTCCGTCGACTCGCGGCGTTTGGACCGCTTCAATCTCAGCTCCCTGAAGCTGAAGCTCTCCCCCGTCGCTGGATTCCCACGATCCATTCAGCTCGGCGCGATCCGCCTCGAAAGTGCCTGCTTTCAAATTCTGTAATTCAAGTCGACCCTCGCCCCGCAACGTTTCCTGAAGACGGGCGAAATCTCCCTGCAGGCGACCTCGGAACAAGCTCTGGCCCGAGACGCCCTTTTTTTCCAATTCCGGAATCCAAGAACGCAGAGCCGAGAGATCAAACTTCAGCTCACCTTGAAGGTCCATCGGAAGCTTCTTCGGTTCGAGTAAATCGCCATCTACGCGACCGGACACTCCGATTCGGAGGCCCGGGCTCTTGGCCTCGAGACGGCCGATCTCCACACCCGACTTGCCCACCTTCAAATCCGCTTCAAACGAGTGGATTCCCTGAAACGGCACCTTCCAGGCTTTTGGAAGCTCTGCCTGCAGATCGCGAAGCCCCAGTTGAAGCTGATACGCCGGCTCTCCCTGACTGTTGCGGGCACGCGAAATTTCCGCGTGCTCTGCTAAGGCTTGCGCGTGAAATTCCGGAACCGACGGAGCGCTGAGGCGCACCTTAGAATCTTCCAGACTCACGGACTCCACCTGCACTTGAAACAGATCGCTCCACTGCAGGCGATCCGAATCACGCTGACCCTTTTGGGAAGCGCGGCTGGGTTTGGGGCGAATCGGAAGGTCGACTTCCCCGCGCCTCACTGAAACCTTTCTGACTCGGATACTTCCCGAGAGCATCTGAACGGCTCCGAACGAAAGCTCCAACGAATCGGCGACGATTCGAGTGCCCGCCGAAAGATCGAGAAAGTTCCCTCCGTTCGCTTGAAACCGAATTCCGGAAAAACTGACGGATGGCGGAAAAAAGCCAATCGCGACTCGATTAAAATCGACATCCACCTGAGAACCGCGCGGAAGGTAGGCCAGAGCCGATCGTCGCAGAGCCCCTGCAAAGGTCTCGCTCCGAATAAAGAGCAAAGCCCCCGCCACCAGCACGCCTGTCAGGCCGGTGAAAATAAGCAGGGGCTTGCGGATCATTCGCCAATCCTTCGCAGCATCGAGCGAACGCGAAACGCGGTCTCGCGGTAATCCGGATCAACGGACTGCACCCGGCGGTACCATTCCAGCGCCTGGTCGAGGCGCCCCAGTTGCTCTTTGGCTCGGGCCATCAGGTACATGTATTCCAATTTTCCGGCTCGCGAAACCTCTGGGTCGAGCCACAGAGGCTCCAGGATCAATACGGCCTCGAAAGCCCGCCCCACCCGAATCAATGCATCTGCCCGAAGCGGAGCGGCCAGATAGCGAATCTCGCCATCATGCTCGGCTCGCTCGAGCAAATGGAGGGCAACCGAGAAAAGATCCATTTCGAGAAACGCGATCGCTAGATCCAGACAGTCGCGAGCTGAAGCGCCCGCTAGTTTCCCTTCCAGATCCTTCTCAAATTTTTCGCGATTCTCCCGGTCACCGAACACCATGGCTTCGAAATCTGCTGATTCCCCATGCCCTCCGTCCTTGAAGACGCCGAGCTGAAAATCGCGATCCAAAGCTCGCATCACGGCTTCGCTGTCCACACTTTCGGGATCATCCACTGGGAACTCAAGGCGCGAAGCTTCTCCCGGCACTGGCGTCGGGGATTGCAGCGGCTCGCCCGCAAGCAGAGCGTCGAGCTCCAGCTTCAAAATTGCCTCGAGCTTCTTTCGTGCTGAGACATTTCGAGCATCTTGACGAAGCACGCGACGAAGTAAGCGTTTGGCATCGTCACGCAGCCCCTGACTTTCCAGAATGGCGGCGCTCTCCAAAAGTTCGGAGACCGACTCTTGAGGCGACGACGCTGCCGGCGCCTCTGCGCTCACACTACTCCGGGTGTTCTCCAATAGATCATCACCGAGATCTACCCGCGTCGGCTTCTCGTCCATGCTGCCTCCACAGCGGGTCATCCTGACCCACTTATGACCCTGATTTTACTTGTTTTTCGGAAGGAAGACTTCCAAAAAATGGGTGTCGTAATTCGACGAGCGGAACAGCTCGGAGTCCATGATTTTCTGGTGGAACGGGATATTGGTTTTGATCCCCTCCACTCGAAACTCGTCAAGCGCCTGGCGCATCTTTGCGATGGCTTCGTCGCGCGTGGGAGCGTGAACAATGAGCTTAGCGAGCATCGAGTCGTAGTACGGCACGACCTTGTACTGGTCGTAAACGAATGACTCCACACGAACCCCATAGCCGCCCGGCACGTGAAGTGCCGTGATCTTGCCCGGCGAGGGGGCAAAAGTTTCCGGGTCCTCGGCGTTGATTCGGCACTCGATCGCGTGCGAGCTAATCTTGATATCCGATTGTTTAATCTGAAGACGATGTCCGGCAGCCGACTTGATCTGTTCTTTGATCAAGTCAATGCCAGTGACCATCTCCGTCACCGGATGCTCGACCTGAATCCGGGTGTTCATCTCCATGAAGTAGAACTGACCCTTTTCCACCAAGAACTCGACCGTTCCGACGTTCTCGTAATTCACAGACGCGCAGAGGTCCAAAGCGGCTTTGCCCATCGCCTGGCGCATTTTTTCGTCCATGATGGGGCTCGGTGCTTCTTCGATGCACTTCTGGTGACGGCGCTGGATGGTGCAGTCGCGCTCGCCCAGGAAAAGCCGATTACCGAACTTGTCGCAAAGAACCTGAATCTCGACATGCCGAGGATGTTCGCAGAACTTCTCCACGTACATCGCCGGATTTCCGAAAGCGGCCCCGGCCTCGGCAGAGGCACGGTCAAAAGAGCCCCGCAATTCGTCCGGCGTACGGACAACGAAAATGCCCCTTCCACCGCCGCCCGCTGCTGCCTTCAAGATGACCGGGTAGCCGATGCGCTTGGCTTCTTCCAAGGCCACTTCCATGTTCGGCACAGCTTCGACCGTACCGGGCAACATGGGAACGCCCGCAGCCTTAGCTAAAGCACGCGCCCGCGTCTTCTCACCCATGTCGATCAAGTTCTGCGGCGTGGGGCCGATGAACGTGATCTCGCACTCCCCGCAGAGACGCGCAAACTCGGCGTTCTCAGACAAAAACCCGTAGCCCGGGTGAATCGCGTCCGCTCCGGTAATATCGGCTGCGGAAATCACGTTGCCCATATTCAAGTAGGACAACTTGCTCTGCGGCGGTCCAATGCAAACCGCTTCGTCTGCCAGCTTCACGTGCAGTGAATTCTCGTCGGCGGTCGAATAAACCGCGACTGTCGAGATGCCCATTTCGCGGCAGGCCCGAATGACTCGAAGAGCGATTTCACCGCGGTTCGCGATGAGGACTTTCCGGAACGGTGGGAACGGAGCCGAAGAAGCGCCCATGGACACGATCCTCCCCGGCTCAGGCCGGTTGAATCACAAAGAGCGGCTCGCCGAATTCGACGGGCTGCCCGTTTTCAGCAAGAATTTGAACAATTTTGCCCGAAAATTCGGCTTCAATTTCGTTCATCAGCTTCATCGCTTCGACGATACAGAGTACGTCGCCCGACTTCACGGCTTGGCCCTCATTGACGTACACCGACGCGGTCGGCGAAGCGGAACGATAGAACGTTCCTACGAAAGGCGAAGTGACGGTTTTGCCTGCCGAGGCAGCAGGAGAGCTAGCGGGAGCCGAAGCGGCGGCCGGTGCTGCAGCGAGCGCTGCGGGAGCATGCGCAGCCGGGGCAGGCGGATAGGCAAACTGCGGAGCCGGCGCAAACACCGGCTGAGCCTGATGGGCCTGAGCGGCCAGGGCGGCTTGCGTCCGCAGATGCAGGCGGCTGCCCTGAGCTTCATACTCGAGCTCGGCCACATGGTGGCGGCCCATCATCTCAAGAACCTTCTCCAGATCGGACAACAGACCGGAGGTTGCGTTTTCCTTCTGCTTCTTCACCTTCGAGGGCTGTTTTTTCACGTTCACACTCTCAGTCGTTGGCTTTGGAGTTGTAGGAGTAATCGCGGGTATCGATTTTCAACATATCGCCTTCTTTGATGTGAAAAGGCACTTGAATCGTAGCGCCCGTTTCCATCAAGGCGGGCTTCGTGCCGCCGACGGTATCGCCTTTGAAAGCCGAAGTCGTTTCTTTCACGCGCAGATTCACGAAAGTCGGCATATCGATGCCGATCGGGCCTTCGTTGAAGTACATGATCTTGATGACGAGGTTCTCGATCAGGAAGTCCTTATTGGTTCCGACCTGTTCCTCGCTCATGGCCACCTGTTCGAAGTTGGCCTGGTTCATGAAGTGGTACCCTTCGGCGTCCCGATACAGGTACTGCATTTCTTTTTCTTCAGTGTTCGCACGGTCCAGCTTGTCGCCCGAAGTGATCGTTCGCTCGATCACGTTGCCGTTGAGCATGTTCTTCAACTTGGTACGGGTGAAAGCGCGGCCTTTGCCGGGGCTGACGTGCTGAAAGTCGACGATCTCAAAAGGAACGCCCTCGAGCTCGACCTTCAGGCCTTTGCGAAACTGGTTGGTTGCGTACATGAACGGTCGGTTATCACGCGGACTTCCCGCGCGTCAACCCGAGGCGCGAGCCCGGTACCGCTCTACCCGCTGAAGCATGCCCTGCAGGAGCTCTACCCGACGTAACCACTCGTTCTTCGCTCGCGCGGGATCGCTCGCCAAGGCTCGGCCTGCTTCCTGAAACTCGAAGGCAGAACCCGCTTTTTCAGGCGAATCGAGCTGCAGGACCAAATTCCCTTGCGCATAGGCCTGGGTTTCCAGCTCATGAACCAGCTTGGCCAACTGGGCATCGCCCGGAGCGAAGTAGAGCAACATTTTATACGCATCGAGGGCTTCGGCGACTCGACCTAGGACCAAGCAGCTCTCGGCCAGAAGCCTTTGCGCTGCCAAGTTGTCAGGCACGTCGCGGACCACCACCGAAAGCTCTTGAACCACTTCGGCATGCCTGCGCAGATCAAAGAGCGCCCGACCTAAAGCCACCCGGCCACCCACGAAGTGAGGATGCACCCGAAGCCCCTCACGCGCGATCTCGAGTGCCTGCTCGGGAAGGCCGGCTTTTCGATATGCTTCCGCTAACGGCGCAAAGACGCGCGAGCGCGGATTTTCTTGATAGCGCCTCAGGTACTCATAAAGGATGGGCGAATAGGACGCCGGGTTCACGTCGAAAGGCCTGCTTCTTTCTGGTTCAGAATGCGCGGTGTGATGAAAATGAACAACTCCGTTCGTTCATTCGACTTGGTTTCGTTCCCAAACAGGGCCCCGATGATTGGAATTTTCCGGAAGAACGGAATGCCGCCCTCCGATTCGATGCTGGAGCTCGTGTAAACCCCGCCGATCACCAAGGTCGAGCCGCTGTCGACAAGAACTTTGGTTTTTAGATTTCGAGGGGCCACTGCACTCGTGGTGTCGGCCTGAACAACCGTATCGCGCTGAACCGTCACATCCAAAAGGACGCCAGAGTCATTGGTCACCGTGGGTTTGACGTTCAAGCTCAAGTTCGCCGTCACCACCGTCTGAGTGGCAATCGGGCCCGAGATCGTGCTGGTGGTGGTGCTGATCAGGACCGGCGTTCCCGCAACGATGCTCGCCGTCTCTTTGTTCAGGACCACAGTCTTGGGCGAGGACACAGTTCGGGTCAAACTTTGGCTCTCGGTAATGTTCAGTAAGGCATCGATCCGGGTGCCGTTTCCAATGCCGAAATTCAAAGCCTGCCCCCAATTGAAGTTTCCACCCACCAAGGTGGTGTTCGGAATGGCACCAAGAGTCCCAGTCAAGCTGCTGGAAGTTGCGCTGCCACCGAAACCAAACGTACCGGAAATCGCCTTGGAACCGCTCTCTTTGGCTTCCACCACTTTTGCCTCAATCAAAACTTGAGGCGTTTGGGTGTCCAAAAGCTCGATCAGCTTTCGCATCCGCTCGATGTTTTCAGCCGTATCGCGAACGATGATGCTGTTCGTGCGTTCATCGGTTTGTACGACGGTTCCTGAAGTGTCGCCCGAGCTGGAAGCGAAGCGCTGAAACACGTTACTGAGATCCGCCAGCGTGGCGTAGCTAATGGGGAAAATTCGGGTGATTCGCGGAGCTGCGGCCTCGCTCGCACGACGAGCGGCCAGCTCGGCTTGCTTCTCGGAAGTCAGATTCGAGAGCGTCGTGATTCGCAGCACGTTGTTACGACGCTCGGCACCCAGCTGGCGCGAAGAAAGCACCAAATCCAGGGCTTGGTCCCAGGGGGTGTCCTGAAGCGAAAGCGTTACCTTTCCTTGTACTTCCGAGCCCACAATAACGTTGAAGCCGGAAGCTTCCCCGATCAACTGGAAGAAGTCGCCCAAATCCATGTCACGAACTTGTAAAGTGATGGGCTTTCCAATGAATTTACGCTGCGAACGAGACTGAATGAAATCGTCCAGAGCCTTCTCTTCCGCCCGCAAAGTAGCTGGGGTTGAGGCCTTGGTTGCGGGTTTCGAAGCTGCTTCTTCCTGAGCTAAAAGCTCGTCCGCTGCACGGGACGAAGTGCTCTCTCCCGATTCACTGGCCGAAGGCGCGGGCTCGGCGGCCGAAGCGCTCGCTTGGGCGCGGTCGGATGATGCGCCATCCGCAACACTCAGGCGAAGGACGTTTCCGTCTTGCACCACCGAGGTACCCACGTTGTTTCGAAGCTGAACGACGACACGCGCTTGCTCGCCTGTTTGATAGGGGCTGACCAAACTGACGGCGCCAGGAAAGGAGGAAGTATCCAAGCGCCGAAGGGCAGCGCGGCTCAGTTTTGCGTCCTGAATTTCTAGAATGACCTGTTTGTCCGCCTGATTCTCCTGCTTCACAAAAGCCAGAGGAGCATCCGAAGTAATCTCGACCAGGCTTTTTCCGTCGGCCTGTCTGAAATCAATGGCAGTGATTCGGCCTGCAGCGGCCAGAACCCAAGGAGCACTCAGGGCCGTCGCAGCGAGCAAGCCCGCCACGAGGTATCCGGTCGTCTTTTTGGTTCGCGATTCCATCCGCTTCATTTCCGACTCCCTTGCTACTTATTCTTTGTTCTTTGACGCGATCCGGAGCTGAATTTCTTGCTCCTCTTCCTTGCCCCAAGCCGTCAGGACCTTCTCAGTCACGAGGACTTCGCCTGGGTTGATCTTGCGAATAAAGCCGTTTCGGTTCCCGATCTTTTGCTTCTCGGCCACCATGTGAAGTTTTCCATCGGGGGTCCGGATGGAAGCGCGCATTCTGACTGGACCGGTGATGACGCCCAGAAGCTCCATCTGCTCGACCGAAAAACGCTCCAGCTCCGACTTCGGAAGATTGGCCGCATCGCGAATCTGAGGCCGCTGAAAAGGGTCACGAAAACTGAGCTGGTCCGGCGCCTTGTCGCTGAGATCTAAAGTGACCTGCGTAAGTGCTGCTTCGGGCAAAGCTACTGCCCCGAAAATCAAGCCCATCGCCAGGATTGCCCAAGCCCGCATCAGCCACTCCTTGCTTCAGCGGACTTTTTCAGATCATCCGCTTTGGAGCGCTTATAGGAGTAGCCTTTGATTTGAAGGCTGCCTTCCAACTGAACGAACTTGCCGTTGCGGGCGCCGATGGGCTTCACCGTGAAACTATCCACCTGAACCACATGTTGGATTTTTGAAAGCCGGCTCAAGAACACCATGAGTTGCGGATAAAAGCCCCGAAACCCGAACTCAAAGCCCTGCTCTTCATAGAATTCGCCGTCCGATTTCACTGTCGGACGGAACACCTGCACTTGAATGCCCAGGCGCTTGGCCTCATTCACCGCCGCCTGCATGAACGAAGGAATGTCGAAGCTCTCGAAATTGACTTTGGTTCGGTCCAGTTCGTCAAACTTCCGCTTCAACTCTTCTTTACGCGACTCGAGTTCCTTCACGAAACGATCGAGCTCCGCAAGCTGGCGTTCTTTGTTCGCCAACTGCTTTTCTGCCGCCGAGACCTGAAACATCTTTTGATTCAGTTCAGATTCGTCGGAACTGCGGAATTGATACACTTGAAACCCCTGATAGGCGATCCAAGCTCCCAGGATTGCTTTGCTAGGAATCGATGAAAAGAGCCGCCCCAGGAGATCTTTATCCACTTCCGCCTCCCGACACTGCCGCACGGCGCTTCACGCCGATCTCGAATTTCGCAATATCCAGGCCAAATTCATCTCGGCCCTGCTGAGTGTTCTGAAGCCGAACCCCATCAAAAAGTTCGATCGTGGC
Source organism: Bdellovibrionia bacterium (assembly GCA_040399745.1). Classification (GTDB taxonomy): domain Bacteria; phylum Bdellovibrionota; class UBA1018; order UBA1018; family UBA1018; genus CANFHS01. Next base: position 261,217 of record JBBARP010000001.1, on the reverse strand, counting down.
CAAGTTTTTCATGAACTCAGACACTTGAGAAAAGTCGACGGCGTCCCCTTTAAAGAGAATATCCTGACGATCCACTTTCAGCTCTGAGAGCCAAACTTCCGCAGGAATGCTGGATGAAAGCTGAGTGAGGATCCGAACGGGAATATCGCGTTCCAAGGAGAGCTTGCGGATGGCTTCGAGCTTGCGATCGACTTCCGCTTTGTTGGCTTCGAGTTCCTTTTTCTGCTCCTGAAATTTCTTGGAATCAGCCAATTTTTTGGTCATCGACTCGCCTTGCTCGTTGATTCGCGCAAGATCCGCATCGAGCTTAGCGACTTCATCGGCCATGTAACTGGTGACCAGGGATTGGCTCAGAAAAATCCCTACCAGCATCAAACCAAAGGCCAGGAAGCCCGGGGTCTGAAACAAATCAGCAGGGCTGAGTTTTCCCAGGCCGCCTTGCGCCATGCGCGTCAGCGAGGTGCCCGGGCCTGAGTCCAGGAGCTGAGCCGATTTTCTGAGCGCCAGGTTAATCTTAATCATGGCGTCCCCGCCCGAATGGCCAAGCCGACCGGGATGGCCGCAAGCGGTGCAATTTTCGCCAAGTACTCCGGCGAATAAACAGCCGGATCGACCTGAATGGCATTGAAGGGATTCAGCTCCTGAACCGGAAGCTGGGTTTCCGCTTCGAGAACTTGCGCAAGGCCAGGAATCCGGCTGCTCCCGCCAGTGATGAACAGTGAAGTGACTCGACCACTCGAAGAGGAAGCGCCGTGGAAGTCGATGGCGCGCTTGATCTCTTGAGCAAAGATTCCGCTCTGCGCGTGCATCAACTCACTGACCGGCTGAGGAATCGGGCCTTCGGTTTTCAATGCTTCGGCATCCGCAAAAGAGGACTCGAGCTGCCTTTGAATTTCTAAGGTGAGGTTCCGCCCACCGATTGCCGCGTCCTTGGTGTAGACCGGCACTCCCCCGAACACGACCACAAGCTTCAGCGAGCTCGATCCGATGTCGACCAGCGCCACCGCTTCGCCGGGTTTCTCCTGATAATTGGCTTCAAAAACGGTTTGAAGCGCCAAGAAATCCAAGTCGACCACTTTTGCTTTTAGCCCCGCGTCTTCAACGCAGGCCGTGTAGCTATCCAGAACTGAGCGCTTGGCTGCCACCAAGATCACGTCGGTCTTGCCATCTTTTGAGCGGGAAATTTGATGAAAATCCATGACCACGTCGGCCACAGCTTCGTTCACGTACTGCTCGGCTTCCCAGAACACTTGCTCTTGAATCTCTTTGGGATTTGCCACTTCGACCATCATTCGGCGCAAAGTGACCGTAGCGCCTGAAAGAGCGGTGCAAACCGATTTATTCTGAAGCTTCACGCCCGATAGCAAAGTTCGCAGCGACTCAGTCACCGCCACCGCGTTATGAATCTCGCGGTTCACGATGCTTTCGTCCAGAACCGGATTCACGGCCCAGTTCAGAAGCTTCCAGGCTTTTCCCGAGCGCTTCAGCTCGACGAGCTTCACCGAGGATGAGCCAATACTCAGGCCCACCGCGGAACCTCCGCCCGTAAGCGAGGCCAGTGCCCCTGACCAGTTGGAAAGGTCGGGCAAGAACTTACCTAAGATTCCGTTAGCCTTCTGGCCGAGTGATCCCTTCATGGAACCGAGAACCCCTTTTCCTGATTCTACCTGTCAGGTGAAAGGGGTCAACACTCGAGGGGAATTTCACTCGTAAGCGACTTCAGCCGAAGGTCCCGAGACGAAGATCACTGCCATTCGGTCGGACCGATCCTCGGTCAGGTCTGCCTTCGGAGCAACACCGAGTCCAATCACCGGCAACCCTTTGGCGGCTGAACCCCCGCCTTTCAAGGGATCAAAGCAGTACTCGCGCACCAAACCCGGCACTCCCCAGCGTTCGCCGTCGGCGGGTTCGAGCCATTTCAATTCCGAGAATCCAAAATCGACCTGGCGAACGGAAACCGTCAGCGGAGCGGCAGAATTTGCCGAGGTGGCCGTACTGAAGGAAGCCAGCGAGTGCGAGACAGGGGGCGCATGCCCCTCGCATTCGGCGACGGGCTCGATCCGAACGCCGAGATCATCGACCAAGATCAATCGGTGAGGCGTTCGGGCCACCATCGCATCTCGCTTCATCTGATTGATCTGCTGAGAAAGAAGTCTGGCCACTTTCAAAGCAGACCACTTCAACCAGCGATCCTTCACCACCGGAATGGCCGAGATGGCCAGAAACACCACCACGGTCGCGGCAATCCAAATACGGCGCTTTCTCTGGACGCGCTTCTCAAGCTTTTCCCAAAGCTCGTAATGCTCCCATTCGGCGCTCTTCCATCGGTTTTCGGCTAGATCGGTAGGATGAATTGGAACCACGGTTGGCCTCCGAACAGAAAGTAGCACAAGGCCCCAAGCACCAGAAAGGGTCCGTACGGAATCGCGAGCCCCATCACCTCTTTTTTACGACTCGCGAGCGCCCAGCCCACACCGACCAAGCTGCCCACGATCGAACTGAGAAGTACGGTCGCAAAAACGCCTCGCCAGCCTAAGAAAGCGCCGAGCATCGCAAGAAGCTTAATATCGCCCCCGCCCAGTCCCATCTTCCCCGACCAACGCTCGTAGCCTGCCGCCAGCGCATAGAAGAAGACAAAGCCCACCGCTGAACCGATCAAAGCTCCCTGCCACCCAAGTTCTGGGTCTAAGACAGAAGTGAGAAGGCCAAAGGCCAAGCCGCCCCACGACAACTCATCAGGTATGATTCGGTGCTGAAGGTCGATAAACGATACAGCGATCAGCGCTGCGAGAAACGGCCAATCCCGAATCCAAAGAGTCGTCCCCCACTCACCCCGGTGAAAGGCCGCCAGAAACAAACAAGCGGTCAAGGCCTCGACGACCGGGTAACGAACCGAAATGGATTTTTTGCAGTGGCGGCATCTACCCTTCAGAAGAAGCCAAGAAAGGATGGGAAGATTATCAAACCAAGCAACCGGCTTTCGGCACCTGGGGCAGGAACTTCGCGGCCGAACAATCGACTGCCCCTCAGGTAGGCGGTGAATGACGACATTCAAAAAGCTGCCAATCAGAAGCCCAAGCGCCGTGGTGATGCCTAAGTGAAATTGTTCGAGAGTCACGGAGTGTCCTTCGTGCGAACCAAGAAAGAAGCCAAGACTAAACACGCCCCCATCCAGGCCAAGGCGTAGAGCATCGAAACGGGCACTAAACCCGGCGCAAGCGCCAAATCGTAAGACACTTTTTCGCGCAGGTTAAAGTACTCGAGATTCGGCACTGCACGAACCACCGTCCAGGCCACCGCCCGAAGCGTCGGGGATTCTGATTTTGAAGCAATCGAGCCCAGATCCGTCACCGAGCTTCCCACTAAGAAAACTCCGAAAGTGACGAAGGCCGAGACTAAGGTGCTGGAGTAGGTCGAAAAAAGGAGCGCGACGGCTGCCAACACCGCGCTTTGAAGCCAGAGCAGGAAAAACGCTGCCCCCATGGCTCCGTCCAACCGCCCAAACAAGCTTCCAAAACCGCCGACCGAGAAGAGGCCTGCCACCAGAGTAAAGACCAGCCCAAGAAGCAGCCAGTTCACGCCTAGAGCCAGAACCACGCCCAAGAATTTTCCGAACAGAAACTGACCACGCCCAATCGGATGCGAGAGCGCCACTTGAATCGTTCGCCGCTCAAATTCCCGGTTCAAGGAAGAGGACCCAAGAAAAATCCCAAGCAGCGCTCCTGAAATCCCAAGCGCTGCCAACCCAAAATCGATGATCAACCGCTCGGGACTGACAAAACTAAGCTGGGTGCCCAAAATCGCAAGCCCCAAGAACAGCACAGCAAGAACCAAGACTCCGTAAAGAATCCGGTCTCCTAAGATTTCTCGGAACGTGACTTTCGCCACCGCCCCCGCCACTCGAAAAAGCCCAGGCCCCCGACTCATGAGCGATCCTCCTTGCGGCCAATCGAACCGAAGTAATCTTCTAAACTGGGCCGAACGGGTAGAACGGCTCGAAGCTTTGCGCCTTGCGACCGAAGTTCCGAAACCAGTGCGCCCAGATCCGTCCCTTCGCGTGCCAGAACCCGGACTCCGTCTGGATTGACACGAACCGAATCAACCCCGGTCCAGGTATCTGCGCCACTCGGCGCGGCAGATCCTTCTAACCATACTTCCGTGCCGCCCGATCGTTCCGACAAAAGCTCGGCCACTTTCCCGGTGCGGACCATTTGGCCTTTCGAGATCAAGCCCACTCGGTCGCAAAGCGTCTCAACGTCTGAAATCACGTGCGTACTGAAGAAAACCGTTTTCCCGAGTTCTGCTTGCCTGAGGATCAGCTCGCGAATCTCTTTTCTCCCTAAAGGATCTAGGCCGCTCATGGGTTCATCGAGGACCAGAAAATCAGGCTCGTGAAGAACCGCTTGAGCTAGGCCCAAACGCTGAAGCATGCCTTTTGAGAAGTTCCGAAGACGAACGCGGCGAGCGTCTCGCAAGTTCACTTGATCCAAAACTTCCGTGATCCGGGTTTCTAACTTCTTTCCAGACAAGTTAGACAGGGCTCCGAAATACTGAAGAAGCCCTTCGCCGGTCAGGTGCTCATGAAAATAAGGGCGCTCGGGCAAATAGCCTAAGCGGGAGCGCGCCTCGCGCGAGCGAACTTCCACCCCGTCCAAAGTGAGAGAGCCCGACTTCGGTTTTCTTAGTCCGGTAATGAGATGAATCAGAGTGGTCTTTCCAGCTCCGTTTGCTCCTAAAAACCCGTAGACGGAACCCTCGGGCACTTCGAGACTCACGCCGCGAAGGATGTGAGCGGGCCTGAGCCAAAACCCCGTAGCAAAGGATTGATGAACCTCTTTGATCTCTAAGCGTGCCGCCATGGTTAGTTTCCTTCTCCTACGCCAAAGACCTTTTCGAGCTTTGTCGTTGTTCCCACCTGTCCGGTCTTCGCATCAAAAGTCCACCGTCCACCTAAAGCGTCAGTCGGAGCTAAGCGCGCTCGAAAGTTATCCCAAGCCCTGTGCCTGGCCTGTGGCGTGGGTGCAACTCGCATCTTTTTTAGGTAGGCCGAAAAATCCTGATCGATCTGCCAAAGCTGATTGTGAACGATCAGCACCGCGCGCTTTCGAATCAGGGCTTCCCTGGGGGCCCCCGGTGCTGCGGCCGGAATCATGAAGCCTAAGATTCTGGCTCCTGCCTCATAAATTCCGCCCGGGCTGTCAAAGCGGTGCCCCAAGCTCTTCAGATACGCTGGCGCCTTCGGATGAGCGGCAGCTTCTTGATACGCTTTCCCTGCCTCGACTAAGTTTTCTTTTTCGAAAAGATATAAATAGGCCTGAATCACGGGAAGGGACCAAGCGCTTTTCCACTCGGTTTCTTGAAACGATACAGGCCAAGAAGGAAGTTGCGATTTTCGCCATTCGTTGGCGCGCGAAACCAGCGCAAGGCCCCCATCGGTATCGTGCAGGGCCACACTTAAATAGAGGGCACCGTTTTGGTGCATTTCGAAATAGGCGGGATCAAGCCTGGAGGCCAAGTCCAACCATACCGATGCGCGCGACCTTTCGCCGGCCTTCAGCGGACGAGAAGGAGCGTCCTCAATCAAGGCGCGGACAAAAAGCCAATCTGCAAAGGCTTGGCCTTGGCCGAGACTCAAGGTCCTTGCCCAAGCGGGGTTCCATGCGTCTTTTTCACTCGCACGGGCTGGAGCCGGAGCATGCAGGGCTTCGCCCGCGCTTCCCCAAAGGCGCTGAAGCTTCGGCAAAAGAACACCTGCTTGAAGCGCGAATAGGCCTAAGCCTAGAGCGAGCGTCAGCGTTCCGACGCTTGCTTCGCGTCGAGCACTCGTTGCACCTGTGTCCTTTGCGACACGCTCTGCCCTCAATGTCCCCATCCGAAGAGCTACCTTAGCGAAGGCAAGAGGAATTCAAAAGAGTTTGCACGACTGAATTGAACTGTTTACACTGATATCAATACCAAAAACTCACGATCGATCGCGGTACGTATCTTGAGACTTCGATCCTGAGTGGAGGGCTCGCTGTATGAGACGGACCTAGAAAGGGAACGTTATGAGTAATCTTAAAATGCCGAAGCGGCTGATCTCGAAATCTGGCTTCACGCTGGTCGAACTGATGGTGGTCGTTGCCATCATCGGCATCCTGGCGGCAGTGGCCATTCCGAACTACCAAAAGTACCAAGCCCGCGCACGGCAGAGCGAAGCGAAGGTGATGTTGGCTTCCAGCTACACGGCACTTCAGTCGTACTTCGCTGAAGTGGGGACGTATACGACCTGTCTGAACGACATTGGGTTTGAATCCACTGCAGGAGCCAAGCGGTACTACACGGTGGGAATCAACGATCCCGGTGTTGACACCTGCGGCCCTGCAAACAACCAACCTTGTGACGCCTATATGTTCGATAACGCGGGAGCCGCGACCCTGTTCTGCGGGGGGGTTGGGGCGGACCCGGGTTTGACACAGAACCAGAACTTCTACCTCGCCACGGCAGCATTAGGCGGCCTCATTCTTCCAGCCGCCGCTTTGGCCGAAGCTCCTAGTGTATCCGACGTCAATCAGACAGTCTTTGTTGTGACAGCTGTAGGCAGGGTGTCATCGGCCCCGGCCGTGGCCGCCGCAGCCGCTGCTGGCAACGGCGGTGGTGACCGGTGGACGATCAATCAGGCAAAGACTCTGAACAACGCCCAAAACGGCGTCTGATCTCGCGCTTCAAGTCTCAGTCTTAAAACTGGAAACCCCGCAGCGCCCCTTGGGCCTGCGGGGTTTCTGCTTTTAGGGCTGGCTCAAAACTTCAAACCCCGAGCTTCTTCGCGCGGGTCTGGAAAGTCTTCACCGGAAGCTGAAGAAGATCAGCCGCTCGCGGGCGAACTCCCCCCACTGCTTTCAAAGCGGCTTCAAAGTAAGTGCGCTCCACTTGTTCGAGGATTTTCTGAAGCGGTACCGAGCCTTGTGAAAAATCGGGCGAAGGAAGGCGAAAGCCCGAAGAGTCCGGAGTCCCAGCCGATAGAGCGCTATCCGCTCCGCCACCTGCTGCAACCTGCTGAGCTGATGCCTGCGAATTCTTCGCCCTCACAAAAGGCAATTGCTCGGGCCCAATCTTCCCAAGCGCTGCCGCCAAAGTCACAGCGCGCTCAATCACGTTCTCGAGTTCCCGCACGTTTCCTGGCCAAGAATGCGCATCGAGCGCAGCCCAGGCTTCGTCGGTGAAACCTTCGACCTTACGGCCTGAGCGCTCCGAGAACCGCTTCAAGAAGTGATCGGCCAGAAGCCTGACATCCCCTTCTCGTTCGCGAAGGGGCGGGGTTTTGAGCTGAATCACGTTCAGGCGGTAGTAAAGGTCCTCGCGGAAACTTCCCTGCCTCACCGCCGCTTCTAAGTCGCGGTTCGTTGCAGCAATGATCCGGACGTCGACTTTCACGTCGTCCGTCCCGCCCACTTTTCGAATGGTGCGCTCTTGAATCGCTCGAAGCAGCTTCACTTGAAGCGCTAGGGGAAGTTCCCCCACTTCGTCTAAAAACAAAGTGCCGCCGTGGGCCACTTGAAAAAGGCCGTCCTTCTCGGTCACGGCGCCTGTGAAGCTGCCCCGCTTATGACCGAAAAGCTCGCTTTCAATCAGGTTTGCAGGAATGGCGCCGCAGTTCACAGGAACAAAGGCTTTGTCCTTCAGCGGGCCGGTGTCGTGAATCATTCGGGCGACGAGTTCCTTACCCGTGCCGCTCTCGCCGATGACAAGCACGTTCGTCTTTGCGGCCGCCACTTTTGCGATCCACTTCAGAAGCTCATGAACCGCTTTGCTTTGGCCAAGGATCGGCTTCACTTCAAATGCCTCATTCCGTGCCGCCGCCGCCGGCCAATTTAAAGATCGGCAGGTACATGGCGATCAAAAGCCCGCCCACGGTGCCGCCTAAGAACACCAAGATGAAGGGCTCAATGAGCTTGGACATCCCGGCCACAGCCGCTTCCACTTCGGCTTCATAAAAATCGGCCACTTTTTCGAGCATCTGATCGAGTGAACCTGAGGCCTCGCCAACTGAGATCATCTGAACGGCCATTTTCGGAAACACATCTAGACGACTCACCACCACACCTAAGCGGTTGCCCGCCTCGACTTCGGTTCGAATCTTCGCCACAGCCGCTTCCACCACGGCGTTATCGATCGTGGTTCGGCAAATATCGATGGCGTCCAAAAGCGAAACACCCGCTGCAAGCAAGGTCTGCATGGTGCGCGAGAACCGCGCTACGGCGCCTTTTTGTGTCATTGGCCCGAAAATCGGAACCGAAAAGACCACACGGTCCAGCAGTGCTTTTCCTTCAGGGCTTCGGAAATAGCGAAGCAGCATGTATCCACCCGCTACGGCGCCGGCGACGATGTAAAGCAGGTTGGAAACCATGAAGCGCGATGAATTCAAAACCAACTGAGTAATCCAAGGCAGCTCTTGGCCGCTTGCGGTCAGAAGCTCTTCGAACTTCGGAATCACGAAAATCATCATGGCCGCGATGACCGCGATCCCGACCGATATGACGGCAATGGGATAGATCATGGCTGACTTCAAAAGTCGGCGCAGGCGGTTTGAGTCTTCCATGTAGCCCGTCAAGCGCTTCAGCATTTCGTCGAGAGAGCCTGAGCTTTCGCCTGCACGGATCAGCGAAACATAGAGTTTTGAAAAAGCGCGGGGATAGAGCGATAGCGACTCCCAGAAGTAGGCGCCCGAAGTGACGCGCGCCCGAACATCACCCAAAATCTGCTTCAGAGCGGGATGGTTGGCTTGATCCGCTAGAGTTTCGATCGACTGAATCAAAGGAATGCCGGAACTCACCAAGACGTAAAGCTGGCGGGTAAAGATCAGCATCACTTCCAAGGGAACCGACGGCCCGCTTCCCTTAAACAGGTTCGCCATCGTGAGTTGGCGTGTGCCTTCTTTCGATGACAACGCCACTTTCGTGGGCCGAATGCCCTGCTGACGCAGCATCATTCGAAGGTCGCCTTCAGTAGGCGCCGTCACGGAACCCATCACTTTTTTGCCGGACTTATCAACCCCGACGTAAGTGTAATCAGACATGTCTCAGAAGCCTCATCGCTTATCCTGAATTTGCCCTAAGGCTTTGGCAATTTCTTCAGGCATGGTCGAGGCATCCAAAGCATCTTGCTTCGAGAGCACCCCAGCCTTCACTTGAGCCAGGATACTCTGGTTCATGGTCTGCATGCCCGATTCTTCTTGGCCCGCTTGCATGGCGGAATAAACCTGATGCAGCTTATCTTCGCGAATCAGGTTCCGGATGGCCATATTCGGAATCAATAGCTCGTACACGAGACAGCGGCCCGGTTGGTAGCTCCTCGGCAAGAGAAGCTGACACATGACCGCTTGAAGCGTGAAGCTCAGCACCTGGCGAATCTGCGGCTGCTGGTGTGGCGGAAAAACGTTCACGATTCGGTTAATCGATTGAACGGCGTTATTGGTGTGGAGCGTGCCAAACACCAAGTGGCCTGTTTCAGCCAAAGTCAGTGCGCTTTCGATGGTTTCGGCATCCCGAAGTTCGCCCACCAAAATGAAGTCCGGGTCCTGACGAAGGAGGCGTTTCAGTGCGCTACCAAAGCTTTTTGTGTCCTGGCCCACTTCGCGCTGGTTCACGATGCAGTTTTTGTGCGGATGAACAAACTCGATCGGGTCTTCAACGGTCACCAAGTGGCCGTACTCTTCGCGGTTCAGAATATCGAGCAGGCCCGCAAGCGAGGTTGATTTCCCCGAACCCGTGGGGCCCGTGACCAAGATCAGCCCGTTCGGGCGTCGAATGATTTTCTTCAAGACCTGAGGAAGCCCGAGCGCGTTGAAATCGGGAATCTCAAGCGGAATTCGCCGAAACACGCCTGCCACGCCACCCCGTTGGTAAAACAAATTGCCCCGGAACCGGGCCACATCTTTAATGCCGAAGGAAAAGTCGACTTCGAGGTTCTGCTCGAAATCCCTTTTTTGAGCGTCGGTCAAAACCGAGTAACAGATTTCCTTGGTGTCCTGGTGCGTGAGGACGTCGGTCTTCACTTTGGTCATTTTCCCCTGAATCCGCATCTCAGGAGGCACGCCCACCGTGATGTGAAGGTCAGAAGCGTCCTGATCCACCATCGCTTTGAGTAGTGCTGGAAGTCCGACTCGCGCCATGAGCGTTAGTTCTCCATTGTCAGGGTCAGAGCCTCTTCTACTGAGGTGAGGCCTGCGGCTGCTTTTGAAAGAGCAGAGACCCGCAAAGTTTGCATGCCGTCCTTGACTGCTCGGCGCTTCAAATCCAAAACGCTATCCCCGCGTAGAACCATTTCTTTCAAGGCCTGACTGAATTCCATGACCTCGTAAATGGCCATTCGTCCGCGGTAGCCCGTGTTGTTGCACTGAGAACAACCCCGCGGCTCTCTGAATTTCAATTTGTCGGCACGTGCCGGATCAAAGCCGAATTCCGCGATCTTTTCCTTCGGAAGCACACGATCGACCGCGCATTCCGTACAGAGTCGGCGAAGCAGGCGCTGAGCCACGATGGTGTTCAGCGAAGCGACGACGAGGAACGGCTCGATTCCCATGTTCGTCAAACGAACGATCGTGGAAGGAGCATCATTGGTGTGAAGCGTGGAGAGCACCAAGTGGCCCGTCAGCGCAGCCTGAATGGCCACTTCCGCCGTTTCGTAATCTCGCACTTCCCCCACCAGAATCACGTCCGGATCTTGGCGCAAAAGGGCGCGAAGAACGGCTGGAAAGGTGAGGCCCACGTCCTTATTCACTTGGACCTGGTTAATGCCTTCTAGGTTGTATTCGACCGGATCCTCCGCAGTCGAAACGTTGTCTGAAATCTGGTTCAGCTCCATCAGGGCTGAATAAAGAGTGGTGGTTTTTCCTGAACCCGTCGGGCCCGTGACCAACACCATGCCTGTCGGGGAATAGATCCCCTTTTTGAAAGTCTTCATCTGCTCGGTCTCAAAACCCAAGGCATCGAGCTTCAAGTTCACGTTGGACTTGTTCAACTGACGAAGCACTACTTTTTCGCCGAAGATCGTGGGCATGGAGTTCACCCGGAAGTCGATCTCTTGATTGCCGAACTTCAGCTTCATGCGGCCGTCTTGGGGAATCCGGGATTCGGAGATATCGAGTCGCGCCATCACTTTGAGGCGCGCAATCACAGCCCGCTTCATTTCGACGGGAATTTGCGCCGTCTCGTAAAGGACGCCGTCTACCCGCATCCGGACGCGGAAGCGTTTCTCGTAGGGCTCGCAGTGAATATCGGAGGCCTTTCGGCGCACGGCTTCGCTGAGAATCCCGTTCACGAGCGCAATCACGGGTGCATCGATATTGGGGCCTTTGCCCGGATCGATCTCGTGAATTTGATTCATCTCAAGCGCTAGGACTGGACCCGCTTCGGCCTGCTCAGCAGCAGTCGATTTTTTCTGACTTTTTTCGTACTGGGCAATGGCGTTGCCCACGGCGTGGTTCGAGCCGAAGTGCTTTTCCATCGCGCCATCAAAGGCCGAAAAAGTGGTCAGCACCACTTCGACCGCGCGCTTCACTTGGAACTTCAGATCTTCGATCTGCGCCACTTTCGTGGGATCGCAAACGGCAAGCACCACGGTCGTGGGATTGGATTGAATCGGTATCGCTTGGTACTTGAATGCTTGGTCAGAAGTCAGGATTTTTGCGACTTCAGACGCGATATCAAATTTTGCGATGTTGACCGATGCCAGGCCGAATTTCTGGCTTAAGTAGTAGAGAAGCTTCGTCTCCGAGACGTATTTCTGATCAATCAGAAAACGGACGTGCTCCTTTCCATGATCGCGCGCGGCGCCCACGGATTCCTGAAGCTGAGCGGACGTAATGATCTTGTCCTTCTGAAGAAGCTCGGCAAGCTGGAGAGACATCTGACTTCCAGTTTCGAGCCCGCTTGAGAAAGCGTCAACGAGGCAGGGTTTTGACGGAAAAAGCCGGCAAAATCAGCCCAGTCCCAGTGCCTTTCGAGCTTCCTGAACGTCCGTCTCGATTTGATTCCGCAAAGCTTCAAGCCCAGAAAATTTTCGCTCCTCACGCAAGCGCGCAACGAAACGAACCTCGAGCGTGCGACCGTACAGATCGATTTTCTGATCGAGGATGTGAGTCTCGGAAATGACAGGCACTTGTTCCTCACCCTCGGCAGCTTGCGCAATGAACGTCGGGCGAACACCCAGATTCGTCACCGACGGCAAACGCTGACCGTCTTCCAGGACCGCCCAGGTGGCGTAAACCCCGTAAGGCAGAACGAGCTTCCCGTCTCTGGGCCGAAGATTGGCCGTGGGAAACCCGAGCTTTCGCCCGCGCTGCTCACCCCGCTCAATCACCCCTTGATAGAAGAACTCATGGCCTAGCAGGCGAGTGGCTTCTTCCACGTGGCCACCGAGAAGCAGGGCGCGGATCCGAGAACTCGAGGCCACTTCCCCTTCTACTTTGAAGGGAGGGACAATCGTCAGCGTCACCCCAGCGGCGTCGCAAAGCTCCTGCATCACTTCCAGGCTACCTTCTCGGCCACGCCCAAAAGCGAAGTCATAGCCCACCACCAGTTCGCGGGCCGAGAGCCTACGAAGTACGATTTCGTTAAAAAACTCCCGAGGCGGGGTGTTCGAAAGCTCGCGCGAAAACGGCTCCTCGATCAAAGCATCGACACCCGAGGAGCGAATCAAGCGTGCCCGCTCTTCATAGGTGGAAAGAAGCGGCAGCTTTGTCCCAGGCCGGAGCGCCAACTGGGGGTGCGGACGAAAGGTCATCGCCACGGCCGAACCGCCCTGGGAGCGGGCTTTTCCCACCACGAGGTCTAGAATCTGCCGGTGCCCCAAGTGCACGCCATCAAAATTGCCAAGGGTCAGAATGACCGGGGAACTGAGTCTCAAAGGGTTCATCACTGCTTTCCGGGCTTAGAATCGAATGTGTACCCGCAGGTATCGATTTCTGAGTCGACGGCGTCAAATGGATAGTTTCGGCAATTGGCCGGCCGCAAGTCCCCGTAAATTCTGCAGTAAGGCAGGTTCTGACTGTCGCGCCCCAGAAATGGGCAGCGATAAACCAGTTCACAGCACAGGCCGCACCGGTGGCAGTCGCCTTGGCGCTCGGCGACCGATTTCTCAATCTTTTCAGGAAAGAAAGTACCCAGCCAAAAACGCCTGAGCTTGCGAAGCACCTGTCCCAGCCAGGAACGCTCCTGGACTCGCCGGGCGTAGGCTTGGCGAAGGTGTTCGGCGATTGGTGCCATCATTCCCATTCTACTAGGCTAGCCCCGAGGCACGGGCGGCTGCAACGGGACTTGCGGCAATGATTGTGTTTTCTACCCCAGCTCGTTAAACTCGACGCAGCATGTCGATCACCCTTTCCGTTACCAGTTTCAAGGAAGGCCCGAGAAAAGCTCAGGCCGTGAAGCGCTTAGGCCTGGCCCTCTTTCGCAGCGGTCAGCGAGTTCTCTGGGTGGACCTTCAACCTGAAGCCACTCTGACCGACGCGCTGAAAGTGGTCCCCGGAGAGCCGCCCTTTGAATCGGCTGGCACCGTCGATGAGCTTTTCATGTCCCGTCCTTCGGAAGAGGGAACGCTTCGCTCGCGGCTTGTGGTCACGACCGGATCAGGCCCTGACCTAGTCCCCGCTGAAGCAGGAATTGAAGGGATCGAATACCACTTGGCCCGAAGGACCGATCGCGAGCGCATCCTAGCGCGCTTTCTCGAGCCCCTCATCCCGAACTACGACTGGATCTTGATCGATTCCCCCACTCAAGACGGCATTCTTCTTCAAAACTGCCTGACTGCAGCTTCCGACGTTCTCTTCCCCGTCCTACCTGAACTCTTCAATGTGGCCGATGCCCTGCAACTTCGGCAGTGGGTGGAGCTTGCGCGCTCGCGCGGAAACCCCGAGCTTCGCGTGGCGGGAGCTTGGTCAATCGATACGGACCGAACACATATTCTTCGGCCGGAAGCGGTGCGGGCGCTTGATCCCGAGCGCGAAGCAGAACTTCTGCGCGCGCAAGACGATGATGCCGCAGTCCGCGAGCTCCTGGGCCGCGCGAAGAAAGTTGCAGGAACCGCATGAGCCGCTCGACCCGAACCATCATCGAACCTTTTAAGATCAAGATGGTGGAGCCCCTTCAGCTCCATGACCGCGAGACGCGGGAACGAGTCATCCGTGAGGCAGGCTACAACCTGTTTCAAGTGCCATCCGAATTCGTCACTTTTGATTTTCTGACCGATTCCGGCACGACGGCCATGAGTACGAATCAATGGTCCGCCATGATGCGAGCCGATGAAAGCTACGCGGGTTCGTCGAGCTTCTTCCGGTTTCGCGAGGTGGTTCAGTCGCTGACGGGTTACCAGCACGTCATCCCCACTCACCAAGGCCGCGCTTCCGAGCGCCTCCTTTTTGGTCAAATCATTCGCCCAGGCCACGTCGTTCCTTCGAATAACCACTTCGACACGACTCGCGCCAATATCGAACACTGCGGCGGCAAAACGGTCGATCTCGTCATCGCCGAAGGCCTTGACCCCGCAAGCGACCACCCGTTTAAGGGCAATATCGACGTCGCGCGCTTGGAGCGTTTCTGCGAAGAAAATCGCGGTTCCATCCCGGTGGGGATGGCCACGCTGACGAATAACTCGGGCGGGGGGCAACCCGTCTCGCTCGAGAACTTGCGCGCCGTCTCCGCCATTTACCGAAAGCACGGCATTCCCTTCATCCTGGACGCCTGTCGCTACGCTGAGAACTGCTGGTTCATCCATGCCCGCGAACCCGGACAATCGGGCCGCACACCACGCGAAATCGCCCAAGAAGTTTTCTCCCTGGCTGACGGCATGCTGATGAGCGGTAAAAAAGACGCCCTGGTGAACATGGGCGGATTCATCGCGCTGAAAGCAGGCTCGTGGATCGACGACCTTCGAAGCTCACTGATCATGACCGAAGGCTTCCCCACTTACGGCGGCCTTGCCGCTCGGGATTTGGAAGCCATGGGAGTGGGCCTGGAAGAAGCGCTCGACCCCGAGTACTTGCGTTACCGTGTGGCCACGACCCAGTACATGGCCCAAGGTCTGGAAAAGCTCGGCATCCCGGTGGTGCGACCCACCGGCGGCCACGCCGTTTTCATCGACGCTCGACGCTTCCTGCCGCACATCGCCCCTGAGCATTTCCCCGGTCAAAGCTTAGCGATCGAAATCTACCTGAACGACGGCGTGCGTACGGTGGAAGTGGGATCGGCGAGCCTAGGAAAGCGTGATCCAGAAGGACGCTTCGTTCCTGCCGCAATGGACCTGGTGCGACTCGCTTTTCCGCGACGCTGCTACACGCAGAGCCACTTCGACTACGTTCTCGAGGGCATGGAAAGCGTGGTGGCCCGGAAGGAAGCGCTTCGCGGAATGCGCATCCTTCACGAGCCACCGGTTCTTCGTCAGTTCACGGCGCGATTTGCGCCGCTCTCCAGCTGACTTAGGCCAAGAACAGCATTTCGCGGTACTTCGGAAGCGGCCAGCGCGAGTCATCCATGATGGATTCGAGCTCGTCACAAACTCCGCGAACTTCAAGCATCGCTTCGGATACCGGCCCTGCCAAAAGCACGGCTTTTTCCGACTCACCTGAAGTGTCGTCGAACTTCTTCATCGCCGCTTCCAGGGCGTCGCGACGCTGCTGAAGAGCTTCGAGGAGTCCGCCCATGCGCTCGGCCAAGCGAAGCTGAGGCGCCCACATTCCCAAAGCTTTCGCTTGGGCCACTTGGGTCATCAAAACTCCGTGGTACTCAAAACAAGCCGATTGAATCTGCGTATCGACCATCGAGCGCAGCGTATCGACTTCGATCAACAGGTTCTTGATGTAGCGCTCCAAACGCACATGGTAGCGCGACTGAAGTTCTGCGGCCGTGAAGATACCCAGGCGTGGGAGCATCTCGGTCGCCGACTTCGAAACCAGCTGTTCCAAAGCTTCCGGCGTTTTTCGCAGGTTCAGGAGGCCGCGTTTTTCGGCCTCAATAACCCACTCTTCTGAGTAGTTATTGCCTTCAAACCGAATGGCTTTGGTGGCTATCACCACTTCGCGAACCGTTTCCAGGCAGGCTTCATCCAAGCGCTTCCCGGAATCCAGCTTCGATTGAAGAAGCTTCGTCACTTGCTCAAAGCCATCGGCTGCAGCCGCATTGACCAAGGTGACCGGGAACGCCACGGATGCCGACGAACCCACAGCACGGAACTCGAATTTGTTGCCGGTAAAAGCAAACGGACTCGTTCGATTGCGGTCCGTGTTGTCTTTCATCACTTCTGGGATCTTGGAAACTCCCAATCGAATCACAGCAGCCTCGGCGCCTTGGCCTCCGAAATTGCCCGATTCGATCTCGTTCAAGATGCGGTCGAGCAAGTTTCCGAGAAACACCGAAATGATGGCCGGAGGAGCTTCGTTTGCGCCCAAGCGATGATCATTCCCAGCAGACGCAATGCCCGCGCGCAGAAGTCCTGCGTGGGTGTGCACACCTTTGAGAACTGCCGCCAAGCAAAGAAGGAAGCGGATGTTCTCGTGGGGCGTTTTACCTGGGTCGAGCAGGTTTTCGCCGTCGATGTCGGTACCCGGAGCCGAGATCATGAGTGACCAGTTATTGTGTTTTCCCGAACCATTCACGCCAGCAAAGGGCTTCTCGTGCAGGAGTACCGAGAACTGATGGCGAAGCGCTACTTTTCTGAGCACTTCCATGACCAGTTGATTGTGATCGGTCGCGATGTTGGCTTCTTCGAAAATCGGAGCCGTCTCGTACTGAGAAGGCGCCACTTCGTTGTGACGTGCTTTGACCGGAACACCGAGCTTATAAAGCTCATGCTCCATTTCGGCCATGAAGCCCTGCACGCGCGCAGGAATCGAACCGAAGTAGTGATCTTCCAGCTGCTGACCTTTCGGAGGCTGTCCGCCCACCAGCGTTCTACCCGTCATGATCAAATCCGGACGAAGCTGAGAAAACGCGCGATCAATCAGGAAGTACTCTTGTTCTACACCCAAAGTAGGAATCACTCGGCGCGGAGAAAGGCCGATCTTCTGAAGGAGCAATGATGCTTGGGTCGACAAAGCTTCCATCGAACGAAGGAGTGCGGTTTTCTCGTCCAGCGCATCGCCGTGGTAGCTGATGAAGACCGAAGGCACGCAAAGCGTTTTCGTGCCCGCACCTTCCATGATGAAGACGGGTGAAGTGGGGTCCCAGGCCGTGTAGCCGCGGGCCTCAAAAGTGGTGCGCATTCCGCCCGAGGGAAAACTCGAAGCATCCGGCTCGGATTGAATGAGCTGAGCACCGGTAAACTTCTCGATCACTCGTTTGTGATCGTCGAAGTTGATGAAAGCTTCGTGCTTCTCGGCGGTCGAGCCCGTCTGCGGCTGAAACCAGTGAGTGAAGTGCGAGACGCCGCGTGAAATCGCCCATTCTTTGATGGCGTGGGCAACGGTGTTAGCCACTTCTGCATCGAGCTTCCGACCGGTCTCGATGGTTTGTTGCAGCTTCGAGAAAACATCCTTTGGGAGTTTCTCGCGCATTTGGTGAAGGTCGAAGGTGTTCATTCCGTAGAACTCAGACACCTTCAGACGACGACCCTGCTCATCTCGGGGCGGGTCAAATTTCCGGGGACTCCGGGACACGAGGTCGCGGATGATCTCATTACGCATGGGTTTTCCTTTCGTTAAATGGGGCGGACTCAATGCCGACCCCGAAGGAAACCCTACCCCTTTTTTAGGGAAAAATCACGCGCTCGAGGCTTCCAAAAGGCTCTCCAGAACCCGCGCTTCCGCCACCCAGCGCGGCAGCTCCTGACGGGCCTCTAACTCACTCACGGCCCCACTGCCCGCAGCGTAACGAACGGTCTCGGCGTACTCCAAGAGGCTGTCCACCCGCACCCAAAGCCCAGGCGCCATGCCGTGGTCGGCTTGGAGAAGCCCACCGAGCTCTTGTCGCGGACGCGATCGGGCTCCCAGCCCATAACGCGCATCGAGGGCGTCAAACAGAACACCCGAAAGCTGCTCATACACTTCGACCACTTCCGAAAACGGTGCCGACCGGGACTGCAGCGCGCTGCCCGCCCCTTTTTCGATTCGCTTCCACCTGCGCGAGGCCTTGCGACCTTGCCGCTTTTCCCGACGGGTTTGAACCCAGCTTCGGCCGCGCTGCCGCAAGGGCGCCCAGCCGAAAATCCAGAGGCCTGCTCCAAAACCCACACTCGCAAGGACCACCGACAGGCGGTCCGCCCAGCCGGCACCCATCCAGCCTTTCCAACGCTGAGAGCGGTCTGCCGCAGCCACCTCTCCCGTTCCAGTCGCCGACGCTCCCGGTGCCGCAGTTGCCGACTCTTGCTGGGGAGTCTGACCCAACTTCAACGGTTCGTCCTCTTGAGCCCCTCCCTGGCCTGGGAGCACCTCTAAAGTCAGTTCCGTAGCGCTTTGTTTGCTGAAAGTACGCCGTGACGGATCAAAGGCCGAAAACTCGATCGCTGGAAGCGTCCACCGCCCCGCCTTCTTCGCAAGAATCAGGGTTTCAAACACTTTCTCGCCCGGGCCGCCTTTGCCGCCGCGGACTTGAACCTGGGTTTCGTACTTTTCCAAGCCTTCAGGCAGTTTCAACACCGGCGCTTGAATCGAGCTCAGGTCGCCTTTACCTTGCACCCGCACCGTGTAGCGAAAGCTCTCGCCTTGGCGAAGACTTGCGCGATCTGCCGATGCTGAAATCTCGAAATTCCCGATACCGCCCGAAAACGACTCAGGCCGTCCTGCCGTCGGCACAGGCAATACTTCGATCGTGATCGGATCGCTTGAGCTCACGCCAGCTCGGGGCATCATCATTTGATAGGCCATCTGAATGGCGTCTTCCCCTGACAGGTCCTGAATCCGAGGCCGGTAATTGGCCTTCATGGTCATGGAATCCACCACGAGCTTCCCCGTTTTCACTGGGATCAACTGGTAGCGAGCCAATAAATAACGCGTGAAAACGACTCCATCTAAAACCACTTGTTCGCCCTGCATTACGCCGGGGTTCAGGATCGGCATCTCCAGATCTTCGCGAAGGAAGTCTGAAAAGGCGGGGTACTTCGAGACTTCAGGTCCGTCGAGTCCTCCCCGGGCATAGAGGTAAAAGCTCGCAATCAAGGGCTCGCCCTTAAAAACTTGGGATTGATCCACTTCCGCCCGAAGCTTGAAGCCACCCGAAAGTGCGGTGTTCTTAGCCGCGCCTCTGAGCCCCATCCCGCCGCCGCCGTAACCTGACGGGGGCTCGGTGGCGCTTCCCCCAGGACCGACCTGAATCTTGAGCGTCGGAGCAGTCAAAACCTGACCTTCGACTCGGACGCTCAGGCCGCCGATGGTCAAAGTGCCCATTTTCTTTGGCTGAAGCACCCGAACATAAGTCAGGGTCTGCGTGGTTCGGTAGGTCGATCCATCCGCGACCGCCTCCATATAGGGAGCTTCCGAGAACTCATTGACCAGGGTGAAGTCTTTCGCCTCAAAGCGTGGCGCACTGTCCGGCTCGCCTGAGCCATCCAGTCGAACGGTCAGTTTCAAAGTCACGGACTCGTCCTGCGCGACTTCCTGAGATTCTACCGCGGCAGAGAACTGGGGTGCTGCTTGAGCCGAATGCGCGACCAAAAGAGGGACCAGAAAAAGCCTGAAGGGGAGCGAGAAGTGGAAGCGACCGCCCCACCCTTCCCGTTTGTTTGATTTTTCGGTGTCCTGATTTTTCCCCACTTGCCTCACCAATCCTTGTCCAAATCTGGCTGCCCCTGCTTCCTGCGGTGAACTTTGCCCTGAAGTTCCTGTTCTTTACGAGCCAGTTCCTCCAGAACTTTCTGTGCATCTTCTGCCGTCAGCTTCGTGGGCTTGTACTTTCTGCGACTCTGCGAGGGATCCTCAAGCTTGGAATCCTTCTTATCTGGCTCTGACTCACCCGACTGGCCTTTGCCGCCTGGCTCTTTTTGCGAGGGGTCCTTTTCTTTCGAATCCTTACCCTCGCCTTTCTCTTTCGAAACCAAGATCAACTGAATCAGGTTGTTCCGAGCGTCTTCCTCGAGCTGAGAATCGCCGGCCAGCTGGGCCTGGCGGATGGCTTGAGCGTAGGCTGCGACTGCCGGATCTTTTTTCTCCTGAGCTGCGTTTCCCACGCCCGCATTGAACCAGGCCAGGCCTGAAAGCTTTGGATCCTGCGCGTTCTCGGAATCGCGAGCTGCCTTCTCTAAGGCCGTCACTCCGCGATCGGGTTCACCCTGCTGAAGGTGAAGCGTTCCCTGATTGTACCGAGAGACCGTGGAATCGGGTTGAAGCGCTTGAGCGGTTCCAAGCTCCCTGCGAGCAGCCGCCCAGTCTCCTTTTTTTGCCGCCCGAACTCCTCGCTCATTATGAAAATAAGCTCGGGTGCTCGGGCGCGCTTCGCTGGCCTGGGCTTTCGGTAGGCCAGTGGTTATCCCCAGAAGTGCTGCCACCCAAAAGAGCGCCACGCCATGAACCCCTCGGGGCTGACCCCGGACCGGCAAGGCGAGGTGAAGAACATAAAACAAGATGGCCAAAGCCAGAGGGTAGAGGAAGCGCTCCTGACGAATGATGATCTTCCGCTCGTTCAGCTCGCGGCGATTGGCTGAATTGATCTCAGAGAGAATACTCTCGAGCTCCGATTCGCTCAGGCTGGCTTGCCAGTATTTCCCTTGAGCTTCCTTGGCCAAAGCTTGAAGCGCGTCGGGACGGAAACGGCTGACGACGATTTCACCTCGGCGATCGCGCTTCTGCCCTCGCGCCTGACCTTGCTCGTCGCGCACAGGGATCGGTCCCCCTTCGGCAGTTCCCAGTCCCACGACTAAAACCCGCACCCCATCTTGCGCGAGCTCTCGCGCCGCTTTCAGGGCTGCGTCCTCATGATCCTCGCCGTCGGACAAAAGTAGCAGCGTGCGAGAACTCTGGTTCACCGACACTTCCGGATCTCCGGACCCTTCTTCCGAGCCTTCGGCCAAAGCTCGATGCGCCACATTCAAAGCGCCGCCGAGGTCCGTGCCTTGAACCGGGATACTTCGGGAGTTCACGTTACTGAGCGCCAGCCGAAGGTAATCCAAATCGGTGGTCAGGGGCGAAATGACTTGGGCGTTTCCGGCAAAGGCCACCAGGCCCACGCGCTCGCCTGCCAAACGATCCAGGAGCCCGCGCACCAAGTGCTGCGCCTTCTTCAACCGATTCGGCGGAACATCTTCGGTGTCCATGCTCTGAGACACATCGAGCGCAATCATCACGTCTGCGCCCGTGAGTTTTTCAAAGCGCTCCACTTCACCCCATTGAGGGCGCGCCAGCGCTAAAATGGAAAACACCAAAGCCAAATAAGCCATGAACCAACGAGCGCGCGGAGCTGCCCAGTCCAGTTCAGGTGCAATCCGGCTCCAAATCGAGGGAGCTGCGAACTTTTCAAAACTCTTCCGCCTGGCCCTTAAATTCAATTCGGCCCAAATCGCTAAAAGCGGCACGAGAGCAAGAGCCCCAAGAATTTTAGAATTGGCCCAGTGAATTCCCGCCCAGTTCATCCGATGGGTACTCCCCGACGTGGAAAAATCACCGCCACTTGAGCCAAGATCAAAAGCAGTAATCCCGCCTGCACGGGCAGAGCGTAATTCTCTTCAAATCGAATTCGCTCGGACGTTTGAATTTCGGTTTTCTCAAGCTGATCGATTTCTTTGAACACGCGCCCCAAGGTGTCCTGATCGGTCACACGGTAAAATCGCCCTTGAGTGAGTTCAGCAATTTGCTGAAGAAGCTCGGGATTTAAGGCGCTATCAAACCACTGATAGCCCGTGATGATGGTTTTCCCGAGAGCGGTCTCACGCTCAATGGGGAGCTGGACGCGCCCCTCAGTGCCGATCGCAATCGTGTAGACCCGGATTCCGTAGCCTGCTGCTAGACTTCCCGCCGTAGCCGGATCGATCTGGCCAGAATTATTGTCGCCGTCGGTGAGAAGAACAATCACTCGGCTCTTCGCCGTGGAATTGCGAAGGCGATCCACGGCAAGCGACAAGCCATCGCCAATCCCGGTTCCATCTTTGAGAACACCGATCTTCCAGTCGTGAAGCGCACGAAGAACTAAGCGAGAATCCAGCGTCGGCGGCGAGAGCGTAATCGGTTCGCCCGCAAACGCGACAAAGCCCACTCGGTCATTCACGCGTCCTTGAATGAATCGCTCCATCACGTTCTTGGCCAGGTCCAGTCGCGAGGAATTCCCCAGATCGCGAATGCTCATGGAGCGGGAGAAATCCATCACCATCATGATGTCGATGCCGCTGACCGAGCGCTTGGTCTCACGAAAGCTCGACTGAGGGCGAGCCAAACCGACCACGAGAAGAATGAGCGCGAGGTAGCGAACCCACTTTAGCCAAGCCTGCGGATCGCGGGCCACTGCGGAAGATCCCACCGAAAGCGGGAAACGAATCGAAGGGCCCCGAGCTTGCCGAGTCCAAAAACGATGAAGGAGCGGAATCAAAATCAGAAGAGCAAAAACCCACGGGTAAGCAAACCTCATGGCCGCGCCTCCGAAGAGGCCGAAAGCACGGATTCCACCACGCGCTTTCGGGTTCGCTCGACCAGGGCCACGGATTCATCTAACAGAGCGTCTGCTTCCTCGGGCGAGGGCTTCCGGTCTGCAAACTTCACCCAGTCCAAGCGCTGAAAAAGTGAGTCCCACTCTTGAATCCAAGTCTCAGAGAGATTCCCCTCACGAAGCCGCTCGGGAAGTTCGCGCGTGGTGCACTCGGACACATCCAGCCCCCAGCGCGCTCCGATGTAGCGTTTCAAGATGTCCGACATCCCAAAGTAGTGCTTCTTGTGCAGGCCCCGCCGCACCAGTCCCTGAGAACCCAGTTCGCGAAGCGCTCGGACGGCTGCCACATCCTCGGTCACTGGTGGCGGAATCAAACGCGCCAGGAGCTTGGCACGCCGAGCTGCGAGCCAGCCCCGAAGCCTTCGCGCGGCCACAAACCCCAGAGCAAGAACTCCGGTGGAAAATACGCCTGCGACCGCCCAAAACACACTCGCCGGAAAAGGCATGCGCGCTGGCAATCGCGCTGGCACCGGCGGTTTTTCTGAGAGCTCTTTCAGCTTCTCTTCGGGTTCCGCATCCACCGTGATGGCCAGGCTCGTGGTTTGCCCGAGAACCTCTTTCTCGCCCTGAAAGGCTACTGACGCTTGAGGAATCGCCCCGGTTCCTATGGCCGTCGGAATCAATTCCACTCGGAGACTTCCCTCTTTCTCGGTGGGTTTGACCGAAAGCACCAGCCACTTGGCTTCACGCCACGGGGCCGTATCTACTTCGATCGGGCCTTTTCCTCTCGGCAATTCGTCGATTCTGAAAACCAAAATATCGCCCACGCGAATGTGCGACGGGAGGTACCCTTCCCAAGGCTTCAACGGAAATTCGGCTGCACCTTGACCGTCCAACGAAGCAAAGAGGCCCAGCGCTAGCCAAGCTCCAAGAATGCGAAGGCGCTTTCGGTGGAACAGCGATTCCCTCACTTCCGCCTCCGAGCACGAGCGCGCAAGTAGTGCACTAAAGCATCAGCGTAATCCTGGCGCGTCTCGAGTCTCACTTCTTCGACTCGACCGCCGCGAAAGGCATCCCGGCGATGAGAGGCGTCCGCTTTTTCAAAAGTCTCTAACCACTTCCGAAAGCCGTAAGAATCCGTATCGATCCAGACCTCTTGTCCCGTCTCAGGATCGACGACTAACAGACGCCCCACCGAAGGGACCTTCTCTTCGTGAAGGTCGCGTACGTTTAACGCCACCACGTCATTTCGCCGCGATAGGCGACTGAGCTCGATTGAGAAGTCACGCGCGTGAAAGTCGCTGATCAGAAAAACAATCCCGCTGTGCTTCATCAAGCGGCTGGCGCTGAGAAGTGCGTCGTCGAGCGCAGTACCCGGCGTAGTCGAGCGCTCAATCAGCAACTCACGGATCATTCTGAGTAAGTGATTTCGCCCTTTCCTGGGCGGAATCAGTTTCTCGACCTTCCCAGCAAAAAGGAGAAGTCCAACTTTATCACCTGCGCGGCTCGCAGCGTGCGTGATCAAAGCAGCCAGCTCCGCAACGGCTTCGGACTTCAATTTCGAGCCTGAACCAAAGCCAAGAGAACCCGAAATATCGACCACCAAGAGAACCGTGAGTTCTCGTTCTTCGTCGAACTTCTTGATGAGCGGGTCGCGCGTCCGGGCGCTGACTTTCCAGTCAATATGACGAACATCGTCGCCCGCAACGTATTGCCGGTGCTCGGCAAACTGAACGCCGGTGCCCTTGAACGAGCTCTTGAAAGAGCCCGACAAGGCATCGTCCACCGTTCGACGGGTGGCGAGTTCAATCAGCTTCACGCGCTGAAGCAGGTCTTCGGGTAGCTGCCGTGTTTCCACGACTCAGGGAACCTCGACCTGTTCCAGAATCCTGCGAATGATCTGCTCGCTGTCCACCCCTTCGGCTTCCGCTTCAAAGGAAACCAAGATGCGGTGACGAAGCACATCGTAAGCAATCGACTTCACATCTTCAGGAGTCACAAACCCGCGGTGCTGAATGAAAGCGTTCGCTCGCGATGCTTTCGCAAGCGCGATCGTAGCGCGTGGGCTTGCTCCCACCTGAATCCAGGGCTTCAACTGCGACAAGCCCATCTTCTCGGGATTCCGGGTCGCGAAGATGATCGACAGAATGTAATCCTTCAACTTCTCATCCATGTAGATGCGGGAGGCCAGCTTTCGGCCTTCCAAGATGGCATCCGGATGACACACTTTCTGCGCCTTCGGGGCACTGACGCCCGACATGCGGTTCAGGATGGTTTTTTCGTCCGTGATGCTGGGATAGCCCACTTTCACCTTGAACAAGAAACGGTCGAGCTGCGCTTCGGGAAGTGGATAGGTCCCTTCTTGCTCAATCGGATTCTGCGTGGCCAAAACCACGAAGAGTTCATGCATCCCGTAAGTGGTTTCACCGATGGTCACCTGATGCTCGCCCATGGCTTCAAGCAGCGCGCTTTGCACTTTCGCAGGGGCGCGGTTGATTTCATCGGCCAAAACCAAGTGAGTGAAGATCGGCCCTTTCTTCGGAGTGAACTCGCCCGTTCGCTGATTGAAAATCATCGTGCCCACCAAGTCGGCAGGAAGAAGATCGGGAGTAAATTGCACGCGTTGAAAATCCGCGTGGATGATGTCGGCCAAAGTTTTGATCGTCAGGGTCTTTGCAAGACCGGGCAGTCCTTCCAAAAGAACGTGCCCATCGCAAAGCATGGCGTTCAAAAGCCGCTCGAGTAGGACTCGTTGTCCCACGATGACTTTGGAAGCTTCTCCTAGGATGTCGTCGACAAAACGCGACCGCTGTTTGATCTCTTCGGTGAGTGCCTGGACGTCTGTTTGAGCCATGCCCCTATTTTGAGATGCCGCGGCGCACTAAATCCAGGATTTCTTTCACTCCTCCGTCACCTACCGAACGAAGCAGTGCATGAAGGGTTTGTTCCAAAGCCACCGGTTCACGGGCCCAGACTTCCAAGAGCCGCTCGATATCGCTTGGACGCCCCAAAGGCGACGCAAGGCGTTCACCTAAGTACTGCCGCATCCTTTGAGCGCTACAAGAGGGGGCTTCTTCAGTCAGGTATTCCAAAACCAGGCGCCCCGCCTCGCCCATCTTCCAGGCCTGCCAGTCGGCCGAGTCAGTGAGCTTTCTGAGCCGATCATCCATCCGTCCCCAAGCCGCCAAAGCTCTGGGGTCGCGGTCAACAGCTGACAGGACTTCTAGGGCCTGAGTGGTCCAAGTGGGTGTTCGCAACTCTTCCCAGAGCAGGCCAATGAGGCGTGCCTTTTCATTCCGAGAGGAATCCAATCGGAAGGTTTCCAGCCAATGCGCCAAATCCTCAGAAGACAGGATCCGCCCCAAACCGTCTAAGTGAAGCGAAAGTGAATTTCCGTAACGCCGGGTCACGGGCGACAGCCATTTGAGAGCCGGGTCGAGGAGCGGAACTTCGGGCTGCCTCAGCATCGTCAATAAAGTGAATGCCAAGTCCCCGCGCGTCCGGTGTCCCAGTTCAACCAAAGAAGCGCTCAAGGCCTTCCCCTGCTCCGTGCGGAACAGGGTTTCCATGATCTCAGGAATGGCCGGGTGGGCAGCGGCTTCCACAAAGACCGAGAAGAAATCCTCATGGTCTTGAGTGTAGGGGCCTTGCTCAAGACTCTTCCCAATTCCGCGCATCAAGCCCAGCCGCACCAGCTGAGACACAACGCTCAGGTTATTCTTCAAAGTCTCACGCTTATGCGAACCCTGGTGCTCCCGGGGAGTCGAACTCCACATTTCCCAGAACAAATCACGGAGGACTTTGATCGATCCTTGAGTCGGGTGATTCGACTCAGGAAGCATTTCTTCCAGAACCGGCAGAACCTGGCTGAGGTTGAACATCCGGGCTTTAGCGTCGCTGATTCCGGGAGGGCTTAAGCGCCCGATCAAATCCCGCACGATCGGAATGCGGTCCATGACCGGAGACTTAGGCGGAAGAATGATGCCGTCTGGGACTGCGTTCTTGGGCTTGTCGCAGTAATCCATCCGCGGCTGCCCCAAGTTTCCGAAAAGTTTGAGCTCGTCGCGCATGGCTTTCACCACTTCGCGAAGGGTCTTGGGCCGCTCTCCACGCCCGGTCTCGGCGTATTCTGAAAACTCAGCGCGAATCTCGGCAGGCCACACTTCGACCGGCTCATCGCCCCAAGCGCGCGCAACCGCAGTCAGGTACTTCAGGCCGAAGTTGTCGTTCAGGACGTAGTCAAAGTCGGCGTTGAAAAGCAGGATCTCTAAGCTGTCGAAGGAATTGACCAAGCGGACCCGCGGACGTTTTTCTTCCGGATGGAAGTAAACAATCGCGCGCTGCTGACCTGAGAGTTGATCCAGCCAGCGCCCAAAATAGCCAGGTTCGTAATGATGACGAGCGCTCGGTGCTTCGCCGTCTTTCAAGCGGAAGTACTCCATCACGTTCAGAAGCGCTTGATGGATGCTCTTGTCCCGTCTGGACTGCGCGGGATCGGTCAGCTTTTGGATCAGGAATTTCGTGCCTTCTCGGAACTCGGCGTCCGAGTAAGAACGGCGCCTGCGGCCATCTTCGAGAATTTCCCAGTTATTGACGGCGTCGCGGTGCTCAAGACGAATTTCTCGCATGCGCGCGCTGATCTCTGCCTCAGGTCGGCACTCCCGGTACTTGACCGCAGAGTGAAGGGCGTCGTCCGGATAAACGGGCTTGGGCGGAAGAAGTGCGTGTGAAGCAGCGCCTACCGACAGGCCATTGGCCTTTCTTAGACGCGTACGATCGGCGTCGTCCGAGATTCTCAGCAGATAACGAATGTCGGAAGGCAGGTTGGGATCTCGAAGCACTCCCCCTAAGGAATCCAGAAGGGACCGAAGTGGCGGGCGCGCTTCCGAGTAGATAGGGCGCAGGATTTCTCCTACCGGCTCAATGAGCGAATCCCCCATCTTTGCCAAGGAACCCACGCCCTGAAGCCAGCCCTCAAAGCGCGCGTCTTCGGAGCGCGCCAAAGTGCGATCCACCAACTCACGCACTTGCTCGGCCGTTAAATTCGTCCGCTTGATCCAGCCAATCAGCTCGCTGTAAAGCGACTGACCGGTGTCGGCCATGCGAAGGTTCTGAAGGTGTCCCAAGCCTCGAGCAAAAGCTTCACCTTTTGGGTTCTGCGCCACGCAGCCCCGGAATGCAGCAAAGGCTTGCGGAAACTTCGGATGATCCACGTGATCCAAGCGAACCGAGAAATCCAGGTTCAAGCAGGGATCTTCCGAGCGATCCGCCACGGCCCAGTTCTGTCCAAACGGTTTAAGATCCGAAGCTGCCAAATCGTGCCTTGCGACTGGGATGAATCCCGGCTCAGCGTTCAAAGCGATCGGTTGAGGCACTTCAGAAGTCAGGCGCTGGCGGAAAAGCTTCGCAAGGATCTCGATCAAATCGTGCCCGCGCCCATCGCGAACCATTGCGGCCAAGTGATTCATGGCACGCGGAAACTCAGGCACTTGCCCGAGTCGAAGCACGGTCGCGCGTAACTCCGAGCGCTTGGACAGCTTCTCTAAGACGTCGCGTGCCCCGTCGGCCACCGGGTGATCTTCCGTAGCCCAGGTCGCAAAGCGTGCTCCGGATAAAAGTGGCGAGAGCCACTCTCCGGGAGTCTCTAAGGCGGCTTGAGATTTTCTGATCAGCTGCGACAGCTCGGCCGGGTCGGCTTGCTCCAAGATCACGAGCAGAGCATCGAGCAGACTCTTTCCATCCAGCTCGGGGGCTGGTTCAATCCAAGTGCGAAGCGCGGCTTGAAGCCCCGGATACTTCTGTACTGGCGGCAAAGCGGCAATGAGAAGGATATCATCCAGCGCTCCACGCGCTTGGAGCTCGGAAAGAAAAGGAAGATAGCGCCGCAAACCTGAGCGCGGATCTTCGTTTGAGGGCGTCGCAAGCAGGAGAAGGAGGTCAATCAATCCTTCCTTCTCGAGCGCTGACAATTCGAAGTGCGCCTCACCTACGACTGGCGACCTCGCCAAGCGCTGAGCCCAGGCGTAGTGCTGCGAGAGAGATGCCGGGAGATTGCAGAACGAGCCTAAGCCCACCAGCTCCAAAGGCAAGCGGCGCAAAATGACGTCATCGATGTCTTTGGCAGGACGAGCCAGAAGTTCTCTGAGCGCAAAGGTGCGCCCATCCTCGATTCGGATTCCACCGTTCAGGCAAAGCTGGGGCCCGCGTACAGCGCCCATCAGATCCATCAAGCCATCGACCAGGGCACCCGGACGGACCTGCGAATCTCCGTGAACTCCCGGCGCCGATTGCAACAACGCGCCCATGAGTGCTGCGTTGCTCGGCAAGGCCAGTTGAATTTCCTGAGCGCTCACTCCGTGCACTCGGTCTAAAAAGCGAAGCAGCCTTCCCGACTCGGCAGCCTGAAGAAGGAGCTTCACCGCATCCGGAGACTTTCCGAGTCGGACTTCTCGTGCAGCGAGCTGCAAGTCGGCAACCACACTCTCGACGCTGACGCCGGTTCGGGCAGGGCCTTTCAGCTTTTCCAAAAACGATCGTGTGGCGCGCGCCCGAGCCAAGGTCAGAGCGACGTCTAAATTCGAAGCCAAGTCCTTTGGCTCAATCACGGTTGCAAGGCGTTTCAAAACCCCTTCAACGAGCTTGGGCTCACGCTTCCAAGAGCTTTCTAAAACTCTCAGTGCGGATGAAGCGAGCTCACCTTGCTCGAGGAGCGGCGCCCAAGGGCTGAGCCATTTTTCCGAATGCGGCCCCAGTGCGCGCCAAAGCGAATCCCATTGGGCATGCACTTTGGGTTGATCGAGAATCGCTTCATTGACGAGCTCAAGAACCGAGTCGAGCTCCGCATCGCTCATGACGCCCATGAGCTCGGCCACAGGGCCCAACGAACCATTCGCATTTAAGCACTGCACGAGTGTCCGTGTGTCCGGAGCGCTGATGCGCGAGCTGGTCAGTTGAAGATTGGAGCACTCCGGATTCAGAGTTCGATAACCCGCGTCGCGAGAAAGTTTCTCGTCCTTTTCTTTGCCGCCGAACCAAGAGGGCGAGCAACCGGACAGCAAAAGAAGCGTCGGTAAAAGGAGTTTCAAGAAAGTTTGCATAAGAGCGGCCTGAAAATCACCATAACTGACACATTGTGTCAACTTTCTTTCCTTGCTTTGGCTGCCTGGCTCACGTACCCAAAAATAAATATGAATCGTGTGCTCGTGACGGGTCTGAAGCTGCGGCGAATGGCAGTAGGTGGATTCCTTTTCCTAGCAGGCGCCGTGCATGCGGCGGTCCCACCTTGCTTGGACAACCGGAATGGCTCAACACTGCCGGTGAATAACCAGCAAGTGATTGAATTTAAACAGAAAGGAAAGAACCAGTTCCAATCCAGGGCGCACGTCCAAGGGCGACTGGTCCGGATCACCCAGGTCCGAAAAACGCACCAACAGTTCGAAATTCAGATCGGCCCCAAGGCTCAAGACACCTTGGAAGTGGTCTACAACGTGGCTTTTGGCGGCCTCCCGTCGCTGACCCCTAATGTTCAGGTCGAGGCCTGTGGCGATTACATCACCACCCGCCAATCCCCCTCCGGGGCCATCATTCACTGGGTTCATTGGAACCCGGGGGACCGCGACGGCGGAAAGCACGAGCATGGCTATGTCATGCTGGATGGCGTGGTCTACGGCCAGGAGTACAACCGGCCCCACGCTTTTTCACCGCTGGACCTGTCGGCAGACTACGTGAACCCCGACTTCATTTCGGACTTGCTCCAGAACTGACGGCCCAGCGCTCACAGGAAAATAAAAAAGCCGCCTCTCCTTTTGGAGAAGCGGCTTTTTCTTTGAATCGATCTCGAGACGCCGACGAGCGCCTCTCGAATCTCACTTCTTGGCTTCGGCTTTTTCGCCTTCAGCTTTGCCGTGGTCGCAGTCGCAATGCTCCACGTCTTTACAGCTGCACTTCTTGCCTTTGCGCTTGCAGTCCGAGCACTCTTTTTTCTGAGCGAAAGCAACCGTCGAGCTGCTTGCTACCGAGACTGCACCGAGGGCCGCACACACTGCCAATGCCATACGAATGTTCATGACTGAAATCCTTCCGTTTCGGGCTTCTTCAGATCTTGAAACTCAAACCCAAGAACGGATTGAGGTCCTCGGCGGCGTCGGTCAGCCCAATGTTGATCCCTGCGTCGAGTTGGACATTCTGGGCGATACCATAGGTGAACCCAAAATCGAAAGTGGAAGCCCAGGTGGCGCCTGCCTCGGAACTGAACATACTGTAAAGCTCGGCATAGCCGCCCAATTCACCAAAAATATCGTGAGAAAACGTGACGGTCTGGACCCATTCGTTGTGGTAGCCGGCGTCTGCGTTGGCAACGCGGTCCCACTCGAGCATCGCGCCAAAACCAATTTCGTCGGCTAAAGTGCTGGCGTAAAGCGCAATCAGCCCGCCTTCGGTTTTCGACTCACCGAGCTTCGCGACTTGAGTGGGGAGTTTCACGTAGGGCATCAAAGCAAAAGCCCAGGGCTCCTGACCGCTCGCACCAAAAAGATTCTGCTTAAAGCGGATGATGGTGTCGCCAAAACCCGTTTCGGATCCTTCTTGAGCCAGCGGCTGCAAAATGACCTGAAGATCCGATGCATCCGTTAAACCCATTTTGGCGTTGATGAGCCCGATGTTTCCACCACGACTGGTGGCACCCGCCTCGTCCTTGGAGAATCCCATATTCCAGAGATCTATTTCCGCCTGAAAATGCCCTTTGTCGACCGTGTAAGCGCTTTCCGTTTTGTCGGGACGATCGGTTGAGAGCTCGCGCATTTCCTGCGCGTGAAGCGCTGGCGATCCGATCACGAAAAGGCCTAAACCCATGGCAGCAGGAGCGAGTAGTTTTTTCACTCCTTAGAGTCTAGGTGAACTTTTGCAAGCCGCAAGGAATTCACGATCACGGATACTGAGCTGAAACTCATCGCGGCACTTGCGAAGAGAGGACTCAAAAGAATGCCAAACGCGGGATACAGCAACCCACCCGCCAACGGCACTCCCAACGCATTGTAGCCAAACGCCAGCCACAGATTTTGCCGAATATTTCGAACCACCGTGCGGCTGAGTTTCAATGCACGTAGGACGCCTCGCAAGTCGCCATGTAGAAGCGTCAGCCCGGCACTTTCGATTGCCACCTGAGTTCCGCTACCCATGGCAATTCCGACCTGAGCGCACGAAAGTGCCAGGGCATCGTTCACTCCATCGCCTGCGAAAGCCACCCGCTTGCCTGCAGCCTGCGTTTGCTTCACCCAGTCTGCTTTCTGTTCAGGCTTCAGGCCCGAGTGGACCTGAGTGATGCCGAGCTCTCGTGCGACGGCTTCGGCCGTCTCCTTGTGGTCACCGGTCAACATCACCAATTCTAGTTTTTGCGAACGAAGTTCGTCTAAAACCTGTCGTGCAGAACGGTGAATGGGATCCTTCACGCCCAAGAAGCCCACGCACTGATTGCCACGCCCGACTGCGATGACCGTTTGACCCTGTGTTCGGAGAATTGAAATCTGCGCTTTCAAATTCTCTGGAAGGGGAACCCCTGATGCAGAAAGCGCCGCAGGGCTGCCCACGCGCCACAAGACCTCGCCCACCCTCCCTTGAATTCCAGATCCAGGCAGCGAAACAAACTCAGTGACTGCGGGCCAGCGCTCGTCCGGAAATCCTTGAGACCGAACACCCCGTAGAACCGCATCCGCGAGCGGATGCTCACTGGAACGCTCCAGCGCCGCAACCGAAACCAAGAGCTCTTCACGCGACACTCCCGCCAGCGGCATCACTTCCAGAAGCTCGGGCCGACCTTCGGTCAATGTGCCCGTCTTATCGAAAGCGAGTACACTCACGCCTGCGAGATTTTCGAGCGCTTCGGCGTTCCGAAACAGCAGACCCGCGCGCGCGCCCCGCCCCATCCCCACCAAAATGGACATCGGCGTTGCAAGTCCCAAAGCACACGGGCAGGCGATGATCAGGACTGCGACGGCGTTGACCAGCGCATAAGCACCCCGGGGCTCGGGCCCAAAAATCAGCCATAAACCAGCGGAAAAAAGCGCAGAAAGAACCACTGCTGGAACGAAGACAGCCGACACCCGATCTGCCAAACGTTGAATGGGCGCGCGAGTTCTCTGAGCTTCCGCAACTTGCTGAACCATCCGGGCCAGCAGAGTCTCGCTCCCCACTTTCATCGCGCGCATCAAAAACGAGCCGCGGCCATTCAGAGTTCCGCCGATCACAGAATCGCGCGGCCCTTTTTCAACAGGCAACGACTCTCCCGTCACCATCGACTCATCAATCGCACTCGTTCCTTCGAGCACCACCCCATCGACCGGCACCTTCGAGCCAGGAAGCACCCGCAACCGATCGCCCAACTTCACTTCGCGGACGTCGACTTCCTCTTCTGCGCCATTGAAGCGCACGCGGCGCGTTTTCTCGGGCACAAGAGCCAAGAGTTCGCGAAGCGCTTGAGAGGTTCGCGCACGCGCTCGAAGTTCCAACACCTGTCCCAGCAGAACGAGTGCCACGATTCCTGCTGCCGCTTCAAAATAAACACCCACCTGACCTGCGGCATGACCCATGCTTTCGTGTCCGGTCATCCGGAACTGAGCAGGAAAAAGTTCCGGAAAGAAAGCAGCGACTGTGCTGTAGGCGTACGAAACCCCGGTGCCCAGCGCGATCAAAGTGAACATATTGGGACTGCGGTTTCGGACGGACTCCCAGCCTCGAACAAAAAGCGGGGCTCCAGCCCAAATCACGACCGGAGTCGCCAGGACCCACTGCAAGCGGGCGCCCAATCCGAAGAACATCGCCAAAACCATCAGGGGCAAAGTCAGCGCGGTGGAAAGCCAAAAGCGCCGAGTGAAATCGACCAACTCGGGATTGGGACCCGTGTCGTCCAAAGAGAAAGTGACCGGCTCAAGAGCCATCCCACAATCCGGGCAGGTTCCCGGGCCTTTCTGACGTACTTCCGGATGCATCGGACAAATATGCTCGACCTCATCCAGGCAGGCTTGGGACTCGGGCGGAAGCTTGGGACTGAGAAACTTCCCAGGCTCCTTTTGGAAGCGCTTCAAACACCCGTCACAACAGAAAAAATACGAGGTCCCTTGATAGGTCCAGGATGCCCAACCGGGCTGAACCACCATTCCGCAAACCGGGTCTTTTTCTGTGGGATTCATGAGCGCACTCTGCCCGACTCGCGGTACAGTGACAACCTGTCATGAACCGCATCTCCCGACTCGCTCCCCTGCTTCTCACCGCCACCTTTCTCTCGCTGACCGCAAGGGCCAGCGAAAGTCCACTTCGCTACACCGAGCTTCCCGAGAAGCTCAGGCAGGGTAACTCCCACTGGGAATCCGCGCGAATGGACTTAAGCAGCGCAGAGAGTCGCACGGGTCATCTGGGACGCTCCTTTCTTCCGCGACTCCAAGCCGAAGGCGGAGGAGAAGCCTTTAGCGTTCACCACCAACGCAGAGCCATGTCGCAACCCTTCGGAAGTCTCGTGGCCAGCGTGAATGCCTTGAATGGCGGGCGCGATTATTTGGAAAACCAAAGCCGAAACGCCGATCGCGACGCTGCGATCGCAAAGGAGCGGGAAATCGCGACGCGGGAACTCCTTCAAACTCGGCAAACGTATCTCAAGCTCATGAACCTGAAAGCCGCCATCCGGCTTCTGGAAAAAGCCCTGAAAGAAAACGATACGAACGAAGCTGCTGCACGCTCGCGAATCCAAGCGGGGCTGGCCACTCAAACCGATCTTCTTGAATTCAAAATGTATCGATCGCAGCTCGATCAGGATCTTGCTCAAGCGCAAGTGGACGCTCGCTCCGAAGAGCGCGAGCTTTTGGCCCTTCTCGGAATGCCGCCCGAGAGTTCACTCGAAATTGAATCCGACCTTCCCCACATGCACGCTGCTGAGAAAAAGGAAGTCCCTCCGCATTGGAGTCTTTTGGCGCTTCAAGCGGAAGAGGCCAAAGCCGATGCCCTTCACTGGGCTGCTTCAGCATGGTGGGCACCGTCACTCGATCTTTATGCCGGTGCCGGTGTCCATACACTCCGCGAATTTGAAACCGCTGACTTGCACCAATGGAACGAGCGCTACGTCGGAGCTCGGGTCACAGTCACGCTTTTTGATGGCTGGGTGGGACGATCGGAAAAGCACGCTGAGCAAAAGCGCTCCCAAGCCAGGCGCCTGGAACTTGCGCAAACCCGGCGAGAACTCGATGCGCAGGTTTCACGCGCACGCTGGCAAATTCAAGTCACGCATGACCTCCTTGAAGCGGCCGAAGCAGCAGTCCAAGTGGGAGACGAGTACTTAGACAAAACCTTGGGCGAGTACCGCCGAGGAGTGAAGAACTCGCCTGACGTCTTGGGCGCCTGCCAAAAAGCACTGGAACTCAGAAGAAGGGCAGTGAATTTGAAGCGCGACCACCTAATGGCGGAAGCCGACCTTAGATCGCTTCAGGGAGAGGGAACTCAGGCGCTCTGACGCGAATCAGATCGCGCCGTCGGCGACTGTGATGCTCGAGCCGCCGACGGGCTTCATCAAAGGCGTCGCGGATCGCGACCTGAACATCACGATGGGCATGATGCAAGTCATGCGGGCGTCCGACGACGATTTCCGCTCCTCGGACGCGGAGATCGATCCGCACTCGATACAGATTTCCCCGATGATGGTGCCGGTGGGGCGCCTCGACGGCCACTCGACAACTGATCAACTCCTCGCCGTGGAGCTCGAGCCATTGCACGCGCTGGCGGACTTTCTCGGCCACCGCTTCCGAGCGGTGCACGTTCCTGAATACGATCTGTAAGGGCGTCTGCATGCGGTCCTCCCTGAATCTCCTCCTGCACAACCCGGCCCAGACGCTGGCGAGCCGCTTCGGCCATAAACTCAGCCACCGACTCAACAAAGAGTCGTCCGGCCAGCTCTGGTCGAGCCGCCAGCGCTGCCACGCCAGGAACGGAGTCGGAGACCAAAAGTCGGTCGACCATGCCTTCTGCCAAAGCTCGCGGCGCATCTCCGGCTAAAACGCCATGCGCTGCCAAAGCACCCACTCCAGTCGCCCCTGCCAGTCGACACAGGCGAGCCGCCTCCATCAGCGTGCCGCCCGTACAAACCACGTCGTCCACGATCAGCGCCATCCGACCGCCCACTTCACCCACGAGCGAGCGCGCCCAGGTGCGCCCCGAAGAGCGCGACTTATCCACCCAGGCCACTGGGACATCATGCCGAAGCCTTCGGCCCAGCTCGCGGGCAAATCGGACGGCGCGCTTCACGCCTCCCGAATCAGGCGACACCACGACCATCCGTCGAGTGAGGTGCGCGACCCTTTCGGCATGCCAAGCGAGGAATCCGGTCGCATCGATCGAATGCATCGGTACTCGAAATGCGTTTTCCAGCGCTGCCGGTTGATGCGGTTCAAGCATGATTCCTCCGCTGACTCCCACGCTCTCCAAGGCCTTCGCCAGATGCCTGAGCCCCAGAGGCTCGCGCCTCGAGCCGCGCACGTCCTGGCGCGTGTAGCCTGGGCTAGGAATCACGATCCACACCTCGGACGCGCCAAGATCGCGCAGGTGCCCGGTCGCAAGAAGCAGCTCCATCCACCGCTGGTCGGCCTCGCCTGGCTCGCGTCCAGCCAAAGCTTGAACCAAGCAAACCGCTTGGCCCTCGACCGAAGCGCGCGGCAGGAACTGACGCTCGCCATCGGCGAATTGAAGCTCCTGCCAAGTCTCGACCGAGTGTCCCAGCGCCTGCGACCAACTCACCGCAAAAGGACGCACGCACTCCAGCGCAAAAAATTTCGGCATCTTCAGATCCTCCCGATCCCACTCGGGCCCAAGCATTGCTTGGACCAATGGCATATGCGCTTCCGCGATCGCACCCAAGCCGCAGAACTCCTGGCTCAAAAGCTCGACGCTTACCGAGACACTCGCCCGCTCGTCCTTGGGATTCCCCGGGGCTCCGTTCCCATGGCCCAGATCGTGGCCGAAAAGCTAGACGGCCAGCTGGACATTGTGCTCGTGCACAAGATCGGAGCCCCTGGAAATCCCGAGTACGCGATTGGTTCAGTGAGCGAGTTTGGTGACATCAACGCAGGCCCAGAGATGGAGCGCTGGCAACTCGATCCCCTCGCTTGGGACGAAATCGGACGACTCAGGAAACGGCGAACCGCCTATGGGCCGTGGTCCGTTCCGGTCTCTCCGACGGGAAGAAATGTGATCATCGTGGATGATGGCATTGCTACAGGTCACACGGCACTCGCTGCCGTTCGAGCGCTCCGAGCTCAAAACCCTGCGCGTTTAATTCTCGCCACACCGGTGGCAGCACCGTTGGCCGCCAGTAGCCTGCGTTCGGAAGTAGACGAACTGGTCACGCTTCAAGAACCTGCCGACTTTCATTCCGTAGGCCAGTTCTACGAAAACTTCGCGCAGGTCACCGACGCAGAAGTCGAGAAAGCCCTTCGCGAAGGACCAAGTGGTCGAGTCATCGCAGCCTAAAGCAGGAGACTTAGGGCAGGTCGAACCAGAGCGCTTCTGAGCCTTCTGCAGCACTCAAAAGTTCAACCGCCGATGCTTGACGGACTGCGAGTCCATCGCCTGCTTTCAGAGTTTTTCCGTTGGAAGTGAAGGCGCCTTTCGTGACTTGGAGCCAGCCCTGGCGACCTTTTGCGAGGGGAATTTCCCAGCGCGATTGCTTCGAGCCTGGACGCCAAACCCAGACACTTGCGTCCTGGACAATGACCAGCGCCGAGCCTTTTTGACCTTCCGGAGCCGCAACACAAACGGGTTCCCCATGAGCCAGTTCAGCGTTGAAATCGGTCTGCCAGTAACCGGGATCCAGTCCCTTCCGGGAGGGCTCGATCCAGATTTGAAACAGGTGGGTCTCGACGTCTTTTCGCCCGTTGAATTCGGAGTGACGGATTCCGCGACCCGCCGACATTTTTTGCAGCTCACCGGGACGGATGATTCCCTCGCCCCCGGTGGAATCCTTGTGGGCCACCGCGCCGGCGATGACCCACGTCAGGATTTCCATGTCGCGATGCCCATGCGTCGGGAACCCTTCGCCCGCGGCAATGAAGTCCTCGTTGATGACTCGAAGCGGGCCAAACCCCATGAACTCCGGATCGTAGTAATCCGAGAACGAGAACGTGTGGTGCGTTCGCAACCACCCGTGATCAAAATACCCGCGCTCATCGGACCGACGAATCATCTGCATAGAATCACTTCCAAAAAGCAAAAATCAGACTTCAGGCTTTCTTTTGAAACAACGGAGCGAAATTCGCCCAGTGAGCTTTCGCCAAAACCACCATCATCACGATGATGAAAACGGACATGCCGATGGTGGCTGGGCCCGTCAGGAACCAGTGGAACAGAAGAATGTTCACGACCACCGGGGCCAAGAACAGAAGTGCCAAAGGAATCTGAAAACCGCTGAGCAGCATGAGGCCGGCAACGACTTGCACCCCGTGCACCAACTGATTGAGGAAACCGGTTTCACCCATCGCCGTGGCGAACTTCACCGCAGCTTCCGGCATGTCTTGCGGCATGGGAATGAAGTGGAAAAATGCGTTCAAACCAAAGACCAGGAATTGAATTCCTAGAAGGAATCGAGCAACGAGGGCGAGTTTTTTCATGCTCAGTAATCTAGCCTGAGCTGGCTGCCTTGGGGCAGAGAAAATGGTGGACCCGCACGGATTCGAACCGAGGACATCCAGCTTGCAAAGCTGGCGCTCTACCAACTGAGCTACGGGCCCACTCCAAAAGTTGGTAGGAATCCTCATACCCAGACTTCTGCGTTTGGTCAGCAGGAATTTACGAAAAGAGCAGCAGAAAAAAAACTAGATGAACTATGACAGGGGCATGAAACCCAAATTCCCGCTCCATTGGCTGTTCTTCAGCATCGCAATTGGCGCCCTAGCCAGCGTCGGAATGGCTTTGATGGCGAAATTTGGGGCCCTACGGGCCGGAGTGGACCTTCCTTTGGCCCCGATCGTGGCCGGAGGTTCCTTAGGAGGCTTACTCGGCCAGCTTGCCGGAAGGTGGGCAGATCGCAAAAAAGGCCCAGGAACGGCCGGGTTTCTACGTGTTTTCACTTTCGTCGCCGCAGTTTCAGTCGCCACCAGTGTCCTGGGGATTGGCTTTTTGAAAGACCGACTCTTCCCCGGCGTCCCGGTCCAGTTCGCGGTTTTGGCACTTCTCGGCTGGGGAATTGGTGCTTTTGCCGGAGGGATTCAGGTGGCCATTGAAGTGCTAATCCGCCCCGACGTCCTCAGTAACGGCTAAAACCCATGCAGGGCGTTCGATTTGCCCCGTCTCCGACCGGGCGGTTTCACTTAGGAAATTTGCGAACCGCGCTCCTTTCTCAGGAACTCGCGCGTCGGTTGGGGCAGCCTTGGGCCATTCGATTT
This sequence comes from Bdellovibrionia bacterium, assembly GCA_040399745.1. GTDB lineage: Bacteria > Bdellovibrionota > UBA1018 > UBA1018 > UBA1018 > CANFHS01. Next base: position 222,270 of record JBBARP010000001.1, on the reverse strand, counting down.
GAAGACATCGATACCCTCCGCGTGATTCCGGGTGCCCGAGAGCAGCAACTTCAAGACTTAGCCGACTTAGGCCTGATTCCAGACCGAATCACCCTGCAGAGTGAGAATCACGCGCGCCACGAAGCTCTTTTTCGAAAAGCCCTCCGCGAAGGGCAACTCTATCCTTGCACCTGCTCGCGGCGCGAAGTGCAGCTCGCCTTAGCCCAGGCCGCAAGCGCGCCTCACGCACCCGTGCCGGCGTATTCAGGACACTGCCGGCCTTCCGAGCAAAAGCTCTGGGACCCGGATCAATTGCCTCCTTTTCCAGCTCTTCAGGGCGAAACCCTGGGCTGGCGCTTTCGCATGGATTCACCCGACGGACGCGACGATTTTATCGCCGCGCGAACGGGGCGGGACGGCCAAGCGTATTCCCCGGCTTACCCGTGGGCCTGCGCCATCGACGATGCCGATGAAGGATACCTCTGGCTGGTTCGCGCCAGCGACTTGGCCTCGGCACTCGCTGCTCAAAGAGCCATTCAAAAATGGATGGGGCTTCGAGACTTCCCCTCGGTCCTTCATGCAGCCCTAGTCACCCAAGACGACGGGGCGCGTCTCGAAAAAAGAACCCAAGGGGTCACGCTGCCTGAAATTCTAAAACAACGCACCGCAAGCGACGCGGTGCGTGAAATTCGAAATTCCTTCAAATTCCCAAGCCCTACCGATTGGAACCTCCCGAACCAGGTGCTTTTTGAAAAAATTCAGACAGTTACCCTGGCCGAGATGGGGTTCGAAGGTGGATGAATTTTGAATCTTCCCTGACTCAACCTCACGGGTTTTTGGACCGAAAAGCCTTTCGTGACGGACTTCGAGCTGGAACTGAAGCAAGGCTTTTTGGAAGAAGCGGCGCAACTTTTGGCCGACGCTGAGCAGGCGTTTTTAGAACTGGAGAACAATCCGGAAGCCCCGGAGCAGTTCGACAAGATTCTTCGCCTCGCCCACAGCCTGAAAGGCAGCGCCAAAGCCGTCGGCTTTGAGGACATGGGAAAACTGACCCACGAGATGGAGTCGCTTCTTCTGAAAGTGAAGAAGGGAACCTTGAAGCTCGCGCGTCCGATGATGGATCTGCTCCTTCGGTGCAACGATCAGATTCGCGCCATGCTCGAGGGTTTGAAGGCCGACCTGAACGCTCGATTCGACTGCACCGCACTACTGGGAGAAATTCATCAAGCCATGCAAGGAGCTTCCGCTCCAGCGACGGCCGTGACCTCACCCCCCATCGATCAAAATCTTCCTACCGCCGGGATGCAAGCCGACGAGCTTCTTGCGAATTTTGAAAGCCTGGCCGAGACCACGCGCCAGCACGTTCAGGAACTTCATCAGTCGAAAAAAGCGGAAGCCACGGCTTCTTCACCGAGTCCTACGAAAGCTGCAGCGAGCGAAGAAAGTATTCGCGTCAACCTGGCCCGCGTCGAGCAGCTCCTGAACTACGTCGGTGAATTGGTCATTCTGCAGACCGTTCTTCGCGAGCAAGCCCACTCGAGCGGCTCGGCACTGATTCGCTCCACGACCCATCAACTTGGAAAAGTCACTCAAGAGATTCAAGACCTCTCCATGGGACTTCGAATGGTTCCGATCAAGCCCACTTTCCTGAAGATGCAGCGGATTGTGCGCGACACAGCCGGGCAACTGGGTCGTGAGGTGATTTTCGAAATGATCGGTGAGGAAACTGAGCTCGACAAAACGGTGCTGGAGCGTCTCAGCGATCCTCTGGTTCACATTGTTCGAAATGCCGTGGACCACGGCATTGAAGATCCGCGGCGCCGATTCGATGCAGGTAAAACCACCGAAGGAAAAATTCGCCTCTCCGCGCGCCAACAAGCCGGACAACTCGTCATCGAGATTACCGATGATGGCGGCGGAATGGATGCGGATAAACTGAGACGCAAAGCGGTTGAAAAAGGCGTGTTGAGCCCCAATGCCCAATTGAGCGACTCAGAAGCTTATCAACTCATTTTCGCCGCAGGATTCTCCACCAAAGAACAAGTCACCGACATCTCGGGCCGAGGCGTCGGGATGGACGTCGTCAAGACCAACATTCAAGCGCTCCAAGGAACAGTCCAAGTGGAAACGGAACTCGGCAAAGGTTCGACCTTCCGAATCCGGCTCCCCCTGACCTTGGCCATCATCCAAGGCATGATCATTCGCTGCGGCAACGAGCGGTTTGTGATTCCGCTCTCCCAGGTCTTAGAAAGCGTTCGCCCAGGTCAAGCCGACATCACCCCCAGCACCATTGCCGGGGAAGTGCTTTCGCTCCGCGGCCAGACCATTCCCCTCTTCCGACTCGACCAACTCTTGGGCCGCAGGATCCCGCCAAAAAACGCTCACGACGCGATCGCCATTCTGTACGAAGCCCACGGAAAAATTCACGCAGTCTTAGTGGACGACATTGTCGGCCAACATCAAGTGGTCATCAAAAAACTGGGACAAGAAGTCGCCCACGTGAAGGCTTTCTCGGGCAGTGCCATTCTCGGCGACGGGAAGCCTGCGCTGATTCTTGAACTCAGTGAACTCACGGGAGGCAGCACCAAGCGGCCCGCCCCCCACCGCCCGATCCAGGAGAGAACCGCATGAGCCGGAAGCATCAAGCCCGAGCCGAGGACCGATTCCTGCGCTTTTCCATGGGAAAAGAGGACTTCGCCATGCCGCTACTTCAGGTGCGCGAAGTGATCGCTGTGCCCGAGGTCACCCCCGTCCCCTTCACTCCGTCGCATTTCCTCGGAGTGATGAACCTGCGGGGTCAGGTCATCTCGGTCTTCGACCTTCGGAAAAAATTCGGAATTACCCCGAACGAATCCGTCGAGAAAGCGGTGATCATTTGCGATCTGGCACCTCTGTGTATCGGCATGCTGGTCGACTCGATCAATTCGGTTCTATCGCCCACTCCGGAACAACTCAGTGAGAATCCGGAAATTCAAACTTCTTTGGGCAAGGACCTGATCACCCACGTTCATACCGAAAATCAAAAGCTCACTCTGATCATCGATATCGCCAAAGCGCTCAGTGTCGAGGACCGAATTCTAGCTGCAAAAGCGGCGTGAGCTACACCGTTTCTAAATTTCTGAATTGAGGTTGCAGTTGAGTACAGCCCGTAAAGCCCCCCGCAAGGACATCATTCGCGAAGTTTCTGCGTTGATCCAGCAAATCACCGGGGTGCAGCTCGGGGAAAACCAACGCATCATGGTCGAAGGCCGCCTCAAGCGACGCATGAAAGAGGTGGGCGTCGAGACTCTGGACGACTACTTGAGCTTTCTCGAAGCCGACCCTCAGGGCGAATCCAAAGCGCTCGTCTCGCTCCTCACCACTCACTATTCCTACTTTTTCCGGGAGCACGCTCACTTCGATTTTTTTGCGAATGGCGGGCTCGAGAAAATCATCGCAGCGGTGCGTGCGCGTGGAGACAAGAAAATCCGTGTCTGGTCCGCTGCCTGCAGCCGTGGCCAAGAAGTTTACTCTCTTTCCATGCTGCTGAAGACCCATCTTCCGGCCCTCGCCCCTGACCTTAGCTACGAAATCCTTGGGACCGACATCGATCCCGAATCAGTCGAGCACGCGCGAAACGGCGTCTATCAGCACCGAGAACTCGAGCCTGCTCCGCTTCGATATACTCTGGGGAACTGGGCTCGCGGCACTTCCGACATCGCCGACTTCGTGAAAGCTAAGAAGTCGATTCGAGAACCCGTACAATTCATGAATTTGAATCTTTTTGAGCTGCCGGGTGCTCTGAACGGAAGAAAGTTCGACATCATCTTTTGCCGAAACGTCTTGATCTATTTCAACCGCGAGCAAATTGGAAAAGTGGGTCATTCCTTAGCCCAACACCTCCACACGGACGGAATTCTTTGCATTGGGATTTCAGAGACGTTTAACCAACTGGGCATTCCACTCGAATCGGTAGGCCCCTCGATTTACCGACATCCTCAAGGGAAAACTGCGCGCTTAGCACCTGCCGCCCTATCTCCTTCGCATCCAGCGCAAACTGTGACTGCAACGCGAGCGAGCGTTTCAGATCGTGCGCTCAAAACTCAGGCCTCTGAACCCAGCGCAGCTGGACCCGCTAACACTGCCAAGAAAGTCATCCGCGTCCTTTGTGTCGACGACTCGCCCAGCATCCTCACCCTTCTGAAGCGCGTCTTGGTTCCGCAGTATGGCTTTGAAGTCATCGATACTGCAGCAAACGGAATTGAAGCTGCCGAGAAGGTGAAGGCCTTGAAGCCCGACCTCATCACGCTCGACATTCATATGCCTGAGCAAGACGGAGTAACCTATCTGGCGCGTAACTACCGCCCGGGCCATCCGCCGGTTGTTGTGGTCAGTTCGGTTTCAAGAGACGATGCTGGCCTTGCCCTAGAGACTCTTCGCTTAGGAGCGGCCGACTATATTGAGAAGCCCAAGCTCGAACAACTGACCGACCGAGCCGACGAAATCCGCTCGAAGTGTTTCTCAGCAGCAACGCTCCCCGAGCCGCCCTCACCGGCAGGACGCGATCTTTCGCTGCAAGCCTCGTTCGCAAAGCCTGTGAAAATCACCCGACCCGAAGAGAAGCTTCGCATCATCGTGGCGAAACTCGGGGATCAGAAAAAACTCGAGGCCATGCTTTCGAAGCTACGAGGTGAACAACCGGCCACTTGGGTGCTCTTTGAAGGTTCAGGCTCACCCGTAGAACTTCTCGCCACTCGTGTGCGCGGAGGCAACAGTCAGCCTGCCGTCACACCCGACACCCAAGACGCGCCTACCGGCGAGGCCTTGTTTCAAAACAATCGGTTGGTGTTCTGCGACCTTCAATCTGCCCTAAAAAATACAGACTTCCTGCGCATGACCAGCAATCGCACCACCGGTGTGGTCGCGATCAGCGGAGTCTCGGATACCGGCTTTTTCAAACTCCGAGGACTCATTCAGCGCGGTTTTTGGGTGCTCAATGAAGCCATCCCGATGAAGGGCGCAATCGCTCGCCATCCTGGACGACGCGTTCCTTGGACCAGTTTGGCCTACCATGCGGAAGCTGATTTCCCGCAGGAGGGCACAAGTGATTAAGCCGAAAGGCTACTGGAAAAAGCTCTCAGCCGACGCGGTTTGCGCCTTCTCAATCGACGAGGGCGCTTGCCTCATGGGGCATTTGCCCGGAACAGCCACAGGCGTGGTGGTCTGGGTGCCCAGCTCGGACTGCGGAAATGTCGAGGCCATCGAGTCGCTCTTTCGAAGAGTTCCGGCCTTGCTCGGCTGTCCTGCCGACCGAATTCAGTGGAAAATTGCAGGCCTCAAACCGTGCGTCGGGATTCTCAAGAACAAGGTCTCGTCTTTGGGCTTTGTTCTGGAAGCCGTCGCCGAACGAGAAGGCGCGAAGCTCGATGTTCAAGCCTTCCCGGGACTCGGCCGCCTCAGAATTGCCGTCGCAAGCGCCGCACCGGTCGTTGCACTGCCTGCATCTGGTCTGACTCCACTCCAGACTCCAGGTGCTCCCCGAATCAAAGTTCTGATCATCGACGACTCGAAGAGCATTCGAGCACTCCTGACCGGAGTTCTGGCACGAGATCCCAGCATTGAAGTCGTCGGTATGGCCGGCTCTGCACAAGAAGCCATGCAACTCATTCAGCAGCACAAGCCGGATGTCCTCACTCTCGACATTCACATGCCGGACATGAACGGTGTCGACTTCCACCGCTACCTGATGAGCCAGATCTGGATTCCCACGATCATCGTCAGTTCTATCTCGTTTGAAGAGGGCCCTTTAGTGCTCGCTGCTCTAGAACAGGGAGCGGTCGATTACCTTCAGAAGCCCGTCCTTGAGGAACTCCCTGAACTGGGGCCTGTCATGGTCGAAAAGATTAAGACAGCTGCCTCGATTCGCTCGCGACCCAAGCGTTCCATGCTGCCTAAAAAGAGTGAGAATCCTTTCAAAAACGCTCAGCTCGATTCCGAGCAGGTTCTTGCGATCGGTTCGTCGACCGGTGGTACCGAAGCACTTCGACTCTTACTCGGAAACCTCCCCGACCGCATCCCCGGTGTTGTCATTGTTCAACACATTCCGCCCATTTTCTCGGCTGCGTTTGCTAAGCGAATGAATGAGCTTTGCCCCTTCGAAGTCAAAGAGGCTGAAGATGGCGATGCGGTTCAAGCAAATCGCGTCTTAATCGCTCCTGGCGATTTCCACATGCAGCTCGTCGGCAAAGGAAAAGCCCTTCGCGTTCGTCTCGATCAAACCCCTGCGCGAAACGGCCATCGCCCTTCGGTCGACGTGCTATTCGATAGTGTGGCTCGCCAAGTTGGCCCGCAAGCCGTAGGCGTGATCCTGACAGGCATGGGCGCGGATGGAGCGAAAGGGCTACTCAAAATGCGCGAAGCCGGCGCACGCACGGTCGGGCAATCGGAAGAAAGCTGCGTCGTTTACGGAATGCCTCGCGAGGCCGCTAAAATCGGCGCGGTTCAGCACGTCTCCGATCTCGATAAGATTCCTGAACTGCTGACGAAGCTACTCTCCATCAAGAAAACAAAAGCAGCCTAAATCAGCTACTGAAGATCGCCGGACAAAAGGGTCTCATTTCCGGCAGGATCGACCAAAGTGACCGTGAAGGGCCCGCGAGCGCCCGCAGGTACCGGTAAGCGAAGAAGTGCTTTCCCCAGTCCGTAGCCGCCTTCGGTTCGAATCGTGCCTTGGGTGGGCGAGCGGATGCTCTCGCGAAGAACGTCCCAGATCGGTGCCCAAGAGCCGTCGGCACGCCCCAAGAACCGGGAAAAATCCCAGCCTGCTTGAAGGCCACTTCGAAACTCAATCCGAGCCTGAACGGGCGGCTGCTCGTAGGGGTTCCCGTCCTTTCTGTCACTGACGTGAAGAACGAGTTCCGCTGGCTGGTCCCGCGAGGTTCCGTTTCCGAAGGGCCGCACTAAACCATTTTTCAGCACCCAAAGCGCTTCCTGAACTTTCGGTGGCTGGGTGTCTAAGATCAAGGGCGAAACCCACTCGGGATTAATCCGAATGCCCGAGGGATCAATCACATTGTAGTGAATGTGATCGTAGTCGCCCGACGGCCAAGCCACAGCGCGAGCTAAGACTTCTCCTGCACTGACTTCGCCAGCCCCCGCCTTGAGCAAATCTAGAACTCGCGGCGATAGAGACGCACGATCCACGTGGTGCAGCTCGAAGCGGAAACCCTCGCGAGTCACAATGGCGAGTTCAAAGTAGAGCGCCTCCCCCGACTCGGGCCAAGGCTTGAAGTACTTCACCATTGAGCCATCGGGACGGTTTTCGTAATCGTAGTGGCCCGCCTCGAGCTTTCCTGAAACCGGCGCAATCACTTCTGCGCGGCGAGCAATTCGAAGGTCGCAACCACCATGGAAATAAGGACTCCCGAAAGGCTGAAACTGAGCCATCGAGTTTGCGACCGTTTTTCCGCGATCCGCAAACGCGACCGGCCAAGGAAGAGAGTGCTCAGCATGAGGAATTTGAGGCGGCGCAAGGCGCTTCACTTCAACTGAATCGGCAACCGTTGCCGGGCGCCACGCAAGTGACGAAGCCGGCCGATACCCGTGCTGCTTCAGCCAAGCTGGCGAATGCATGGGCACATCCGCCAGCGCGCTCTGCGCCAAAAGCAGACCCAACCCCAAAAAGCCGCACCCCACCTGCACCCTTTTTGCCGCCATCCCCGCAGCGTAAGCGGCCCGTCTTGACCGGTCAACCGCGCCGCCGGAAAATCAAAGGACGGTGAATACTCCCACACTTCTCACGACGCATTCCGAGACCAAGATCCTCCAAGGCCAAGTCCTGGTCTACCGGGTCTTCGACATCGCTGACGAGATTCGGCTTCACGAAGCCGAGCGTTTGATCCGCGCTAGCCGCGAACTCACGCCCATTGAACTTGCGCCTCCGAGGCGCTCCGCTCTGGTCATTCGCCAATTTCCGATCCGCCTGTCGCTGGGTTCGGTCGAAATGCGCTTGTCGGGCCACCAACTGAGTTGCCAAATCATCGCAACCGTCTGGGACTATGGCGCCGTTTCTATCGCTTTTCATTTCAACGTCGCTGGCCTGAAGTGGGGCGAACTCGAAAAAATTGCCGCTTCACTGAGCGAACCCGGCCTGGGCGGCGGTACAGAAGCCATCGAAGGCCTAGCCAAGAGTCGCTGCGAAGGCTTAGTCAAAACGCTTGAGCCTGCGCTCATCAAGACCCATCCGGCCGATTTGGTCGAAGATTACGTCATTTATCTTTTGAACCAAGTCGAGGGAGTCGAGACGGCTACACAGCTGACTTCAAAATTCGACCTAGCAGCCCTTCTTTGGGGCGAGGAGTCAGGAAAGCTTTCGCTCAAATCTCGCGAAGAAGTGATGCAGTACCTGCTTCAGTACACGGAACTGGACTGCGTGGTCATCGACTGGAACAGCGCTATTGTTTTTGATCGCGCCGGACAGGACTTAGTGGAAGTGCTCGAGTTCGCATTGGTGCACCTCTTTGAACTTCGCTGCTACGATGACTTGGTCGACCGTCGATTGGCTGGCGTTTACGATGCCATCGAAGAAGGCCGGGAAAAAATCTGGACCAATAGCTTCAGAACCACTGCCCGAGAGGCCAATGCCCGATTTATCGAGATCTCAGAATTCATCGAGCGCGTGGATAACTCGCTGAAAGTGGTGGGCGACTTTTATCTGGCGACCGTTTACAGAAACGCAGCTCGGCGCTTTCGAATTGCTGACTGGAAAGACGGCGTGAACCGGAAGCTGGCGCTATTAGCCCGAGTTTCGGAACTTCTTCACGACGAAATCACGACCCGTAGAAATCAGATCTTGGAACTCACGATCATCGCTTTGTTCCTGATCGAGATCATTCGCCCCATGCTGAAGTGAGGGGCCCTTTCGTCAAACAACCGATGTTGACGAAAAAGCGAAGTCCCCGGACTATAAATACAAACCCATTGTATTTTCACCCTCACCTTTAAGAAGGTTCCATGAAACTCAAACACCTGGTTCTCGCGTTCTTCGCTACCGTTTCGGTCGCTCAAGCTGCTGATGGCGGCGTGTCACTTGGCGCTTTCGGCGGTATCCACGGCGGCACGATTAGCAACTATTCGGTTGATGCTGACTCCACGGACAAGAAAGGTCTCGTCGGCATCGCTTACGGCTGGCAAGTCGGCGCCGACGTCATGGCTGGTCCGATCTGGATTAAGCCTTTCTTCCAAGCTTCGAACACCTTCGCTGGTGACTACACCCAGACTCCCACCGTCGATTACCGCTACAGCAACAGTCAAGCTTACTTCCCGGCCATGTACCGCATGAGCAAGAACAACGTGAACATCGGTTTGGGCGCATTCTACGCAATGCCGATCAGCGACGAAGCGATTCATGACTCGGGACTGGCACTGGCGATGAATATCCCGCTCGCAGGCGGCAAGGCCACGGCTGGCTTCCACTTCATGGGCGGCTTCCGCGAGAACACTCAAGGCGGCCAAGCTTTGAACATGGGCCTGAACATCGGCTTCAAGTTCAAGTAAGACTTCGTCCGTTCGGACCTGACTTCATAGGGGCGACTTGGGAAACCGAGTCGCCCTTTTTCTTTTCCATCACGAAATAATTTAGCGCGGCGCATTAGCCAAAAACAGGCCGAAAACACTGCGATTTTACAACCCTGACTCTCGCGCCTTGACCCCTTTTGTTCCCACACGGTAGCGACCGCGCATGAAGAGATGCCTCTGGTTGGTTGTGGCCCTGTTCAGCAGTACCACCCCCTTGGCTCAGGCCGCGTCCCAAGTGACGCTCCCTGTAGTCAGTCGCTACGACGAGGCTAGGAGTCCTCAGGTCTTCAAAGATTTTCAGCCCACTCAGATCCCTCATGTGCTTCTCGGCAAAGTGAGTGTCTCCGTTCCGAGTCACGCTTATCAATCCCCCTATCCGGCTGTCTTTTTTCAGAACGAGCGGATGGTGGTTTGCACGGAAAGTTGCGACAGCTCGAGCCTAGCGAAGCCCGCTGCCGTGGGCCCTGACTTTGAACTTCGCGCCGACCCTCGCACCGAGTCGCATCTGATTCGCCAAGCCAACGTTTATTATTGGGCCAACCGGATGTTCGACGTCATGGAAGGCTATGGCTTTCGCCCCACGAAACGCCTGGTCGTCCACATCGACCGCGACGTGGAAAGCCCCACGAACGGTCTTCCCAACACGAACAACGCTTTCTTTTTTGAAAGAAATTGGTCGCTGACTTTTTTGAAGGGGAAGAAGTCCTTTGCTTCGGTAGGACCTCTCGGCACCCCCGCACCTTCTGCGAACGATCCAGCGGTCATCATTCACGAAGCCGCGCACTCGGTGTTTGAGGCTTTGATCGGAAGCGCCTTAAACCCGGAAACTTTCGGTCTTCACGAAGCGTTTGCCGATTATTTGGCTTACGTGATTTTGGAATCGCCTGTGATGGGCCGCGTGATGACTCGCGGAGGAAATATCCGCGACGAAAGCGAAATCAGGAAATCCACGGGCGACACCGAAGCTCACGCTGTCGGAGAAGTGGTCGCGTCCGTGCTGATTCACCTCAGAAAACTTGCCGCCGACCCACGTCAGGCCGATCGCGCCGTCTTGGATGCGATGCTCGAACTCGGAAGAAAGCCAACGCTTCGCATGAGCGACGTGTTTCGTGCACACGTACTGAATCTCGCTTTCTCAGGAACCTTGGCATCGAGTGGCCAGCTTCTTTCCGCAGCGGCGCTTGAGGCTTGGGAATCGAGTGGACTCATGTCGCCCTCAGTCGACATTGATCCTTCCGTTCTTCCGGCTCTTTCGGAACGAGAAGGCGAAAAGAAAACGAGCGACTACTGGATCGAATCCCCCGAGGGCAGCGCGCTGCAAAGCTTCTGGGCCTTCCCTTCTTGGGAACGCACGCTCGTGGAATCCCTGGGGCAACCCATTCCAGGCCCTGCCGTGGATGGGGCCCTCACTCAGTGGATTCTGGTGCGCTCGGGCCTGAGCCAGACTCGCGGCGTGACTCCTGTGCTGAGCCGCGCGCTTTGGCTCTTGGTCAAGACCCTCGATCAATCCGTTCTTTCTATCGTGGATGCAGAAACTCGGCTGCCCATTGCAGAAGGGACCCATCACGACGACTTCAAAGCGGCTCGAAACGCGATGGATGTCCTTCGTGAAGCTCAAGGCCTAGCAAGCGCCGCCACGCGCTTTGCACCTCCCAAGCTGATGCGACTCCTGGTCACCCCTGGGAAAACGAAGACCACCGTAGGCCCAAGCCTGACCCTGGACTTGGGTGATGAAACGATTCAAACCGAGGCCCGAACCCGGAATATCCACCGAGGCCTTCTTGGAAAACTGCTCGGTCAACTGGGCGGCACTGACCTGACCCAGGCGCTGGGCCTCCGGGAACTCGGGGCCATCACCTTGATTGCACCTCGAGGAAAAAAAGAAGTCGTCGGCATGAGCTACCGCTACATGACGGGCCTTCGCACCACGTTAATCGAGAAGGGCCGCCTGGCTTCTTCTCAGTCATTGACTCAGTGATTTCCCACCTTGCCCCAGAGCCCGTGCTAAGACTCTGGGGCAAGGAGTTTTAAAGACGTATGGAGCCTCGGCGCGACCTCGCCATCACGCTTAGGTCCGTTCCTTTCGAGGAACGCCACCGAATCGTCACGGCGCTGACCGAGAACCACGGCCGAATTTCCGCCATGGCCCGGAACTCCATTCAATCGCGCCGCTTCGGCGGAGCTCTGGAACCTTTTGCCGCTGCCGAATGGACGTTCGTCGGAAAGCCAGGCGCAGACCTTTACCGGGTCGATCAAGCCACCATCCGAAGGAGCTTTGAGGGTCTTCGAAAGGATTTCGAACGCCTGAGCCTTGCCTCGCTTCTAAACGAAGTGATGCTGAAAGTGGCGCCCGAGCGGGAACCTTGCGCGGATCTTTTCAAACTTCACGCAAACGCCCTTGCGGCGATCGAAGAGGGCCACGGCTCGATCGGGCTTCTGAACGCTTACCTCGGGAAAGTGCTGCAATGGAGTGGCAATCAGCCCCCGATCGGCGCTTGCCTGGAATGCGGAATCACCGCTTCGGCGATCGCTTCAGGAGCGCAGCTTCGAGCTCACATTGCCGACGCGGGCTGGACCTGTCCTGCGTGTCGGCCCACCCAGCGAAGTGGCCAAAGCGCGCTAGGAACTGCCAACGTGCATCAGCTTTCCCTCAGCCTCTCGCCGTTGGCCATTTTGGATCTCGAACTTTCCCTTCACCAGCCCATCAAAGGAATCAGCGCGCACCTTCAAGCTTCGACAGAAGAGCACAAAAAACTCTTCTCGTTTCTTGAGGCCCTGTTCGCTTTTCACGTTCCTGGCTTTGACCGCATGCCGATGAAGAGCCTTCGATTCCTGGGACTCGAGTCACTTCTGACGTCGCAGCCTTACGGATAAAACTGTCGGTGCACGCACGGAGTCACGGGGCGTGATCCCACAACACGCTTATCGACGTGTGGCTCCGCAGTAAAACGGCCGTATTCTTCGGCCGTCTCGGGAGCCACAAACGCGAGGACGAAATTCTCTTCGCGCTTCCGAAAGCGCTGATACGCCCACTGAGTGCCCTGACATCCACGTGCCGCGCACCAAGACTCCATCGCCGCCTGACACGATTCCAAAATGCGCCGCGAGTCTTCCCACTCGGTGATTCGAACCAGCATCTCAGCGCGCCAATCCAGCGGCTGGCCAAAGTCAGCGCCGCGCAAAGTGAAGCGAGTCAGGTCCGAGCCCTTTTTCCGAAATTGCGGGACTTTTACTTCAATCGTTTCGCCAAACTCCGTTTTCAGAACGAAGTTTCCGCGCCCGTTTGACAGCCTGAGCTGAGCTTTTCCGCCAATCACGGCCCGCTTCATCAGGTCCTTATCGATGAAAACAATCGGCCGCTCGGGATGGCCTTCTGCCAAGCGAAGTTCGCCTCTTAAGGGGCCGCGTCCCATCGCACGGGCCTCAGGCAGTTCAGCAAGAAGCGAAAAAGCTAGGATCAGACCCATTCCCCAAAGCCGCACTTGGAAGGACTTTCGCATCGACCCACCCCTAAAACGTTTGTCGGCTCCACCCCCGCCGATTCGTTTCAGGGCTATCACGCGCTCGAGGAAGCCGGCAATCCCTGGGCTAAAATCCAAGCCGATGCTGCGAGCAAATCATCTGCCACGTGATCGGCTTTGAGTTGGCTTGAGCGAGAAAGCTCGGCTTCGGTGCCTTTGCCTTCTCCGGTCCGCACGACCACACAGCCGCGCACTCCGGCTCCGCGCCCTGCTTCCACATCGACTGGCTTATCGCCCACCATGAACGAAGCTTTCAGATCGATCCCGAGTCGCTGCGCTGCTTGCAGAAGAAGCCCAGGCTTTGGCTTTCGGCAATCGCAGCCTGCATCGGGGTGATGAATGCAAAGCGAGTAATCATCAATCGAACCACCCTTGGGCCGAAGGATTTCATCCATGCGATCGTGAATGCGGGGGAGCATTTCGAGCGGGATGAGTCCCCGCCCCACTCCCGATTGGTTAGAAACCACCACGAGCCAATAGCCCGCCTCTTTCAAGCGTTTGAGCGCTTCGGGAACGCCCGGAATCAGTTCTAATTTCTCGGGATGATTTAAATACCCCGGGTCCACGTTCAGAGTTCCATCGCGGTCCAAGAAAACCGCGCGCTTCGGCTCACGCCGCTTTTTTTCCCAAGCCCAGGCCGTCTCTAAGATTTGGTCCAAGCCAAGCTGAGGCTGAAAGCCTAGAAGCTTTTTGGCTTTGGAAGCATCGGCCACGAGCCGCGCCGAATCCCCAGCACGCCTGGGGTGAGACACCACTTCGATCCTTCGACCGACGGCTTTTTCGGCGGCTTGAATCACTTCCAAGACCGAATACCCATGCCCACTGCCCAAATTCATGGCCTGAAAAACGCCGCCCTCAGTTTGCTCAAGAAGCCAGTCGAGCCCCGCTGCATGGGCGCGCGCCAGATCCGTCACGTGGATGTAATCCCGAATGCAGGTGCCATCCGGTGTGGCGTAGTCGCGGCCATAAACTTGAACCGAGCGTCCACCGATTGCGGCATCCAAGATTCGAGGAATGAGGTGCGTCTCCTCTTCGTGCCATTCTCCGGTGCGAAGTTTAGGTTCTGCTCCGGCGGCGTTGAAGTACCGAAACGCCACAGCCTGAAGCCCCCGCGTGCGGGAAAACTCTTCCAGAAGCTGCTCCACTTGAAGCTTCGTTTCCCCGTAAGGGTTGATGGGCTTTCGCGGCAGCTCCTCGTGAATCGGGCCTTCCCCGGTCTCGCCATACACGGCCGCGGTGGAAGAGAAGATGAAGCGCTTCACGCCGTTTTCAAGCAAAGTCTCGAGTAAAAGGCGGGTCTGCTCGACGTTATTTTCGAAGTATTTCGATGGGTTCTGAACGCTTTCGCCGACCGAAATAAAAGCCCCAAAATGAGCCACGGCATCAAAGGTGTGCTCTTTTAAAAGCTTTCCCACCACAGCCTGATCGCCCGCTCGGGCCACGGTTAGGCCCTGACCTAGGACGGTCACCTGGTGGCCTGTCGACAAATCGTCGAGCACCCAGACCTGATCGCCGCGATCCACCCAATGGGCCACGGCTGCCCCGCCCACGTAACCTGCGCCGCCTACGACCAGAATCCTCGCCATACGCCCGGGTTTAGCATAAGGTCCCGGGCTTCCGCATGAGCTCATTGTTGCGACTAAAACCTTATCTGAAGCCCCAAATGGGCCTTCTCTTGGGAAGCCTTGCCTTGGCTATCCCGCTTTCCGCTATTCGCACGGCTCCTGCGCCCATGGTTCAGAAGCTCGTCGATAACTTGAAGCCAGGAAACGACGCTTCCCTGCTTTGGCAGTTTTCGGCGCTTTTCATCGGTCTTTACCTGGTGAATTTCGTCATTCGGTTTTTGCACTATTACTTCATGCGCATCGTGGTGGTGCGAACCAACCAGGCCCTGAAGAACGATCTTTTCGGTCATCTGATGGGGCTTTCGGCCGACTATTTCACCTCGCAAAGCACGGGAAGCCTGATCTCGCGGGTCGCTAACGACACCCAGATGGTCGATAACGGCCTGGCTTCGCTGAACGTACTCATTCGCGAGCCCATCACTTTTCTTTTTCTCTTCGGCTACGCCCTTCATTTGAATTGGCGGCTCACTCTTTTTCTCTTCCTGATTTTCCCGCCCCTCGCTTGGGTATTCCGCATCACGGGCAGGAACTTGAAGCGCTACATTTCGAAAATCACCGAAGAAAGCGCGCGCATCTATTCCACACTTCAAGAAAGCTTCACCGGAGTTCGGATCGTTCAGTCTTACCGGCTCGAAAACTACGTTCAAAAGCGGTTCTTAGGCCAAACGGGCGAATTCACCCGGATTCTTCTGAAAACTTCAGCGCTCGAAGAGGCCTCCCACCCCATGGTGGAATTGATCACGGCTTTTGCCATCGCTCTGGTCATTCACTACGGCGGATCTCAGGTTCTGGCCGGACAAATGACTTCGGGCGAGCTCTTTGCCTTCTTTTTGGCCTTCGGCCTGATGATGCATCCGATTCGCCTCCTGAACGACGTCAGCATGAAGCTTCACACCGCTTCAGCAGCGTGTGAGCGCATTTTTCAAGTCTTTGACTGGAAAACGCGCCTGACCGAATCGCCTGATCCTAAGCCCATTTCCGAGCTTCACGACCGTATTCGCCTGATGGATGTGCGCTTTGCTTACCCCGACGCGGCTGAAAGGGAAGTGCTTCGCGGCGTGAGCTTTGACATTCCCAAGGGCCAGGCTGTGGCTCTGGTCGGTGCCTCGGGCGCCGGAAAAAGCTCGCTCGTCAGCCTTCTTCCCCGGGTTTTTGACGTCACGGCCGGATCGATCACGCTCGATGGCCAAGACATTCGCGACCTGAAGCTTTCAGATCTGCGAGGAATGATGGCTGTCGTGAGCCAGGACATTTTCCTCTTTAACGACACTGTGGCCGAGAACATCCGCTGCGGAAACCTGGACGCATCATTCGAAGAAATCCGCGAAGCCGCACGCAGGGCGCATGCGCTGGAATTCATCGAGCGCTTGTCAGATGGCTTTGAAACCCGCATCGGGGATCGCGGCCAGAAACTCTCCGGCGGAGAAAAACAACGCCTCAGCATTGCGCGCGCTTTCCTTCGCAAAGCGCCGATTCTGATCCTCGACGAAGCCACTTCGGCGCTCGATAATCGCTCGGAAAAGGCTGTTCAAGAGGCGCTCGAAGAACTCATGCGTGGCCGAACGACACTCGTCATCGCTCACCGACTTTCCACGATCCAAAACGCAGACCGAATCCTCGTCATCAAAAACGGCCAAGTAGTGGAATCTGGCCGTCACGACGAACTTCTCGCCCTTAGCGGCGAATATGCTCGCTTTCACTCAGGAGCCGAATCCCCATGAACCCAGGCATTACTCCGTTCCATGCATTCTCTTTGATCGAAACCCTGGCGTTGGCCGCTTTGGGAATTTTGGTCGGCAAAGGTTTGACCCGCTTTTTCCCGACTCTTTCTAAGCTTTGCTTGCCTGAGCCGGTCTTGGGCGGACTTCTTCTTTGCTTTGGTTTCACGGTGGCGGAAGTCGTGGGCGGCCTGACCTTCACTTTCGATTTGGCGCTTCAGACCCCTCTGATGATCGCTTTCTTTCTCAGCATCGGTTGGATGGCTTCTTGGCGAAACCTGAAAGCCGGCGGTCCGCAGGTGGTTCGGTTTCTGATTCTTTGTTCGGTCATTTTGCTGGTTCAAAACGCCGTCGGCATGACTTTGGCCAAGTCCCTGGGCCAGCATCCGCTCTTAGGCGTTCTGGCAGGCTCGGTGTCCCTCACCGGCGGCCCGGGAACGGCCCTCGCCTTTTCGCCCGCGTTTGAAAAAGCAGGCGTCATCGGTGCAGGTCCCATTGGAACGGCCTGCGCGCTCCTGGGGATTGTCATGGGCGGCCTTCTCGGTGCTCCGCTCACTTCGCGCCTGATGACCCGCCATGGCCTAAAAGGCAGCGGCGCGGGCCAGCCTGCCGCAGCAGCTGCTGTCTCGGCAGCCGCACAGGAAGTAGCCTCGCACAGCGTGAATGCTCCGCAGCTCGATCCTGCGAACTTCATGCGCCACATGAAGTTCTTCCTCATTGTCATGGCCTTGGGCGCGACTTTAGGTAAATGGATCCAAGATCGCGGCATCACGCTGCCCATCTACATTGGCGCCATGATCGTGGCAGCTCTCATCCGGAACTGGCATGACCGCCCGAAAAAAGACGGAAAGCCCGCAAGCCTGGAAGACGCCTGGATCGAGGAAATCGGTTCGGCAGCCCTTTCTTACTTCTTGGTCCTAGCCACTTTGACCCTGCGCCTCAGCCAACTCTCGAGCCTGGCCGGCACTTTGATGCTGATCCTGGCCGTTCAAGCGGTCGTGGTCTGGGTGATTGCGTCCCAAGTGGTGTACCGCCTATCCGGAAAAGACTACGACGCAGCCGTCATGGGCGGAGGCTTCGTGGGCTTCATGCTGGGCACTACGGCCAATGCCATGGCCAATATGGAAGCCGTGACTCGCCGCTATGGCCCGGCTCCCCGTGCTTACCTGGTGGTTCCGCTCGTCGGCGCTTGTTTTGTCGACTTCGTGAACGCCACCGTCATCACGCTGTGCCTCCAGTTTTTCGGCTCGGCTTGATTGCGGCGATTGCCTGCCTCTGTTACCTCTGAGGTCGAATTTATGAGCGAAAATCAAACCGAAAAGCTGGTCGAAAAAGATCCCGGTCCTGCCAAAGACATCCAGGACATGGCAGACCTCGTGTCGCTTTCTAAGCGCCGCGGGTTCGTGTTCCCGTCGAGTGAAGTCTACGGCGGCATCAATGCTTGCTGGGATTACGGTCCGCTCGGCGCAGAACTGAAGCGCAACGTGAAGGACGTCTGGTGGAACGCCATGACTCGCCGGGATGACATCGAGGGCATCGACGCTGCCATCTTGATGCACCCACGCGTCTGGGAAGCTTCCGGCCACGTGTCGGGCTTCGTTGATCCGCTCGTCGATTGCAAAACCTGCAAAGGCCGCTTCCGCGCTGACAAGCTCGACATGGCCCATTGCGGGAACAAGCCCTCGAAGAAGCCCGGTGAAGGCAGCGATTGCCAACTGACCGAGCCTCGCCAGTTCAACCTGATGTTCAAGACCCACATGGGTCCGCTCGAGGATTCTGCCTCGATCGTTTACTTGCGGCCCGAAACGGCTCAAGGCATCTACGTGAACTTCCTGAACGTGCAGCAGTCGATGCGCCAGAAGCTGCCGTTTGGCATCGCTCAAATCGGCAAAGCGTTCCGAAACGAAATCACTCCCGGAAACTTCATTTTCCGCACGCGTGAGTTCGAGCAGATGGAGATGCAGTACTTCGTCAAGCCGGGCTCGGACATGGATTGGTTTGAGAAGTGGAAAGAGCAGCGCATTCAGTGGCACTTGGACTTGGGCATTCGTAAAGAGAAGCTCCGCTTCCACGCGCACGGCCCGGGCGAACTTGCCCACTACGCCAAAGCCGCTTTTGACATCGAGTACTTGTTCCCGTTCGGCTGGCAGGAACTCGAGGGTATTCACAACCGCTCGGACTTCGACTTGGGACGCCACCAAGAGTTCAGCGGCAAGAAGCTCGAGTACTTCGACGAAGAAGCCAAAGAGCGCTACTTGCCCTACATCGTGGAAACTTCCGTGGGTTGCGACCGCTTCTTGCTGGTGGCCCTCACCGACGCTTACCGCTCGGACAACGAGCGCGTTTGGCTGAAGCTTCACCCAAAACTTGCGCCCTTCAAAGCAGCGGTGTTCCCGCTGATGAAGAAGCCCGAGCTGATGGAATACGCCGACAAAGTCTCGGCCGACCTTCGCAAGAAGTTCCGCGTCGACCGCGACGACTCGGGCTCGATCGGCAAGCGTTACCGCCGTCAGGACGAGATCGGCACTCCGTTTGGGATCACCATCGATTACGACACTTTGTCGAATCACACGGTGACGGTGCGGCACCGCGACTTGATGACTCAGGAACGCATTCCAGCCGACAAGCTGGTGCAGTACCTGGACGAGAAAATCGATAACTGGGGAAAGTGAGCTGTCATGGCTAAGACCAAGGCGTCCAAGCTGGTTTATTCGTTCGGAGGCGGTAAGGCCGACGGCCGGGAGGACCAGAAGACGCTCTTGGGAGGCAAAGGCGCAAATCTCCATGCGATGACTCGCTTGGGCTTGCCCGTGCCTCCGGGATTCACTCTCACCACGGAAGTCTGCACCTGGTATTACGCCCGGAAGCAGAGCTATCCCACGGGCCTGAAGGCTCAGGTGGAAAAGGCCCTGGCTAAGATGGAGCGCCAAATGGGCCGAAAATTCGGCTCAGCCAAGCGCCCGCTTTTGGTCTCCGTGCGTTCGGGCGCGCGTGCGTCCATGCCCGGCATGATGGACACGATTCTGAACCTCGGCCTGAACGATCAGACGGTTCAGGGTTTGATTCAGGAAACGGGCAACCCCCGTTTCGCTTGGGACAGCTACCGCCGTTTCATCGCCATGTACTCGGACGTGGTGCTCGACATCCACACCAACAACTTCGAAGCAGCGCTCGAAGATCTGAAACACACACGCGGGGTTGAGTCCGACACTGAACTCACGGCCGAAGACCTTCAGAAACTGGTCGGTGAATTCAAAAAGATTGTCCGCCTGCAAGGAAAGAGCTTTCCCGAAAAAGCAGACGAGCAACTCTGGGGCGCTATTGGCGCCGTTCTTCGTTCGTGGATGAGCCCTCGCGCCATCACCTATCGCCGCTTGAATCAAATCCCCGAGGATTGGGGAACCGCCGTCAACATTCAGAGCATGGTGTTTGGAAACCTAGGCGATGATTGTGCCACGGGTGTGGCCTTCACGCGCGATCCTTCGACCGGCAAGAATGAGCTTTACGGCGAGTTCCTGATCAACGCTCAAGGCGAAGACGTAGTGGCAGGCATTCGGACGCCCCAGCCCATTGCGCTTCTGAAAAAGGCGCTTCCCAAAGCTTACGCAGATTTCATCAAAGCCTGTTCAAAGCTCGAAAAGCATTACCGCGACATGCAGGACATTGAGTTCACCATTGAAAGCGGCAAGCTCTACATGCTGCAAACCCGCACTGGGAAGCGAACGGCGCCTGCGGCTCTCAAAATCGCGATCGATCTAGTGAAAGAAAAGCGCATCACTCGCGAGCAAGCCATCTTGCGCATTCAGCCCGAACAGCTCGACCAACTGCTGCACCCGGGTCTTGACCCCAAAGCACCGAAGAAAGTTCTGGGCCGTGGCCTACCGGCTTCGCCTGGCGCTGCTTCCGGGCAAATCGTTTTAGACCCCGAGAAGGCCGAAGACTGGGCAAAAGAGGGCAAAAAAGTACTCTTAGTCCGCGTCTCGACTTCGCCTGAAGACATCCACGGCATGTCGGTTGCGCAAGGCATTTTGACCGCGCAAGGCGGGATGACCTCGCACGCAGCTGTCGTGGCCCGAGGCATGGGCCGCTGCTGCGTCACGGGCTGCACGCAGCTCAAGATCAATCTCGACACACGCCAAGTCACCTTGGGAGCCGTGACCTTGAAAGAGGGCGACTGGCTGACTCTGGACGGTTCAAGCGGCGAGATTATCGAGGGCGTCGTGCCGACGACCGAGCCCCAACTCAACCGCGATTTCCTGGAACTCATGAAGTGGGTAGACCGAGCCCGCCGACTGAAAGTCCGCACGAACGCCGACACCCCGAAAGACGCCAAAAAAGCGCGTGAATTCGGAGCCGAAGGCATTGGCCTTTGCCGAACCGAGCACATGTTCTTTGAAGTCGAGCGAATCGACGCCGTTCGGGAGATGATTTTGGCCGACACCCAGGCCGATCGCGACCGAGCGCTGTCCAAGATCCTGCCCATGCAGCGAAGCGACTTCTTCCAGATTTTTGAAGCCATGGCGGGCTTGCCCGTCACGATTCGCTTGCTCGACCCACCCCTTCACGAGTTCATCCCGCACGGTGACGACGAGATCCGCACCCTTTCCAATAAGATTGGGGTGCCGTTTGAGCGCTTGAAGCGCAAAGCCGAGCAGCTCCACGAGTTCAACCCCATGCTGGGACACCGGGGCTGCCGCTTAGGGGTGAGCTATCCGGAAATTTATCGGATGCAGGTACGCGCCATTGTGGAAGCGGCTTGCGACTTGGTGAAAGAGAAGAAGCAAAAAGTCATTCCCGAGATCATGATTCCTTTGGTGGGCGACTGGCGTGAACTGAAGTTCGTGCGAGAATTCTGCGAAGACGAAGCCGCCAAAGTGATGAAGGAAAAAGGCGTGAAACTGGTTTGCCCGATCGGCACCATGATCGAGCTTCCGCGTGCGGCTCTCACGGCCGATGAAATTGCCAATTACGCCGAGTTCTTCAGCTTCGGAACGAACGATCTAACGCAAACCACTTACGGACTGTCGCGCGACGATTCGACTCTTTTCCTGAAGGACTACTTAGAGGCGAAAATCTACTCGACCGATCCGTTTGCTTCGCTCGACACGCGCGGCGTGGGGCGCTTGATGAAGATTGCGATTGAGGAAGGCCGGAAAACCAAGCCCGGTCTGAAAATGGGGATTTGCGGTGAACACGGCGGTGAGCCTGCCTCGATCCGCTTCTGCCATGAAGCGGGACTGGACTACGTGAGCTGCTCGCCTTACCGCGTACCGATCGCCCGCCTCGCCGCAGCCCAAGCCGAACTGGCGGGGTGAGGTTTGCCTAAGCCCCGCCTTCAGCTCTTCCGCCGCCGAAACTTCGGCCGCGCTCCGGCTCCTGCCTTCGCGCTGGTGGCGGCGCCGCCCCGGCTTAGGCCGCGCGGAAGCGGTCCCTCAATTTCCAGTTCGTCTAGGTCCTTGCCCTTGGCGCGGGCGCCGCTCGGCGTGAGCTCGATTCTTCGGTAGCGAATGCTTCTGCCGTCGCGCTCGAACTGCTCGGCATGGCTTTCCACAAAGCCCGCCTTTTCGAGCGCCGAAAGTACTCGCTCAAACACCGAACGATCCAGGCTTCGCTGCACGCGCTGCGCTTCCTCAAAGAGGCGGCCCGAGGCCTGCCCGTCGCGTTCCGTCAGCGCGGCCAGCACACTGACCGCCACGGTTCGTTCCTCTTTTGCGATCTCGCGAACCTGGGTCGAGGGAACGCAGCGATCACACTGACTACAGGCCCCTGCCCGATCGCTTTGATCGCCAAAGTGCCTGAGGAGCTCCAGCATTCGGCAGTTCTTGGTCTGCGTGTAGCTTTGAATCCGGTCGAGCTGCGAGAAGCGCGCTGTGCGCAGTTTTTCATACGCCCTGACCCAAGTGTTTTTCCCGCGCTTCAAAACCACAGTCGGCGCGCCGCCCGCGGAAGCTGCAGAACTTCTCGGACCGTTCTTCGTGCTCTCGGAAATGACCTCGGCCAAGCGCAGGGTTTCAGCGCCCTCCAGCACCACCCCACCGTGTTGAACGAGCTTCTCTAAGCCCTTTTCAAACACTTCCACTTCAATCTCGCGACTCATCCACCGAACGGCTTCCAAGTCTGCGCCGTTTCGTTCAGGAATGTTTCGCACGATTTCTTCCAGCTTTGAGGTTTCCGGAAAATCGCGCTCGAGGAAAAACTCGTGCGTACGGCGATCCCCAAACGAATGCAAAAGCACGGCTTGCGAGAGCTTTCCATCGCGGCCCGCGCGCCCAATCTCTTGATAATAGCCTTCGACCGTTCCGGGCATGGCAGCGTGAATCACCGTGCGAATGTCCGCTTTATCGATGCCCATTCCGAACGCAACCGTTGCGACGATGACGTCGAGCTTACTGTCCAGAAACTGCTGTTGAACCCGGTCGCGCGACTCGGCCACTAAACCCGCATGGTAGGCCGAAACTCGAAGCTTACGCCCCAGGCCTGAAGCGAGCTCTTCTGCGCGCTTTCGGGTGGGAGCATACAAAATGGCCGGCAAGCGCTCGGGGTCTTTTAAAATCTCGGCAATGCGGTCCAGACGGTCCGACGGCAGGCACTCTTCTAGGCGAATTTGCAGGTTCTCACGCCGAAAGCCGTGAATGAATCGCGCAGGCTCCCTGAGCTTCAACCGCTCGCAAATATCGTCCTGCACTTGCGGGGTCGCAGTGGCCGTCAGTGCCACGACCGGGACCCCGGTGAGCCCCGACAGGCGTTCGCCCACTAAGCGGTAATCGGGACGAAAATCATGGCCCCATTGGCTGATACAGTGAGCTTCATCGACTGCCACCAAACGCGGCGGATTCTTCACCAGCATTTCCGCGAAGCCCGCGACTGCTAAGCGCTCCGGCGCGATGAACAGAAACTCAAGCTCCCCGCGAAGGTAAGCGCGAAACGTGTCGCGCGAAGCTTCGCGCCCGCGACCCGAGTGAATGCGCTCGGCACGAATGCCTTTGGCTTGCAGACGAAGCACCTGATCTTCGATCAAGGCCACCAGCGGGCTAATGACCAGGGTGGTGCCGCCGCGGACCAGTCCGGGCACCTGAAAACAGAGGCTCTTGCCCGCGCCGGTAGGCATCACTACCAAGGCGTCTTGGCCGTCGACCAGCGCCTGGCAAATGGGCTCCTGATGAGGCCGGAACCCCTCAAGACCTAAGCGCTTTTTCAATACTTCGGTAAACATCGATCCGCCAGCCTAGCCCTGCGGGTCATGAAATGAAAACCCTGGAGGCCTTTGAACTCCAGGCGGAATCGGCCAAAGCTTGGTCGCAGAGGGGTTCAAGGCCTGATTTCGACTCGGGATTCTGCTTGCCGGTTGCCTGTCTAAACCTTGCTTATTGCGCCGCGTCAAATAGGCCGATAGCCTGATTAAGTAAGGAGCACGAGCGAATGAAACCGATGCGTCCGAACGAAAGTGCGCCGTATTGGAAACGAGCAGTTCTTGAATGGCCTGAAACCGGCCCTCCGAAGTGTTGATTGCGCGGGCTAAGCCGTAACGACGCCGACGGCGCCTGCGGACTGCCGGACACCTTCCCGATCAGGAGGGCCGCGGCAGCAAAAGAAGGATCGTACAATTTGAGTCCTCTTGAATGGGTCGTAGGGCCTTTGGGGGTTCCGGCGCGAGGCCGATACCGTAAGAACCCACCCTGACCCCTGAAATGCCGGAGCTTTCAGACTCCGGAAATCACGATAGACCAAAGTTCGAAGCCCCACTTGGCAAATCGCCTCGTGGGGCTTCGACGTTTGTGCTACTTGCGAGCCGTCTGCCTAACCCCCCTTGCAAGGAGTACTCATGTTCCGGAAAAGCTCGGCCTTCCTGACCCTGTCTGCTTTGCTGATTTCGTCCCTCGCTGTCACGGCTCGCGCCGACGAGGACATGATCGAAACTCCCGCCGCCTACTCGGCAGACCAGATCCTGCTCAATAACGTTTACGTAAGATCGGGCGGCATGGGCTCGAACCTGTTCAGCCAGATCGTCATCGGAGCCTCGGTTCTGAATGGCTCGGCAGGGCTCCCTTTCATCGGCGGCGCCATCGCCTCGATGAAGGACCCGGCTTGCGACAAAATCCGAAAAGTCATTGAAAACATCAGTTCAGACGCCGTTCAGTTCTCGACCGGCAACTGCGTGGATAAGCGCCGCTTGGCTCTGGACACGATCGTTTTTGGTGCTTCGAATTGGGGCTTTGGCGTCATTGCGAACCTGAAAAAGGGACTCCAAAAAGGAGCCAATTCCTTCCCCTCCAGCTCGCAGGTCATCCTTTCTAAGAAGCCGGAAGAAAGCATCATTGCCTGCGGCGCAGTCCTTTCGACCTTGAGCCACATGAAAGTGACCGCCGAAGACATCTACCGAAAGCGCGATCAATACGGCCGCCCCGTCTACGCCAATCGGATTGATATCGAAGGCGCCTGCTCGCAGGACGCTTCGGGCACGGTCACCCTGACCGTGACTCCGGTCTTCTACCGCGACTAATTTTGAGGCCCACCCTCAATTCGAGCGCCCGCTCTGGTCCTGCCGGAGCGGGCGTTTCTCATTCTCGGGAAGCCAGCCGCCCAACCCCCGCCCGAGAAACAGGGAATACCTGACTGTCACCTTGCCTTTTGCCCGTGGCTTGTTACAGTTCTGTTCCTCGTCGGGACCGGGGGGAGAGACTCAACTATGCGCGTCAAGCGACTGGAAATTCAAGGCTTCAAGTCTTTCAAAGACAAAACGGTCATTCACTTTGACCACACGATTACCGGCATCGTCGGGCCCAACGGCTGCGGCAAGTCGAACATCGTGGACGCCTTTTTCTGGGTCATGGGCGAGCAGTCCTACAAGCACATGCGCGGCACGGGTGCCGACGACCTGATTTTCAACGGCTCGTCCCGCTACTCTCCCTTGGGCATGGCTGAAGCGACCATGGTGCTGGAACAAATGGTTCCCGACACCGAGAACGGCCCCGCAGGCGCCAGCGCCGAAGACACGGGCCCGGCCCTGAAAGCGAAAGAAATTGCCGTCACTCGGCGCGTGTACCGCGACGGAAACGGCGAGTACTTCATCAACGGCGTTCCCGCCCGCTTGAAAGACATTCAAGAACTCTTCATGGACACCGGGGTTGGCGCCAAAGGCTACTCCGTGATCGAGCAAGGCCAGATCGGCAAGATCGTGAACGCCAAGCCCGAAGAGCGCCGCCTTCTGATCGAAGAAGCCGCAGGCATCGCAAAATACAAAGCCCGTAAAAAAGAGTCGCTTCGGAAGATCGAAGCCACCCAGGCCAATCTCTCGCGGCTGAACGACGTCATCGCCGAGATCGAGCGCAGCCTGAACAGCTTGGAGCGCCAAGCTCAGAAAGCCCGCCAGTACAAGAAGTACAAAGAAGAGCTCTTTGAAAAAGAGATCACTTGGGGTCGCCGCAAAGCGCGCGTGCTGAATCAGCAGCTTCAGGAAGTCAAAAACCGCCGCGACCTTCTCGAGCAAGACTTAGTCACTTTCCGAGCGGAACTGCAGGTCGTCGAGAACACGATCGAGATCGACCGCGTTCACAGCGTCACTGAAGGAAAATTTGCGGAAGAAATCCAGGCGCGCATTCAAGAATGCTCGGGCGAACTGACTCGCCAAAAAGCAGCGCTCGATCTTTCCCAGCGCCGCCAGAAAGACCTGGAAGCGACTCTGGCATCGCTTCAGGCCGAAAAAGAGGAACTGGTCGAAGGAATCGCCATTTCCCAAGAAACTTTGGCGCAGTTTGAAATCGAATTTCAAACTGCCGACGAAACCCAAGCTCAAGCTCAGGCTCAGGTTCAAGAGCAAGACGAAGCCACTCGTCAGCTCAGAAGCGAAGCTCAGCAAGCCAGAAGCCAAGTCGAGCAACTCAAGCGCGAACAACTGCGCTCGGTTTCGGATGGCTCAAGCCTCACCTCTTCGGCGGCATCGCTTGCTTCGCGCGCAGAAAGCGCCTTGGCGCAAGCCCAGCGACTCGCCCAGCAGATCGAGGAACAAGAAGCCCGGCTCGCGGAATCTCGGATCGAGACCGAGGCCGCTCAAGAACGCGCTTCCATTGCTCGCACCCAGAAAGAAGAGCAAAAAGGCCTTCGCGAAGAGTCCCAAGCCAAGCTTCGCCAGCAAGATCAAGCTCAGCGTGACGCTCAAAAAGTGCGCGATGAAGCTTCCAAAGTCCTGACCCAGACTCGCACGAAACTGAGCTCACTCAAGGAACTCGACGCCGCTTATGAAGGCTTTGGCGACGGTCCAAAAGCTGCGCTCGATTGGGCGCGCTCCAACGGCCAAGGCCAGCTTCGCGCAGTGGCCGACGCCATCGACGTTCAGAGCGGTTACGAGCAGGCCTTGGAAGGCTGGCTAGAAGATCGCCTTCAAAACCTGATCTCGGGCGATCCTTCGTTTGCGATCGAAGCTTTGGCGGAACTGGCTTCTCAGAACCAAGGCCGCGCTTCGATTCACGTCGTGCCCGAGCCGGCTCGCGGAACCACCGATTTCGGCGGGATCAGCAGCGCGCTTGAGTCGAGCGGCTTTGAAGTCATGGGCGACCTGGGGCGATTTGTCCGCATCCGCAAGGAAACCGGAGAGACGGTTTCTGCCATCGCACTTCAACTCATCTCGCATGTCTGCGTGGTGAAATCGCTTCAGCCCATCACGGCATTCCTGAAGCAGAATCAGATCCATAAGCTCGGCGGTTGGTCCATCGTCGCACTGGATGGCTCCGCGTTTGACAGCTACGGCATCCTTCGCGGCGGTTCGACCGAGTCGTCCAAACCCGCATCGGTTTTGGGCCGGAAGCGCATCATTGCCGACTTGGAAACGGAAGCGCAGAGCCTGGAAGAGCAACTCGCCCAGCGCGAAGCCGCTTTCGAGGAAGCACAAAGCCAGCTTGAAGCGGCTCGTACTGCTTTGGAAGAAGCCAATGCCCGCATCCAAGCACTGGATGTGGAACTGGCCACCAGCGAGCGCGACGCCCACCAAATGGGCAAAGCCCTTCGCGAAACCGAAGGTCAACTGGAGCGTTCGCGCCAGGAGAGCCGTCGCGCTACGGAAGAAGCGGAAGAAGCCGGCACCAAACGCGCTGACATTGAAAGCCGCCTCGTAGAACTCAACGAGACGCGCGCCGAGCTGGAAGTTCGCATCCAAGAAGCCGAAGGCCGCTCACTCGATGCCGCCGAGAAGCTTCAGATCGCAGAACAAGAGCTCTCGAACGCACGCATTCAAGAGGCCTCCGTTCGCGAGCGCTCGGGTTCCCTGCAACGCGAGCTTCAAGCCAAGCGATCGGTCATCTCGGATCGCCAGCGCCGCTTGAACGAAGTCGAGCGCCAACTGGGCAACGCTTCCAACGAACAGCAGAACTTCAATGGCGGCGACCAAGGCCTTCAGGAGAAGATCGAAGAACTGATCCTCAAGCTTGCGGAAGACCAAGACAGCTTGTCGTCCACCAAGGATCGCTTGGAGCAGGTCAACGTGCGCCTCAAGCAGAACCTGGACCGCATCAGAGAACTGCACGCAGGCGGCAACGAGAAGACCAGTCAGTCCGCACAACTGGCCGTGGACGTCGAACGCGTCTCGGGCGAGCTGTCGCACTTGAAGCAGAATCTGGAAGAGAAGTACGGGCCGGAATGCCTGAGCGAACCGCAAGGCGTGCCCATCCAGGAAGAAATGGACAATCCGGTCGTCACGACCGAAATGACTGCCGAGGAAGCGCAAGCTTTGTCGGAAGAAGTCGAGCGCCTACGCGAGCGTATCCGCCGCTTGGGTGACGTGAACCCAGACGCCGATCAGGAATACGAGCGGGTCAGAGAACGCTACGATCACCTGCTGGGCGAAAAGGCCGACCTCGTCACTTCCATGAAAAACCTGGAAGAAGCGATCGAGCACATCAATCGCACTTCCGAGGAACGCTTCCGCAAAGCTTATGAAGCGATCGCTGATCGCTTCCAGCGCCTGTTCCCGATCATCTTCGGCGGCGGTATGGCGAAGCTCGATCTGGTCTATCCGGAAGGATCCAGCGACATCCTCGAAGCCGGCGTCGACATTATGGCCATGCCTCCGGGCAAGAAGGTCTCGTCGATCACCCTGCTCTCGGGCGGCGAAAAGGCTCTGACGGCCGTTTCGCTGATCTTCGCCATCTTCATGGTGAAGCCTTCGCCCTTCTGCGTACTCGACGAAGTGGACGCGCCGCTGGACGACGCCAACATTGGCAAGTTCAACGCGCTTCTGAAGGAAATGAGCGCCAAGAGCCAGTTCATCTTGATCACGCACAACAAGAAAACCATGGAGCTGAACGACACGCTCTATGGCGTGACCATGGAAGAACCCGGCGTCTCGAAGATGGTTTCCATCGAGATGCGCTAAGGCCTGAAGCGCCGCTTTTGCTAAGGAGTCCTGCTCGTGAAGTACTTCAAAGGGTTGCTTCCTCTGGTTTCGGTTTTGACGTTTTTTTCGGCAGGACCTGCTCTGGCTGCTCGCACCCTGCCGAAGCTTCTTCAGGAAGTGGAAGCGCGTTACGCCAAAGCGGGAACGCTTCGGGCTCAGTACGCGCAGACCACCGAATCCAAAGCCACGCTGATGAAGAGCGTGACTCGCGGTACTTTGGAAGTGAAACGCCCGAACAAGCTGCGTTGGGAGCAGAACGAGCCTGCCAAGAACCTCTTAGTCAGCGACGGCAAAACCTTTTGGTTTTACACCCCGCCCTTTGACGAGACCGAGGCCGGGCAACTCATCGAGCGAAAAACCCACGAAGTGCAATCGCGGCTTGCGACTGCACTTCTGGCGGGTGCTTTCAGTTCTTCACTCAAAGACATGACCATTACGCCCCGGACCGAGAGCATTTTTCTGATCCAACCCCGGCGGAAATCTGCGGGCTCGGTAGCCAGCATCGAAATCGAAGTCGACCCAAAAGCCCACACTATCGGCCGAGTTCGCCTTCAACACCGCGGCGGGAATCTGAGCGAAATCACGCTCAGTCAAATTGAGCTCGGAAAAGAAGCTCCCGATTCCCATTTTCATTTCACGGCACCGCCCAACACCGCACGCGTCGAGGAATAAGAGGCGGCCGTCAGACCGCATCCCCGGCTGCGGTAACTTGACTCACTTCGTCAACAGCGGTACCCCATGCGGCGGGAGGAGTGGGGATATGGAGAGGCGTATTCTTTTTCGTTTCGTTCGGAAGCCTGCATTCGCGTTACTGACCGGCCTCGGGCTGGCTTGGATTTCTGCGACCGCTCAGGCTGCCGTGTGTGGACTGGCGCCCTCGACCCCTCCGAATTTCATCGAGCCTTTACCTGATGCGAAGCCCTGGTCAAAAGCCGCTGACCGAGCCGCAGCCCAGGAACGGCCCCTGGTCTTGATGTACCACGACGTGGTGGCGCGCTCGTCAGACCTCTCCACTTCGGCCGACACCACCATTCAGGCACTTCGGAGCCAACTCTCCTACCTGGTGAACGAGTTGGGTTACGAAAGCGTCCCGATTGAGCGGCTCGACGCTCACTTAAATGGCGCCCACCCGAGGCCGGCACTCCCCCCGAAAACTCTTATCGTGACCTTTGACGACTCCTACGCCAGCAGCTACCGCTTGGCCGCTCCCATCTTGCGCGAGTTCCAAGTCCACGCCACGTTCTTCATCAATTCTTGGCTGATGGGAAAAGTGAGCCACCCCAAAAAAGGTGCTCCTAAACCCTTTTTGAGCTGGGATGAGGCACGCGCCTTAGATGCCGACCCACTCTTTGATATCCAAGTCCACGGCCGCGCCCACCCCCGTCTGACCACCCTTTCGGGTTGGGCTTTGGAGGGTGAAATCCTCGGAGCCAAGTGCGAGATCGAAAGCGCTGTGGGCGGACCGCGCCCGTTCCTAGCCTACCCCTACGGTGCGTTTAATGCGGAAGTGAAAGCCCGGGCGAAGAAGCACTACCGCCTGGCTTTTTCGGTGTTTAACCCCGCCCAGGCACCCGATTCCCGCTTCAATATCGAGCGCTTCCCCATCCGTAGCCGCAAACGCGGGGACGGCCGATTCGAAGCCCCGGGTCGCGCCTCGTTTGCCCGCCAAATCCAGGCCTGGAACCAAAAGCGCTTCCAATGGACGATTTGGTAACCCCAAGGCCCCCCCACCCTTTTCGGGATTGAAATCATCCGATCATTTTTGTATGAGATCGACGCTATGCCTTCCTTCGATATCTCTTCAGAAATGAACTGGCAGGAACTCGACAACGCCATCAACCAGGCCACTAAAGAAGTGACCACCCGGTTTGATTTCAAAGGCGTGAAGACCGAGCTCAAACTGGATCAAAAGGCCAAAACCGTCACCCTTTGGTGCGAGGAAGAAGGCAAGCTCGAAGCTTTGCGCGATATTTTCCACTCCAAGTGTATCAAGCGCGGCCTTTCGACCTTGTCGTTTGAGAACAAGGATCCCGAAACCGCGTTCGGTGGCTCGGTTCGCCAGGTCATCGTCATTCAGGCCGGCATCTCGAAGGAAAAAGGCAAAGAAATCATTGCCGCCATCAAGGACTCCAAGCTGAAAGTCCAAGCTCAGATCCAAGACGAGCAAGTGCGCGTCAACGGCAAAAACCGGGATGATCTTCAATCCGCAATCGCGCTTTTGCGCGAACAACAGGCCGCTCTGAAAGTCCCGATGCAATTCGGGAATTTCCGCGACTAAACCCACGTTCCAAGGCCTTCGTTCTTCAGCAGTACAGGAATAACCCTCATGCAGTTACAAGAAGCCCAGAAAGACACCGTTTACTTCGTCAGCCTGGGATGTCCGAAGAACCTGGTCGATAGCCAAGTAATGCTCGGCCTGCTCAAGAACGAGCGCTACACCATCACCGACGCGCCCGAAACGGCCGAAGTGATCATCGTGAACACTTGCTCGTTCATCGAAGCCTCGAAAGAGGAGTCGATCGAGACCCTTCTGGAACTCGCGCAGCTGAAAGAATCCGCGCGCTGCAAAGTGCTCGTGGCTTCGGGATGCTTGCCCCAGCGCTACGCCAAAGACCTCGAGAAAGAGATGCCCGAAGTGGATCTCTTCATCGGAACCGGTCAGTACCACCGCATCACCGAACTTCTGGAAGCCCACGGAAAAGCACTGGAAGAAGGCGCACCGATTCCGAAGCGCTCGTACATTGACCAGCCGGCGTTCATCCACTCCGAGAAAGATCCGCGCGTTCACACCGGGCCTGCGTATTCCGCTTATTTGAAGCTCTCGGAAGGCTGCAACCGCCGCTGCGCTTTCTGCATCATTCCGAAACTGCGCGGTAACGTGCGTTCGCGCACCATTGCCTCTTTGGTCGAAGAAGCCACCCAAATGGCTCAGCGCGGAGTGCGCGAGCTGAACCTCGTGGCGCAAGACCTGACCCATTACGGGATCGAAAACCGCTACGAAGATAACTTGGAAAAACTCCTGCCCGAGCTTTGCAAAATCGAAGGCGTCGAGTGGATCCGCCTTCACTACGTTTATCCGGACGATTTCTCGGACGAACTGGTCGACATCATCGCGCGTGAGCCGAAGATCGTGAAGTACCTGGATATGCCTATCCAGCACACCGACGACGCCATGCTGAAGTCGATGGGACGCCGTCTGACCAAGCAAAAGCTTTTTGACGTGGTTTCCAAGCTTCGCGCTCGGATCCCCGGAATTGTATTCCGCACTTCGGTGATCGTGGGCTTCCCCGGCGAAACCGAAGAGCAGTTTGAAGCGCTTTCGCGCGATCTGGACGAATTGAAACTCGACCACGTGGGCGTGTTCCGCTTCTCGAAAGAAGAAGGCACTCGCGCAGCCGAAATGGGCGAGCAACTGCACCCAAACACCAAGCGTCGCCGCTCGAAAGCCCTGACCGCACTTCTCCAAAAGCAGCGCGAGACTTTGCACGAACGCTACATTGGTCAGCGCGTGATGGTCTTGGTCGAAGGCCCAAGCGAAGAGACCGAGCTTCTGATTCAAGGCCGCATGGCTACTCAGGCTCAGGATATCGATGGCCACGTCCTGATCAACGAAGTGGATGAGTTGGCCGAGTCGATGAACGAGGCGCCCGAATCGATTTCGCTTCGCCCGGGCGACTTGGTGGAAGTCGAAATCACCGACGCCAATCCGCAAGACCTGATTGGCCGCGCAGTCCGAATGCTGAAGCCCCAGGTTCGCCTCAGCGCCAAGGACTTCTCGTTTGCTGGCGGACTTCGCACCGAACTGCCGTCTGAGAGAACGATCTCGGACATCACTTCTGGCGCAAGACTTCACTGAGGTCACCATGCCGCAGGCTTCTTGGATCATCACCGTAGACGAGCTGAAAACGGAGCTATCTAGCCCCGATGTTCAGCCGCCGCGTCTGCTCGATGTCCGAGAAGTGGAAGAGTGGGAAGAGTCGCGCTTAGAGGGCTGCGTATTGGTGCCTCTCAGCGAATTCGTTTCCCGCGCTCCCGCAGTGCTGACTGAGAAAAACGAAAACTGGGTCATTTACTGCGCCCACGGCGTTCGCTCGATGCACGCTCTTCGCTGGCTCGAACAACAAGGCTACACGCGCTTGCGATCACTGGCCGGCGGAATCTGCGAGTGGGAAGAAGCAGGCCTCCCGGTCGTCCGAGGCGCGACTCCAGAAGCCCCATGATCGCGGCCAAAATAGCAGCAGAACAGTTCCGAGCCTGGCTCTTAGAAGAGGCACGCTCGGAGGGATTCGCGCTTGCGGCCACGATTGACTTAGACCCCGCCCTGAATCCGCCCGGCCCCGGCCAGCCCGCGCCCTATGATGCGCACTTGGCGCGTTACGACCGCTGGCTTGAGCAAGGCCGCCACGGCGAGATGCACTACCTGGAGCGCGGGCGTGATCGGCGTGCCGACCCGAGGCGGCTCATGCCCGAGGCCAAAGCCATGCTCTGTGTGGCGTTGCCCTACCCGCGCCGCCCAGCAGGCGCGCCCACGGCCGAGCAAGGACCCCGCTACGCGCGCTACCTACAAGGGCCGGACTACCACGTGGATTTGGCCGAGCGCCTAGGCCGCGTGATGCTGCGAGTGCGGGCGCGCGCAGCCCAAGCCGAAGGCAAGGCTGGGGCGGAAGCGAGCGCAAAGCCCAACCGAGTTCCGCCGCCCCGACCGGGCGGGCCGGCCGACCGAGTGCTGCGCTGGAAAGTGTGCGTCGACACGAGCGCGGTTCTCGAGCGCACTTGGGCCGCGCTCTCTGGCCTGGGCTGGATTGGAAAAAACACGCTACTGATCCACCCCAAAGAAGGCTCTTACTTGTTCTTAGGAGAAGTGCTCTTAGACCGAGAAACCGGCCAAGGCCCGGCTCCGCTTCCCCACTTCTGCGGCCACTGCACGCGCTGCTTAGACGGTTGTCCAACGGGGGCCATCACCGCGCCCGGAGAGCTCGATTCCCGAAAGTGTATTGCCTACGCGACTCTCGAAAAACGAGGCGAGTGGCCCGAGGCCACCGCGAAAACCGAAGGCTTCGTCGCGGGCTGCGATGTGTGCCAAGAAGTTTGCCCGTTTAATCGTAAACCCTCGGCTGCAGAGGCTGCGCTCCGTTTTGATTCCTCGCTTCCGGGCGGGAGCTCGTTAGACCCCACGCTCAAAGGAACTTGGCTTGAGCTACTTCGAGAATCCGAAAGCGAGTACTTGAAGCGCGTGAACGGTACGGCACTCGAAAGAATTCGCCCCGAGGATTTCTCAAGGAACCTAGCGCTTGCGCTCTCAGAGGCACTCTCTAGCACCTCTGATTGGAACCCGCAGGATGCCGACGCTTTACTCACAGAATGCCAAGCTCGCCTGGGCCACGCTCAGACGACTGATGCGCACGCCCTCCTTTGGCAAGCGTGCGTGGAGCAACTCCGCGCCCACCTCAGCCGCGATCCCAAGAAACGAGACTCCGACTAAATTTTCGCAGGCCCAGTCGCTGCCGCCTGAAGCTGCGCTTTCAAGCCAGGAACTTTTCGGTGAAAGCGCACTCCGTAAATTCCCACCGGAACCCGGTGAGCATGCGGAAAGCGAAGCGTGATGCGAGCTATGGGATCGCCTTCTGCATTCAACGCTTTCAGAAACCGAGGCTGATCGAGCTTAATCCGAGCATTTCCCGACTCGTCACGCTCCACGTCTTTTTCGATTCGGATGTCGCGCGGGGGCACGCCATTCAAATCCACCACCAGCTCGGCGGGCAAAAAGGCCGTATCCATGCTTCGCGCAATCACTGAAAGGCCCGGTGCGGGAGCAGAAAACTGGATCGAGGCTTTGGGATCACGAGTTGAGCGAAACTCTTCCTCGACTTTCCATTCGCCCGTGAACTGAACTTCCGGGCCAGCTGGAAAGCGCGATCCAAAACTGATCGCACCCGCATCGGCATACTCCGAGCGATTCGGAGCAAAAAAGATCGGAAGCGCTAAACCAGGATCCCCTTCACGAAGGTAGCGATGCAGGAAGGGCTCGAGTTTCTGAGCCCAGAGTGGGCCCGTTTCTTTTGCCAGGACGGCCCCTTTGTCCATCACCACTGCGTGAGGCAGCTCAGTCACCCCAAAAGCCTCAAAGATGGCCCCATCGGAGTCGTAGCAAACTGGAAAATTCCAACGACTCTTCTGCGCCAGATTTTCCAGGTAACCGGTGGCCTTCTGAAAGGCGAAACTGAGTTTCATGATGAGCAAAAGCGGCAGCCCTTGATCCCCAAAGCGTCGATCAAACTCAATCGCGTCCGAAAGGCCTGCAATTCCCGAAGTCGAATACGGATCCAGAAGGACGATCAAGAATCGCTTCTTGATAAAATCCGGATCGATCGGAAAGATTTTCGCTCCGCCTGTTTTCTCGCGGTAAGCGGCAAAAAGCGGAGGACTGTCGTGCCAAAACGGCAGGTTGTCCTCGCGGGCAATCTCAACGGCTTCCTCGGGAGTGGGCTCCCTATCCCTTCGCCTGACCATCGGATTCCGCTCCCCCATCAAAACGACCTGACGGTTTCAGCGCAGAAATCACCGCCGCAACCGCCGCCACACACCCTGCTACCGCTAAAGCGAAATGCAGGGCGCCGACAAAGTCGCCCTCTTCTTGCTTTCGCCAAAAGAATATTCCGGTCGCGAGCCCCGTGCCGGTCACTAACCCCAAGTTCCGAACAGTCGCGAGCAACGCCGAAGCGACGCCAAGTTTGGAAGGCGGAACGACGCCCATGATCGCGTTGTTGTTCGGTGACTGAAATAATCCCGTCGAAAAGCCAAGCCCTGCCAGAGTTCCAATCAACAGAGTCGAGCTAGACGCCGTGTCCAAGCCCACACCGAAAGCACCTGCCATGATTAAAAGGCTGATGGCTCCGACCGCCGCACCCACCATCGAGAGCTCTCGCCCGCCAAAGCGATCCGAGAGCCGACCACTGATCGGCGCTACTACCAGAATGGTCAGGGGAATGGCCGTCATGAAAAGACCGGCCTGACTCGGGTCAAGCCTCAGCAGCTCCACTAGATAAAAGGGCATGAGAACTGTCACAGCCGAAAAGGACACGAAGATCAGAAAGCTCGCCAAATTCGCAGACCAAAAGGTGCGATTCTTCAGGAGCGAAAGATCAAAGAGAGGGGCTTTGATTTGAGATTCCACCCGGATGAAGAGCCAGCCCAAAAGAAGGGTCAAAGGCACCATCAGGAAGCGGGGAGCAGAAATCGCATCACCCCCAGAGATCGAGATCGAAGGCGGGTCGACCACGACGATCATGGATAGGAAGAAGAGAAATTGTAGCAACGCTCCTGCCCAATCAAAGGGCAAGGACGCCTTGCGCGG
This sequence comes from Bdellovibrionia bacterium, assembly GCA_040399745.1. Taxonomy (GTDB): domain Bacteria; phylum Bdellovibrionota; class UBA1018; order UBA1018; family UBA1018; genus CANFHS01. The sequence goes on along the minus strand of JBBARP010000001.1, from coordinate 186,133 downwards.
TGGGTCTTCCGGGATGAAACGTCGGGTCAGGAAGAAACCCAAGATTCCAACCGGGATGTTCACAAGAAAAATACTCCGCCACCCCCAGTGGCTGATCAAAAACCCGCCCGAAGCCGGGCCAGCAACGAGGCCCGCACTCACCACCATCGAGAGAGTTCCCAGCGCCTTTCCCCGCTCTCGCGAAGGAAAAGCTGCCGTGATGATGGCTGGACCGTTCGCCATGAGCATCGAGGCGCCCAAGCCCTGCAGAGCTCGGGAAAGAAGCAACCACCCCAAAGTGGCCGACAAACCACAGGCCAACGAGCCCCCAGTGAAAAGGGCAAAACCCAGCTGAAATACTCTTCGGCGGCCGTATTGATCCGCCAGTCGCCCCCACGGCAACAACAGACACGTGATCACCAAAAGATAGACAATCACCACCCACTTAATACGGGCCAAGTCGCTGGAGAGCTCTTGGGTCAGGGTGGGTAGGGCGATATTGACGATACTCGAATCCAAAGTGGCCATAAACGTGCCGCAAGCCACGCCGGCCAGGATCCACCACTTTCCGCGCATCCGCTCAATCTACCAACAAATCCCGGTACAGGAAAAGCTGTCCCGAGGCTGAATCTTGCGATAGTTTCCGCGCCATGACTCCTTTGAATGCGAAGGCACTGGAAAATCTAGCCAACGAGCTCAGGATCGACATCATCGAGATGCTGGTCGAAGCAAAATCCGGGCACCCGGGCGGTAGCTTATCGGCGATTGATCTGGTGGCCGGGCTCTGGTTCTCGGAAATGCGCGGGGTCGAATCGGCAGACCACCTGGCGCCACAGCGAGACCGCTTCGTTCTTTCCAAAGGGCATGCCGTACCGGCGCTCTATGCCATCCTGGCCCGAAAAGGCTTCATTGAGAAAAAGGAACTGGCGACGCTGAGAAAGACCGGAAGCCGCCTCCAAGGCCACCCGGACCGAGTCAGAATGCCGATCGTTGAAGCCTCAACCGGCTCGCTCGGTCAGGGCCTATCGGTTGCTTTGGGGCTAGCGCTCGGGGCGCAGCTCGATCAGTCGCCCTCGCGGGTTTATTGCTTGATGGGCGATGGCGAAATTCAAGAAGGCCAAGTGTGGGAAGCCGCCATGGCCGCTCCCAAATTCGGAGTCTCGAATCTTTGCGCCATCATCGACGCAAACAACGGGCAGATCGACGGCCCCGTCAGCCAAGTGATGCCGATCGAGCCTTTGGCCGATAAATGGCGCGCTTTTGGCTGGCATGTGCTGGAAATCGACGGCCACGATTGTGAGCAAATTTTGAGCGCTTACGCCGACGCCAGAAAACAGCAGGAGCAAGGCTCGAAGAAGCCCACCCTGATCATCGCGCGTACGGTGAAAGGCAAAGGCGTCAGCTTCATGGAACATCAGATCGGCTGGCACGGCGTCGCCCCGAAAGCAGAAGAAGGCACTCGCGCCATTGACGAGATTCGTAAAAACGGAGGTCAGGCCAAATGAGTTCAGGAAAAGCCACCCGCCAGGCCTTTGGTGAATCGCTGGCACGTCTCGGAGAGTCGAATCCGCAAATCGTCGTCTTAGATGCCGATCTCGCGAAATCGACGAAGTCCGAGCTCTTTGCGAAAAAATTCCCGCAGCGCTTCTTTGATCTCGGCATAGCTGAGGCCAACATGATTGGCACCGCCGCAGGACTCGCTTTCGCAGGCAAGCTGCCTTTTCTCTGCAGCTTTGGCTGCTTCCTGACGGGTCGCTACGACACGATTCGCCTGAGCGTCGCTTACTCTCAGGCCAACGTGCGCATGATCGGCACCCACGCAGGCGTCGGGATCGGTGACGATGGCCACAGCCAAATGGGCCTCGAGGACATTGCACTGATGCGCGCGCTTCCCCAAATGGGCGTCTTTCAACCCATGGACGCGCGCGAAACCGAGCTCCTCATGGATTATCTGGTGAACACTTGGAAAGGTCCGGCCTACATCCGCCTGACCCGCCAGAATCTCCCGGATCTTTACCCTTCAGCCACTCCCTTCAATCCGCTCAAGCTTTTGAAGCTTCGCGAAATGGGCCAGGGCTCTACCCGCGTGGCCCTGCTGGGAACCGGTGCAGGTACCGCAGAAGCCGTGAAAGCCGCCGAACTGCTTTCGGGTCAGGGCATCACCGCAAGCGTTTGGAACGTGCTGAGCCTCAAGCCTTTTGACGAAGCGACGGTTCAAACTCTCGCCAAAGAATGCGACTGGATTGTCACTGTCGAGGATCACTCGGTCATCGGCGGCCTCGCCAGTTGCGTCGCCGACGCCATGGCCACCTCGGGCGGCAAAGCACGTCTGGTCCGTTGCGGCGTTCAAGACACCTTCGGCCAAAGCGGCGAAGGCGAAGAGCTTCTGGATCTTTACGGAATCTCAGGCACGCAGGTAGCTTCGAGGACGCTCGCAGCCATCGGGTCCAAGCGATAAACGGAAGCTTCCTTACTTTGAGCCCGGGGGTTTACTGCCCCCGCCACCGGCGGCTTTCATCGCACGGGCGGTTTTTTTCATCGCTTCGTCTTCGAGAGCCTTTTGCGCTTCTTCTTCTCTTTTGGCGTTGTAGATGGCCTTCTCGGGACAAATCCGCAGGCACAATCCACACGCCGTACAAAGGTCGGTGTCGATCACGAACTGGCCTATGCCTTTGAAGATGGCCTTGGCCGGGCAAAGCGGAACGCAGACCTGGCACGACGTGCAAGAGTGACGAATGGCCGGTATTTCAGCGAGGCGCTGCTTTTCTACGTCCTCTGCTGGTAAAAGTCCGGCAAGGCCTGCCGCCTTGGGCTTTGCTCCTAAACCGCCCGCCTTCGCAGCCGCATCCGCTTTGGCCTTGGCTTCCAGTGCTTTCCGGACCGAATCGGAACTCACGACGGCGGCTCCTCAAGTTTCTTGAGCAGCGGCCCAATGATCGAGTCGCTGAGCTTCAGCTCCTTAATCACCCACTTATCCAAGCGGCTAAAAAGCCCGCTTCGGGAATCGACTGTATCATCGGTAGGAATAGAAGAAATAATCTGACCCGCGCGCACGATTAGCGCAATTTGATAGTGAGCCGGAGAGACCTTCCGAAGAACGATCGGATCCTGGCTTGCCGCAATCACCGGCGCGATATCACCCAAAAATCCAAACGATGAGGCGGAGAGCGCAGCAAGATCGGTGTGCACGAGCGGAAACATGCGGCGCTCGATAAAGCGCCAAGCTTCGCGTTTCTTCGTCGTCACAGCGTCTACCTTTGAGCGGAAGTCCTTCCAAAAGGCACATCCCGGATGGTTCACGCTGTAAATCCAAGCACTCCAAGCGCGACCCAAATAAATCGCCATCGTTGCAGCAAAAATCCATTCGGACAGAGGCAAATTTTTATAATTTGAGGCGATTCGCCGAGCCACCTGAGCGGCACGAAAGCCCTCTTTCCACGCCGTCTCGAGCTCAAGCTGAACTTCAGCAGGAGCTTTATCAGCCGTCGCCAACTCAAAGAACCAGTCGTAGTGAAGACCCGCCAAAAAGGCTTCTTCCGAGTGCCCTAAACGGCGCGACTCGTGAAAATCCTCTGATAAAAGGGCGTACTTGAGTTTCGTCGCCGGCGTAAAAGTAAAATCATCGGCTGCGTTCCGCGGTAAGGGCCCTTGAGCCGAGCGCATCATCGCAAGACTCGCCACGGCGTTTCTGGCCTGAATTTTACCAACGGAAGATAAGAAATCTTTAGCCGGAGCCGCAGTCATCCGGGCGACTGGCCCTGTCGCAGCCGGAGCAGCCGATGTGCCTGCTGCAGCGGGAGTTGCGGGGTTCGCTGGCGCCGGAGCCGCCTGCGCAGGCCCCACCACGGTGGGCTGATCGTCCCACTTCTCTCGCATTTTTCTGAAAAGATCGAAGCCTTGAACGAGGTGAACAAAGCCGGGGTTCAACTCTAATGCAGATTGAAGCGCCGGCAAACCCGCCTTGGGATTGCGGTAAGCCGACATGAACTTCACGAACGTCTTGCCCGGATACATGGCATGAACCCGAGGCCAGACAGTGGGCGGAAGCTGAAAGGACTCCATCTCTTCAATAATTCTAGTGTTTACCTCTTTCCAGGTCAACGAATTGGCCGATATACTTCATTTTAATGGAACCGACCGCGCGCGACATCATGTCGACTGACCTACTCACCGTCGAGGCAAACACCTCACTCGAGGACGTGGTCAAACTCATCGTCAGCGAGCGAGTCACCGGTGTTCCTGTGGTGGACTCGGAAGGTCACATGGTCGGCGTGTGTTCTGACTACGACGTCATTCGCCAATTTTCGAAAGCGAAACGAAAAGAGAGCGACGTCTTCCGTAATCAGATCCATTACAGCAAGAAAGTAGAAACCGTTACTACCGAGACGCTTCTCAGCGAGATTGCCGAAAAATTCGTCACCATGAAGTACCGCAGGCTCCCCGTGATCGACCAAGAGGGGCGTCTGGTGGGCATCATCACCCGCCGTGACATGATGAAGGTTCTTTTCTATCAGGCGAAGCTGAACCAATGAAACTAAGGATGGCCCAAGAAAAGGACGTCTGTACGCTCAACATCGCCGGCTCGGTCGATGTGAAAAGCTACACGGTCCTACGAGCGGGCCTCACTCAGCTCCTGAAGACCGGAAAAAACCGGATCATCATCGATATGGCCGAAGTCGACGCCATTGATCCCACTGCCATCAAGGACATTTGCCAACTCGACTCCTTGGCACGCGAATTAGCAGGGCAGATCGTTCTCAGCGGCCTGAGCCCCATTCTTCGGAAACACGTCTCGACTCTGAATCCCCCGCCTACGATTCAAATCCTGGCCCACTCCGACGAAGCACTGAGAGTTGTTCTCAGCGGCCAGAAACCCGCAGCGGAAGCCGCTCTCCCCGCAGATATCGCCACCGAACTCAAAAGCCTTCGCCTCCGAGTTCGCGAAGTGGACGAGCTTCGCCGGCGCGTTCTCGAGGTCGAAAACCAGACCGACTCCTCCAAAATGCGCGAAGAGAACGCTCTTCTCAAAGGCCAGGTTGAGAAGTTGGAAGGGCACGTGATGAACCTGCTCTTGGCTAACCGAGATGCCGGCTCCGTCATTGACTGGAAAGATCGTTACAAGCTCTTGGAAGACCAGATTGCCGATCTGGTGGGACCAGCAGCGGGCGGTTCAGCCCCTGCGGGGAAGTGATTTAGCCGAAGAAGCCCGCTTGCTTGAGGTGCGCTTCAAAGTGGGCGACTTCACAGCCGTCCGAATGACTTTGGCCGCACCCTTCACTCGCGCTCGCTTAGGGGCAGCGACTTTCGGCTCAACGGCAACCGTCAGCACTTCGTCCCAGGTTGAGACGAAATGCAGACGCATTCCTTCGAGCGCGTAAGCGGGCACTTCAGCAACGTCTTTTTCATTGAGCTTGGGCAAAATCACCGTCGTAATTCCGGCGCGGCGAGCCGCTAAAAGCTTTTCCTGAATGCCACCCACCGGCAGCACCTTACCAATCAAAGAAAGCTCGCCCGTCATCGCAATCCTTTGGCGGACCTTTCGCCCCGACAGCAGCGAGTAAAAGGCCGTAGCCATCGTGATTCCTGCCGAAGGGCCATCCTTCGGAATGGCGCCCGCAGGAATGTGAAGGTGAATGTCGTTCTGCTTGAACCATTCAGGCTCAAGCTTCAGATCACGCAAAGCGCGCTTCTTCACAAACGTCCAAGCAATCGCGGCGGACTCGGTCATCACCTCGCCCATTTGCCCCGTGAGCTTCAAGGTGCCTGCGCCCGGAAGATCGGTCGCTTCGATGAAGAGGATATCTCCGCCCATCGCTGTCCAGGCCAAGCCCGTGACAACGCCGGGGCTCGTCACGCGTTCAGCCATCTCATTGAAGAACCGCTTTGGCCCAAGCCAAGTGGACAGATCCTTCTCTTCGATGCGAATGGGTTTTTGTTTCGGGTTTTCAACAAGTCGCGCCGCCACTTTTCGGCAAATTCGTGCCACTTGCTGTTGAAGGGAGCGAAGCCCCGGCTCGCGCGCGTAATCCTGCATCATGCGGCGAAGCGCTGTGCGATCAAACCGCAACTGAGGCGTCTTTAACCCGTGCTGCGAGAGTTCTTTCGGCACGACGTGGCGAACCGCGATCTGTTCTTTTTCTTCCAGTGTGTAGCCGGGAATTTCGATCACTTCCATCCGGTCGAGGAGCGGCCCCGGAATAGTGGAAAGGTTGTTCGCGGTGGCCACAAAAAGCACCTGCGACAAATCAAAAGGCACATCCAAGTAATGATCGAGGAACGAGGCGTTTTGCTCGGGATCGAGCACCTCAAGCAGTGCCGAAGCCGGATCCCCTTGGAAGGACGCACCGAGCTTGTCGATTTCATCGAGCATGATCACTGCGTTCTTGGCGCCCGCCCGGCGAATGGCGTTGATCACCTTACCCGGCATAGCGCCCACATAAGTGCGGCGGTGACCTTTGATTTCAGCCTCATCACGCATGCCGCCCAAGCTGAAGCGGTAAAACTTACGGCCCAGAGTGCGAGCAATGGATTTCCCGATCGAGGTCTTGCCGACGCCCGGAGGGCCCGACAAACAGATGATCGAACCCTTTCGGTCGTTCTTCAATTTTCGAACGGCCAAAAATTCAATGATGCGTTCTTTGACCTTCTCCAAACCATAGTGCTCTTCTTCGAGCACTTGGCGAGCATGGCCTAAGTCCAGGTTATCCTCGGTCAGAACACTCCAAGGAAGCGAGACCAAGGTCTCCAAGTAGTTCCGGGTGACATGGTGCTCGGGGCTCGACTCAGAGAGGGTCTCGAATTTCGAGACCTCTTCGAGCGCCTGCTTTTTCACATCCTCAGACATTCCGGCCGCTTCAATCCGCTCCCGGAAAGTGCGTGAGGTTTTTTCTTTGCCGTCTTCTTCCAGGCCCAGCTCGCGCTTGATGGCCTTGAGCTGCTCCCTCAAGAAGAACTCGCGCTGAAGCTTACTCACCTTCGTGTTTACTTCGTCGTGAATGCGTCGCTGCACATCGGCCACATCTTGTTCGCGGCGTAAATGCAGGAGCAGACGCTCGTGACGGGCCTTGACCGAAAGCGTCTCTAAGAACTCCTGCGATTCCGACTTCGTCAAAGAAAGCGCAAAAGCAACGAGGTCAGCCACAGCACCGGCGCTGGGCGCATTCAGCATGGCCACGCGCATTTCGTCCGTGAAGAAAGGATTCACTTCGCTGAGCTTTTTGACTGAACCGATCACCGAGCGCGACAAAGCGTCCATCTCGGTCGACTTCTCGACTTGGTCTTCCAGGTACTCGGCCTCGACTACCAGGTGCGGCTCTTCAGCCAGGAAGCGTTTGGCGTGAATGCGCTTCACGCTATGGACCAAAAGATTGCTGGAGCCATCCGGCAATTTCAGGCGTTTCAAAATCTTCACGATCACGCCCGTGCGGTAAAGATCGTCGCTCTTCAGTTCCTCGCGGACTTCGCCCTCTTTCACGAGCAAAAGCCCCAGCCAGCGCTGACGCCCAATCGCTTCTTCGACGGTCGAGGTGAAGCGAGGGACGTTGACGACCAATGGCGACATCAAGGTCGGAAAAACAACCGTGTTATTCACCGGCAGCACGAACAAGTTCGGGGGCAGAATCTGGTCGGGAAGGACCAGCCCACCCGAGCGCTCGGGAAGCTGCGAAGACTCAGAGGTTGCCGTGTCGAAATCCGCTTCGGCCATGCCCTCAAATTGGGCCTGAAAGACAATTTGGCAAGCCCTCAGACGGTTTTTCCAGCCAGCAGCCTGCCGAGCCGCGCTCAGCGCCCCAAGTCAGCCGAAGGTGGAGCCGCCAAAAGCGCTTGCTGAACCTTCTCGAGGAGTTCTCCCGAACGGGAAGTATCGACCGAGGTCACTTCGTCGTAGCCCAAAGACATTCCTCGGGAATTCAGTTTTTCCAGCTCCTCCCACTGGCGCACTTTCAAGGAGACACCGCCGAGCGCTTTCGCCGCGACGACCCGATACTTGAGTCGAACACCCAAGTTCTTCCGTTTGGGGATGCCATCTAGCTGGTACTCCACGTACTTGTCGCGCGACTGGGATTCGATCCAGCCGGTCTCCCAAGTCCGCTCGTCGGCACGACGAAGCTCAAGCACGTCTTCGGTGTCGGGAGTGCGCTTCACGACCCTTTGTAGCCGCAGCGTCGAATCGACCGCCCGGAGCACATCCATCCACTCGGCTTCTAAGACTCGCTCGGTTCGAGAAGCGGCGTACTCCTGGCGTTTCACCGGAAGGGCCGAAGCGCACCCGGTGACTCCGAGCAGAGCGGCGACACTGCAGAAAAGGAATGCTCGGTTGCGACAGATCACGACGAAGCTCCTGGCTCATTTCGGATGTCTAAGATGATGCGAGCGGGCTTGGAGAGCTCAAAAACTTCGACCGACTGCCGAGGTTTCAGCCCGATGACAAACGTCCAGGAGTCGTCATTCAATCGCGGCAGCAATTCGATACTGGGAATCCAAGCGCTCTTTTTGAAATGCGCCAAAACCTTCTGAGCATCGAAGGAAAGCTTGGGCTTTCCAAACACCGTCAGGACCACCCGCTGCTCATCCGAGGTCACCGCCACCTGATAATAGGGCGGGCGCGGAACCCCCATGGGGAGCCCGTCGCGAGTGCCTTCTAGATCGATCACCACGCGCTCAAAGCCCGCGTTCGGAGCACGGCGAATGTCTCGCACAACGGCTTCCTGAACCTGATGATCACCGCCGACGAAAATGCCGTCTTTCAAGTAGTGCTGAGTTTTTCGACCGTCCGTGGGAACGACCTTATCCGGATTCAAAGCCACTTGAGACCCAGGAACCGGGGCTGCCGCAGCGGCCGAAGCCATCCATCCCCAACCCAGACCCAAGACCCATCCCCAAGCGCGCAGGTTCAGCTTCATGGCTTCAGCCTAACGGCGACGCCTTCAGCGTGCAAGTGAGCGCTTTGGGCGAAATCAGTGAGTCGGAAGGCGTCGCCGCCTCTGCCACCGCCAAGCCACAGCAATGGCCGAAAAAGGGAGGAAGAAGCGAACGGCTCTTGCCCACTCGGATTCAAATCGACCGGAGTCCGGACTTCCCTTCCAATCCCCGCTTCCCGCACGCCGAATACTTCCGCAAAACCCGATACTCGTTTCACGGTCCATCGAATGGCGCCTGGGATCGCCCGCAGGGCTTTGGTAAGAACGCTGAGGAGTCGGAAGCGAGCACAGCGATCCCAAAGCCTGACTTGGGGATGAACCGCCACCCCAGCTTCCCGTCACGAGCAAGAATGGCACCTGATCGACCCCCAAGCCACCCGTGGGATAGTCGGATCCGCTCGCTGAGAATTTTTCAACTTTCAGAACATACTCGTCCAGCGGCAAAGCTTCAGCACGAAGCCGGGAATCGCCACTTTCTGAGATCTGGGAAATGCCCGCTGAGATCCAGCGCCCCCGTGAATCCAGAAGCTTCAGCCTCGTTGCGGCTTGCGAGAAGAGGGCAATCGCGGTGGTCCGCACCTCCAGAGTCCCCGACAGAAAACCGATCCGGTAATAAGTTGCGCCCGAGTCAATTCGATCGACGAACGCCAAGGTCTGATCACTCCTCCACTCCAAACGAGGCGCGCTCGACAGTGAAGAGGTTCCGGGGATGGCAGCAACCGACGCAGAGAAGTCGCTCGTGCCTGAACAACGAACCCCGAGATCCGGAGCGCGCGCAGCCCCGCCTGAAGGAATGGCGATCGCCAAAGGCTCAGCCAAGCCCGAAGGATTCATCCACCAAGTTCGAGAGAAGTAATTCCCTGCCGGGCAAATCCGGGGCTGAATTCCTTGGTAAGGCGTCGGCAATGAACCCCCTCCCAAAAAATAGGGTTCCACAAAAAGATGCACCTCCCCCGGATCGAGCCCTCCGATTCTAAATTCACCGGACGGTCCACTCACTGCCGAGCCCTCAACCCTTCCCAAAGTTCGCGAGACGGCAACGACGTGCGCGCCAAATACCGGGCCTCCTGAGGTTTCCGACAGAATTCTCCCACTCACTTCTCCACGGCCGGCACCTCGGGACCCGATCGCGATGCTGCGAATCCCCGCCTGATCGTCGCAGGTGGGTTCGCTTTGGCCCGATGCTTCGATGGGGAACATGGAAGCTTGAGCCACCCCACTATGAGACAAACCGTAAGCGTGGCCGAGTTCATGAGCCACCACGTTCGCGAGATAAACACTTCGCGAGCCCTGCGAAGACGTATCTGCTTCGTTGGTAGAAAATCGAAAATCCACGTCGTTCAGCTGAACATCGGCTTCCAGGATTTCTCCCGTCTCGACGGCGTACCAAACTTGCGTCATGCCTAAGACCGAAGGCCCAAGCGCCTGTCCACCCGAGCTCGAAAAATAGAGACTCGAAAGTCCGTTGAAATCACTGTTGGGTTCGTAAACTTTCGGATTCAGGCCCTGCCAGTAGTCGAACTCGACTTGACCGAGCGAGGCGTCCTGCCAAAGCTGAAGCGATCGCACCACGGTCGAAAAAAGGAACTCGCTACCGATCCCACTTCGATTGACGGGATAACCCGCCAAATCCAAGCGCGGTCTTCCCATCCAGCGCAGGGGCCGTCCTTGCTCGGAAAGGCCCTCAGTGAAGGCCTCTGCCGTTCCAGTCCCGCCCATCATCCCCAAGCCAGCGGACAATCCTGCCCCTACCCAGGCCATCTTGGCCCAAGCCCAACCCCGTCCCATCCGTGAGACTCCCTGTTTGAATCGAGCGATTCAGGCCGCGAAAGAAGTACTCCTAGCGACGGCGTCGCAGGAATCCCCAACCGAGGCCGACCAAGAGCGCTCCCAGAACCCAGAGAATCCATTTCCCTGAATCCCGGTTCTCCGGGTCAATCTCTTCAGGTTGCAAGGCAGGTGCCGTATTTCCTGAATCTTTTGCCCCGGTAGACGCACCCAGTGCGGGATTCGGGGAAGTGCCTGTTTCCTCTGAAGGAGTTCCCTTTCCCGGTCCGTCGCGCTTTTCGCGCGCTTGTTCCGAGATCACTTGGCGAAGAGCCGTGAGCGTCCACTTCCTGACACGGCGAGTGCCATCTTGCGCCCACTCGGCGTGATCGCGAGCATCGGGATGAAGGGCCAAAGGCGTGTCTGCGTCGGGGAGGTACTCTTGGCCCTCTTCGTCTTTCGCGACGCCGTAGCGCCCCAGCATCAAGCCGCGAAGGTCATGGGTCGCATCCGCGTTGCGGGGCCCCAAGAACACGACGACGTCCTCGCCTCGCTCAAAATGGGCGGCTCCGGAAACCTGCATTCCCACGCCATTTTTTTCCCCGCCCAGTTCGCGCATCAGAATCCGCGCCGGATCGGAAAATTCGCCTTTAAACACTTCCTCGCCCTGAAGCTCGTAAATCGTATAGAGGCGGCGCTTCCCATCCGGTCCCACCCCCCAATCCACGTAGCTCATCCCCACCCGCCCCCGAACCACGGCCGGCGCATCCTGGACGCGGTCTTCAAAGGGTCGGTCTGAAAAAGTCGTCGCCTGGGCGAGGCTCGATAAAAACCCAATAATTCCAATTAAGTAGATCATGTTTTGAGTTTCACCTCAGGAATCGCTGACTTGCCAATTCCTGACAAAAATAGTTTACTTAAAAGAGGGATCGGGGATTCATGCCTCTTTGGGACTTCCGACAATTCGCACACCTTTGGAGTCGAGGGCTCGGGCACTGGGCCCTTGCCTTGGGAATCTTCGCGCTCGAATCCCCCCAGGCGCAAGCCTACTCTTGCCCAGACACCCTGCCGCAACTCCCGAACTCCATCTGCGGCACCTGCTCAGGCGCAAGCTTAGACCGGGGCGCCGCAAAAACGGCCTTTGGGGAGTGGATCAAAACGCTGCAGCCCAGCGCGAGTCTTTCGCAAAAGCTGGGCACGGCTGGAACGCTCAGTTCGGATCAAACCAGCGATTGGCAAAGCGCGCTCACGGCAGCTCGCGACTTTTTAGGAGGCAGTGCCGACCTCACTTTTGATTCTTTGATGGACGCCCCGGCTACGTCGGGCCTTGACCTTCCTGCGGGCGACGTCGACCGCTGCGTCTACGCTTTCGAGAATTACCTGCGAACCCCGCTCGGTGAAACGTTTCGAGAATTGGTAAACGAAGCCTCTTCGCAATCTGGATACGGAAACTCGGTCCTCTTAGGCATTCAGCTTCATCCGAATGATGTTCGAAAGAGCTGGGAATTCCCGAAGTCCAACCGACTGATTCCGCCGACCCCACCCACACGTCCCGATGGCAGCACTTTTCCGAAGAGTCTGAAGGACGATCAAAAGCTCCGGGAGTTTACGGCAGGCCTTTTTGAACGCATGGTTCGGATCGCCGTCGCAGGCTCGAACCAACTGAGCGTGGACCACCCCGACGCGAAGTATTCGGGAAAAAAAATCATTCGCGGTCTCTATCAAGGCTATTTACCGGATTTACTCGGGGCACCAAGCGCCGATCAAATCGTTGAGTTCCCAATTTTTCCGGAGGCAGAAGCGTGTCAATCGACTGCACTCCACGGGATCGCCAACACCCGAAACGGAGAATCGCGCTGGTTTAAGAGCGCAAGCTCAGGCCAATACGAGAACGACTTCTTCGAAGCCAAGAGTGGCGACTGGTCCAATCACGTCCAGTGCTCTCAGAAAAACCGAATCAACGGACCTACCAGTCGATTCCTGAAAAAATCAGCCCGCGTGAATGGCGAGAGCATCCAAGCCCTCATGGAATTGATGGCCGAGATCCGTGACGAGGAACTGAAGAAAGGCTTCCTTCGTCCGCTCGAGAGTCGCTTCCAAGGCTGGGATACTTTTGTCGCGCAAAACCGAGCAAAAATTGCTTCCTTTGGACGACTGAGCGGAACCCAGCCCCCTGCGACCGGCTGCGAGAAACTGCAAAAAGATCTCGATGCCCTTCGAAACGCTGTGGTGTCGCGTCTAGAAGCGCGCCTTCCTGCGCCCGATCCGAAAGCGGGAGCCAAGGCGCTTCTTGCGCCCCTCTCTCTCCAAGACTGCTCACTCCAAGCTTCAACTGGCGCCCGCGATCTGAGCGTTGGCGGCAGCGGCTGGGCGCAGCTGGAGCGTGAATTCTCGGGAAAACAGCCGAGCCTCTGCTTTCTTGCCTCGGCGGCTTGGAAGATCGAAGCCCTGGGCACCGCTCAATTGGCTTACTGCCAGTGGAGCTTCACGGCGCGATCCCTTCTGAGGCGCGCTTCGGGCGACTACTACCGAACTGCGCAGAAAGAGCACTCGGAGCTTCGTCAGCCCAAATCCTTTTGGACTCAAGCGCTCGCGCGCCTTCTGGCATGGCTTCCTATTTCTGAAGCTCAAGCCGCTGGATGCAATTTTTTCAGCGCACTGTCTGGAGGAGGAGGCGCACGAACCACGACGTGCGGGGACACTGCCTGGAAACAGGACCTATGCGCGAGCGGCGCCAGTGGCAAAGACCTTCAAGGGAAGATCGACGCTTGCCGCAAATCCGATCAAGCGCAGATTCAAACCCTGAGAAATGCTTCGCTCGGAAGTGGCCTTGAAAACGCGAAAATAGCCGAAATTCAGGCGCACGCAGCAGTCTACGCCGAGTGGACGTCTCAACTCGCTACTTGCCGGGACCGCGAAGTCACGATGGCTCAAAAGTGCGTGGTGAGTTGGAGCTGTCCTAACGGCTGTAAACGCGACGACCTGGGCGCTTCGATTGAACTGGCGCAAAGCACTTGTAATCCTTCTGCTGACGTCTTGGAGTGCCCAGGCTCGGAAACGGCAGCTGGAAATGGCCTCCTGATTTCAGCCAACCAAGACGTCATGAACGCCGATGCATTGGCAGACGGCCCAGGAAATCATCGAAGCAGCTTGGGCCTTGAGCTCAGCCAAAACTTAGGGGCAACACTATCCAAGAGCGAAGCCAGTGGAACCGACTGGAACACCACGCTTCGCCAATCGGGAGCGGTCGCAGGGAATGAAAGCCGGAGTGGACCTGAAGGCTCGAGTGGCGCCAATCCAAACAGTGCGTCCTTTGGCTCGCGTCTGAGCTCATTTTTTGGATCCAGCGGCGGGAGCGGATCGAGTGGCGCGACGAGCGCTCTTGGTTCAGGCACCTCGACACCTCCGGCGCTGCCCGACGGAAACCGCGCCGCGGAACTGAGCACAGGCACGAGCGAGTCAGAGAAAGCCGCTCTCTCCGAGAAGCGCGCGCCTGCATCGAATTCACCGAGCGAAAATGGCTGGGACGATAGCCTCATGGGCTGGGGAAATTCGGAGTCCGACTCCAACCAAGATGCCGCGCGGCTCATGGATTTTGGCACCCTGCCGCCGGGCGGGCTCCTGGGCCACGCTTTCTCGCGAGGAGGCGGTGAAGCCGACCCTGCTGATTACCTTCAGCGCATCGGCCGAAACGAAAGCCTGTTCCACAAAGTGAAGCTCCGCTACCAAGAGAAAGCGCTCGAATGGGAGCGCTCTCGAACGCGGAAGTAATCCGAGGAACCCTCTGAGATGTTCATCTTTGGCCATATCGGCATCGGACTCAAACTCGCTCAGCCCTGGTCTCGAGGTCTTTCCCTACGCGCGCTTGCGATCGGAACCCTGCTTCCCGATTTGATCGATAAGCCCCTCTTTTACGGCTTTCGCATTCTCGAAATTCATTCCAGCTGGTTGGTGGGCACGCGCACCATAGGCCACACTGGAATTTTCCTTCTGCTGCTTCTAGCCGCAAGCTGGATCCGGCGATCCCGCGCGGGGGCCGCACTGAGCTTGGGTGCCGCCACACACCTGGTTCTCGATGCTTTCAGCGACCGCCTCCTGCATGCTCCCGACCTCTCCGCGCTCCAGGCTTTGCTCTTTCCCCTTCGCGGCGCCACTTTCGGCTCAATCCCCTACGCGCTAGCGAGCGAACACGCCCACTCGCTTCTGAATCCAGTCACGCTGACTGCGGAAGCGATCGGACTTTTTGCCTTGGGTTGGGAACTCTGGATTCGCTTTAAGTTCTCGGGGCGCGGCTCTGGCGGGTATCGAACCAGACGGCCAGGATGATGATCACACCCTTGATCACCTTTTGGTAAAACTCACTCACTCCCATCAGGCTCATCCCGTTGTTCAAAGCGCCGATAAAGAAGGCACCCAAGATCGAACCGCGGACCGTGCCAATCCCGCCCAGCAAGCTCGTGCCACCGATGACAACGGCTGCGATGGCGTCGAGTTCAAACAGATCCCCTGCCGTGGGAAGCGCACCGTTCAAGCGAGCCGAAAGAATCGCGCCGCAAAGTCCGGCCAGCGCGCCCAAGGTGACGTAGATCCCAAAAGTGATCTTCCGAATGGGAACGCCTGCCAGCCAGGCGGCTTCCGAGTTTCCACCGATCGCGAGGATGAAACGCCCCAGCCGCATGCGCTGAAGTACGAGCGATCCCACCCAACCGAGGAGCGCGAAAATCAAAACAGGAAGAGGTAAGCCCCGGTAGCCTTGGAACGCCCAAAGCGCGATTCCAGTGACTGCCAAGGTGAAACCCGCGTTCATCCAGTTTTCGCCAGTGCGTTCTTTGCGAAGAACTTGGCTCGAAGCAAAACCGAGTCCCGCCAACCCTACCAACGCGAGCGTCAGCGGGATCGGCAAGTAATTTTGCCCCAGGGCATTGAACGTGTCGCCCAGAGGCGCAATGGCTGCGCCATCGGAAACAATCAGCGCCAAACCGCGCGAAATGACCATCATCCCCAAAGTGATGATGAAGGGCGCGATGCGGTAGCGGGTAATGAGAAACCCGTTAAAAACACCGCAAAAGAGGCCCGTCAGGATGGCAGCACCCATCGAGATCAGCGCGCCGCCCACTTCGCCGCCGCCCTGCCACTGCGCCAAGCCCACGTTGACTTGAAGCAGACCGGCCACGACTCCTGAGAGCGCTGCAACCGATCCCACGGAAAGATCGATGCCGCCAATCAAGATGACGAAGGTCATCCCCACAGCCAAAATCCCGTTGATCGCTACCTGGCGACTGAGGTTCGTCAGGTTCCGAGCTGAAACAAAATCCCAGTCGGTGAGATAAGCCAGGATCAGCATCACCAGCCCCAGGCCGATGACGCTGCGGTAAGCGCGCCAATCGATAGCTGGAGCCGAGGAAGAGACCGGGGAGGAAATCGAAGGAGAACCCATTGCCGTGGTGGTCGCGCTGCTGCTCATAGTGACGCTGCCCTCATGATATCTTCTTGCGTGGCTGCGGCGCCGGCGAGTTGAGCCGATACATGCCCCTCTCGCAACACCACCACGCGGTGACACAGCCCCAATAGTTCAGGCATCTCGCTCGATGCGACAATGATGCCGATCCCTTGGGCCGCTAGTTTCTGAATCCACTGATAGATTTCAACCTTGGCACCCACATCGATGCCGCGGGTAGGCTCGTCCAAGAAAAGGATTTCAGGCTGAGTCAGAAGCCACTTCGCCAGAACCACCTTTTGTTGATTTCCGCCCGAGAGCTGCCCCACGGGTTGATCAACACTCGCGCATTTCACGCGAAGCTCTTTTACCCAGTGAGCCACCTGCTGAGTTTCCTGTCGCGAGTCGACCCAGCTCCAAGCACTGCCGCCTTGAGCAAGCCAAGGAAGCGTCAAGTTGCTGCGAATGGATTGTCCGAGCACTAAGCCCGAGCCTTTTCGGTCCTCGGAGACAAACGCCATCCGGGCACCGATTGCGTCTGAAGGCACGCGAAGGTTCCGCTCTTTCCCCCGGAGGAAGACTTTTCCGGTAACCTTGTAACCCGAACCGCGCGGACCGGAACCTTCGAGAACTCCGAAAAGGCTCTCCAGAATCTCGGACCTTCCAGCGCCCAAGAGTCCTGCTAGACCGACCACTTCACCGGCACGAACCGAGAAGGAAACATCTTTCAATTTATGGCGCGAAGGCGGCTTGATCAGATTCAAGCCCTCTACGCGAAGCAGCTCCTCGCCCTGAATGGCGCATTTGGGTGGGTAGATGTCCTCGATTGCGCGGCCCACCATCGAAGTGATGATGCGCGGCTCAAGCTCCTGACGCGAAATCCGAGCACCGTCGCGCCAAGCCGAAAATTCGTCGACCTTGCGGCCATCGCGGAGCACGACCATGCGGTCGGACAAGCGGAACACTTCGTCCATCCGGTGGGTGATGTAAATGATCGCGCGCCCCTCAGTACGCAGTCGGTCAATGATCGAGTAAAGTCGAATCACTTCCTGGTCGGTGAGTGCCGAAGTCGGCTCGTCAAAAACCAAGATGCGCGCATTGCGATAAAGCGCTCGGGCAATTTCTACGAGTTGCCGACCTCCGACGGGTAAGTCGCCCACTCGAGTCTGCGCTCGAAGACCCAAACCCAACTGATCGAGGAAAACCTGAGTTCGCGCATGAACCGCTGCCCAGTCGATGATGCGCGGAAGGCGGTCCAGCTCCAGGTGCTCACTGATCGTCAGCTCCGGGAAAACCGAGAGCTCTTGATGGATCATGGCAATGCCGGCATCCATCGCTCCGCGTGTGTCCGCGAAAGCCACCGGGCGTCCTTCGATTTGGATCTCGCCACCGAAGCTCCCTGCAGGCCAAACGCCTGAGAGAATTTTCATCAAGGTGGACTTCCCAGCGCCGTTCTCGCCCAAAAGGCTGAGCACTTCGCCCGCAGCCACCTGCAGGAAAACCCCGTCCAGGGCACGCGTCCCTGGAAACTCTTTGGTCACTCCCGACAACTGCAGAAGAACCGCTTGCGACAAGACAGGCTGCGCAGAGCGCACGTTTTCTGACGCGTTCACTTCCATCTCCCCCGAGAACCTCCGGTTTATTCCCGGATGCCTGAACCTGTCAAACGCTTCGTGAGTAACGGACCCATCCTGCAAAGAGCCAAAAAGGTCCGATCAAGAGATGGCGAACGTTCGAGAAGAACGCGGGCGAGTTTTTTTCAAAAATTCGGTGACCGATTCCCTGAAAAACCCAGCCCAGTACAAACCCAGCCCATTGCATCTCAAGTGAAAGACTTTTGCCCAAAGCGTATCCGCCCAGCACGAAGAGACCAAAAGGAAGCGCAAGTTTCCAATCCAGCCAAAGATAGCCCACCATCGCGACGATCAACAGAATCACTCCACCGTCTAGCGGCCAAGACAAGCCCGTGTCGAACTGAACTCGTGAAAGCAATCCGAGGAGCGTGATCAAGATCAGAGGAATGCCGACGGAATGGCAGAAATGATTCCCGCGCGTCCGGTGATGAGCGGCATAGTCATCGAACAAACGGTCCACAGCGGGCTTCATGCCAACCATATTGAGGCCTGAGCGTCTCCATGCAAGACTGAAACGTATGTCGCCCCAAAAGCCTGCAGAAAGATATTTCCGTCCCGGCCAGTTCTTGTTTCGTGAAAACGATGCCGCCGAATCGCTCTTCATCATCCAAAAGGGCAGTGTCGCGGTGAAGAAACGCGCCGGCAGCAGCGAGGTCGAGCTCGCGCGACTTTTCTCAAACGAAGTTCTGGGCGAGATGTCCTTCTTTGATCGTGCTCCGCGTGTGGCTTCAGCGGTGGCACTGACCGAAGTGACTGCGCTTGAAATTCAATTCGAAGCGCTCGATGTCATCTATCAACAGGTTCCGAGCTTCCTGAAAACGATGATTGCAGCCATGGCCGAGCGGCTGCGCCGCACCGACGATGCCATGCAGCGCATGAAGCGAGAGCTTGAAAAGCGCGGCTTAGGCTCAGACCTATCCAGCGATGCAGTCGCCCCAGAGGAAGAGCCTCAAAGCGACCTGCAGTCCGTTTTGACCCGCCTGGACGGCGTTGGAGACGACTCCAAGCCCAAAGGCGGCGGCGGGAAATCGGGAGCCTGAGTCTCAAGGACCGAGCTGGCGGATCGCTTCGTAAAGAACGATCGAAGCGGCATTGGACAGATTCAGCGAACGAACCCGCTCATCGTACATGGGAATGGATACCGCCCAGGGCGAGTACTTCTCCATGACCCACTTCGGAAAGCCCTTGGTCTCGCTTCCTAAGAAAATCCATGTGCCCGGCTCGAATCGATGCTCATAGATCGAGTTTTTTGAGCTCTTGGCCAGAAACACTTTCGGTGCCGCAGGATCGAGCGCCTCGAAGAAAACTTCGGCCGAAGGCCAGGTCTTCACATCCAGGTGCTCCCAGTAATCCAAGCCCGCTCGCCTGAGCCGAGAATGGGAAATCTCAAAACCCAGTGGCTCGATCAAATGCAAGCGAGTGCCAGTGGCTAGGCACGTTCGCCCAATCGAGCCCGTGTTCTGGGGAATCTCAGGCTCGACGAGGACGATATTCAACTGATGAGGCATGACAAATCGAGCCCATCAGGGGCGAATGACGTTCGGCGTCCGGGCGAAAGGAATGGTTTCACGAACGTGCTCAACGCCCGTCATCCAAGCCACTGTGCGCTCGACTCCCAAACCGAAACCCGAATGGGGCACGGAACCAAACCGCCGCAAATCGAGGTACCAGCTGTAATCTTTTTCATCGAGTTGATGCTCGGCGATCCGACGGCGCAAGGTAGCGACGTTTTCTTCGCGCTGACCGCCCCCGATTACTTCGCCGTAACCATCCGGAGCAATCAGATCGCAACCGAGAGCATATTTGCCGTTGCCTTCGACGCCGGGGCCGCCGACCGAATCCGACTGCTTGAAGTAGAACGCTTTAATCTGGCTGGGCATGTGGTGAACGTAAACAGGCCTTCCACCGAACTCCTCGCCCAAAGCCGTTTCATGGGGCGCACCGAAGTCTTCACCCCAGGGGATTCCCACGCCGCGCTTCTCGAGGATCTTGATGGCCTCGTCATACGAAATTCGAGGGAACGGGCCTTTGATCGATTCCAACTTCTTCAGGTCGCGCTCCAGGATTTCCAACTCGCGCGCGCGATTGGCCAGAACCGTCTGGGTGATGTGCTCGACGAACTGTTCGCCCAACTCCATATTGTCTTCTAGGTCGTAAAAAGCCATCTCGGGCTCGACCATCCAGAACTCGGTCAAGTGCTTCCGAGTCAGGGATTTTTCCGCCCGGAAGGTCGGACCGAAGACATAAATTTTTCCAAAAGCCATGGCTCCGACTTCGCCGTAGAGCTGGCCCGATTGAGACAAGAAGGCCTTGCCGTCGAAGTAGGGAGTCTCAAACAAAGTCGAGGTGCCTTCACAGCTCGAAGGAGTCAGAATGGGAGCGTCAAAACGCGTGAAGCCGCGCTTGTCGAAAAACTCCTGAATGGCGCGAAAAATTTCGGAACGAACACGAAGTGCCGCCCACTGCTTCTGACTTCGCACCCACAAGTGGCGATGCTCCATCAAGAACGCTACGCCGTGATCTTTCGGAGTGATCGGGTACTCTTCGGCGATGTGTAGAATCTTCAGCGATTGAACGCCGACCTCGTAGCCGCCTGGCTGGCGGGGCGCCGCGCGCAGCATCCCGGTGACTTCCACCGAGGATTCCTGCGTCAAGCGGTCGAAGTCTTCGAAAGCGGAATCCGGGCACTCGCCCTTGAACAGAACCGTCTGCATGATGCCGGTGCCGTCGCGCACGATCAGGAACTTGATCTTGCCCGAACTGCGGCGCTGATACACCCAGCCACGCAGAGTGACCGTTTTGCCTTCGAATTCTTTTGCTTGCTCAATGTAGAAACGATTCGGTGTCATGCGATTCTCCACTTGCTGAACTTCCGGACGGTTCGGGCACCCAACCAAGCCACCCCGATCCAGATCAAAACCTCTGCGATAGCCCGGGCCCCTGGCCCGCGCCCATCCGTCCCTCCGGAACGTTGAACCGTACCACAGCCGTAGAGGCCATTCCCGGCAAGTTCCGTTCTTGGATAAAGATAAGCGATTCCATCCATATCATCTTGAGAAAGAGACAGTTTTGCCCTTTCCGAAGCATCAAAATACATCAGATTGGCGATGTCTTTCGTATGGCCAAGCCCCAGAACATGGCCAATTTCGTGGGCAATCACCACGCGAAGGACCGTGCTGTTGAGGTTGGAAATCCGGGCTGACTTTCCGCTTTCCGAGTTCAGCACGAGGACGGCGTAGTCCATCGTGAGCTCGGTTGGCAGGGGCAGAGTGACGCCCGGGATGTTGTTCGAAGTAAAGCTCGGCTCGGGATCCAGGTTCGGACTCACCCCTGCCTGGAAAGTGGCCTGCATGTTGGGATCACAGAGAATGAGCGGCGTTGGCAGACCCGATGCCGCATTTCCCGCAAGAGCCTGAGCCACGGTCGTTGTCACTTCGGCCCCACGGCTCAGACGAATGCGGCTGTTGGGGACTCGGTTCCAAAGTGCGATGGCGTCATCGATGGCCGAGTAAAGCTCCGCCTGAGTGATTCCGCACTGAGAACTGTTCACCGCAAAGGAAAGCGTATTGCCCTGCCAGCCCTGAAGCGCCGAGGAATAACTGAGGGTGAAAGCATGCGCTAACGGGGAAAGAAAAAGCCCTGCCCCCATCCAGAGTCCGAAGACGCTCGCCCAGCTTTGTTTTCCCAAACACGTTCTTAAGCCGTTCATCGGCTCCCCCCGAGATTCCAACTCAAAGCAGCAAGAAGGTCCCAGGCCCTACGATCGGATGAAAACGCGCCGGTGACCCAAGTATCCAGATCCAAGCGTAAGCGCCCGTCCAGAAGTCCAGGCAACGCGCCCCCGACCCCTGCGTTCAGGCCCAAGGTCAGAGTCGTGGCACTGTAAGAAGGGCGGGCAAAGGTCGAAGTGGAGTTTCCATTATCCAATTCAACCAAGCCCCCGTTGCCCGACAAAGACTGAAGCTTCAATCCAGTCCCGGCCCGCACGTCCCAATTACTTTCACCCAGGGGCAACCCCAGATCGAAGGCGAAAAACCAATCGCGTTGCTCGATCGAGTCATCTGAATCACTTCGATGAAGCGGCGTGAATGCTAGCCAAGGATTCAAAAACCAGCCGGATCCGCCGATCTCTCCTCGCGCGTTCCAGTTCAGAGTCAGGGACGAGGCCCCAAAGGTTCCTGCGTCACCCGAGGCTTGGGCCGAAGTGAATCCAAGATTTTGCCCGAGATAACCGAGTCCAAGATCATAGGACCATGCCCGGGCGGAACTCGGAAACACCGTAAGAGTGAGGCAACCCAAGCCCACCGCTAAAAGGAAGGACTTCGCACGGACCCAAGGCTTCTGCACGGGCTGCATCACATGGACCTCAGTACTCGGAAGCAAATCGAGCCAGCGTGCGGACCAAAAGACCCGTTCCGCCGCGCTTGGGCACATAGGGTAGATAGCCCATGTTTTTTGCCACGTTCGACATATCAATATGTGCCCAGGCTTGGCCTTTACGGACAAACTGCTGCAAGAAAACGGCAGCACGAATGGAGCCTGCGAAACTGTCATTCACGCTATTCTTCAAATCCGCGTGATCGGATTTGATGTCATCCAGCGACTCCTCGGGCAGAGGCATGGGCCAGAGCCTCTCGCCCTCGGCTTGAGCAGCTCGTTCGAGCCGCTCCTGGAGCTTCTGGTCGGGCGTGAACAGGCCTGCGTAATGCTGTCCAAGTGCGATGCTGATGGCGAAGGTTAAAGTCGCGGCGTCCACACAGACATCCGGCGTGTAGTCTTGCGCAAGATCCAAAAGATCCGCCAGGATCAGGCGCCCTTCGGCATCCGTATTGATGATTTCGACGGTCTTGCCGCTTCTTGCACGGATGATGTTTCCAGGCTGAAGAGCCGCGCCATCAGGCATGTTCTCGGTGAATCCAACCACGCAGACAACGCGATTGGGGCTCTTTTGCCGAGCAGCGAGAAACGTCGCCGCAACCACAGCAGCAGCGCCACCCATGTCGTGCTTCATGGCTTCCATGTTGGCAGCGGGTTTGATCGAGATACCGCCCGAGTCGAAGGTGATTCCCTTTCCGACCAGAGCAACCGTTTTGCGAGGCTTCTTCGGCGAGTACTCCAAAACGACTACTTTGCCTTCTCGCTCGGAGCCCGCACCCACCCCAAGGAAGAGAGCCATTTTCTCACTAGCGGCCTGCCGCTCGTTCAGCACTCGGCACTTGAGCCCATGTTTTTTGGCCAGCTTCTGAATTTCCGAAGCCATGAATTCGGGCGTTCCGACGTTCGAGGGTTCGTTCGACAGATCCCGAGAAAGCCCCACGCACTCGGCAACGATCTTCACTCGCTTCAGTTCGGCGGACAGGGACTGAGTCAAGCCCGCGCGTGGCGAAACGACAAAAGTCAGGCTAAAAGCTTGGCTCTCTGCGGCCGATGATTTGTGGTGATCGAAGCGGTAAGACGCAAGCAGAAACCCTTCTGCAAAGGCGCCCGCAGCAACGACCGGGTCGGCTCCTTGAAATTCCTCAAGCTGGATCCGGGCCGACGAAACTTTCTCGGTTGAAAGCTTAGAATAGGCCTGAGCACCCGCGCGCCGGTACTTCTCGGCATCCGGCGATGGAGCGGGCCCGATACCCACGAAAAGGACGCTTTCAGCCAGTCGCTTTCCGCCGTTTCGAACGAAGGCCGTTTGGCCAAGCTTCCCGCTCGCCACCTTCTGGCGCACCAGCTGAGCCTGAAGCGCCCCGTACAGTCCTCCTTCGCCCGACTTGGATCGGGCGGCGTCCTGAGCGACCAGGACTAAATCGGCTTCAACAGCGACCAGCTTCGGTTGGGACCGCAAAGACGGGATTTTCCACATGCTTTTTGTCTGGTAACACGGGGTCCAAGCCATGTTGAAGAAATATCACCAGACTGTCGGCGGCCTGTTCCGGATCCTGGACGCTTCACTCCTCGCGGGCACCTGGCTCCTCTCTTACTGGGTTCGGTTTCAACTTCGCCCCATCGCCGTCACGAAAGGGCAGCCCTCTTTTGAAGAGTACGCAGCCCTGACTCCTTTGATTGTCATCCTCTGGATCGGCGTGCTCACTGCTCTGAGCGTCTATTCGCCGCGCGGACTTCTGCGAAGGACCCACGAGGTTCGCCTCCTGGTTCAAGGTCACCTCACGGCCCTGGCCGTTTTCGTGGCACTTTCGACTTTCATCAGCGAGTACCGCTTCTCCCGAGGCGTGCTCCTGACTTTCGCTTGCTTAGGCGCAGTCGCTTTGGTGAGCAGCCGGCTGACCCTCAGAAACTTGATCCGCTCTCTTCGCTCGAAAGGCGTGGCCAGAAGCCGCGCCGTCTTCGTCGGAATCAGTCCCGCCACCGAAACCTTAGCCAGTCGTTTCCGAAAATTCCCCGAACTCGGCGTCGAACCCGCAGGTCTCGTTCTGGCCCCCGGCCAGGCGGTTCCCCCTCGGACCTCTCTGCCCGTTTTAGGAGACTGGGACCACCTCATTGAGGTTCTGAAAGAAGAGCGCGCCACCCGAGTCATCCTGACCCTGCCACGCTCTGCCGCGCCGGAGACCGACTCGATCCTGGCCCGAATCAAAGACGAGATGGTCGCCGTTCAAGTGGTGCCGGACGTCTACGACTTCATTACGCTGGGTTGCCACGTCGATGATTTCGACGGAGTTCCGGTCGTGAGCTTGAACGAAAGCCCGCTCGGCGGATGGGGCTCGGTGGCCAAACGGGCGACCGACTTCATGCTTTCGCTGATCGCTCTGCTGCTACTGTCGCCCATTCTGGGACTCATCGCCCTAGCCGTGAAACTGACCTCACGCGGGCCGGTTCTGTACCGGCAGGAACGGATGGGATTAGACGGGCGAACGTTTGGGATGCTGAAATTTCGCTCCATGAAATTCGACGCAGAGACTTCGACCGGAGCCGTCTGGGCAAAGCCCGGAGATGATCGCCGCACCCCGATCGGGGCATTTCTCAGAAGCACGAGCCTGGATGAACTGCCTCAGTTCTGGAACGTTCTGGTGGGCGATATGTCCTTAGTAGGTCCCCGCCCCGAACGCCCCGTCTTTGTTCATCAGTTCAAAAGCGAGATCCCTCACTACATGCTGAGGCATAAAGTGAAGGCCGGCATCACAGGCTGGGCCCAGGTCAACGGCTGGCGCGGGAACACTTCGCTGGAGAGCCGAATCCAGTGCGATCTCTATTACATTCGCCACTGGTCCTACGTCTGGGATTGGAAAATCCTTTTTTTGACGCTCTGGAAGGGCTTTATCAACAAGAACGCTTACTGAATTGTCCGGGTTTCCGCTCCCAGTCGGCCCGTTCTGATTTTGACGACCCCTGGAGCGTCAAATTTCCGCAGTTTTCCAGGCTTTTTGGGGATAACTTTCCCTTTAAATAGGAAAACTAGCATTTCTAAGCCGCTATAAGCTTTAATTTCAAATAGTTACCGGGTGTGGATAACTTTGAATTACGTGTGGATAACTCCCGGTTTCGGGTGGAGTTATTCGGATACGGATGGGGTCGCCGACTTATTTGAGGGCGGAAAAGCCGGCAAAGCACGCTCTCCAGGGAACGGATCCCCAATCTTTTCAGCACTTTCGGCCGGAAAGATCAAAGTGGCGTTTCCTTGACGTTTCACCAGACCGCGCGCCTGACCGACCGGTTTCTCACCCGCCCCGTTCAGATTAATCGTGACCTGATCCGATTGACCCGTTTGGAACCGGATTTCCCGTTCCGCCCGGAGGACCAAAATACGGCCCTTCCGCAGAGGGAACTTCATCATTCCTTTGCCATCCACTTGGTACCGAACCCAGACATCGTCGACCGCGCGGAAGATGGCCTTGTACTTGGTCTGAGCTGACTTCAAGTTCACGCCCGAATTCAAAGGATCAGCCGCATCTGCAGCCGGTGCCACAGGCGGAGGCGGCGCAGGAAGTGCCGGCTGGGCCGAAGGAGTCGGCTTCGAAGAGGGCTTCGCCGAAGGCAGGGGCGTTGGTTTTGGAGTGGGCTTAACAGAAGGCGAAGGCTTCGGAGAGGGCTTAGCCGAGGGCGACGCTTGCGGCGTGGGCTTCGAAGAAGGCACAGCAACCACTTTTGGAAGCACCGGAATTTGAAGAACCGGCCCGAGCATCCCCGGCGGAACCACCGTGGGGAGCAGGATTTTTGCAGTCGCGACCGGCGCCGGGGTTCCCGAAACCTGAGGACTGGGCAGCGCCGAGACGGAAGCCAACGGAATCGGCGACTCAGGCACGCTCGGCGAAGCCTTGGCGTGCACGGCCCGCAATTCTTCCATCTTCGCTGACCGGCGATGCTTCAACGTGGGCTTCAGCACCAAGAAAAGAACGGCACCTAATACGCCGAACACTCCCATGACCACCCAAAGGAGCGTCCGATTCTGCTCGTTGCCTTCACGCTTTTCGAAAGCGTAGCCACTCAGGCCGGCTTCGCGCGACGGGCGCTCTGCCGACTTTCGATCGATGAAGGATTCAAAACGAGTCAGAACCTCTTTGGAGTCGAGCCCAATGAAACGGCAGTACGAATTCACAAACCCACGAATGAAGGGTTTGGCAGGCATTTCGGCGTAGTGATCGGCCTCAAGCGCGTGCAGCAACCGAACGCTGATTTTGCTGGCAGAGGCCACCTGCTCCAAGGTGATCGAGCGCTTCTCGCGCTCGTGCCGCAAAAATTCGCCTAGCGTTTGGCCGTTTTCGTTCACGGAATCGCCCTCAAGCGTTCCATAGCCCGATCGGCCACTTCAGAATCGCTGGTCTGAAAGATCTGTTGAATCTCGAGGTACTTCTTTCGAGCCATTTCGTTTTGCCCGCTGCGCTCGTAAGCGGTCGCAAGAGCTAGGTGAGCTTCAGCAAAGCGGCCGCACATTCGCCGAGTCGCGGAAGAGTAATCCCGGATCGCCTCTTTGAAACGACCTTCGCGCAGGCGCAAATGTCCGCGGTAGTAGCTGGCCATGCAGTAGCGACCACCCGAAAGATCCACAGCGCGATCCAATTCGTGCTGCGCATCTTTCCAGCGTTTTTCGCGGTACGCGATCACACCGAGATGGGTGAACGCTTTGAAAGATTCCGGATTCATCGGATCTTCCGCTGCAACACGTAGCGGCGGAATGGCTTCCTTGAAGCGTCCCAGATCGAGAAGGATTTTTCCGAGCGTGGTCAGCCCCGGATTGTACTTAGAATCTTTTTGAATACTCAGGCGCGCCTGCTCAAGCGCCCTCGGAAGCTCTTTTCGGGCGTAAAAAACAGCCGCTCTGACATTGTAGAGAGCCGGACTGTTCGGCTGAAGTTTCTCGGCTTGGTCCAAAGTCCGAAGTGCACCGACCAGATCCTGATCTTCAATGGCAGCCGAGGCCGCGCGAATCAAAAGATCCGCATGCTCTTCACGACTCAGCTCGCGCACCGCCGGCCCTCTGCTTGCGCAGCCACCGAACGAGCTAGCTCCAATCAAAAACAAGAACGCGACTAAGGGGGCGATTTTCCGGTTCATGGGCAAACGATCTTACCTGCCTTATCCCACGGTAAGGGGGGGCGCGAAGCGTGTCAACGCTTCAAAACTGCTAGGCTTTCAACATGTGCTGTTTGAGGGAACAGATCCAAAACGCCGACCCGGGAAACCTTCCACCCGTGACGTCCCAAACGAGCCAAATCCCGCACCCAAGAATCAACATCGCATCCGACTAAAACCACAGTCCCCACGCGCCAAGCTTCTGCCGCTTCGACAATCCCGACGAAATCCCGCTCCAGGCCTTCGCGAGGGGGATCTAGGACCATGCAGCTCTCCCGCGCCTGACTTGGAGCTGCCCCTTTCAGGCGCTTTCTCTCGGATTGAAGCCAAGCCCGCACGGGCTTCCGATGGAACCGAAAGTTCCCAGGCGCATCCGGAATGGGCCCTCCCACGTCGACGCAGTCCACTCCGGCCTGACGAGAGGCGAGCCCGAGCGACAGGTTCCCGCTTCCACCGTACAGGTCAAAAAGCCAGGCGCCGTTCGGAACGGCACTCGCCACCCAAGCTTTCAGCTTCTCATTCTGAGCGTCATGAACCTGGCGAAACCCGCCCGCCGCATGAGGAGCGTTGAAGATCCTCCGGATCGAACCCTCAGGCAGTACCTCGAGTTCGACCTTCGTCCGGCCGTCGCGAGACGTTCCGTTCTTCTCGACCGCCATTGCCCGCGTCTCTTCCCAGACGGCGTTCAACTCAGCCCGCGCTACCGGACAGCCCTTCAAATCGATCGTTTCGTGAGAACGGCGCGCGAAAAAACCCAGCGTCTGGCCTTCTGAGCGAAGCTGAATGCGATTTCGGTAACCCAAGACCTGCTCAGCCGGGAGTTCCTCGAAGGCCGCAGGAACCGCAACAGAGCTTCTTTCCAAAGCATGGCGAACGCCTGCGACTTTGGTTTTCCATTGATAGTCGTAGGGCAAGTGCTGCCACTGACAGCCTCCGCAGCGGCCAAAAGCCTCACAAGCCGGCTCAACCCGAAGGGCACTTTTTTCGAGCCACTCCACGACCTCGCCTTCAGCATAGCGCTTTTCTTGGGCCACGATTCGAGCCACGACCCGGTCACCCGGGGCCGTCAGCGGCAGGAAAATCACACGCCCCTGGTCGTCACGGGCCACCCCTGGACCTCCACGCGAAAGGTCGGTCACCGTGACGGTGACCGTCTCGCTCGGACTCAGGCTCACTGCGGGGGGTTTGGGCATCCGACGGCATTAGAAAAACCGGCCTCGGAAGTCAATGCGAGCGCCCCTTTCCAGGGTGGCGCTACCGCCCCCGGTCTGGTAGCTGTGCATCACAACATGGCCAAGAATATCCGCAATTTCTGCATCATCGCCCATATCGACCATGGCAAGAGCACTCTGGCAGACCGCCTGCTGGAGAAGACCGGCACGGTCACCAAGCGCGAGATGGAAGCTCAGTTCCTGGACAACATGGACATCGAGCGCGAGCGCGGCATCACCATCAAGGCGCAAAGCGTTCGCCTGAATTACAAGGCCAAGGACGGACAGACTTACGTCTTAAACCTGATCGACACTCCCGGACACGTCGACTTCACTTACGAAGTTTCGCGCTCCTTGGCCGCCTGCGAAGGCGCCATCCTCGTGGTCGATGCCTCGCAAGGCGTGGAAGCTCAGACGCTCGCCAACGTGTTCATGGCGCTCGACAACAACCTGGAAGTCTTTCCAGCCGTGAACAAGATCGACCTGCCTTCGGCCGATCCTCAGCGAGTGTTGAAGGAAGTCGACGAGATCATCGGTCTGGTCGACACCTCGCGCGCCGTTTTGTGCTCAGCCAAAGCAGGCATCGGCATTGAAGAAATTCTGGAAGCCGCAGTGAAGTACTTCCCGGCTCCGAAAGATGCAGACGACGAACCGCTTCGCGCGCTGATTTTCGATAGCTGGTACGACCCTTACCAAGGCGTCGTGGCACTTTGCCGCGTGTTCGAAGGATCGATCAAAAAGGGCACTAAGATTCGGTTGTTCCACGTCGGCAAGGATTTCGAAGTGCAGCGCGTGGGCACCTTCTCTCCCAAATTCAAAGACGTGGATTCCGTGACCTCGGGTGAAGTGGGCGCGATCGTCACCGGCATTAAAGACGTGCGCGACATGAAGGTGGGCGACACCATCATGGACGCGAACAACTTGGCCAAGGAGTCGCTCGGCGGCTTCAAAGAAGCCAAGCCCATGGTTTTCTGCGGCGTGTATCCGATCGAAAGCGATCAATACAACGACTTGAAAGAGGCCCTGGAAAAGCTGAAATTGAACGATGCCGCCATTACCTGGGAGCCAGAAACCTCCAGCGCGCTGGGCTTCGGCTTCCGCTGCGGGTTCTTGGGCCTTCTGCACATGGACGTGGTTCAGGAGCGCCTGGAGCGCGAATACAACCTGCAACTGATCACTACGGCTCCTTCTGTGGTGTACCGCGTGACCAGCACCGATGGCGTGGAAACACGGATCGACAATCCTTCAAAACTTCCCGACCAGACGAAAATCGCCAAGCTGGAAGAGCCTTTCGTAAAGCTCAGCGTTCATATGCCATCCGAGTATGTGGGCCCTGTCATGGCGCTGCTCAACGATCGCCGCGGCATTCAAGTGAAGCTGGATTACATCACTTCCGATCGCGTCACTTTGGTCTACGACCTTCCGCTGAACGAAATGGTGTTCGACTTCTTTGACCGTTTGAAGTCCACCACCAAGGGCTACGCTTCGATGGATTATGAGCTTTCCGAGTATCGGGAAGCCGATCTCATCAAACTCGACATTCTGATCAACGGCGAAGCAGTCGACGCGCTCTCCGTCATCATTCACCGCTCCAAAGCTGCGTACCGTGGCCGCGAGCTGGCGAAGAAAATGAAAGAGCTGATCGATCGTCAGATGTTCGAAATTGCCATTCAAGCCGCGATCGGATCGAAAATCGTCGCCCGCGAGAGCATCTCGGCCCTCCGAAAAAACGTGACCGCGAAGTGTTACGGCGGCGACATCAGCCGAAAGAGAAAGCTCCTCGAGAAGCAAAAAGAGGGCAAAAAGCGCATGAAGGCAGTGGGATCGGTCGAGATCCCTCAGGAAGCCTTCCTCGCCGTCCTCAAGGTGGATTGACGCCGTGACAAAGAAGTCTGCCTTCTCACTCGACTGGACCCTGGTGCGCGACTACGGCCTCACCGTCGTCATCGCGGTGGCCGCTGCACTTCTGGTTCGCGGCTATATCCTAGAGGCTTACCGGATTCCCACTTCGACGATGCGGCCTTCGCTCGAGCCAGGGGACACGCTTTTTGTCTCGAAGCTTCCTTACGCTTGGAAACGCAGCGCCACCCCACACTTAGGCGAAGTCGTGGTTTATGCGCCAGTTTCAGACCAAGCCAGGCGCGATTCCATCAAGCGTGTCGTTGCGCTGAGCGGAGACACCGTTCAGTGGAAAGGCGGCAGGCTGCGGGTCAACGGCGAGGAACGCGATCCTCCCGGCTATGCGGCAGGCACTTGCGGCGAAGAGAAGGCCTCGGGCTCGAAGCCTTGGAACATCTGCTGGTCTCACCCACCCCTAGAAGATACCGAAGCCTTTCAAATTCCAGCCGACTCGGTGCTCTTGGCGGGCGATCTTCGCGGTCGCCCGATCGAGAATCGCCTTCAGCCGCCTTGGGAAGTCGTTCCCAAAGACCGCATCAAGGGTCGCGCGTGGGCTGTGTGGATTTCCATCAAACCCGGCTCGCAGGACACCCCTGAGCCACTTTCCCGAAGAATTCGCTGGGAAAGGTTGCTGAAGAGGATCTGATCGTCATGACCCAGCTTCGCCATTTTCTAGGAACCCAAGGCCTTTCCCGTGAGGATGCCGAAGCACTCCTGAATCAGGCCGAAGCTTTCCGCCCCACAGTGGTGGAAAATAAGAATCTCTCGATTCTGAGCGGCAAAACGATCGTGAACCTTTTCTTTGAGAACTCCACGCGAACGCGGATGTCGTTCGAAGTGGCGACGCGACGCCTGGGCGGCTCGAATCTGAATTTCGCCTCAAGCGGATCGAGCGTCAGCAAAGGCGAGACCTTGATCGATACTGCAAGGAACATTCAAGCTCTGAAACCCCACTGCATTGTCGTGCGCCATGCTTCGGCTGGCAGCCCATCTATTCTGGCGCGCTCGCTCGATATCCCCGTCGTCAATGCGGGCGACGGCTTTCACGAACACCCCACCCAAGCGCTTCTCGACGCTTTCACGATTCGCGAAAAACTCGGCAAGATCGAGGGAAAGCGCGTGATCATCGTGGGCGACATCGCGCACTCCCGCGTGGCGCGCTCGAACATCCACCTTCTTCGCACTCTCGGTGCGTCGGTTGCTGTTTGCGGCCCTCCCACTCTGCTGCCGCCCAATCCGGAAATTCTCGGCGTCGATCACGCCTACCGTTTGGAGCGTCTCCTGCCCGACGCGGATGTAGTCATGTGTTTGCGCATTCAGCTGGAGCGCCAAAACCGGATGCAGATTCCTTCGCTTGCGGAATACTCCCGAATCTGGGGGCTCAGCTCTGAGCGCGCCGCACTGCTAAAAAAAGAGGCGATCGTCTTGCACCCTGGCCCCATCAACCGGGGAGTCGAGATGGATCCCGAAGTTGCCGATGGTCCGCGCTCGGTGATTCTCGATCAAGTCACAAACGGCGTACTGGTCCGGATGGCTGTGTTGGCAAAGGTGATGTCATGAGTGGGATTGGAAACGGAAGAGGCGAGACCCTGATCATTCGTGGCGGGCGAGTTTTAGACGCCTCACAAAACCTCGATCAAGTGGCTGACGTTTGGGTCGAAGACGGCTTGATCCGCGCCATCGAAGCGCCTGGAACGATTCCCCGCGACAAGGCACCGCGAGAGCTTGATGCCAAGGGGCTTTGGGTCACTCCAGGCCTGATCGATGTGCACGTGCACCTGCGCGAGCCAGGTCTTGAATACAAAGAAACCATTCAGACCGGAACGCGCGCAGCCGTCGCTGGTGGTTTCACTGCCGTGGCTTGCATGGCCAACACTCAGCCCGTCAATGACACCCCTTACGTCACCGCTTTCATTCGCGAGAAAGCCAAAGCCACGGCGGCTTGCCGGGTTTTCCCCATCGGCGCAGTCACGCAAGGACTGAAGGGCGAAGCCTTAGCCGAAATTGGCGGAATGGTAGCTGAAGGTGCCGTTGCCATCTCAGACGACGGCATGCCCGTCATGAACAGCTACCTGATGCGAAAGGCGATGGATTACGCCAAGGCCTTCGGGATTCCCGTGATTTCGCATGCCGAGGACCTGAACCTAGTGGGCCAAGGCGTGATGAACGAAGGAGCGCTGTCAAATGAACTCGGTCTTCGCGGAAATCCAGCCGCAGCCGAGGAAATCTTGGTGGCGCGAGAAATCGCTCTTTGCCGACTGACCCGCTGCCCAGTACACATCGCGCATTTATCAACCGCCTTGGCAGTCGAACATGTGAGACGCGCCAAAGAAGCAGGCCTTCCGGTCACGGCCGAAGTCACGCCTCACCACTTGTCGCTCGATGAATCCTGCATCCGCACCTATGACACCTGCTGCAAGATGGCGCCTCCGCTCCGCAGCGAAGCGGACGTTCGCGCTGTTCGCCAAGCGCTTGCCGACGGGGTCATCGACCTCATTGCCACTGACCACGCACCGCATGGAATCGTCGATAAAGCGGTCGAGTTCGACCAAGCCTCCTTCGGAATCTTGGGGCTCCAAACGGCGGTCCCCGTCACATTAGATCTCGTTCATCAGGGGCTCATGTCCCCTTTGCGGTGGGTGCAAAGCTTGACTCAGGCACCTGCGCGACTGATTGGTCAGCCGCTGGGCACCCTTCAAAAAGGGCGCTTTGCCGACATCACCTTGATCGACCCCAGCCACTCCTGGCGGCTTCAGGCCAGCGAACTTCATTCTAAGAGCCATAACACCCCTTGGATGGGCTCTGAAATGAAGGGCAAGGTCCGGGAAACGATCCTTCAAGGAAAAATCATCACCCTCTGAGCGAGGTCTCGGGGCCTTTGTTAGTGACTCGGCGCAGCTTTTCTGGTTACATCGACTCTCGATGAGCCAATTCCAGCGCGGATTCCTGGTTCTCGAAGACGGTGAAAACCCCGAGGGGTTGGCTTTTCCCGGTGAATTATTTGGAGCTGAATTCCTGAACTACGAGAACTTCGTGGGTCACGGGGAAGCGGTCTTCAATACGTCACTGACCGGCTATCAAGAAATTCTGACTGATCCATCGTATGCAGGCCAGCTCGTGGTCTTCACCCAGCCGCACATCGGCAACACGGGCGTGAATGAAGAGGACTGGGAAAGCTCTCGCCCGCTTTGCTCGGGCCTTGTGGTCGAAGAACTTTGCCTGAAGCCATCGAACTGGCGAAAGACTCGCTCGCTCGTGGAATGGCTGACCCACCATCGCCTGCCTGCGATCACCGGAGTGAACACGCGCGCCCTGACGCGTCACCTGCGCTCGCAGGGCGTGACCCGCGCCATGCTGCTTCTTGAGGCCGATCGCCACCGCTTCCGTGAGCTCATCGCCCGTTTGCCTTCGCCTGCAGCCCAAGACTGGCTTTCGCGTGCGGCGCCCCCCGATACCGAGCGTTTTGTCCCAGCCAAGAACAAAGGACAAAGCCCCTACCGCGTGGTGGCGCTCGATTTCGGAATCAAAGAGAACTTGCTCAGGCTTCTCTCCTCGGCCGGTTGTGACGTCACGGTCCTTCCCGCAACTTCAAGCCTAGAGAAAATCCAAAGTCTTCAGCCAGACGGGGTCTTTCTTTCGAATGGCCCTGGCGACCCATCAATGGCTGAAGGCCCGGTGAAAACGGTTCGCGAACTCCTCGGCCAAGTCCCGATCTTCGGGGTTTGCATGGGGCACCAAGTTCTGGGACTGGCGCTCGGCGGACGCACCTACAAGCTCAAGTTTGGTCACCGCGGCGGCAATCAACCCGTCCTAGAAAAAGATACGGGCCGCGTCCTGATCACTTCTCAAAACCATGGCTACGCCGTGGATCTGGCTTCTTTGGGAAGTGCCGCGCGTATTACCTACCTTCATCTGAACGATCGCACGGTTTCAGGCCTGGAATCGACTTGGAGTGGAGCGCCCGCCTTTTCAGTTCAGTTCCACCCCGAAGCAAGTCCCGGCCCGCACGACGCTGCGGGATTGATTCAGAGTTTTGTTGCAGCCATGGCGTCCAACCGTGAAACTACTCCTCAGGGGTTGAATCGAGATCGTGGTCCATCCACTCTCACTTTAGCCCAGCCGCAAACTCACTAGGAGAATCGCCATTTGATCCGCCAGCTGCGCGCCAGGAAGGCCGCTGCCGCATTTTGGTCCATTTTTGCTGTCGCGGCTTCTGCGATTCTGATTCCAGCCTGGGCAAGGGCTTCATGCGACCCGAAGCAAGAATGCTGCGCGGGTCAGTACACCGTCGCTCCGCGACTGGTGCAATTAACGGCGATGGCGGCGAATCGAAGGTTCAAAGAAGAAACCTTCATTGCTCGGTCCATCCGAGCTTCGAGAATTTTACCCCTCATCATCGCCGAGTCAGGAGGTGACCCCACTTGCGTCACCGATATGCAAGGAACCTCTGCGAGAAGGCCTTTTGAGTGGGGAAGGCCTGGAGCCAACACCTCCAAGTGGGAAACCACGGAAGTTCGCCGAAGCTTAAGCCGCCCCCGGCCCATGGACTACAATTCGGAGACGAACTTCGGAATGATGCAGCAATCGTCCAACGTTCTGACCACAGACTCTTCAGGCGGGACGCGGCGCATTTTCACTGAGTACCGGGATTTGATGAGGACGGATCCAGAAGCGGCACTCGTGAAATGCGCTTCGCGAGATTTTTATTCCGTGCGAGTGCCGCCCAAAGAATTCTTCGGCAGTGCTGCCAACTGTGAAATCGAAAAAACCGGAAAGTGCTTCGGTAAAGTCGTGATGCTCTGCCCCGCCTTGAATGTGGAACTCGGGCTCCAAAAGCTCAAGACCCGCCCAGGCTATTTTCAAAATCATCGAAAAAGGCCTCTCTGCGAGGCCCATTTCCGGAAGATTTTTAAAAAAATCGAGGCCGAATCAAGCGAGGAATCCGAACCCCGGCGTCCCGCTCCAACAAAAGGCGCCGCCCCGGGTGGATCTAGCCAAGCCGATTGAGTGGGACGAGTTCTCGAACTCGAAACCCCTGGGGAGTGATTTCCCAGCGGACATCCCAACCCTTTAACTCAAAGCCGTGGCGCGATCCCAAAGCCGCTTGGCTATCAGACGGCTCGCGGCGCCGAAGCGACGCAGGCCGAGGATCGAGTTCCACCACCCCGACAATGAGGCGCTCCAAATCCGCTCCGCCGCCAGGCATCGCGGCAAGCAAAGCGCGCGCTTCTTCGGAAAACTCCACGGGCGTGCGCGGGATTTCGCCCGCAGCCCAGCCCGAAGTCGCCTCAGGAAAACAATCGGCGTACGGCACGTAGGGCTTCAAATCGATGACGGGCGTTCCATCGATCACATCCAGACCCTCCACTTCAATGCGAGGGCCGCCTTTGGCCTTGGGATCGATGGAGAGAATCTTCAAAGCTGACATTCCGATTGGGTTCGGACGGTGCGGCGAACGCGAGGCCAAAACCCCGACGCGCTTGGCGCCTCCTAACCGCGGCGGGCGAATGGAAGGCTTCCAGTCGCGTGCATCGTGTTCGTGAAAAATCCAAAGCGCCCAAAGATGGCTAAAGCTTTCCAGCCCCTTCAGGGCTTGGGCCAAGAAATCGTGGTCACGCAGGCGAATGAAACCCCGAGCGCCCTGAACCATTCCGGATTGCCGAGGAATGCCGAATTTCTCGTGAAAGGGCGACTCAAACCAGCCGATGGGCTCAAGCGTCCAAGCCCCTGAAAGATCTCCCTCCACAGCTGGCCTTCCCGTGGGAACGCCCCGTGGGTGGACCTTTCCGGGCGGCTTGGTTTGATGTCCTTCCACTTCAAGCCCCTCTCTAATTGCGGGGAAGCGCAGTGACACCAATGCTCAAGGACTCACCGTCTAGGTCGATGGTCTCGACGTGCTTCCCTTGCGGCGTCTCTACCAAAGCAAACTTCCGGGTCAGAGTTTCGCGGCAGATCATCTCTTGATGAGCTTCGGCGGCCTCATGAAGAGCGCCCGTACAAGCCAGTTCCAGAGCAATGGTGTCGTCGAGTTGGAAGTCAGCCGCTTTTCGAGCCGCCTGAACTTTCCGCACAATCTCGCGCGCCAATCCCTCTTTCACTTGCTCGTCGGTCACCGTGGGGTCCATCTCCATGGACACGACCGAACCTACCGCTAGATCGGGCCGATTGCCTTTGGGTGCGCGAACCACCTGAAGATCCGAAAGAGTGATCTCTTCGCCTTCAACCTGAACGTTGCCCCCTTGCTCAAGCTTCAGCAGATCCGAAAGGCCAAGCTTCTGAATCCCGGCAGCAACTGCTTTCATCTTCGGACCTACGCGCTTCCCGAGCACTGGGAAGTTAGGCTTTGCCGTGATTTGCACAAAATCGTCTTCATTATGGGCGTAGACGATTTCGCGAACGTTGAGTTCGTCGCGGAAATAAGGCTCAAAGCGTTTCAAGTTCTCAAGAACCCGCTTTTCACGCTGAATGACGGTGAGTTTTTTGAGCGGAATCTTGGCGCGAACTTTGATTTTTTCGCGCTGATTTCGGCCCATCTGCACCAATGCATCCATGGCACGAACGGCTTCTTCCAGCTCCGGACGAATCAAAGCGGCGTCGGAAACGGGGAAAGTTTCCAAGTGCACCGATTCGCGCGCATCGGGAAGAACGCGGGCCAAGTTCTGATAAGTCGATTCGGCCAAGAAAGGCGCAAACGGAGCCATGAGCTTCGACAAGCTCAAGAGCACCTCATACAGCGTTTCGTAAGCGTAGCGCTTGTCTTCGGGCATTCCGTCGGCCCAGAAGTGCGAGCGATTGAAACGAATGTAAGTGTTCGTCAAATCATCCACAAACTGCAGAAGCTGCGGAACGACGTTGTAAAGCCGGTAAGCCGCCATCTCGGCTTCGGTGTTCGCAATCAGAGTATTGAGTCGTGACAAGATCCACTGATCGAGAAGGTTCGGCGACTGACGAGCGCCGCCTTTCGGGCGGAAATCGTCGATATTGGCGTAGTTGATGAAGAAGGCGTACGAGTTCCACCAACGCAGCAGAATGCGGCGAACCACATCGACGACGCCAGTTTCCGAGAACTTGAGTTCCTGCG
Source organism: Bdellovibrionia bacterium (assembly GCA_040399745.1). Classification (GTDB taxonomy): domain Bacteria; phylum Bdellovibrionota; class UBA1018; order UBA1018; family UBA1018; genus CANFHS01. Next base: position 148,688 of record JBBARP010000001.1, on the reverse strand, counting down.
CTTTCACCACCGGCGAATCGATCATGTAGAGGCGAAGCGCGTCGGCACCGTGCTTATCCAGAAGCTCGTTCGGGTCCGGATAGTTCTTCAGGCTCTTGGACATTTTCTTGCCGTCTTCGGCCAAGACCAGACCGTTCACGACCACGTTCTTGAACGGAGCTTGATCGTAAAGCGCCGTGCCGATCACCATCAGGGTGTAGAACCAGCCCCGCGTTTGATCGAGGCCTTCCGCGATAAAGTCGGCAGGATAAGTGCTCTTGAATTCCTTCTCGTTCTGGAACGGATAACCCCACTGCGCGTAAGGCATCGAGCCCGACTCAAACCAGCAGTCCAAAACTTCCGAAACTCGCTTCAGCGGCGACTTTCCAGTCGGAGACGGGATCTCGATTTGATCCACGAATTCCATGTGAAGGTCGCTCACTTTTTTGCCCGAAAGCCGCTCGAGCTCCTCGCGAGAGCCGATGCAAATCATCTCGCCTTCCGGGTTTCGCCACACCGGAATCGGGGTACCCCAGAAGCGGTTTCTCGAAATGGCCCAATCGCGCGCGTTTTCGAGCCAGTTTCCAAAGCGTCCATCGCGCAGGTGCTCGGGCACCCAGTTCGTGGTCCTGTTGTTCGCGATCAGCTGCTCTTTGATCTTTTCGACTGCGACGAACCAGCTCGAAACCGCGCGGTAAATGAGCGGCGTGTCCGAGCGCCAGCAGAACGGATACGAGTGCGTGATCGTATCGTGGCGGAAAAGTCGGCCCTTTTGCTTCAGCTGGGCGATCAGGTCCTTGTCGGCTTCCTTCACGCGCTTGCCCTGATGATCGGGCACATCACTCGTGAACATCCCGTCGTCATCGACCGGGCAAACAAACGGCAAGCCAGCCGCTTTACAGGCTTGATAGTCTTCTTCACCAAAGGCCGGGGCCATGTGTACGACGCCCGTGCCGCTTTCAGTCGTGACGTGATCGGAGTGGATCACGCGGAAAGCGCCTTCGGCTTTTTTCGAAGCGAAGTAATCGAAGATCGGCGTGTAAGTGAGACCGATCAGCTTTTCGCCTTTCACGGTCTCGAGCACTTCGACGTCCTTGGCGGGATCCTTGAAAACTGAAGCGAGAAGCGCTTGCGCCAGAATGAATTGATTGCCCGAAGCGAGCTCCTTCACTCGCACGTAATCGGTGTCGCGATGAACGGCCAGACCCAGGTTCGAAGGAAGGGTCCAAGGCGTCGTGGTCCAAGCCAGGATCGAAACCCCGGGCTGTCCGTCTACCGGGAAAGTGACGGTGACGGCTGGGTCTTGAACCTGTTTGTAGTTCAAGTTGGCTTCAAAGTTCGAAAGCGCGGTCGACACGCCCGTCGAGTAAGGCACCACTTTATGGCCTTCGTAGATCAGGCCTTTTTTCCAAAGCTCTTGGAAAACCCACCACACGCTTTGCATGAACTCGACGCTCATCGTGAAATAAGCGTTTTCCATGTCGATCCATCGACCCGTGCGGCGGACGGTCGCTTTCCACTCGTTCGAATAGCGCTGCACGATCGAGCGGCAGGCGGCGTTGTACTTGTCCACGCCGTATTCCAAAATGGCTTTCCGGGAATCCAGCTTCAGCGCCTTGTTGATCTCGTACTCAACCGGTAGCCCGTGGCAGTCCCAACCGAAGCGCCGGGGCACCGAGTAGCCCTTCATGGTCCAGTAGCGGGGGACAATGTCTTTGATCGAACCGGCCAGGATGTGGCCGTAGTGGGGCAACCCCGTAGCGAAGGGCGGGCCGTCGTAAAAACGGTAGGGTTTGACCTCGGGACCTGCGTCCTTTTTCAGGGATTTTTCGAAAATCCGCCGCTCGTCCCAGAAACGGAGGATTTCCTCCTCCTGCCGGGGCAGGTTGACGTCAGAACGGACTGGGGTAAACGGGCGGGAGGTTTGCGCCATAATGGCCAAATCCTTAGCAAATTCGTCGGCCACACGCCAGTCTGCTCAGACAATCCTTCCTATTCCGGGCCGAGGTCATTATCCTCGGGAAACACGCATGTACGAACGCTACCTGGAACCCATCATCGAAGAATTCACCACCGGCGAGTACTACCGCGAGGTCTACAACGCCAAGCAGGAGTTCTTCGAAAAAGCCGGCATCGTTTACGAAGACGACGTCGAGTTTGAACAGCGCATGTGCGTGTTCATGGACTGGTACATTTTTGACCGCGACCTTCCGGGCGTGGACTTGCCGCCCATCAAGTACTACTTTCGCCGAAACAAGGACCGCTTCTCGAACGAAGAGTTGAACATCTATCGCGACTTCTGTTCGACCATCCATTCTGTGTTCCGCCTGAAGCGCCGAACCTGGGCGAAAACGGGACTAGTCGTGCAGGACTTGTTCTCGAACAAGACCTACACCGTTCAAGCTCCCGAGATCGCCCGTGGCTTCGCGCGCGGAGACATTTTTGAAGCGAGAATCATCCCTTTTAAAGCCAGCCATGAGTTCTCGCGCGGCTTCTGCTTTCACCCAAACGAGATGGAATCTTTCATCTTGGGTGAAATCAAACGCGTCCGTTTCCAGGATAAAAGCCGCCAAACGAAGCTGATTTTGCAGCTCGCTTCGATGAAGCTGAAGCATTTGCGTTTCTCACACATCGACATCAAGCACATCTACACTTCGCAATCGAAGTTCTGATCCACTGCCTCGCGCTTCGCACTCACTCCAAGCAACCGTCAAAACCCTAACGAGCAACTCAAGATCAGTGAGCGGCCGTTCAGAACTCTCGATTGAGTGAAGAAAACTTCACCTTTCCTATTGCCGAAGTTCCATTCCCTCCTTAGTTTGACACATGGGGAACTCGCAGTGCTTTGGGGGACCTCAAAATCATCTACCTAGGAGAAACCATGAAAAAGTTCATCATCGCTATCGCTGCTGTTTTCGCTATCTCGGCTAACGCTCAAGAACACAAAGCTGCTGAAGCTGCTCACCACGACGCTGCTCCGGCTAAAGCTGAAAAGAAAGCCAAGAAAGCTGCAAAAAAAGAAGAGCACAAAGAAGCTGCTCACGCTGAAGGCGCAGCTCACTGAGATCTGCGTTCGACTCCGGGCAACCGGATTTGAGCGAATCTCGAGAACCCCGGGACCGGCCGTCAAACGCCGCCCGGGGTTTTCTTTTATGGTAAGGTCCATTTCACCATGCCTTCACCCAAGAAGATCCTGGCGCTGAAATTCCGATCCCTAGGCGACACCGTGCTGATGACGGCACCCCTCCTGGAATTACATCGAGCCTGGCCACAGGCTCAGATTCAAGTCGCCGTTTTGACTCCTTGGGCGCCGCTTCTTCAGGGCCTACCCGGCATCGAGAAAATCTGGACCTTCGAGCGCCACCCCCACGCCGCAAGCCGCGCTAAAGCAGTGGCTCGCTTGGCCTACGGGCTTCGCCAAGAAAACTTCGACTGCGCAGTGAACTTTCACGCCAGTCCTTCGAGCGCGACCGTCGCGTTTGCTTCGGGCGCCTCACTCAGAAGCATTCACTTCCACGGCCATCGCGACAAGAACCGCCACTCCACCGTGGAGGTTCCCGGAAAGGGTGTGCTCAAGCCCGTGATCGAACGCGACATGGACACCGTTCGCGCCCTCGGTATCCAAGTCCCCACGGGACGGCTCCCCCAAGTTTTTCTGAGCGACGCCGAAAAAGACCAAGCAAAAGCCTGGCTGAAAGCCCGCGACCTGAGCGGCACGCCCCTTCTGGGACTGGGCTTAGGCGCAAGCCGCCCGACCAAGCTCTGGGACATGGAGCGTTTCGCCGAAGTGGCCATTCGCTGGGTTCGAGAGCGCGGCGGCCAAGTGCTTGCGCTTGCCGGCCCCTCTGAGGGCGCCCTGGCTCAGGCGTTTAGCCAAGCTGCGATTCAGAGAATTCAAGAGCTCGAAACTTCGCCCGACGCCCGGGCCAAACTTCGTGCTGCGATCACCACCGAGACTACGCTGGGCATTCGTGCCTTGGCTTCGGTTCTCACCCAGTGCCAGGCCTTTTGCGGCAACGACTCGGGCCCCAGGCACTTGGCTGTTGCCGTAGGAACTCCCACGGTCACGATTTTTGGCCCGGAAGATCCTTTCGAGTGGCATCCCTATCCGCAAGATCGCCATCCTCGGCTTTTCATCGAAGGGTTGGCTTGCCGAAAAGATGCCGACCCCGGAATGCCGGCTTGGTGCGGCCTGAATCGATGTGAAATTGAAAAGCACCGCTGCATGACTGGCATCACGCCGGGCGCGGTTTTCGAGGAACTGATGAAGGTCATCGGATGAGCCCCCAGAGTCGCCAGCCCGTCACAGCCGCCATCCTCACCTTCAACAACGAAGACACCTTGGTTCGGTGCCTGGAGTCGCTTTCTTGGTGCGATGAAATCCTGATCGTCGATGCGGGAAGTACCGATCGCACCGAAGCACTCGCAAAGAATCCGGACGCCCCTTGGGCCTCAAAACTAACCTGGAAAACCAATCCCTGGCCCGGCTTCCGAGTGCAGCGCGAGCTTTGCTTAAAAGAGGCTCGCTTTGACTGGATCTTGGTCGTGGACAGTGACGAGCAGTGCAGCCCCGAGCTGGCCAGGCAACTCACCTCGCTGCTTTCAGCACCCGGGGGCCCGCCTCTTCGGGCCTATAAAGTGCGCCGCCAGGAGTACTTCCTGGGCAAAGCCATTCACCATGGAATCTGGAATCCCAGTTACCAGGACCGCTTCTTTCACCGAGAAGGGGTGCGCTACCAGAACGACATCCACGAATACCCGCTTTTCCTAGAGCCGCCGGGCCGAATCCACGAGCCGCTTCACCACGACCCAGCTTTTGCTCCCGGCAAGTTTCTGGAAAAAATGAATAAATACACCTCCATTGAGGCCCGGGACCGGGTCCGAGCCGGCCAAAGAACTTACCCGCTTCGCATCCTGACGGCTGGCCCGGCCATGTTCCTAAAAAACTACTTCTATTATCGCGCCTGGAAAGACGGCGTTCATGGCCTGGTGATCTCGATCCTGGAAGGCGTTTCTAGGGCCGTCCGGCACGTGAAAATCTGGCAGTACCAGCGCGAGTAGGCTAGATTCCGGCCTGAAATGGCTCAAAATCAAGCCCCTGAAGCGGTCCGCCCGAAAATTTCGGGCTTCACGTTGGTTCGAAACGGAACGCGTTTCGACTATCCGTATTTGGAATCCATGGCGTCCCTGATGCCGCTAGTCGACGAACTCGTGGTGAACGTCGGCCGCGGCGACGACGATACGCTTCAACAAGTGAAGCGCTTTTCGATCCTTCACGGTGGCGACTCAAAGGTGAAAATCTTTGAAAGCGATTGGCCTTTGAATGACCCCGAGAAGAAGAAGGGGGGCCAGATTCTGGCCGAGCAGACCAACCTAGCGCTCGACCAGTGCACGGGCGATTGGTGTGTTTATCTTCAGGCCGATGAAGTCCTTCACCATGAGGACCTATCCAACCTTCGCCGCGCGATCTCACAAGTGCACCCGCACCCGGTCGTGGACGGCTTGGTTTTCGATTACCTTCATTTCTACGGCTCCTACGATGTCGTTCAATTCACGCGAAGCGCTTATCGCCGCGAAGTGCGCGCCATTCGCCGCGGTTCGGGCGCCAGGAGCATCGGGGACGCTCAAAGTTTCCGCATGCCCGATGGCTCAAAGCCGCGAGTTCTCGAAGCAGGGGCGCGCATTTTCCACTACGGCTGGGTCAGGACGCCCGACGCCATGAAGGCCAAGACCTTCTTCATGGACACGCTTTATCACGGTGACCCGAACTCAAAACAAGTCGCCGAAGGGACGCCGCATTCGGGCGATAACTACCGTTACAAAAAAATCTGGGGCCTTCAGCGCTTTCGCCATAGCCACCCCGGTGTGATGGACGAGCGAATCCGCGCCAAGAACTGGAACTGGGATCTCGAGAACTCGCCTTTGGAGTGGTCTTGGAAAGACGCGAAGAAAATCATCTTGGACCTAGTCGAACGATGGACCGGGCGACGGTTTTTTGAATACCGCAGCTACCGGGAGCTGAAGTGAGATGACGATTTCCTCCCAGCCCAAAGCCTCGCTTTTTCTCAGCACCTACGAGATGCCCAAGCACCTGGAGCTGGTCCTTGCGGGCGTAGCGCGCCAGAGCTTTCGCGATTTCGAAGTGCTGATTTGCGACGACGGTTCGGGCGAGGAGACTCGCAAAATCATCGAAACATTCGCAAAGAACTCTGGCCTTCCCACTCGCCACTTCTGGCAAGAACAAAAGGGCTTCCGAAAGTGCCGAATCCTGAATGAGGCCCTGCGAAACGCATCAGGCGAGATCAGCGTTTTTCTCGACGGCGACTGCGTTCCCCATCGCCACTTCATTCGCGACCATGTGGAAAAGCAGCGTGCGGGCTTTTACTTAGCCGGACGCCGAATGGAACTCGGCCCGAAGATCAGCGAGTGGCTCACTCCGCAGTTCGTTTCCCAGGGCTTTTTCGATTGGCCGCAACCGCGCCTGATCTGGAGCACGCTGACGAATGACAGCGAGCACTTACAGCGCACCATCCGAGTAGAAACCCCTTGGCTCAGGCGCGCTCTCGGTATGGAGCGAATCGTGGATTTGAAGGGCTGCAATTACTCGGTCCCTCGAAAAATCCTCGAAGAGCTCAACGGCTTTGACGAAGCCTATGAGGGCTACGGGCGAGAAGACACGGACCTGGAACTTCGGCTCAAAAACTACGGCCTTCGCATTCAGTCCATGAAGGGATTCGCGCTTCAGTACCACGTGTGGCACCCGCGGCGCGCTTTCACGCCCTCGAATGACTCACTCCTCGAGGCAGTTCAGCGCACGGGTCGAGTTCGCTGCGAACGCGGGCTCAATTAAGGCCTTCCGATGCCTGAGTACTCGAACCCGAGTTCCCGGATTTCCTCCGGGTTCCAGAGGTTCCTGCCATCATAAATCACCGGCGATTTCATGCGCTTTTTCAGCGCTTCGAAATCAATGTGACGAAACTCGTTCCACTCGGTAGCCAAAATCAAAGCGTCCACCCCATCGGCCGCATCCAAAGCGTTCTGACAGAACTCGACCCGCTGACCCAAAATTTTTCGAGCATTGGGCATCGCTACCGGATCAAAAACGCGAACTTTGGCGCCCGAAAGAAGCAGCTCATCAATGATAGTCAGGGCAGGCGCTTCTCGCATGTCGTCGGTATTGGGCTTAAAGGCTAGCCCCCAAACCCCGAACAATTTCCCGTTCAGATTCTTGCCCAAGCGGGCACGAATTCGGTCCACCAGATATCGCTTTTGAAGCACGTTAGCTTCTTCCGCCGCTTCGATCACGCCTAGGCGAACGCCTTCGCGCCGCGAAGTGCTGAGAAGGGCCTGAACGTCTTTCGGAAAACACGATCCACCGTAACCTACGCCGGCATACAAGAAGTGCTTTCCAATTCGAACGTCCGTGCTCATTCCACGGCGTACTTCTTCGACGTCGGCGCCTACTTTTTCGCAAAGGCGTGCCATCTCGTTCATGAAGGAAATGCGCGTCGCTAAGAAAGAGTTACAAGCGTACTTCGTTACTTCCGCGGAAGTCGGATCCATCCAAAGGACTGGATTGCCCTGGCGAACAAAGGGGGCATAAAGCGCCGCCATTTTTTCGTAAACTTCCTGCTTTTCCGTCCCGATGACCACCCGGTCGGGACGAAGGAAATCATCGACAGCCGAACCTTCCTTCAGAAATTCAGGATTTGAAACCACTTCAACCGGATAGTTCGTGTGGGCTTGAATCCACTCCGTGACCCAGCGGTGCGATCCGACCGGGACCGTGGACTTGTTCACCACAATCCTTGGCCCGGGCATGGAGCTGCCGATCTCTTCGGCGGCGGTTTGCAAATAACGTAAGTCAGGCTCACCCGAAGGGAGCGACGGAGTGCCGACCGCGACGAAAACAATCTCGCAGGCCTGCACCGCTTCGGGGGTCGAGGTGGTGAATTTGAGGCGCCCCTCTTGAATCCCGCGCCTCACCAAAGTGTCCAGGCCCGGCTCAAAGATCGGGATTTCCCCGCGCTTCAAAGAGTCGACTTTATTGGGATCAATATCCACGCAGTACACTTGGTTACCCGTATCGGCGAAGCACGCCCCAGCGACCAGACCGACGTAACCTGTTCCAATGACTGCAATTCTCATGGTCCGGGATTGTTCCCAGAAAAGTGGTTTCTGTGCTAGTCCAAAACCTTCCATGGCACGTCCGGCACTGACGGTCACTCTGATCACCCTGAATGAAGAGGCCAACCTCCCGCGGGCGCTCGCTAGCGTCGCGTGGGCGGACGAAATTGTCGTCATCGATTCCGGATCGACCGACCGAACGTGCGAGATCGCTCGCTTGGCCGGGGCCCGCGTGTTTTCGCGCGCCTGGGAGGGTTACGGCCAGCAAAAGAATTTCGCTCAAGATCAAGCCACCCATGACTGGGTTCTGAATCTCGACGCCGACGAAGAAGTGAGCCCAGCCCTGCGGGCTGAAATCGAAGCCACGCTGGAACAAGCGAAGAATCAGGGCCTAGATGCCTTCCGGTTGCCCCGAAAAACCTGGTACCTGGGCCGCTGGATTCTTCATGGCGGCTGGTATCCGAATCATTTGGTGCGACTCGCGCGGAAAAGCCGCTCTCGGTGGACCGAACCCAAAGTCCATGAGGAATGGCGGGTCGAAGGCCCGGTCGGCACGCTCGATCACCCGCTCCTTCACTACACGTTTGGCTGCATCGAAGATCAGATCCGAACGAATCTCAAATTTTCACGACTCGGTTACCAAGACCTTCTGAAGCAGGGGGCTCCGGCCTCGCTCGTGAAGCTTCTTTTGAAGCCTTGGGGTAAGTTCATTGAAACCTACCTGCTCAAACGGGGTTTCCTCGACGGCATGGCCGGCTTCATCATCTCGGTGAATGCAGCTCACAGCATGTTTTTGAAATACGCTTATTTTTACGACTCCAAAGGAAAGATCCCCGATGCGGATTCTGGTCGTCGATAACAATATTCGGAAGCCCTATTGGGGCGCTCAAGACTTAGCGCGATTTGCAGCCGCTGTGCCCGGCGCCACCGTGGAAGTGAGACGCGCGCCTCAGGAAGATCTGCCCACGCGCCTCACCCACTACGACCGCGTGATTGTCTCGGGCTCGGTCACTTCGGCCAACGACGACGCCCCGTGGATCGAGCGCTTGCAAGCGGCGCTCAATCTTTGGGTCGACCGCGGGACACCGGTCTTGGGCGTCTGCTACGGCCACCAAATGATTGCACGCACTTTGGGCGGAAAGTCTGCTGTGCGACGAGCGGCTGAGCCCGAGTTCGGTTGGACCGAGATTCAAGTTTCCGAGACCGATCCGCTTTTCTCGGGCCTTCCCCGCACCTTCCATTCGTATTCGTCTCATTACGATGAAGTTTGTGAACTCGCGCCCGGAATGAAGCGCTTGGCTTATTCTGAAATTTGCCAAGTTCAAGCGTTTGCCGTTTCAGGAAAGCCCATTTGGGGAATTCAGTTTCATCCTGAAAAGACGCTTCATGAGGCCAATGTGGAACTCAGAAATAAGCGCCTCCAAGGCGAGCCCAAGAAGCTTTTGAATGCCGACTCAGGCGACAAGCTTTTCACCGCCGAGGTGGGAGCAAAGATTTTCTCGAACTTCCTGACCCAAGGCGCTCAATGAAAAAAGCGCTCATCCTCTTTCTCAAGTTTGCGCTTTTCTCGGCGCTTCTTGCGTTCCTTGCCTCGAAGGGCCTGCTTTCTTTAGAGGCCACTCGAAGCGCGTTTCTTCAGAAAGAAACCATGGCGCTTGCGGTGCTCGCTATTACCGTTTCAACACTTTTGGGCCCCCTTCGCTGGCAGTGGTTACTGAAGGCTCAAGGGATTGATCTACCCTTCGGCCAGACGCTGCGCCTGAGCCTGGTGGGAAGTTTCTTTAACGTCGCGCTTCCTGGGGCAGTTTCCGGAGATTTCGTGAAAGCGTTTTACGTCGCGCGCGAAGCTCCTGGAGTTCGAGCCAAAGCATTTGGGAGCATCCTCTTTGACCGAGTCGTGGGTCTTTCGGCGCTTCTGATTGTTGCGGCTTCTGCACTGACACTCGACCTAGGAGCTTTGGCGGGTTCTCCACTTTTGCGCGTCATTCGGGTTCCCGTCATTTTGGGAGCTTTCGGATTTATCGCCTTTTACGCTTACCTTTTCGGCGTTCGGCCCGAACACGATCTGCTTTTAAGGCTCCTCGAAAAGCTGAGCGGTCGCTTTGAAAAGCTCGGCGCTCTGGAAAGAACCTACCTAGGCGTTCGCACCTACCGTGAGCATCGCTGGGTGGTGGCGAGGTCCTTGGCGGTCTCCATCTTGATTCAACTCCTGATGAGTACGGCCTGCCTTTTATTCACACTCGCCCTGGGCGATTCCACTCTTTCGCCTCTTTCCGTTTTCGTCGTAGTTCCCCTAGGCCTTCTGGTGACGGCGGTTCCCGTATTTCCAGCTGGAGTCGGCACCGGGCATGCGGCTTTTGCTTTCTTGTTTGGGTTCCTAGGAAGTCAGCGCGGCGGCGATGTGTTTAGCCTAAACGCTCTGATGGCGTTTGCGATCGGCGCTGTGGGTGGCCTAATTTACCTGCGCACTCGGGGAAGCGGTCCAAGCCCAATCCCAGGGGGCGTAAAGGAATAGTCGCTGAGATTGGCACAGTCCAAGCACAGGCGTGCGCTTGGATATGTCGATCGACTCGAGATCCTTCACGCTTCGCCCGTTCCAAAAGGAAGCCCTTTCAGCGCTCGAAGCTCCCGGCCACCTCATTGCGGTGGCTCACACCGGAGCTGGAAAAAGCCTGATCTATGAGCGTGCTGCGGCTGCACTAGGCCGGCGTATGCTTTTAGTTTCGCCTCTGGTGGCGCTGGCCCGCCAGCAAGCGCAGAGACTTCGGGCAGCAGGCCTGAGAACAGCTCTCGGGATTGGAGGCGAGAGCGAACGGCCCGACGGGGAGTCGCAGGTTTGGATTCTGAGTCCGGAGAGCCTCCTCACTCAAAAAGTGCAAGCCACCCTCAAAACCTGGCGTCCGGATTTTCTCGTAGTCGATGAGTGCCACTGCCTTTGGGACTGGGGTGAGCACTTTCGTCCTAGCTTTCAGCTCTTGCCTGAACTGATCCGCGATTCAGCAGGACGCATTCAAAGAAGCCTTTGGCTCACCGCCACTTTGCCCCCCTCTGCTAGGCAGGAGTTGAAGGAGCGCCTCCCCGCGCCCGTTCGCGAGATCGGCTCATTCGAGTTGCCCCCGCAGCTTCAGCTGGAATTGAGACGCGTTCGGTGGCCCGAGCGAGCCGAAGCTTTGGTGAAGTTTTTGGCGCAGAACGAAGCAAACCGCGCCGGAATTATTTTTACTCTGACGCGCGAGTCGACTTACCGATTGGAAAAAATCCTGAGAGCGCGAGGATTGACCCCGCTGATCTATCACGCAGGCCACAGCGCAGAAGAAAGGCGAGCTCTCGAGGCCAGAATCCGCACGGACAGTCGCGCGGTCCTGATCGCCACTTCCGCCTTTGGGATGGGAATGGATCAGTCGCACCTCAGGTGGGTGGTTCTCTGGCAAACGCCCCCGTCGCTTCTGAGTCTGGCTCAGATGATTGGCCGCGTGGCACGGGACCCCAACGAAAAGGCCCAAGCACTGGTCCTGTGGGCCAGTGAGGACTTCTCATTGATGAACTGGACCTTGGGGCAAAGCGTTCGAAGAAGAGAGGAGCTCACCTCGGTCAGGCACTTTCTGGAAGCCCCGGGATGTCCCCGTCTGAAACTCAAGGCGTACTTTGAGGGCAGGCAGTCTGAAGCCCCTGCTTTTCCAAGGATTATTTAATTTTCTATTTTTGACTTGATGCGTCATACGCCGTCTGTAATTATGAAGGTGCCTTAACAATAGGGGGTCAAGTTTGGGACGGTGGAGTTTGTTCATGATGCTCGGAATTGCTCTTTCAGGCTGCGGCGCAGGTAAGCGCGTGCCTGGGCTCGAGCACTTCCGCGCCCAAGCCCGCGCCGGCCACTTGAGCGTCAGCTTCTTGGCGACTTCGCTGAATCTCGACGGATGCGCGAGCCTCCCGATCCCCGGCCTCGCGGGCGCCACTCTCGGCTGCGCCCCCAACCTGCAAGGCTCCGGCACGCTCTTTCAGCTCACTCTGCCCTTGGCAGGACTGGCCGGAAACGCGAGCGCGGGACTCCCCCGAGGCGGCCTCCCCGACGGTCGAGCCTTGCCTGGAATCTCGGGCGGCGTCCTTCCGCGCACTACCGAGCGGGTCACCGGCCTCGACCTGACTCTCTATTTGGGAGCGGACGTCGTCGGGTTTTTCCTTCCCATCCCGCTTCGCACGGCGAGTGGGCTTTTTCTCACTTTCCTGCGCTCGATCAACATCGAAGACGAGCGCGGAAACCGCATTGGCAAAGGCCACGCCGTTCCACCCGGCGCAAACGGAGAGGGCTCCGGCATCCTGATCCTGCTTCCCGTATCCGGTGGAAATTCAAACCTGCAGGAGAAGTGATTTCCATGTCCAAAGCACACAATCGATTCCGATCCATGAAGAAGTTCGTCCTCGTATCCCTGAGCTGCCTGGCCTTAGGCCTGAGCGGCTGCGGAAAAGGTAGCTCGAAGAACCCTCCCATTCCGGGCGTGAAATATTCTTCAAGCTTCGTAGACGGCTATTTCCTTCTCTCGGTCGCCTTTCCTTCGATCCCGCTCGATGCCGGCGGCCGCTACCCACTTGATGCTCGTCGCTTGCCTAACAGCTATGCCGAGATCGGACCGGACTTTCAAAGTAACGGAACTTTGCTGGTCGTCGCCTTGGCAGCAAGCGACGTCTTGAATGCGAGCGGTGGCTCGCTCTTTGATCCCACCACTCTTCCGGGTGGCCGCCCTCTTCCGGGAGTTGCAGCCGGCGCCCTTCCCGGCCTGGCTCTTCAGTTGCCCGCGCGATTCTCGGATGTGGCCGTCTACTTCGGCAACGGCGCTTTCGGGGTCTTTGTCCCAGCTCAATTGGGCTGCAAAGAAACGGTGGCCACCTTCCGTTTCTACTCTTCCGGCACTCGCGTCGGGAACATCTCCTTGGTGTGTGAAGATGCTTCAGGGAATCATGGCGGATTTCTTGCTCTCGTGAACAAGGACATCCCCGCGGTGAGCCGAGTTCTGAGTTCGTCAAAACTCTGACCTCTGTTTCCGGAGATTTCTCGCGAGTGAGTCCGACAATTGGACTGACTCGCGAGAAACTCGCACCCGGCAAAAAAAGCGCCGTTTGTCACTGGGAAGCGATCAGCTATTCTGATCTGACCCCTGAAGTGAAAACGTTCGCTCCCATCTCAAGGAGGAGATCCCATGCGTCCGTTCGCGCCGTTCCTTGCTCTCGTGGCTCTTGCAGGTCTGGCTTCGCCAGCTCTGTCTTTTGCCGATACCTCAATCAAGCCTGTGAAGGAATGGACGATGCTCGTCTTCCTGAACGGGAACAACAATCTCGACCGCTTCGGCGCCGAGGACATCAATGAAATGGAGCGCGTGGGAAGCACGGACCAGATCAACGTGGTGGTCCAATGGGCCAGCCTCTCGACCCGCCAAGTGAAGCGCGTGTACGTGAAGAAAGACACGAACACCAGCGTCGTCAATTCTCCTGTCCTTCAGGACATGGGAACGGTCGACATGGGTGACTGGAAAAACCTCGTCGAGTTCGTTCAGTGGGGCATCAAAAATTATCCCGCCAAGCGCTACTTCGTGGACGTCTGGAACCATGGCGGTGGCTGGCACCGCACCTCCAAGCGCGCTCTCGCTGCCGGAATCACTCCGAGCGACATCAGCTGGGACGATATCAGCGGAAACTTCATCACCACTCCTCAACTCGGTCAGGCGATGGCGGCTATCTCGCAGTCGCTGGGTCGTAAAGTGGATCTCTACGGATCGGACGCCTGCCTGATGGCCATGGCTGAAGTTTCCAACGAGATGAAGGACTCCGTCGACGTGTTCATGGGTTCGCAAGAAACCGAGCCGGGCGACGGCTGGCCGTATGACGACCTCCTGACCGCTTGGAGCAAAGACCAAACGGCAACTCCCGCTCAAGTGGCTTCGATGCTGACCGACGCTTACGTGAAATCGTACTCGGGCGGCAGCCAAGGCTCTTCAAACGGCATCACGTTCTCTTCCTATAATCTCACGGCTCAAGGCGCCTTGAACGCTGCGATCCGCGATCTGGGAATCAACCTGATGACCTTGGCACCGACCGAAGCAGGCAAAGCGATGCTCGCTCTTCGCGACACGCAAAGCTACGCCTACGCGGATTACGGCGATTTGATCGACTTCATCGATCAGCTCGAGCGCAAATCGATCAAAGGACTGGACCGCAACGCGATCACCGCAGTTCGTGATGCAGCCGCGAAGTTCATCCTGACCAACAAGACGAGCCAATCCTACCGCTTGTCCCACGGCGTTTCGATCTGGCTGCCTGATTCCAGCTACAGTCTGAACGCCTACGACGACAAGTACCGCGCCATGAGATTCCATGGCGACACGGGCTGGTTGGACACTCTGATGTTCTTGTACCGCTAATTCAGCGACTCCAAGAAAAAGCACTGAGACCGGGCATCTTCCACTGGGAGGTGCCCGGTTTGCTTTTGAAGGAGCGTGATTTTCAAATCCAAGGCGTTTCGATCAATCCTCGAACGCTGACTTGGCCCGTGTAATTTCCGAAAAGCACCCGGCCCGGACGCTGACCAAGCGTCGCGCGCAAAGCCTTCCACACGGACAACAAAGACGGCGCGTAGACCGGAATCGCACGCTCCCAGCAGGTTACCTGTTGGTACTCGGGCTGGCACTGAAGGCCCAGCATGGCTTGAAGCTCAGCCGTGACGGTTTCGCGAATCTCATCTTCACTTTTTTGAGCCCACTCGGGAGCGGAACTCCCTCCGAGCATCACGGTGAATGAAGAAAGATCGGGTGAACTGACACGACCCGGAAACGCGCTCGAGTTAAAAAGAATCCCTAGGCACTTCCGGTCCCTTTGATTCTCTGGCACCAAGACGCCCACGCCTCGAGGAGCACCCTGGAGGAATTTCTCAGATCGCGCAAAAGCGGTGACACTCACGAGCGGAGCATACTGAACCGCTTCGAGTGCGCGAGCTGCGTCGGGGGATGGGGAAGCCAACAAAGCGGCTGCGCGTCCCGCAGGAGTACACACCACGACGTTGGGAGCATCGGGAAGCTGATCCAATCGCACACCGACTTGAAAACGGGAGCCAAGGCGCTCACGCAAGCGCTTCTCGAGCGCTCGAACCAAGCTCTCCATTCCATCTCGAGCGGTGACCATCAAGGGACGCGGGCCACGGCGAGTGCTCCTCTTCTGACGCATCTCGCTTGCAAACGTGCGCCCAGGCGAAACTTCAAGGCCTGGAAAAGCTGCACGAAGTGAAATCTCAGACGGTCTCGCTGCGTAAATGCCGCGCAAAAACGGATTGAGACCATAATCAAGGGCCGCTTTTCCGAGGTGATGAAGCGCAAACTCTTCGAGTGTTGCCGACTCGCTCCCAAGACCACTGGGAGAGGCCTCGGGCGCCTTTCGAAAGAAAGCGCGCGCGCCTGCACCGATGGCTTCCCAGGGTCCAAGCGGCATTTTTCGCATCTTTCCGTTGCGCCAAATGAACCGAGCACGCGAGGCAGGATCTACCCCCACCACCGGAACCCCGAGGTCCTCGAAAAAATCGACGACCGCAGGGCTTGCTAAAACTGAGTGAACGGCAGCCTCAGCAGGCCCAAAGGGTGTGACGTAGGTCTGAATCACACCGCCCGCTCGTTGGGCTGAATCCAAAAGCGTGACCTCAAAACCGAGTCGGTCTAAGCGATAAGCGGCAATCAAGCCAGCAATGCCAGCGCCGATCACCGTTACTTCTCGATGTCGCCTGTCTAAAGCTCCGATCATCAGTTCTTCTCGTTTCTTAAATGGTCTTCGAGAAAAGCTGAGTTTGCGGCGCCTGACGGGTCAGACGGGCATCAAAAGCCATGCAGATATTCCGCAAATAAGCTCGGCCCTCTTCCTTCACCGTCACTCGGAAACGATCGGCTTCAACTAAGCCGTCGCGGACCAATTCCTCTAAGCGAGGTGCAACGCTTTCTAAGTACTCGGTGTAAGCCGGTTGATCGCCCCAAGCGGTTCCCATTCGGCACATCAAGTTCAGTACGTGTTGACGAATGACCAGATCTTCCTGATTCAGCACGTGGCCACGAAGAAGCGGAAGTTCACCCTTCTCAACACGCGCTTGGTAGGTTTCCAGAAGCTTTTCGTTCTGAGAGAAAATCGTCCACGAATCCCCAATGGCTGAGACGCCCAGTCCAATCAAAGGCGCCACTTGGCGGGCCGTATAGCCCATGAAATTGCGGTGAAGGCTGCCTTCTTTGGCCGCTTTCCAAAGCGAGTCCGACTCAAGCGAGAAATGGTCCATTCCGACTTCTCGGTAGCCGGAATCTTCCAACATGGTGCGGCCTAGTTCGTAGAGCGCCCGCTTTTCATCGCCTGCCGGAAGGTCAGCCTCGGTGAAGCGACGCTGCGAGGGCTTAATCCAAGGCACGTGGGCGTAAGCGTAGAAAGCAATCCGGTCGGGCCTGAGGCGCCGGACGGCATCGATGGTTTCACGAATGCTGTCCAGAGTCTGAAAGGGTAATCCGTAAATGAGATCGTAATTGATGGAAGTGTAGCCCAGTTCGCGCGCCATTTCGGTCACTTCGCGCACTTGATCTTCACTCTGAATCCGGTGAACGACGTCCTGAACCCGAGGATCAAAATCTTGAATCCCTAGGCTTAAGCGCCGAAAACCTAAACTGGCCAAAACCTCCAGGTGGTCACGGCGGGTCACCCGAGGATCGGCTTCCATGGAAAACTCAGCGCCTGGAAGAATTCGGCACTTCTCCAAAATACCTTCCATGAGCTCGCGAAGTTCGTCTGGCGTGAGGAAAGTCGGCGTTCCACCGCCCAAGTGAATCTCGGTGACGGGGACCCCGTCCAAGCGATCTCGCCCCAAGCGCTCTAAGTAAAGCTTCCACTCCTGAAGGACGGTCTTCACATACGGGCGTCCGACCGAGTGATTGCGAGTGATGCGCGTATTGCAGCCGCAATAAGTGCAAAGGCTTTCGCAAAAGGGGATGTGAATATAGAGCGCTGCCCCGATTCCTCGGGCTTCCCCGTCGGTAAGCGCTTGGTCAATGCTTGAGATCCACTCTTCAGCAGAGGGGTTACGCTCCCAGTAGGGGACTGTGGGGTAACTGGTGTAGCGGGGACCCGGAACGTTGTACTTCTTCAGAAGTTCGCTGTGATTTTTCATTCCCCGAAAATCTCCTTCTGAAGACGCAAAAACAGCCGAACACTGGCCTCAGGCGTATGCTGAAGCACACCGTGGCCTAAGCCGCAAACCCAGCCCTGACGAAGACTGAGTGGCACTTCGCGCTTCACTCGCTCCATCCAATGCCTGAGCTTGGGTTCTAGTTTCTCTAGCGGCAGGAACAAGTCACTCGGATCAAAGTTGCCCTGAATCGCCCAACGCCCGCCGTAGCGTTTCAGCACCTGCACGATGTCGGTATTCCAGTCCACGCCGATGGCGGCGATGGGAAGATCTTTCAAAGAGTCCCACCAACGTGAGTCCGTTCCTTTGGAGTAGTAAGTGATCGGCACATCCGGACAAAGGGCTCGGTAACGAGCAAAAAGGTCCTGAAGAACGGGAACTACGTGATGCGCATAAGCATCGGGTTCCACATCGCCCGCGCAAGTGTCCATTACAGCAATCGTGTCGACCCCGTTCCGCGCTTGCAGGGCCATATTATGAGCCAGAAGATCGAGCAGGCGATCACAGAAGCCTTCCCAGCGTCCGTCATCCAGGCCCTTGCGGGCTTCTGCCAAATTCCCGCCCTGATGACTCCCGACAGCCGCGTAATAAAACAAAGTGAGAGGGCCCCCGACGAAACCCAGAAGCCCCTTGTCTTCAGGCAAGGCTCGCCGAATTTTCTGAAGCGCCTGCGCCTGAAATTCGAGTTTCGGCAAAAGCCCGACACCCTCGCTGCTCAAACGCGACAAATCAGATTTTGTCCGCACGTGAAAATCGAGCTTGGGACCAGGAACATACCGAAGGCCCATCCCCAAAGCTTCGAGCGGGAAAAGAAGGTCTGAGAATAAAATAGCGGCATCAAAATCGAAGTCATCGATAGGCCCCATCGTCGTCTCGCAGGCCGCTTCCGGCACTTTGCAAAGATCGATGAAGGAGTAGCGCTTTTTCATGCCCTGATAGTGCGAGTGGTAGCGGCCTGCCTGGCGCATGAACCAGACCGGTGGGCGTCCTTGATTCTCCAGTCGCAAAGTCGTCTGAAACCGATTTCTCATGAACTACTCTCTTTCTCGCCCGACTTCGCTTCTTCAGCTGAAACCAACTGGTAACCAATGCCTCGAACGCTTCGAATCAGCTTTGGATTCTCGGGATCCAGCTCGACCCAGCGCCTGAGTTTCAAAATAAAATTATCGACCGTCCGAGCCGTCGGGTACTCGTTCTCGGACCAGACCTGATTCAAGATCTCATCGCGACTCACGACTTTGCCCCAGCGCTCGACCAGAAGGCGCATCAAGCGGCACTCTTTCGTCCCAAGCTTCTGCCGGCCTCCTGCGACTTCCACCTCAAAGCCTGCAAAGTAAAACACGGCCTGCCCCACAGTTACACCCACTGCAGGAATGTCAGAGGCCGCTAAGCGACTTCGCTTCAAGCCGTTTTGAATCCGTAGAACCAGCTCTTTGAGGTGAAAAGGCTTCACCACATAATCTTCAGCGCCCAGCTCCAGGCCATGGACGCGGTCTTCCGGGGTTCCGTAAGCCGTCAAAAAAAGAAGCGCTGTCGCGCGGTCTTTCTGACGAAGCTCACGCGCCACTTCAAAACCACTTCCATCCGGAAGGCCTACGTCTAAGACCACCATCTGAAAGCGCTCGGCATTCAATTGCATCCGGGCTTCTTCGCAAGTCTTCGCCCAAACCACCTGATAACCTTCTCGGCTCAAGCGCTCCTGAAGCGTACTCCCCACGTTTCTTTCGTCCTCGACGAGGAGAATTCTCTCAGCCATGGAGCTCTCCGCGCTTTTCCTGGGGAGCCTGCTGAAATTCCAGCTCGACCGGAAATCCTGGGCCGCCTTTGAATTCGACCCGGCCACCCATGCGCTCCATCAAAGCGCGCACCAGATAAAGGCCGATTCCGGCTCCTTGAGACTGCGCTCCCTTAACGAAAGGCTGTCCGACGGCATTTCCGCCCGCTCCACCCGGCCCGTCGTCATAGAACAAGATTTGCGCTTTGTTCTTGGGAAGGACTTTTACGGTGATTTGAACTTTCACGGGCTCTTTTCCGGAGTGTCGAGATGCGTTCTCCATCAAGTTCCGAAAGATCACCTGCAAAGCGATCGGGTCCGCAAAAATTCGAAGGTCATCGGGAATCCAAGCCGATGCTTGAAGGCGGTCTCCGTACGGGCGACTCCAGTGTCCCAAGTTCCGTGAAATCCACATCGCGGGACCGATGGGTTTGACCTGCAGTCCACCGCCGCCCTCTAAACGTGAAAGCTCCAATGTGCGCTCGACCTGGGCTTCCAAACGCTGAACGTCCTCTAAGAGGCGTTTCACCAAATTTAATTCATCTTCGTGCTGCCTGGGCTCCATCAGTTCAGCCAAAGATTCCGCCTGAAGCCGAATGCTGGTCAGCGGAGTGCGAAGTTCGTGGGTCACCGAAGCAAAGAAGGCCTGGAGGCCCTTCTGTCGATTTCGATCCCGGCGCGCTAATGCCCAAAGACTTCCTGAAGCCAAAAGCAATAGCCCAAGAAAAAAACCACCCTCCCAAATCAGCATGCGCTGAGTCCGAGCAAATTGCGTGGGAGCCGTGGGCGTCGAGGTCACTTCCACTTGCTCGACCCGAGCTTCCAACTCACGAATGCGATCGGCCTGCCGAAGCGCGAGCGTCCCCCACCAACCCATCAAAGCGATGAGCGATGCAAGCCACAGCGCTTGAAGGAACACTAACCTTCTTACGCGGATGCCCGGTAGACGTGAAAGTGCGCCGGCCGAACTCATTCGTAGCGAGCCCCCTCGATCGCTGCGATCACACGGTCCAGTTGCTCATCCGTGTGAACGGTGGATAGGAAAGAAACTTCGAAGCCGCTCGGAGCGAGATAAACTCCCTGGGCCAGAAGCGCGTGAAAGAGCTTCGCGAAACGGGCTTTTTGCTCTTCCGGAATTTCAGGCAGTGAGCGAGCCAGTCCATCGCGAGATTGAGGAGCACCCATCACCGTCCACATCAGCGAGGAAAAGCGCTGAACCTGGACCGGGAAAGGCGCTGACTTCTGAGCGGCCTTCTGGACGCGCTCAGCAAACACTCGCGTCTTCTCTTCCAAGCGAGCGTAAGGGTTTTCTCGAAGAAGCTTCTTTAAAGTGGCAATCCCAGCAGTCATCGCCACCGGGTTTCCAGACAAAGTCCCTGCCTGATAAACCGGGCCAGCAGGAGCCACGAGATCCATCAAATCGGCGCGTCCGCCGTAAGCCCCAACCGGGAAGCCGCCCCCGATGATCTTGCCGTAGCAGACCAGGTCCGGCTTGATCTGGGTGAGTTCTGCCATCCCGCCAAAAGCCACACGGAAGCCCGAGATCACTTCATCAAAAAGAAGAAGTGCGCCGTGCTTGCGGGTGATCGATGCCATTTCACAGAGGAACTCACCCGTTTGCATGAGCAGTCCGTTGTTCGCAGGCAGCGGCTCGATCGCAACGACACAGACTTCGTGCCCGTGCTCGTCCATCACCTTTCGGAAAGCATCGAGATCGTTGAGCGGCACCACCAACGTGTCGGCAGCCACGTGCGGAGGAACCCCTGCACTGTCGGGCGAAGCCATTTCGGCTAGGCCCGAACCTGCGCGAACCAAAAGCGAATCCAAGTGGCCGTGATAACAGCCATCAAACTTCACCACTTTGTGGCGCCCCGTTGCGGCTCGCGCCACACGGAGAGCCGACATGACGGCTTCCGTGCCCGAGTTCACGAATCGAACTTTCTCGACCCAAGGGATGTGGGACGTCATGAGTTCGGCCAACTCAAGCGAGTAAGGCTCGGCAGCTCCGTAGGTCCAGCCGCGCGTCATGGCCGATTTCACTGCTTCGGCCACGTCGCCATCTTGGTGGCCAAAGATTAGGGGACCCCAGGACATGCAGAAATCGATGTAGCGATTGCCGTCGACATCCAAAAGCTCAGAACCCTGCGCACTCTCGATGAAGCGTGGGGTACCGCCCACACCTCGAAATCCGCGCACCGGGGAATGGACTCCTCCGGGAGCAACTTTTTTAGCACGGGCAAAGAGCGCTTCTGATTTTTCAGTTTTCATGAGGTCACCTTTTCGATCCAATCCCGCGAGTAGCGCGATCCGTAAGAAATGATCATCGATGCTCCGGCGCGCACGAAGCCAGTCCAAGCTTCCACGTGCGCCGCTTCGCGCGCCACAAGGCCCTTTTCAGCCATGAGCTCAATCGCAGCGTATTCACCGCTCACTTCGTAAACAGCCCAAGGAAGCGGAATGGCCTGACTGAGTTCAGCGAGCACATCCAAGTAAGGCATTCCGGGCTTCACCATCAGAATGTCGGCGCCTTCTTCGGCATCTCGAAGCGACGCCAAATAAGCGTCTTTCGGACGACTCGGATCGATTTGATAAGTGGCTCGATCTTTCAGTTTCGAAATCTGCCCTTTCGGAGCCGAATCCGCGGCCACGCGGAAAGGTCCGTAAAAGCGCGAGTGAAACTTCGCGGAGTAACTCATCAAAAGAGTCTGCTCTCGGCCGGCTTTGTTTAGTGCTGCACGAATGGCAGCCACACGGCCATCCATCATGTCAGAAGGCGCCACGCAGTCTGCGCCTGCTTCTGCGTACAGAGCTGCCGCGCGGGCCAGCTCTGCCACGGTTGCTGAGTTCTCTACGTGATCGCCTTCGGGATTCAAGACCCCGCACTGACCGTGAGTCGTGGAAGAACACAAGCACACATCGACAGATAGCCAAAGGTCGCGACCGAAGCGTTGTTTGATTCCTGAAATCACTTGCGAGGTGAAATCGTGATCAAAATCCTTCAGGGCTTTTGAGCCCGGCACACCGAAGAGAAGAAATTTTCTGACGCCTTTTTGGAGATCAGAATCGATCTGCGAGAAAAGACTCTCGGGCGTATCGCGCCAAGTTCCGGTCAAACCGGGAATCACTTCCCGTTCCTTCAAACCTTCCACGGCAAAAAGCGGTTGAATGAATTGCTCCACCCCCACTCGGTGCTCGCGGACGAGTTCCCGCGTCCAACGGTCCTGGCGCAAGCGACGAAGCGCCCGTCCCTTCCAGCTTCCGAAAACTTCGTCCGAAGACTTCAAACGGTCTTGAGCCATTGTCTCCACTCCTCAACACTGGGAAAAATCCGAGGTTCCACGCCGGCGGCGCGCAGCACCCGCGCGGTGCGCCCTGGGCCGCACGCATGCTCCCGCACTGACCGCGCCTTCGCGGCGAGCGCTGTGAATTGCGAGCCGCTGCTCCACCACGCCGCCTCGGCGCTCTCCAGCTCGGCTACGGCCTGGGGCGCGTACTCGGCTGCTTCCCCGGGCGCGCTGTAAGTTCCTACCGCCTGCGCGACTCGGCCCTGCCATTCGCCGAGCGCCTCCTGATGGGTCAGCACCGTCCAGCGCTCGAGCCCGGGAAGCTCCAGCACGGGCTCGGCCAGCTGGGGGAGTGCTTCATCAAAGCCCAAACCTTCTGCGCAGCCTTCCACCCAAACGCCGCGTTCAGCCAAGCGGTACCAGCTGGCCGTTCCCGAGCACCACACGCGCGCCCCGGCAAGTGGCGCCTCCCACGCGGGCGAAAGAGCGCGCCAATGCGCGACGAACACCGGCGCGCCGGAAGCCAAGCTCAGAGCCGGCGCCGAAGCCGCCACACTCGGGCTATCGCCGGCCTGCGCGCCGCCCGCGCCAACCGCCGCCGCCGCAGCACCCGCGCGCGAAAGCGAGCCGTCCCAAGCGCGCAGAGCGCGCCCCGGGGCGGCCGGAGCTTTCCACTGAAGTTCATCGACTGCCACGCCGTCAGGCCGCACGCCCCGAATGTAAAGAAGCGCACCTAAGCCCGATGCTTCCACGCTCGATGCGCCAAACCGCTGATGGCATCCCCCACCCCAAGCAGCCAGGAGGCCCCGCTCGGTAGCCACAGCCGATCGAGTGGCAGGGTGATCGAGCTTGGCTAGGGCCTCGCGAACCAACTCATCGTCTGCTCGGCACTCAACCGCCAATGCGCCTTGCCCCGGCGCCGATGGGTTTTCCCGCAAGGGCAAAACCATCCAGCGAACGCCTTGAAAAAGCTTCGTCATCTCGGCGCGCGCTGCCTCGTCCGCCCAAAGACGGATCAGCCCCGCAAACGCCAAGATCACACCATCCAAGTGCCGATCACTGGTGTCAGCTTCGTGAAGGCGCCCCAAGCGAGTGTTCACATTGCCGCGAATCTCAACGAATTGAAGCTTCGGTAAATTACCGCTTCCGAAGCGCGGCAATGCTTTCGAGAGGAACGAGGGAAGATTTTCGAGTCGTCTCGGAGAAGAAGTTCCGATCTTGAGCCGTTCGCCCCGCTTGAGCTTTTCCAAGACGTTCGGGGCAAAAATGGCCACATCGCGCGAGTTCGCGCGTTCTGGCATCGCCGCCAAAACAAACTCCGTTGGGCGCTCTAAGCTCAGGTCTTTCAAACTATGAACGGTCAAGTCGACCGCGCCGGAACGCAAAGCATCGTCGATTTCAGCGACGAAGAACTCTTTGCCTTCGACCTTCTGAAGCGGAATATCCAGGATCTTATCGCC
The DNA here is from genome assembly GCA_040399745.1 of Bdellovibrionia bacterium. GTDB lineage: Bacteria > Bdellovibrionota > UBA1018 > UBA1018 > UBA1018 > CANFHS01. Next base: position 124,871 of record JBBARP010000001.1, on the reverse strand, counting down.
GCGGGTATCAATCCCCACGCGCTCGACTTTGAGCCCAGGGTTGGCTTTCTCAATCGCTGCTGCCACTTGTCCTGACTGTGCCCAGGCCAAAAGCGAGCGGCGGGTTCCCAACTTCAGAACAGTGCGCTTGGACATGTGGTGGTCTTACCCTGCGGAAGCGTCCGCGAAAACGGCCAAGTCTTCCCAACCGTGCGGCAAAGTGGCCGAACCGGCCGAAGAGCCGGCCAAACCCCGAAGACGAGCCCGCTCAGAACAAGCCCGAAGGGCGCGGTCCACCTGCTCGGTCCGGATGTCGTTTTGAGATTTTTGAAGAGCGAAAAGCTCATCCAAGCATACAAAGCGCGAAAGCCGCGTCCAGCCCGGGCAAGCCGCCCGCATTCCGCCTAAGTGAACGACCGCTCGGGGCACTGCACTTGCGCGGTCGGCCTGATCCCAAGCCTCAATCCGGGCTTCGTCCCGCTCTGAATCGACCGGGACACATATCACCGCATGAGCCGCGTTTTGAAAGGCAGCGAGCTGGGCCTCGCTACCGGCTTCCAGCACGTGAATCCGGGCCTTGGGTTCTTTTGCCAAAAGCTCAAACTTCAAGCGGTCGGCCGAATCGCGGGTTCGATTCAAAATCCAAAGTTCCTGATCCAAAAGCCAGGGCGCAATCGACTGAGCAATCTGGCCCGCCCCGACCAGCAGGATCGGTCCTTGCGGGGATTCGGAAAACGAGCGCAGGACGCGCCTGACCAGGCTTCCGTAACTTGCGGTCCCCACGTTCTGAAGGTGGAGCGAGCGAATCTCCTTTGTGTCTTCAAACACTTTTCGCATCCAAGGGCTCAGCGCGACCAACAGTCCAGAACCTTGAAGTTCAAACTGCGCCCAAGCCTCTTTGAGTTGCCCAAAAATATCGGTCTCGCCCTTCACTTCGCTTTCCAGTCCCGTCGCGACCCGAAGCAAAAAGGAATAGGCTTCCGCCCCTGAAAAAAGCTCCGTTCCCGGTACTTCGCGAGGCGCTGTCGTCAAAGACGCCGCAAAGGACGGGTAAATCCAGATGCGGCGCTGGCAAGTGTCCAATCGGAATGCTTCTGGAAAAAGGGCGTCCACCAGACCCAAGACCGCAGGTAAATCTGCATCGGCCAGGGCGCGCTTAGAAACATGCATCACGCGCAGGGAGCCTAAAAACATATCCCTTTACACTACCCCGAGAGCCCCTTGTGACTGTCACGGCTGTGTCATGGAAAAGTCAAAAAATTGCGAGGACTGGGATTTGGTGCCATGACTACAGCCCAATCATGTCGGAGCTTCAATCCATTTTGATCTTCGCCGACGGCGCCAGCCGCGGGAACCCGGGCCCTGCCGGCTGGGGGGCCATTGTCGTCATGCTGGACGGGCGTGTGCGCGAGATCGGGGGCCGACAGGTCCCCGCCACCAACAACCAAATGGAGCTTCAGGCCACGATTCAGGCCCTGCGCCTGGTTCGCGAGGAACCGGGTCCTGTCTCACTTTGGACCGATTCAGTTTACGTCATCAAAGGAATCACCCAGTGGATCTGGGCATGGCGCAACCGGGGCTGGAAAACCGCAGAAGGCGCTGACGTTCAAAACGCTGACCTTTGGCAGGAGCTTTTCAGAGAAGTCGCCAAACGGGGTAAAGAAAACCCGATTAGCTGGAACCACGTTCGCGGGCATTCAGGCGTCCCCGGAAACGAGCGCGCCGATGAACTGGCCGTCGAATTCGCCCTGGGAAAAAGGCCCGCCCTTTATTCAGGACCCCTTCTTCAATACTCGGTGGCCATCTATGATTTGCCAGAAAACGGCGGAGCGCTGCCGGCACCTAAGCCAAAACAAGCCCCCAAGCCTGCGGCTTATTCCTACCTGAGCCTGGTCGGCAACACGGCCAAGCGCCACAAAACTTGGGCCGAATGCGAACGCCGGGTCAAAGGGGTGCCCGGGGCCAAGTTCAAGAAGACGACTTCCGCTTCGAACGAGGCTGAAATTTTAGGCACCTGGGGCGTGCCCCGAAGCCAATGGCCCGATGATTCAGACCGTTAATTGAGGCTAAGCTCGATTAGGCCGCCGGGCGGAACCAAGTGGGCTCGAGGTGTTCCCAAGCATCGGGAAGCTCGGCTTTCACCAGTTCCATAAAGTCCTTGGCCGGAAGACCATCCACTTGGGCGTTCTTCATCAGCTTGGTGAGCTTTTGATTCACCTGAATCCAGTTCACGCGCTTTTGGCCATCAAGACCGTGCTCGCACTCCATATAGGCGGAGACGATTTTTTCGGCGTATTGCTTGCGGACTTCTTCCAGAAAGGTTTCGCGGTCCATACGAGCGGATCGGCTTTCTTTCCCTAAAAATTGAGGGGCCCGCGCATATTTCAGAATGGCCTCGGACGCTGCCTGTGTCAGGGCCGACCCTTCGCTGCGGCAGGGCGAGCTTTGGCACGAGCAGGGCGGGCTTTGACCTCTTTTTCCCCTGCTTTTCGTTTGGCCGGACACCACCCAGGCCTTGGGCCAATTTTCGGAAATTTCCGGCACACTTCGGGGCGCTTTTCGTAAACCGTACAAAGGCGGGTCTGGGGATGAAGGTAAATGCAGTCGCGCCCATGGCGCTGTTCGAGAGTGAAAATCTGAGAGCGGGAATTAAAATGCTGAACGACTCCGTCTTTCTCAAGCCGCCTTGCCAGCTTCTTCAGTCCTGCCGCCGCTTCGTCCTCGGTGGCGACCCCTAAGCGCACCAAATCCATCACACTCACTTCTACAGGGAGCGTGCAGCAACCACTCCAACAGCCTTCGCAAAGGCCCGAGCGATACGGGATCCAGGTCGACGGCCGACCTACGTCAATTCCACTCATGATGAAAGCATTCCTACCACGTTGCCGAGGTTCCTTGACAGAGGCCCCTTCTCACGGGCAAACCCCGGAAACCATGAAAGAAGCCCCTACCCAGTCACCGAAGTTCGACCCCAATGCAGCCGCCAGTGATGATTCCGGAGTTTTTGGCCTCCCCTTCACCGAAGCTCAGGCGCAGTTGGTCTACTTGCCCATTGCCTGGGAAGCCACCACTTCCTATGGGGGCGGAACTTCTGACGGCCCCGACGCCATATTCGAAGCCAGTAAACAGGTCGACCTCTTCGATATCGAAGTCGATAAATTCTATGAGTGTGGTTTGTTTATGCGCGAAGCTGACCCGCGCTTCCGCGCCTGGAACGAAGAAGGCAAAGCGCTGGCTCAGAAAATCATTGAAGTCGCGGGCGTGATCGATGGGCAGCCCGACCTGGAAAAGGCGCTCGACCGAGTGAATGCTCTTGGCAACCAAGTGAACGACCTGGTCCGCGAACAAACTTTGAGTGTCCTGAATGCGGGAAAAATCCCTGGCCTAGTCGGAGGCGATCACTCGGTTCCTTTTGGCGCTTTCCAAGCCGTGGCTGAGAAGAATCCTGAAGGCTTCGGAATTCTCCACTTCGACGCCCATTCGGATACCCGAATTGCTTACGAAGGGTTTCAGTGGTCTCACGCCTCGATCATGCACAACGCCCTGGAGCGTATTCCAGGAATTAAAAAGCTGGTGCAAGTAGGCATCCGCGATTTCTGCGAGCAGGAATGGGATTACTGCCAATCCCAAGGAGACCGCGTGAAAGTGTTCTTCGACGCCGATCTCTCGCAGCGCCGTTTTTCGGGAGAGCCTTGGGCGAAGACGACTGACGCCATTGTGGCGGCACTTCCGCAAAAAGTGTGGATCTCGTTCGATATCGATGGCCTCGATCCCCGCTTCTGCCCAAACACAGGAACTCCGGTTGCAGGGGGCTTAGACTTCCGCGAAGCCATTCACTTGATCGGCGCGGTGGCAAAAAGCGGCCGTACCATCATTGGGTTTGATCTCAATGAAGTGGCCCCCGATGCGGAAGGAAAAAACGAGTGGGACGCCAACGTCGGTGCGCGACTCCTCTACAAACTCACTGGCTTCACTTTGGCGAGCCAAGGAAAAGCGCGCTTCCGGGGCTGAAATACGAACCAAGATTTTGAATCGTCACTCACGCCCTTGCCCAAACGGCTTCCGTGCCCCAGGCAAGGACGTGAATGACGTTCAAATGCAGAGCTCGATTACTCGGCAGACGGAGCTGAAGTGGCTTCAGCTTCTTCCAAGGCCGCTGCTTCTGCTGCTGCAGCGTCGTGTTCCGGGTACACGTACGTGCTAACCGAATCGCAAATCCGAGTGCCGACACGTGACGAATAAGCACAGGCCGTATTCACCATCGTGTAGGGATGGTTCCGAGAGTCAGCGTGTCCTTTGATCGAGATATCAAAGACGCGACCTGGGGCCAGTTCCACGTGCTCCCAAGTCAGCTTCCGATCGTCTTTGACGGCGGGGGAATTCGAAGTGCTCGGGTAGCTTGATTCCATATCGAAGCCACGCGGGAGCCAATCCGAAATGTCGATGTGGCGCAAACGGCAAGTACCGATGTTCTTCACGAACACGTGGTACTTGAACTCTTCCCCGGCCTTCACGCGCGACGGGCCGATTTTCTGAATCGAGTAAGCGTAAGTGCAGCCGGTGCCAGTTCCGCCACCCGTGCCACCGCCCGGGCCGCGGTTTGAAGCCGTCACAGCCGTATCGCCTGCGAAAGCAAACTGAGAAGCCAACATTAAAAGCGCAGAAAAGCTAAGAGCAAAAGGACGAGTCCCTGGGTTCATCTGAATTCTCCGAAGTTTTCAGGTTCGGAGAAACGCTAACGATGGCGGACCCAGCCAGTCACTGCCCGGCGCGCTGAACGAAAGCGGCAGCAACAGCCAGCCTTAAAACTTCTCGTTCTCGCAGTTTCCAAGGCCTTCAAAAATGGACGCACAGAAGCCTTGGGCCCTGACCTTCCCAAACAACTTTGCGCCGCTCAAACGGCACTGAGTTTCGCAAAGGGTCTTCGATCCGCCGCGCTGTTTGCAGCGCAGGAACTCCATGACCAAGCGATCGGCCTTCTCCTCTTCGGAAAGGGAACTACAATCCGACGCTGGAATCCCGTCCGGGCAGTAAGCTTTTTGGGTTTCACGCAGGCACCGGGCGCCCTGATGGTAGGCCGAAAATTCGGCTGCGCACAGATTTAGGCCCATCTCCTGTTGGAAGACTTCGGCGTGATCACACTCGTGCTTCAACACGCAGCGCGCGTTCAATAAATCCGCATCAGGCTGAGCTTTGGGGATCTGATTGCAAGTAATGCCATCAAACGCTTTACGGAGGCCTTCGGTTTCACAGCGAATAAAAACGCGTTTCAATCCCCGATGAAAACAACCGCTGGCGTTACTTACGCAGTAGTTATCGCCTTCATTCAGGCAATTCACCGGGGTTGCGCCAGCACTCAAAGGCGATGCAAAAACCCACGCGGTCAAAACCAAGATCCCAATCAATCGATGAGACAAGTACTGCACGGTCCACCTCAAAGCGGCCTTCGCTATAGCAGCTTTGTTGAACCGGAGACAACAAAAAGGGGGTAAAGCCTTTCAGCTTCACCCCCAAAGACTGGAAATACCGGCTTCGTCGACCTGATGATTAATTCGAACCGCAGCGGAAGCGACGATTCCAACTAAAGCCGCTTCCCGGATCCATCACCGACTCTTCCAGGGTCAGCGAATCCAGTTGGCCATGGCCGTTTGACCGCAGAGTCAAAAGCGTCGTCCCCTGAGGGTAGGCCGGAAGCTGAGGATGAACCGGGCCCACTTGAGCGTAGACCTGGAACATCTCGGCATTGTCTTTCTCAATTTTGGCGCTGAACTCAGGACCAAAAACGCCCAACTGAAACTGACCCGCATCGTGGAAAACCGGATACGGACTCAGGATGTTTCCGAAAGCTTCCTGACCAATCACCCGCATGTGCCCCACCGGGTTTCCACCGTAGGAGAACTCGCGAATCACGCGAATTTGGCAAGGACGGCCTGCTGGAGTCACGCCCCAGTAAGCGCTTCGATCGAGAATCTGATTCAGGCGCGAAAGCGCGCGAACATTGACCGGGTCCACCCCGCTGGCCTGAGCCTGGATGGCCTGAAATCCGCAAATCACCGCAACCGCAAAGAACGCCTTCTTCAGCATGGTGTTGAGTCCCCTTCCGTGTTTTTCAACTCGGGGACAGTAAGCCAAAGGCGTTTGCTTCGGTCAACGAATTCGTTCGGATTACTCGGCGCCCAAAAACGGGTAGCGGTAATCGCGCGGCGGAACGCGGGTTTCCTTGATGACGCGAGGCGATAGCCAGCGCAGCAAATTCAAGCCACTTCCCGCTTTATCGTTCGTTCCCGAAGCGCGGCCACCGCCAAAAGGCTGCTGCCCGACGACTGCACCCGTGGGCTTGTCGTTGACGTAGAAATTGCCCGCACTGTTTCGTAAACGCGCCATCAGTTTTTCGACAGCGTAACGATCTTGCGCGAAGATCGCGCCCGTCAAAGCGTAGGCCGAAGTGGAATCACAGATCGCCAACGTCTCGTCGATCTTGGCGTCGTCGTAAACGTACACGCTCAATACCGGGCCGAAGATTTCTTCCTGCATGGTCCGGTACATCGGATCTTGCACCTGAAGCAGGGTGGGTTCCACGAAGTAACCTTTTTCTCCGTGAGCTTTTCCGCCTGCCAGCACTTCCACTCCCGAAGCGCTGCGTGCTTGCTCCAGGTAGCCCGAGATTTTTTGGAACGAACGCTCGTCAATCACTGCGTTCACGAAATTCCGGAAGTCGCGCACATCGCCCATTTTCAAAGTGGCGATATCTGCCAGAACACGTTCCTTCACTTTCGGCCACAAGCTGCGGGGAATGTAAGCGCGCGAAGCGGCCGAGCACTTCTGTCCTTGGTATTCGAATGCTCCGCGAACCAGTCCGACTGCCAAGGCCTCGGCGTCGGCCGAAGGATGCGCAAAAACGAAGTCCTTGCCGCCCGTCTCGCCCACCAGACGCGGGTAAGAGCGGTACTTGGAAATATTTTCGCCCACCGTTTTCCACAGCGACTGAAACGTGGGAGTCGAGCCCGTGAAGTGAATGCCCGCCAAGTCTTGGCGCCCCAGGAGCGCTTGACTGGTCAGCGGTCCATCGGCTGCCACCAGGTTAATGACGCCGTCAGGAAGGCCTGCTTCGCGGAAAAGCTGCATGGTTTTCCAAGCCGAGAGCATCTGCGTGTCGGATGGTTTCCAAACGACCGTATTGCCCAGCATCGCGGGCGCGGCCGGAAGGTTTCCAGCAATGGCCGTGAAGTTAAAGGGCGTGATGGCCAGAACAAACCCTTCCAGCGCGCGATAATCCAGGCAGTTCGAAATCCCAGGCGAGGAGAGCGGCTGCTGCGACAGGATTTCTTGGTAGAAATACGCATTGAAGCGAAGGAAATCGATGAACTCGCAAGCTGCGTCGATTTCGGCTTGGTACACGTTCTTGGATTGCCCGAGCATCGTAGCTGCGTTGATTTCCGAGCGCCACGGGCCGGCCAAAAGATCGGCGGCTTTTAGAAAAATTGCGGCACGACGTTCCCACGGCAAAGCTTCCCATTCTGCTTTGGCCTTTTGGGCTGCGTCGGCCGCAGCGTTCAGCTCGGAAGCTCCCGCCAGATGAAACTCGGCCAACACTTCACCGTGTGAATGCGGCATGACCACTTTTCGAGTCTTGCCCGTTCGAATTTCTTTTCCGCCAATCACGAGCGGGATTTCCACTCGCTCGCGAGCCATGGTTTCGAGGCGCGCCTTCAGGGCCGCGCGCGAGGCGTCCCCCGGGGCATAGTCACGAACCGGCTCATTCACGGGCTGAGAGAGTCGAAAAATGGAAGTGCTCATAGCCCAAGGCCTTACAACAAAACCGGGACTCGGGCCCTTCAAATTTCCGGCGAGGGTGCGGTCTTCTCACTCAAATTAGCCAGAGCCCGAAGGAAGCGGCGATGGGGACTGGTCTTTTGATAGGCCAAGTAAAGGGTCGTGGTCGAATCCGAGCCCAAGGGCTCGAAAACCAGCTTGTTCCGCTTCACGAGCCAGGCCACCGCATGCCAAGGAAGGACCGAGGCCGCCCCAGGAGTTTCAGAAACCCAAACCCCCAGAGCCGTCAGGTCCTGCCAGTACATCCGGTAAGCCGGTGGCGGCATTTTCTGACGGCGCACCAGCCAGTGGTCGACCGGGTTCTCGTGGGTCGCAACCGTACCCCACTTGTATTTTCTCAGGTCCGAATGCTGAGTGCTGGGGTGACGGACAATCCCCCAACGTTCGGTGTAAATGGGCTTACAGATAAAGTCGGAGAGTTCTTCCCGGTGCTCGAGAATTCCGGCGTCGGCACCTGCATGAATCGTATCAAGCGACACTTTGGCGAGCGCCGAAACGCGCACTTCCAAAAGAAGCTGGGGAAAGTCCTCGGCCACTTGGTTCCACCAGGGCAAAACCTTTTCGCGCAGGAACAACTGCGGCCCGATCAGGACAAAGTGTTCCGGCTCGCCCGAAACGTCCTGAATCCGGCGCACACCCGTATCCCAGGTGTTCAGCACTTTATCGGCAAGCTTGGCGAATTCGACGGCCTGAGGCAGCGGCTTCAGACCGCGCGGGCCACGACGTTCGAAAAGCAGCGTGCCAAGCTCTTCTTCAATGGAGTGCACCCGTTTGGAGAGCGCCGACTGCGTTAAACGCAGGCGATCTGCAGCTCGAGTGAGGTTGGGATCCGCAACGAGGGCTTGGATGATGCGAAGCGAGTTAATTTCCATTTGGGAATAGTAATAGTCGAAAACCTTCGTTTCGGAAATACTTCCATTCCGTCATATTTAAGCCATGAAGATTCAAGGATGGATGGGGATTCTACTGGGGGTTTCTTTGAACTGGGTCGCCACGGCAGCCCACGCCGGCACCTCCCCGTTAGATGCTGCAATGGTACTCCGCGAGGCCGAAGGATTGGCCCTTCAGTGCACTTTCCGACCTGTGCAATTCGATGCACAAGGAAACCGCGAAGAGCTGCCCCTTCGCAGCCAATGCGCCGAGCTTCAAGTTCAGGGCAGAGAAGCCCGCTTTTCCAGTAGCCAAGGCATTGTCACCCTCGAGCTCACCGATTCGGCTGAGTCGGACGGCGGTGACCTGAACGACCTGATTTTCCGTGACCGCCGTGGACGCGAAATCACCCGCCTGGAAAAAGTCTTGGCTTTCGGGGACCTGCTCTTAGCTCTGGTCGGAACCGAATCCGTGCCCGAGCAATTCCAGGCCCAGAACCCCTAAGGTTCTGATAATCTGAGTCTACCTTCACCGGACGGACTCAGCGCTTGAAACACCACTCCTCTCGAACCCTCCGCACCTTAGCTCTGGTCACCATGGCTTTTCCCGTCACTTACCTGGTGACGGGGGCCGTTCTCTTCGACATCCCCATTTCGGCAGCGCTTCGCCTTCTGCTTTCCCCGGCCTTTGCGCTTCTGTGCATTGCCGCCATGACCACGGGATACGGACTTTGGGAGATGCGCCGCTGGGCTTGGTACTCCTTGGTGCCGGTCAGCGTGTGGGCCATCTACTTCAACGCGATTCTGGCTTTGGACTTCAGCGAGAGCCACCACCGCGGCCTGGCCTTCAGCCTTTCGGTCGCGCTGGTTCTGAGTTTTTTGGCCCGGATCACGCGTGAACTTCGCGTGCCCTACTTCCTGCCCCGCATTCGGTGGTGGGAATCCAACCCTCGCTTGAAGCTCATGGTTCCCAGTCAACTGACCGAACTTCACGGCGACTCACCGCTGATTCGCCCCTGCGAGATCTGGGATCTTGCGGCCTCAGGATGCTTCATCAAATGGCGACATGAAACTGCGTTGAACGAAATCGTCCGCGTCAGCTTCGATCTTTTCGGAAGATCGGTTGAAGCCAAAGGGGTCGTCGTCTGGAGAACTCCCGGCGGAGTCACTCATCCGCGCGGAATCGGCGTCAAGTTTCAGGAACTCGATCGAGCACAGAAACGCACTCTGAAGGCGATGGAGAAACGCCTGAGAGAAATTTCGCGCCTCTATTCGACTTCTCGCTTTTTGATGGGAGCTCAGGAGTTTTCATCGCGGATGGAAGACTTGCGAAAGCGCCCGCTTGCGCAGAAAGAAACCGCATGAGCGCCACAGACCAAGACTGGAGCTTTGCCTTAGACGAAGCCCTTCAGCTCGCGAAAGAATCCGCCGCTGAGGGCGAGGTTCCCGTCGGAGCGGTGATTGTGTTTGAGGGCAAGATCATTGGACGAGGCCGAAATCGAAGGGAACAAAACCAAGATCCCCTCAGCCACGCCGAACTTCACGCCATCGCAGAAGCAGCTCAGGCTCTGGGCAGTTGGCGTCTGATTGGCTGCACTTTAGTGGTGACCTTGGAGCCGTGCCCCATGTGTCTAGGCGCCTTACAGCAAGCACGCGTGGAACAAGTGATTTTCGGAGCCTTCGATCCCAAAGGCGGAGCGCTGAGCTTAGGTTACACTTTGCATTCGGACCCAAGGACCAACCACCGCTTTCCCGTTGAGCATCACGAAGACCTGCGCTGCGGCGAAGTGCTCCGAGAATTTTTCCGGTCTCGGCGGCTTCGGCCTGACCAAAACGGCAAGGACTCTTAGGAATCCTTCGTGTAGAGTGAGCCCACTATGGCTCTGAAACTCCACTTCGCCAGCTTGTCGTTCGGTGCATCGGTCGACCAACAAACCGGAAGCCTCTCGGTGTTTGAAATCATCGACGAGATTCGCGCACCCCAAGTCCCCATTCAACTTCCGCAGATTGTCATCTCGCTTTCGCTCGAGAAGACGCAGGAAGAATCCGCGCAAGGAAAACTCTTCATTCACCTGATCACTCCGGACAAAAAACAAGCTCTGGTGGGTTCGGGCGAAATCGCCATCCCTTCCGATCAGCGGCGCATGAAGGCTGTTTTCAGGATGGGCGGCTTCCCCATTCACCAATTCGGCCCGCACCGCTTTGTACTGTCGTGGCTGAATTCGATGGGCGTGAAAGAGGGCGAAGCCCTTCTCGATTTCGATACTCTGCAAGCGCCGCACATCGCTCAAGGCGCAGCGCCGGGGTCGAATCCCGAGCTCCCGAACTGATCCGAGTTCGCCCCAGGAAGGCGTAGGGATCCGCACAGTTACCTGCGGGTAACACTAGATTTTATGCCCAAACGGCGCAACGGCTGGACAAGTTCGCCTTTGACCTCATAGGTTGGGGGAGCCTTTTAGCGCCCTTTTTTTCTAGGAGACCTTTCATGAAACTTCGCACTCTGTCCCTTTTGGCCCTGTTCATCGTTTCAGCCGCCCAAGCTGCCGACTACGACGTCGACGCTTCTCACTCGAACGTGGATTTTAAAATCCGCCACATGATGAGCAAAGTGAACGGAAACTTCGGCAAGTTCACCGGTACTTTCAGCTTCGATGCAAAAAAACCGGAAGCTGCAAAAGGCGTTTTCACGGTTGAAGCAGCCAGCATCAACACGAACAACGAAAAGCGCGACGGCCACCTGAAGGGCGACGACTTCTTCAACGTCGGAAAATTCCCGACCCTCACTTTCAACACCACGGGCTTCAAAAAAGCTGGCAAGGGTTTTGCCATGTCGGGTGATCTGACGATGCTCGGCGTGACCAAACCCGTCACTTTCAACGTCGAGTACCTGGGCGCTGGTAAAGATCCGTGGGGCAACTCGAAAGCGGGTTTCTCGGCCACCGGAAAAATCAACCGCAAGGACTTCGGAATGGTGTGGAACAAAGCTTTGGACGCAGGCGGCGTTCTTCTCGGTGAAGAAGTGGAAATCACTTTGAACATCGAAGCCGCAGAAAAAGCAGCAGCCGCCAAGTAATTCGATCGCGAGCGCCGTCCGGGACACCTACAACCCTGACACGCATCCCCTCTCGGAACGGATGCTTGGATCGATCAAAAGGCCCGGTGAACGGAAAGTCCGCTCACCGGGCCTTTTTCATTTCTCAGCCTACGACCGATACGTCGTTCAGAAGCGCGTGGGTGGGCCCCCAGTAGCCGTGCCCAGCCGAATGATCCGAACTGAAGGAAGCGCGGCGCGTGGTTTCGCGCGTGAAGCGAGCTTGCTTGAAATTCTCACTCACCGAGCCCGAAACCGAGCCGCCCTTGATCCACGAAACCGTTCCCCGCTCGTTGTCGTGAAGTCTGGCCAAGCGAATCTCGCTCGAGAAAGTGCCCGCGTTTTCATCCGGGAAAATGCTCGAGAACTGCAGCACTTCCAAAACCTGAGGCGCGGATTTCAAAAGCTCCTCATAGGTGGATTGCCCGCCTTCCACCACAAAGCTGCCGCGCGCCGTCGTGGGATCGAGGCCCAGGTACTGGGCGTACTGACAGTCGACTGCAGTCGCCAGCACTTGATTCTTTTCGACCAGCCTCAGCGGCTTTTGAATGACGCCTTGACCGGAAACGGCCGTCGTATCGGCGCCAAAATCGAGCGAGGGGTCTAGCGTCAGAGTCAGCAAATCCCCTTCGGCTCCCGGAACCAGTAGGTCTCCGGGCTTCAAGTGCGGCAAGCGATTGTACTGAGACGAACCGGAAAGACGCGACAGCTGGGCTCCCACTAAAAGGGCCAAAACCTCTGAATCGACCACGACCGGATAATGGCCACTGAGGGGTTTCCCCACGCGTACGGAATTCTCGGCCCGAAACGCTGTCTCATCCATCATGCGATCCAGATCCAGATGGTCGAGATTCACGGCCCATTGAGTGGTGAGGTATTCGTCTGAAGCAGGGCGACCATCCAGGCCGGTCCCCGATCCCGCAAACGCTGCTTCTGCGTAAATGCGCGATTGGCGATTCCGATGAATCAACCCATTGGAGAGGTGCATCTCGGATTGATGAAGCGACAAAAAAAGTTCTGCCGAATTAAACTGAGCGTTTCTGGGCTTTGCCACGGCTAGGCACAAGCGCGAAGTGAGTTCCCGCATCACCCCTTCTAGGTCTTCCGCCATCCGAGGGTCGGCGGTTTTCAATTCGGGAAGAGGCGAAGACGGGGGCGGCGGTAGCTTCCACGCTTCATGATCGGTTTGTGCGGCTGCCGAGAGTGCGGCGTCAAGCTGTGGCCCCAATGCGCGAAGCGGATCAAGCTGCTTCAAAATCTCGCCTTGGCGCGAAGGATCTTGCTTGGTCACCATCAAGCGCACAAAAGTCGCTTCACTCGAAGTGTCGCGATCTTGATCGACTGCAAGTGAACCTTGGTCGGACAAAAAGTAGCGCTCGCGGCGACTGACGTGCTCACGCAAGACGCTCCAGGACTTCACCTGGGGTCTTTGCTTCAGTTCACTCTTCAGTTGATCGAGTTTCCAACGCGTAGATGATGTCATTTGAAGATTCCTTTTCTCACTCAGCCATCAGCCCAGAGTGACTGAATCAAGAAGCAGGTAGGGACCGCCGCAACCCGCTTGCACCAACTCTTTATGGTATTTTCCGCAGCCGCCCACATCGTTCTGAGGATGCTCGACCGTGTCGGGCTCTTCTTGATCGAATTGAATCTTGGAAGCATCCACGATGGAGTCGAGAACTTCCGGGACATAACCCGTGAGCTGCACATCCCCGCCTGCAGGGCCCTTCAAGACGCGGCCAGTCAGCTTCCCGCCTTTGACTTCCTTCAAAAAGGCCAGCCCCACCTGAATGCCCATCCCTTTGGGATCTTCCATGCCGCCTGCAACGTCGGTGGCCAAATAGCCATCACCCAACATCTCCATGAGTTGCGACAACGTCTTCTTACCCGGCGCAAAGTAAGTGTTGGTTTGGCGCGTGTAAACGCCGTGGGCCCAACTCTCGCGCTTTCCATTGGCAGTGCGAGGAATTCCCAAACGAAGTGCCGAAGTGAGATTCGTCATTGGTGCTTGAAGAACTCCGCGGTCCAAGATCACTTGGCTCTGCGAAAGCCAGCCCTCTTCATCAAAGAAATAGCTGCCCCAAGCCGCGTAACCCGCTTCGGCGTTTCTGAATATCGCGGGGTTATTCAGAATCGTCGCGTGCTCGTTCCCCACTTTTGCGGGGGCACCCTTTTTCTGTTCTAGGTGGATTTCCCAAGCCTTACTGCGTCCGCGGGCACAGGTGTCGCCTTCTTGCGAATGCCCAAACGCTTCGTGAGCCAGAACACCGGTCGCAACGGGTCCGAGCAGCACGCGGTGCTTACCGGGCTGCAAGCGTTGCGCTGTCTTCAAAGCTTTCAAGTCGTGAAGCATTTCAAGAATCAGGGAGTCTTCCGCTTCAACGGCTTCCACTCCGCCTAAGCCCCCTTGGCGGGTATAAACCCGGTCGGCGCCTGACATCAAAACGATCGTAAAAGCCATCCGGTAAAGACGCTGCGAGAGGTTCGACTCCGCGTCGACGAAAATCGCTTCTTCGTCTGCAACGCTGACACGAACCACTGCGTAACTGAGATCTGTCACCAGAAGCCCAGCCTTCGGCGCGAGCTCCTGACAACGAGCGAGAATGCCCCGCGCACGCGACAGGTGGTCCTCAGTAGAAAGCCGCATCGGGTCTTTCACAAAGCGAATCCCAAAGTGAACGGGAGTTGAAGCCGTCACACCGGATGGAATTTGAGACGTGATCTCGGAATCCAGCTTCTGCTGAAGGCGCTCTGCCCACGTGGGCGCGCGGTAAGGGCGCGCGGTTGAACCTGCGGAAGGCGGAGTCGCTGCTACGCGGGCCGCAAACTTTCTGGCGAGTTCAGGCAGCGCCGACTCATCGAGAACGTCGGTGGCTTGCTCAAACAGAGTGGTTCCATTGTAAATGCGAAGCACGACGCCTGCGGTCGCTTGATCGGAAACTTGCGTCTGACGCAAATTCGCAGTGAAAGTGCGGGACCCTTTTCGCTCGAAGTAGACCGAGCCGTACCAACCGGGCTGGGCTTCGAGCAGGGGGATTAATCCCGGCAATGCGTCGCGCAGGGTGCGAAGGTCTTCTTGAAACGGGGCACGGGCTTCGAGGACTCGATTTTCAGCGCTCATCTCGCCTTTGGGAGTACACGAAAGCGGGGGACGGAGCCAAGGGGGTGTGCTAGCGTTTTTCCATGAAAAACAGCGTCCTATCGGTCCTGATGAGCTTTCGCATGCTCACGGTGCTGCTCCTGGGTTTTTCCTCCGGCATCCCCTTGGCTTTGACGACGGGCACTCTGCAAGCTTGGATGACCGACGCCCACGTGGACCTCACGGTCATCGGCGTCTTTGCTTTGGTGGGCTTGCCCTATCAATTCAAGTTCGTCTGGTCGCCGCTTCTGGATCGCTTCGTTCCCCCGTTCTTGGGACGCAGACGCGGTTGGATGATCTTGGCGCAGCTGGCGCTCGCAGCATCGATCGCAGTGATGGCGTTTTGCGACCCCATCGCAAGCCCGGGCTTCTTGGCGCTTCTTGCTTTCATGGTCGCTTTCTTCAGCGCCACTCAAGACATCGTCATTGACGCTTTCCGAATCGAAACCCTGAAACCTGAAGAGCTGGGCGCGGGCTCGAGCACCTATGTTCTTGGCTACCGCCTGGCCATGCTCACTTCGGGCGCTCTGGCTTTGATTTTGGCCGATCACCTGAGCTGGACCCAAGTTTATCTGATCATGTCAGCGACGATGACCATCGGAGCAGTCACCACACTCATTGCGCCCGAACCCGAAGTGCGTGAAAAACCGCCCACGTCTCTTCGCGACGCCGTGGTTTTACCGCTGACCGACTATTTCAAACGCGCAGGCGCTTTGGAGATGATGGGCTTCATCCTGCTTTTTAAATTGGGCTGGATGATGGCCAGCATGATGACCACTCCCTTCCTGATCCAAACGGGCTTCACAAAAACCGAGATCGGAACCGTGAACAAAGGTTTCGGGATGTTGGCCACCATCTTGGGGACGGTTGCTGGTGGCGCGCTGATGGTGCGCATGTCGATGAAGCAAGCCCTTTGGGTGTTTGGCCTTTTTCAGGGCGTTTCCAATTTGGCCTTTTTGCACTTGGCGCAGGTCGGAGTCAGCATGCCTTCTCTGATTGCTGCCATTGCGGCTGAGAATTTCGCTGGAGGCATGGGAACGGCCGCTTATTCGGCGTTCTTGATGAGCCTATGCAACAAGCGCTTCTCGGCCACCCAGTACGCGCTTCTCACCAGCCTGATGGCGGGAACGCGAAATTTCGCGGGTTCCGCAAGCGGGTACCTTGCGAAGACTTTGGGCTGGGAGAGCTACTTCATTGCCTGCACCGTGCTTGCTGTGCCAGGGCTTTTGATGCTGCTTCGCTACAACCGGTGGGTCCGCCATGACACAGAGGAAGCAGCGATTTAAGTCCTCCTTTTTGACGCACTAAGTCAAGACATGCGACCCTCTTGTAATGGGGTTTCAGCTTGAGCGGGGAAAGTGTGCCCGCCACGCCGAAGGTTTTACTTTGCTTGAGACCATGATCGCGCTCGGCGTCAGTGCCGTTGCGATGGTGGCCATCATGAACGTTTTGTCGCGCCAGACGCTGATGCAAAGCTCGATTCAAAGCCGCGCGGACATGCAGGACTTTGTCAGCGAAAAGCGACTTGCGCTTGATGTGGCTAGGGATCGGCTGACGGCTAGCGGCAGCAATGCGAGCCTCTGGGATTTGATCAAAGCAGTGAATTTCGTCGCGACAACCTCTGGGAGCGTGGAGCCGACGAAATCTGTGACGTGGAACATGAAGGCGCAGCACCTCGATGAGGAGAAACGCCGAAAAAGGGAACCGCTGACCCCCACGAGTCGAAACGATATCCTAGTCGTTGAGCCAACGAACCTGGCGCAACCTTTTTGGATTCCAAACGCTCACAATCTTCCGACGCTAAACCAAATCGGAGATTTCGCGATTGGGCACCTTCCCCGCACGTTTATCGGCAGCGATGGATCCCGCTGGGTCAATCTAACGCCGCCTGACTTAGAGCCCGATGCGCCCGATCAACTCAGACGCATTCGATTCACGAAGTGGTCGGTCCAGCTGATTCCCATGGGCACTGTCACACTCGGTACCTTTGAGCCTTATAAGTCATCCATATCGAAACATCCCCTCTACCAAGCCAAGCTTCACTTCGAAGCGGACAAAGCCCTGACCCGTGGCCCAGCATCGCCCGGAGGAGCGGCAGGAATTCGAGTTCCAGGCGCGCAATCGATGTCAGCCGACATCGACTTAGGCGGGCAATGCGAAGTCGCCCCTCAAACCGGCGATGTCACTTGCTTAGCAACGGGCTCAGGTGGAAACAGCGGAGCTTCCGGCTCTGGGAGCGCATCGACTTCCGAAGCGCGCGCTATCGTGGTCGTTCACAGCCAAACTGACCAAGAGCCCGAGTGCCCGGCGGGGACGGCTCAGGAAGAAGGGTGGGACGACCTACTCGGTCGCAGTGGTTTCAGCTACATGGGCTCCCAGATCGATAAGCACAGCGTTGCGTCGCAGGATCTGGGAGGAATGGGCTCTTGCGTGATGACGCCATTTTTTCAGAACACTCCGACCCTGGAGTGTGGACGTGGCGACTGCAACTTTAAATCAGGGAATGACGTCGGATTCTGGCTTTTTAATTCCCAAGAAAATTCTGAGGACAAGTGGAACGTCAGCAAAAAGGTTCCCACCAGCCTCTGGATGATCAGTCGCTGCCGAGTCTGCGCGCGGAAAAACACTTCCATCGTGACGGTGCATAGCTATTCCAAAGAAGCTGCAAAGTGCCCCAAAGATCACTCAGTGGTTCTTTGGGAAGGTTACAGCTTGAAGTCGACCACGACGAATAATCTCGCCGCTCTAGAAATCTCCCAAGACCTCTCCGGGACGGGAAGCTGCCTGCGTCGGTTCCGAAAAATTCCATTCACCGAGTGCAAAGAACAGAATTGCTGGCACAACACTCCTGACGACCAAGCTCAGTGGCTGTACGCTCCGATCGGAACTTCCCCCCAAGATAACTCATTCAACTTGGGCTCAGACGCGGCAAAAGTCACGGACCGCGTTTCCCGCTGCGCGGTGTGCGCCACTTCCCTTCCAAAGTAGCGTCAGATTTCAAACGCTGCTCTTAAGCCCGAGCGAATTTGCGCCGAAGAAATAGAGATGAACGTCGACTGGGGACATTTCTGGAATCGCTTCATGGCTTACGTCACCGACTCGTGGGTCATGATCATTGCCTATTCTGTGGGCGCAGCCCTGGGACGAATTGCGGGAAGCTGGGTTCTAGCCGATGAAGCAGGCCTAGAAATGGCGGGCTTTGCGGGCTCTGCGTTTTGGACGCTTTCGGCTTGGATGTTCAATTCAGTTCTTCTTCCTGGCCTGACCGGAACGAGCTGCGGAAAGTGGCTCTTTGGACTTCAGTTGGCCAGACGCTCAGGTGGCCCGATTGGCCCGGGGCGCGCAGCTCTGAGAAGTGTTTTCTTTCCGCTGTCGTGTGCGCCTCTTTACTTGGGATGCCTTTGGGCTTTGTTTCATCGCGATGGCGCCACTTGGCATGACTTGATCTGCGACACGGCCGTCATCAAAAAGGGCGCTCGCCATCCAGCGAAGCGCGTCGAAGAGTCGGCGCCTACTTCGCGCGCGGCATAATCTTCGTCACCCAACCAAAAGGGTGTGCCAAAAAGTCACCACCCCATTTCCGTCGACGCAACACGTCACCTGACTTGGCCCGACTTTCGGACCTGAGCGAGGACAAATCGTTTTGTCGCCTGCTGGCATCGAACTTGCTCTGGCTCTCCGCATCTACGGAGGGAAGCAAAATGGGAATCTGGCAATGGTGGGTGAGCGTGATTCTTCTCATCACGGCGTGGACGGCGCAGGCAGCACCGAACACCGCTGACTTTCAAGTGAACAGCGCAAATACCGCGCAAACGGTTCTTCTTTCGAGCGAAGAAAGCCACATTGTCTACGAAAAGCGAGAAGTGCCCGACACCTGTTACCGCGAGGTGTTTTCTCATTACGATCGCGAGTGCACGAACTATCCGCGCCAAGTTTGCCGCAACGTCCCCTTCCCCGTTTGCCAAGACGTGGTTCGTGACGTGTGCCGGCCCGTGACACGCCGAGAGTGCATCGGCTCTCCCCCGCGCCAGCTTTGCCGCGACATTACTGAAACCGTGTGCCGAAGAGAGCTTCAGCGCGAGTGCCACAATGAATGGCGAAACGAATGCTTTACCCAGTGGGACACCCGCTGCGTCGATGTGCCGCGCTATCGCCGCGAAGCTTATGCTTGCACGAAGATCATCGACGTCCCTGTGGGAACGGAAGTGGATTTCCACGTCGACTCCGAAGTGAAAGTAGAAGTCGAGACGACTTCAAACGAACTGAACCCGGATGAAACACTGCGACTTCGCCTGAACGGCGCGCAGCTCAGCCTAGAGAGCGTGCGTTTGTCGCAGAGTTTTGTGATTCGCTTCACCCGCGACGTTCGCGTTGAAAATCCGGCTCCGAAGCAAAAACGAGTGACGGCCACTTACCGGCTGAAGCTCGTTCCAGTGAAAGAGGCACTCAGTCACCTGGATTCTCCGATCGAGGATCTTCAGCTGACGACCGGAGAGCTCCTCTTCACGATCTCAAAAGTGAAGCAGCCCGAGTTCTTTGACTTGAAGGTGTACCTCGGGCGCCAACAGTTCTTGATCGGAGACCTGAAGCGCTGGGATGGCCCGGTACCCGATCGGGCCGTGACGCTGGAAGATTTAGGCGACCGAACTGGGGTGCGCATGGACCTGAAGAAACTCGGCATCCCGGTCTTCGACGGCCCGAAATACCATGTGCGTGTTTCGGTCAGGGCGCAGTCACCTCAAGAACAAGGCACGGTGCTGAATCCCAGCGTCCTACCCAAAGACCTGAAACAAGAAGTGGATAAGAAAAACCTGAAAGCCGCAAAAGACTGATCGCTGATTGACCGAGTCGATTCAAAACGTCGGAGCCGGGGGCAGGCCATGGACGGCCAGCGCCCGGTCAAAGTGCCGGAAAGACTGATTCGAGTCATCGAGCACTCGGCGGCCTGGGCATAGCATGGCCTCATTCGGAAACTCGGGCTCGCGTCCTCGAATCGCCTCGAAAGTGCATTTCTCGCGGATTTCCTGAAGCACAGCTTCAAACTGACGAATGTCGCGTTCGTCATGAAGCTCAAGCTCGGCCACGCCTTCCGGGCGGTAGCGGTAGAACCCAGGAACTTCGGCCGACCAAAGAAGCGGCGGCGCGTAGAGCGGCTTTCTGGGCTCGTCGGCAGGCCTGCGCCGAATGGCTACGTTGGCGTTCAAATCCACTACTTCGCCAAATT
Source organism: Bdellovibrionia bacterium (assembly GCA_040399745.1). GTDB lineage: Bacteria > Bdellovibrionota > UBA1018 > UBA1018 > UBA1018 > CANFHS01. Next base: position 104,736 of record JBBARP010000001.1, on the reverse strand, counting down.
CAGTCGCTACCCAGAAATGAAAATGCTGACCCCAAGCACCCATCCAAACGGGAGTTTGATCGTCCAGGACCTCAATCCATGCAGCCGGGCCGTACATGATCTGAGAAGCCTGCTCGTACTGCTTGAGCGCCTCGACCGTCGCAGCCGCCACCATCAGAGGCACTTCGTTGCGATCCCCGGTGATGCGATCCACCACGCGAGTCACAATTCGGGACACCTGGGCGATGATTTCCACAGGCGTCGAAGGGTTCACTGGATTCTGAGAACTACTGGGAGTCTGCATAAAGGCCTTGGGAGCGGGTTTACAGCTTCAACGCCAGCCTGGCCAGCGCGAACCATCCAAACAAAAAGGCCACTCCCCCAATGGGCGTGATGGCACCGAAGGTTTTCACCCCGCTTAAGGCCAAAAGGTAAAGGCTTCCGGAGAACACAAAAGTCCCCAGAAAAAACCCCCAACCCGCTTGATTGGCGAAACGCGCGTCCCCGCCGCCGGGGAGCCGGAGCAGGAGCCCCACCCCGAAAAGGGCGAGAGCGTGCCACATCTGGTAGTGCACGGCCGTTTGCCAAACCCCGAGCGCGTAGGCATCCAGGCGATCCTTCAGCCCATGGGCCCCGAAAGCCCCCAGCGCAACGCCCAGAAAGCCACTGACGGATGACACCAAAATCCAGTTCATGAGGCCGCGCCTCCCAGTAAAGCGAGGCCCCGAGAAATGAGCTCCCGCTTTTCTTGCGACTCAGTGGCCAAGCCTTCGAGCGCTTTTTTCGCGCCTGCCGCAACAGCGGAATGGAGCCCGCGTTCTTGGTCGAGTTCCAGAATTTCTAGGCGAAGGAGCCAGTCACTTGGAAAGTTCGAATCCAGTTCGGAAAGGATGCGGGAGAGCTCTTTTTCTAAAGCCGGTCCCACGACTTTTTCTTCCCGAAGTTTTCTGACCTGCGAGTAAAGCTCGTTTAAGGCCCGGCCATCATTGGAAAGGGCGCGCTTTTGAATTTTCTTCGGAATTTTGCCTTGGCCAACAGAACGCGTGTAAGCCGCGCGATCGGCCGCCCCACCAAAGACTGAAGCCACCTGGTCGCCACAAGCCAGATCAAACGGGCCCCACTCGGGCTGATAGAGCACTTCCGAGCCCCAAGTGATGCGGCAATCGCGGAAACTCATGAAAAGAATTTCCCCGCCATGACGAAGCGGTTCGCCCTCGAGCACGCCTTCCAACACAATGCCCGATTCAAATTCGAATCGGCCTCGGCCGCCTTTGGCAAACCCAAGCTTGTCTAAATCGACTCCCGACAATCGTCCCGGGGATCTTCCTAAGCCTTTCAGTTTACCTACCGGCGCCGAGAACCCATCGGGGTGCCGCGAAGGATCGTGGCCGGGAAGTTCTCGGTCCTCAAAGCCCAACTGGCAAGGGCCCGAAAACTTAAGGAATGCCACGCGTCCTTGAGAATCGGTGCGGAAGTGCTCCAGTACGCCAGAGATTTGAATGCCGGAATCGAGCACAGTGGTCGTGACCGTTGCCGCCATTTTGGCCTTCGCCAAGCCCTCGGCCCCACCGCGACGGAACGCCATAGTTTCTGAGAATTCCTCAAGCACTCGCTCGAGCGCCGGAAAATCAGGCGTCACAAAGAGCTGCGGCTGCGGGCGAGTGATGTCGTAACTGGTGTTCACACAGTCCAAAGTGAAAGGAATGCGAGCCACGTCTTTTCCCAAGCAGTGATAACTTTCTCCGACCGAAGAAAGCAGGCCTGCGCCGTAAATCCTGGGCTGATCCAGACTCCCCACCAAACCGTACTCAACCGTCCACCAGTTCATTCGGGCTAAATAGGTTGCCTCACTGGAATAGGTGAAATGCGCCACCACTTCGTCGAGTCGCTTCTGAGCCGCATCGATTTGCTCGGCCGTCGACCCAGGCTCTTCCTTGATGTCGGAAAGATCCCGAATGGCTTCGTAAAGCGCCAGGTCTTGGCTCGAGAAAATGGCCTTCCTCGCCACTTCCCCGTAGGCGCGCAGGTAAGCCGCGTAAGCCGAGTCTGCGATGATCGGAGCGTGCCCTGCCGCTTCGTGAACGATGTCGGGCGCCGGCGTGTAGGCCAGGTGGTCCAAAGTGCGCATCTCGCACGCAATCGGCAACACGCCTAAGCTTTGAAATTCCATGAAGGCGGCCGGGGGAATGAACCCTGACACTGCCACCGCTCGCCAGCCAAAGCGCCTGAGCTTCTCGTCCATCTCGCTGATCAAAGGAATCCGGTCTGTCGAGATCCCGGTTTCTTCCAAACCCTTTAGGTACTTTTCATGCGCAGTTTTCGCGAAATACGAACGCGACACCCTTAAAATGTACCGCCAAGCGGCTTGATCGACGGGCGTGTACGCCGACGGGTCCTGCTCGGCGATGTAAGGAACCAAGTGCTCCGGAATCTGCTCGGTCAAAGGACGTTGTGGCATGGTGAAAGGCGTAACCCAGGAACGAACGCGCTACCAGTGCAGGGTGAAAGCCCCGGGCAGGCTGTGTTAAAAGCCCAAGACTATGGAGAAGCCCCCGGCACCCGAAACCCAAGCCAGTCCTTCCGCCTCCCGCCCCGCTGAAGCCCAGCCGGGCGAGGCCCCCCAGGGCGGGGGCGAAGATTGGCGCGACCGCGGGGGCTGGCGACATCCCTACGCCCTCTACATTTTCGGCACCGCTGCCTTGTTTCTTTTTCTGGTGCTGATGGCCTATTTAGCCCTTTCCAATGACTGGATCCCTACTCGTTAACGCAGGTTCTGGCGCAAGGGGCTAGACAAAGGCACCCGGGTGTTTTATTTCCAAGAAACCGGCGTCTTCTACCGATGCGCCGGTTTGATAGGTGTGTTGGCCAGTAGCTCAGTTGGTAGAGCAATCGGCTGTTAACCGATTGGTCGTAGGTTCGAGTCCTACCTGGCCAGCCACCTCCAACAAAAAACCCGGCCCCACCTTCACGGTGGAACCGGGTTTTTGATTTTTCAGGGTCAGTGGTGACCGACTCAGTCGCCCTTGCAGGCGTAAGAAACGTCCCACGGGTCGTACAGGCTGTAAGAAAAACTGGACGCCAAGAGCTGGACGAAAGACTTCTCCACTTTCACGGTGGTCCAGGGGTTACCCACGCAACGATCCGCCATGTCGACCGGCGGGCTGAACTCTACCAAGCGCGCAATTCCGTCGTGGTGCCACTCGGTGGCCGTCACGCCCGCGTTTTGCGAGCCGCGGTGGAAATAAATAGTGGAGCATCCCGAAACGAGTGCTGCCAAAGCCAATGCCGAAACTCCTTGGAAAAAATGACGCTTCGTCATGACTTAGATTCCTTTCCTCTGAGATGCCGAGGCTTTTTGAGCCGAACCGCACCAGACTTTTACCGTACGCGGAGCGTAGATTCCCAAGGTCAGACCCGTCAAAAGGCTGTCCACAAAGGTGTGTTGAGCTTGGAGCTGTTTGGGCACATTGCTTCCGCAGATCTGGTCGACGTCGACATGAGCCTCGCCTACCAAACCACCCAAGAAGAAAGGCTTGGATGATTCGTAATTCGGTTCAGCGACCAATTTTTGGGTCCCTTGATCACGAATCGTGACTGTCGAGCACCCCACCGCCAACAGCGACACCCCAAGAAGGAGTGCCGACTTGAATGAATGTTTCATTCCAATATTTATGACACCGAGCAAACGACTTAGCAATCCAGACCAAGGGGGTGTGCCAGACTCAGACGCGCCCGTGTCGCTTCGCTTGCTGATGCTGACGAAGACGCCCGTGTAGAAACTGCTGCGCCTCGGAAACAGCCACCTGAGCGCCAAAACGCGTCAGAAGCGCAACTCGGTAGGTGACCGCGACCGCCTTCATCCAGGAAGGAACTTCCGAGTCGGAATCGAGCTCGGGAACCTCGTGAATTTGCGAGGGCGCTGAGATGAACTGAACGGCCTCGGACGGTAGGCTCACCGCTTCGACATTCACTTCAGGAAGGGCCTCTTGGAGTTCAGCAGCTGGTGCAGATTGCTCCGGGGTCGCGACTTCCTCGGCCACCTCTCGGGGAGCTTTCTTCTGAAACGGGTTACGCCCCATACGTCCGTTTGAACTCATCGCCCCACCCTCACTTCTGATTTCAAGCGCTCCTGAAGTTCACGCGCGGCCGAAAGGTAATCCTGCGCCCCGCGAGACGATCGGTCGTACTCAAGAACGGACACCCCATGACCCGAGCTCTCGGTCACTGCCGCATTGTCATGAATACGGGATGTGAAAAGAAGGGATTCCAGCTCTTGCGAAAGCGCGCCCAAAACCTCTTCAGTGAGTTTTCGGCGGTGAGACACTTGCGTGGGCAAAACCCCGAGAAGCTTCAAATCCGGGTTCCAGCGGTTCTTCACGTCTTCCATCGCGGCTCGAAGCTTCACAATTCCCTCGAGCCCAAAGAACTCAGGCTGCACCGGAATCAGCACATGAGTCGAGGCGCAAAGCGCGTTCAAAGTGAGAAGGCTCAGACTCGGCGGCGTATCGATCAGGATGAAGTCGTAAGAATCCTGAATCGGAGCCAAGAACTGCTTCAGCACCGTTTCTCGGTCCGATCGATTGATCAAGTAATACTCAACGCCTGCCAACCCGCCGTCGCCCGCGATCAAGTGCGGCCCGGATGCCGTCTTCACAATGAGGCGGTCGCGAAGGCCTGGAGTGTCGAGACGTTTCGCCAAATAAAGCTCGTCCAGCGTCGCCGCGTCCGCGAAGGGCTCTTCGCCGGGAGTTACGCCTAAATGGCTACTGAGATTGGCCTGAGCATCGCTGTCGATCAGAAGCACTCGGTGCCCTTCACGCGCCAGCGCCGTACCCAGATTCATTACCGAAGTGGTTTTACCCACTCCGCCCTTCTGATTCGCCACAGTAATGACGGTCGCCATGCTTGAAATCCCCCTCACGCCTGTCGACAGTCTACTGACTCTGCTCGCGGGGTTCAAGAGTCGCACTGGAATGCCGAAAAGAAGAGGATGAGTCCTGCCTTTGCGATCCTCACTGGTGTTTTAGGCGTCCTCGGAGCCGTGGCCATCCACGACATCTGGTTTTCCAGGAGTAACATCCTGCGAAATTTCCCTGTTCTGGGACATCTGCGCTTTTTTTTGATCGAGATCGGCCCTGAACTTCGCCAGTACATTGTGGCTGGAAACCGAGAGGAAGCGCCCTTTAACCGCGAAGAGCGCCAGTGGATCGAGCGCTCCGCTGATGGGGCGAACAACTACTTCGGATTTGGGACGGACGATCAAATCTACGGGATTGGCTACCCCATCATTAAACACACCATGTTTCCGTTTGGCGAAGTGAGCCACGCTGGCTCGGTTCACGACAAAGCGCAGCCGATTGCTTGCTCAAAAGTGATCGGGGAAGTGAACGGCCGCCCCAAAGCCTGGCGCCCCGGCTCCATCATCAATATTTCAGCCATGAGCTTTGGCTCGCTCTCGGCAAACGCCATTCAGGCGCTGAATCGCGGCGCAGCCCTGGCCGGCTGCTACCACAACACCGGCGAAGGCGGCTTATCACCCCACCATAAGCAAGGGGGCGACGTAATCTGGCAAATCGGCACAGGTTATTTTGGCTGCCGCGACAAAGATGGAAAGTTTTCGATCGAGAAATTGCTCGAGACGGTGGGGAGCTACTCCAAGATTCGCGGAATCGAAGTGAAGCTCTCGCAAGGCGCAAAACCCGGAAAAGGGGGCGTTCTCCCCGCTCGCAAAGTCACTGCCGAAATTGCCCGAATTCGGGGCGTGAACGAAGGGGAAGACTGCATCAGCCCGAACGGCCACGCCGAGTTCGGTGATGTGAAGAGCTTGATCGCGTTTATTGAGAAAATCGCTCAGGCCACGGGTCTCCCGGTCGGGATCAAAAGCGCCGTCGGAAAGCTCGATTTCTGGCACGAGCTAGCGCGTGAAATGCGCTCGCAGCGCCGAGGACCTGACTGGATCACCATTGATGGCGGCGAAGGCGGAACGGGCGCAGCCCCTCTCACTTTTGCAGACCACGTATCCTTGCCCTTCCGTGTGGGCTTCACCCGCGTTTACAAAATATTTCACGACGAGGGCGTTTCAGACCGCGTGGTTTGGATTGGGAGCGGGAAACTGGGTTTCCCGGATCGCGCGATTGTGGCCATGGCGCTTGGGTGCGACCTGATCAACATCGCACGCGAAGCCATGCTCTCGGTGGGCTGCATTCAAGCTCAGAAGTGCCACACCGATCACTGTCCTGCCGGCGTAGCCACGCAAAGCGCTTGGCTGCAGCGGGGCCTAGTTCCCGCGGTTCAGTCGCTTCGCTTTCAGCGCTTTTGCCAATCGCTCAGAAACGAAATTCTGGCCGTCACCCACGCCTGTGGCTATGAGCACCCGTCTCAGTTCACCGCTCAAGACATCGAGGTATCCAGCGGGCCTGGAACCTTTTCGACTCTCGAACAAATCCACGGATACACGCCTTCACGAATCTGGAGAAAAGCAGCATGAACCGGAAGAAAACCCTGCGTCGCCAATACTTGATCAACCCGCGCTTTCAGTGGGCATTGATCACGTTTTTCTCGTCGCTGGCATTCCTCACAGTTCTGATGAACCTCTATGCGTTCCGGCTGATTTTCCAAAAGTACCGCGACAACCTGTTCTCGCTTGGGCTTGCGCCGGATCACCCGATGCTCTTGATCCTAGAAGAACAGCGCCAGGACATGCTCAAAATGGTGGTGTCCTCGTCGGGGCTTTTGTTTGTCTTCTTGCTGGTCGGCGGCGTCTTGGTTTCTCACCGAATTGCAGGCCCGATTCATCGTTTGAGAACGCACTTGGAAAAAATCTTGGAGAATCCAAATTCCCCGCGACTCAGCTTCCGAAAGAATGATTACTTTCAAGAGCTCGCGCCTCTGATTAATACCCTGGCCGAACGTCTTAAAAAGTAAGGAAAGCTCATGCCAGAAGGCCTGATTCTTTTTATTGCGGGCCTATTGGCCGGAACTATCGACGCCATTGCCGGTGGCGGCGGACTCATCACTCTTCCCACGCTGGGCTTGTTTTACGAAACAGGACCCCACGCCATTGGGACCAACAAGATCGCGGGGACACTTGCGTCCTTAGCAGCGCTCATCGTCTACACGCGGAAGCAAAAGCCAGATTGGTCGAGCTTCGCTCTCTTTGCAGCCAGCACGGCCGGCGCGTCCTGGGTAGGAAGTCAGCTTTCGCCCCTTCTTCCCCCGGAAGCCTTCAAAATATTTCTTTGGATCACCTGCCCCTTGGTTTTGCTTTTGGTCTGGCGAAAAGACACTTGGACCAAGTACGCACAAAGCCATCCGCTTCCCGTGCCTGCAGGCCCAGGAAAAATCCGCACACGTCGACGTGCGGCCCTGATTCTGGCAGGCGCCCTTTGCGGACTTTACGATGGAGCATGGGGACCGGGTGGCGGAACTCTGATGCTTTTGGCTTGTCTCTGGGTCGCGAAGCTACCGCTCCTTGCAGCTCTCGCAGCATCGAAGTTAGCGAATACGACCAGCGCAGGAAGTGCTCTGATCGGCTACGCAAGGCAAGGCTATGTGCACTGGGAGAGCGGACTCATTCTCGGAGCTGGGATCACCTTAGGCGCAACCATCGGTGCAACCCACGCTTCCAAACATGCAGCGCGGGTGATTCGCCCGGTCCTGACTTTCGTCGTGATTCTTCTCCTGATCCGGGTCGGCCTCAGCTAAGCCGCAGCACCGACCTAAAATGAGTAGGTCGCACCCAGCCCGGTCTCAAAACGACTATAAGAGTACGTATCCGGGACATTCGAATCGTTCTGGGTCTCAGTGATCGAGGCCAGAAACGTCCACTTCGGGCGCCAACGCCAGGAAGCTGAAAGCTGCCCGAGATAGTTCTTGTCCACACGCTTTCCAGACGGCCGCGCATCGTAAGATTGGTAGGAGTAGGAGAGAGAAAGGTTCAAGTCGACTTTCTCGCTGAGATGCACGGCATTTGAAAGATCGCAGCCGATGCTGTGGCTTGACCACTCTGCCCCTTGGGCGCCATCGCTCCCCATTCGGAATACGTAAGTGGGGTTGAAGTACCGAGAGCCTCGCTCGTTTTGAAGGTAAGTCCGAAGCTGGTCGCCCGTGCCTGAACGTGCTTGGTCGCCCGAGCCGTCATTCGCGTAAGAGCGGGGCTCAATCGTGTACTCAAGACCAAAGAGATAAGAGCGCGTCGCTTGATAGCGGAAGAACGGTCCCAGGGAGCCCGATTTACTGAAGATCCGGTAAAGGGAAGGGTCCGTTTCCTTTCGGAACATCACCACGCCTTCGAGCTTTGCGCCAAACGAGAATCGGGAAAGCGGGCGCCCCGTCAGGTACAGCGAGGCACTGTTTGTGACGAACTGGGAGGTCGCTGCTTCTTCGCTGGTGTTTAGGTTGGTTGATACTCGAACGCTCGGCACGTATTGAAACATCGCCAGCGACGAAGATGCGTAACCCAAGCCAGCCATCAAGGTCTGCTTCAGCGTGGAATTCCCTGAAGTCTGAGCCGCACTCGAAACCGTGGAAGGAGCCAGAAGAATGTTCGAGTCGTAACCACTGATGGTTCCGACGTAACCAAACATCTGCCCGCGGTCATAAGGGGCAAGCGCTTTGGAGGTCGCATCAAAGATGGACTGCGCCATCTTCTGAATGTCGGCTGAACTGGATGTATTCTCGATCACCCGGCGAGCCGCATCGCGTGCGCTCACTAGATTCGAAGTAGCGCCCGAGGGGAACTCAAGCCGCATGTAGGTTTGACCCAAGTAAAAATGGGCGAGCGGCGCCAGATCGACCACGCGCTCGGACAAAACTCCTTTGAAGTGGCGTTCAGCATCACCCCAGCGACCGCCATTGAAAGCATCTAAACCCAAATAAAGGTGAGCAGGCGCTAAGTTGAATTCTTCTTTTACGGAGAATTCAAAATGCGGCCGGGCCTCGACCGTTTTCTTTTGGCGAGTCAGAATCATCCCGAGCTCGAAGTGGTAGGGCGCAAGATCCTTATCTTTTGTTCCGCCCTTCTTTCTGGACTCAATCAGCTTTTCATAAATCCCAACCGCATCGGCGTCGTTCTGGGTGGCTTTCAGCGAAAGCGCTTTGAGTTCCAAAAACTCCACCACTTCTGGGTTTTTCTTTAAGAGCTGGTCCAACTGCTGAATGGCTTTTCGGTATTGGCGATCGTTGAACGACAGCACGGCCTCGGAATAATCCGGCTCGAGAAAATCGGGCACCTCGGCCCTGGCCGACTCCAAAGTCAACGCCAGCGATGCGAGGGCAAAAAGGGAGTGTCGTTTTAGACCCATTCGGTACCTTCAGGATAAACCCTGGATCGTCCACGGGAACTAGGAAAATTTGTCCCCTTGCCGGGCATTTTTCTACTTCGATACAATAGACAGATGGACCGCACTTCTCGCCTCACCCGCACATTTGTGGCCGCAGCTTTTGCTTTGACCGCTGCACCGAGTTTCGCTGCTGAACCCGCAGGGAAAGCGGTGGGCGTGGTAGGCAAGGTCCTGGTTAGAAACCTCGACTCTTCGAAGCCCGAAATGCGCTTTATGAAGGTAGGCGACCCGGTCGAACGCGGAACGCTCATCAATACGGGGAGTGGTGCATCCGTAAAGCTCATGTTGAAGGACAAGACCATTCTGGACCTGGGCGGATCGACTCTCTTTAAGGTCGACGAGTTCCTTCTCAAAAATGGGGACAACCGGAACGTTCAGATGTCGATGGACTACGGAAAAGTGAGAGCCAGCGTCAACACGCCTGTCGGAGCCGCAGGTCGCTTCAGTATCAAGACCCGTGCCGCGACCATGGGTGTTCGCGGGACGGAATTCATTGTGGCAAGTACCCTGCCGGTCGAGCCCGCCGCGCCCAAAGGCTCCAGTTCCCAAGGCGGCTCTGGCAAAGCAGCTCCTTCGCAAACTCAAGTCACGGTCGTGCACGGAAAAGTGGAAGTGGCGACACCCGCCTCTGCCAAGGAACCAGGAGCCAAGCCTCAGGCGCCGATCGCACTCACTTCAGGAACCCAGCTCACCGCTGTGGCCCCGGTCACCCCTGCTGCGGGGGAAGCGGTGAATGCCGCAGCAGCCGCACCGGTTGAGGCGCCGAAAGTGGTCAAAGTCACGATGGAAGAACTGAAAGCCATCAAAGCCGAAGTGAAAGCCCCCGATAACCAGGCCTTCATTCAGGCCGTGGCGTTTACGCCGTCGGATGGCTCATCGAGCAGCAGTAGCGGCTCGGGTGGCTCCTCAAACGGTGGGCCAAGTTCCGGCGGACCCAGAGATTCGGGCGGTGCTCCTCAAGGTGGGGGCATGGCCACACTGGCTGCCATTGTGGACACCATCAAAATTGACTCGAACGCGATTCCGACCGGAGTTCCGTTGGGCGTCCCGGGCGCATTCCGTCCCGAAGATTCCGTGAAGAACCCGAACACGAACCTGATGGCGATTCCTGCCGTCGTTCGCGTGGTGTTCCGGAAAAACTAAGGGCCTTTGGCTCTACTTCAAAACGACGACTCGCAAGCACTGCTCCCGCAGGGCCTGGATCACGCGTTCACTGTGGTCAGCTCCGCGGGTCTCGAGCGTCAGCTCGACTTCGGTCTGGTCGATGCGAGTCGACGGCTCGTTGCGGTCGTGGATGGCTTGCAAGATATTGGCTTCTTGGCGGGCCAAGAGATCGGTTAAGCGCGCGAGCGAACCCGGACGATCCGAGATCAACACATTCACCCGCACCCGGCGCCCCGCCAGAGTCAGTCCGCGATCGATGATCCGCGACAAAACGTTCACATCGATATTTCCGCCACTGATGACGAGAACGACTTTCTTTCCGCGAAGCTCTTCCCGAATTTGAGGGAGGACAGCCAAAACCAGTCCGCAGGCTCCTTCAGCCACGATCTTCGCTTTTTCCATCAAGGTCAGAACGGCTGCAGCCATGGCTTCATCATCGGCAACGAGCATCTTTTCCACACGCGGAGCCAGAAGTTTTCGGATGCGTTCGCTGGCTTTGGCCACCCGAATGCCATCCGCAAAAGTCTCGGCGTGCTCTAAAGTCACCGCGCGCCCTTGTTTCAAGGACTCCACCATCGAGGGCGAGCCGCTGGCTTGGCACCCGTAAAGCTTCACCTGCGGGCGAAGCTCTTTCAGCGCAATGCCCATCCCTGCCATCAGGCCGCCGCCCCCAATCGAGGTCACGACTGCATCGACATCCGGGAGCTGATCCAGGATCTCGAGTCCAACCGTGCCTTGGCCGGCCACCACTTGTTCGTCGTCAAAGGCATGCACGAAGACTGCGCCGGTTTCTTGCTGAAGCCTGCGCGCTTCAGAATAAGCTTCGTCGTAGTTGTCGCCGAACAGAATCACTTCCGCTCCCAGCGCACGAGTGTTCTGCACTTTCATGAGAGGCGCCGTCTTCGGCATAACAATCCGCGCGCGCACTCCCAAAGTTCGCGAACCCCAAGCCACCCCTTGTGCATGATTTCCAGCGCTCGCACAAATCACTCCGGCTTTGCGCTCGGCTTCAGTGAGCTGAGAAATTCGGTAAGTGGCCCCTCGGATCTTGAACGATCCAATCGGAGTCATGTTCTCCATCTTGAGGTAAATTTCGCAGCCAAATTCCTCAGAGAGCCAAGCGTTATGAATCAAGGGGGAAGGCTGAAGCCATCGGGACAAAACGGAACGAGCCTGCCGGACATCATCCAAAGTCGTCTTGATTGTATCCACGAAACCCCTCTTAGAACGTCACAGCGCGGATGGGAACAGAAGAACTCTCGACCGTCTGGTCGCCAAACTGCCCCACGTCGTTTCTCCCCCAGCACCGAACCCCTGAGGGAACCAAAGCGCAACTATGGCCCGACCCCAGAGCCACAGCATCGACTTCTCGACCGAGGCTTTGAACGGGGACTGGGAGACTTTGCTGGGCCACCGGGGACTTTCCATCGCCCAGTTGGCCTTCGCGGTCATAGCCCCAGCATGCCACCGCCCGGTCGCCCTCCAGATGCGCGCACGTATGATAAGTGCCAGCAACCAGCCCCCGGAGGCCCGTTTGGAGGCCTTTGACCTCGGTCGGCAGAAGGACGTTCGGGCTCACAGTGCCCAAGCCCACTTGCCCCATTCCATTATTGCCCCAACAGTAGGCGCGATCCGAAAGGGTTGCGCAGGTGTGATAGCCACCCAAAGTCACGGCGCTGACTCCTGCTTGAAGTCCCTTCACGTCATGAGGCGCTAAGCGATCGACCAAAGTACCGTCGCCGAGTTGCCCGTTGCTGTTGTATCCCCAACACTTCAGCGAGCCGTTCTCCAGGACCGCACAACTGTGAGCTGCACCTAGAGCCACTTGCAGAACGCCTTGAGCCAAACCCTTCACTTGCAGCGGCACGCGACTCATTTCGGTCGAGCCGTTGCCGAGCTGGCCACGGCGATTTGAACCCCAGCACCGAAGCGCCCCACCCCGCAGAATCGCGCACGTGTGGTACTGCCCGGCGGCGATGGCACGAACCCCACCGGTCATCCCAAACACTTCAACCGGAGTCAGCGCATTGACCGTAGAATCGTCGCCCAATTGGCCAAAGCGATTGTCACCCCAGCACTTCACGATCCCGCCCAGCACCAGTGCACAAGTATGGTTGTGACCTGAAGCTAGAGAAACCACGTCCTTCTCGAGTCCCCGAACAGCCTTAGGAACCAAGCTTCCTGTCAAAGTGCCGTTTCCGAGTTCGCCATGCTTGTTGTCGCCCCAGCAACGAACGCCGCCATCGAGCAAAGCGCAGGTGTGAGCGAATCCCAAAGCCAGTGCCCGAGAGGCTTGAGCCTTTCGCACTTGAAGCTGAATGACCGTGTCCTGAGTCATACCGGTCGAATCAGCGACACGAACCATTTCTTGGGCCTCAGCGTTGGCCTCGCGAGGTGCCTCGTAAACTCCGGTGGTGGGGTGAACCTTACCCAGCCCCTGCGCCAAACTGAATGTGTAGGGAGGTTTTCCGCCTGCAGCGACAACGGTCATCTTCTCGCCAGGAACGACCGTCTGCGAAGTGGCAAAAGCGGAGAGCGGAACCTGGCGGTTCACATTCAACTGCACTTCCTCGGTGTTTCCCAGTTGATCGCGAACCCGAAGAACAGCTGAAGCGACGGCGTTTCCATCGGCACTCCGCCCCTGCTCTTTCTCTTCGATCGAGTAGCTGATCGGAGGAGCGCCACCGACCACAGTAAAGCGAAAGCGCTTGGGTTGCTGCGGGTCTTGAGGCTCTAACTGAACGCCGAGCGGGGCATTGACCGAAACTACCGAATCGCTCACGCCCCCTTCCGCATCGATGACTCGAACCACGGAAGTTCCAGGCGCAGCCGGAGCGAGGAACTCGCCGGTGCTCGGGTTCACACGCCCCTCACCCGACACAACCGAATATTGGAAAGGCGTTTTTCCGCCTTTTGGCGAGAATTGAACCGAGAACCCCACCACGGTCGACTTCGTCCGAGGCTGAAGCACCACCACTGGAATGTAGGTGAATGCTTTTCCGAAATACCCGCAGCCACCGTCCTCGTTGGCTACCTGAACGTTCATGGCTCCCGCTTCGGAAGAAGCCGGGGCAACGCACTCCAGAGTGCGGGAATCCCGAAGAATGGGCTCTAAGCACTCCAGCTCACCCAATCGGATTCGCGATTTCGTTTGGAAATTCTGACCTCGGATGGTCAGGGTCGCCCCACCTGTTGAACTCCCTTGGCGAGGGGAAACGCTCGTAATCATCGGCGGCTTCACACGCGGGTGATCGCCTAAGTCTTTGTCGTCGATACAAAATGGCGTCCCCGAATGCGACGCAGCGGCACTCGCCTCACCCCCGACCTCGCTCGGAACGGGCTTCTTGTGGCGCTGAGTCAGCGCGGGCATTTGGGCTGCTTGAAGCAAGCCGGGAATCAAAAAGGCAGAGACCTGAAACCACCGGCGTTTGGATTGCACATTTCAAGTTTAGTTCAGGCAGCGACGAACGGAACTGTTTTTTCGGCCCGTTCATTTGAATGAAGAATGAGAAGCGGAACGTCCAGTTGGCGCGCCATCTGCCTGGCTACGCTTCCAGCAATCGCACTTCGAATGGGGCCCCCGTGAGGTGCGGCGACGACCAAGTCGGCATGTACATCTTCCACGCATCGAACCGCATGGCCTGCGACCGACCCTGGCTCAGAAATCAACCGAGGCAAAACTCTGACTCCGCGGCGCTGTCCGTGATTGGCCCAGGCCCGAAGCTTTCGATTCCTGGCCTCGGTATCCCGAGCAAAGTAGGGATGAACGGGCACCCAAGCTCCGCCCAAAAGGAGGATTCCAGACTGGACGACGGGCTCAATCGGATTGGGTGCCGAGTGAAAGAGCGTCAATTTACCGCCGAATCGACGTAAAAGCGGAAGCGACTCTTCAAACAGCCGCCGCGAAGGCTGCCCCAGATCGGTCGCAAAAAGAGTATTCCAGTGCCCTGTCAACGGAAGCGAGCGCCGGGAGATCAAGAGAACGGGCAGCGGTGCGCGAAGTAATAAGGACTCAGCAAAACTCCCCATCAGCCAACGCGCCCAAGTTGAACGACCATGGCTCCCCGCCACGACGAGTTCGGCTCCTTCGGTTACCGCTCGCTCCAGCAAGAGCTCGGCGGCCCGGCTTCGCGAAGTCATCGATTCAAAGAGAACGCAGGGCTCTAAGCATCCTGGGATAGCAGCGCGCTGAAGGTAGAGTTTCAGCGCAGCAATCGCAGGGTCCACGTTCGGACTCGTTTCCGAGACGCTAAAAATGTGGATCGGCAGCACTCGCGCTTTGGTCCTTCGCACCAACGCACGGAGCGAATCCTCGACATGGGTTCGCACAGGACCGGCCTCTTCAAACGGGTCGACCGCCCAGACGATCAACGGCGGCTTGGGCTTCTGCTCTCGAGCACGGGATCGTTGGGCCATGATCCCGAGGAGGTTGCACCGCACGTGCCGGAACTGGCGACCCCGGAGGGAATCGAACCCCCGACCTGATGCTTAGAAGGCACCTGCTCTATCCATCTGAGCTACGGGGTCGCATCAGTCGTCCGACGACGGAACCCCTAAAATTAAGCATGGACGTGCTGCCCCGTGCAAGCTGCAAGGGCTGTCTGATAGAATCATTCTCATGGCCCTGTACGAATACCGCTGCCAGCCTTGCCAAGTCAGGTTTGAAAGCATCCGGACTTTTGACCAATCCCACGAGGCCGAATGCCCAAATTGCGGCACTTTGAGCCAAGAAAAGCTGCTCTCGGCCTTTGCAGTAGCCGGCCGCGGAGACCTTAGGGAAAGCACCCAGCACGGCTGCCACGACTGCCACGTCCCACCGGCAAGCAGCTCAAAATCTCACGCCTGCGGGCCGGGGCACTGTGGATGAAGCACCCAAACCCATTCCGATTGAACTCCGTGAGCCCCCTTCTGGCGGCCGCCCTGGCAGCCTGGATAGCGCTCTCGGCGCCTACAACCGCCCAAGCCCAGCCAAAGTACGGCCCAGCGACCACGCGCCTCTCTCAAGATCACGCCTACTTCCGGACCGCAAAGGTCACCGACTTTTGGAGCCTCATTCCCTATTACGTGCCTCAAGCCAAAGGCAGTACCTGCGGCCTGGCCAGCATCACCATGGTGGTTAACGGCGCACGGTCCAGCCGGGATTTAGACTCAGAGACCCAGCTCGTGACCGAGGCAGCCGTCGAAGACCGAATCGGCGGGGTCCCGTTCGGAATGAAAAGCTTAGAGCACCTGGAAAGCATGACTCGGTCGGCTCTCAAGGAATTTGGGGTCTCAGGAGCCGAATCCAAAGTCCTGCGCTTTGAGCCTTCCCAAGCCGATGCGCTGACCGCACTCAGGAAAGTCCTGACTGAGGCTGAAAACGACCCGACGGTTTTTCTCATCGCGAACTTCGATCAAAAGGTTTTTACCGAGGATACAAGCGTTGGCCACATCGCGCCGATTGGTGCCTACGACGCGAAAAAACAGCGCGTACTGATCCTGGATCCAGATCGTAGTTGGTATGAACCCTACTGGATTCCTGATTCTCTCTTACTGAAGGGCATCGGAACCGTCGACAAAGGCGCCGGAAAACTCCGAGGCCTAGTGCGAATCCGCATCCCTGCTCAATAAGAAAATTGGTGCTCGCGGACAGACTCGAACTGTCACGGGTTGCCCCACTGGTTCCTAAGACCAGCGTGTCTACCATTCCACCACGCGAGCGCCTGACACTTCCCTACCCCAGCCCGAGCGGCTTTTGAAGCGGTCCTTGAGCAGGAAACCGTTTTAGGCTGCGGCCCCGGGTTTGGCGCCGCCACCAGCCGCAGGAGTACCCGTCCCGCCGGCTCCCCCTTTGCCATCCCCAGTCCCAGACTTGCCCTTGGCCTGCTGCAAGGCCACGTTTTCCGACTTCAGGCGGTTCATCTCGGCCTTCAGGGTCGCCGTTTCCTTCTGCAGGTTCATGACCTGAAGGCCCAGCTGATCGTTCCCTTTTTTGGCCTGACTGAGCATCTTGGTGGCCGAATCCAAGCGCTTTTTCAATTCTCCGGCATTGGCACTCGTAGCAGAACCCGAGCGCTGCATTTCTGCGACTTTTTCAGAAAGCTGCGTGCTCATCTTCTTCGCCTCTTCCAGTTGCCTCGTACTGCGATCGAGCTTGATCTGGAGGGCCGAAACCTCGACCGATCCCGAGCCCTTTTGCTTCACTTCGGCACTAGGCCCTAATCCGCCGCCCAACTGGGTCTTGAGCTTATCAATCGTGGATTGCTTCTGGTTCAAGGTGAGGCGCAAGCGATCCAGTGCTGCGTCCTTATTCCGAAGGGCGCGCTCCTTGCTCTTTAGCTCGTTCTGAACCGCTGCTTCTCGCGATTTCAGGTTGTTCTCGGCCTGTTTGATCTCCACTTCTTTTCGTTTGATCGAGGAAGTGGCCTGCCGACCCATCTGATTCAAACGCGTCTTCTCGGCCATGATCTCGGCCATCACGTTATCGACCCACTTCGCTACCTTTTCGCTCTTCGACTGAGCAATGACTTCGCGAGCTTCCTGATTCAGCTTATTGAGGGACTTAGACATTGCTCCTTCGGCAATGTCTTCCACGAGCCGAACGGCCTCGGACGCCTCACCTGCGGGAGTGCGCTCAAATTTCTCGTCAGATTCGCCCGACTTTTTCTTCTTCGCTTCTGTGTCGGAAGTTTCCTCTTCCGATTCCTCTTTCTCAGAGTCATCCGAACTCAAGAGCCCAGCCAGGAACCCCTTCTTTTTCTTCTTCTTCCGAGCCGGAGCCGAAGAATCGGATGACTCGCCGTCTTCTTCAGGCACGTCTTCTTCGGAATCCGATGAAAGCAGCCCACCCAGGAGGCCACCCTTTTTCTTACGCTTGGCTTTCTTCGGAAGGCCCGCTACGTCCGCAGAAGCGCCGTCATCGAGATCCTCGGCGTCGTCTTCTTCGTCGCCACCAAAAAGATTCTCTAGGGCGCCGCCCAAACCCTTCGCTTTCGGCTCGGGACGCGGGCCAGTGCGCGCCTTCTTCCGGCGCACTGGCGCTTCGTCGTCGTCACCGTCCTGGTCCGATGAATCCTCGAGCTCGTCGAGTTGATCCGGGTCCTCGATGTCCTCGTCCTTGGCGCGCGCCACTTTTTTCCGCGCCCAAGGCGTTGCGACTTTCTTGGGAAGCTCAACGATCTCTTCGATCACCTCTTCGACAATTTCTTCTTGTTGGGTGACAGGGTTGACCTTTTTGACCTTCACCACACGCTTTACTTTTTGGGTGATGGGGCCATCCATCTGGTCTTCTGGGATATCGAAATCTTCGTCATCGCCAGCCCCGGAACCGCCGAACAACTTACTGAGCAGACCCTTTTTCGGTTTCGGGCGCGCGGCCTTCAACCCGCTTCCGCTACCATAACCCTCTTCGTCCTCGGCAAGACCCGTCCCACGCACCATCGTGGAGGCAACTTTGGCAGCCCCGCCCTTGCCACCCTTCACCAGCATGGCAGCGGTTTCCTGCTCTTCTTTGCGTCCTTTGACGAGCTTGGTGGCCTCTTCCTTCGTCATCCCGCCCTTCACCAGAGCAGCGACTTCCGCCTCTTCATTTCCACCCTTTAACAGGGCGACCGCCTCTTCGGGCTTCAAACCCGCTTTGACGAGCTGAGCGAGTTCTTCGGTATTCTTTCCGCCCTTCACTTTCTGAGCGATGTCTTTGGCGGCCATGCCGCCTTTCACTAAGGCAGCAACCAGTTCAGCATCCGGATCGGCACCGGCAATCTTCTCGACGTCTTCTTTCGAAGGCTTTCCAGCCTTCAGCCAAGCTTGAGCTTCCTCGAGTTCTTTCTGTGCCTTCACGAGCTGTGCGGCTTTCTTCGAACTCACACCCGCCTTCTTCAAGGCTTCTTCTTGGGACTCTGAACTCGCTACGCTCTTTGCGATTTGGTTGGCAATGAGTTCGCCGGTGGCGGACTCAACGACCAGGTTCCCCGGATCGTCGGTGGCGAGAAGCTTGACGTAATCGAGGTCTCCCAATTCGGTGTAATCGGCATAGTGCTTTCCAGGAACCTCGCCATCCGGAACGAGCACCATCTCGACTCTCATTCCAAGGTCGAGATCAATCTCTTCGGCGGCAATGTCTCCCTCAGCAGGTGGCCCCGCAAAATACAAAACCGCACCTAATTCGAAACGCCGCGCGATGGGTTGAATGCGGACAAAGAATCGATGAGCATGCTCACGCAGCGCAAAGAACGCGCCCTCAAAGGGAACGCCTCCGGTTTGCCCGTCGACTTCCGCGAGCTTCCTCTGGAAAGCTTGAACGTTGGGCGCATCATCGGCGTCCATTTGGAAGCAAACGGTCACAGCAAAAAGCTCATCATCCAGTCCGCACTCCAAGAGGGTGGGTTTTCCAGTGATTTGCTGTTCGCAAGCTTCGAGCAAAGAGTGCATCAACATCGAGCGCATACCACGCTCGTTGGTACCCGAGTCTTTCAGACGCGCCACGATCAAATCCGAGATTCGTCCCAAGTGCCGGCTCGAGAAGACATTCTCGTAGAAGATGTGACTTCCTTCTTTGACGATTCCCGCCACACCAAAGGCCGCGGGCAGTGCGCGCTTCTTCACAGTTGAAGGTGGTTTTTCATCCGACATCGATGAACCCCCCTTCTCCGCGCACGCTGGGCTGCTCAAACTCAGGGTCAGCGAGCTCGGTGATGGATCGCTGAATGCGTGCAGCCAGCTTTCGTCCCAAGATCGTGCCTTGGGCTTCAAACCAGTCACGACTCACTTTCGACTCACCCGAATCGATTTTGAGTTCGCTGACCAGTGAAACGAGCTCCTGCACTTCTGGGCCCAATGCATCGGCCTCGGGCACTTGTCCCATGCCTAAATCAAACACCGCACGACGCGATTGACTGAGGTACCTGAGCTCGAAGTTCCCCAGCAACACAGCAAGCACGACAAACCAAGCCGAGCGACAAATGGCGCTCTCAAAGCGAAGCACTCCCGACTCGCGGCCAGCCGAGATCGCAGAAGGCGGAAGCGGATCGCAAATTTCGTTGGCAAGAACGGCGACGAAGAAAGCCTCGACTTGACCGTTGCCGCCGAAGAGGGGCCCAAGAATTCTCAGCACCGCATCGGATATTTCGAAAGGCGCAGGCGGAAGCCGTACTGGCTCGCCGGGCGCTTGGACGGGTTCCCAGTGCAGAAGAGCGCGAATCTGTCTGCCTGCATCACGGAAGCGAAGCGAGGCATCGGCGTTCGGGGGAACAAAGAAACTCTTGTAGGGCTTGTAATGGACCAGCTCGTCTTGCGTGAAATAATCGAGCGGAGCTTTCACCGCGAGGTATTTAAAATTCTTCGCCAGATGGATGTAAATCGGCGCGACCATCAGCGAGTACGGCGCAACCGACTCGATGGGGCAAAGGCGAAGATAAGGTGCCACTTCGGGTGGCAATTTTCGTTTGGTGAAGTCCATGGGCAATATTCGAGGCGAACCTCGACATGCTCTGATCGGAAATTCCCTCGCAAAATTGTAGGGTTCCGCTCATTTCCAGGGTCACCACCTTGCTGCGATGCGGCAAGTAGTTGATCTGCCGTCCAGGCCCAGTAAAAAACCCAAAAGACTCGTCGCGTTAAGCGTCAAAAGACGCTCACCGCAAGTCGACTCAGGACTCAAGTCGCGTAGTGACAGGCTGCGCCGTGAGTTTCCGAACCCAAACTTCGGTACTCGGGACGATCCACCCTGCAGTTGTCCTGCACCGACGGACACCGAGGATGAAAGTAACAGCCGCTTGGCGGAGAAATCGGCGAAGGCACATCGCCTCGCAAAATGATCCGCTCTTTGCGGTAATCCGGATCGGGAATCGGAATCGCCGACAGAAGCGCCCGCGTGTAGGGGTGCTTCGGCGACTGATAAAGCTCTTCGGCCGAAGCCGACTCAGCCACTTTCCCCAGATACATCACAGCCACTCGCGTGGAGATGTGTTCGACCACTTTCAAGTCGTGCGCGATGAAAAGGTAAGTGAGCCCAAGCTCCTTTTGCAGGTCCTGCATCAGGTTCACGATCTGCGCCTGGATGGAAACATCCAGAGCCGACACGGGCTCGTCACAAACAATGAACTCAGGGTTCACGGCCAAAGCGCGTGCAATGCAAATGCGCTGACGCTGCCCGCCCGAGAACTCATGCGGGTAACGCTGAATGGCTTCGCGTCGCAGACCGCAAAGATCCAAAAGCTCCAAAATCCGCTTCCGGCGCTCTTGGCGAGAATTGCCGATGCCGTGAATTTCGAGCGGCTCGGCCAAGATATCTTCGACCGTCATACGCGGGTTCAGCGAAGCATACGGATCCTGAAAGATGATCTGCATGTTGCGCCGAAGTTTTCGCATCTCCGGAATCGAAAGTTTTGTGATGTCCTGGCCTTTGAAAAACACCTGACCCGAGGTGGGCTCAATCAGACGAAGGATACAGCGACCGAGCGTCGACTTTCCGCAGCCCGACTCACCGACCAAACCTAAGGTCTCGCCCTTTCGGATATCAAACGAGACATCCGAGACGGCTTGAACCGAAGCCACTTCACGCGACAACAAACCGCCATGAATCGGAAAACGCTTCACCAGGTTCCGAACGGATAGCAAAACTTCGCCGCTCATCCCGCACCTCCCGTCAGTTCACGCACGCACCGCACTTGGTGAACTGCTCCGGTCAGATTGCCTGGAGTTCGCGCGTCGCGAAGCCCGGGCTCATCGCCCCGACAGTCCTCTCCGACAAACGAGCAGCGCTCTTGGAATCGGCAACCCCGTGGCAACTCAAGAAGGCTCGGCACGATGCCTGGGATGGTCTCCAGGCGCTTCTTCTTCACTTTGCCGGTCGGATCCATCGACAGAGTCGGAATGCTGTTCAGGAGGCCACGAGTGTAGGGGTGCCGAGGATTCTTAAAAATCTCTCGCACCGGAGCACGCTCGGCCACTCGACCCGCGTACATCACGCAAACCTCATCGGCCATCTCAGCAACTACGCCTAGGTCGTGGGTGATCAGGATCAGCGCCATTCCCACCTTCTGCTGAAGGTCACGCAAAAGATCCAAAATCTGAGCCTGGATGGTCACGTCCAAAGCAGTCGTCGGTTCGTCCGCAATCAGCACGTTCGGATTGCAGGACAATGCCATCGCAATCATCACCCGCTGGCGCATGCCGCCCGAAAGCTGATGCGGGTAATCCACGATCCGCTTCTCAGGAGCTGGAATGCCCACGAGCTGAAGCATCTCGATGGCTTTGTCGCGAGCCGCCGACTTAGACAAATCCTGGTGCAGAGTGATGGCTTCCATCAGCTGGTTGCCAATTGTGAACACCGGATTCAGGGAAGTCATGGGTTCCTGAAAAATCATGGAGATTTCATTTCCCCGGATTTTTCGCATTTCTTCGGCAGACGCCTTCAGAAGGTCGCGTCCTTGATAAAGGATCTCACCGCGCGTGATGCGGCCGGGAGGATTCGGAATCAAGCGCATGATCGAAAGGCTTGTTACCGATTTCCCGCAGCCTGATTCGCCGACTAAGCCCAAGGTCTTTCCCTTGTAGACCGAGAAGCTGACGTCATCGACCGCGCGGACTGCGCCGCCTTCGGTGAAGAACGTCGTCTCCAAATTCTTTACGTCCAGGATCAGATCGCTCGAGGTTCCGCTCATTTCCCTTCCCCTCACTTGATCTTCGGATCGAGCGCATCTCGAAGCGCATCGCCCACGATATTGAATGCCAAGACCACAAAGAACATGGCTAAAGTGGCGCCACCGAGCTGCCACCAAACCCCGCGCGAAAGCTCGAGCTTCGCGTCGTCAATCATCACGCCCCAGGAGGGCTGCCCACGCACGCCCAAGCCCAAGAACGAAAGAATCACTTCGCTCTTGATGGCGCCCATGAACTGCATCGACAGGTTGATGATGATGAAGTGCGAGACGTTCGGAAGGATGTGTTTGAAGATTCGCGAAGTGTGCGAGGCGCCTAGACTTGCCGCCGCCACCACGTAGTCGCGATTCTTATGCTTGATGAATTCGCCGCGAATCACGCGCGCTAGGCCGATCCACGAAGTCACGCCGAGTGCGACGTAAATGGACGTCGTGCCTTTTCCCAGCACGAACGTAATGGCGATCAAGAGCATAATGTTCGGGATGGAGGAAAGCGTGGTGTAGAACCACACGATCAATTCATCGATCCAGCCGCCAAAATAGCCCGCCAGTGCGCCCAAACTCACGCCCAAGGGAATGGCGATCAGGGAAGCAACGAGCCCCACGCTCATGGCAATGCGAGTGCCGTGAAGCGTTTTGAAAAAGACGCTACGCCCAAAAATGTCCGTTCCAAAAAGGTGCGCCAAAGACTCCAATGAGGGCGGCGCATAGGGGGCACCAATTACTTGATCCCAAGGACTCGCGATCCAGCCCAAGCTGGCAAGGATCGCGATGGCTGCGTAGAGCGCAATGATTCCGAGACAGACCACAGCGAAGTAGTCTTTCTTAAAGCGCCGAACGGCGTCTGCCCAAAGGCTTCGACCTTTGATTTCCTTGACTGGAGCCATTCCCGAGCTTCCCGTTGCAGCCGCTAGGGTCGCCATGTTTCCCGTTGTTCCGTCGCTGGTCATTTGAGGCTCACCCGCGGATCCACCCAAGTGTAAACAATGTCTGTCATCAGGTTCCCGAAGATCATCAGAAACGAAGTGAGCGTGGTCATCGCCTTCAACACAGGCAAGTCACTGTTGTTCACGGCGTCGATGGTCATCGATCCGATGCCAGGAATTCCAAAGAAGCCCTCCAAAAGAAACGCTCCCAAGATCAAAAGAGGAATCTCAAGCACCACGTTCGTCACGATCGGAACCATGCTGTTCTTGAGTACGTGCTTAAAGAACACCCGCTTTTCAGGAAGTCCTTTGGCGCGCGCCGTTCGGACGTAGTCCTGCCCGGTCTCTTCCAAAATAGCCGTCCGGAAGAAGCGCACCTCGTGACCCAAACTCACCGCCACCCAGATCAATAGCGGCATGGAGATGTAGCTCCAACGTTCCGACCATTCTGAATCCCATCCAGAAATGGGGAACCAGCCCATTTGGTAAGCCAGAACGTACTGCCCAAACAGGATGTAGGCGAGGCTCGGTAAACTCATCCCGATTACGCAAAGAACCACGCCCACCCGGTCCACGGCGCGACCGCGGTGATAAGCCACCAAAAGCGCAATCACGATCCCGAGCAAGGTGGTGACGATAAAGGCAGGAATGGCGAGCGACATCGAAGGGCCTAAGCTATTCGAGATCATGCTCGAGATTTCCTGCTTCGTTGCATAGCTTCGACCAAAGTCGAAGGTCACAATCTGTTTCAGGTAATCCACGAACTGAATCGGTAGAGGCCGGTCAAAGCCATACTCATGCCGAAGTTCAGCAACCTGCTGAGCGGTCGCGTGCTTTCCGAGCATTTGGTAGGTGGGATCGCCACCGACCAGGTTGAAAAGCACGAAGGTGATCAGCGCCACCCCAAAGAGCGTGGGAATCGCCGCCAAAAGACGCCTGAGCAGGAATGTGAGCATCGCTTATCCTGAGCCTCCCGATCTTCAGTTTTTCGCTGGAGCTTCCACGCGGTAGTACTTCGATGGATTGTGCTGCTCGTCGATTCGCTTGAAGTTCTTCAGCCACGAACGAGTCGCGTTGTAACCCAGACGATGGACCATCGGAATCCAAGGCGACTCCTCGATCACAATGGCCTGCATCTGTTGATAGAGTGCAGTCCGTGCTGGGCTATCCGGCAAAAGGAGAGCTTTTTCATAGAGCCGATCAAATTCGGCATTCTTGAAATTTGAGTCATTCGGCCCCGGGGAGCCGTTCTTCGAATAGAAAAGCTGAAGGAAGTTCTCAGCGTCCGGATAGTCCCCGCCCCAGGCAAAGCTCCAAATCTGGCCCTTTCGATTTTTGATCGAAGCTTGGAATTCGGGCCAGGAGTAAGTGGTGAACTTTACCTTCACGCCCAAGGTCGCCCATTCGCGTTCGATGTATTCGTTGAACTGGCGATTCGTGGAATTCGAATAGGTGATGTACTCAAGCGTCGGCAGGCCTTTGCCTTCTGGGAAACCCGCTTTCGCCAGTAGCTGCTTTGCTTTTTCCAGATTGAATTGCCTGTAAGGGTTTTTCAGTTTTTCATCATACCCGGCTAAGCCCGGAGGAATCGGCCCCTGAGCCGGGATCGCGCGCCCGTTGTAGAACGTCTCAATGAACGGCTTGTCGTTGATGGCCAAGCTCATCGCTTGACGAAGGTACTTATTCTTTCCCACCAACGGATCGTCCATATTGAACGACTCGTGGGTGACATCCAACTGAGGCGTCACATGAAGGGTGATGTTCTGTGTCTTCATGTCAGGAGTCATCTGACCATCCGGACCCACCGCTTGAGCGAAGTTGTCCTTCGGAATCGTCGTGATATCCAACGTCCCCTTCATGAAGTTCAACCACATGGGCTGGTCTTCCACAAAGATCGTATAGACGAGCTTATCAGCCAGCGGCAGGCGCTTGCCCGCATCGGCCAGAAGGCCCTTTTCGGCATCTCCCGCTTCACCTTCCGAAGGGTAGAGTTCCTCGCGATAGGTGGGGTTCTTCACGAAAACCGCTTTCGCAGAACCGTTGAATTCGCTCAGTTTCCACGGTCCCGTTCCCACGGCGTGGTTGATGAACTCTTTACCGTAATGTTCGACCGCTTCGCGAGGAACAATAGAAGTGAAAGTCATCTGAAGGCTGTAAATGAGCTGGTAACTGGGCTGAGGCAACTTCAGTTGCAGCGTGTACTTATCCAAGGCCACCAGACCTTCGACCGGGGCGGCGTAATCCGTCGTGCCGGCCTTTGTCGCAGCTTCCCGCCAAGCGTTCAGGCCCAAGATTTTTCCGTCCAGAACCCACCAGCCTGACGAGCGATTCTTTGGATCCGCGAGGCGCTTGAACGAGTAGATGACGTCGTCTGCCGTCATCTCGCGACCCTTGCCTGCGGTCGCTTTGAAGCTCGGGTCATCATGGAACAAGACACCTTGCCGCAAGGGAATGGTCCAAATTTTTCCATCTTTGGAAATCGTCGGCATCGCTGCTGCGAGCTGAGGCACCAAGGTGAACGGACGCTTCAGGTAGTGGTACTGATAAAGATTCTCATAAGGAGCGTGCGAAATCGTTCCCGAGAACTCGTCATCCGCGTGAATGGGATCTAGCCCTTTCACTTTGGCGCGAATGGGGTACCTGAGAGTCCCCGGTGCCACTCCACCCTTTTTGGAGCATCCGGAAACCAGAATTGCCAACGCAGCCACACCGACTAAACCCGCACGCAATGCGTGCCCCACACGGACCTTCATCGCCTGAACCCTCGACTTGAGCTCGGACCGTTCCGAGCCTGGATTAGGGGGCGAAGCTAGCGTGCGAAAGGAGGCAAGTCAACGAGTCAAGTCCCGACGAGTCCAGCGGATTTTGACTTCTCCCAAGTCCGATTTCGCGACGATTTTGCGGGGGCTTGAGCTTCCCTTTTCCGGGTCATCCATCTGGAAAGTGACCTGACGGGCAAACGCTCCGGACTTGGTCCAAACCAAAGTTTCAGGCCAGGGCTCGCCTTCAAACCGCCGGAAGGAATACTCAAAACTCTCCTGCTCGCCTCCGAGGCGCGCCGGTAAAGTCGCCTTGACCCCACCCAACGCCGTCCGCTCGTATTTGAGCTCGGACCAACGCGCGCGCGGCGGGCACGGCACGCGGCCCAAAAACAGATCTGGAGCCCAAGTCAGGGGAATCCCACCCCAGTGGCCTTCTCCGCGCTCCTGCGAAGCCTGCCGGCCCTTTTTTCCCGGAAGGTCGAGCTGATAACCCGCTTCGTCCACGTGGATGCGCGCTTCCACGCCTCCGAGCAGATTCGTCACTTCCAGGTCCACTCGCTTGCCTTCCACAGCCCTGACCTGCGCTGGGAACTGCCCCGAGCTTTCTCGAGAGGCCACTTTCATCCAGACCGATCCACTGACCTCGCGGAGGTCTTGGCCGGGAGCGCACGCACGCTGAAGGAGTTCCTCGAGCGGACGAGTGGAAAACCCCGGGCGAGACGAGGCACAGCCTGCCAGCCCCATGGAAATCCCCAAAGCCATCGCCAGTACAAAGGTGTTTCTCATCGGAATAGTGACCATCCCACGGTCTCCTGGAAGAGACAATTCTCAGTTGGAAGGATCGTTGGAAGCTTTCGGAGCGTGGCCTTCGCCTGCGGGCAAGCGATCGCCTCGGCCCACAGAACGGCGGGCGATCTCCTCACGAACCAAGTTCAACTTCCCGCGAAGTTTCTCGCGAGCAGTGTCGTCGTCGGCAAAGCGAGCCGCCTCTTCATAGCGCTGGGCCGCTTTTTCGCGCAGGTTCAGGCGCAAGTAAACGTCGGCCAAGTGCTCCAGAATGGTCGATTCGCCTGACTTCAGCTTGGCCGCTTTCTCGAGCTCCACCACCGCTTCGTTCAAACGACCGCGCACATAGAGGTGCCAACCCCAGCTGTCGCGAATGAACCCGTTATCCGGTTTTAGAGAGAGCGCTTTGCGGAGCATCTTCTCGGCGTCGTTTAAACGCACTCCGCGAAGCGTCCACGTGTAGCCCAAGTAATTCAATGCATCGACGTTGTCGGGACTAAAGCGAAGGATGGCTTCCATCTGAATCAAGCTTCGCTCTTGTTTCCCCTGACGATCATAAAGACTTCCCAAGTAGTAACGAACCTTCTCGTCCTCGGGGAAAAGTTCCACGGCGCGCTCGAGTACAGAGACCGCTCCGCCGACATCTTTCTCGGCTTCTGCCAAGCTTGCCAGGAACAAGTGAAATCCCGGGATACGAGGAGCTGCTTGAATGGACTCTTCCATCAAACGTTCGGCCTGTTTGTCTTTTCCGTCCTGCTTGAGCAAGTAAGCAGCATGCAAGCGCGCATCACCAAAGAGTTTCGATTCACTTTGAATCATCAAGAGTGACGCGATGGCTTTGGCTGAATCCTTCCGCTCTTCGTGGATGCTGGCTAAGTAATAGTGAATGCGATCGGCATCGGGGTTTCGCTGCAGGATGCTTTCAAACTGAGCGGCCGCTTGATCCCAGCGCTTCAATTCCATCTGCACCAGACCCAGCTTCACGCGAGCGTTGAGGTCTTCAGTATCCGCCGCGACGATGGCTTCTAAGTACGACACAGCTTCTTTGAATTTCTCGTCCTTCAGAAGAAGAGTCGCTAAGCGATTGGCAGCAGCCAGATCTTGCGTCTGATCGTAGAGATCGCGATAGAGCGAGACCGCTTGAGCGTTCATTTTGTGGGTTTCGTACAAGTAGCCGAGAGCCAGTCCTGCCTGAGTGAAACCGGGTCGAACATCCAGTGCGCGCTTGAAAGCTTCCACCGCTGCAGGAACGCGCTCGCGACGTTGCTCGGCTTTTCCGAGGTAAAACCACGCTAAAGGCGAGTCGCCATTTCGCTTCAAGAATGCACGGAGCTGTTGCGAGGCTTGATCGCTTTGGCCGTTTTCGACCAAGAGTTGAGCACGATAGACCGCTGCTTCCTCGTGATCCGGTTCGCCTTTCAGCACTCGGTCGTACTCAGCAACAGCCTGCTCAGTGTCACGCGACGCAGCATAAAGCCCTGCTAAAATCAGGCGTGCATCCGTAAACTTCGGATCGAGCTGCAGCGCTTCTTTGCACGATTCCATCGCGGCGGCGAAGTTGCCCTTCTTAATGTATTCCGCAGCCA
This sequence comes from Bdellovibrionia bacterium, assembly GCA_040399745.1. Classification (GTDB taxonomy): domain Bacteria; phylum Bdellovibrionota; class UBA1018; order UBA1018; family UBA1018; genus CANFHS01. The sequence goes on along the minus strand of JBBARP010000001.1, from coordinate 76,553 downwards.
AGCGACCGCGAACCAATGCTGATTTCGGATCGTATGCGAGCACGAGCTTGAACTCTTCGATCGCACGATCGGAATTGCCTTCCGCAACATAAGCCTGTGCCAAACTGAAATGGTATTCGGCCGAAGCTTCTGCGCTGCGATGCAGCGAAGACCCTTGAGTGGCTTGATCCAAACTCACCACCGCAGGAACAATTTCAGATTCAAGCTGCGCATCGGCAGTGCGAGTTCCTGTGTGAGCGCAAGAAGTTAGACCCAAGCTCACCCAAGTGATCCAGCCGAATCGAACTGTGAATCGAGCTGTGGCGCGATTGTGTCGTTGCATGAGTCCCACCCTTTCCTCAGGAACCCATCGACGTTTTTGGAGAAAAGATTGAGTACAGCAGTGCGCTGGAACACCCCGTGCAATAGATGCCGTCGTTCGGTTCGCCCGTACGAATCGAGCGTCAAGAAATGAGGAGGTGCAGTAAACGCGGCGCCTCTAACACGTCTTGACAGGATTGGGACGGGTTGTTATTCCGTCCGAAGTCTAGGCTTGACACATTGTGGCAATGGGGTGTCACAATGCTTCTCCGGGCGGTAACGCTCGGCGACAGGAATGGGCTCAGGGGATTGTTCATAACTGAACGTGTCAAACAACGGGGGGCGCCAAAACGCTCGCCTTTGCCAGGGGGAAAACATGAAAGAAGTGAAGATCATCAAGCGGTACCAAAACCGGAAGCTCTACGACACTCACGAGTCCAGCTACGTCACGCTCGACGAAATCGCCAAGATGATCAAAGGCGGCGAAGATCTCCGGGTGATCGACAACAAAACCAAGAACGACATCACCGCTTCGACGCTGACTCAGCTCCTTTATGAGAGCGAGAAAAAAGCCAAGACTCAGCCTTCGGTAGAATTGCTGAAAGAAATCATCCGCCACGGCGATGGTTCCTTCTCGGGCTTCATCCAAGCCCGCATCAGCACCGAACTGGCGAACTTCGACAATAACCTGGCCAACAACGAGATCGGCCGCGCGCCGGTCATGAATCAGTAATCGATTGAGCCAGCGCCAGACAGCTGACGCTTTTTAAGCGAAGAGCCCGGTTTCCGAAAGGAAGCCGGGCTTTTTGCCTTTTGCAGAGTCGCATTCCTTCCCTACAATAAGAGTCATGCGAAGGAATCGCGTGATGACTGAAATCAGGAAGAATCCCAATCGATGGATCTGGCGCACCGGCCTCGTGCTGGGAACTTTGAGTTCTCTTTGGGCTCAAACTAGTCTAGCCGCTTGGGGCGATCGCCCAGGTTGGGCACAAGCATCGGCGAGTCCCGCAGAAACTCAAGATGCGGCCCCTCGGCGCGCCAGTGCAATTCGCATCCGCGAAAGTCGCACTCATCGCATCACACCGTTCTCGCCCGAGTCGAACAACGTATCAGTCGCAGTCGGACAAATTTTTCTGATGGGCGATCTGGGCACTTACTCGGACGCCATTGGTGGTGAACTGCACTACAGCTACGGCGTCAGCGAGATGTTCGCTTTCAACACTCGTTTGGGCTTCTCGACGCATTCCGACGGTCAGTATTCGCAAACGACGTTCTTGACCGGACTTCGAGCCAACCTGGCTTGGATCGACAAAGTCATTCCCTATGCAACCTTGGGCCTGGGTTTCTACAAGCCACGCGTTCGCTTGGAAGACACCAGCGCCGTTTCGCCTGTGCTCTTCGGGATGCACCTTGGCCCAGGTGTGGATCTGCAACTGACTGACAATCTATTCTTCGGCTCAGCCCTGACGTTCCACGATATCTTCGGAACCGATAAGAAGCTGGCATCGGGCAAGACGCTGAGCATCGGCGGCACTTACACGACGTTCCTGATTCACGCCGGCGTGACGTTCTAAGAAATCAATTCAGTGAGACGTTCCGCCGCCTGCGGGAGTTTCGAGGCGCTCGATCAGAGATTC
>JBBARP010000001.1:0-74516 GCA_040399745.1 Bdellovibrionia bacterium | reverse complement strand
TTCAGTGAGACGTTCCGCCGCCTGCGGGAGTTTCGAGGCGCTCGATCAGAGATTCCAGGCGAGTCGCGTCCACTTCGTAGACCTTGCAACAGAAGTCACAGTTCACACTCGCGCCGCGGTCTTCAGCCAGCATGGAGCGAAGCTCAGCTACGCCCACCAGCGCCAAAGCCCGCTCCACACGCTCGCTCGAGCAATTGCAGTAGGCTTTCAGTTCGCGCTCTTCGAGCACGACAAACGTCAGGTCGCCAAACACTCGAGCCAAAAAGCTCATCGGATCGGCTTGGGGTGAAAACTCACCCACCAAACTCTCGGTGCTCGAAATATGACTTTCAATGAGGTGAACTTCTTCGGGCGAAGCACCCGGCATCACCTGCACCAAGAACGCGCCTGCAGAGCGAATTTCCTGACCGTCCATCTCGACGACCAAGCCGACAGCCGAAGGTACTTGTTCGCTCTGAGCCCAATAGAAGGCCAGATCTTTTGCCAAGTGCCCGGTAAGGAGCGGCACGGTCCCAATGTAAGGACGCTGCCCCTCTTGATCCTTGGTGCGTAGAACAGACAGAAAGCCCGTGCCCCAGGGGCCTTCAGGACGAGGACCGCCCTCAAAGACAATCTCAGCGCCTGCGGGCCTGAGCTTTCGCTCGACCACGTAACCGCGAACGCGCCCATCAGGATAAGCGTCGACCAAAGCTTGCACGTACGAGCCGCCGCCTTGGACGTTCAGGTTCACCCGCTCGCCCATCTTGCAGTAAGAGCCCAGGAGCAAACCGCCCAAAAGCGCTTCAGCCAAGCCTTGAGCGCCGTTGCCCGTCAGCCCGTGAAGTTTGGCCTGCTCGCGTACTAGCTCAGTGGCCTGAATGGCCACCCCGCGCACGTTACCGTGAGTAGAAATGCACTTGATCCAACGATTCGGAGGCGAAGATTGCGACATGGCTTGAAACCCAGGCCTAGCACACCCAGCCGGGGGTTTCAGAAAAGAAAAAGGCCCGGAAGCCAACGGCTCCCGGGCCTAGAGTTTCATCCGCGATGGGGATGAATGGATTACATGTCCATTCCGCCCATGCCGCCCATTCCACCCATGCCGCCGCCCATCGGAGCTGCCGAATCTTTTTTCGGCTTCTCAGCGATGAGGGTCTCGGTGGTGAGCATCAGCGATGCGACCGAAGCAGCGTTCTGCAGAGCGCAGCGGCTGACTTTGGCCGGGTCGATAACGCCCGCAGCGATCAGGTCTTCGTACTTCTCGGTCAGAGCGTTGAAGCCCCAGCCGTTCGAGGTGTTCGACATGACTTTGTCGACCACGATCGAGCCTTCGTGACCCGCGTTGCCAGCGATCTGGCGAAGGGGTTCTTCGATGGCGCGCTTGATGATGCGAATGCCCGCTTGTTGCTCGTCGTTCGAGCCTTTCAAGCTTTCGAGCACTTTCGAAGCGCGAAGCAGAGCAGTGCCGCCGCCGGGGACGATGCCTTCTTCCACCGCAGCGCGGGTGGCATTCAAGGCGTCTTCGACGCGAGCTTTCTTCTCTTTCATCTCGACTTCGGTTGCAGCACCGACGTTGATCACGGCCACGCCGCCTACGAGTTTCGCGAGGCGCTCTTGGAGCTTCTCACGGTCGTAGTCAGACGAAGTGTCCTCGATCTGAGCGCGGATGGTCTTCACGCGACCTTCGACTTCGGCTTTCTTGCCAGCGCCGTCGACGATGGTGGTGTTGTCTTTGTCGATGGTGATTTTCTTCGCGGTGCCCAGGTCCTCAAGACGCACGGTCTCGAGCTTGTGGCCCATGTCTTCCGAGATGACTTTGCCACCGGTGAGGGTTGCAATGTCCTGGAGCATTTCTTTGCGGCGATCGCCAAAGCCCGGGGCTTTGACAGCGGCCACTTGAAGGGTGCCACGCAGCTTGTTCACTACGAGAGTTGCAAGAGCTTCGCCTTCCACTTCCTCGGCAATGATGACCAAGGGCTTGGAGCGTTGAACCACTTTTTCGAGAACCGGGAGCAAGTCCTTCATCGAGCTGACCTTCTTGTCGTAGATCAGGATGTAGGGGCTCTCGAGCGATGCTTCCATCTTCTCGGGATTGGTCACGAAGTAAGGCGACAGGTAGCCGCGGTCGAATTGCATGCCTTCGACGACGTCCAGGGTGGTTTCAGCGGTCTTGGATTCCTCGACCGTGATCACGCCTTCTTTGCCCACTTTTTCCATCGCTTCAGCGATGAGCTTGCCGATTTCGGGATCGTTGTTGGCCGAAATAGCGCCCACTTGAGCGACTTCTTTTTGGCTGTTGATCGGCTTGGCGATTTTTTTCAGCTCTTCGATGACCGCAATGACGGCTTTATCGATGCCGCGCTTCAGTTCCATCGGGTTGTGGCCTGCAGCGACGATCTTCGCGCCTTCGCGATAGATGGCTTGAGCCAACACGGTTGCGGTGGTGGTGCCATCGCCTGCGTCATCGTTGGTCTTCGAAGCGACTTCGCGGACCATTTGAGCGCCCATGTTTTCGAACTTGTCGGAAAGCTCGATTTCTTTGGCGACGGTCACGCCGTCTTTGGTGACGTTCGGAGCGCCGAACGATTTTTCGATGACCACGTTGCGGCCTTTGGGGCCCAGGGTCACTTTCACGGCGTCGGCCAGGATGTTCACGCCGTTCAGGATGGCTGAACGGGCTGCTTCAGAAAAACGAAGTTCTTTTGCTGACATGATTCTTCTCCTCAGTACGAATGGATTACTGGGTCAGGACGCCGAGGATGTCTTCCTCGCGCATCATCAGGAACTCATCACCGTCGATCTTGATCTCGGTGCCGGCGTACTTGCCGAACAAGATACGGTCGCCCTTTTTCACATCGAGGGGACGCACCTTGCCGTCATCGCCCACGCGACCTTGGCCGCAAGAGATGATCTCTCCTTGGATCGGCTTTTCTTTCGCAGTGTCGGGAATGATGATTCCGCCCTGCGACTTTTCTTCCTCATTGAAACGCTTCACGAGAACGCGGTCGTGCAACGGACGAACTTGCATGGTTTTAATCTCCTTCAATTCCAAGTTTTCTCAGGTTCTCACCCAAGGAACCGACCTCGACGATCCATATCCTTGAAAAGACAAGGGATATGAATCTTCGACTCAACGATCCACCGGGTGGCACAGACATATTGTGGATGGTCCGAAGGATGTCAATAAAACCACGGAAAATTTGCTCCCCCCGTGGCTTTCCCCTCGCCCCAAATCAAGCCAGACCGGGACTCCCTTCAAGGATCGGGCCGATCCCTCCGATCAGACTTTGAAGGACTCCGACCTCGCTATGGCCTCAAAGCTCAATCAACCCTGGATTCCGCCCGATCGAGTCGCCACCCTGGTGCAGCTCGAGCCTGCTCTTTTAATCGCGGTGCTGGCCCTGGGATCCTGGCTGGTTTACCGATTCGCCCTGCGTTCGTTGAACCCCGACCGGCATCGTAGCTTGCGCGCTCAATTTACCAGCTTGAGTCTTCACCTAGCCGTTTTTACAGGTGCTTTCAGTTCGTATGCCGCGTGGCTGGGCCAGACCGACCCCCTCACAGACCCCACCCCGCGCCTTTTGACTTATCTGGGGCTCATCACTTTGATTTGGGGGGCCTTGGTCTTTGTGAAGACCGCCCGAATCCTGCTCAGCGAGTACCTGTTCTACAAGCACATGCGCGAAGGGGTTCCGCTGCTGCTGATCAACCTCTTCACCTTGCTCTTTTCGCTGATTGTCAGCGGCTGGCTGACGAGCGAAATTTTCGCCATCAAAGTGGGCTCGATCTTGGCCACTTCGGCTGCCTTGTCATTGGTCATCGGTCTGGCTGCCCAGGATACTTTGGGCAACCTCTTTGCCGGGATCGCCCTTCAGATCGATAAACCCTACAACATTGGCGACTGGATCGAAGTCCACAATGGCCCACAAAAATGGGGCGGAAAAGTGATGGAAATCTCCTGGCGAGCCACCGTGCTTTTGGGCTGGTCCGAGGAGTTTCTCACCATCCCCAACCGAGTGGTCGCGATGTCTCAGGTTTCCAATTTTTCGCACGGAACTCTGCCCATTTCCCGAAGCGTGATCTTCCGCCTTCCTCACTGGGCCCCGGCAGAAGATGTGCGAAACGCACTGCTGCGTGCCGCAAAACGCATCAAAGGCATTACCTCTGACCCAGCTCCCAGCGTTCTAACGATCGAAACGGGCGAGTCTTGGATCCCTTACAAACTGGTCTACAGCTTGAATGACTTCGGCACGCAATACACGATTGCCGATCAAATGGTTCAGGCAGGAATGGATGAACTCCGCGCCAGTGGCCTGGAGCTAGCCACCCCGCAAATCCAGGTGAATCAAAAGGCCTGATCGCTGAAGCGTTTTTCTTTGCCCGTCTGGGAAGGCATTGGCACGCCCCCTGCTTTTGCATCCTTGCGTTCAGGGGGGAACCACGATGGAAGCCGAGCCGTTCCACGAAGTGAAACCATGTGAAGTGCGCTGGGGACTTTACTCGGGCGGTTCAGGAACCGCCGAAGGACGCGTTGAAGACCTCACCCCGCAAGGGTGCATTTTAAGAACCAGCGAGCCGATTGAGCATCAACGCTGGGTCAGGATCGCACTCACTGCAGGTAGGTCGCTGGCATTCACGGCCATCGGACGCGTGATTTCACGCGAAGACCGAATGGAAGACAGGGACCACGCACTCACCCTTCATCGACATGAAGTGGAGTTCGTGATCCCCGTGAATCCGATCTTTGTTCAGAGAATTTACTTCTCGTCTTTGATCTTGGACTTCGAGAGCAGGAAGGCCACAGCGCGTTCTTCGCGGATGCGGAATTCCAGGTCTTCACGACGGCCTTCGCCCTGAGCGTAGAAATCGCGAACACGGGCTTCGTCGACCTTCATCTCAGTCGCCATTTTTTTGATCTCGGTTTCGACGTCCGCGTCGGTCACTTCGATCTTTTCCTGACGAGCCACAGCTTCGAGCACGAGGCTTGCGCGCACTTGGTTTTCAGCGCGCTTCATCAAGTTCTCTAGCTCTGCAGCCAGAGTTTCTTGGATCATCTGATCGGTGAAGCCTTGGCGCTTCAGGTTTTGGCCCACGTCCTGCGCGAGGCTGCGGGTCTGGGTCTGAACCAAGCTCACCGGCACATCAAAGGTGTTCTTCTCGATCAAAGCTTGCAGAAGGTCGCTGCGCAGTTTGCGGTCGGACTCTTGCTGTTTGCCTTGAGTGAGTTGTTCCTTCACTTGTTCGCGAAGCTTTTCCAGGCTCTCGTAGCCTGCGGTCTTGGCGAATTCCTCATCGAGCGACGGAAGCTTCTTCTCTTTCAGCTCGTTGATGGTGACCGTGAATTCGGCTTCTTTTCCTGCCAGGGTTTTCTCGTAGTAATCGCCCGGGAAAGGAATGCGGAAGGTCTTGGTTGCGCCCGAATCCAGGCCGATCAACTGCTCTTCAAAGCCGGGGATCAAAGCATCCGAGCCCACTTCAAGAACGCGCGAGCCGCTCATGCCGGGACGCGGGTCGATGCCCGTCTCGGTGACGATGCCACCTTCAAACTTCATGTCGACGTAATCGCCTTTTTTCACGGTGCGAGCAGGAGCTACCGGAACCAGCTCGGCTTGCGAATCGAGCAAGTTCTTGATCGCGTCTTCCATGTCTTTCTCTTCCACTGCCGTTTTCGGGCGGGTCAGAGCCATGCCGGTGTAGCCTTTGACTTCGACTTCGGGAACCACTTCGACCATGGCAACGAAAGTCAGATCGCGGCCTTCATGGAGAGTGTGATCATGAGCGCCTTCGCCGGTCTTGTGATCGGGGGTCTCGATTTGCGGGCTGCCGACTGCGCGGATTTTTTCCGAGCGAAGCGCCTGCTGATAGGAATCGTTGATCAGGTCATGGAACACCTGATGGCGAACTTCTTCGCCGTAATATTGTTTCACGACCGAAAGCGGCACCATGCCAGCGCGGAAGCCCTTCAGCTTGGCGGTCTTCTGGGCAGCTTTAAAGCCATTCTCGATGGACTGGGTCACCTTCAGCGCGGGCACGCGCACGGTGAGCTTGCGTTGAATGGACGACGGGGATTCGACTTTAACGTTAAGTTCCATGATGGAAGCGTTCTAGTCGATTTTGACGCGCCAGTCTAGTCCAGGGTACCAGACTCGCTCGAGCCAAAGCGCCCGGGGAGGGGCCGTGGGCCCGACTTTCAGACGGTCTCCCGTTTCCAGGATTTCCCGCACGCTTTCCGCAGTGCGCTTTCCCTCACCCACCTGAACCAAGGTACCCGCAATCCCCCGGACCATTTGCTTCAAAAACCCGGTTCCCACGAGCCGCATCCGGACCAAAGTCACCGCTTCGCCCCCATCGATCGGGGTGAACGAAGGCCATTGAGCCGGCTGTTCGATCAGGTCGGCCTCCAGGATGGAGCGGACCGTGGTGCGCATCGGTGCAGAACCCGAGGCCTGAAACGGCTTAAAATCGTGCTCGCCCACTAAGTAAGAAAGCGCCTGGCGCATGGCGGGTAAGTCGAGTCGCCGCTGGATCCACCAGGAGTAGGGCTTGAGGTGGGCTGGGGCTGCCGGCCCTTGCTGAAGGAAGTAGCTGTACTGCTTCTTCTCGGCGCTTCTTTGGGCGTGAAATTCGATGGGCACTTCCTGGACGGCCAGAGCCCGAATGTCCTGAGGCAAAAGCGAATTCAGGGCTTTCCGAAGAATCCCCGTATCCCAGGCCTTTTTTTGAAGGACGAAATGAACCACCTGACCTGCGGCATGAACCCCAGAATCCGTGCGTCCGCTTCCGACGGCTGAAATCTTTTCCTCGGAAGTGATTCGAAGCAGGGTTTTCTCGAAAGTTTCCTGAATCGAGGGACCACCGTTTGCGGCCGAGCCACTCTGCTTCTGCCAGCCGCAGTAAGCCGTGCCCTGGTAGGACAAAAGAGCCGCGTATTTTCGTTTTTCAGAACTCATAAGAAAGACCGGCAGAAACCGTATTCGAACTAAACTCGAGATCGCCTTCTTTGGTTAACTGCTGATTCCAGTCCACGGTCAAATACAGGTGATGGACGCCGCTCGAAAGATACAAATCACGGGTAATGGACGGGAACAGCGGGTTCAAAAGAAAATTGGCCCCACCGCCCCAGCTCGCTCCCGTCGAATAACCGCTCTGATCCGCCAAGCCATCCGAACGGGATTCGGAATAGCCCACCATCAATCCAGAGGCCTGAACATAAGGCCGAATCCAGCGGAGAAGGTTAAACCGATAAGTCGCACCGACTGTTACCGGCACAGTGATGAAACGAAGTTCGGTGCGCGAGGTACTTCCAAAAGCGTCGCCTGAGACCGGATCATTGAGCGGAAACTGAAAGCTTGCTTTGCCCGTTTGGAGCGTGAATCCAGCCGTGCCCTGAAATCCTAGATTTCCAAACCACTCGCTATGGAAAGGCTGCCACTCCATATGAAAGCGAACATCGGGAACCCAGCTGGTTCCATAAACCGTTTCTAAAGTGGCGTTAGTCACGCCGCCCAAGTCCCGCACGCTTCGGGTGGCCGATGCTCCTAGCTGAAAGCCGCCCAAGAAATGGATGTCTCCTTCTTTGCGAATCTTCAGTTCCGATTCACCCTGGCGCACCCGGGCAATCGCGCTATCCTCGGGCTTCGTGGGAGCCAGATTCTGCTTCAAGGTTGAAGAATAGCCCTCCGAGGGTTCAGACTTTTCGCCGCTCTCGGCCTGCTCTTCTTGAATCAAAGATTGAATGCGTCCGGTGTAATTTTTTCCCGGATCGCCTGTTTTACCTTTTGCTTTGAGCTCGCCCCGGATCTTCTCGCTGTACCCCTGGCCTTCTGCAGGGCTTGCATCACTCAGGCCTTCCTCTTCGTTCATCGAACGCTTGATTCGGTCAAGGTAGGGCTGATCGGCTTGAGCCAGAGGTGCCGCGATTCCGAGAAAAACGAACAGAAGCGCCGCTCTACGACGCCGGATCAGAGCTGCTGACAAAAGTGCGGCTAGGGCAAAAATCAGAAGCGCTTTCCAGTGCAGGTAGAATCCTGCAAAAGCGACTGCCGGAGTGAGCGCCGCGAGAACGACTGGGCGAAACTCAGGGTGTTGAAGTAGCCACTGGGCAGCGCGCGGCGACCAGCTCTCGTACCAGCCGATGAAAACACGTCCTGCGCGGTAAGGGCGGAGCGCTCTTTCACGGAACTGCCGAAGCCAACGCACCGTAGGTACTTCGCCTGAACCATAAGCGGCTGTCGCAATGAAGCACCGGCTCTGGTTCAGAAACGTCTGAATCGAGGAGGTTTGAACGCCCGAGAGCGAACAGGTGCTGAGCTGCAAAAGCGCACCCGAGTGATCGCGAATGAGAAAGCCCAAAGTGTAGGCATTATCGGATCCATTCGTGGTGTTCGTAAACCCGGTGAGATCCCTGACCCCGCCAAAAGCCAAGCGCCCATAGACCGAATTCGATTCGATCGACGCAAGGCTCGGCGTAGTTCCGTTTGCACCTACGACCACTACCGAATTCAAAGGCGCCCCGTTCAACAAACCGGAACTATTGAAACGCGTGGCATCGAAGAAAATCTTCGTATCGCCCGGAAAATAAAGTGCCGAGAGAGACGGGCAAGAGGAAGTGGCCTGAAGAGCGGCGCCGGTCTGCAAGGAAACGTTGAGAAGAGTGAAATTCGAATCCTGAGTACTGTCGGTTGGACCCGCACTCGTCGAATCGGGAGCCACCGTCACATAAACGCGAAGGTTGAAAACAGAAGTGACGGCATCGTTGCTCGTCTGGCTGGTTCGCTGGGTCAAAGCCTTCACAGAATCGGTCACGCAGCCATTCCCGATGAGCGAGTTATCTCCCTGCAGTCGCACTGCTGCGCAAAGATCGGCAGGATAAAAGCCAATCTCCATTTCTGTGTCGTCGCCCGGGAAAAGAGCTGAGAAATAGTAGGTGTCCGACGACCCGGTGTAACCCGTGACGCTTTCACCTTGGCAGGTCGAGGAAGTACAGCGCGCCCCTTGGGCGGCGGCGATGGGCACGTACTTCCAACCGTTCGACGTCTGGGCCAGGATGGAAACCACTTGGCGGTCGGCAACTCCACTGCGAGTCACGCGAAAGCGCACGAGTCCATCCATTGAACCCGAAACAGCGGTGGGGGTCGTCAACGTTGTACTGACCGTGACGAAATCGTCTTCAGTATCGACCGCAGTCGCAGAATCCGCGAAATAGGTGGTCTGAGGATTTGACCCGTAAAGCGCATGCGGGCCGTAGGCACTGAGAGTCGGGCCTGCTGCTTGAACCCCAGGCGAAGAAGCCAAAGCCGCTAGGCCAAGTGTCGCCGCCCCGATTCGATTAGCGAGGCTTCCTCTCCAGCACTGCTTCGGCAATTTGGACCGCATTCAGGGCTGCCCCTTTTCTGAGATTGTCGGAAATGATCCAGAAAGCGAGGCCCGAATCCCAAGCCGGATCCAGCCGGATGCGCCCCACCCAGACCGGGTCCGAACCCGCTCCAGGCGACACTGCGTCCCCAGGCCCCACTACGCCCAAAGGATACACGAGGTCGGCTGGTGAATCGAGAACCCGAACGCCTGACTGTGAAGCCAGAACCTCACGAGCGCGCTCGACCGAGACCGGACGCTCAAATTCGACGCTAACCGATTCGCCGTGGCACTGCTCGGTCGGCACCCGAACCGCAGTCGCAGAAATGCGAAGCGAAGGAAGATCGAGAATCTTTCGCGACTCCTCGCGAATCTTCTTTTCTTCACTGGTGAAGCCGTCCGCTTGAAAGCCACCAATTTGGGGAATGCAGTTCAGAGCAATCCGGTGAGACAGAACCTTCGGGGCATTGAAATTGCCCTGAAGCGCCTGGGCGGTTTGTTCGCGAAGCTCTTCCACAGCCGCAGCACCCGCGCCGCTGACGCTTTGATAGGTGCTCACGATAACGCGCTTCATCCCGAACTCACGGTGCAAAGGCGCCAAAGCCATCACGAGCTGGACGGTGCTGCAATTTGGCCCCGTCAGGATGCGAGCGTGCGCTGCATCTTCAGCGCTTCCTTCATGAATCTGCTTCCAAGCGCGATCGATCAGGTACCCGTTTAACTCGGGGACGAGTAGAGGCACATCGGTGTCCATGCGGAAGGCGGCCGAGTTATCCACGACCCAAGCGCCTGAACGGGCAGCCTGCGGAACCCAGTCGCGCGAGACGGCGTCTGAGGCATCGAAAAACACCCAGTCGAGCCCGTCAAAACAGCCTGCTTCGAGGGCGCGGCACTTCCAGGATTTGCCTGCGAAACGCACTTCCTTGCCGACGGATCTGCCGCTGGCAAAAGGGACTAACTCACTCACTGAAAACTTGCGGGTTTCCAGGACATCCAACAACACACGACCGACTGCGCCGGTCGCGCCAACCACTCCTACACGGGCCACTTCATTTGCCTCCGAGATGCCCCACCTGCTCGGCAGCTAACCGTTCCCGGCGAGCAGCGCCGCTGATCCAGCGGTACGCATTCCATAGCAGCCCCAATGAAACATAAGTCGAAATCACCACGAAAAGGGCGGTCTCGGGTTCTGCGGCAATCAAGATCATCGATAGAATACCGACTGCCAAGTAGCCAAAGCTGGCTTTCGAGCGCCAGTTGAACTCTTTGAACGAAGGGAAGCGAAGCGTGCTGACCATGATGCTGGCCAACCCAAAGGCCAAGCTAATGGCGATGATGGGAGGCGCTTCGACCCAGCCCAAGTGGCGGGAAAAAATCTCAAACGTGGCGATGACCCCTGCGGCCATCGGAATGGGGAGGCCCTGAAAGTAACCTTTGGGCAGAGTTTCGGTAGTGACGTTGAAGCGCGCCAAACGAAGCGCTCCGCAGGCCATGTACAAAAACGAAGCGGCCCAGCCCAAGCGACCAAAGGGCTGAAGCACCCATTGATAAAGCAAGATGGCGGGGGCCATGCCGAAGGAAATCAGATCCGAAAGGCTGTCGTACTCGACGCCAAACTGACTGGTGGCTTTTGCCATTCGGGCAATGCGACCGTCGAGCATATCGAAAACTGCAGCGACCAAAATCGCCCAGGCAGCCGTCTCGAAATCGCCCCGAATGGAGTACACGACCGAGCAAAAACCCGCGAACATGTTCGCCGTCGTGACGAAGTTGGGAATCAGATAGACCTTCCGCATTTGCCCTACACCCTAGCAATCTGGGCGCGGCATTGCAATCCCCGACCGGATCAGACGGTCGGAACCCAGGCGCTCGCAGTCTCTACATCAGCAGATAGAGACCCAAGACCACGAGCAGAACCCCCGCCGTTCGAATCAGCGAGGGCTTTTCGGAGCCCGTCAGGTAGGCCACCGGAACCGCAATGACCGGCGAGAGCGACGCCAACGTCGTGCCCACCACCAAAGCGCTATTGGCTAAGCCGTACATAAAGAAGAGTGAACCGAGGAACGGCTCAATCACGAAGACGGGAGCGTGTTTTTTGAGATCGGCCCGGGGAAGCACTTTCGGGGCTTTGGGGAACAGAAACCAAGCCATGCTGAGGTTGATCCCGATCGCACACGCCATTCGGACCGCATTGCCGACAAAAGGCGAAACCCCTTGGCCCACTCGCGATACAGCAAAACTGTTGAGTCCCCAACAAGCCGAAGCAACGAGCGCAAGGCCGAGCCCGACCCAGCGATTCTCCAGGCGACTCGTCAAAGCCGCGATGCCTTCGGCTTCACTTTTCTTCGGACGATTCTTTCCACGAGCGCCCGCCAAGATGACCGCGGCGACGCCCACTAAAGTGAGAAAAAGTCCGAACCACTGAAGAGAAGCCGGGGTCTGACCCAAGAACAAAACCCCGCCTAAGACCGTCCAGAGCGGATAGGCCGACGCCACGGCAAGAGCACCTGAAACGCCCAAGCCCCGGGTGGCCATGAAGAAGGACATATCGCCCAAGCCGTAGCTTGCGCTCATGGAAACCAAGGACCACCCCAGGTGCTGGGGGCCGAGCTTGGCAAACTCGGCCAAGCCATCGGTCCATCCGCCTGCGGCGACCATGCCGCCAATGAGGAAAAGCGGGAGCGCCACCAACGCGCGACACAAGTTCACGGTCACCGGAGCGTGCTGACGAGCCAAAGCTGAATACACGGACGTGCCGTAGGCCCAAGTGCACGACGAAGCAAAGGCCGCAAGCGGCCCAAGCCAAAGCGAAACCGCTGAACTCATTTCTCTGAATCTCCTTCAACGGGCGCGCGCTTCAAAAGCCCCGCCCGCAGTTTCACTTCCGCATCCGAGTCGCGCAGGTAGCGCGGCTGAAGCCCGAGAGCGTCGCGCCCCAGGCCGGCCTGCCAGGCCTCCCAAGCCATGCGCGCCAAAGTGCGCCCTTGCACCTGCTCGGAGAACGGCACCCCGTGCGGTACCTCGCGGCTGGCCGGCAACTGAGCGAAAACCTCGGGGTAGCGCCGGCGCGCTTCGCCGACCGCCGTCCAGCGGCCCGTTTTGCCCAGCTTCTGCTTGGCCCAGGCCACCAGCTCATCGGGCGTCACCACGCGCTCTTCAGCGCCGCGCTTCCAGAGCCCCGGCGCGTCCCCCTGAGCCATGGCCACGCAGTCCATCAGGGCCCGGGCCGTGCCGACAAACGCAAAAAGCTCGCCTTTGCATGCGTCGGTTGCCGCAATCACAATGCCGCGTTCGCCTTGAGCCAGCACGGCCTGGGCGGCCGGCCGCCCCAGCGCCACCAAGCTCGAAAGCCCGATCAGCGGTCGGCCCAGCGAATGCGCCAAAGTGCGGGCCGTGGTCATGCCGATTCGAAGTCCGGTAAAACTGCCGGGCCCCATTCCGACGGCAAAAGCGTCTACTTCTTCGATTTTCCACCGCACCGCTTGAAGCAGCTGATCGATGCCAAAAAGAAGGCCATCCGAGTGCTGAGCGTCGACGTTCAGACCCAGTTCCCCAGCCAAGCGAACGCCGTCGGCCCCTTCGCGCGAGCGTTCGTCCCACTCGACTGCCGCGATGGCGCCCGCTTTCGAAGACGTGTCCCAGGCCAAAATCTTCACTGCCGCACTTCCTGCTCTTTCGTCAGTTTCCGAAGATCGGAAGCCGCGAAATGTCGTTTCGCATGACAACGACCATGAGGAGCAGGATCAGGGCAAACCCGACCTGCTGAACCACTTCCACAAAGCGCACGGACAGCGGACGGCGCAGAATCGCTTCAATCCCGAGAAGGACAATGTGTCCTCCGTCCAGGACCGGCACAGGTAGAAGGTTCAGTACGCCCAAGCCGACCGAGAGAACCGACATGGTGGTGAGGAAAGCAATCAAGCCGCGCGAAAGCGACTCACCAGCCACCTTACCAATCAAGATCGGCCCGCCCAGAGCTTTGACCGAAACTTCGCCCTTCACCATCTTGACGATCGAAACCAAGTTGCGTTCGGAGTGCTGCCACATGCGCTGGGTTGCGGTGCCTACCAAGGTGATGGGGTTGTAGACCCGCTCGATCAAGGTTTCGGCTTCTGCCCAAACCAGCTGAGGCACGACGCCTACCGTGAACTGAGTGGTCTTTTTCAGGTTGGGATCGCGGGAGTTCGTGGCCGTCGGAACGATCTCGGCCTGCATGACCTTGCCGCTTCGCTCCCAGACCAAATTCACTTTGCCGTGCTGCTCGCCCGATCGCTGAACCGCGTCGCGAAGCTCGATAAAACTTTGAACCACGTGCGTCCCTACGCCGATCAAGCGATCGCCAGGCAATACGCCGGCAGCTTGAGCCGGAGAACCCTCTACCGGCTTATCGACAAAGAATTCAGAGGAGTGAATCCCCGAAGCTTGAGCAAGCGATTGACCCGCGACGCGCTTCACTTCCAAAGATTTTTCACCGTCTTTGCCTGAAGCCACGAGGCTCAGCGATTGACCGGGGTTCAGCGCCGAATAGGCGGCTTCGATCTCTTCCCAAGTTGCGACGGCTTTTCCGCCGACCGAGCGAACCGTGTCGCCCGTTTTCAGGCCAGCCTTTGCGCCACCGCTTGCGGGGTCAGAAATCCCCAAAGTGGTTGAGCGCGCCATCGGGAGCAAACCTTCCAGTTCGCCCACATGGGTGGCTTCACCGTAAACCGAGTAGCCTTCTTGCGAAGTCGGCTGAACGCGCACTTCGACCGGCGCCGACTCTGCGGCTCCGCGCTGAACGCTGAGAGCGAGCTGCTTGCCTGGATTTTCCAGAATGGCGCTCATCACTTCCTCGAACTTGCGCACCGGCTTTCCGTCGATGCCGACCACGCGGTCACCGCTCTGCAGGCCTGCGCGAGCAGCTGCGGTTCCGGGAACCACGCGCCCCAAGCGGCTGGTCATTTGCGGTTCACCGATCAACAGGATCGCCATGAACAGGAAGACCGAAAGAATGAAATTGAAGAGCGGGCCCCCGACGAAAATGAAGAAGCGCTTCCAAAGGGCCGCGCGATTCAGGGAACGATGCTGCTCCTCAGCGGTGAGCTGTCGCTCGCCGTCCTCGCCCAAAAGCTTCACGTAGCCGCCCAGCGGGATGGCAGACAAACACCACTCGGTTTCACCGATCTGTTTGCGCCAAAGTTTCTTTCCGAAGCCCACCGAGAAAGTCTCGGCTTTGACTCCGAAAATACGAGCGAAGATGAAATGGCCAAATTCGTGGAAAACCACGAGAGGCATCAATGCGACGAGAAAGCCCAGTACTGAAAGCACGAAAGCTCCTTGCTGTGAGGGCGGTTATCCGAACAGCCGGATGCAACCATACATGATTGGAGCCGAGAAAATCACCCCATCAAACCGATCCAAAAAACCACCATGGCCCGGCAGGATGCTTCCTGAGTCTTTTCGGTGGAACGCCCGCTTTAGGAAACTCTCGCACAGGTCGCCGATCGGGGCCACCACGCCGATGATCAGGGGCAGGATGAGGATCATTCCCCAGCCCAACTCCTTGAAAAACAGGACCTTAAATAGAAGCGTTAAGGCCGCTCCGGCGGCCATCCCGCCGAGGGCCCCTTCGACCGTCTTCTTGGGGCTGATGACCGGGAAAAGCTTCCGCTTGCCGTACTTTTTACCGACGAAATAGGCGCCCGTGTCACCCCCCCAAACCAGCAGGAAAAACAGGAAAGTCCATTTCAGGCCAAAAGCGGAGTCCCGGATCAGAACCAGGAAAAGCGGCAGGAACGCCAGGTAGACCAACCCAAAAATCGAGTACATCAACTCGCGAAAATGGGTGGTCATGGCCTCTTCTTGGTGTGCTTCCACCGTGAACAGGAAATAGGCAAAAAGCCCCAAGAACGAGAACAGAAGCAATTCGTACTCGCTCCGAGGGATCCAAAAGTTCACGAACGCCAGAAGCCAGGTGCAGCCCAACAGCACCTTTCGTTTGGCATCTTGGTCGGGAAGCGTGAAAACCATCCCGGAGAACTCGTAAATCATCCCCAGGGAAATGATCGCTGCGATCACGGCCACGCCGAAACGGCTGCCAAAGAAGAGCAAAAGAAGCATCGGAATCAGGCCCACTACAGCGGTCCTGACCCGGCTTCGAAGTTCCGGATTCATTTCCCAGGTCGTGCTTGCGTCCATTTCGCTTCCTCTTCCTCTTGTCCCGCAATCCGCAAGGACGCAGGTAACACGCCTACCCCTGACACCTGACCATACCGACGATCGCGCGAGTGATACTCCGCCACCGCCTGCTCCAAGTCCGCAGGGCCAAAGTCAGGCCAGCAAAGATCGAGGAACACAAACTCAGCATACGCCGCCTGCCAAAGCAGGAAATTCGAAATCCGATGCTCGCCGCTGGTTCGAATCACCAAATCGACATCAGAAAGATCGCCCAGTTCAGCCGTCCAAAGGTAGGAGGCCAGAACCTCTTCGGTCATCTCATGAGGTCGACGAAGCCCCGCCGCACAATCCTCGGCAAACAAACGCGCCGCGCGCGCCATTTCTTTGCGAGAACCGTAAGAAACCGCAAACGTGAGCTGAAGGCCGGTGTTCCCTTCCAACCTACGAATGACGGGATCTAAAATCGCGCGTACGTCTGCGCCCAGGCGCTCGACTTCGCCGATCACCCGTAAGCGCACATTCTGGCGGGCTAACTCATCCGCTTCACGCACCAAGAACCGTTTCAAAAGGTTCCAAAGCACATTCAATTCGGCTTCGGGACGACCCCAGTTCTCCGTCGAAAAAGCAAAAAGCGTCAGCGCCTGAATTCCCAGACGATCGGCCTCGCGAACCACATCCTTGATTCGCCCTGCCCCACGGACATGTCCGAAAAAACGCGGCCGATGGCGGCGAGCGGCCCAGCGGCCGTTGCCATCCATAATGATCGCGACATGTCGGGGCGGATGCTTTTCGCGCATTCGAGATCCGACCACTAGATGGTCATGATCTCCTTTTCCTTGGCGACGACGATCTTGTCGACTTCAGCGACTTTATCGTCCGTCTTCTTCTGAATCGTTTCCAAGGTTTTCTTGGCTTCGTCTTCCGACAAAGCTTTACCTTTTTCCTGCTTTTTCACTTCTTCGTTGCCGTCGCGGCGCTGGTTGCGCAGGGCCACTTTCGTGTCCTCGCCCATTTTCTTCACCAGCTTGACCATCTCTTTACGGCGCTCTTCAGTCATGGCCGGCACGTTGATACGAATCACTTTGCCGTCGTTCTGAGGAGTCAGGCCCAAGTTGGCCGCCAAAATGGACTTCTCAATCGCGCCCAGCATCCCCGCGTCCCAAGGAGCAATCTGGATCGTGCGGGCGTCGGGAGTCGTCACGTTGCCCACTTGGCTGAGCGGAGAGCTCGAACCGTAGTAGTCCACGTTCACTGGCTCGACCAGCGCCGTGGAAGCGCGCCCCGTGCGAACCTTGGCCAGGTCGCCTTTCAGCGACTGGATGGCTTTGTCCATGTTCTGGGTCATCGAATCGAGGATTGCCTTCGACATAGAAACTCTCCTTAGAGTCAGATTAGGTGGACGAAAAACTCAGTGAACCAAAGTTCCCACGGTCTGGCCTTCGACCAGCTTCCGAAGAGCTCCATGTTCATTCAAGTTAAACACCACGATGGGCAGCTTGTTGTCCATGCACAGGGAAATCGCGGTCGAGTCCATCACTTGAAGTCCTTTTTGAAGGACGTCCAAATAAGTGATGTTGCTAAAGCGAACTGCCGAAGGATTTTTCTTGGGGTCGGAATCGTAGATCCCGTCGACTTTAGTGGCCTTGATGACCACTTGAGCGCCGATCTCCATGCCCCGGAGGGCGGCGGTGGTGTCGGTGGTGAAATAGGGATTCCCTGTTCCACCACCAAAAATCACCACGCGCCCCTTCTCCAGGTGCCGAACCGCACGGCGCCGAATGTACGGCTCCGCCAGTTCCTGCATTTCGATCGCCGACTGCACGCGAGTCTGAACGCCCATCGTTTCGAGAGCGTCCTGAAGCGCCAAGCAGTTCAGCACGGTGGCCAGCATCCCCATGTAGTCAGCCGAAGCGCGGTCCATTCCGGCAGTGGCGCCCTTGATGCCGCGGAAAATATTCCCGCCACCCAGGACGATGCCAATCTCCACCCCGAGTTGCTGGATTTCCCGCACCTCGGTGGCGACGATTTTCAGAATGTCCGTATCGATGCCGTACCCTGCGTCCCCTGCCAGCGCTTCGCCGGACAGTTTCAACAAAATGCGACGATACGGTTCAGAGCGCTTCGTGGAACTGGAGCTACCCATATGGATGCCGTCTCCCGTGCTGCCCGTAGGGCAGGGATCAGTGAACAGCTTCCGCCGTTTCCTTCTGGCCTTCACCCAACACAAAGCGGGCAAAGCGACGGATGACCAAGCCTCCACCCACAGCTTTGTCAGTCTCTTGGACCAGCTGCGAGATGGTTTTGCCCGGATCCTTCACGAAGGGCTGGGTCATGAGGCAAACTTCTTCCAGAAGCTTGCGCACGCGACCGTCGACGGCTTTTTCCATGAACTCAGGCTTCATGGCCTTGCCGGAGTTCTGGATCTGAGCCAACGCGATTTCTTTTTCTTTCGCGATGATTTCAGCCGGAACTTGGTCCGAGGTCAGCCACTGCGGAGCAGCAGCAGCCACGTGCATCGTCAGGTCTTTTGAGAAAGCCTTGAATGCATCGTTTTGAACTGCCGAAGCGTTGCCCACTGCGATGTCGATGAGCACGCCCACTTTGCCTTCGCCGTGGATGTAGGAAACCACTTGGCCTTTGCCACCGGCTTCCGCTTCAAACCGCTCAAAGCGGCTGAGGCTCATGTTTTCGCCGAGCGACACAATGCCCTCTTGAACCACGGTCGCAACGGTCTTGCCCGAAGCGGCCACGGTTTCATTCAACAAACCTTCGAGGTTCGTTGCCTTCGACTGGACTGCGTGAGCACCCAAGCCGTTGAGCAACACCTTGTAGTTTTCGTTGCGAGCCACGAAGTCGGTTTCGCAGTTCAACTCGATCAATGCGCCCACTGCGCCGTTGTTCTCGATGAATGCTGCAACCGCGCCTTCTTTGGTGGTCCGGCCTGCTTTTTTAGCAGCCGAGGCCATGCCTTTTTTGCGCAAGAACTCGATGGCCTTCTCGAAGTCGCCGCCCGTTTCCGAGAGCGCCTTTTTGCAGTCCATCATCCCAGCTCCGGTTTTCTCCCGAAGCTCTTTCACCAAACCAGCGGAAATTTCCATGGTCATTCCTTCTTTCGAAGCCGAATCAGGCTTGTTCGGTGACGGTTTCTTCTTCTTGAGCAGCGATATCAGCTTCGTCCACACCTTGAAGGTCGATGTCGCCTTCGAAGCGCGAAACCTTCTTCTCGGTGTCGCCTTCGTCGCGATCCGAGCCGCCTTCTTGAGCGCGCAGCTTCTCTTGATGAACGCGAGCGCCTTCGATGCAGCTCTCAGCGATCAAGCGAGCGAACAAGCGAACCGAGCGGATCGCATCGTCGTTGCCGGGGATGACGTAGTTGATGTCCGAAGGATCGCAGTTGGTGTCCACGACTGCCACGGTGGGGATGCCCAGTTTCTTGGCTTCCTTCACAGCAATGTGTTCTTTCTCGGTGTCGATCACGAAGATCGCGCCGGGAAGTTTCTTCATGTCTTCGATGCCGCCGAGCGATTTCTTCAGCTTGTCGAGCTCGCGGTCGTAGCGGGCTTGTTCTTTCTTCGGCACTTCGTTCCACTCGGGCGAGCCCTTGAGGACCTCGATCTTCTTCAAGCGGTCGATCGAAGCTTTCACGGTTTGGTAGTTGGTGAGCATGCCGCCGAGCCAGCGGTTGTTCACGTAGTACATGCCGGAGCGCGCTGCTTCTTCTTGGATCACGTCTTTGGCTTGCTTCTTGGTGCCAACGAAAAGGACTTTCTTGCCTTCGGAGGTCACTTTGCTGATGAAGTCGCAAGCAGCGCGGGTTTGGTCGACGGTTTTTTGAAGGTCGACAATGTAAATCCCGTTACGGGCGCCGAAAACGTACGGCTTCATTTTCGGGTTCCAGCGATGGGTTTGGTGACCAAAGTGGACGCCTGCCTCGAGCAATTCGCGCATCGTGATTTGGGGCATGTAACACTCCTGATTGTCTTGGAAAAAATGCGGAAGGCGGAGGCAGGAACAGAACGTTCGTCTGCCGAAGCGAACCGCGGTTGAATGGGCCTTGCTGGAATTTCGAAAACCACTTTCGAAAAGGGCTTGGCCCCCTCCATTCCGGAAACCCGAAAAGCGACAGGGTCTACCCGTCCCTTTCAAGGCACCACAGTGCCCGGAATGTGTGAGATGCCACTGGTCCTACCCAACCGATGGAAGCAAATCAATCGGTTTTCGCGAGCTTAGGCCCTAGAAAGTGGCCTGCAAGCCGCCACTGACCAGCCGCCCCTGACTCGGGTATTCCTTGGTGTACTGAGGCGCGCGGTCCAAAGCGTCCTCGACCTGAAGGATCAAATTCACCTGAGACAGTCGAACCTGCGCTCCCAGCTCCAAAACCCCGTAGCCCGGCAAAAGGTCCGTCTCGGACGTCACGGTCGACTCCGTCACTGCCCGGAAGCTGCTTCGCAGCTGAACTTTCGGGGTCTCAGGCGAGTCGGCCCATTTCAGGCCAACCACCTGAGAATACTGAGGAACATACGGGAAACGGGCTCCCGTTTGGAGAATTCTGGACCAACGGTACGAGGCCGAAGTGAAGGCCTGAAAGCCCAGGAACAAGTCCTGATTCACCGTGGCCAGAGCGGTCCCCAAAGTGGCGTCGCCCACGTTGCTAGGCGAGCCATAACCGTCGGCCGGGTTCACGATCGCATCATGGCGAAGCTGATACATGAGCTGAAGCGAAGCTTGGGTGCCTTGCGCACTGCCCTCAAGACCCGTCTGCAGGGTCCAGTCGCGCTCGGTCAGGAGGTTTGGGTCGCCCATGAAACTCGAGCTCTGGTAGTAGCGATCCAAAAGTCCGGGAAAAATGTAGGTTGAAGAGCCTCGCAAAAAGGCCGCTACTCCTGGAGTGAATGCATAGCGAGCGCCGAGGGACGCGCCCGGGCGGAAGCCGTAGGACGACAGGCTGGTCCCTTCCACCCGAGGAGAAACTTGAAGCGCACCTTCCTGCCAGACGTAGCCGAGTGATGCGTGGGCTGCCGTTTCGCCCTGATCCGTGTCGTAACGTGTTCCAGAATAATCGCTTCGAAGCGTGTAATTCGTGCGACGCGCGCCGGCTCCCAGACTGAAGCCCCCTTGAAGGTAGGCCAGCTCCACCCCGCCTTGACGGGTGCGGCTCGTAGATTGGCTTTCGCCTGGGTAAAGATTCTTCGTGCCCGGGTCCGTGTTTTCCAAGTCGATCACGTCGTAAAAGGCGCTGGTCTTGAACACGCCCTCGCCCACGTCCGTGTCCGCTTGAAGGACCGGAAGAAGACGAGAAGACACCTGACGCGCATCGGGCGTGGGATAACTAAAAGAACCCGGCACGGGTGCCTCGATCTGGCTCCCCAAGACGTGAAATTTTCCACGCAAAGGGCCCGCATTCCAGCGCGTGCTGAGCGAACCGCTCGGCCCCGTCGCGGTGCCGCCGCTGTAACCCGCTAGGATCGCGCCTTGGCGGCCCCAATCGGCACCAGCGGCCGTCTGGGTAACCCCTGCAGAGGACGACATCATTCGTCCGTAAACGCTGCTCTCTGCGCTATTCAGCGCCGTTTCGGTCCAAGGGGTCAGAATCAAAGTTCCTGAGTTCGCGCGAAGGTCAAAGGCACCCAAGGCCGGGCCCATTTGATATTCAAAGTCGCTCCACAAGTACTGAGGCAAAGTGGACAAATCCAAGCCCCCACCGGCGGGCGGGTTCAGAGAAATCCCCAAGGCCTGAACTTCCGTGTCGGTCACCGAACGACCGGCGCCGCGGAATTGGCTCAGAGTTCCGGGCTCAGCGTTATTCGTTGTGGGAAGCGCGATTTGATTGAAGAGAGAGTTTTCGAGCGAGCCGCGCGAGCCCGATGCGTTCGACTTTCCAGAAACCACAGGAAGCGTGGGATCGAGGGAAAGCGTCTCAACGGGAGTGCTCTCTTCCACTTTGATTTCGGGCAAAAGCCAGGTGCGGCCTTGCACATCGGTCTCTGCATAAGCAGCCGATGACGCCAATAAAGACAACAACAGAACGAAAGTCATTTTTCCGAATCCTCCTCGGGAGTTACAAAACCTGCCGGGAGCTCGGACTGCGCAGCTTTTCTTCAGGAACTCATCAGAAAGCTGCTCACCGTTGCGGGACAGCACGGGATTCTCACCCGTTTTCCCCGGACATCAGGCGATTCGGGTCATGGCCTTCGCAAGCATAGATGTCAAGAATTCAGGAATCGGCTACAGTGGGGGGCATGAAAAAGTCGACGATCGTTCTTCTTTCCATCGTGGGCGTGCTCGTTCTGAGCGTCCTTTGGTTTGTCTCGGCAGGCAATCGCCTGGTGGGGCTCGATGAAGGGTTCAATGAAGCCCGCGCTCAAGTCGAAAACGTTTATCAGCGCCGCGCTGACTTGATCCCCAATCTGGTCTCGACCGTTAAAGGTTACGCCAAGCATGAAGCCGAAGTGCTGACGCAAGTGACCCAAGCGCGCTCGCAGGTGGGCCAAGTGAAACTGAACTCACCGGCGGACTTGAAGAAGTTTGATGAAGCCCAAGGGGCCCTCTCGCAAGCCCTCTCGCGCTTGATGGTTGTGGCCGAGCGCTACCCGGATCTGAAAGCCAACCAAAACTTCATGGAGCTTCAAAGCCAATTGGAAGGCACCGAGAACCGCATCACCATTGAGCGCCAGCGCTTCAACGGGGCGGCTCGCGAATTCAACCAAGCCATTCGCACTTTCCCCACCTCGATCGTTGCAGGTTTCCGCGGCTTCACACCGAAGGAATACTTCGCAGCACAAGCCGGGGCAGCAACGGCTCCGAAGGTCGAGTTCTAATCGATGCGTTTTGGCCGATTCGTCCTGGCAACAGGGCTACTCCTGGCGCTGAGCCTAGCTACAGCCCTGAGTCTCGGGACGGCTCAAAGCCCTCGCACGGGCGTGGGTTTCGCGCCCATCGCTTCGGCTCAAGCCGCCGAGGCGACGGGATTTAAAATCCCGGCCGCACCGGCGGCCTGGGTTCTGGATCAAGCGGGCATTCTCTCACCCGAGGGCAAAAGCCAGCTTTCACGCCTTTTGAAAGCACACGAAGATGCAACGACCGAACAAGTCGTCATCGCTGTTTTTCAAAGCTTAGAAGGTCAGGACTTACTCGAGACCACGAACCGCGTGTTCCAGGAATGGCACATCGGTCAGAAGAACAAAGACAACGGGGTGCTCTTAGCCCTGTATTGGAACGACCGAAAAGCTCGCATCGAAGTGGGCTATGGGCTCGAGCCCCTTCTGACCGATGCACGCGCCAAACGCGTGCTGACCGAAGCCTTGGTGCCGAGACTGAAGGCGGGCCAATCGGACTTAGCGCTTCTGGATTCCGCTGTTGAGATTCTTCGCGCTATCGAAAGCCCGGTCCTCAAAGACAGCCCCGATGCAGCCGCTGCACAAGCGGCATTGAAAGCCCAGCGACGCCCGGGTCGTAAAGTGCCGGTGAACTTGGCACTAGTCGTGGCGCTCGGCGTGGTGATCTTGGCCCTTCGCGCTTTGATGAGCGCTGAAGCTCACTACACGGCTCGCGGCTGGCACCACCCCTCGCCTCTCGATCCGCTCCGACGTCGCAAACAACTCGAAGGCGGCTTCTGGGGAAGCGGCGGTGGCTTCGGCGGCTTTGGCGGAGGCGGTGGTGGAGGCGGATTCTCGGGCGGCGGTGGCCGATCCGGCGGCGGAGGTGCAAGTGGCGGCTGGTAAGACGGAATCGGCAATCCTGAAAGCCATTCAGTGGGCAGAAAAAGGAACCACGGGCGAAATTCGCGTGCACATCACGCGCCGCTGGTGGGAGCCCGACGCTTTCAAACGCGCGCAAAAACTTTTTGAAAGTTACGGCATGTACCGAACTGCCGAGAGAAACGGCGTGCTCCTGTACGTGAATCTGCGAAAGAAGAAATTTGCCGTCATCGGCGACACGGGCATTCAAGCCAAGATTGGCCAAAGCTACTGGGACGATCTGGCAAAAAGCCTGAGAGAAGACCTGCTCTCGACCCACTACGAGAACGCCATTGCGTTCGCCGTGAGAACTCTCGGCGTGACTCTGAAAATGCACTTCCCCGTGGAGTCAGGCGCCGAGAACCCAAACGAGCTTCCCGACCTCGTTACGGAAGATTGATCGCATGTCCGCGCCCATGCCCCACCGGGCAGACGCAGACCTTTATGCCGAGTATCGCCCGCACTATCCTTCAGCCCTCTTTGATGGCTTGCGTGGCGCCTTAGCTAGCAGGCCACTTCAGGTCTGCGATTTAGGCGCCGGAACGGGCTTGGCCTCAGCTTCTTGGGTGAATGCTCAAAAAACTTGGGGCAATTCCCTTGCGAACATCCAGCTCACACTGGTGGATCCCGATTCCTTGCTTCTTCAGAAATCAAAAACTCAGGCAGCGTTTCAGGAAGTTGCCTCTTTACGCTTGGTTCAGAGCCCAGCAGAAAACACCCCTTTAGACGCCAGGTCTCAAGACCTGATCCTGATTGGGAGTGCCGTTCATTGGATGAACGGTGGAAAAACCGCACAGGAGTGCGTTCGACTTCTGCGGCCCAGAGGAAAACTCTTAGTATTTGAGTACCAGTTTCCAAAAGCGCTTCACCCTGAGGCGACCTCTCTCAACGAGTGGGTCAGGCGCCAATTTAATGAAAAGTGGCGAGCACCCGAGCAGCGCCCTCGCGGAAAATTCTCAGAACTTCTTGAGCCCTTTGCCGCGCAATCGGGGCTTTCACGCGATCACCGCGAAAAAACTCTGCCCTGCCCGATGATTCTCAAGTTGAGCGCGACTGATTTTTCAGGGCTTCTTTTCTCACAATCACGAACCCAGCACTTTGAAGAAGCTCTTGGCTCCCGTGATGAAGTGCTGAAGCACCGAAAAGAAGTGACAGAAAAAGTGCAGGCACTTTGGCCTACTCCACAAACCTCAGGCCTGAAACCCGAAGCGCTTGAGTTTGATTTCAAACTTCAATTCGCAAGCTTCACAGCCACTGAATAAACGAGAGCAGCCAATAGAGCGGCACACGGAAGTGTCGTGATCCACGCCAAAGCAATCTGCCCCACCGACTTCCAGTGGGCGCGACCGTTCACGATCCCCATTCCCAGCATCGAGCCCACGCTGACGTGAGTGGTGCTGGCTGGAAGCCCGTGAAGGCTTGCGGTGGTGACTAAAAGCGCAGTGGAAAGGTTCGCTGCGAACCCTTCCGACGGGCTCATTCCCGTCACTTTTTTTCCCAAAGTCTCGGCTACTTTTTCGGCATCTAATAAGGCGCCCCCCGCAATCAAAACCGCAACGACTGCAACACAGGCGGCAAGTGGGAGAGTGGGGACGAAAGTTCCACTTGGGTCCAAGGCGCGAATCCCCAGAAGAAGTGCCGCCATCTTGGGAGTGTCATTTAAGCCGCGTGAAAAACTCGAAGCCCCGGCACTCAAGAAATGAAGCTTTTCTAAGTGCTCAGCATTTCGTTGCAGGAAATCCTGGCCCAGGCGCGAAAGCGCTGCAAGAGCGCCTCCCAGAGCCATCGCAACGAGCGGACTGAGAAGAAGCGGCTGAAGGAAGTTTTTTTCCAAAGCTTCCCAATGAACTTCGCCTAAAGAATGCGCTGAACCTGCGCCAACCAGAGCACCCACCAGTGCATGTGTCGTTGAAACAGGAAATCCAAAACGCGTGCCCAGGAAGCTTGTGAAAGCTGCGCCCGAAGCCACTGCAAACAAGAACTCAGGCGCTGCGACCAGAGCGTCGGAAACCAGCCCGCGTCCGCCGAAGTTCTTTAGAAGGGTGTCGGCTAAGAAGAATGCCGCAACCGACCCAAGAAACGTCGTCAACGTACCCCAAATTAGGGCCCGCCGAAGCGTAGTGGTTCCGCTTCCGTAAAGGGACGCCACCCCTTTGAAGTTGGCGTTTGCGCCGTTGGTGAACGCCACCCAGCCTGCAGCCAAGAAAAGCGCAACACCCCAAGCGGTCATCATTGCGGCCCTCCCGGCCTCTCGGTGCTTTGATTGTTTCGATCAGCGTTTAGCTACGTTTTCAGTCGTCTCCGCAGGGAGCGACTTTCCTTGCGTCCAAGCGTATTCCTTCCAAGAACCCTCGTACAGATTCACGTTCGGATAGCCGGCGACGTGCTTCAGGTAAAAGCGAAGCAAACTGCCCTCACGGGAAGTGCCGCAGTAAGCGATGATGTTTTTGTCGGGCGTGATACCGGCGGCTTCCAGCTCGGCCTTGGTTTCAGAAAAAGGGCGGAATTTGTGAGTGTTGGCGGGATCCATCAAGCGTGCCCAGTGAAAACTGATGGCGCCCGGGATGTGGCCTTTCCGAACCCAAACGTCGTCCTGGCCCAGGTACTCGTTCTTGGGCCGCGCATCGACCAGCAGCGTTCCTGGCTGGACCTTTTGCTTCAGCACTTGCTCGAGCTTCAAACCCACGTTCGAAAGTTTCTTTCCAGGAAGCTTGCCCAAGGAATTTCCAAAGTAGTCTTGGGTCGAGGCAAAACCTGATGAGGTCCAACCCGGAAGGCCTCCATCCAAAATCCGAATATCTTGGATTCCGAACTTCTCGAGTACGTAGGCCACCATGGTGGCGCTCAAAATTTCGTCATTGGGGAGTGAAGCGCCTGTCGCATAGACAATGTGGGTGCGGTTCTTCTGAACGCCCGCACGCTGCAGAAGCTTCTCGGTGATTTCGTCGGGAAGGTACTGAACCGGAACGCCGGCGTCGGTGCCCCGCAAAGTATCAAACTCCAAGTGATGCGCCGTGGGCAGGTGGCCACGGAAATAATCTTTGTAGCCTCCGCGAGTGTCCAAGACGATGGGCCGCTTGACCGCCTCCGGACTCTCAATCAAAGCCTTCGCTTCTTGCGGGGAAATCACGCCGATCGCAGCTTGGGACACACACGGAACAAGAATCATCGCGATGGCGGCCAAGAGTGAAAATACCGGTTTCATAGCTGTTTCCTTTTTGTGACTCGGACTTCTGATTAGAAATCCTTAAAGCCCGAAGGAGTCAATGCCCTTGGGCCGGACAAACGCGGAGGAAACCAGCAGCCTTCTGCTTTCCAAGCGGAAACCTAAGAGATAAGACGGCCCCACTTTTTATGGCAGAGACGTTTTCTTCCCCGCTTCAACTGATGACTTACCGAGAATTTCCCTCGGCCGAGCTGATCGATCAGGTCATCCGCGTTCAAAGCCAGCACATTATCCAAGCGCAAGATCACCCGAATGCCCCCAAAGAGAGCGCCCGGGGTTTCTTACTCAAAGCTTACGACCCGGGAACTTTTCTGAGTCTTTTCCAAATGGGCGGGACGCTAACGGTAGCGCTAGGTTCCGAGCAACAGGTGCTTGGCTATGTGACCGGCACTCCGGGTGTGACCTTTCGGCCTAGGCACCCCGAGACGAGGGTAGTCTGGGAAGAAGCTCAGCCCAGTGATTGGAAACGATCCGCTTTTGAAGCGGGGAGGTTTCGCTACTTGGATCAGATTGCGGTCGATTCTACTTCGGCAGTTCGGGGAGTGGCCCAAGCCCTGGTTCAAACGTTTCTTCGGGAAACAGGCTCAGAGCCTGTCTTCACGGCGGTGGTCCAACACCCGGTAGAGAACCTGCGATCGACCCAGTTCTTTATCCGGCAAGGATTCACGGCCGCAGGCCAGCTTCGAACGCCTAAGCTGGGAAACTTAGAAGACGTTCGCGCTGTCTTGTTTCATCGCGACGACGGGAGTCTCTAACCCCGGATGTCTTGAGCTTCGATCCAAACGCGGCCGGGGCCGGGCTTCACAGCCTGCTCGATCATCGCGCGGGTCATGACCTCAACGGGCGTGCCGGCTTTGGCTTTCCAGGTCGCTGGCAGGAAGCGCGCGCCGGCGCGCCACGCTTGAATGAAGAAGCGCTCAGCGGGACGGCTTTCTTGGCGATCGCCAATCAAGAACGACGGCCGAAAAATAGTCACACGGGGAATGGCTAAGGCTTGAACGGCTTCTTCCGTATCGCCTTTCACTCGCGAGTAGAAAATCCAGGAGTCCGTGGCAGCGCCGACGGCAGAAACTAAAGTCAAAGAGTGAGCTTGCGCCTTTTCGCAAAATTTTCCAAAAGCGACGACTTCATCAAAATCGACGCGACGAAACGCCTCACGAGAGCCTGCTTTTTTAATGGTCGTCCCCAGTGCACAGAAAAACGAGACTCCCGGCAAGGATTCCACAGGCTTTGTCACCAGCTCGGGGAATCCGCCCGCAGGAAGAACGTGTTCTCGGAGCTTGGGAGACTTTGGCAATTTTCCAGCCTGACGAACGTAAGCATGAATCTCGGTAAAGCGAGAGTCGCGCTCGAGTTCCTGAATCAAGGCTTGGCCGCTTAGGCCCGTCGCACCTGCGATGACAGCGATCATGCGAGTGATTCCTCAATTCGCTTGATGCGCTGAGTGATCAGGAAATAAACGAGCCACCCCACCGGACCAAACATGAGCGTCAGGAACAGAACCGGGGAAATCAAAAGGGCCGAAAGATTTCGAGAGCGAGAATCGAGGTAAATCCAGCGCCCGACGAAAAGATCAAAGCAAAGGAAATGAATCCACCCCACGGTGGTTCCCTCATGGGTGCCAAGAAGGGCACTCACGGATTCGAGTTCAGGCTTCGCTAGCAATGGGAGCGTTTGAAGGAATTGAGGGCCCATCAGTCGCAAGTAAGCCGCCGCTAAAGGCACCAAGACCCAAGGCGATGACAGGATCTTCCGCGTCCAGCTCCACTTCGGAGCAAAAATCATCAGAAGCCAAAACGGCATCACATACGCGTTAGCGAGATCGAAAAGCACTTTCATTTGGAAGCTCCCGAATGCGGCCAGCGCACTTTCCGCGCCCAGGCCAGAAAACCACACACGACTGCAACGACCAGCCAGTATTTCACCGGCACCGTCTCGGTCGATCCAGAGGCTTGGTGAATGCCTGTAAACAGGAGCATCTCAAGCGCGATGAATGCCGCCGCAAGCGGAGAAAGCAATCGAAAGCGTGCACCAAAAGCTGGAAGAATCAGGCAAACGCTTGCAATCATCTCAAGAGCAATCAGCACGACCCACGCTGCCTGCGGAATGGCGCTCAAGAATGCCACCGCCTGAGATGGATTCGATAGCTTCCAGACCGCACCCCCGAAAGTGTGCACGGAAAAGAATACCTGCAGAATCCAAAGGACGATGTTCATGGGTGGCCTCCGAACTCAGGAGTCTAAGCCCACCCTCACCCAGCGTCCAATGCGTTTTCGAAGGAGTTATTCCGGGTAAAGCCCCGAACCCACGATGAAGATTTGACCGCCGTGCTTCACTTTCTTCACGTAGCTCAGCTTTCTGGCCGGAGCATTACTACCCGGGCGATACCACTGAGCTTCGATCCACGCAGACCCGTGGCGCTCGACTGCTTCAATCTCGTCGCGAATCACAGCGGCGCCTTGAAGGTCTTTCACTTCAAGCAGGCTTCGGCCCTCGAGATTCGGGAATGCCGAATTTACCAGCTCCACCCCTTGAGGCGTCTGAACGAACACATAAGTGTCCATGAATGAGTAGGGACCCGTCCGCTCACGCAGTTCCGAAAAAGCAGCTTGCCCGTTTTCGGCAACCGACTTCGCAGCGCGATTCACCAGATCTTCAATCAACACGTGATCCATCTTCATCTGATAGATCCCGCAGCCCAGAATCATCCGGCGCCCCGACGGATAGGTCACCCTTTTCACGAAAACAGACTTCCACACGGGAAACAGCTCGTCTGGCTTCGGGTGCAGGTAATGAACCCAGCCCTGGCCTTCTGAGCTTGCGCCCACTTCCAAAATCATCTTCGCGTAGGGACGACCTAGAACGTCCCTGAGTCCAAGAACGGACTCGCCCACTCGCTCAGGTTCTGCTGCATGAAAGACGCGCTCTCCGTCCAAGCTCCAAGCAAAAAAGTAGGAGTCGTCGTGAAACCAACGCGAACCTTTCTCTTGAAGCTTTGAGTAAGCAAGCTCGCCTTCCCGCTCCAGCAAGGTGGCGGCCTCGTGAACTCGTTGCATGAGCTCCGACGGAGTCATGTGAACCGCGCGAAGGACTGACTTGGTCGCGCCAGGAGCGTAAACGCCGCAGCCCACGACAAACCACTGCCCTGACCAGTTGGCGCGCGCCACGAAGGACGTCTTCTTCGTGGAGAGGCTTTCCCCAGGCTTTGGCCAGTAGTAATCCACCCAGCCCTGCTGATTTTGGCGAGCTTTGTCGAGCATCTCGCGAATGGGTTGCTTGCCCCGAGTATCCGTAAACTGAATCAGGCTCCTTCCCTCCAGGCTCGGGAAGGCTGGGTTCACTAATTCATAGCCCTCGGAATTGATCACAAAAAGGTAGCAGTCCTTCGCCATGAAAGGACCCGTCGGATCGCGAAACAGCGAGAATGCTTCAGGGCCTTTGAGCTCGATTGCGCGAACCGCATCCGACACCCAGTCCACAGCAAACGCTTTCTCCATGCTGTCATCATAGATCCCGGCGCCCACAACGTAGCTTTTGCCTGAAGGCGTCTCGACTCGCTTGACGTAACTACTTTTCCAGCGCGGCAGAAGGCTCCCAGGTACAGGCCACAGGTAGTGATACCAACCCTCTCGATTTTCGGTGGAAGCAAGCGTCACTCCGATCAGGCCTTGAATGATTCGCTTGCCGTTTACGTCCTGCAGGTCGATCTGGTTACTTCCTTCCAAGATCGGATCGGGATGCACCCGCAGGTTCCCTTCCAGATCGAGGACGAAGAGGTAGGCATCGTCCTGCCGCCAGCGGCTCCCGGTGATTCGGAAGTCCGAGAACGCTTCCTCGCCCTCTAAGGAGAGCTTCCTTGCGGCCTCTTCCACTCGCTCGACCGCTTGGCGCGCTTCTTCGCGCTCCAGGGCAGGCGGGGCAAATGGCTGAGCAGCGGGCGCGGCTTTGGCCGCTTCGGGCTTTTTACGAAGGGGTCGCTGAGCCATGGTTTGACTCCTGGTGGCGAAGGTTCAATGAAGGGCAATGCAACTCCTTCGCCAAAAGGGACTGTAGGGAACTGCCTACAGTTGTGAGGATTTCCCTACACACGCTGGGCGAAAGCCTGGATCAAAACTCAATCAAAGCTGAGTTTTAGGTGCTTTGGCCGGCTGGAACGCGCCTTGCTGTGAGGCGGCATAACCAGAAGGTAAGCCTCCCATGCGTCCTTGGATTGAAGTTTCCTCGCTGCAGCTCGATTACGAAACCCGAAAACTTGAAGAAGGTCGGTCCTGGCTTCGCTCGCTTTGGCGAGCCGATTACCAGCGCGTGGCCGTGCTCCGTGACCTGGATTTTAAAGTAGAGGGCCCCGGAATAACGGCCATTCTGGGTAAGAACGGAACGGGAAAAACCACTTTGATGAAAGTGTTGAGTGGAATCCTGACTCCCAGTTTTGGCCAGGTGAAAGTTCTGGGCTTTGAGCCTTCCCGCCGCCAGCCCGATTACCTCGGGCAAATCGGCGCAGTCTTTGGAGCGAAGAAAGCGCTTTGGCCCGAGCTTTCACTCCTAGAAAACCTAGAACTCACTCGAGCCATTTACAGGATTCCATCGGATCGTTTCAAAAAGGACGTTCAGCACCTGATCCATCTTTTTCAACTCGAGGGCGTGAAAGATCGTCCGGCAAAGAGCTTCTCTTTAGGCCAAGCCATGAAGGCAGAACTCGTGAATGTTCTGATCTGCGCACCGAAGGTGGTGTTCTTAGATGAACCCACGATTGGGCTGGATCTTCAGTCGCAGCTCGCTATGAGAAAGGCCATTCGTGATTACGTAGCTGAGTCGGGCTGCCACGTTCTACTCACTTCCCATAATCTGAGCGATGTGACGGAACTGGCCGACCAGGTTTACTTTCTGGAGCAAGGACGCCTGCAAGCCCATCGTGACGAATCCGGGCAGCTTCTACAAAGCTTAGAAGCGAGACTACTTCAATGACGGGGCTAAAAATCGCGCAGTATGCGTTTCTGAGCTGGTTTCGGGTACGCGGCGGAGTCATTGGGCCAAGCGTATTCTTAGCCATCATGTTTACGGTGGAGGGGTCTTTTTGGAGCCACCTCTCCGATCAAGGCACTCTCAGAGGGTATTCTTCGGCAGAAATCCTGGCCTATGCGTTTATTTCGCTCGTGGTGTCGCAAGTCGTAGCCTGCACGGGTGAGCCTGATTCCGCCTCCCAGAAAATTGAAGCTGGCCAACTCGATCCCCTCTTAATTCGACCCTACGGTTTTCTGCCGCAAATGTTTTGCCATCAAATAGGAATCAGCCTAGCTCGTTTACTTTGGCTGGTGCCGCTGGTCGCACTTATCGAATTTGCCTGCTTGGGCGAGGTTCGGTGGCCCGGACTTTTTTCACTCCTCTTCACGCTGCCCTTGGGCGCGGGGATGAATTTTCTCATCAATCAGATCCTGGCCACGGGCACCTTCTATTTTCAGGACAGCTATTTCTTAGTGGTCTTTAAAGAGACTCTCTTTTGGATCGCAAGTGGTGCACTTATTCCACTGGATCTGTTTCCGAAGTCAGTCGCGACGGGCTTGTCCCTCCTGCCCGCAGCTTACATAGGATTCTTCCCAGTGAAAGTGGCACTAGGCCAGGCCTCGTTCAGTTATTTGGTGGCAGCCCAACTGCTTTACGTGATGGTCCTAGCAGCGATCGCAAGCCTAATTTGGAGCCTCGGCATCCGGAGGTACCAAGCGTATGGCGGCTAAATGGCGGGCAAAACTCTCAGACTTGTGGGACCTGACCCAGGCACATTACCGGGGCGCCTTTCTAGTTCAAACCAAGAACCCAAAATCAGTTTGGCTTTCGTCTGCGATGCAGGGCTTTTACTACGTGGCCCAGTTTGCCTTTTGGTTAGGCATTCGGAGCCAGCCTGCAGGCCAAGCTTTGGCAAGCCAAGAGCAAATGATCTCTTTTTTGGTCACGCTCTCGCTCGTGGACAACACGTACTTGTATCTCTTAGGCCCAGGCAGCCTGCGCGCATCCGATAAAATTATGCGCCTCGAACTCGACGCTCTCTTACTTCAGCCTAGGCACGCACTGAGAGTCCTTGCGTTTTTGAGCCCAAATTTTAATTTCCTGCCGCTCGCCGTGCTGAGCTGGGTAATCTTCATTGTCTATGGCGTCACCGCGCACGTTCCTTGGAACGTCCAGGTGGTTTCGTTTCTAGCTTCGCTCTTAGGAGTTTTCACCCTGAACTCGATTTCGTTCTTGTTCCGGCTCACGTCGTTTTGGACTCGATCCATTATCCAAGTCAGAAACGCGAACCCGAGTTTTAAGATCATGGTGCGGCCCTACGATTCTTTCTCGGGCGCAATTCGGCTGGTCTTTCTCACTGCTTTCCCAGCACTTTTCCTGACGGGCGTTCCCGCACAAATTTTGGCGGGACAGTTCGGACCTCTCTGGCTCCTGGGCGCAGCGGCTGCTGCCGCCTCGAGCTGGTTTTACGTTGAGAAAATGTGGTCCATCGGCATTCGCAGCTATGCACGCCGGGCGAGTTAGTGTGGGTTTCTACAAACTGGAGTTAGGAAAAACCTACACTTCAGCGCCCGAAGCATCCGGAATGACGACGATTCAATCCCGCAGACTGCCGCTCTAGACGGACCTTAGTGGGAGAAAAACTAACCAGCTCGCCCTCCCCACAAGGAGTTTCAGGCTCAATCGAAGGATTCCTCACGTTTGCCTTCCTCGCCCGCAGTTTTGTCTACGCCTGAGCCCTATCAGGCACGCTCGTTGCTTACAGGCGCGCTCGAGGTGAAAAAATGAAAACGAGACTTTTCCTATCCTTCTTAATGGTCGGCATTACCGCAAGCCAATCGACAGCCACACTGGGCTGGGGACGAACGGAAGTAGACCCGGCTGAGGTGTTTGAAAAAGAGATTCGCAGCACGATGGAATCGCTCTCCCGTGCACCTGCCATTGAACTCAACGAGTTTCAGGCACTCATTTCAAGAGTGGATGCTTATCACCAACTTCTTTCGAGTTGTCAGGCCCCCGAGCGCTCCGAGAGTTCGTATTATGAGCGTTGGGACAGGGAAATTACGATTCTGCAGGAACTTGAGGATTGGGTTCGGAAATCAGACCTGTCCCGACTGCCGTCGGGCGCTCCAACAATCCAAGTGAAGGCCCCGCTCGTCGCCATGACCTTGCTCCGCGGAGAAAGGAACAAAGTGGAGCAGCCTCATCGTTTCAATCCCTGGCAGTTTCTGGCAGCAATCGTAAAAGATGGGAAAAAGGTTCGAGAAGTCCAAGTGCTACAGGAATACTTCATTCGCTCCGAATCCAGTCTTCTTAAACAGCTCGACGACTCAGAACTGAACTGCAAATCAGCCATGACGACTCGGGTTCTCGAAATGAAGACAGCGGCAACCCGATTTTTCTTCGAACTTCCCCCGGAGTTTACAGGTACATCGGCATCAGGCCCGGAAAATCACTTCTCGCCGCTGCGTTATTTTTATCAAGGCACGAGTGTCAGCCTTTTTAACCTTAATAATACCTATCTAAAAAGCCGCTTTAAGACCGCGCCTGAAAGGACGGATCTGTTCAACGTAACCTGGCGGGAGGCACAACGAAAAAAAGACCCTGGAGCGCCAGAGGGCGCCATTGTTCTCCGCTTCAAATCGCCCGTGGAGGTGCCGCCCGGAATTTATGAGGCGCCAAACCTCGTGGTCATTTATGCGCCCGAGATTCGATTTCATCCCAACGCCGTAATCGTGGCCCCAGGTGGAGACATCTCTATCTACAGTCCCCGACAGGTAGCACCGTGGCTGGACACGTCAGACAACAGAACAACCGAGCTGAACGGAAACCGTGGCGGAAATATTTATATTAACGTCGCTCTTCCCGAGCCTGAAATGCTGGGAACGCCGCTATTCGTCGCCATGGGAAGCCCAGGACGCTGGGAGGAGTGCAAGGACGGAATACCGGTCGCCCCAGGCAATGGCGGGGACGGCGGTAGAGTTGTCGTACGCGGCGGCCCACCGATGAATGTAGGGTCAAACTTCCTGAACATCCCCGGATATAACGGGGGCCTGTACTGCAATGGAAAAACCATCGAGGGCAAACCAGGTAAATATGAAGCACCCTCGGTGGTGCCTCGTGAACTCGATGAAGAGTGACCTTCCCGCTGAATCCATATGACCGAGCGCCTCTGACCAAGGTCGAGGCGCTCGGTCTAGAGGTTCTAAGCCCCGCTCTCAACGTGAGAGTTTATGTCACTGAATCAAGAGAATATCGCTATCGCGATGGTCTGTTCCGCTGAGTACCGATTCCGTTTTCAGAATGGTCCTGATCCCGAGACGATCTTTCACGACGTAGAAGCCGCAGCCAACTACGTACCCAGACGCTCTAAGTTTGACTCCATTTCGCGAGCACTCGGAGGCGGTCGCCATGCACGAAGACGTACCCGAGGAGTGCCGACCCCTACACCCACCTCGGCCCTCACAAACGCTGCCCCGCCGGCTCGATAGTGCCATCGAGCCAGAGCAACCCAAGCTTCGCAACTGATCCAGAAGGACTCTAAGAGTTCAGCATGACCAAAAATTTCGAAATCCTGATCATTTATTGGTCGCTTCTTGTCGGCACGACTTATGTCCCCGTTTTTATTCTCCGGCGATTCCCTCGAGCCAAAGAATTCGGAATCACCAAAGTACACAAGGTCATTCACCTCCTCGTCTCGTGCGCCGCCCTCGTCATCTTCTTGCCACAGTGGCCCGAGCTCCTCCGACGTACGATTGTCGAGTACCAATACCGTTTTGAAGGCGGCCCCGATCCAGAGACCATCTTTCACGACGCCGAAAACAAGCGAATTAAGCTCGAGAAATGCCTGAAAAATCCGTCCGCCAGCCGAAGGCGGCGTTGCTAAGCAAAGGGCTCATTGCTCACTGAGGTCGTCCGACGGACGGGCCAACCGTCCCCGGAACGCCCGCTAGGGCGCTCTAACAGAGACTCACGAAAAATGGTGCGGGATGAGGGACGCGAACGCGGCGGAACGTGCCACAAAGGGCACGTTGTGACCGCGGCGCGTGTCCGAGAGCGATGTGACAGAGGAGCGCCTGCCGGCCACGGCAGGGGCGACCTGGAGCGAGACTCGCAGGACCTTCGATCGCCTCATGCCCACCGTAAGGCAACAGGCCCGAGTTTCAACGCTCTGACAGAGTTAGACTGAAAATGGTGCGGGATGAGGGGATCGAACCCCCGACCTTGGCCGTGTAAAGACCTTGCTCTACCGCTGAGCTAATCCCGCACTGACAACTTCTCTGACTGCTCTTTTTGGACTTTGTTGAAGGGGGCCGGCAGCGAATCACGCTGCCGACCCCACATCGATTTTCTTTTCACCTGGTCCGGAAACCCGGATCAGCGAGCCATCGGAGTGGCGGCTGCTTCCATCGGAGCTGCCGCTTCGTCCGCGCCAGCTTCGCTGATGCGCGACTGGAGGGCCTTGTACTTCACCAAGCCCGTTCCTGCCGGAACCAGACGACCCATGATCACGTTCTCCTTCAGGCCGCGGAGGTAATCCACACGACCGGCGATGGAGGCTTCGGTGAGCACTTTGGTGGTCTCTTGGAAGGACGCTGCCGAGATGAAGCTCTCGGTGGTGAGTGACGCACGGGTGATCCCGAGGAGCAACGGCTCGGCCGTAGCCGCGACGCCGCCCGTCTGCAGAACTCGCTGATTTTCAGCTTCGAATGCAGCGCGCTCGACTTGTTCACCTGCCAGGAAGGTGCTGTCGCCCACTTCCTTGACCTTCACCTTACGCAGCATCTGGCGAACGATGACCTCGACGTGCTTGTCGTTGATCTTCACGCCTTGCAACCGGTACACTTCTTGGACTTCGTCCACCATGTACTTGGCCAGTGCCTTGTCGCCCAACACGCGCAAGATGTCGTGCGGGTTGACCGGACCGTCCATGAGAGGCTCGCCGGCTTTCACGTAGTCGCCTTCGTTGACTGCCAAGTGGCGGCCTTTGCCGATGAGGTATTCCTTCGGCTCGCCCGCATCCCGACTTCCTTCTTCCGGAGTCACGATCAGCTTGCGCTTACCTTTGGTGTCCTTACCGAACGAAACGTGGCCGTCGATCTCGGTGACCACAGCAGAGTCCTTGGGCTTACGAGCTTCGAAGAGCTCGGCAACCCGCGGCAGACCGCCGGTGATGTCCTTGGTCTTGGTGGTTTCGCGCAGGATCTTCGCCAGCGAATCGCCGCCTTTGACTTCCTGT
The DNA here is from genome assembly GCA_040399745.1 of Bdellovibrionia bacterium. GTDB lineage: Bacteria > Bdellovibrionota > UBA1018 > UBA1018 > UBA1018 > CANFHS01. The sequence continues at coordinate 37,825 of JBBARP010000001.1, read as the reverse complement.
TCGTTGGTGACCACCAGGTTGGCGCCGACCGGGAGCATGTACCGCGCAACGCGGTTGGTGCCCTCGATCTTCTTCGGCATACCGCGCTCGTCGACGATGATGATCTTCGGACGCTTGTCCGAGGCCTTCGTCTCGGTGATGACCTTCGTGGAAAGGCCGGTCACCGGGTCGAACTGCTCTTGCATCGTGACACCTTCCTCGATGTCCTCGAACATCACGCGGCCTTCGGCCTCGGTGATGATCGGAGTCGAGTAAGGATCCCACTCGGCAACCAGTTTGCCTTTTTCCACGGCGTCGCCGTCCTTCACGAGGACTTTGGCGCCGTAGACCATCGAGTACTTTTCGCGCTCGCGGTTGTTCTGGTCGAGGATGGCGATTTCACCGTTACGGCTCATGACCGTCAGGTGGCCTTCCTTGTTCTTCACAGTGACCAGGTTCAAGAACTTCACCGTACCCTTGGTTTTCACCTCGAGGCTGGATTGTTCTGCGCGCCGCGAAGCCGCACCACCGATGTGGAAGGTACGCATCGTCAGCTGGGTGCCTGGTTCACCGATGGACTGAGCGGCGATCACGCCGACGGCCTCACCGATGTTCACCATGCGACCGCGGGACAGGTCACGGCCGTAGCAGAGACCGCAAATGCCCTTCTTCGCTTGGCAAGTCAGCACGGAGCGGATGCGGACACGGTCGATACCGGATTCTTCAACCAGCTTGACCAAGTCTTCGCCGATTTCTTCGCCGGCCTTCACTACCACTTCGTTCGAGACCGGGTCGATCACTTCTTCCAGGACCACGCGGCCCAAGATGCGATCGCCCATTTTCTCGATCACTTCGCCACCTTCGACCAGGGCCTGGATGGTCAAACCATCCAAGGTGCCGCAGTCAGGCTCGGTCACGATCACGTCTTGGGAGACGTCGACCAGACGACGAGTCAGGTAACCGGAGTTAGCGGTCTTCAGTGCGGTGTCGGCCAAGCCCTTACGAGCGCCGTGAGTCGACACGAAGTACTGAAGAACCGAGAGACCTTCACGGAAGTTCGCCACAATCGGCGTCTCGATGATCTCGCCGGACGGCTTAGCCATCAAGCCCCGCATACCCGCCAACTGACGGATCTGAGCGTTCGAACCCCGGGCGCCCGACTCGGCCATCATGAAGATGGAGTTGAAGGACGGGCCAGTGATTTCGGCGTCTTTGGTCGGACCCTGATAGTGAGCCGGAGCCTTGAAGGTCTGAACCGACAAGCGCTTCATCATGGCGCTAGCGATCTGTTCCGACGTCTGTGCCCAGATGTCGATGACCTTGTTGTAGCGTTCGCCGTCGGTGATCAAACCTTCGGAGTACTGGTTGTCGATTTCGTGAACCTGAGCATAGGCCTTGTCGAGAAGCTCTTTCTTCTCCACTGGCATGATCATGTCTTTCACGGAGATCGAGATGCCTGCGCGCATGGCTTGCTTGAAGCCGGTGGCCATCAGTTGGTCAGCCAGGATGACCGTCTTCTTGTTACCGGTGAAACGGTAGCAAGTGTCGATCAGCTCGGCCAAGTCCTTCTTGCCCAAGACCTTGTTGTAGGAAGCAAAGCCGATTTCGGTCGGCACCACTTCGGACAGGAGAGCCCGGCCCACGGTGGTGTCGTAAATCTTGCCTTGGATCCGGCACTTGACCTTGGCTTGAAGGGTGACAACGCCCGCATCGTAAGCCATCTGGACTTCGTTCGGGTTGCTGAACACTTTGCCTTCGCCGCGGGCAAACGGACGGTCGCGGGTCATGTAATACAGACCCAGAACAATGTCCTGGGACGGAACGATGATCGGCTTGCCGTTGGCAGGCGACAGGATGTTGTTCGTCGACATCATCAGCACGCGTGCTTCGATCTGTGCTTCGATCGAGAGCGGAACGTGCACGGCCATTTGGTCGCCGTCGAAGTCGGCGTTGAAAGCCGCGCAAACGAGGGGGTGAAGCTGAATGGCTTTGCCTTCGATCAACACCGGTTCGAACGCTTGGATGCCCAAACGGTGAAGGGTCGGAGCGCGGTTCAAGAGAACCGGGTGTTCCTTCACCACTTCTTCCAAGATGTCCCAGACTTCTTGGCGCTGACGTTCCACCATTTTCTTGGCGGACTTCATGGTGGTGACGTAGCCGTACTCGGACAGCTTGTTGAAGATGAAGGGCTTGAACAGTTCAAGCGCCATCACTTTCGGCAAACCGCACTGATGCAACTTGAGCTCGGGACCAACCACGATGACCGAACGGCCCGAGTAGTCCACGCGCTTTCCGAGCAAGTTCTGACGGAAGCGACCTTGCTTGCCCTTCAGCATGTCGGACAACGAACGAAGCGGACGCTTGTTCGGGCCGGTGAAGGTCTTGCCGCGGCGGCCGTTGTCGAACAGAGCGTCGACCGACTCTTGCAGCATGCGCTTTTCGTTCCGGATAATGATTTCCGGAGCATTCAGTTCCATCAGGCGCTTCAAACGGTTGTTCCGGTTGATGACCCGACGATACAGATCGTTCAGATCCGAGGTCGCGAAACGGCCACCATCGAGGGGAACAAGCGGGCGAAGTTCTGGCGGAATGACCGGAATCACTTCCAGCATCATCCACTCGGGGCGGTTGATTTTCGAGACCTTCAGGGCCTCGACCACTTTCAAGCGCTTGGAGATCTTGGTGCGCTGAGCTTCCGAAGTGGTTTGACGCATTTCCCGACGCAGTTGGCGGGAGAGCATTTCCACGTCGACGCGCTTCAGCGAGTCACGGATGGACTCGCCACCCATGGATGCCGAGAAGGTCATGCCGTCTTTGATGAGCTGGGAGTATTTCTCTTCGCTCAGAACGGTGTTTTCCTCGAGGCCGGTATTGCCCACGTCGGTGAGCATGTAGGCTTCGCAGTAAAGGACCTTCTCCAGATCCTTCAAGCTGATGTCCAGAACTGCACCGATCCGCGAAGGAAGCGAGCGCAAGAACCAGATGTGAGCAACCGGAGTCGCCAATTCGATGTGACCGAGACGTTCCCGGCGCACTTTCGACTGGATGACTTCGACGCCGCACTTTTCGCAAACCACCCCGCGGTGCTTCATGCGCTTGTACTTGCCGCAGTTACATTCGTAATCCTTCACGGGACCGAAGATTTTAGCGCAGAACAGGCCATCGCGTTCCGGCTTGAAAGTCCGGTAGTTGATGGTTTCTGGCTTCTTCACTTCACCAAAGGACCACTCGCGGATTTTCTCAGGCGATGCCAGAGAAATCCGGATTCCGGTGAAGCTTAAGGGATCTTTCGGCTTATCGAAAAAGTTCAGCAGGTCTTTCATGTTCAGCCCTCCCGGGGGCAAAAAATGGGTCGAGAGTGGAGATCAGTTCAGTCCGGTCAGGCCTTCTGCGCCTTTGCCATCGTCCTCGATCAGCTCGACGTTCAGCGCCAAGCTTTGGAGTTCTTTGACCAAGACGTTGAAGGATTCGGGCAAGCCCGGCTCCAGCAACTGTTCGCCCTTGACGATCGCTTCGTAGATCCGGTTCCGGCCCGTGACGTCGTCCGACTTCACAGTGAGGAATTCTTGCAGCGCGTAGGCGGCGCCGTAAGCTTCCAATGCCCAGACTTCCATTTCCCCGAGGCGTTGACCACCGAACTGCGCTTTGCCGCCCAGCGGTTGCTGAGTGACGAGCGAGTACGGGCCGATCGAACGAGCGTGGATCTTCTCTTCTACCAAGTGGTGAAGCTTCAGCATGTACATCACGCCGACCGTGACATCCTCGGCGAAGGGTTCGCCGGTGACGCCGTCGTACAACGTGGTCTGGCCACGTGCCGGCAATTCGGCCACACCCAAGGCTTTTTCGATGTCGGCTTCAGAAGCCCCATCGAAGACCGGAGTGGCGAAGTGCACGCCGTTGCGCAGATGCGATGCCATCTTCTTCAGCTCGGCCTCGCTGGCCTGATCGACGTACTTATCGACTTCAGGAGTCGAGTAAGTGGCCTTCAGGACCTTGCGGAGGTTTTCCGGCTTGAACTGCTCCAGAGCGTCGGTGATTTTTTCACCAATGCCGCGAGCGGCCCAACCCAAGGTCACTTCCAAGAGCTGACCGATGTTCATCCGCGACGGAACGCCGAGCGGGTTGAGCACCATGTCGACCGGCTTGCCGTTGGCCATGAAAGGCATGTCTTCGATCGGAACAATCCGCGAAACCACACCTTTGTTGCCGTGGCGGCCTGCCATCTTGTCGCCGACCTGAAGCTTGCGCTTGATCGCGACCTGGACCTTGACCATCTTGATGACGCCTGGAGGAAGTTCGTCGCCTTTTTTCAGCTTCTCGGTCTTCTCCTTGAAGACAAAGCGCACGGCTTCGACTTTCTCTTTGGCAGTCTTCATCACCTGAGTGACTTCCTGCTCGAGGTCTTCCTTCACGGGAATGAAGGCCAACAGATCGAACGGGATGACTTCGAGGACTGCGCGCTCCAGCTTCTGACCTTTCTTGAGCAGCTCTTCCGAGCCGTCTTCCGAAAGGAGTTTGCCGCTGGTCAGAGAACCCTCGAGGGTCTTGGCGATCTTATTGAAGGCGGACAACCGGATGGCCTCGACTTCAATCTTCTCGTCACGACGGATCGTGGCAATCTGCTCTTCCAAGATCTGCTTGGTGCGCTCATCGGGCTCGGTGCCTTCGCGAGCGAAGACCTGAGCGTTGATGATCACGCCTTGCACGCCCGAAGGCACGCGCAGCGAGGAATCGCGGACGTCGCCGGCTTTTTCGCCGAAGATCGCGCGGAGCAGTTTCTCTTCAGGCGAAAGCTGAGTCTCGCCTTTCGGAGTCACTTTACCGACCAAGATATCGCCCGGCTTCACTTCAGCGCCAATGCGGATAATACCGCTCTGGTCGAGGTCCTTGAGGGCCTCTTCGCCGACGTTCGGGATGTCGCGGGTGATCTCTTCTTTACCGAGTTTGGTATCGCGGGCCACACACTCGAATTCCTCGATGTGAATCGAGGTGAAAGTGTCGTCCTTGATGATGCGCTCGGAGATAAGGATCGAGTCTTCGAAGTTGTAGCCGTTCCAGGGCATGAACGCGATGAGCACGTTCTGACCCAGAGCCAACTCGCCAGCGTCGGTCGAGGGACCGTCACCCAGAACGTCGCCTGCCTTCACCTTATCGCCAGACTTCACGACTGGACGCTGGTTCACGCAGGTGCCCTGGTTGGAGCGCTGATACTTCGTCAGGTTGTAAATATCGACGTCCGAACCGACCGAGTCATTGCGACCCGAGCGACGAATGACGATTTTCGAACCGTCGACCATGATGACTTCGCCGTCGTGACGGGCCAGGATGACCTGACCGGAGTCGCGAGCAACCACGCGTTCGATACCGGTGCCGACGAGCGGCGCCGAAGTACGAATGAGCGGCACAGCCTGACGTTGCATGTTCGAACCCATGAGGGCGCGGTTAGCATCGTCGTGCTCGAGGAACGGAATCAACGAAGCAGCGATCGAAACCAGCTGGTTCGGCGAAACGTCCATCATCTCGACGTCGTCCGGATTCACGAGTGCGAATTCACCTTTACGACGGGCAGAGACGTGATCCGAGCCGAGTTTGCCGGTACGCAGAGCTTCCGGCGAAACTTGAGCGATGATCTTGTTCTCTTCCTCGGTAGCGGTGAAGAAACGGATTTCGTCCGTCACGCTACGCTCGCCGATGATGCGGTACGGGGTCTCGATGAAGCCGAACTCGTTCACACGGGCGTAGGTCGAAAGGCTTGCGATCAAGCCGATGTTCGGACCTTCCGGAGTCTCAATCGGGCAAATCCGGCCGTAGTGGGTATTGTGAACGTCGCGGACTTCGAAGCCTGCGCGCTCGCGGGTCAGACCGCCAGGTCCGAGGGCCGAAAGACGACGCTTGTGCGTGACTTCCGACAACGGATTGGTCTGGTCCATGAACTGCGAGAGCTGGCTCGAGCCAAAGAACTCTTTCACCACAGCCGAAACCGGCTTCTGGTTGATCAAGTCGTGCGGCATGAGCGTCTCAATCTCTTGAATGCTCATGCGCTCTTTAATGGCGCGCTCCATACGAACCAAGCCGATGCGGTATTGGTTCTCGATCAATTCACCCACCGGGCGAACGCGGCGGTTGCCCAAGTGATCGATGTCGTCGATGGTTCCACGGCCGTTGTTCAGCTCGCAGAGGTAGAACAAGGTCGACAGAATGTCTTCCTTGGTCAGAGTGGTGATTTCTTGAGCCACACCGTTGTTCGGGAACTTGTAGTTCAACTTCAAACGGCCGACGCGCGACAGGTCGTAGCGATCGGGGTTGAAGAACATGTTCTCAAACAATTGCTTGGAAGCTTCGATGGTCGGCGGATCACCCGGACGCATCCGCTTGTAGATCTCGATCAATGCTTCGTCGGGACTCGAAACCTTGTCGATTTGCAGGGTTTCACGCACGAATGCGCCGTGGGTCAGGTTGTCGGTGTAGATCACCTTCACAGCCTTGACGCCTTTGCCCTTCAGCTCTTCCAGTTTCGCTTCGCTGAGCTCATGGTTACACTCGATCAGCACTTCGCCAGTGGCTTCATCCACCAAGTCTTCTGCGGCCACACGACCGAGAACGTTATCGAGAGCCACTTCAAAGCGCTTGATGCCAGCGTCTTGAATCTTCTTGATGACGGCTTTCGTGAACTTGCGGTTTTTCTTGACGATCACATCGCCCGATTTCGGCTCGAGGATGTCTTCGTCAGCGCGCTGACCCGAGAGGAGCTCGAGATCGACCGCTTTGTAGTACTTCCCGTCCTGGTCGAACGAGAGCACTTCGGTGCGGTAGAAGTAAGACAGGATCTCTTGAGTCGACAGACCCATCGCCTTCAGGACGATGGTCGCAGGCAATTTCCGCTTGCGGTCGATACGGGCGTACAAGATGTCCTTGTGGTCGAATTCGAAATCGAGCCACGAACCGCGATGCGGAATCATCCGTGCCGAGTAGAGGATCTTGCCGCTGGAGTGGCTCTTGCCTTGATCGTGATCGAAGATCACGCCTGGCGAGCGGTGCAGCTGACTCACAATGACACGCTCGGTGCCATTGATGATGAACGAACCCGCCTCAGTCATGAGGGGGATTTCGCCCATGTAAACTTCTTGTTCTTTGATGTCGCGAATGTTGCGGGTGCCCGCTTCTTCATCGACTTCGAAAACCACCAAACGCACGGTGATCTTCAAGGGAGCGGCGAAAGTCATGCCGCGCTGACGGCACTCGCCCACGTCGTATTTCGGGCGCTCGAGACTGTAGCTTTCGAATTCCAGCGAAGCGGTCTTGTTGAAGTCTTCAATCGGGAATACCGATTTAAACACCGACTGGAGACCCATGGTCTCACGCTTCTGCGGAGGAATATCCGCTTGGAGGAATTTCTCGTACGACTTTCTTTGCAAGTCGATCAAGTTCGGGATCTCGACCGGGGTCGCGATCTTCGAGAATTCTTTCCTGATTCGGCGGTTCTCCGAGAAGAGAGATGCCATGCTGACTCCTTAGAAACTCGGACGTGTGGCGTGCGCACACCACAGATCCTGGGTGGAAAACGACGTGGACCGGACCTACCTAAGTACCGGGGAGGAGGAAGGTAGCCGGACCTTAGCCCACAGATATAAAAACGCAAGCTGAACCCGAGCTTGCCCCTAAACCCACTCCCACATTTTTGGGGACGGATTCAGGGGCAGCTTGGACTCAACCAGAAAGATCAGGAAACCAGGCAGCTGAAGATTACTTCAGCTCGACCTTGGCGCCTTCAGCTTCGAGCTTCTTCTTCATCTCTTCAGCGTCAGCTTTAGCGATGCCTTCTTTCACGGACTTCGGAGCGCCTTCGACCAAGTCCTTGGCTTCTTTCAAGCCGAGGCCGGTGAGTTCGCGAACGACTTTGATCACGTTGATTTTCTTGTCGCCTGCGGCGGTCAGAACAACGTTGAACTCGGTCTTCACTTCAGCTGCCGGGGCGGCTGCGCCAGCACCAGCAACAGCCACTGCCATGGGGGCAGCAGCCGAAACGCCGAATTTCGTTTCGAGATCCTTCACGAGCTGCGAGAGCTCGAGAACGGACATATTTTCAATGAAGGAAACAACATCTTCCTTAGTAACGGTAGCCATATCTTACCTCAGTTAACCCTGTGCGCCTTACTAGCTTTGGTCCTTTGCTCTGGTTGAGTCACAGGACCTGTTTTCTGAAACTCCATCCTGGAGCTCAGACGAAACTGTCGAAACCCCGGGACATCAACCCTGGGATTCGCCTTTCTTCTTTTCAATTGCAGACAGAACCGTGACCAGACTACGCGGCACTGCAGCAAGGACACCCACGAAATTCGTGATCGGCGCGTTCATCGTGCCGAGCAACTTGGCGATCAAGACTTCTTTCGAAGGCAAGCTAGCCAGCTCTTGAACGCCTGCGGCGTCAATGCGGGCCTTACCCAAAATGCTGTCTTTGATCTTCAAAGCTTCGTTGTCTTTAGCGAACTTGGCGATGACCTTTGCGGTCGCTGCCGGATCGCCGTAGGAGAAAGCAACCAAAGAGGGACCGACGAGGCCGTCCATCACATCTTTAGCGCCTGCGCCCATCGAACCATCTTGAGCGATCAAACGCCCCAGATTGTTCTTCAACACTTTTACTTCGGTGTTTTGGCCGCGGAGCAGCTTGCGCAGATCATCGGCTTGAGTTGCGGTCAAGCCTTTGTAGTCGGCAAAAATGGCGACGTTGGCCTTGAGGAATTTCTCTTTTAGAGTCTGAGCCAAAGAGGCTTTTTCATTGCGATTCATTTTTCGTCCTCAACTTCCGGATCAGGTGTTCCAGGCTGCGCCGCCGGCAGCCACATCGAGCGGATCCAGCGTGATGCCGGGGCCCATGGTGGTCGACACGGAGACGTTCCGCAGGTAAACGCCCTTTGAAGTGGGCGGTTTGGCCTTCTGGATAGCGCCAGTCAACACGGCGAAGTTTTCGCGCAGTTTCTGTGCTCCGAAAGACTTCTTGCCAATTAAGCAATGTACGATGCCGGTCTTCTCAACGCGGTATTCGATCTTGCCGAGTTTCTGTTCTTTCACGGCGCGGGACACGTCCACAGTGACGGTGCCGAGCTTCGGGTTCGGCATCAAACCACGGGGGCCAAGGATTTTCGCCACTTTCGAGAGGGCGACCATCATGTCCGGGGTTGCGACGAGTTTGTCGAATTCCAACCAGCCGCCCTGAATCTTCTCGATCAGGTCGTCGGTGCCGACAAAATCAGCTCCGGCAGCTTCCGCTTCCTTCGCTTTTTCGCCTTTTGCCATCACGCATACGCGAACGGTCTTGCCAATGCCGTGCGGAAGCACCAAAGCACCGCGAACCATTTGGTCCGAATGCTTGGGGTCAACGCCCAGATTGTAAGCCACATCGACGGACTCGTCGAACTTGGCGTAGGCCACCTCGAGAAGGAGATCAAAACCATCCTTCACCGGGTACAGTTTTCCGGTTTCCACTTTGGCTACCGAGTTTGCGTATTTCTTGCCGTGGTTGCCCATCGGCTTCTTCTTTTCTGCCATGGATCCTCCGTGGTTCAAGCGCTCGCACGAAGCGAGCTCCCACTCTACTGCGTTAAAAAATTATCCTTCGACGGTCACGCCAGCGCTACGTGCCGTACCGGCTACGGTGCGCATTGCAGCTTCCACGCTGCCGGCATTCAAGTCAGGCATCTTCAGCTTGGCGATTTCCTCGACCTGCTTTTGAGTGACTTTGCCTGCTTTAGTTTTATTCGGGGTACCGCTGCCTTTTTCGATTTTAGCTGCTTTGAACAGCAAGATCGAAGCCGGCGGGGTCTTCGTGATGAAGGTGAAAGACCGGTCCGAATAGACCGTGATGATGACCGGAATGATCATCCCCTTTTGGTCCTGGGTCTTGGCGTTGTACGCCTTGCAGAATTCCATGATGTTGACGCCACGTTGACCGAGCGCCGGACCCACGGGGGGAGCGGGGTTCGCTTGACCACCGGGAATCTGAAGCTTGATCTGACCAACTACCTTCTTTGCCATAAGAGGGCCCCTCTAACACGAGCCGTTAAATCTTTTCAACCTGAATGAAGTCCAACTCCACCGGAGTGGAGCGGCCGAAGATGCTCACAAGCACCTTCACCTTGCCTTTATCGGGGTTCACGTCCTCAACTACACCACTGAAGTTGGAGAAAGGACCGTCCACCACGCGAACGTTTTCGCCTTCCGCAAACGAGATCCTTGGGCGCGGCTTAACCTGGCCCTCGGCGATGCGGTTGGTCATTTTCAGGACCTCCGACTCCGGAACCGGAATCGGGCGAATCTTATCACCGACGAAGCCCGTGACTTTCGGGGTGTTCTTGACGATGTGCCAAGTTTCGTCGTTCAGCACCATCTTTACCAGGATGTATCCCGGGAAAAAACGGCGCTTGGTGGTCTTCTTCTGGCCTTTGACCAGCTCGACCACGTTCTCTTCAGGAACGATCACTTCCCCAAAGAAGGGTTCCTTCTTCAACGAGCGAATGCGTTCTTCCAAAGCCAACTTCGCCTTGTTCTCGTAACCCGAATAGGTGTGAACGATGTACCAAGCCTGAGCAGCCGCCTCTGGCGCTGAACCGGTAATTCCGTCTTGAGGACGATTTTCGGTCACCATTTCTCCCTCCGTCAAACGATCCACTGGATGAGCTTGGTCCAGAAATAATCCAGGAAACCCAGAATCAACCCGGCTACGAGCACCATGACAATGGTGAGAAACGTAGCGTGCGAAGTTTCCTTCTGAGTTGGCCAAGTGACCCGAAGCAGCTCCAGGACCACCTCGTTCATAAACTCATTTGCCTTCTCATTGCGAACCAAAATCGCAAAAAGAAGTCCTCCGGACAGGATTGACCCAATCCGAACGATCCAGTCGATCTGCCGAACCCGCGCTTCTAGGTCGTAAACTGCGACCAGCTGCTGTGATCCGGAGAACACAATATAGCCCAGCAACGCAGCTACCCCGAGGTAGCTGAGGTTGACCCATTTTTGATGCTGGTTTTCCATATCGTTCACTCGATCTTGAGATGACGAGGTTAAAAGTGGCAGGCCAGGAGGGATTCGAACCCACAACCTACGGATTTGGAATCCGCCGCTCTACCGTTAGAGCTACTGGCCTACGTGGGAATTCGAAACTTATTTGCCTTCGCGATGCGCAGTGTGCTTGCGGCAAGCGCGGCAGAATTTTTTAAACTCCAGCTTGTCCGTCGTCTTCTGCTTGTTCTTGGTCGTCGAGTAGTTCTTCCGCTTGCACTCGGTGCAGTCCAGGCTGACGATGACGCGCATAAAACTTCCTTAGCATGAATGGGAAAAGGAACCAAACGAGGGTCGGACCGGCCATTCCCGGCCCGACCCCCGGAACCTAGCGAGGATCCTTGCGGATCCGGCTTTGATTACTCGACGATCTCGGCAACCACACCGGCGCCCACGGTACGACCGCCTTCGCGAATAGCGAAGCGCAGTTCTTTTTCCATGGCGATCGGGGTGATCAATTCAACTTCAATCTGAACGTTGTCGCCAGGCATCACCATCTCGACGTTAGCCGGAAGGGTGACGACGCCGGTGACGTCGGTCGTGCGGAAGTAGAACTGAGGGCGGTAGCCCTTGAAGAACGGGGTGTGGCGGCCGCCTTCCTCTTTGGTGAGGATGTAGGCCGAGCCCTTGAACTTCTTGTGCGGGGAGATGCTGCCCACGTGAGCCAGCACTTGTCCGCGTTCCACTTCTTCTTTCTTGGTGCCGCGAAGCAGAGCGCCGATGTTGTCACCAGCCTCACCTTGATCGAGAAGTTTGCGGAACATTTCCACGCCGGTGACGGTGGTCTTAATAGTCGGGCGGAGACCGATGATTTCGATTTCTTCGCCGACTTTGATCACGCCACGTTCGACGCGGCCGGTAACCACGGTGCCACGACCCGAGATCGAAAACACGTCTTCGACCGGCATGAGGAAGGGCTTGTCCTTCTCACGCTTGGGTTGCGGGATGTAGGTGTCGCAAGCTTCCATGAGCTGGAGAATTGCGGGCTCACCGATTGGGCTTTGATCGCCTTCAAGGGCTTTCACTGCCGAACCGCGAACGACCGGAATGCTGTCGCCGGGGAACTTGTAGCTGGAGAGGAGTTCGCGAACTTCCATTTCGACGAGGTCGAGCAATTCGGCATCGTCAACCATGTCGCACTTGTTCATGAAGACCACGACAGCCGGAACACCGACCTGGCGAGCCAGGAGGATGTGTTCACGGGTCTGGGGCATCGGGCCGTCAGCGGCCGAAACCACCAAGATCGCGCCGTCCATTTGAGCGGCGCCGGTGATCATGTTCTTCACGTAGTCAGCGTGGCCTGGGCAGTCCACGTGAGCGTAGTGACGGTTCTTGGTTTGATATTCAACGTGGGTGGTGTTGATCGTGATGCCGCGGGCCTTCTCTTCCGGAGCATTGTCAATCTGGTCATAGGCGCGAGCCTGAGCCAGACCGGACTTTGCCAGGATGGTGGTGATGGCAGCGGTCAACGAGGTTTTACCATGGTCAACGTGACCAATGGTGCCGATGTTGACGTGCGGCTTACTCCGATCAAATTTCTCTTTCGACATACAGCTTCTAGGCCTCCGATGTTTGGGTAGGTGGGGTTCCGGCACCTACAACCGGGTTCAAAATTTCTGGAGCTCTTGACGGGATTTGAACCCGTGACCTCTCCCTTACCAAGGGAGTGCTCTACCTCTGAGCTACAAGAGCGTTCCAAGAAGATACTGATTTTTCAGGATTTTCCGAGGTTTCGGCACACCCTGAACATGGGTCTGAGACAGCGATTCTTGGTGGAACTAGCGCCGCTCTTCCCATGTTTTTGTTGAATTAGCAAAGGGTTCTCATTTTTTTGGAGCGGGAGAAGGGGCTCGAACCCTCGACCCTCAGCTTGGAAGGCTGATGCTCTAGCCAACTGAGCTACTCCCGCCCAAAAAACTAGAGACCCTAAGTCAATTCAACTTTTACGGACTGATCACTCGGATTTTCGATTCGGATGGTGGAGAGAGAAGGATTCGAACCTTCGAAGGCGTACGCCGCCAGATTTACAGTCTGGTCCCTTTGGCCGCTTGGGTATCTCTCCGGATCTGAACTGAAAACACGAAACGATCCATTGATTCATACCGAAATGGAGCTGGAGACGGGACTCGAACCCACGACCTACGGTTTACAAAACCGTTGCTCTACCAACTGAGCTACTCCAGCCCGAAATTTTCGGCGGGAGAAGATAAACCACTCCACTCGGTAAAAACCAATGTGGGGGCTAATTTCCATCGTTTGGCGGAAATGTCAAACGCAAATCCACCCCGACCGAGGCTCTGAAAGCCTCAGCCCAGCTGGCCCATCAAGATCCCAGCGGCAACCGAGACGTTCAGTGATTTTACACCCTCGCCTTTGGGATCGATCCGGCACATGACGTCGCACGACTCTTCGGTCAATCGACGAATTCCGCGCTCTTCGTTGCCCAAAACCACGAGCCAGGGGCGGTCTTTTTGAACCCCACCCAAAGTTTCGCGTGCGTGCTCGGAAGTGCCCAAAATCCAGAGGCCCGCTTCTTTTGCGGCTTCAAAGCCGCGCTGCAAATTCACCTGCTGAGTAAACGGCACGTATTCCATACCGCCCGAAGCGACGTCGTAAGCGGCCGCAGAAAGCGGCGCAGAGCGCTCGGTGGTGAGAAGAATGCCCTGAACCCCGAAAAATGCCGCTGTTCTGAAAATCGCGCCGACGTTTTGCGGGTCTTGGAGGCTATCCAGCGCCAGCCACAACCCCTTCCCGCCCGAACGCTCGCGAGCGTCGTCGAAAAGCTTTTCCGCGCTGACTCCTGTGCGCTCGCGCACCATCGCGTGCGCCCCGCTCACGCGGCCGCCTTCGCGGTCTTTGTCGCGCCCGCGGGAATCGCCCGCAGCAGCGGCCGGAGAGGCATTCTGAATTTGAATTTTATACTGGCGGGCCAGCTTGGCCACCTGGTCCCAGGCGTCGCCAGCCGCTTCGGTAGCGCCTCTCTGGCCACCCGACGGAGGCAGGGCGACGCGTAGGACGTCGTCCGGGCGCGTTTGAAGCGCGGCCAAAACACTGTGAGGATTGCGAAGAGCTAAAGAACCACCTGCAGATTGCGACATGCAGGGAAGCCTTTACGCCGCTCAGGCTGTCTGAGCAAGCTCGTCCAGGATGCTCTTTACGGCAGCGCGTGGATCGCGGGCCTGAGTAATGGGTCTGCCCACCACAATCGCGTTGGCGCCCGCCTGGCGAGCCTGAGCGGGCGTCATCACCCGAGCTTGGTCCTGAGCGTCTCCGCCGGCGAGCCGAATTCCCGGCACCACTTTGTAAAGGCCAGGAGCCGTAGCCGTCACAGCGGGCAGTTCATGCGCGCTGCAAACAATGCCATCCACCCCCCAAGCGGTCGCGTGAGCCACGAGGCCCTCGACCGACTCGACTGGAGCCACTGCGTGGCCTGTCAGAGCACGCGTCACTTCGGCCCAGCGCACATCATCAAACGAGGTCAGAACACTCACGCCCAAGACCTTCGGTCGAAGCGAAGGGATGTCGGACAATTCCTGCGCGACTGCGCGGACCATCTGACTGCCACCGGCCAAATGCAGAGTAAACATCTCCACATGAAGAAGTGCCGCCTGCTTGGCTGCTTTAGCCACCGTATTGGGGATGTCGTGGAATTTAAGATCCAAGAAAATCCGGCACTTGCGATGCACCAACTCACGAACCCAAGCCGGTCCCTCGGCCATAAAAAGCTCGGAACCGACCTTGTAAATGACCGGCTGACCCTCGAGTTCACGAATCAGCGCTTCGGCTGGTTCAGCACGAGGGTAATCCAAAGCCACAATCAGGTCGGTCGAGCCGGAGTTCATCTCAATAAGCCCGTGCAAAGATTGCGCGCACGTTGTTCCCTTTTTGACCCGTGATCACGCATGCCCCTTCTTCAGAGATCAGGTTGAACTCGGCGTCCATCGGCAAGCAGCGAATGGTGGCTTTGGTCTCTTCCTTCAGCTTTTCTTCGCTCTCGCGGCTCTGGCACCAAGGACCGACGTAGAAGCCGCCTTTTTCGTCCAGACCCTTCTTCAGCTGCTCGAAGGTCTCCACGCGATGCGTATTGGCATCCCGGAATGCGCGCGCTTTCTCGAGGAGCTGCTTCTGCATGTCCGCCAAGATTTGGCCGATCATCGCAGGCACGTCATCCAAAGCGACAAAATGCTTCACGCCCTCGTCCCGACGAGTCAGCACCACCTGGTTTTTCTCCAAGTCGCGCGGACCCACTTCGATGCGAACCGGCATGCCGAGGAGCTCGTACTCGTGGAACTTCCAGCCCGCTTGCTTTTGTTCGTCGCGGTCCACGATCACGCCGACGTCGTAGCCCAAGGAGCGAACAGCCGCGTTTTCCTGAATCGCTGCAGCCAAGCGATCCGACACTTCCAGAACCTTCGCTTTGTGCTCGGCTTTGGCCAAAATCGGCACAATTGCGACGTGAGTTTGAGCCAAACGCGGCGGCAAAACCAGGCCTTTGTCGTCGGAATGGGTCATGATCATGCCGCCGATCAGGCGCGTAGAAACACCCCAGCTGGTCTGATGCACGAACTTCTTTTTCGAGTCCTTATCCAGGAACTGAGTGTCGAAAGCCTGGGCGAAGTTGGTCGAAAGATTATGCGAGGTGCCGGCCTGAAGGGCCTTCGTGTCCTGCATCATCGCTTCGATGGAATAGGTCCGAAGTGCACCGGCAAAGCGCTCGCTATCGGATTTACGTCCCGGAACGACCGGCATCGCCAACACGTTTTCAGCGAATTCCGTATAAACTTGCAGCATCAGACGTGCTTCAGCTTCGGCTTCTTCGGCGGTGGCGTGGCAAGTGTGACCTTCCTGCCAAAGAAACTCGGTCGTGCGCAGGAACAAGCGGGTGCGCATTTCCCAGCGAACCACGTTGGCCCACTGGTTGATCAAGAGCGGCAAATCTCGGTAGCTCTGAATCCACTTGGCAAACATCGAGTTGATGATGGTTTCGGAAGTGGGGCGAACCACCAATTTTTCTTCCAAATCCTTAGCGCCTGCGTAGGTGACCACGGCGCACTGAGGAGCAAATCCTTCGACGTGCTCGGCTTCCTTTTTCAGGAAACTTTCAGGGATAAACAGCGGAAAATAAGCGTTTCTGACGCCCGTTTTCTTAATGCGACCATCGAGCTCGCGCTGGATCCGCTCCCAAATCGAGTAGCCATTGGGCCGAATGACCATACAGCCTTTGACGGGACTGTAATCGGCGAGTTTCGCCTGAAGGACGATGTCCTGGTACCACTCTGAAAAATCCTGGGAACGGGGAGTAATTTTCTCGGCCATGGGCGGAACCTATTCCACCCCGGAGAAGTTATCAATCGCGCCCTTCAGGTGCCTCGATGCCCATGGTTCTGATTTTCCGGTGCAAATGGCTTCGCTCGACACCCAAGACTGAGGCGGTTTTCGAGATGTTCCAATCATGCTCGCGTAGGGTCTTCAGAATGAACTCACGCTCAAAGTCCGAGCGCGCATCTCGAAGGCTTCGTCCCACCCAAGCCGGGTCGACTCGGTCAAAGGATTGAGCCTGGGCGACGGGAACCTCGCCCAAATGCGCCAAAAGATCGGCTGCCGTGAGCGGACGCTCGGTATCGGCTTCGCCATCCAAAATCACTAAGCGTTCGATCAGGTTTCTGAGCTCCCGAACGTTTCCAGGCCAAGGATAGGCGTCTAAAACCGCGCGCGCTTCGGGCGTCAAAGGCCTCATGACTTTTCCGTGAGCCTGCGAAAATTCGCGTAGGAAGTGGTCGGTCAGCGCCGGAATGTCCTCTTTACGGTCCCGAAGAGGCGGAACCACGAAGGGAATGACATTCAAACGGTAGAATAAATCCTCCCGGAATGCGCCTTTAGCGATCTCCGCTTTCAAATCCTTATTGGTCGCCGCCACGATGCGAACATCGACCGAAAGGGTCTGCGTTCCCCCCACCCGTTCAAACTTCTGCTCTTGCAGAATGCGCAGCACTTTTGCCTGGGTTTTAAGCGACATATCGCCGATTTCGTCCAATAAAAGCGTTCCGCCGTTGGCCAGATCGAACTTACCGCGGCGAAGGCTCGTGGCGCCCGTAAAAGCCCCGCGCTCGTGGCCAAAAAGCTCGCTCTCAATGAGTTCTTCAGGGATCGCAGCGCAGTTCACTTCGATGAAAGGCTTATTGAACCTGGGCGACAGGGCGTGAATGGAATTGGCGACCAGCTCTTTGCCGGTTCCGTTTTCGCCCGTGATCAGAACCGAGCCGGTCGTCGGGGCCACTCGCCGAATCAAGTCTTGGATTTGGCGCATGGGTGCGCTCTGTCCCACCAGAAGCTTGTGCTTTTGCACCTGCTTGCGAAGAGCCGAGTTTTCGCGCGACAAATCTTGGGCGATCAGCGCGTTCTGAAGAAGAACCAACACGCGCTCGAGCGAAAGAGGCTTTTCGACGAAATCAAAAGCTCCGAATTTCACGGCCTTAACGGCGGTTTCGATGGTCCCGTGACCTGACATCATAATGACAGCCATGTCGGGCCATTCGGTTTTGATCTGCCGAAGCGTCTCTAAGCCGTCCTGACCGGGCATCCAAATATCGAGGAAAACGGCATCCGGGCGCTCGGTACGAAGCGCCTCGATGCCCTCTAGGCCCGAGCCCGCGCAGCGCACGCGGTGCCCCTCGTCGGTCAGCACACCGGAGAGCGCCTGACGGATCGAAGGTTCATCATCAATGACCAGAATGGTTCGTGCCATAAAAAGGACCTAAGGCTTCTCCGGAAGTTCAGAGGAAAGTGAGCCCGCCTCCGCCAAACCATGTCGGATCGACGTAGGAAGCTCAATGGAAAACTGGGTTCCTTGGCCGGGCGCTGACGACACGCGAATGAAGCCATCATGATCGTTCACGATGCGCTTACAGATGGCGAGCCCTAGGCCCGTGCCCTCTTTTCGGGTCGAAAAATAAGGTTCAAAGACCCGGCTGCGAACTTCATCACTGATCCCAGGCCCTGTGTCCTGAACGGTCAAGACAGCCATTTGCAGGTCTAAATTATGATGACTCTCTAAAGTCACCCGCCGCAGGGCACCTCGCGGTACCTGGGACAGGACCGTCACGGCATTGTCTAAAAGGTTAATCAGCACGCGCTTGATTTGATCGCGATCAAACTCAAAAATCGGCATTTTGGGTTCGAGCTTCAGCTCAAACTGAATGGAAGGATGAGCCGTCTCGTAAAGGCGCACCACTTCTCGGGCTGCTTCGTTCAGGTCGCTCGGAGCAGGCGACACTTCCGGAAAACGGGCAAAGGCGGAGAACTCGTTGACCATCTCTTTCAACTCGTCCGTATGCCGAACAATGGTGTCGGTGCACTCGCGAAGCAATTCGCCGTCGCGCCCCTGAATGTCAGACAGCCGCCTTTGCAGGCGCTGAGCCGAGAGTTTGATCGGTGTCAGGGGGTTTTTAATCTCGTGCGCAATCCTCCGGGCCACTTCCCGCCATGCGGTCTCGCGCTGGGCTTTGATCAATGCCGTCATGTCGTCGATCACCACGACCGCACCCCACGGCAGCTCGCCGCCGACGTCCCGAAGGGGAGTGACCACAGCCGTGAGTGCTCGGTTTTCGCCTTCAGTGCCATGGCGATTCCAGTGCACCACCTCGGGCAATCGCTCGGCAGAGGCTGGAAGTTGCGTCGAGAGCACTTCGTCGATGACTGCGACTAAAGGTTCCGCGGGGCCCACCAGCGCGTCTCGGTAACTTCTGCCTAACATTTGCGCCGGCTGCGCTTGAAGCAGACCCGAGACCGCGCGGTTATAAACCGTAATCTGACCCTGCCGATCCACCACGATGACGCCCGTTCCAACGTTCGCAAGAACGGCTTCGAGTTGAAGGCGCCGCTTCTCTAGATCTGCCGAAGTCTGTTGCAGGCGCTCGCGATTATCTCGAAGGTCGTGGGTCATTCGGTTGAAGGAATCCACGAGCACCCGAATTTCGTCCTGCCCCGAACCCGGAATCGTCACATCCAAGTTCCCGCGACCCACCTCTTCGGCGCCGATCACCAACTTTTGAATCGGCTCGGTGAGCTGGCGCGCTAGGTACAGGCCAAACCAGATGGCAACAAAGAGCACCACCAAGGTGATCATGACCAGAATGACGAGGTACATGGTCTTCATGGGGTACTTCAGCGGGTTGACGTCTTTATAATCGTCAAAAACGCTGGCCACCTCGTCCACTTTGTTCACGAGGCTGACCGGAATGTACGCATTGACGACCAGCAGGCCCACTCCCGGGCGAACCCCGCGAGCCACCGGCACCAAGCAACGAATCAAATCGCCACTCCCGACGTGCTCGACCACCGAGACGCGCTCGCCGCCCTGGGCGCGCCGCAAGAGATCCAAGCTCAGCCTGGGATAATGAACCGGATCCCCCTCGGTGCCGGTTCGACTCACCAGCAACCGTTCATCGAGAAGATCGGGGTAGTACTCCACTGCATCGAGCGCCAATAGGGCGCGCTGCTCTTCCAGATGATGCGCGAGCGCTGCGGGGCGCACTCCACTTGCCAACAAGCGACGCGTACTGGCTGCCAACTGCTCGGCAAAGTGCATCGCCGACTGATCGGTGCTTCGATAATAGGCGCGCGTGATGTCCAGAGAGGCTTGAAGTGTGTTCTGAACCTTGATCGAGAACCATTTATCGAAGCTCGAGTTGATGTAGGCCGCCGAAATGGCGAACAAGATGAGCGTCGGGATGACCGAGAAGCCCAAGAACGCGACGACGAGCTTCGATTTCAGCGCCGAACCCAGAACGCGGCGCCTTCTTTCGAGGAAAACCTTCCCCACATTTCGAAAAACGAGCCAAACCACCCCGACCAAAATGATGAGATTGATGTTCAGCAGCCCGAAAAAGAAGATCGAGTTCACGAAAGGCAGGGTGGTCGACAGGGTGCTGAGACGAATTTCTGCCACCGAGAGAAGTACGAACAGAGTGGTGAGAACTCCGATGAACGTCAGCTCGCGACGACGCTTGCGTCGCTCTCGCGGCTCTAGTGGCGGCGTTCCGGAATTTTTCGTGTTCATCGAATTCCTTATTGCTCAACGTTGGTCACCACGCAAGGCGACGTGCACTCATGAATCGATGAAAGAGTGTCGAAAATTTCGACACATTTTCTTGATCTGAACGAAATTGGATGTAACATCGAGTTATCAAGCAGTGACCACTCGAGGTCACAGCTCAACGGAGGAAACAAAAATGGCGACCAAGAAAAAAGCCACCAAGAAGAAGACCACCAAGAAGAAAGCCGCTAAAAAAGCCAAGAAGAAGTAATTCTTCTTTCTTCTTTTGTTGTGAAAAAGCCCTGGGCCTCGGCCCGGGGCTTTTGCTTTTTCAGGGGCTTGAAGGCAGCCCGCGAACCAACTTTCCAGGGAATCGGGGGCCTCGAAGCACCCATCCCGAGTAAATTTGGATCAAATCCGCCCCCAGTTCGATGCGCTCAGCCGCATCCTTCACTTCCAGGATGCCTCCGACCGAGATGATGGGGCGCTGAGAAATGCTTCGAACTGCTTTTAAGCTCGCAACGGATGCATCGTGAACGGGCAAACCACTCCAACCCCCCGGTAAGCGCTCGCTTCCCACCTGCCACTCGCCTGCTTGCGTGTTGGTCAGCACCCAACCGGCAATCCCCCAGGCTTCGACCGAATGAACCAACTCGTGAAGCGCCTGGCCTTGCACTTCAGGTGCAAGCTTCAGAAGAACGGGCGGAGCTTTTTCCCAGCCTGCAACTTCCGAAAGAACGCTTTGGACAATGGGCTTCAGCGCCTCGACCGTCTGCAAAGCACGAAGGCCCGGCGTATTGGGAGAACTGACGTTGATCACCGCGTAATCGGCAAGCCCACGGAAAGGTTTTAGGGCTGCGACATAGTCTTCATGCGCCTGCTCGGCAGAAGTGTCCTTGTTCTTCCCCACGTTCACGCCCACGCGGAAGGTGTCAGGAACCCGGCCTGAGTTTCTGGCCTTGGCCAAACGGTCTGCCGCCGCTTGCGCTCCCCCGTTATTAAAGCCCATGCGGTTAAAGAGAGCCTGCTCGGGTAGGGATCGAAACAACCTGGGCCGAGGATTTCCTGCCTGCGGGCGCGGCGTGACGGTACCAATCTCGGCAAAACCAAAACCAAGCTCGGGTAACGCTGTGACTAATTCCGCATCCTTATCGAAACCTGCCGCAAGCCCGACTCGGGAAGAAAACTCCATCCCAAGAACCGAGACAGGACGACTGGGCGAACCACCGGAAATTGCCCTCAGCGCAAAGCGCCCCGCGAACCCGGCTTGAGCCAATCTTTTGAGCCCTTCGACTGCCAGCCGATGCGCCGGCTCACGGTCGCCACTCCCGCTCATGCCTTCCTTCGGAACGACTGCATGAAGAATCCATCGCAAGGCGAAGGACCTAAGAATCCACCCGGACCTTTTTCAAAGTCAGGACGCTCTTTCAGAAAAGCTTCCACGATATCGATCGTCTCGGCGCGGCGGAACGTGCACACACCAAAAGTCAGAAGCCCACCGGGAGCGACCAGATCGGAATAAAGAGCGAGCAGCCGCTTTTGAATTTCAGGCATCCGGGTCAACGTCTCGGGATCCTGGCGCCACTTGATGTCAGGATTCCGACGAAGAACACCCCAACCGGAACAAGGAGCGTCGACCAAAACGGCCTGAGCCCTGCGGCGGAAACGTTTCACGGTTTCGGATTCTTTCCCTTCGGTCAAAGCCACGGCCTGAATGTTGTTCACACCGGCGCGCTTGCCACGACGCCTCAGCGCCTGAAGCTTTCTCGGAGAGGTATCGTAAGCGTAGACGCGGCCTTTGCCTGACAACAAGTCAGCCAAGGCCAAAGTTTTTCCGCCGGCTCCTGCGCAAGTATCCACCACCGTCCAAGCCGGTGCGGATTCGGGAAGCTGCACTGCTTTACCAGCAGACTTCACTGGGCCCGGCACGGGGCTCAGAAGGTGCGCCACTTTTTCAGGCCAGAGCGCAAAAACCGCCATCACTTGCGAGCCTTCGTCCTGGATTTCAAAATCCCCACGCTCGGAAGCTTCGGAATTCAAAATCGGAGCGTAACTGGCCAAGCGAACGCCCACGGGCGAAAGGTCCGAGACGCTCACTTTCACCGGGAGCTGCGGGCTCCAGTCTTTTTTCAAAGCCTCCGCGCCCACTTCCTGCTTCACGCGGACGGAAAGCGGGGGCTCAACACCCAAGTTCTCAGCCAGGACTTCTGCTACTTTCGGACCCCAGTCGCGCGTCCAATCCTCGATCATCGGAACCGGAAAATCGCTGAGGCTCGAGCGCGGAACGCGTCTGGGTTCGAGCGCACCGTCTAAAATGCGCGCAGCCATGCTTCGCGCCGGCGCCCAATCTTGGAGTGCTTCAGGAGCCAGGGTCCAGGGCTCGCCCGGAGCCACGCCCACACCGGCTGCCTCGGCAAGACTGGTGGGACGAAGCAAAATAGGAGGAACCGCCTGAGCCAGCGCGCTTTTATGAAGGCGCGAAGCTTTGCTCAGGGCCGAGTCTAAATGAATGGGGGAACTAAAGAGCTCCTTCCAGAGGGCCTCGAAGGCCGCCAATTTCGGAGGAGAAGCCGGATTTTTTTTCAACATCGCGTGTTCTCTTATGCTTCAGCCTTCGCCGCTCAGCAAGGAATCCCGGATGCGACGATAACTCCCGTAACGGGCTAGCCCGTGGGCTCCGCAGCCTTCTTCTTCGGAATGTCGGCAATCTGCCTGAACGCAGCCCAACTTCTGGGGTTGTGAAAATTCCGGGAAAAATTCATGCAGGCGATCGGGATCGACATCCGAAAGACCGAATTCGCGGACCCCCGGGGTATCGATCCAAAGGGTCCCTTCTCCCGGACCATCGAGCAAAACGGCAGAACTGGTGGTGTGTCGGCCCTTTCCGGTCACATCGCTGACCGTGCCTTCTTCACCCACCTGACCGCCGGTCAAAGTGTTCAATAAGCTCGTTTTACCCACCCCCGAGTGGCCGCAAAACGCCACGCAAAGGCCTTGAAGCTTTTCCTGAAGGGTCGAGAGCGCCGAAAACCCGGGGCGACCCTCTTTGGCGCAGACTTCGACCACTTCAAAGCCCAGGTCCCGGTACATTTGCCAAGGCGCAGGCTCGTCCTTGCCCTGCCAAAGGTCCATCTTATTGACCACAATCAGGGGATCAATTCCCTGCGCGGCCGCTGCCACCAAAATACGGTCGACTAGGCCCGGTGAAAAATCCGGCTGCATAGCTGAATCGACAATGGCCAGGCGGTCCACATTGGCCACAATCACGTGCACCACCGCCTCGCGCTCGGGTGCCGGGCGAAGCAGGCGGTTTCGGCGCTCACATAGTCCTGCCACAATCGCGGTGTCGCCCACGCGCTCGGCTTTCACCCGGTCGCCCACGGCCACCGGGGCGCGCTCGCGAAGCGCCTCGCCTTTGCGAAGCACCGTAGCGCGCCGGTAAGCGGCTAGGACCTCGCGTGGGGCGCCCGGGGCGAGATGCGCTTCATCCCAGCGAATGCGACATTGATTGGGAAACACTTCGGCCACGGTGGCGTTTGATTCTTCAGCCGAAAGGAAACGAGCACGCGTCTCGACCGAGCGCTTCGCCCCTTTTCGCGACACTTGCTTTCGATGCTTCTGATCGTCGAGGAAACCGTCCTCGCCGCGGCGGTATTTAGGCACGCTTTTCAGTCTACCAGCGATGGTAGGCCGGGTGGCCGGGTTTCACGGCCACAAACACACCTCGGCAAGTGGCAGTCACTTTTCCGCCGGCCGTTAGGGTTGCCTCGATGGTGGCGCGGTCGTCTTTCGAATCGACCACTCGGGCCGATAGCAGGACGGGCGCGTTCGTCGGCGTCGGGCGCTTCAGCTGAATGGTGTATTCGGCCGTGACGGTGCAGGGCGGATGATCGGCGCCCGACTGCTTCATCAAGTGGTAAGCCGCCGTCCAGTTGCAGTGGCAATCGAGAATCGCGCCGATGATTCCCCCGTTCAGCATTCCAGGGAACGCTTCGTGGTGAGGCATGGGCTGAAACGAAGCCGTCACTTCGCCCGAGGCCTGAGGCACGCTCTGAACGTGAAGCCCCTGGGGATTTGCCGGACCGCACCCAAAGCAAGTGCTGTGCGGGGCGTACTGAACTTGGAGAGCGACCGTCGATGGGCCTGATTTTTCTGAATTCATGCGCACCCGGACCTTAATCCAGGCCTCGTCTCCTTGGGAAGCCTTTGCTATAGGCACTGACATGGCCTACGAACCGCAGACAATCGAGTCCAAATGGCAGGAATTCTGGGAACGCGAACAAACGTTCCGCACGGAAGATCACACTTCCAAGAAGCCCAAATACTACATCTTGGACATGTTCCCCTACCCGTCGAGCTCGGGCCTGCACGTAGGTCACCCCGAAGGCTACACGGCCACCGATATTCTGGCCCGCTTCAAGCGCGCTCAGGGCTTCAACGTGCTTCACCCTATGGGCTGGGACGCGTTCGGACTTCCGGCAGAGCAATACGCGCTAAAAACAGGCGTTCATCCGAACGTCACGACTTCTTCTGCGATCGAGACTTTCCGTCGCCAACTGAAGATGCTCGGTTTCAGCTACGACTGGAGCCGAGAGATCTCCACCTGCTCGCCCGACTATTACAAGTGGACTCAGTTTATCTTCTTGAAGCTTTTCGAAAAGGGCTTGGCCTACCGAAAAGAAGTCCCTGTGAACTGGTGCCCGGCCCTGAAAACCGTTTTGGCCAACGAAGAAGTGGTCGACGGAAAATCAGAACGCGGCGGACACCCGGTCTACCGCGTGCCGATGAAGCAGTGGATGCTGAAAATCACCGAATACGCCGAGCGGCTGCTTCGGGACCTAGACAAAGTAGATTGGCCGGAAAGCACGAAAGAGCTTCAAAGAAACTGGATTGGCCGAAGCGAAGGGCTTCAGTGCCGATTCGTGATTGAAGGCGAAAAAGAGCAGATCGAGATTTTCACCACCCGCCCGGACACGATTTTTGGCGCCACTTACCTGGTACTTGCGCCCGAGCATCCGCTGGTCGAAAAAATCACAAACGCAGCCCAAAAAGCGGCCGTGGACGCTTACCGAAGCGAAGCATCACAAAAGAGCGAAATTGCCCGCCAGGATCAGTCCAAAGAGAAGACGGGCGCTTTCACCGGCGCTTACGCTCTGAATCCCTTCACCGGCGAGCGCGCGCCCATTTGGGTCGCTGACTACGTGATGATGGGCTACGGCACGGGCGCCATCATGGCGGTTCCGGCGCACGATGAGCGCGATCATGAATTTGCCAAAAAGTTCGACCTCCCGATCCGCTTGGTCGTGAAGGCGCCAGAAGGCAATACCGACGCTTGCTTCACGGGTCATGGCGTGGCCATGAACTCGGGCTTTGTCGATGGGCTTCCCACCGCCAAGGCCATTGCAGCCGTCATTGAGCACGCCGAAGCAAAAGGCTTTGGGAAGCGCACCATTCAGTACAAGCTTCGCGATTGGCTGTTCTCGCGTCAGCGTTACTGGGGTGAGCCGTTCCCGATTCTGCACGACGAAGCGGGAGCTTCGATTGCAGTCGGATATGAAGCCTTGCCCGTCGCTTTGCCGGACGTGAAAAGCTACGAACCCACCGGCACGGGCGAAAGCCCCTTGGGCGCCATCACCGACTGGGTGAACCAGACGGGTGGGAAGGGCGAAAAACTGCGCCGCGAAACCGACACGATGCCCGGATCGGCCGGCTCAAGCTGGTATTTCCTTCGCTACATTGATCCGCGCAACGCGGGCGCACCGTTTTCACCGGAAGCTGAAAAGTACTGGATGCCGGTGGACCTTTACTTGGGTGGCCCGGAACACGCCGTCGGGCACCTGCTCTACGCGCGCTTCTGGACCAAGGTCCTGTTTGATTGCGGCCTAGTCACCCACGACGAGCCTTTCCAAAAGCTCGTTCACCAAGGAATGATCCAAGGTGAGGACGGCGAAAAAATGTCGAAGTCCCGGGGTAACGTCATTAACCCCGACGACGTGGTGAAAGAGTACGGCGCCGACACGCTTCGCCTCTATGAAATGTTCATGGGGCCGCTGGAGCGCGATAAGCCTTGGGACACGAAAGCCATTGAAGGGGTGTTCCGCTTTGCCCAGCGCGCCTTCCGTTTGGTCACCGAGCAACCAGAGGCCCAGGCGACTGACGAAGACCAAAAGATCACCCACAAGACCATCAAGAAAGTGACTGAAGACATCGTGGGCCTTCGCTTCAATACCGCGATCAGCACGATGATGGTTTTTGTGAACCACTTCACCAAGCAAGGGCGTCGCCCGCGCGAGTGCATGCTGCCTTTTGTTCAGTGCCTGCATCCGTTTGCGCCGCACTTGGCTGAAGAGCTGTGGGAAATTCTGGGACAAAAGAACCTTCAGCATTCGCCTTGGCCGAGCTTTGACCCGAATCTTGCCAAAGACGACCAAATCACGATTGCCATCCAGGTGCTGGGGAAAACCCGCGGTACCGTCGAAGTCGAGCCCGGCGCGGATCAAGCCACCGTGGAAAAACTAGCCCTGGCACTCGGACCTGTTCAAAGCCAAATGGCCGGCAAGACGGTGAAGAAAGTGATCTTCGTCCCGAACAAGATCATGAACTTCGTAGTGGGGTGAAGCACTGCACTTAAGCTGCAGCGCTGGGACGTGCTTCGTCTTGAGGCGAAGTCTCAGCGCGCGTAGCGTGAGGCACTCCTAAGCCCGGAGCAAAGGGAGAACCTGCGGCTGGGCGTGTTCCGCCTTTGATCGTGCGGTTCATCGAACCCACGAGGGCCAAAAGCGTCTCGGCTTCACGGCTCAAGTGAGTGGCGCTTTCAGCGCTATCAGATGCGGCCGTGCTGGTGCGCTGAGTGACTTCGTCCACTTGGCTCATGGCTTTATGGATTTCTTTCACGCCGGTTGCCTGCTCTTGGCTTGCCACCGAAATCTCAGAAACCATTCGCGCCATGTCTTCAGCGGATTTCAAGATCAGATCCAGCACCTCGTCGCAACGACGCGCGGTCTGGGTTCCCGATTGAACCTGACTTCTTCCGGTCGCCACCACGTGTTCGATTCGCGACTGGGTATCCTTCACAATGCGCTCAACCCGCTGGGTGCTTGCGTCCAGCATTCCAGAAATCTCTTTTGCAGCGTTACCCGAAAGCTGGGCCAAGTTGCCCACTTCTTCGGCCACCACAGCAAAACCTTTGCCGTGCTCACCGGCGCGTGCTGCTTCAACAGAGGCGTTAAAGGAAAGAAGCTTGGTCTGAAACACGATGTCGTTAATGACGCGCGTTTTCTGACCAATCTCATTGATGACTTGAACAATGCCGGAGATCTCGCGGTTACTGGCTTCGATGTGCGAGAGAATCTCGTCGTGAGTGCGGCTGATTTCCTCGATCGAGTAAACCATCTGCTGAACCGCTTCTTTACCTTGTTGAGCGGTTTCACGGTTCTCGGATGCGGCTTGTGCAGACAAACGTGCGTTCTCAGCGTTCTTAGAAACCATCGAGCCCACTTCGTCGAGAGCTGAAACCGTTTCTTGAAGCGCGGTTGCTTGCTCGGTTGAACTCGATGCCAGTTCCACACTGGTCCCGTTGATCTGACGAGCAGCCGAACCTAAGCGGTCAGAACTTGAACCCAGTTGGTCGCCCATGGCTTCAAGCTTCTTTGCCAGCCGGCGAACCTGCCAGAGCATCGTGGCGCCGACAAAGGCCAATCCTAAACTCAGCCCAAAAATGATGGCCTTGGCCGAAGCACGGGTTTCTGCGTCAACGCGCATAATCTCGCTATGGGTAAATCGCGTGGCTTGTTCCACCAAAGTTGAGGAAAGCTCGTCGTAAGCAGCGCGCGCCGGGCTATACAAAATGACGTACTGGCGCTGAGCTTCTTGGAGCTTTCCCGCACCAATCAGGGTCATGATTTTTTCTTCGGAAGGGTGCAGGCGCTTATGGTCCTGCTCTTCCATCTTTGAGATCAGGGTATGGATTTCACTGGGAAGATTCAGCTTCTGAAGCTCAGTCAGGACCAGTTCATTGCCCTCGTCGGCTTGCTCTTTTTTCTCCAACTCCACACGCGAAGTCGGATCGAGCAAGAAGCCACGAACCGAGTTCCCCATTTCGGAGACATAAACCCGCGATCGCAAGGAGAGTTCGAGAAGCTTTGCCGCATCGCCTACGCCTTTACTCAGGCCGCTCAGCGTTTGCCAGGTATAGAAGTCCGTCAAGATTCCCACGGCGAACAACGGAACCAGGAGCATCAGAAAGCGGCGATAAAGGGACATCGATCGCATGAAATAACCTCCACCCACGGGTGTAATTGCCTATCGGCAAACCAGGAGGTCGGCTTTAAGTTACGGGCAGTTCAGGCTAGCGCCGTTCGCTGTGTTCACTGCGCCGGCGCAGCGGTTGGTCAAATTACTCTGCACGCCGCTAGCGCTCATCGAGTAAGTGCCCGACCCAATATCGAGCGTGCGGGCAAAGACGGTACCGTCGAGCAGGAAGTTTGAGTTTCCGGAGCTGATGTCACCACCGGACGTGTAAATATCGTGACCGCTGAAATCGAGTACCGCTTTGCCACTGACGTCGAGGTTGTCCAAGCGAAGGACCAGGCGGAAGGGGCTACCCGCAGTGGCGCCGATGCTAGTGGGATCTCCCCCCGAAAGACTCAGGGTGCTCGAAGTGTTACCGGTCACGCTATAAAGCGTATCGTCGCTAAGAACTGAGGTCGTATTCTGCGTGGTGATCGGGTTGACAAAGAGACCTGTTAGGAAATTTTGGATATTGCCGTACATGTTGGTGAAACCACTTCCGATGGTCACGCTGTTTGATGCTGCGCTACTGAGGTTCGTATACGAAGTGCTTGCTGGACCACGGATCACCGTGCGGGCGCTGTTGTTTGAGGACAAGCGACTGGCGTTATCGATACTCAGGTTGCCGTATGTATCGGACGCTGACTTGAAGAACACGGTTCCAGCAGCGCCGCCAGTGGTGTTGGAAGCCGCACCATATCCCACGCCGCCGTAAGCTTTGAGCTGAGCCGCAATTCCGGAGTTCGAAGCGAAGCTACCGGCACCGGTGGTGTAGTAAAGGGCAATCCGGCCACCGCCGCCGCCCGGGGCGTTCGAAGCGCCGCTCCCGCCGTGAGCCACCATCGTGCCCGAACCGGTCATGGTACCCGTTTGCACATAAATACTTCCGCCAGCGCCGCAGCCGCGATCACCCGCCGTATTCTGACCCAAGGCACTAATCTGGCCATTTAATGTCAATGTGCCCGTGAGGCTCAGGCGGGCCGATCCGCCCCCGCTCCCTGTACCCCACCAGCCCCAGGGCGACATGCCGCTTTCACCCAAATGAATGGGTGCAGTGAAGCTTCCGTAGGTATCGGCCGCTACCGCGTTTGCGCCTCCTGCAGCGTTACCGCCCTCACCGCCATAACTACCCGATAGGTACGACTGCCAATTCCCTAGGCGGTTGGCATAGGGCAGATTTCCAGGGCCTTGCAGGTAGCCGTTACTTTGCTGAGTGTAACCCTGGTAATCCACGTTGACCGCGCTGGTACTATCGATCGTGGCGTTTGCAGCGGTGACGTAGAGGTAGTACTCGGCAGTCGAAGTCGAGCTTCGCGATTTCAAGCGCGCGCCGTTGGTCAGGTTCAGGTCCCCCGTCACCACCACGTTCGGAGTGGTATTCGAAATACCCGTAATGCCTGCGTTCAACACCGAGTTGGTACCGTCCACGTTCAAGTTTCCACCTACGTTCAACGAAGTCGCAGTCATCGTCGATGCGGCAGTGACGTTTAGGTTTCCACCCACCGTAATTGAACTGGGCAAGGTCACGGCTGCACCGCCCGTGATCGTCAAACCCAGGCTCGTGCCCAAAGTCAGTTCGTTGAACTGCCCCAGTGTGGTTGAACCACTCAACGTCATGCCGTTGGTAGAAGAATTGAGCGAAATTCCGCCCGTGCCCGTCACGGATCCCACTTGCTCAAGATCGGTCGTGATGATGTTGGCGTTGGTCAAAACGATCGCGCCACCCAGGATCTTCAATTGATCAAACACCGGATGCATCCGGAAGTTACTCCCGGCAACTGCTGAGATCGGTGACGAAGTAAGGCCCGATGGAGTCGTGAGCACTGAAGATGAGTGCGAGAGAACGGGCGCCAGCACATCGTCAAAGACGGTGGAGGTCGCGTTTTGAGCGGTGTTAGCGTTCAGCCAGAAGCCCATCAGGTGACCCGTGAAGCCAACGCCTTCGGTGAAATAAGCTGCTTTTGTGAGTGACGTCGCACCCACTGCATCACTGGTCGTAACCGAAGGAACATCGATGCGCGTGAAGGGCTGGTTCGAATAGGCCGCAGTCAACGAATTGGTTGCGTTCTTGACCACTAAACGGCCGTAGACGTCTGATCCGGTTTTTACGTAAACGGTTCCGGCTCCACCTTGTTTACTGATGCTATTACCCGCTCCGCCTGCAGCAGTTACGTAGGATTGGAAGCCGGTCGAAGACCAAGCAAAGTTTCCTTGAAGGCTAGGTGCATACACCGCGACACGTCCGCCACCGCCAGCGCCGCGCGGGTCGCTACCGCTCGTCCAAGTTCCACCGTTGGCCGTGACTGAGCCAGAGCCTTGAAGTGTTCCACCTTTCAGATAGATCGATCCACCCGCACCCAGACATACAGGACCGCCAGCCGTTGTTCCTTCAGCTTCAACTTTTCCGTTCACGATCAAATCGCCCGTGCCGACGTTGATGCGAACGATGCCGCCGCCCGCTTGGGTCTGCCACCAACCATCACCGGAACCGCCGGCTGAACCGGAAGTGTACGGATTATGAATGCTTCCGTAAGTCTCGTTTGAACGCTGAGACCCGCCGGAATCGTTCGAGCCGCCACGACCGCCGTGCGAGCCACCTGCATAGCGATATCCAGTTGCGCCACCCCAGCCGCCCACGTTTATGTTTCCAAAGCTGCGGAAGTAGCCTTGATAGCTGGTGTAATCGCTGACGTAGTAGCCGCGGCCTGTCGCCGAAATTCTCGATCCCGCAGCCAGGTTCAGTCCAGAAGCCTGGATTTCAAGCGTGTATTCGGCTGTGGTGGTGGTTAAAGTCTGTTGAAGAAGCGCATTGTTCTGCAAAGTCAATGCGCCTGCGGAACTGATCGCAAGGCCAGCACCACTTGGGCCACCATCTGCACCTGCCGAGCGAAGCTTGCCCAGGGTAGCGGTCGTATTGTCGAATGTGACCCCGCCCGTCAGTGTGGTCAGAAGGCCGGTCGCGGTCAACGTGGAGTTGGTAGCCGTGAAGGAGTCGGCCGTGATGTCGGTCGCCGTGTAAGTGCCACCCACCAAGTTCACCGCACCGGGTGAAGTAATCGCTGAAAGCGTTGCTGAGTTACCCGAAGCACCCGTCAGAGAAATTCCGCCAGTGGTTGCCGTAAGAGCACCCGAGCCCGCCAAAATGGTATTGGCTGTCGTGCCGCTCATCGAACCAACCGTTGCGCCATCGACTGGCAGATTGAAAGTGCCGCCGCCCAAAGTCACAGCACCGGTGGTGAAGAACTCCGTGAAAGTGAGGAGACTTGCCGTACCGGCCAAGTTGATAGCCCCAGTTCCCCGGTAAGCAATCGAGCCTGTGGAAGCCGAAGCCAATAGTCCGCTTGCAACGGTCCCTACGTTCTTCGCGTAAATCGTGGCGTTCGCCAGCACCACTTCACCGTTACCGATGACCAGGGAATCAAACACCGGATGAATGCGGAACGTATCGCCACTGGTCGCAATCGAAGTCAGATCGCCCGCCGTCACAAGGTTCTGCGAAGTCTGCGAAGTAATCTTGAACAGAGTATCGTCAGAAACGGCGTTCGTGGCGTTCTGAGCCGTCTTAGGGTTCAGATAGTAGCCCACCAAGTAATCGGTCTGGCCCACGCTTTCATTAAAGGTAGTTGCTGCACCGCTCAAAGTCGTCGCACTCAAAGCGGTCGACACAGTGCTAGTCGGCACGTTTACTACCGTATAGGGCTGCTCGCCCCAGGTACGCGCAGGGTTCGTGACTGGGAAGTTTGGATTCCGCAGAATGGCCAGGCGCCCATCGGTGTCGCCCGCAAGCTTCACGTAGATCGTGCCCGAGCCAGCGTTCGCGGTGGTCGAGCTCGTCGTGGTTTGTAGCCCTCCGTACGCACGGAAACCCCAAGTCGCTGTCGGAGGCCACGCAAAACTTCCGCTCGCACTCGAAACGTAGGCAGCAATTCGGCCACCGCCGCCGGCGCCACCGTTTCCGTAGCCGCCGATGGTTGTCACTGTGCCGGTACCGCTCACCGTGCCGCCCGTCAGGTGAACAGAGCCACCTGCACCACCGCTCGACCAACCCGAGCCCTCTTGCGCGTTACTTTCAATGCTTCCATTCACGGTAATCGTGCCGTTATTTGAACCCGTGCCGGTAGCAACCACTCGGACTACACCGCCCCCGTTCGAGCAAATGTCGCCGGTTCGGCCCCACCAGGCGTTATAGACGCCAGAACACGTCGAACGTGATCCCGATGAACCCGAAGTATTCGGGTTCGTGATGCTTCCGTAAGTTTCGTTCGCGTAGTGGCCACTGCTTGCGCCACCACGTCCGCCGTGTGATCCACCTGCCAAAACATTGGTCGAGCCGTTAAACGAAGGCTGAACCGCGTTGCCGTAGCCTCTCCACCCATTGGTGGCGGGCGAATTAAATCCGGCACCATTTGACGAGATCCGGCTGCCCGCAGCGACGTTCACGTTAGCAGCCTGAATTTCAAGAGAGTACTCGGTAGTCGCGGTTGTTGTTGCCTGTTGAAGGGTCGCGTTGTTTTGAAGGACTAGGTCTCCAGTGGCGCTCAAGGAATTCAAACCTTTTGCTCGTCCTAAAGTGACCGTCGAGGAATCCAAAGTAATGCCGCCGTTCGTAGCTACGAGCCGATCCGCAACGACGGTTGCACCTGTTGCCGTAATCGAGGGCGCCGTAAAGGTGGTTCCGGCTGCACTGATATTCGCGCCGCTTGCGAACGCCAAAACCGAGCTTCCGCCCATTGTCACTTCATAGAAAGGACTAATCCCACCCAAAGTCACACCACGATCACCTACGACTCCCAATGAGCCAGCGCCAATCACAGTGCCCTGAATATTTGCGCCTGCCGTCTTCACAATGGCATTGGTCTTGAGGATCCCTCTTCCCAGAACCCACACATCATCAAACACAGGATGAATTCGAAAGGTTTGTCCGGTCGACGCGATCGAATTGAGTCCGGTTGCCGTGGTCAATTGCGTCCCTGAGTAGGAATTGATCCGATACAGCGTATCGTCGGCCAATGTGGTCGTCGCGTTTTGGGCCGTATTCGGATTTAAGTAAAAACCTTCGAGTCTCCCAGTAATTCCGGCAGGCTCGCTGAAGTAACCCGCTGTCGAGACTTGCAAAGTAGTTGCAGACAAATTCGAGGACACCGCGCTTGCCGGAACATCCAGCACCGTAAAAGGTTCATGAACCGTGGAACTGCTAAATCCAGTAAACGAAGTGGGATTGGTCACCACGAGTCGCCCAAAGCTGTCCGATGGCGTCTTAATCAAAATGGTGCCAGCCGCCCCGTTTTGGGATGAACCCGTGTTGCCAGTATTGTAGGCGACGCCACCGTAAGCTCGAATTCCCCAAGACGTTGTGGGAGGCCATGCAAAGGCACCAGATAGGGTCGAAGCATAAACCGCCGCACGACCACCACCACCTGCACCATACTGGCCGGCTTGGCCATTGTTTCCGCCGCCACCATTGACCGAGATCAAACCGCTGCCTGTGAGCGTTCCGGTACTCACATTCACCGTTCCGCCTGCGCCCAAGGTCGAGCTCCAGCCATAGCTCCATAAGCCTGCGCTTGAATCAACCAGGCCATCGACCGTCACGGTTCCGGTAGCTGGAGTGACAATTCGGATAATCCCACCGCCACTTCCACAGCCACTATTTATACAACCCCAATAACTACCGCTGGCGCCCGAAGTATAAGGATTAAGCACGTTTCCATACACTTCACCCGGACGATCGCCATACGAGCCACCTCGCCCCCCGTGCGAACCGCCAGCAGCAGGATTCGTCGTCGCTGACCAACTCCCCACAATCGTATTTCCAAAAGCACGGAAGCCAGATTGATTCGGGGAGGTGAAACCTCGAGCGGAGGAGGAGATGGTTGAGCCTGAAGTGACGTTGACGTTCGCCGCCGAGATTTCCAAAGTGTACTCAGCAGTGGTCGTCGTTGCCCTTTGATTAAGGGTTGAACCATTTTGAACGACCAAATCGCCAACAGCAGTCACGCTGAAATTATTGGATCCGGGCGCCGAGGTGCGTAGACGACCTAAAGTGACGGTCGAAGAGTCCAGAGTAATTCCGCCCACGGTACTCACCAATTGGTCAGCGACAACCGTCGCGCCTGTGACGCTCATGGAGGGTGCCTGGATCGTGTAGCCTTGCGCGTTCAAATTTGCGCCCGCAGTGACTGAAAGCACCGCGGACCCCGTAAGATTGATGTCCACGATCGGCGCGGTGCCCGCGCCCAAGGTCACCGAGTTACTTCCGCCGATGGCCAATCCCGTCGAAGACGAGGCCGACAGGACTGTTCCCGTAAGCGTTGCACCCTTGGTGTAGATCACACCGTTCGTCTTCAGAATTCCTGTTCCAAGAACACGAACATCATCAAACACAGGATGAATTCGATAGGTATTTCCGGCAGTCCCAATGGTCGTTAACCCGCTCGAAGCGGTCACCGATTCCCCGGTGTAGGAGGCGATCTTAAACAAGGTGTCGTCGGCCAACGTGGTTGTCGCGTTTTGATCCACGTTCGGGTTGAGGTAGAAGCCAACCAAAGTTCCGGTCACGCCGGCAGGTTCGTTAAACGCACCTGTAGAGGTAGTAGAAAGGACGGTCGAGGTTAGCCCAGTGGACGCAGCCGAAGAGGGAAGCGGGATCATCGTAAAGGGTTCGTGGCTCGAAGTGCTTCCAAAGCCGGTATAGCTAGTCGGATTGATGACAACCAAACGACCATCGACATCGCCAGGTAACTTCACGAAAATCGTGCCCGCAGCACCGTTGGTCGAGGCATTCGTATTACCCGTATTATAGGCGACGCCACCGTAGGCACGCACTCCCCAGGTGAGTGTCGGCGGCCAAGCAAAATTACCACTCAGAGTGGATGCAACCACTGCAGCGCGGCCGCCACCCCCTGCGCCGTACTGGCCAGATTGTCCGTTATTTCCGCCGCCGCCGTTGACCGTGATCACGCCGGAGCCCGTCAGAGTTCCCGTGCTCACGTAAGCGGTACCCCCTGCACCCAAAGTCGAGTTCCAGCCAAACCCACTAAGGCCGCCGCTCGAATCGATCGTTCCGTCTATTGTCACGGCGCCACTTGCGGGCGTCGTAATCCGAATAATCCCGCCCCCGTTGCCACAGCCACTATTGACGCAACCCCAATAACTTCCGCTGGCACCCGAAGTGTTTGGATTGGAAATGCTTCCGTAAACTTCCGGAGCCTTCTCACTGTAGGAGCCCCCACGGCCACCGTGCGATCCGCCTGCCGCCGGATTCGCGTTTGAGCTCCACCCACCCACAACTGCATTTCCAAAACCTCTAAAACCTGCGCTGCTTGGAGAAGTATATCCACGCGCGGCAGAGGTAATCTGCGATCCGGCATTCACCACGACTCCGCCAGCATTGATCTCAAGAGCGTACTCAGCGGTTGTGGTGGTTGCGCGCTGCTGAATCGTCGAAGTATTCTGAAGAATCAACGTTCCCGCAGCATTAATGGAAAGTGAGGATCCGGGCGTGGCAGTTCTCAAGCGTCCCAGTGTGACTGTCGACGAATCGATGAGGAGATTTCCGCTGGTTGTGACTAGTGCGTCGGCGGCTAAAGTGGCTCCGGTAATACTCATTGAAGGCGCTGTCAAAGTGAAGCCTGTTGCATTCAAGTTCGCGCCCGCCGTCAGGCTAAACACGGCGCTTCCCGATAGATTCACGTCCACGATGGGCAGCGTTGAAGCCCCAATCGAGATCGAGTTCGAGCCTCCTAAAGCAAGGCCAGCGCTCGCGTTCGCTGCTAGGACGGTTCCAGTAAAAGTTCCGCCTTTGACATACATTGTGGCGTTTGTTTTCAAGATCGCGTTGCCAACAACCCAGAGCTGATCAAAGACCGGATGAATTCGGTACTGAGCGCCCGAACTCGCAACCGAAGTCAAACCACTCGAGGTAGTGAGAGCGGTATCGGTGTAAGAGGTGATTGGGTACATCGTATCGTCGGCAAGCGTGGTTGTGGCGTTCTGGTTGACGTTCGGATTTAAATAGAAGCCATTCAAAAGACCTGTGATCCCAGCCGCCTCAGAGAAACTTCCCGCCACGTTGTTGGTCAAGGCGGTAGAAGTCAGTGCGGTTGAGTTTGCATTGGCCGGAACGTTGATGACCGTAAACGGTTCGTGCCCGTTCGAAGAAACTAGACCGGTGTAGTTGCTGTTATTGATCACGACCAAGCGGCCATCCGTATCGCCCGGAAGCTTCACATAGATGGTGCCTGCGCCTCCGTTCGAGCCACTGCCGTTTGACTGCGAGCCTCCGTAAGCTCTCAGTCCCCAGCTCGTAGTCGGCGGCCAAGCGTAGTTCCCCGAAAGCGTGGTGGCTTGGACTGCGATTCTTCCGCCGCCCCCAGCGCCCCAGTCAGCTGCCATGCCATTGGTCCCAGTGCCTCCATTGACCGTCACCGTACCGGTCCCGCTCAAAGTGCCCGTGCTCAAATAAACCGAACCACCCGCGCCCAAAGAGCTGTTCCATCCGTTAGCAGCGGTGCCACCACTCGAGTCGATCGTGCCGTCGACCTGAACTGACCCAGTAGAAGGCGTCACAATCCGAATGATGCCGCCGCCGTTCCCGCAGCCTCCGTTCAGACAAGCCCAGTAGCTACCGCTCGATCCCGATGTATTGGGGTTTTGAATGCTGCCGTACACCTCAGCGGATCGGTGCGATGCACTCTGCGATCCACCTCTGCCACCGTGCGATCCACCCGCAGACAAATTGGTCGTCGTGCTCCAGCCGCCAACGATCGCGTTGCCAAAACCTCGGAAACCCGCCGAGTTGGGCGAATTGAATCCGCGTTGATTGGAAGAGATGGTCGATCCCGCTCCGACGTTCACATTCCCAGCCGAGATTTCGAGTGCATACTCAGCCGTCGTGGTCGTCGCACGCTGCTGAAGGGTGGCCGTGTTTTGGAGAATCAGCGTTCCCGCAGCATTGACCGCGTAGGTCGAGCCCGGCGTTGCGGTTCGTAACCGCCCCAGAGTCACCGTCGAGGCGTCCAACACCAAATTCCCGGTCGTCGTAGCAAGCCCATCTGCCTGAACGGTCGACGCCGTAATAGTCATGGTAGGAGCCGACAGAATCGCTCCCAAGGCATTCACGGTAGACGCGCCCGAGACAGTCAAACTGCCTCCACCCGAGAGATTCGAGTCGAACAAGGCCGCAGTTCCGCCAGCAATCGAGAACGCACCCGACCCAGCCAAGGCAAGGCCTGATGGGGTAGCCGTACTCAAAACAGTGCCCGAGATCACACCCGATCGGGCGATCATCACACCGTTCGTTTCCAAAATGGCGTTGCCGATGACTCGAACTTCGTCAAAGGCCGGATGAATTCGGAAAGTGTTTCCGGACGCGCCCACCGAAGTGAGGCCCGCGCCTGTGGTCAAGACGTTCGAAGTTTGCGCCGTGATCTTATAGATCGAATCGTCACCCAAAGTGGTGGTCGCGTT